>DATAUB010000013.1:0-144197 GCA_036268475.1 Bryobacteraceae bacterium | reverse complement strand
AGCCGCGCCTGGCTAAGTAGAGATTCACTCAATAAAATCACAGAGATAAGTAGTAGGGAAGGCGGAGCTATGTCTTAGGGTTGGAGTAATTCCGCCATCGATGACTTACTTACAAGCAAAATGGCGAAGATATAGCGAAACTTGCATTCTCGGGGTCGATTGTCAAGATCGGTTATTTTGAGTTCTGCAAGTGGTTCACTGGCTCGCAAGAAATATATTTACCGCAATTTCAACTGGTTGACGCGATGGCGCGGGACCGTGGGTGGCGGTCGGCTGCTAGTCTCGCTCGCATGGAAGCTCTCTTGGGCGGGCAGCTTCCATTTGCCACGAGACACTCGTCCGGCGCCGGTAGAGTTGGCCCGGGCCGGACGAGTCGTGGCCCCTTTCACTTATGAAATTCATTTTGCAGATCTGCGTCTGCGCCTTGTTAGCGGCGTTGACGGGGCTGGCGGTGTGCGCCATCCAGTTGGTACGCGCCGCGACCGCGACGATCCAGGTGCTGCCGGAACAGGCGGCGGCCACGCGCGCGGCATTGCTCGCCGAAGTTCGCGCCGCGCGGCAAGACGTGCTCGTGCGCAGCGAGCGGCAAATGGCGGCGCTGCGCAAAGACGCGCTGGCGGAAGTGGACGAAGTGCGCGCTACCGCCGACCAGCGCGTGGGCGAGACGCTGGCGCGTGCCGATACGGCGCTTGCCACCGCGGAGGAATTGCGGCGCGACATCGCACCGGTGATCGCGGCGGCGCAGGGCACCCTGCATGATGCCGACCGCACGATGGCGGATCTCCATCCGCAATTGCTCGGGTTGGTAGCGGCGTCAAAGGTGACGGCCGGCGAGACGGCGCAGACCATGCGCGACATTCGCGGCGCGGTGCCCAGCTTCATCGTGCAGAGCCAAAAGATCACCGCCAATGTAGGCACGGCGACGGCAGAGTTTTCAGGCGTGGCGACGAATCTGAATCGCCTCACCAAGCCCAAATGGTACGACCGGCTGCTCGGCTATGGCCTGAACGGCGTGGTCATCTATCGCGATCTGAATCCCGTGACCAGCCTCACCGTCAAGGGCATTCAACTCCTCACGTCGCGTTAAGGAGAACACTAATGACGAACACTCTATCCATTAACGGCGGCGGCATCCGCGGGATCATCCCGTGCACCGTGCTGGCGTCGCTCGAACAACAGACGGGCAAACTCGCGCGCGACATTTTCCAATATGTCGCAGGCACCAGCACCGGCGCGCTGCTGGCGGCCGGAGTGGCGGCGGGAATCCCCGCCAGCCAACTGCTCACCGTGTACACCACGCGATCGAAGGAAGTTTTCACGCCCACGGGCATACTGGCGGATGCCAAACGAGTGGCCGAGGGGCACATGTACGATCCCACCAAACTGCAGGGGGTACTCGGCACCGTATTCGGGACGGCGGCGCGGTGGAGCATGAACGATTGCCCGATCGGCATCTGCATTCCGGCCACCGCCGCCAACGGCCACGACTGGTATTTCGTGCGGGATGGGGCGCGCAACGCGGGCACCACAGGCGCCTCGCGATTGCTCGATGCGGCGGTGGCTTCGGCGTGCGCGCCCACTTATTTCAGTCCATGGCCGATGACCGTGAAGACGCAGGCGCTGTCATTTTTCGACGGCGGAACGGGCGGGATGGCGAATCCTTCTTATCAGGCCTGCGTGGAGATGTTCGAGTATGACGTCTTTGTGCCGGCGGAAACGCGCTTGGTGTCGCTCGGGACGGGATACTATCCCGGCTCCGATACGCCGCCCAAGGGACTGATCGCCACCGTCGCATGGGCCACGGACACGCTGGTGGACACCTCGGAAGACTGGGTGGACCGCGCCGTGGAACGGCAGTGGCCGGGGGTACAGCAAAAGTTCGACTGGCAGTTGCCGTCCGGCATTTCGATGGACGACCTCGCCGGTATACCTGCGCTTTTGGCGGCTGGAAAAACGGCCGCCGCCAGCATCGATTGGAAGCAAGTTTTAGGAGCCTAGCATGAAGCATTTCATCGTTCCCGCCCTGTTCGCCGTCGCGGCGTTCGGGCAAACACCAACGACCTCTGTCACTTTTCCCGCGGTCCCGTTGCCGGTCGCGGTCTCGGCCTTCGGCGAGTTCAACCAGCTCGGCACGCCGCGATTCACCATGGGGATCTCGGCGATCTATCCGGTGGTGGGCTCGGCGGGCGTGTACGGCACCACCACGGCGGATGTTCTGCCGAAACTCTCCGTCGATCCAACCACAGGCAAGAAGTTTTATGCCATCGCCACATCTCTGCGACAGGGATTTCATAAGGACCTGCTCGATACCGGGCACGCCAGCTTTCTGGTGGGTGGAGACGTGGGACCGAGCTTCTCGCAATCGCAGGCCTCGGGGTTCAACGTCAACTTCTCGTCGTCTTTTGTGGCGACGGCAATTTATCAGATCACACCGGTGTTCAGCTTCATCGTGCCGGTGAGGATGCTGTACGTCGCGGGCGTCGGCTGGAATCCGATTGCCGAGGCGGGAATCCTGATCAATCTGAAAAACCTGCCGAAGGCCAAGTAGAATGATGTGGTCGCGAGAGGCGAGCTCCGTATGACGTGCAGTCAAACAGGTGTCGAGTTAATTAAAGAGTTCGAGTCGCTGCGGCTCGATGCGTATCTCTGCCCGGCGGGCGTGTGGACCATCGGGTGGGGGCACACCGCGGGGGTGCACGCCGGACTCCGGATTACCGAAGATGTGGCGGAATCGTTCCTGCAGCGCGACGTCGCGCAGGTGGAGCTGGGGCTGACGCAAGTAATTCATGTGCCGCTCACACAAGGGCAGTACGATGCGCTGGTGTCCCTGTGTTTCAATCTGTGCGGCGGCGCGCAGCGGCTGCCGTCGACCGCCCCTAAGCTGGTGACGAAGATCAACAGTGGCGATTTCGCCGGCGCAGCGGATGAGTTCCTGGATATCGACCGCGCGAACGGTAAGGTTCTCCAGGGGTTGGTGCGGAGACGGGCGGCCGAACGGGCGTTGTTTCTGGCGACGTAGCGATGCCCGTGAAGCAGCTTGATAGCGGAAGCGCGTCAGCACCTCAGTAAGGCGCCGGGGCGAACTCGGTCACACCAGCAGATCGCGCGGATCGATCCGCGATCGTTTCTCGGCCGACGGCGCGGTCAGGAAATCGAGGAACGGCTTCATGGCGCGGAAACGCGTCACCACCTCAGTAAAGAATTGCGGAGTGGTGGCCAGTGCCGGGTCGAGCTCGGTGTAAAGGCTAAAGCTTTTGAAACGAAGCAGGTCGGCGGCAGGATGCGTCGCGAGGAAGCCTTTGGGCACGCGCGAAAGCTGCTCGCCTTGCAGTTCCCCCAACGAACGCCGTACCGCCGGCGCCGCCAGAATCTTACGCAGCTTCTGGTGGTTCTCCGCGATGTGCTGGCGGATTTCAAGCAGCACGTCGGGCTCCGGCATATACACCCCGCCGCCCACCGCAAGCTCCTTGTGCGAGACGTGCACGTAATACCCTCCATACTTATGCGGACCGGTGCCGCTGCGAAAGAAACTGGCGGCGATGTGGTCCTTGTAGGGCGTCTTATCCTTGCTGAATCGGGTGTCGCGATAAATGCGGTAAACCGCCTTCGCGGGGTCGGTGGCATACTCCGGCGCGAAGCTTTTCATAGCGGAATTAAGCGATTCCACCAGGTTCCGCATGGGCTCCCGCACCTGCTCTTCGAAGGCGGCTTTGCGCTGCTGAAACCAGTCGCGATTGTTGTGGCGCGCCAGCGCGCGCAAGAACTGCAGGGCCTCCGGCGGAAAGCCGGGAAAGCGCGAGCTCATTCGAATCCCTCCCCTATAATTGAGATAATGTCCATCCCGGAAGAGACGCGCCTGCGTCTCGCCGAAATTCCTAATCTAACCGTTTTCGTCGATGCGCCGCTTTCCCGCTATACGCGATTCGGTATCGGCGGTCCGGCCGACCTCTACGCCGAGACCGAAAGCGCCGAAGCTTTCATCGCGGCGCTCACCGCCGTGCGGGCGGGCGGCGCCGAACTGGTGGTCATCGGCGGCGGCACCAATTTGATCGTGTCCGATCGCGGATTTCGCGGTGTAGTGCTGCGCTATCGCGGCGATCGCCTGCTCGAAGCGAACGGGCGCGTGCACGCGGGCGCGGGCGCGGTGCTGCAGGACCTGGTGGATTTCGCCATCGCGCGCGGTCTCGCCGGGTTGGAAACGCTGGCTGGCATCCCGGGGTCGGTGGGTGCGGCGGTCTACGGAAATGCCGGCGCGTACGGCCACTCGCTATCCGAGCGCGTGGTGGGGGTGCGTTTCTACGACGGCCAGTCGGTCCGCGTGTTCGACAACCAGGAGTGCGAGTTTCACTATCGCGAGTCGATCTTCAAGCGTCGTAAAGACTGGATCGTCTTCTCGACGGAGTTGCGGCTCGATACCGGCGATGCGCGCGCCTTGCGCGAGGCAGCCGATTCCATCCTCAAGGTGCGCAATGAGAAGTTTCCGGTGACCATGAAGTGCGCCGGCAGCATCTTTAAGAATCTGCTGGTGCGGGAACTGCCCGAGCATGCCGCGTCGCAGGTGCCCGCGGCGGCCATCCGCGAAGGCAAGGTGCCGGCGGCCTGGTTCCTGGAACAGGTGGGCGCCAAGGGAATGGTCCGCGGCGACATTCATGTGGCGACGTATCACGCCAACCTGATTTACAACGCCGGCGCGGGGACGGCCGCCGACCTTTGCGCGTTGATTCGCGAGCTGAAGCACCGCGTGGCCGACCGATTCGCCATCGAACTCGAAGAAGAAGTGCAATATGTCGGCTGTTTCGACTAAAGTAGGGCGCCCCCACCGACGATAGTCAGGTGGATGACCGATCCACTGCTTTCCGGCACGGCGCGGCGATTTGTGGCGCGGATGACCGCGGCGATTGCGCCGCATGCGGACCGTTTGGAGCGCAGGTACCGCAAAGTGCTGCGCGCGCAGGGGTTCGACGCCGCGCGAATGCGCGCCTTTCTGGCGATTACACCGGCGGCGGCTTCCCGGCTGCCGGCGCTCTCGCAGTTTGTCGAGCAGGTGGAGTACAACGGCCGCCGGCTGGCCAGGTTAAACGTCGACCCTTTTGCCGCGAAGGAGGCATTGAAGACGTTCGGCGCGTTGCTGGAGGCGGCGTTGCCCGGCCAGTTTGAGCCGGCTCGCGAACAACTCTATCTGGCAACCGTTCTGGCACTGAATGAGGCGTATTTTCAGGTGCGCGAGGCGGAAGCGCAGGCGTTTTTCGGACTCGACCGGGCGGAAATCGAGGCGAAAGACCTGGACGATCTGCTGGAACGCTTCGTCCGCATCCTGACGCGCACGTTTCGGGCGCGCGCAGGCCGGCTTCTGGTATCGGACCGTGCGCCGGCCGGACTGCTGGCCCGCCCTTTATATATCAAGAGCGGACAGAAGCGTGAAAAGCTGATCGCCGACCCTGCGATGCGCGGCCGGCATGCCTCCTACTGGTCTTTTCCCATCGGCGAAGCGGCGTTGCTGCAATTTGGCTTCGATTCGCATTATCCCTGGCTCCCCAGGGAACTGACGCTGCTGAACGCCGCGGCGGAACGCTGCCGGAAAGCCATCGAGAAGGTTCGCCTGGAAGCGGAAATCCGCCGGCTGGACGCCGAGGCGCGCCGGGCGGAAGACGAAGAGCGACGGCGGATTGGACGCGAGTTGCACGATGAAGCGGGCCAATCGCTGCTGGCGCTGCGGCTGCAACTGGAATTGATGGAACGCGACGCCGGCGCAGTGATGAAGCGCCGGCTCGCGACGGCACGCGAGATCGCCGAGAGCACGGTGGAGGAACTGCGGCGCATCGTGGCGGCGCTCAGTCCGTCGGTGCTGGAGAGGCTGGGGCTCGAGGCGGCAGTCCGTCAACTGGCGGTGCGCTTCGGAAAGATGCATTCCGCCGCCATTCGGGTCCGTTTCGCGGGCGATTGCGCGGGGCTGTCGCGCCAGAGGCAGGAAGTGATTTACCGCGTAGCGCAGGAGTCTCTACAGAATATCGCCAAACATTCCCAGGCAACTCGCGTAAACCTTTTGCTGCAATTCACCGATATCTATATCAGGTTGAGCGTTTCGGATAACGGAGCCGGCTTCGCGAAAGAAGCGGCTTTGAGCAAGCCGATGTCATTCGGACTGGCGGGGATGCGCGAGCGGGCAGCGCTGCTCGGCGGCGGCCTGTCCATTCATACGGCGCCCCGGCGGGGCGTCAAAGTCGTGCTCACGTTGCCGCAAGACTCCGCCGGAGGGACACATCATGGCTATAATTCGCATATTACTGACTGACGATCATACTTTGTTCCGGCAGGGCATCCGTACGCTGCTCTCGGCGGAATCGGACCTGGAAGTGGTGGGGGAAGCCGCCAACGCGATGGAGTCGGTGGCTGCCGCCAAACTGCTTCGTCCCGACGTGGTGCTGATGGATATCGGCATGGCGGGAATGAGCAGTTTCGAGGCGACCCGGCAGATCCGCAAGGAGCGTCCCGAAACCAGAATCGTATTCCTGTCGATGTACGACGATGAAGATTATCTCGCCGAGTGCGTCGAGATCGGCGCCAGCGGCTACGTACTGAAAGACAGCCCGGCAGACCAGTTGCTCACCGCTGTCCGCGAAGTGCATCGTGGGGGAAGCTATCTCAGTCCGCGGCTGCTCACTCGTCTGGTGGATGGCTTCCGTGTACAGGGCGGCAATACAGTGCGCCAACCCCGCTTCGGCACGTTGACGAAACGCGAACGCGAAATCCTCAAGATGCTGGCCGAAGGCAGATCGGTAAAGGAGATCGCGGCGAGCTTCGATTTGAGCGTCAAGACCGTGGAGGCGCACAAGTTCAATCTGATGCGTAAGCTCGACATCCATAACAAGGCGCAGCTCGTGCAGTACGCCATTCAGAAGAAGATCATCCGCCTCAACGAGCCTGTCACCGTTTAAGACGCGTCCCGGCGTCCACGTGTGTCTATATTGACACGCTCGCAATAATCAGTAAACATTTTAGTATCAGCTACTTACGCTGTGGCTTGCGATCTGCATCTCTCCCGTCCGTTCGGAGGATGGAAAGATGCTCAGAGTAGAAGATCAGATCCGGAAGATGGCCACCGTCGCCGGAGTGGTGCTCGTGGCCGCTGCCGAAGCGATGGCGCAGGACAGCGTCGCGCGCCCGGCACGCAGAATCGTGGTCAGCCTTAGCGACCGCAAACTCGCGGTGCTCGAAGACGATCGCGTGGTGAAGATCTTCCCCACCGCGGTTGGCGCGCCCGAATCCCCCAGCCCCGTAGGCACCTACAAAATCGTCAACAGCATCCCCGACCCCACCTGGTATTACAGAGGCAAAGTCATCGGCCCCGGAAAGACTAATCCGTTGGGCACGCGATGGCTCGGCCTCAGCGTTAAAGGGTACGGCATCCACGGCACCAACGTTCCGTCTTCCATCGGACACAACGCGTCGCACGGCTGCGTCCGCATGCGCAATCGCGATGTCGAGCGGTTGTTCGCCATGGTGGAGGTCGGCGACCGGGTGGAAATCTACGCGGAGCGCACGCCCGAGCTCGATCAGATCTTCGGTGAAGTAACAACATTGGCGGCAGCTCAGTAAAGGTATCCGGAGACTTCCATGAACAGCGTTCTGGGTTGCATTCTGATGGTGGCCATCACTTTTCCGGTGTCGTTTCTGGTGGCGCGGACCTGCCTGCGCGGCGTCATCCGCATCGTCACCGGGTCCGAGAACCGCGATGTGCTATGATCGCAGCCGTGAAGGGGTGGCACGCGGTCTCGGCCGCGCTCCTGTGCTTCTGTTCGAGCGCGCCGGCCGCTGACGATCCGGTCGGGGCCGCGCGGGAGTTGGCCCGCAAGACGGCTGCTTTTGCAGGCCGAGGCGCGGCCGTGACGGTGACCTGGCGCAATCTCTCCTCGCAGGAATCCGCCGCCAGCCAGGCGCGCACCGCCTTCGAAGACTCACTGCAGGACTTCGGGCTTCACCTGGGAGATCCCGCTCCGGTGGTGGAAGCGCACCTTACGGTATCTGAAAACTCCGCGCAATTTCTGCTGGTGGAGGAGGCCGCAAAGGGGGACGAACGCCAGGTCTGGATCGCCTATTGGAAGCGCGGCGCGGCGACGGCAACTCTTCCGGCGGGCCTGACGTTGGAAAAGAAACTCCTCTGGGAGCAGGCGGAACAGATACTCGACGTCGCGTTCCCGCCCGCGGGCATGCTGGTGCTCTCGCCCGCGAGCCTCACGCTTTACACCCGCAACGGACAGCAGTGGCAGCCGCAGCGCAGCGTCCCCCTCTCCCCTGCCCGCCCGTGGCCGGCCGATTTGCGGGGACATCTTCGTGTGAAGGGCACGGGCTTTCAGGCGCTGCTGCCGGGCATGGAGTGCGACGGGACCACCGACCCTGCGCTCTCGGCGGACTGCCACACAAGCGAACAGGCGTGGGTGCTGGAATCGGGCAGCCGCGCGTTGCTGCTGGCGAATTTCGCCGCCACGCGCAACTACTTCGACGGACGTGTGACCACGCAGAGCGGGCAGCACAAAAGCGTGGTCCCCTTCTTTTCGGCAGCCAGTGTGGAGTCGCAGGGGCGCACCTGGTGGCTACTGGCGGCGATCGACGGCCGGGTGCAGATCTTCGACAGCGCGCTCGACGCCGCCGGGACATCGAGCGCGCTGTGGGGTTCGGATATCGCCGGCATCGACGCACACTGCGGCGCGGGATCGCAGGTGCTGGCAACGCGCGCCGGCGACCGCGGCCAGCCGGATTCGATCCAGGCATTCACCCTGGCCGACCGGACGCCGCAGCCCTTGACCGAGCCGGCCGATTTCCCCGGTCCGGTACTGGCGCTGTGGACCTCGGGCGGCAGCGCGGCGACAGCCGTGGTGAAAGACCTGCGATCGCAGCAATACTCGGCGTACGCCGTGACGGTGGTCTGTGCGAACTAAGCGGCCGGCAATCTCGATCTTGCTGGCGGCGGTGCCGACGCCCGACGTGCCCGGCGCTCCCAAGGTCTTCGTGCCGGCCACTTGGAAAGCCGGCAAGCGCGCCATCTTTACGGCGGTGGTCTGTGCGAACTAAGCGGCTGGCAATCGCGATATTGATAGCGGCGGCCGCCCTCGCGGCGACGCGGCCGCGCTACGGCGGCACCCTCCGTGTCGAAATCCGCGAGACGCCATCGTCGCCCGAAGTCTTCGGCGTTCCCCAAGGCTTCGTGCTCACCACCTGGGAAGCCGGCAAGCGCGCCATCTTTACCGCCGACGACAATGCGCCCTCCGGACGGCCGTTTCTCGATACCGTGGAGATCCAGTTCGGGCGCTCGCTGCGCGATCAATCGGTGGATCTCGAACTGGGCAAGACCGACGTGGTGCAATTGGGCACGGCGGAATTGCGTCGACAGTCGGCGGGGCGGCGGGTCTGGTCGTCGTCGCCGGTGCGCCTGATGGCGTTGGTGTGCGGACCGCGCGTCACCGATCCGCGCGTACGCGAAGCTCTCGCGCTGGCGGTGGATCGAAACGCCATCCACAGTGTGCTGCTGCAAAAGCAGGGCGACATTTCGGGCGCACTTCTGCCGCAGTGGATCACGGGGTATGCCTTCGTCTTCAACACGACCGCTGACCCGGCGAAGGCGCAGGCACTGGTGGCGGCCGTCGCGCCCGCCGACCGCTCGTTCTCGCTGGCGGCGGACGACCCCACCAATCGCGGCATCGCCGACCGCATCCAGTTGAACGCCCGCGACGCGCACCTGAACGTGTCTGTCATGCCCGCGGGGGCGAATGCCGACGTTCGTCTGGTGGAGACGCGCATTCCATTTTCTGACCCGGCGCACGCGCTGGCGGACGTGGCGGTGGCTTTCGGATTGACCGAGCCACCGCCGGCGCGTACGCCCGAAGAAGAGTACCAGGCGGAGCGCGCGCTGCTCGAAGGCTTCCACGTGATCCCGCTGTTCCATCTCCCGCTGGTGTACGGCGCCGGACCGCGCGTGCAGGGCGGCCCGGTGATCACGCCGCTGGGCGAGTGGCGCTTCGACAGCCTCTGGGTGGAAGAGCGGCCATGACGTTCCGCACGCGCCTGCTGCTGATCTTCGCCGTAGCGGTGGCCGCCTCCGTGGGGATGGTGGAACTGATCGTTTCCAGCCGTGCGCGCCGCGCTTTCGAGGCCATGGAGGCGCGCCGCGTGAACGCCATCGTGGCGCAGTTCGACAAGGAATTTCAGCGACGCGGTGAAGAGATTGTGCGCACCGTGGAAGGCATCGCGAACTCGCCGGTAGCGCGCGAAATCGCCATCACGCCCGATCCCTCGGCATACTTGTCGGAGGCGGGCACCCTCGCTTCCACCAATCGTCTGGACCTGCTCGAGCTGGTGGACCGGGACGGCGCCATCGTCTCCTCGGCGCAATGGCAGGCGCGCTTCGGCTACAAAGAAGACTGGCTGCCGGCCGAGACCAACTGGCAATCGCGGCCGGCATTTCTGAAGCGCGAAGAGCTGCCGGACTCGGTGGCGCTCGCGCTGGTGGCGGTGCGGACGGTGGTGGTGGGAGACATGAAGCTGTACGTCGCCGGCGGGCGCGTGCTGGATCGCGAGTTCGTCGCCTCGCTGGTGGCGCCCGAAGGCATGCGGGTCCTCCTCTATCGCAATCTGGCGCCGGCATTCTCGCCCGCCGATTTGATCGACTCCTCCGGGCCGGTGGCGTCGGCCACGCTGCTGCGTCCGCTCATCGAGCAGGTGGAAAAGCAGCGCAGCGAGGCGGTGGGCCCGATCGGAACGGGCGCCGCGGGGGAGATCTTCCATGCGCTGCCGCTCAAAGGGAGCGCCAACGAAGTGCTCGGCGTGCTGCTGGTGGGCAATTCGCGGCGCGACCTGGTGGAACTCGAAAGCTCCATGCTGCGCACCGCGGTAATCGTGGCGGTGAGCGGCATCCTGATGGCGATCGTGCTGGGCTGGTGGGCTACGGCGCGGGTGACGCGACCGGTGCGGCGCCTGGCGGAGAGCGCCGGCAAAGTGGCGGCCGGCAACTGGGGCGCGACCGTCGCGGTGAGCAGCACCGACGAGATCGGCCAGCTCGCAGGCGCGTTCAATCGCATGACGCACGAACTGGTGGAACAGCGCGAGCGACTGGTGCAGGCCGAGCGCGTGGCGGCGTGGCGCGAACTGGCGCGCCGTCTGGCGCACGAATTGAAGAATCCGCTGTTCCCGCTGCAGATCACCGTCGAGAACATGCAGCGGGCGCGCGCGAGCTATCCCGAACAGTTCGACGAAGTGTTCCGCGAAGGCACGTCGACACTGCTGGCAGAACTGGCAAACCTGAAGCAGATCATCGGGCGCTTCAGCGATTTCGCCAAAATGCCGGCGCCCGAAATGCAGCCAGTGAATCTGAACGCGCTGGCCACGGACACCATGCGGTTGTTCGAGGCGCAGCTTGCCAAGGCGGGTATTCGCGCATCGATGCTGCTCGATCCGTCAGTCCGGCCGGTGCAGGCGGATGGCGAGCAGATGACGCGGGTGTTGCGCAACCTCATCTTGAATGCAGTGGACGCGATGCCCGAAGGCGGCACGCTGACGGTGCGCACGGCGGCGATGGGCGCCGGCCTGCGACTGGAAGTGTCGGATACCGGCCAGGGGCTCACACCGGAAGAATGCGAGCGGCTGTTCACGCCGTACTATACGACCAAGACGCACGGCACGGGGCTGGGCCTGGCGATTGTGCAATCGGTGGTGAGCGACCACAAGGGTCGCATCGCGGTGGAGAGCGAGAAGGGCAAAGGCACCACCTTCCGGATTGATTTGGGATAACGGAATAGACATGGCACACCTACTCATAGTCGATGACGATGCCAGCACACTGGGCTCGCTGGCGCGCGCGTTCCGCCTGGCGGGACATGAGGCGACGGTTTGCGACAACGCCAACCGCGCGCTGGAGCTGGTAAAGTCGCAGCCCTTCGACATGATGCTGTCGGACGTGGTGATGCCCTGCAAGGATGGCTTCACGCTGCTCGAAGAACTGCGCAATCTCGGGATCATGCTGCCGGTGGTGAGCGACCACAAAGGCCGCATCGCGGTGGAGAGCGAGAAGGGCAAAGGCACCACCTTCCGGATTGATTTGGGATAACGGGATACACTCATGGCACACCTACTCATAGTCGATGACGATGCCAGCACACTGGGCTCGCTGGCGCGCGCGTTCCGCCTGGCGGGACATGAGGCGACGGTTTGCGACAACGCCAACCGCGCGCTGGAACTGGTGAAATCGCAGCCCTTCGACATGATGCTGTCGGACGTGGTGATGCCCGGCAAGGATGGGATCACGCTGCTCGAAGAGCTGCGCAATCTCGGGATCATGCTGCCGGTGGTGATGATCTCCGGCCAGGCCACCATCGACATGGCGGTGCGGTCCACCCGGCTGGGCGCGGCCGATTTCCTGGAGAAGCCGCTCTCCACCGACAAGCTGCTGCTCACCGTCGACAACGTGCTCAAACTGAAGCGCCTGGAAGCCGAGAATCGCGAACTGCGCCTGCGCGTGGGCAAGCACGAGATTGTCCACTCCGGCGAGGCGATGCGGCGCGTGATGGCGCAAGTGGATCGCGTGGCGGCCAGCGAGGCGCGGGTCTGCATCCTCGGCGATACGGGGACGGGCAAGGAGCTGATTGCGCGCGCGCTGCACGAACGGAGCGGGCGGCGCGACGGTCCGTTCATTACGTTGAACTGCGCGGCGGTGCCGGGCGAACTGATCGAATCGGAACTCTTCGGCCATGAGAAGGGCAGCTTCACGGGCGCTGCCACACGGCATGTCGGCAAGTTCGAACAGGCGCACAAGGGCACGCTGTTTCTCGACGAGATCGGCGACATGCCGCTGGTGATGCAGGCCAAACTGCTGCGCGTGCTGGAGGAGCGGCAGGTGGAGCGAGTGGGCGGCGACCGCACCATTCCGGTGGACGTGCGCGTGGTGGTGGCCACACACCGCAATCTGGATGAACTGGTGAAGAAAGGCGTCTTCCGCCAGGATCTGTACCATCGCATCTACGTCTTTCCGCTGCTGCTGCCGGGATTGCGGGACCGCGTGGAAGACATTCCGGCGCTGGTGACGCACTTCGCGGCGCAGGTGGCGGAGCAGAACGGGTGGAAGCCCAAGCCGTTCGAAGCGAGCGCTATCGAAGAGCTGCAGCGCTATCCCTGGCCGGGCAATGTGCGTGAGTTGCGCAACGTGGTGGAGCGGCTGTTGCTGCTGGCCGATGGCCCGGTGGATGCGGCCACGGTCCGGCTGGCGCTTCCCGCCGGCGCGGACGAGGCGCGCCCCGCGACAGCGGGCGCTCCCGCCATCACGGGAACGCTAGCGCAGCGCGTCGACACTTTTGAGCGCGAGCAGCTTCTAGCGGAGCTAAAGCGGCACAATCAGCGCATGACGGATACCGCCAAAGCGCTGGGGCTGGAGCGCAGCCATCTGTACAAGAAATGCCAGTCGCTGGGGATCGATTTGCGTGCGCTGCGGCGCGGCACCGAAGCCGGTGCGTAAGAAACGCCACACGCCCACACCGCGGCGCGTGCTACTTTCGGAATAGCTATGGGTAAGTTCCTGCTGGGCGTCGGCACCGGCCTCGCGCTGGTGTTTCTGACGGTCGTGATCCTGATCTTTGCGGCCTTGCGATTCCGCGAAAAACCGCCGGCTATCGCCGCCAACTCCGTTTTGGTGCTGCGGCTGGACGGTGAGATTCCTGAAAAGCCTCCGGTGGAATTACCGGCGCTGCTGGGCGGCGATGGACCGCACGCCACCATCTCCGGCCTCTGGATGACGCTCAAGAAAGCCGCGGCCGACAGTAACATTAAGGCCATTGTGCTGGAGCCGGAAAATCTCGCGGGTGGATGGGGCAAGCTGGAAGAGATGCGCTCCGACCTGGAGCAGTTCCGCAAGTCTGGCAAGCCCGTCTATGCCTACCTGAATACTCCGTCGGGGCGTGAATATGTGCTGGCCAGCGGCGCCGACCGCATCTATCTCGGGCCGTCCGACCAGCTCATGCTCAAAGGCCTGCGCGCCGAGCTGATGTATTTCAAGAAGTCGCTGGATAAACTCGGCGTGACGGTGGACGTGGAGCACGCCGGCAAGTACAAAGACTACGGCGACATGTTCACGCGCAGCGACATGAGTCCGGAAACGCGCGAGGTGATGAACAGCGTGGTGGACGGGCTCTACGGCGACATGGTGGACCACATCGCCGCGGGGCGCAAGAAAACCGCCGACGAGGTGCGCACCATCATCGACCAGGGACCGTTTACGGCGACCCAGGCGCAGAAGGCCGGGCTGGTGGACTCCCTGGAATTCGAAGACCAGATGTGGACAGAGCTCAAAGACAAACTGCACGGCGGCGATGTGCACCGCGTCGCGCTCGACGATTATCTGAAAGTGCCTGCCGCTTCCGCCGGCAAGAATAAAGTCGCTCTCCTGGTGGCGCAGGGCGATATTGTGCGCGGCAGTCCGAACGATAATGGCGCCGACGAATCGGACCTCACCTCCTCTGGGTTCGACAAGCTGGTGCGCAAGGTGCGCGACGATTCGACGATCAAAGGCGTGGTGCTGCGCATCGATTCGCCGGGCGGCGAAGTGGTGGCGTCCGACGAGATGTGGCGCGAACTGAACCTGCTCAGCAAGAAGAAGCCGATGGTGATCTCCATGTCGGACGTGGCAGCCTCGGGTGGCTACTTCATCGCCATGACGGGCGACCCGATCGTCGCCTATCCCGAGAGCGAGACGGGGTCGATCGGGGTGGTCTTCGGCAAGCCCGACCTGCACGGCCTGTACGACAAACTCGGCGTCACGAAAGATTCGGTGCAGCGCGGTACGCATGCCGATATCGATTCCGATTACACGGAGCTGACGCCGGACGAACAGCAGATGCTGCGCAACGGGATCGACGAGAGCTATCACGATTTCGTCAGCAAAGTAGCGGACGCGCGCCATCGCCCTTACGACCAGATCGAGCCTCTGGCGCAAGGTCGTGTGTGGCTGGGCAGCCAGGCGAAGGACAACGGCCTGGTGGACGCGCTGGGCGGCCTGGATACGGCGGTCGACATGGTGAAGGCGAAGGCGAAGATTGCGGCGGGGGAGAATGTGGACCTGGTGGTCTACCCCGGGAGGCGCAGCATTCTCGACGTGCTGATGCATCGCTCCACCGACGACGTACTGGAGACGAAACTCGCGCAGGTGTTCGGACCGGTGCCGTTCCACGCGTGGATGAAGGGCGGGATGCTGCGCATCATGCCGTTCTGGATCACCGTAAAGTAAGGCAAGTCAGAGGATGGAGACGTGGCGCTTGCGGGCGTATTCGCGGATCTTGCGATCGCGGGTGACGAGGCGCGCGCCAAGGGCTCTCGCGGTCGCCACGATTATGCGGTCGGCGGGATCGCCATGAAAGGGCTCAGGGAGGCGGGTGCTGGCGATGGCGATCTCAGGGGTGAGCAGTGCGAGCGAAAGGCCGGGCATCGCCAGGGCGTCGCGGACCCACTGCTCGCAGGGGACATAAAGCTGGAGTCGCCCTTTGGATTCCAACATGGCGACCTCCCAAACAGACACCACCGACAACCGCAAGTCGCCGAGCGTAGCGGCTTTATCGATCGCGTTCAGCTCCGACGGCGTCATTCGCTCCCGCACGCCGAATTGCAACCAGACCCAATAGTGGGTATCTAACAGCAGAGGCGCGGACGCGCTACTCATCGGCCTCCCACTTTTCGCCAGTAGGCCCGATAATGTCGCCGAGAATCTTGCCAGACCCCTTCATGCGACCGAAAACGGTGGCGATTTCTTCTGCGACCGGCACCAATCGCGCGACCGGTCTTCCCCGCTTCGTGATCACGATCTCATTACGGCTATGCTGCACTTCATCGAGAAGATGAAGGCATTTAGCTTTGAATTCGCCGGCGGCAATCGTCTGTTTCATACCATGGTCATTTTACCATGGTCATCCAGCAAGCCCATGAACCCGAAGCGAGGGCGACCCTTGAGGGAGCGATTTTCTCCTGTTACCCTCCGAGCCGGAGAGGCGCTCTTGCGCCGACCTCCGGGAAGGCGGATAATAGGCCGCATCGCCGCTCTTACGGCCGTGAGGCTGGAGGGTGAAGTGTTCCTTACTGTCGGGGAGGATTCATGTCGCGCATCGTTCGCTGCTCGTTGATCCAGGCCACTAACGCCGCGCCTCCCGGATCTTCGCTCGAAGCCACCAAGAAGGCGATGGTCGACAAGCATGTCGACTATATCCGGCAGGCGGCGGCCGCGGGCGGGCAGATCGTGTGCTTGCAGGAGATTTTCTACGGCCCCTACTTCTGTGCCGAACAGACCACCCGCTGGTACGATTTCACCGAGCATGTCCCCGACGGGCCGACCATTAAATTGATGCAGGACCTGGCGCGCGAACTGCACGTGGCCCTCATCGTGCCGGTTTACGAAGTGGAACAGGAAGGCCTGTACTACAACACCGCCGCCGTAATCCACAATGACGGCACGTTCCTGGGCAAATACCGCAAGACGCACATCCCGCACGTCGCGCCGGGATTCTGGGAGAAGTATTACTTCCGCCCGGGCAACCTTGGCTATCCGGTGTTCGACCTCGGCTTCGCCAAGATCGGCGTCTATATTTGCTACGACCGGCATTTCCCGGAAGGCGCCCGTGCGCTCGGGTTGAACGGTGCGGAGATCGTGTTCAATCCGTCGGCCACCGTCGCCGGACTGAGCGAATATCTGTGGAAACTGGAGCAACCGGCGCACGCCGTGGCGAACGGGTATTTCGTGGGAGCCATCAATCGCGTGGGGGTGGAAGCTCCCTGGAACATCGGCGAGTTTTACGGGTCGAGTTACTTCTGCGATCCGCGCGGGCAGATGGTCGCGCAGGCATCGCGCGACAAGGATGAGGTACTGACGGCCGACCTCAATCTCGAAATGATCGCCGAAGTGCGCAAGACGTGGCAGTTCTTCCGCGATCGCCGCCCTGACATGTATCAATCGCTGGTGAAGGCGTAACTTATGACCAAAGACGAAATTATTCTGGCTAACCAAGAGTACTTATTCCCGGCGGTGTTCCATTTTTTCCGCGAACCTCTGGTGGTGGCGCGTGCCAAGGATCAATACGTCTGGGATGCCGACGGGCGGCAGTATCTCGATTTTCTGGGTGGCATCGTCACGGTGAGCGTGGGCCACTGCAATGAGCAGGTGAACAGCAAGGTAAAGCACCAGATGGACACGCTGCAGCACGTGTCTACGGTCTTCGCGAACGAGCCGCAGGCGGCGCTGGCCAAGAAAGTAGCGTCCCTAACTCCCGGGCGGCAACTTACTAAGTCATTCTTTACCAACAGCGGAACAGAAGCTAACGAGACAGCCATCCTGACGGCGCGCTGCTATACCGGGAATACCGAAATCGTAGCGCTTCGGCATTCTTATCACGGCCGCTCGGCGGCGGCTATGACGCTCACCGGGCAAGGCGCATGGAAATTGGGTCCGCCGCAAGCCGGTGTAGTCCACGCGCACAATGCTTACTGCTATCGTTGCCCCTTCGGTCTGACTTACCCGAGTTGCGAAGTGCGCTGCGCGCAGGATATGGAGGAGATGATTCGCACCTCCACCAGCGGACGCATCGCCGCCTTCATCGGCGAGCCGATCCAAGGGGTGGGCGGATATGTCACGCCGCCCAAGGAGTACTTCCAGATCGTGGAGAAGATTGTGCGCAATCATGGCGGCATCTTCATCAGCGACGAAGTGCAGACCGGCTGGGGCCGCACCGGCACGAAGTGGTTCGGCATCGAACACTGGGGCGTGACGCCCGATATCATGACGTGCGCCAAGGGATTGGGTAATGGCGCGCCTGTCGGACTGACGGTGGCCAAGCCGGAAGTCGCCGACTCCGTCAAGGGCCTCACGATTTCTACTTTCGGCGGCAACCCGGTGGTCTCCACCCAAGCCAAGGCGGTGATCGATTACATCGAAGAGATGAACCTGCCCGCGAACTGCGAAGAGACGGGAGCATACATGCGCAATCGCCTGCTCGAACTGCAGGAGCGGCATGCCCTGATCGGCGACGTTCGCGGCATGGGACTGCTGCTGGCGATCGAACTGGTGGAAGACCGGCAGACGAAAGTCCCCGCCGCGACTGCCACGGCGCGCCTGATGGAGGCCTGCCGCGATGAAGGCCTGCTGCTGGGCAAGGGCGGCCTGTACGGCAACGTGCTGCGCTTCTCCCCGCCCATGAATATCGGCCGGTCCGACATCGACAACTTTTTCGGCATGCTCGATAAAGCGCTCGCGTCGGTGGGCGCGATGGCAACCGGAGGCGTGCGGTGACGGCTGCGCCGGAACATGTGGAACGCTTTCCCGATCTCCATCCGGCGCTCCCTTCGCAGTCCGCGCTGGCAGAAGCCAATCGCTGCCTGTTCTGTTTCGACGCCCCGTGCGCGGCGGCGTGCCCCACCCATATCGACGTGCCGCGCTTCATCAAGAAGATCTCCAGCGGGAATTTGCGCGGCTCGGCATTGAGTATTCTGGACGCCAACATTTTAGGCCTGAGCTGTTCGCGCGTGTGCCCGGTGGACGTGCTGTGCGAGGGCAACTGCGTGATGCACCGCTACAATCAGAAGCCCATCGAGATCGGCCGCCTGCAGCGCTACGCCATGGATCGCTTCTATGAGGCGAAGGGCCGTCTACCGGTGTCGCCGAACGCCGGTCCGATTCGCGTGGCGTGCGTGGGCGGCGGACCGGCATCGTTGGCGTGCGCGGCGGAACTGGCGCGGCGCGGCCACTCAGTGACCATCTTCGACAATCGCCCGCTGCCCGGCGGCTTGAACACCTACGGAGTGGCGGAATATAAGCTACGCTCCGCCGATAGCCTGCGCGAAGTGGAACTGGTGCGCTCGCTTGGCGTGGAATTTCGACAGGCGGAGATCGGGACAGCCGTCACCCTCGAGGACCTGGAGCGCGAATTCGCGTTCGTTTTTCTGGGGCTCGGATTGGGCGCGATGGAACAGTTGGGAATTCCGGGCGAAGGCGCCGTCGGCGTGATCGACGCGCTGCGCTTCATCGAACGGTATAAGACGTCGCAGGATATCCATGTGGGCCGGCGGGTGATCGTGATCGGCGGCGGGAACACGGCCATCGACGCGGCCAACGCAGCGAAGCGCCTGGGCGCCGAGGAAGTCCACGTGTTCTACCGGCGCACGCAGAAGGAGATGCCGGCCTTCCCGTTCGAGTACGACCACTCCAAAGTGGAAGGCGTGAGCTTCCATTGGCTGGCGCAACCGGTGGAGATCGTGGTGCATTACGACCGCGCGGTGGGCGTGCGATTCTGCGAGACGCGCCTGGGCGAACCGGGCCGCGATGGCAGGCGGAAGGTGGAGCCGTTGGCGGAATCGGAGTACGAGATCCCGTGCGATATGGTGATCCCCGCGCTCGGGCAGAAGCGCCTGATGGCCGACCTGCTGCGCCAGCGCGGAGTCGAAATAAACGGCGGCGTCATCGGCGTGGATCGCGCCACCGGGCGCACCGCCAACCATCGCTATTTCGCCGGCGGCGATTGCGTCAACGGCGGCCGCGAAGTGGTCGACGCCGTAGCCGATGGCAAGCGCGCGGCGATTGCCATAATGGGTGAGGGATGAACGGGACAAGCTGAAGCATGGCCTACACGGTGTAGGACATGCTTCAGCTTGTCCGGGTCACAACTAACATGGCCGACCTTACTACCAATTTCGCCGGTATTCGCAGCCCCAACCCGTTCTGGTTGGCATCCGGCCCTCCCACCAACTGCGGCGAGCAGATCATGCGCGCGTTCGACAAAGGCTGGGGCGGCGCCGTCTGGAAAACCATCGGCGACCCCATCGTCAACGTCTCCTCGCGCTACTCCTCGGTCGATTGGAACGGCCAGCGCATGCTCGGGCTGAATAACATCGAGCTCATCAGCGACCGTCCCATCGCTACCAACCTGCGCGAGATTACTGAAGTCAAGAAGCGCTATCCGAAGCATGCCGTGATCGCCTCGCTGATGGTGGAATCGACGCGCGCCGCCTGGCACGACATCGTCAGGCGCACTGAGGAGGCCGGCGCCGACGGACTTGAACTGAATTTCGGCTGTCCGCACGGCATGAGCGAACGCGGCATGGGCAGCGCGGTGGGCCAGGTGCCGGAATACTCCTGCATGATCACCGAGTGGGTGAAGGAAGTGGCGCGCACTCCCGTGCTGGTGAAGCTGACCCCGAACATCACTGACATCCGCGCGGTGGCGCGCGCGGCCAAACGCGGCGGGGCAGACGGGCTCTCCGCCATCAACACCATCAACTCCATCACCGGCATCGATCTCGATACCTTCACGCCGCGCCCCAATGTCGGCGGCCATTCGGCGCACGGCGGTTACTGCGGGCCGGCCGTGAAACCGATCGCGCTCCACCTGGTCCAGCAGATTGCGAGCGACCCCGAGGTGGGGCTTCCGATCTCGGGCATCGGCGGCATTTCCGGCTGGCGCGAGGCGGCGGAATTTTTCCTGCTGGGATGCGGCACCGTGCAGGTGTGCACCGCGGCGATGCGCTATGGCTATCGCATCGTAGAGGACATGATCGACGGACTGAGCCAGTGGATGGACGAGAAGGGACTGCGTACCATCGACGATTTCCGCGGCGCCAGCCTTCCCAGGATCACCGAATGGAAGCATCTCGACCTGAACTATAAGATCGTCGCGCGGATCAATCGGCAGACCTGCATCGGCTGCGATCTCTGCTACATCGCCTGCTGGGACGGCGCGCACCAGTGCATCCATCTCGACGGCCACGCCGTGCCGGCGGCGGTCGAGGCCGCCAGCAACGTCAGCATCGCCGTCACTCCGATCGCCAAGCTCGATGCCGCCGAAGTCACACCGCACGTCACGCCATCGGTGCGCATCCCACACGTCGACGAGGAAGAGTGCGTGGGCTGCAATCTCTGCTGGCTGGTCTGTCCGGTGGAAAATTGCATCACCATGGAGCAGGTGGAGAACGGAAAGCCGTTCCAGTCCTGGGAAATGCGCACCGCGAAATCAGAGGGGCAATCATGAACACGCTGATACGCAATGGCACAGTGGTGACGGCGAAAGAGACGCACGCGGCCGATGTGCTGATCGAAGGCGAGCGCATTCGCGAAGTGCGCGCGGGCATTCCCGAATCGGCGGCGGAGAGGGTGATCGACGCGGCCGGGATGTACGTGATCCCCGGCGGCATCGACGCGCACACGCACCTCGATATGCCGTTCGGCGGGACAACGTCGGCCGACGACTTCGAAACGGGCACGCGCGCGGCAGCGTTCGGCGGCACCACCAGCATCGTGGATTTCGCCATCCAACCGCGCGGCACGCGCATGCGCGACGCGCTCGACACCTGGTGGAAGAAGGCCGAAGGGAAGGCCACCATCGACTACGGCCTGCACATGATCGTCACCGATCTCGGCGCATGCGGCCTGGAAGATATGGACGATATGGTGCGCGAAGGCGTGGCCAGCTTCAAGCTGTTCATGGCGTATCCCAACGTCCTGATGGTCGACGATGCCACGATCTTCAAGGCGCTTTCGCAGACCGCCAAGAACGGCGCGCTCATCTGCATGCACGCCGAGAACGGCAGCGTGATCGACGTGCTGATTGCGCGCGCGCTGGCGGAGGGCAAGACGGCGCCGGTGTACCATGCGCTCACACGCCCACCGCGCGCCGAGGCGGAGGCGGTGCATCGCGCCATCGCTATGGCGGAGATCGCCGGCGCGCCGGTGTACATTGTGCACCTCTCGTCGGAGGACGCGCTCAATCAGGTGCGCGAGGCGCGCGATCGCGGCGTGCCGGCGTTCGCCGAGACGTGCCCGCAGTACCTGTTGCTCTCGGTGGAGGAGCTCGCGCGCCCGAATTTCGAGGGCGCGAAGTACGTTTTCACGCCGCCGCTGCGGCCTAAAGAGCACCAGCCGAAACTGTGGGAAGGGCTCAAGCACGATCACCTGCAAGTGGTCTCCACCGACCACTGCCCCTTCTGTTTCGAAGACCAGAAGGTGCTCGGCAAGGACGATTTCACCAAGATTCCCAATGGCGGACCGGGCATCGAGAACCGCCTGCAGTTGATCTTTCACCATGGCGTGAATGCGGGACAGTTGTCGTTGAATCGCTTCGTGGAGATTACGTCCACTACGCCGGCGCGCATTTTCGGCATGTATCCGCAGAAGGGCGAGATCGCGCCCGGAAGCGACGCCGATATCGTGATCTGGGACCCCACGTCGCTCTACACCATCAGCGCGCAGACGCATCACATGCACGTGGATTACTCCATGTTCGAAGGTTTCCACGTGCGCGGCAATGCTCGCACGGTGCTCTCGCGCGGTGAGGTGATCGTGGATGGCGGCGAGTTCCTCGGCAAGCCGGGGCGCGGTCGATTCCTCAAGC
Organism: Bryobacteraceae bacterium; assembly: GCA_036268475.1. Taxonomy (GTDB): domain Bacteria; phylum Acidobacteriota; class Terriglobia; order Bryobacterales; family Bryobacteraceae; genus PALSA-129. The sequence continues at coordinate 121,803 of DATAUB010000013.1, read as the reverse complement.
GCGCGGCGCGCGGAGGCGCCTGGAAATAGTGGCCGGCCACGACTCCACGCTCTATAACGAGGACCTCGCGCCCATCCCCATGGAGCGCCGCACGTGGGGCACGTATAACTACGCGTCGCTCTGGGTCGCGATGAGCGTGTGCATTCCGACGTACATGCTGGCGTCGGGCCTGATCGCCGGCGGCATGAGTTGGTGGCAGGCGATTGGCACCATCCTGCTGGGCAACCTGATCGTGCTGGTGCCCATGCTGCTCAACGCCCATGCCGGCGCGAAGTACGGGATTCCGTTTCCGGTCTTCGTGCGCGCGTCGTTCGGCGTACGCGGCGCCAACATTCCGGCAGTGCTGCGCGCGCTGGTGGCATGCGGATGGTTCGGCATTCAGAGCTGGATCGGCGGCCAGGCCATCTTTTCGATGCTCAAGATTCTATGGCCGGCCGCATCGCACTCGCCCAACGGCCAATGGATCTGCTTCTTCGCATTCTGGCTGCTGAATATCGCGGTAATCTGGCGCGGCATTGAGACCATCAAGATTCTGGAAGGCATCGGCGCGCCCTTCATGCTGGGCATCGGACTGCTGCTGCTGTGGTGGATCACCGGCAAAGCGGGCGGGCTGGGGCCGGTGCTGAGCGCGCCAAGCAAATTCCACTCCTCTGCTGAGTTCGTCAAATTCTTCGTTCCGTCGCTCACCGGAATGGTGGGCTTCTGGGCAACGGTCGCGCTCAACATCCCCGACTTCACGCGCTACGCCAAATCGCAGAAGGCGCAGATCCTCGGCCAGGCTCTCGGACTGCCGGCCGCCATGACGCTCTATTCGTTCATCGGCGTGGCGGTGACGTCGGCTTCGGTGGTGCTGTTCGGCGAAGCGATCTGGGATCCGGTGGTGCTGCTAGGGAAATTTCACCAGCCGGTCGTCGCATCGATCGCGCTGGTAGCGCTGCTGGTGGCCACGCTCAATACCAACGTGGCGGCGAATGTCGTGTCGCCATCCAACGACTTTTCGAATCTGAATCCGCGCCTCATCTCGTTCCGCACCGGCGGACTGATCACCGGAGTGGTCGGCGTCCTCATGATGCCGTGGAAGTTGCTCACCGATTTCAGCTCGTATATTTTCGGCTGGCTGGTGGGATATTCCGGGCTGCTCGGGCCCATCGCCGGCGTGATGATCGCCGACTACTTCCTGGTGCGCCGCGCCCGCCTCAACGTGGACGATCTCTATCGCCGCGGCGGCGAATACGAATATCGCGACGGCACCAATCCGCGCGCCGTGATATCGTTGGGCGCGGGAATCGCGGTGGCGCTGCTCGGTCTGGTGGTGCCGGCGATACGATGGTTGTACGACTACGCCTGGTTTGTGGGCTTCGGCGTTTCCGGCGCCTTATATGTGATGCTGATGCAGCGCGCGAAAGCGCCTGTTTGGGAGGGAGAATCATGATCGCAAACGATGCAACCGTGTCGTTAGTATCGTTCTATATCAATGGCGCTTGGGAACGGCCGGAGGGGAGTGCCGGCGGGACGATCGTTAATCCCGCGACCGGCGCCGCTATCGCCGAAGTGCCGTACGCAGGGGCCGCGGACATCGACCGCGCAGTGCGCGCCGCGCATGAGGCGTTCCTCAAATGGCGCGACGTGCCGGTGGTGGATCGCGTGCAGGTGCTGTATCGCTACAAGACGCTGCTCGAGAGGCACCACGGCGATCTGGCGAACACGCTCACGCGCGAGAACGGCAAGACCGCCGACGACGCCAAGGCCGAAGTGCGCCGCGCCATCCAGATGGTGGAGATGGCCTGCGGCATGCCCAGCCTGATGATGGGCGATTCGCTTAACGACATCGCCGCCGGCATCGATTGCAAGACCATTCGCCAGCCCATCGGCGTGTGCGTCGGCATCACACCGTTCAATTTCCCCGCCATGGTGCCGATGTGGATGTGGCCGTTCGCCATCGCATCCGGGAACACGTTCATCCTCAAGCCCTCGGAGAAAGTGCCGCTGACGCCGACACTCGCCGCGCAATTGCTGCATCAGGCGGGCGTGCCGGCCGGCGTTTTCAATCTGGTGCACGGCGACCGCATAGCGGTGGATGCGTTGCTGCATCACCCGCTGGTGAAGGCGGTATCGTTCGTCGGATCTACGCCGGTGGCGAAGCACGTTTACACCACTGCCGCAGCGCAGGGGAAGCGCGTACAGGCGCTGGGCGGCGCCAAGAATCACCTGATCGTGATGGCCGATGCCGACATGCCGAAGACGGTGGAAGCGATCATCGGCTCGGCCTTCGGCGCGGCGGGCGAACGCTGTCTCGCGGGCAGCGTATTGGTGCCGGTGGGCGATGCGGCCGGTCCACTGCTGGAACTCCTCGTGGAGCGCACCAGGAATCTCGCGGTGGGCGATGGCTCGCAGGCCGGCGTGGAGATGGGCCCGCTGGTGACGGCGGACCACTGCCAGCGCGTCGCAGGCTACGTCGAGAAAGGCGTGGCGGAAGGCGCGGTGGCGCTGGTGGATGGGCGGCAGCATAAGCCCACGGGTGGATATTTCCTCGGGCCGACGATCTTCGACCATGTCACGCCGCAGATGACCATCGCGCGCGAAGAGATTTTCGGCCCGGTGCTTTCGGTGATGCGTGTGAACACGCTGGACGACGCCATCGACTTAGTCAATCGCTCGCCCTTCGGCAATGCGACGGCGATCTTCACGTCGAGCGGCAAATCGGCACGCGAGTACTCGTCGCGATGCGAGGTCGGGATGGTCGGCGTGAACGTCGGGGTGGCCGCACCGATGGCGTTTTTCCCGTTCGCCGGCTGGAAGAATTCGTTCTTCGGCGACCTGCACGCGCACGGCAAAGACGCGGTGGCGTTTTATACGGAGCAGAAGGTCATCATGAGCAGATGGTTCTGATACCGGACGCGCGTGATATCATCCCTCAATGGCGGATTCTGGCTGCCTTCCGGGTTTAGCCGCTGAGGTCCCGAAGATACGGGATGCTCCGCGGCACACGCTGCTGGTCCGTCTCACTCACTGGCTCACGGCCGCGTGCTTTTTCGCGCTGCTGGTGAGCGGCATGGAGATCGTGGTTTCGCACCCGCGGTTCTATTGGGGCGAAGCCGGCAACGCGCTCACGCCGCCGTTGTTCCACATCCCCATTCCCTCCTCACGGGCAACCGTGCCGACGGGATACAAGCTCGTACTGCCCGACCAGAACGGATGGAGCCGGGCACTGCATTTTCAAACTGCCTGGGTGGTGGAATTGACCGGCTTGCTGTACCTGATTTACGGGGTTTTCACGGGCCATTTTCGCAGGAATCTGGTCCCGCCCGGGAAGGAATTCTCGGGAACGATCCGTCGTGTGCTCGGAAATCATCTGCGTTTCCGGCGGCCGGACGCTGCCGAGGCCGCGTCGTATAACGTGCTCCAGCGGCTCAGCTACCTGCTGGTGATTTTCGCCCTCTTTCCGCTGGCGGTCTGGACCGGACTGGCGATGTCTCCGGCGATCGTCTCCGTCTTCCCCGCCCTGGTGACGACCCTCGGCGGCCAGCAATCGGCACGCACCATTCATTTTCTGGTGTCGCTCGCGCTGGTGCTCTTCGTGGTGGTGCACATCGCCATGATTTTCCTGGCAGGATTCCGAGTCCGCATGCGGGCCATGATCGGTGGCCGTGCGGGCAGTCAATAAGGAGCGCTCATGGGCAACTTCTCACGCCGCAAAGCGATCGTTTCCGGGCTGGCCGCAACGGCGGGAGCGACGGGCGTGGCAGTAGCCGCTCGTCTGGCGGCTCGCTACGGCCTTGTCCCGCCCGACGATGGCGGCATTTACGGCCCCGGCGAGTCGCTGACTTACGCCTCGCAGCGCCTGCTGACACGCCACTCCATGGCGCGCGAGTTTTCTCCCAGCCAGATCTCGAAACTGCCATTCGCCAATGCCACCGATCCGCCGGATGCCGCCTTCGAACAACTGCGCGCCGGTGGATTCGCCGGCTGGCGGGTGAGCGTCAATGGCATGGTGGCGCGCCCGGCATCGTTCTCGCTGGCCGACTTGAGAAGCTATCCGGTGCGCAGCCAGATCACGCACCTGGCCTGCGAAGAGGGCTGGTCGTTTATCGCGGAGTGGACCGGCGTGCCGCTCTCGCACGTTCTGAGCCTGGTGGGCGCGCTGCCGCAAGCCCGGTATGTGGTCTACTTCTCGCAGCAGAAGGGCTGGTGGGACAGCATCGATATGGACGATGCCCTGCATCCTCAGACTTTGTTGACCTACGGCATGAATGGCGGCGACCTTCCCGTCGGCAATGGCGGTCCGGTTCGTCTGCGCGTTCCTCGCCAACTCGGCTATAAGAGCGTGAAGTATATCGCGCGCCTCACGGTAACCGACAGTCTGAAAAAGTTCGGCAAGGGTCTCGGCTCGGTGGAGCCGGAATACGGCTACGCCTGGTACGCCGGTATGTGAGAGCGCCGGGCATGCCATTTACAATATGGATTCATGTCCAACGTCCCTCTCATCCAGTTCCGCAATGTCACGGTGCGGCGCGGCGAGCGCGTAGTGCTCGACGGTGTCACGCTGTCTATCGCGCAGGGCGAGCACGCCGCCATCCTCGGGCCCAACGGCTCGGGCAAATCGACGCTCATTAAAGTGATGGCGCGCGAACTATACCCGCGGCTGAAAGCGGAGGCGTGGTCGCTGCGGATCATGGGGCGCGAGCGCTGGCACCTGTTCGATCTGCGCCATCACCTGGGGATTGTCTCCAACGACTGGATGCAGATGTGCACGCGCGATTATTCCGGGTATGAGATCGTGCTTTCGGGCTTTTTCGGCAGCGTGGGCATCTGGCCGAATCACGAAGTGACGGCGGAGATGGAGCGGCAGGCGCGCGAATCGATGGAGGTGCTCGAGATCGCACACCTGGCGGAGCGGAACACCGACGAGATGTCGTCGGGCGAGGCGCGGCGGATCCTGATCGCGCGCGCGTTGGTGCACGGACCGCAGGCGCTGGTGCTGGACGAGCCCACCACCAGCCTCGATCTGCACGCCACACACGAACTGCGCGAGATTCTGCGCAAGCTGGCGGCGCGCGGCATCAGCATCATCATGGTGACGCACCATCTGCCGGATATCATTCCCGAAATGCGGCGCGTGGTGCTGATGCGCGACGGCCGGGTGGTAGGCGACGGTCCGAAAGAAGATGTGCTGGAAGCGGGCGCGCTCTCGAAGGTCTTCGGGCTGCCGGTGGAAGTGCTGGAGCGCGGCGGATACTATCACGTGATCTGATTTATGGTTTGGCGCGTTTCTTTCGGCTGGTCTTCGCGTTGTTGTCGACGCGCAGTTTCCACGCCGTCCGCAGCGCGCCGGCGAGCACATCCTCGTTGGCTGCGGCCAGGCGAATGTGGGTATGTCCCATGCGGCCGAACCCACTGGGAATCGGCAAGAAAATCGCGGGCGCTTCGGCCACAAACGCCGCCTGCTGTTCCAGCGTCAGGTTGAGATTTCCATAGCCTTCCGCTTGCGATGCCAGCGACGCGAATTTCCGGCCCCCGACACGGAAGGCCGGCAGTCCCGCGTGCGGGTACTCCTCGACGCCTTCCAGGCTCAGCGCGATCCGGCGAAAATCGGCGGGCGTCATTTCACTCCGTCAGCAAGTGCGCGTACTCGTCGGGATCGAGGCCGAAGCGCTCCATCTGGCGCGGCAGGTCGGCGCGCAGCGTTTCGGGGGTCTGTCGCACCCACGCGGCGATCACCGTCTCCACACCCACGCGATTCTTGCTGTCCTCCTCCGCCATCGCCTCCGCCATGCCGCGCAGGCGCGACTCTGTCTCTTCGCGCTCGGGGCGGGGCGTTTGCGCCAGCACTGCATTCAGGAAATCTTCCGCTGCGTCGTTCCAGTTCATGTCTGTTCTATGATAGCTGTCGCGCGACGCACGCTACAATAAGCGCTTGTTGCTCCAGATCCTCCTCCTCATTTCCCTGCTCTCCCGGCCTCATGAAACGATCGTCGTTACCGGCACCTACGAACCGCTTTCGCTCGACGAGATCGATCGTGCGGTCACGGTGCTGCCGGTGCGCGAGCATCGCGAAGTCTTCAACAGCCTGGCCGACGTGCTGCGGCAGGATTCCTCCGTCGACCTGGAGGCACGCGCGCCGGACGGCGTGCAGAACGACCTCTCGATTCGCGGATCGAGCTACGCGCAGACACTGGTGCTGCTGAACGGTATGCGGCTTGACGATGCGCAATCGGGCCACCACAACATGGACATCCCGGTGCCGCTCGACGCCATCGCGCGGGTGGAAGTGCTGGAAGGCTCGGGATCGACCATGTACGGATCGGACGCCATCGGCGGCGCCGTCAACGTGATCACCGCACCGCCGCAGTACACCGAACTCGTCCTGCGAACGGCGGCAGGCAATTTCGGCATCAACCAGCAGCAAGGTGCGCTTTCGGGCGTGCTCGGGCCGGTGGCGGAACAGGTCTCCTTCGCCCGCGATTTCTCCACCGGCTTCCTCCCCGATCGCGATTACCGCAATCTGCAACTGGCGTCGACTACGCAGTTGGCATCGAAATGGGGCACCGCCGATCTGACCATGGCCTACATGGATCACCCCTTCGGCGCCGACCAGTTTTACGGCGACTACCCTTCCTGGGAGGACACCAAGACGTGGTTTCTGGGCTTGCAGCAGGCCATCGGGAAGAAGACCACCGCGAGTTTCGCGTATCGCCGGCATAGCGACTTGTTCGTGCTGATTCGTGACGACCCGTCGGTTTACACCAACCACCATCAGGACGAAAGCTATCAGGCCGCCGTGCGACGGAATGAGAATCCCGCCACCAATATCGAGCTGCATTACGGGGTGGAGGCGCTGCATGAATCGATCGCCAGCAATAATCTCGGCAACCATTCGCGCAGCCGCGCGGCGGCTTACGCGGCGCTGGATTTCCGCGCGTTGCGGCGCTTCTCACTTTCGCTGGCAGCGCGCGAAGAGGTGTACCGCAATTTCTCGGGGGAGTTTTCGCCCACGATTGCCGGCGGATATTGGCTCTCGCCGCACCTGAAACTGCGGGCATCGGTGAGCCGCGCGTTTCGCGTGCCGAGCTACACGGAACTTTATTATGAGGACCCGGCGAACATCGGCAACCCGAATCTTCGTCCGGAGCGCGCCTGGAATTACGAAGGCGGCATCGACTGGAATCCGGCGGCGCGCTGGCACGCGGACCTCACAGTGTTCGAACGGCGCGAGCGCGACGATATCGACTACTACCGCACTTCGCCCAACGCCCTGTGGCAGGCGGTCAATATCGACGCGCTGAATTTCACGGGGGTGACCGGCGGCATACGGTTCGCGATATCGAACGGGCAGAGTCTCGACCTTCATTACTCCTGGCTGCGCGGCGCGGAGGACAGCATTCCGATCGGCGAGACGAAGTACGCCTTCTATTACCCGCGCCATTCCGCGGTGGCTTCCTGGCAGGGGACGCTGGCGCAGCATGTGGTGCTGCGGACTCATCTGGGCGTGCTCGACCGGCTCTCGGAAGGCGCCTATGCACTGCTCGATATCGACGCCGCCTACACGCGCGGAATCGTCCATCCGTTCCTGCGGCTCTCCAACATGACGAACACGTCGTACGAGGAAGTGCAGGGCGTGGTCATGCCGGGCCGCAGCATCATTGGCGGAGTCGAGCTGGTGCTGCGCGGCAAGTAGCTACCCCAACTTGTAGATCGTGAGGCCGGAGAGCAGCTTGGGATAGAAGTCGGTCGACTTCTGCGGCATCACGCCGCCACCGAACGAAGTATCGGCCACCTGTTCGATGGACGTCGCCTTCAGCAGGAATGCGATTTGTGCGGCGCCGCTGCGCGCCTCTTCTACCGCCGCGTCGAGCCCGCGCATGTAGCGCAGATGCTTCTCGTCGCGGACCGCCTGTTCGCCAATCCCCAGCTCCTTCCCCAGCAGCTTTTCGTGCAATACGCGCACGTCGAGCTCTCCGAGGCCGCGATACTCCAATTGGAACAGCCGCGTGCCGATGGCGGCGCCTATGATAGTCCGCTGGCCGTCCGTGGCCCACGCGCTTTGTAACTCTGCCGCGGAGGCGATCTCGCGCACTTCGAAATCGCGCGCCGCGGCTTGCAGAAAGCCGTCCGGAAGGGTGGCCGAATCGAGTCCGTTCACCAGGCGATGCGTCGCCAGAATGCGCAGACCGGGGGAGTACATATTGACCAGCGTCATCATCACGCGGTCGGCGCCCGCGAGCCCGGGGTTCTCATTACGAAACGCCAGGGCGGTCTCGTAGCGATGGTGCCCATCGGCGATCAGCAGGCGCTTATCGGCCATCAATTCCTGGATCGCACCCGCGCCCGTGATTTTCCAGAGACGGTGAACGCCGCCGTACTCGTCGGTGAGCTCAGCCAGCGGGGCGGCGGCGGCGGCTTCATCCAGCAACGCGTCGATGGCGCCGCTGCGGTCGGGATAAAGCATGAAGATCTGTCCGAAATGGGCGTGCGTGTGGCGGAGGAGGTCGGTGCGATCCTTTTTCGGACCGGAGAGAGTCTGCTCGTGGCGGAAGACGACACCCGCGGCGTACTCCTCGATGGCGCCGACCGCGATGAAGCCTTTGCGCACCAGGCGTTCGCCGGTATCCGGTTCGGTGAATTCCTGGAAGTACGGATAGATACCCGGCTCGGCGTCGCGCGCCAGGACACCATCCGCCGTCCATGCGTCCAGATACCCGCGGGCGCGCGTGTACGGGTTCTCGCTTTCGGTATCGGCGGCGCTGCGTTCGCCCAGAATAATGCGCACCAGGTTGTAAGGACTGAGCGCCAGATAGCGGCTGCGCATGGCGGGGGAAATCTTGTCGTAAGGCTGCGTCACCACATCGCTCAAAGCACCGGCCTTGGCGGTGTAACGGAGGGGTTGGAAGGGATAGATTCGGGCCAACTCCCAGGATACACGACGGACAAAATGAAACGAGGGCCGGTTTGTCGACCGGCCCCCAAGTTTTAACTACCCACCAAGTACTAGAAGTGAATCCGCAGTCCGAACTCCATGGAGCGCGGCGAGTTTGCCTGGCTGGTGATCTGGCCGAAGGAGGTCGGGCTGGTGAGACTGCCGCCCGACGAGCTCGGCTGGAAGTGGTTCAACACGTTGGTGAAGGTGAAGAAGAACTGGGCGCCGACGTTTTCCTTGTAAAGGCCGAGATCTTTCACCACCTGAGCGTCAACGTTCCAGGTGGGGAGGGTGCGGAGATAACCGCCGCCGCCGCCGCAACTGGTGTCGAGACCGAGGACGCAAGGACGAAATTCAGAGTAGACCTGCGCCGGGTTGGCGTACATGTTGAGCCCGTAGTTGATTCCGCCATGGGTGGCGGTACCGACGGAGGCATTGCCGAACACGAGATTGGAGCCGGCGGTGCCCAAGACGCCGTAATGTGCCGAGTTACCGCCGGTGAAGGGGGTAAAGCCGACAGCGTTCTCAGCGAACGCATTATTGTCCGCGGTCACCGCGCTGGTGCCGGGAGTGGTGACTTCGCCGAAAGCCTCACAGCCCTGGCAACTGCCTTCGCTGTAAGTGACGGCCGTGAGCTGACCGCTCTGTGCGGTGAACAGCGGGGAGATGGTCCATCCACCTAAAACATGTCCGATCACTCCGTGCTGTCCCTTGAAGAACGGCACTTCGTAGTACATGTTCATGTTGTAGATGAACTTGATGTCATACGGCTGTGCGCCGTAGTTGGCACCGAGGTTGAAAGGATTCAACTGGGTGTAGCTGCTGCTGGCCTGCACCTGTGTGGCGGTTCCCATCGCGCGGCCCCAAGTGAAGTTGGAGGTCGTGGTGATTCCGTGCCAGGCGTTGGTGCGAACGGTGGCGAACAGGGCGTTGTAGTTGCCCCAGCCGGCGCTAGTGTTCATGTCGATGGAGGTCGCCTGCGGGGCGCCGCTATTGAAGGGCTGACCGTAGGTGCTGCGCGGCAGGACCCAACTGCTCTGGGCATCGATCTTGTTCCAGAGGTCGGATACCGCGGTCTCCTTGATGAGCGAGGTATAGTTCGCGGCTACTCCCGCGGTGCAACTGCTGTATCCCTTGCAAAATGCGGAACTGGCGCCGCCCAGGGCGTTCTCAAAGAAGGGCTGCGCAGTCACGTTGGGAGCGGATATGCCATTGAAGATAACCTGCTGGTACAACTGTGAGAAGGCGCTGGCGAAGCTCTGCCCGCCAAGCGTCTCATAGATCGGCACCGAATCCAGATTGGTGGCCTGGAATTCGTTCTTGATGATCTTGCCGATGTAGCCGACTTCGAGGTGCACGCGGGAATTCAATTCACGCTGCACGGTAAGAGTGAAGTTGTCGGTGTGGTCGGGCCGGAAGTTCGGATCGAGCGATTCGGAATCGACCGATTCGGGATACGCGCCGCCCGGATAGAAGGGCTGGGGCAGGGTCGCGCTAGGGGCCGACAGGGGAGCGACCAGACCGTCGGTGCCGATGCGGAAGGCAGTGGCCGGGTTGACGGAACCGCCGCACGCACCAGTAATCGACGGGTTGACGCAGGTCACACCCTGCAGCAGGCCGGGTCCGAGGAGCGGAACGAGCACGAGATCGACACCATTGAGGCGGCCGAAGATCCGGCTGTATCCACCGCGCAACACAGTCTTGCCGTTGCCTACGATCTTGCCGAGGAGGCCGTCTGTGTAGTGCGGATTCCAGGCAAACGAAACGCGCGGGCTGAACTCGCCATAGTACGGGTTATAGGGATATTTGAGGCCCTGGCCCACCTGGCGAATCAACTCGTAACCGAGCTGGGGAGTGTACATGGAACCCTGCTGGGAAGCCAGCAAACGCTGGTTCAGGAACGACTGTGTGTCGACCGGGATGCCGTTGGAGTCAACCAACGCCACCTGCTTGCCCTGGAGTTCGTAGGGAGGCATTTCGAGGTTCCAGCCCAACCCGTAAGTCAGGGTAAAGCTGGGCTTCATGTGCCAGGTATCCTGGAAGTACACGCTGTAATAGGGGATGACCGACTTATCGGTGGCCTGCGTGCCGGTGGGCAGGGGATTCAAACTCGGCAGCGAGCGGGTATACATCACCTGCGTGGAGCTGACCAGGCCGAGCACTTCCGAGTACAAGCCCTCGTAACCGGAAACCGAAGAGGAGGGGATAGCGGACGGGACGTACTGAGTGGCTCCCGACCCCGTGAAGATCCCCGCACTGGTGGACAGATAGGCAACCTGATCGTTCACACCGGCGCCGTTGTCGGTACGGGAGTGATAGTCGAAGTTGCGCGCATAAGATCCGCCGAAGCTGAAGAGGTGATTTCCCTTCAGAGTGCTCACGTCGTCGCGGATGGTCTTGTCCTGTCCGTCCCAGAAGCGCTGGCGGATGCTCTGCGTGTTGACGTTGTAAGGAATCAGCGCAGCAGTGGATTCGCCGCCGATTTCGAGGGCGCCGCCGAGGCCGAAGCCCTGCGGCGGGCCGTTCTGGTCGGACCACTGCCAGAATTGACGCAGATAGCTGAATACGAACGTATTGGTGGTGGTGGGGTTGAGCACGCTGGTCAGGCCGGCGGTCCACACCGAAGGCTGCTGCGGGCGGGGCGCGGTCGCGACCGGCACTCCAAACTTATCGCCGGGGAACACGCCGCCGACGTCGGTCTGGTTAGTGGTCAAGCTGACCAACTTATAATCGCGATAAGTCACATAGAAGTGTTCTTTATCGCCGAAGTCATGGTCGATGCGGCCCACATAGTTATTGGTGGTAAGGGGCGCGCGGATGCTACCCAGAAAGGCTTGCGTATTGTAACTGTCGCCGCCCAGCGGATTGTTTTCGAGCGGCATCTGCTGGCTCCAAATGCTGTTGACGATGGGGTTGAGCCCAATGCCGCGCGGATCGCAATTACCGGCCGGGCAGACGGCGGGGGCATAGGTAGTGCCGCCCACGGTGACCGGAACGCTGTTCAGGTTATAAGCCTGGTAAACGCCGGCCGCATTCGGTTCCTGCACGACACCTGCGCGCAGCAGCGCCGAAGGCACTGTCTTACTGAAGACGACGGCATTGGGATAGCGAAGCCCTTCATAGTTGAAGAAGAAGAACCACTTCCCGCCGGCCACCGGCTTGGGCAGCAGCGGACCGCCGAGGGCGCCGCCAAAACGGCTGCGGTGATTCTTGGGGAAATCCACCGGAGTCTGCGGGAACGACTGTGAGCCGTAGGTATACGGCGTATGATTGGCGCTCCAGCTATTGGCCTCGCCAATGGCATTGTCGAAATAGAACATGTACGCGGCGCCGTGGAACTGGCTGCTGCCGCGCTTGGTGGTCATCTGAATCTGCGCACCCGAAGAATTGTTGAAGTCGGAAGTCTGGTTGCTTACCGAGACCTTGAACTCCTCAATGCTTTCGATGGGCGTCGGGATGATGCCGGAGGGGCTGCCGCTGGTCTGGCTGCCACCCAGGCCGTTCATGTTGGTCTGGTAGGTAGTGACGTTGCCGCCCATGTCGTCGGTGACGTTGGCGCCATCCAACTGATAGGTATTCAAATCGGCGGGGCTGCCGGCGGCCTGTCCGCCCAGCGTGGTGCCCGGTTGCAGCACGGCCATGGAAGTGGCGTCACGGCCAAGGTTGGGGAGAGCCATCAAAGAGGCGTTGCTGAGGCTGGTGCCGACCGTGGCATTCATGGTCTGCAATTCGGCGCCGACACTGGCGGAGACTTCCACCGTGGTGGATGTCGCGCCCACCTTAAGGACGGCATTGAGAGTGAGAACGAAGCCGACCCTCACGTCCTGCGCTTTGATGCTGTAAGTGGTGAAACCGTCTTTGGTGAAGGTAATGTCGTACTTGCCGGGAGGAACAGTCGGGAAGGTGTAACGTCCGGTGTCATTGGTCACACTGACAAACGCGGCTCCCGTGGCCACATCGGAAAGTCTGATGGCGGCGCCAGGAACGGCGGCTCCGGAGGAATCGGTCACTTGCCCGGCGACCGTGCCGGCTATGCTGGATTGTGCGTTTGCTGGTACCGTAGCGAGGCCGAGTACCAACGCGAGAGAGGTCAACAGCCCAAATAGGGGTGGGCCGTTAAATACAGTCTTGCCCCAAAGCATCATTTTTTTCAACTCCGTTACCCAATTATGCCTATCGAGTGAATAGGCCCAAAGCGTAATGGGGTTGATTGTAGTGCGCGGGGCAGGCCGGTGTCAATGCAAACTTTGAATGCGCCCGATCAGCGCTAATGGCTGCTACGGCTTACTCGTTGATTCTAAGCTGTTTAGCACTCCCGGATTTGCCAGCTGGAGAGACCTGAAAAGTAGCCGTTTCACCCCTCCCTTTCCTTCTCTTGCACCCTCAATTTGCACTTTTTGCCGACATCTTAAATGAGGGGCCGGCCTTGCGGCCGGCCCCGATTGCTAGTTTAGAAGTGGATCCGAAGTCCGAATTCCATGGAACGCGGACTGTTTGCCTGACTGGTGATCTGGCCGAAGCCGGTCGGGCTGCTGATGCTGCCGCCCGCCGAGCTCGGCTGGAAGTGGTTCAGGACGTTGGTGAAGGTGAAGAAGAACTGGGCGCCGACTCTCTCTTTATAGAGACCGAGGTCTTTTACGACCTGAGCGTCCAGGTTCCAGGTGGGTAGACCGCGGAAGTTCACATAACCGCAGCTCGTATCGAAGCCCAGCACGCAGGGCCGGAATTCCGAGTAAACCTGAGCCGGATTAGCGAATTCGTTGAGTCCGTAGTTGATTCCGCTATGCAGCGCCGTTCCAACCGCCTGGGTGCCGTAGACGATATTGGTGCCGGTGCTGCCGGCGACGCCGTAGTGCGCCGAGTTGCCGCCGGTGAAGGGATTCATGGAACCCCAACCGACTGCGATCTCGTTGGTGGAACTGACTGCACTGGTTCCGGGGGTCGTGACTTCGCCGAAACCTTCGCAGAAGGTGCAGCTACCGGAACTCCAGGAAACGTCGTTGCCGCCGCCGCTCTGCGCGGTCAACAACGGCGAGATCGTCCATCCACCCAGAATATGACCGACCACTCCATGCTGTCCTTTAAAGATCGGCACTTCGTAGTACATATTCGTGTTGTAGATGAAGCGAATGTCGAAGGGCTGCCAGCCGTAGTTGGCATTGATGTCGAACGGATTTTCCTGGGTGAAGCTGCTGCTGGCCTGCACCTGGACGGCGGTACCAAAGGCGCGCCCCCAAGTGAAATTGGTATTGGTGGTCAAACCATGCCAGGCGTTGGTGCGGAAGGTGAAAAACAGCGCGTTGTAGTTGCCGTAGCCCAAGCTATTGATGGAATTGATGGAAGTAGCCTGGCCCGGTCCGCTGTTGAACGACTGACCGTAGGTGCTGCGCGGCAGAATCCAACTGCTCTGGGCATCCATTTTGTTCCAGAGGTCGGACACGGCGGTTTCCTTAATGAGCGAAGCATAGTTGGCCGCCACGCCGGCGGTGCAACTGGAGTAACCTTTGCAGAACGCCGAACTGGCGCCGCCCAGCGCGTTTTCGAAGAACGGCTGCGGAGTCACGCTGGCGGGAGCGATTCCATTAAAGTCCAACTGCTGATACAACTGGCCATAGGCGTTGGCGAAGGTCTGACCGCCAAGGGTTTCATAAATCGGCACGGAATCCAGGTTGGTGGACTGGTATTCGTTGGCGATTTTTTTACCGATGTAACCGACCTCGATGTGCATCCGAGAGTTCAGTTCGCGCTGCACGGTAACCGTGAGGTTATCGGTGCGGTCGGGACGGAAGTTCGGGTCGAGAGATTCCGAGTCCACCGACTCGGGATATGCGCCGCCCGGATAGAATGGCTGGGGCAGCGTCGCGCTGGGCGATGCCAACGGAGCTGTCAAGCCATCGGTCCCGATGCGGAACGCGGTAGCGGGAGTCGATCCCGCCGAAGCGCCGCAACTGCCGTTTATGAGCGGATTCACGCAAGTGACGCCCTGCAACAGACCAGGGCCAAGAAGCGGAACCAGCACAAGATCTACGCCGTTCAAGCGACCGTAGATTCGGCTGTAACCGCCGCGGACGACGGTTTTGCCGTTGCCGACGATCTTACCCAGCAGGCCATCGGTGTAGTGCGGGTTCCATGCGAACGAGACACGCGGGCTGAATTCGCCGTAGAACGGATTATACGGATACTTCAAGCCGCTGCCTACGTTACGCACCATTTCGTAGCCAATGGTGGGAGTGTACATCCCGCCCTGCTGAGAGGCCAGCAGGCGTTGATTCAGGAAAGCATTCGTCTGGATGGGTTCGCCGTTAGCGTCCACCAGAGCGACCTGCTTGCCCTGCAATTCATACGGCGGCATTTCCAGGTTCCAGCCGAAGCCATACGTCAGGGTGAAGCTGGGCTTCATGTGCCAGGTATCCTGGAAGTACACACTGTAATAGGGAATGACCGACTTGTCGGTGGCTGGAGTACCGATAGGGAGCGGGCTCAAAGTGGGCAGACCGCGGGTGTACATCACCTGGGTGGAGCTGACCATGCCGAGGGCTTCCGCATAGAGGCCTTCATAACTGGATTGCTGACCGGAAGGCACTGTGGTCGGGATATATTGGAGCGCCCCCGACGAGGTGAAGATGCCGGAGCTGGTGGACAGGTAACTGATCTGATTGTTCACGCCGGCGCCGTTGTCGGTGCGGGAGTGGTAATCGAAGTTACGCCCGTAAGATCCGCCGAAGCTGAACAGGTGGTTGCCTTTCAGCGTAGTAACGTCATCGCGGATGGTCTTATCCTGGCCATCCCAGAAACGCTGGCGAACGCTCTGCGTATTCACGTTGTAGGGAATGTACGCGGCCGCGCTGTCGCCGCCGATTTCGAGCGCGCCACCCAAGCCGAAGCCCTGGGCGGGGCCGTTTTGGTCAGACCACTGCCAGAACTGGCGGAGGTAACTGAATACAAACGTGTTGGTTGTGGTCGGATTGATCACGGTGGTCAAGCCGGCGGTCCAAACCGAAGGCTGCTGCGGACGGGGCGCCTTGGCGATCGGAACACCGAAAGTATCGCCACCGAACACGCCGCCGATGTCCACCTGGTTGGTGGTCAAATTGATCAGCTTGTAATCGCGATACGTGACATAGAAGTGTTCTTTGTCGCCGAAATCGTGATCGATGCGCCCCACATAGTTATTAGTGGTCAGAGGCGAACGAATGCTGCCCAGGAAGCCAATGGTGTTGTACGTGTCACCGCCCAGAGGATTGTTCCCGAGGGGCATCTGTTTGCTCCAGATGTTGTTCACAATCGGGTTCAAGCCAATGCCGCGCGGATCGCAGGCACCTGCCGGGCAGACAGCCGGCGCGTAGGTCTGGCCATTCACGGTCACCGGGTTGGGATTCAGGTTGTAGGGCTGGTAAACACCGTTAACGTCCGGAACCTGAATTACGCCGGCGCGCCACAAGGCCGAAGGCACGTTCTTGGAATACAAAGCGGCGTTGGGGTAGCGAAGTCCTTCGTAATTGAAGAAGAAGAACCA
Organism: Bryobacteraceae bacterium; assembly: GCA_036268475.1. Lineage (GTDB taxonomy): Bacteria > Acidobacteriota > Terriglobia > Bryobacterales > Bryobacteraceae > PALSA-129. Next base: position 105,373 of record DATAUB010000013.1, on the reverse strand, counting down.
CTTCCCGCCAGCCACCGGCTTGGGCAACAGCGGCCCACCGAGAGCACCGCCGAAACGGCTGCGATGGTTCTTGGGCAAGTCTGGAGGAGTTTGCGGAAGGGTGAGCGAACCGAACGAGAACGGTGTGTGATTCTGAGTCCAGCTAGCTGCCTGCCCGATGGCGTTGTCATAGTAGAACATGTACCCGGCGCCATGGAACTGGTTGCTGCCGCGCTTGGTGCTCATCTGAATCTGAGCGCCCGAAGAGTTATTAAAGTCGGACGTCTGGTTGCTGACGGAGACCTTAAATTCTTCGATGCTCTCAATCGGCGTCGGAATGACGCCCGACGGACTACCGCCGGTCTGACTACCGCCCAAACCGTTGACGTTGGTCTGGTAGGTGGTGACGTTGCCGCCCATATCGTCGGTGATATTGGCGCCGTCCAACTGGTAGGTATTGAGGTCAGCCGGACTACCGGCTGCCTGTCCGCCTAAAGTGGTCGCGGGCTGCAACACGGCCATAGATGTCGCGTCACGGCCCAAGTTGGGCAATACCATAAGAGAAGCGTTGCTGAGCGTATTGCCGACCGTGGCGTTCATGGTCTGCAATTCCGCGCCGACGCTGGCAGAGACTTCCACCGTGGTGGAGGTAGAACCTACCTTGAGACTGGCATTGAGCGTGAGCACGATGCCGACTTTTACATCCTGTGCCTTGATGTTATACGTCGTGAAGCCATCTTTTGTGAACGTAATGTCGTATTTCCCGGGAGGCACTGTCGGGAAGGCGTAGCGGCCTGTGTCGTTACTTACGCTAACGAACGCAGCCCCTGTTGCATTATCCAACAACTTAATAGCCGTACCCGGGACAGCGGCGCCCGACGAATCGGTCACCTGTCCGGCTACGGTGCCGGCGATACTGGATTGAGCGTTTGCTGGTACAGATAGACCTATCACCAGCGCGAATGTTGCGAGAGGCCCCAGGCACTTAATGCCTGTGGATACACTTCTCCCCCAAAGCTTCATTTTCAACTCCGTCACCCAGGAATATGCCCGATCCCAATCGGGCGGAACCTAATCGAGTAATGGGGTCGATTATATGCGCGATTTGTACCGATAGCAACACAATTTTTTGGATTTAATCGATTCACAATCACGCTGCTGCACGGAGAAAATGTATGTTCTGCACCAGAAGAGAAGAGGCTGCCTTCTACTAAAGGCAACTCTAAAAGTGAAGCAGGCGTGGAGATATGAGGCGAACGACGCGGGCCGGCCGGTGCGCCACCGGCGCGCCGAGCTGGCAGCGGTTTGAGGACGTGGGTAAAGGTGAAGAAAAGCCGGGACCTACCCTTCCTTTATATAGCTCCTCATCTATCACCGTCTGAGCGTCCAGTGGGGCTGCCCGCGGAAGTTGTAGTTACCGCCGTAATGGGCGGAGTCCGCCGGTGTACCAATTTATTGCTCCCCAGCCGGCTGCTGCTTCAGAAATGGAGCCAACGGCGCTGGTTCCGGGAACGGTAACTTTCCCGAAAGCCTGGCATGCGCTGCAACTTCCCGCGCCGCAACGCACAGCGTCGCCGCCGCGCATGCGCGACTCCATCACCCACAATTCACCCGATTGCCGGTTAGATTATAGGGGCGAACAGTGGCTGCGTCAATGGTATTTTTTGGATTCGGCCGATCAGATTTTAGAGGGGTGGGAACTTAGAGCACTTACTGCCGAGCTTTGGGGCGCACACCGTGGCAGTGCGCGCCCCAGGCAAGGGTTGCAGAATCGCCGTTACGTAGCGATTGCGTGGGTGTTTCTCACCATACGTGGCAAGCGTGCACGGGGGCCATCGGCTGTCCCGGCTTGCACGAAAAGGCCTCCCGAAATTCCGGCATGTTCTCCACCACGCCTCGAACGCGGAACTCCGGAGGCGTATGCGGATCGGTAGTGACCAGCAGCCGCAGCACCTCGGGACGAGCGTTTTCGCACCAGATCTGCCCAAAGGACAGGAAGAAGCGCTGCTCGGGTGTAAAGCCGTCAATCTTGGCCTGGTCGTTGCCGATGGTGTTTTTCAACGCCAACAGAGCGATGCGCGCGCCGCCGTTATCGGCGGTGTTTTCGCCGAGCGTCAGCTTGCCGTTCACGAATACACCGGGCGCCACGGAGAAGCCGCCGTATTCGTCGGCGATGCAGGCCTCACGCTGATGGAATTCTTCGGAATCCTTGGGAGTCCACCAGTCCTTCAGATTGCCTTGCGCGTCGAACTGGCTGCCCTGGTCGTCGAATCCATGCGTCAACTCGTGTCCGATGACCATGCCGATGCCGCCGAAATTCACCGCGTCATCCACCTTTTTGTAGAAGAACGGCGGCTGCAGAATGCCGGCGGGGAAATTGATGTTGTTCATCTGCGGATCGTAGTAGGCGTTCACGGTGGGCGGCGTCATCTGCCATTCCATGCGATCTACCGGTTTGCCGATCTTGTCCACCTGGCGGTGAAACTCAAATTCGTTGGCGCGCAAGCTGTTGCCCAAGGCGTCATCGGGCTTGATGATCACGCTGGAATAATCGCGCCAACGATCGGGGTAGCCGATCTTATTGGTGATGGCCTTCAGTTTCACCAGCGCCGCCTGTTTGGTCTCCGGCGTCATCCAGTCGAGCTTCTGAATGTCCTCGCCCAGCGCCTTTTCGAGGGCGTCCACCATCTTCAGAGTGCGCGCCTTGCCTTCCGCGCCGAAGGTCTTCTCCACGTACTTCTTCCCCAGCGCCTCGCCAAGATCGGAGTCGGTGTAATCGACACAGCGCTTCCAGCGGGGGCGAATGGCTTCCGTGCCGGCGAGAGTTTTGCTGAAGAAATCGAAGGTGGCCTGCACGTAAGGCGCGGGCAGGTACATCACGCTGCCGTGCACCAGGTGCCAGGTGAGATACGTCTTCCAATCGGCCAGGGAAGTGTCTTCCACCATGGAATTCATGGTCTTGACGAACTCCGGGTAGGCCACGTTGATGGAGGTGAACGCTGGCGCGCCGGTGGCCGCGAAGTAGTCGTTCCAGTGGAACGCCGGGCTGAGCGCGGCTAATTCCGCCTTGGTCATCTTGTGGTAGACCTTCTCGGGATCGCGCCGCGACACGAGGTCAAGCGAACCCTTTGCCAGGGCGGTTTCGAATTTCATGATGACGCCGGCGCCGGCCTTAGCGGCGGCAGGCGTGGAACCCTCAAGTTCCATGATGCGTGCCAGGTGCTCCACATACTTCTGGCGCAACTCGACGGACTTGGCGTCCTCTTTGAGGTAGTAATCGCGATCGGGGAGGCCGATGCCGCCTTGGTCGAACTGCGCGATCACGTCGTTGGAATCCTTGAAGTCCTGTCCCGAGGTGAAGGAGAAGAGCGCCCCCACGGCGAGGGTATGCAGGTGGCCGATTTCAGCGGCGAGTTGCGCCTTGTCCTTCAAATCGCGGATACGCGCCAATTCGGAATCGAGCGGACTAATGCCCTTGGCATCGATGTCTTTCTGGTCCATGCAGGCGCCGTAGTAGTCGCCAATTTTTTGGGTGGTGGCGTCGCGGCCGGCGCCGCCCTTCTCGGCCTGTTCGAGAATCTCGTGCTCGATTTCGCGATTGCGATCGGCCAGTTCGCTGAAGCGGCCCCACATGGCCTGGTCGGAGGGGATGGGGTTGTTCTTCATCCAGGTGCCGCAGGCGTAGTGGTAGAAATCCTGGCAGGGATTCACCGACTTATCGATAGCGGTCAGGTCGAAGGTGTCGGGTCCGGTGGCGCGGCTGGCATTGGGTTGCGCGGAGAGGGCGCATACCGTGATCGTGACGAAAAAGGTTAATTTGAACAAGACTCACCTCTCTACTTACTGTAGCTCCGGAGTGGTTTGGCTGCCTCGGACGGTGTCGGATGTGTCACGTTGGGCCATCGGTTAGAAGGCGTTCTTGGCGCGCGATGCCAGCAGACGAGTGGCGGCGTCAAGATCGAGGCCGGCGACCAGTAGTCCCTCTTTTCCGTACGGCTGATGACTCATCAATGTGCCGTCTGGCCGCACCACTGCAGACGTGGTGGGCGATCCTTCGCCGGCATAATTGACGGTGGCGAAGTAGCAGGTGTTCTCGGCGGCGCGGCAGAGCGCCGCCTTTTCATGAAACGAATTGGCGGGATCGGCGAAAGTGGAAGGCCGGTAGCTGCCCGGCTCCGCCAAATGGAAATGCGGATGAAAGACCACCTGCGCCCCGCGGCGGGCCGGCCAGCGGACCGTCTCCGGATAGCGCCAGCCCTCATGGCAGATGGAGATGCCGAACTGGAGCGCGCCCGCCCGGAATACATGCCGCTCCGACCCGGCGGCGTAAGTGGACTCCTCCGAAGGATCGAGTTGCACCTTATCCTGGAAGCCGGCGAGCGTCCCATCGGAATTGACCACCATGGCAGTGATGCACAGACCGCTGCCGACGGCGCGTTCGGTGCCGAGGATGACCGCGATTTTCGCGCGCGCCGCGGCGTGGCGCACGGCCGACCAGGCGCGCTCGAGGAAGGCGGCGTCGGGCGGGGGCGGCGTCTTGCCCAAGCCGCGATATCCCGGCACGAAGCACTCGGGGAAACAGACGATATCCGCGCCCTGCCCGGCTGCCTGCGCGATAGCGTCCAGCGCGAGCGCGATCGACTCCGCAGGCGTGGCGGGGTAGCGAAGATTGGCCAACGCGATGCGGTAGAGATTCATGGATCGCTAGAGCTTGTACCCTTCCCAGCGCGCCACCACGGCGCTGGCGAGGCAGTTCCCGAGAACGTTGATGGAGGTGCGGGCCATATCGAGGATGGCGTCCACGCCGAGCAGCACGGCGATGCCTTCCATGGGCAGTTTGAAGGTGGCGAGCGTGCCCGCCAGAATCACCAGCGCGGCGCGCGGGACGCCGGCCACGCCCTTGCTGGTGAGCATGAGTGTGAGCATCATGGCGAGCTGATCTCCGATGGAGAGATGCACGCCCGCGGCCTGCGCCACGAACACCGACGCCAGCGATAAATAGAGCGCGCTGCCCACCAGATTGAAGCTGTAGCCGGTGGGGATCACGAAGCCCACGATGTGCGCCGGCACGCCGAACTGTTCCATGTTTTCGAGCGCTACCGGGAGCGCCGCCTCACTCGACGCGGTGGAGAATCCGATGAGGAACGGCTCACGGACGGCGCGGTAGAAACGCGCCACGGGAATGCGAAAAATAAACAGGCCGGGCAGCAGCACCAGCAGAATGCAGAGCACCGCCGACACGTACATGGAGGCGATGAGCTGGCCTAATCCGAACAGCACCTTCACGCCCTTGCTGCCGATGGTGACGGCGATGGCGGCGCCCACCCCGAGAGGGGCCACGTACATCACGTATTTGGTGAAGCGGAACATCACTTCCGCCAGCGACCCAAAGAACTTCACGACCGGCTCGGCCTTGGCGCCGATGGCGGAGCAGGCAGTGCCGAAGAGGAACGCGAAGACCACAATCTGCAGGGCGTCGTTGCGCGCCATGGCGTCCACGATGCTGGTGGGGAAGATATTCTCGATTCGGAATCCGGCCTGCGCTGCCGGGATGGCGGCGTCGGCGGCAGTGCGCGCGATCTGTACGCCGTTGCCGGGCTGTACCAGATTGACGGCCGCTAATCCGAGGAAGAGCGCCAGCGTGGTGACGATTTCGAAATAGAGAATCGCTTTGAGGCCGATGCGTCCCATCTGTTTGATGTCGCCGGAGCCGGCGATGCCGTGTACCAGGGTGGCGAACAGCAGGGGCGCGACGATCGACCGGATCAATCGCAGAAAGATGCTGCTGAGGGGCTGGAGATGCACGGCGAAGGCAGGCGCCGCGATGCCTATCACTACTCCCGCCGCCATTCCGGCGAAAATCCAAAATGTCAGCGAAAGCTTCTTCAACGTTCCCCCCATTTTAATTTTTGGCGCAGCACGTCGAAGAACATCTGGCGCGGCGGATGGATCAGGTGCAGCATGTATTCGGTGCTGTGGCAGATCAGGGTATCGTGCTCACGGATGGGCGTTCCGACCTGTCCGTCGATGGTCAGGTAGACGCTCTCATCGGGACCGCGCGACAGCACGCGGATGCGGCTGGTTTCGGGCACCAGCACGGGGCGGTTGGTGAGCATGTGCGGACAGATCGGGGTGAGGCAGATGGCCGGCACGGAAGGGAAAATAATTGGGCCGCCGGCGGAGAGCGAGTACGCGGTGGACCCGGTGGGGGTGGAGATAATCAGCCCGTCGGCCTTGTAGGCGCACACCAATTGCTCGTCGACATAGACGTCGAGATCGATCATGCGGGCGATGTCGGATTTGGTGAGGACGGCGTCGTTGAGGGCGTCGAAGCTGGCGACCACTTTGCCGTCGCGCACCACTTCGGACTTGAGCAGCTTGCGCCGCGCCACGCGATGTTCGCCGCGCAGGGTGCGCTCCAGTTCGGGAAAGAGTTCGTCCACGGTGATGGCGGTGAGGAAGCCCAGGCCGCCGAGATTCACGGGGAACAACGGGATCTCACGCCGGCCGATGGCGCGCACCGCGGAAAGCAGCGTGCCGTCGCCACCCAGCACGATCATGAGGTCGCAGCCTTCGGGTACGTCGGCACGGGTGATGCCGGCGCCGCCGCCATAAGCCGCGCTGGTCTCATCCATGCGGGTGGAAATGCCGCGGCTGTGGAGCCACTCGAGGAGCTTGGGCACGAGCGCGACAGCTGCCGGCACGTTCGGTTTCGAGATGAGCCCGACGGTCCTAATGATGGGCATGGAGGAGGAACTCCTTGTTCCCTTCGGCGCCGAGAATGGGGCTGTCCATCATGTCGGTCTCGAATCCTAGATCCCGCACCGCAGCGGTCACGCGATCGCAAGCGGCCTGGTGAAGCAGCGGATCGCGCACGATCCCGCCCTTGCCCACCTGGCCTTTGCCGACCTCGAACTGCGGCTTGATCAGTATAACCATTTGGCCGTCCGGCTGTAACAGCGCCACGGCGGCCGGCAGAATCAGTGTGACCGAAATGAAGCTGACGTCGCAGGTGAGGAGGGCGGCCGGCTCGCCGATCTCGCCGGGACGAATTTCGCGCGCGTTGATGCCTTCATGCAGGCGCACGCGCGGATCGGTGCGCAGGCGCCAGGCGAGTTGTCCCACACCGACGTCGACGGTGTGAACGCGCAGTGCGCCGGCCTGCAAGAGCGCGTCGGTGAAGCCACCGGTGGAGGCTCCGATATCGACGCAGACTTTGCCAGCGGGGTCGATAGCGAAGTGGCGCAGGGCGCCCGCGAGTTTGAGTCCGCCACGGCTGACGAAGGGCGGCCGCGCCAGCACTTCGAGCGTGCAATCTTCGGCCACCGGTTGTCCCGGTTTGGCGGCTTTCTGGCCGTTGAGGAGCACCTCGCCCGCCATGATGAGCGCCTGCGCTTTCTCGCGCGATTCCACCAGGCCGCGCTCCACCAGCAGGCGATCGAGGCGCGTCTTCACTTCATGACTTCCGATGTACGATGAGATCGGCCAGTTCGTGCAGGCGCGCGGCGCAGTCGCCGAACGGGGCGAGCACCTGGTGGGCGCGCGCGCACTCCTCTTCCGCCATGCGGTGCGAGGACTCCAGCCCGTACACGGCAGGAAAAGTGATCTTGTGCTGCGCGGCGTCCTTGCCGGCCGTCTTCCCCAGCGCGGCGGACGATTCTTCCACGTCGAGCACGTCGTCCACAATCTGGAATGCCAGGCCGATATGCTCGCCGTAGCAGGAAAGCGCGGTGTACTGCTCGGCGTTGGCGCCCGCGTAGAGGGCTCCCATCCGCAAACTGGCGCGCAGCAGCGCACCGGTCTTGGCGCGATGAATGGACTCCAGCAGTTCCGCGGTGGGCGCCTTCCCTTCCCCTTCGAGATCGGCCACTTGGCCGCCGATCATGCCGCCGACGGTGCCGGACGCGGTGGCCAGTTCGGCGATGAGCCGCGTCTTGCGATCATCCGCGAGGGGCAACTGGGCGAGCACCTGAAATGCCAGCGTCAAGAGCGAGTCGCCTGCCAGGATCGCCATGGCGTCGCCGAAAACTTTGTGATTGGTGAGCTTGCCGCGGCGGTAATCGTCATTATCGAGCGCCGGCAGATCGTCATGAATCAGCGAATAGGTGTGGATCAGTTCGAGGGCGCAGGCGCAGGCGGTGACTCCGTCGAGCTGGCCGCCGGCGGTATAGGCGGCTTCCATACAAAGGATGGGGCGGATGCGTTTTCCGCCGGCGAAGAGGCTGTACCGCATGGCGCGGTGAATGGTTTCCGGAGCGGTACTCTCCGCGGGGACCAGACGGTCGAGTTCCGCCTCCACCGATTGTTGCTGGCGGGCGAGGTAATCGCGCAGGTTCATGCTTTCTCGGTTTTTTCGGGGCGGAACGGCTCGGCGGCGATCTTGCCCTCTTTGCGGATCAACATTTCGACGCGCGTCTCGGCGTCTTCCAACTGCTTGCGGCAAGCGTCGCTGAGCGTGACGCCGCGTTCGAAGAGCTCGATGGAGCGCTCCAGCGAAAGATCGCCGGCCTCCAGTTGCTTGACAGTTCGCTCCAGCTCTTCGAGCGATGTTTCAAACGTTTCCACCGGTTTGGCGTCCACTTGCGGTTCCGACATCGAACGTATTTTAGCAAGCGACACGGCCGGTCAGCCGCCATTCAGCGCGCGACCTGTGCGCGCGCCGCCGGAATCCGCAATTCCACCCATGCGGTCTCAGCCTCGAAATTCACCCGCAGTCCCGAGCCCGCGCCGTAACAGATGTCCAAACGACGCCGCACATTTTCGAGGCCCACGCCCGTGCCGGACGCTCCCCGCGCGCGCGGCGCCCCGCTGTTCTCCACTGTGACCAGAAGGCCGTCGCCATCGTGCACGGCCGCGATGCGGACGAAGCCCGGCTCGGTGCGCATCGCGACTCCGTGTTTGATGGCGTTCTCCACCAACGGCTGGATGGAAAGCACGGGGATGGTCACCGGCAGCACAGCGTCCTCTACCTCGACCTGCACCGACAGACGGTCTCCGAGGCGGCTCTGCTCTACTTCCAGGTACGCGCGTACGATCTCCATTTCCTCTTCCACCGTGACGAAGCTCTTGCCGGTTTGCAGGAAGTAGCGGAAAATGTCGGCCAGATTGAGCACCATGCGGCGCGCCGTGGCCGATTCACGGGGGATGGCGCCGTAAAGGGTATTGAGGGCGTTGAAGAGGAAGTGTGGATTGATCTGCGATTGCAGGGCGCGCAGTTCCGCCTGGCTCACCAGGCGCGTCATTTCCTCCTGTCGGAGGGATGCCACTTTGCCGGCCAGCTCTGCCGCGGCCTTGGCGAGCGCGTCCAGATCGTCGGCGAGATATCGCTGGCCGCCCTGGCGGCGGCCGAGAAAGACGAGGCGCGAGTTGCCCTGCGCCAATCGTATGGGGACGGTGACTTCAGCCCACTGCGGACCACCGGCGGCGTTCAGCACGGGCGCGTGCAGGCGCGTTTCGGGATCGAGCTTCGCCTGGCTCTCGATGGAGAAGTTTTCGGTCCGCACGGCCTCCGCCATGACGCCGGCGGCCCATTCGAGGTACAGCTCTTCGGAATCGAAGAGCGGGCAATCGCGGAGATGCGCCGGCAGGCCGGCGACGCTATCCTGCCGGAAGACGGCATGGGTGAGGAGCGCCTGGACGCGGTTGCGGAGCCAGGCGAAAAATACCAGGAAGAGGCAAACGCCGATCAGCAGGATGGCCTCCGGCAGCGGGCCCAGCACGGCGCGCCGCACCAGCACGAGACGGAACGCCGCTTCGATCACGACGGTAGCCAGCAGCGCCGCGAGCAAGGCATTTGCGAGAAAGCGCACGAAGGCGTCCAGCAGAATGAAGCGATAATCCTGCAAGAGTACGAAGAGGGCGAGCGGTATGCCGGCGTGGTGCACGATCAGTTCGCTGGACCACGCCTGGCTGGCGTGGCCTTCGCCGAAATGGAGAAACGACATGGCGAAGAGCGCCAGGCACATGGCTCCGGCGATGCGTGCGCCGTTCCGCCGGTGCTCCGCTTTGCCGCGTAACGCCGCATCGGCGAGCGCCAGCATGGTCAGCAGGAGAAAGCCGACAGTGATCAGCAGGAGAGCCGCCTGGTGCAACTCCGGACCGTTGCCGCGAATCTCCCAGAAATGCATGGCGACGGCAATCAGGCTGAGCGCATACCCCACCGCCACCAGTTGGCGGCGATCCGCACCGAGAGAGACGTGCAGCAGCACCGCAGGCAGCAGGCTGAGCACCGAGAAACTGAAGGCGATCACCAGGTTCAGCCATACCGCAGGAAGATCGGGACGCACCAGCACCACCAGCGAGCCCAGATTCCAGAGGAGCGAAAGGCCGGCCGCCAAGCCTGGCAGATATCGGCCCTTTTGCCCCGACCATCCGCGGCCGCTGAACAGCAGCACCAGAAAGATGGCAAAGATCACCGCTCCGGCGGCGTGCCCGAGGATATTAATGAGGGCGGGTTGATTCAGCGGCAGCATGGAAGACCGCTTCCGGATGTCACCATTGCATCATCCGCCGCACCGCACCAGCCTGCCGCTTGCTCACGATGAATTCCTGCCCGTTGCTCAAGGTCAACAGCCATCGCTGGCTGCTGAGGGGGCTCATTTTGCGGACGTGATTCACATTGACCAGCGCGTTGCGGTGCACCCTTTGAAATACCGACCCGTGCAGCCGCCCATCGATACTGCGCAGCGTCTGGGTGGCCATGTACCGCTGGCGCGCCGTCAAGATCCACACGATCTCATGCTCCGCCTGGAAGGCCAGCACATCGTCCAGGTCCAGCAGATAATATTCCGGGCCGTTGCGCCCCACCACTTTGCGCCCGCGAGGCGCAGCGTCCGGGCCTTCGCTCAAATGCGCCAGAGACTCCGCCACTTCGCGATTCTTGCCACGCAGCGACCGCGCGCGGCCGAGCGCCTTCTCCAGCCTCTCACGGCTTACCGGTTTCAGCAGGTAATCGAGCGCGCCGGCCTCAAAGGCGCGAATGGCGTGCTGGTCATATGCGGTCACGATCACGACGATCGGCAGGGCGCCGGCGGGCAGTTGGCGGATCACGTCGAAGCCGCCCATGCCGGGCATCTGGAGATCGAGAAACACCAGGTCGGGCTTGAGGCGGGCGATCTCGCGCACGGCATCGTTGCCGTTGGCGGCTTCACCAGCGATCTCGATGTCCGCGAAAGCTTCGAGTTCGTCGCGCAATACCTGGCGGGCGACCGGTTCGTCGTCCACCAGCAGGGTACGTATCGGCAAGGAGCCCACCTTTAAGGTAGTAACGCGTGGACCGCTCTGTCCGCAGGGAATACCCATCGGTGCACTCATTTTTGAGGCGGGCGGGCTGAAGACGGCCGCCAGCGGGATCTTCCTGCTGCCTGCCATTTAAATCAGGCGCCTACTCTATCTTATGCAAACTGCTCTATGTGCGAACGGGCGATAACGGCGGGGTTGGTGTTCCGACGCGGCTGAAGCTGCCGATCAGAGTCCGAACGATACCGGGTATCTGACGGTTCCAGCGATCCCGTTGAGGGCGTGGCTGGCGAGTTCCGCGGCCATGTACGCTTCCGGCGGGAAAGGGCTGGCCAAGCCGCGCGCCTTCTCCGTGGAAAAACCGAAGCGCGGATAGTAGTGGGCGTGCCCGAGGACAATCACGATACGTTCGCCGCGGCCGCGCAAGGCGTCAAGGCCACTTCGAATGAGCTTTCCTCCGATACCCTGACGCTGGAAAGCTGGGAGGACTGCCATGGGAGCTAAGGCGACGGCCGCATGCGCGCTGTCGCGATCGTCGATCCACATGCGGCTGAAGAGAATGTGCCCGACCACTTGCTCCTCGATTACGGCGACCAGCGAAAGGATGATAGCGCCCTCGAGGCGCAGGCTATCGACCAGGCCGGCCTCGTCGGACCGTTCGAAGGCAGTTTCGTTGACGGTGCGAACGGCGATTCGGTCGTGCGAGTCCTCGCCTCGGACGATTAGGCTCTCATCGTGGACCACGAGCGCATTCTACCTTGATTGGCTCTTCGCCGGACTCCGCTGACACGTATCGATTCGGCATCAGGAGGATTTTGTCTGCGTGGAGAGAGGCTCCGGCGGTGCCGCCAGGAGGGCGGGCGGTGGGTCTGACGGGGCATCGGACGCGATTTGCGGAAGGAAGCCATTGGCGGGCTTACTGGTTTGCGACCGCGCACTTACGGGCTCGGGCGGGGCCTCGGGCAGGGGCTCAGGCCGAGCTTCTTGGGCCTGGAGGAGTCGGAGTTCGTGAAGGGCGTTGCGGTAATTGCGCTGGGTGGTATCGATGCGGCGCTGAAGGCGGGTGAACTCCTCACCGTACTCGGTGAAGACGCGGCCGAGGGACCGATCGTAAATGTTGAGGGCCCACTCCCAGAGGTGGGTTTCGATGGCGCGGAAACGGCGGAGGAGCCAATCGCCATCGATGAGGGAGTCGACGAGGAGACGCTGCTCGGGGGTGGCGGGTTGGAAGCGCTGGTAATATTCGGCGGTGAGTTCCTGGAGGGCTGCCGGGGATTCGCCCTGGATGATTTGGGTTTTAGCGTCGATGCCGGTTTTGAGTGCGTTCATGGAGGATCGGGCCTTGCCTTGAGGGGTGCGAGGTCCGGTGGATTTGCGCGCGTTGGCGCGGTTGGCCGCGATCTGTTTTTGAGATGTCACGGCGGAAGAATAGCTGGGGGCAAAGGGGTGGTGGCCGGCGCGGGAGGGGAAGTGCTTGAAAAGATGGAGAAAAAACTTCGCAGGCCCGCGTGACCCACTGGTTCGCCAGATGCTATCCGCCGCATCTGTCGTCCTTTGCTGGCGCTGATGGAAGCAGACTCGATCATTTCCGGAGAACACCACCTGAAAGACGAATATAAGGAATAATATCTAAATGTTCAATCGACATGTTTCGGCGGCGGCACTGCTGTTCGCCGCAGCCCTAATGCCCGCCGTCTCGGCCGCCACTTTCGATGAAGCGGCCGCGCCCGGAAAGAATTACGACAAGGCGGAATTCCGGCTGTGGTACCCGGATGGCGCGGCGTCGCTGGCCGCCGCGGTGATCCTGGTGCCCGGTTCGAACGGAGATGGACGGAGCAGTGTGGACGATCCGGTCTGGCAGGCGTTCGCGACGAAGCACAGCCTGGCGTTGGTGGGCTGCCATTTCACCGACAAGCCGCACGAGCAGGGCTTCATCGAAGAGTACGCAAACGTGTCGCAGGGGAGCGGGCAGGCGCTGCTCGATACCATGGCGGTGTTCGCAACGCGTTCCAAGCATGCGGAACTGGCCGGCGCTCCGTTCCTGTTATGGGGCATGTCGGCGGGCGGCCAGTTCAATTACGAATTCGTGACATGGAAGGCAGAGAGGGTGCTCGCCTTCGTGGTGAATAAGGGCGGGATTTATTACACCGCGCTTACACCCCGGGCCGCGCGAGCGGTACCGGGAATGCTTTTCATCGGCGGGAAAGACCTGGAGTCGCGCATCGACATCATCCGCGGGCTGTTCGCGCTCAACCGGCGCGGTGGCGCACTGTGGGCGATCGCGGAAGAACCGGGAGCGGCCCACATTGTTGGCCGGTCGCGGGATGTGTGCATTATTTTCTTCGAAGATGTGTTGCGCCTACGGCTCGGCAAGAACGGCTTACAGCCGTTGCATGAGGCGACGGGATTCCTGGCCGATCCGAAGCTGAAGAGCTTCCGCGCGGTGACGGAAGGAAAAGCTCCGCCCTACCCGGTCGGCTGGCTTCCGACGGAACGCGTAGCGCAAGCCTGGTTGGCGATGGAGACGGAAACGCCGATCGCGCAATAGAAATCGACCGGCAGGTGTACTGCTAGGGGCGGTCAGGGGTCAACAACGAGTTAGTTGGATCGCTGGATTTGTATCTCACTACGGCCGGCGCTTGCTTCAGAGAGTTCAACATGGCTTCGGCGTCGGATTCGCTGCCGAGGCGTACTGCGTGGACGCCGCCGTATCTCTCGCCGTCCACGGCAAACCAATAGCCCACAGTCAGCACGTAGAAGGTGCCCGATTTTTTCGAGAAACTCGCGATTGACCCAGTCTCGATTCTGGCTAGAGAGCGAGGCCAAGATCTGGAACGGCGCTTGCGCAGCCACGGCATTCCAATTGTCGCTGCCAGAGCTGTCAGCCAGACGAGCAAAGGGGACCACTTTACGAATAGCGATGGAGTCTTGTTGGGGCGATAGGGAACCCAGTGGTGCGCGAGGTCCAGCCCGAACAATATGAAGATAAGGGTAGCGAATGCGATACCGACGACGAACGGGGCAGTGCGTAAGTTGCGTTCGACCTTCGCGCTTGCTGCCGGCGGCACTGCCGAATTGTAACGCGCACATGACCAGCGGCTCAAGGCGGCTCGCCGTTGGGAGATGTAGCCTGCGACACTTTCCGCCGGCGAAGGCTTTCACCTGTTTCGACCACATACATGGAGTCATTGCGCCGCACTCGCTGTGACGACCGGCGCCAGCGGCGTCCGGCAGGCGGCGGCGATTCTTGTGGTATCGACGGTTGCCGGCGGCGCGCTGCCGGTGAATATTCCCGCCACTTCGGCATCGATCGGTTCGGGTATCACGGGTACGTGGCGGCGGATGCCGGCGGCGACCTTTACTTCGCGGTTGGCTTTGCGGTACTGCGGATGGATGCGGTGACACACATGCTGACGGGGCCCGCGACAGCCGCGGAGTTGTCGTTGCCCGGCTACGCGGCGGTAGATGCGGCCGGGAATGTCTGTATCGCCGACAACTGCCGCGTCCGCGAAGTCTCCGGCGGCCCTATCCACACGATCGCCGGCAACGGGACGTGCGGCGCGACGGGCGATGGCGGCCCGGCGACCTCCGCCGAAATTCAAAAGGTTGGACTGGCGGATTCGCAAAGTATCGAACGGCATTATCGCGACCATTGCCGGCGCGGACGCGCGGCATATAGCGGCGACAATCTGCCGGCGCTGGGCGCGGCGATTCGCTTGCTCGTCATTCGAGAAAGGCAGCGGGCCCGCGTGTTTGTTTCGTGTTATTTTGAAGCTCGACGAATATGGCAGACGTTAAGGTCGACATCAAGGTCAACGTTCCCAGAGTCAGCAAATTCACGGTGTCCGGCAAGACGCTGAAGGACGCACTGAAAGTGCTCGACGCGCGCGACGAGTGGGGTCTTTACGACGGGACCCGCAATCCGAAGCAGGCTGCCCAAACAGATCAAGACGGAAACGTGACGTCGGTGACGATAGAGCTCAACCCGGTAATCGAACTGCCGCAGTGGAGCGGCTATAACGCGGCCACGAAGGAGCAGAAGGCCTCATGGGACAAGATGGTGAAGGCCCTCGAAGCGCATGAGCGTAAGCACCATGACATCCAGGTCAAGTGCGCGGCTCAGCTGAAGAAGCAAATCGCGGACGCCAAAACGCTGGATGGGCCACTCCTCAACAAGTTGATCGGCAAACAACAGACCGGCTGCCAAAAGAAACAGGACGATTACGATTCGAGCAGCGGGCACGGCGACAAAGAAGGGGTAAGGCTCGACCTCAGCCTCGACCCGTCATAGCGCGCCGCAAGGCAGGCTACGATGCATGCCGGCAGGCGCAGCGACAGGAAACGTGGGCAGCGGCGCGAGTGCCGCTAGGGAGGGCAGTGGGGATTTTCCCGCGGTACCGTTGCCCGGCGGCGCGCTCGCCGTGCCGCGAAAGTAGCGATATTATACGAAGGCTGCCGGAGGGGCAGGCGATGGACTATTCGAACGAGTTGACCAAAGCCAAGTGGATCGAAAAGAAGGGTCTGGTGATGAAGGTTCTCGACAAGACCACTCTTGAGAAAACCGACATGGGCAAAGAGCTGGATAAAATGCACTCGGCCTACAAGGGAGTGGATTGGGCGAATCTGAGCGCGAAATCGGCATACGATTCGCCGGCCGAAATCGATGAGGCGGAGCACGAACTTCCCAATCGGTTCAAGGCGGTCGTGACATTCAAATCCTCGGTGACCGAGATGCTGGATCACGCCAAGAAAGTGCTGCCGGTTCTCAGGAGTCACAAGTTCGTGCCGAGCAAGGTAGGCGATTACGTAGCGTTGGTCATTACTAAGTGTGCGGACATGGAGAAGGACCTCGACGGCCTGACCATGCCGAACCTCACGAAAGGCTACGAAGATGCCCGCCAGAACTTTGCGGCCAAACAGAAGGTAATGGCCGCGCAGTTGGCGGGTTGGATACCCAAGATCAAAGCGGGCATCCAGATCGTGCAGGACGATCCCACGGGCGCTACTTACGGCTCCAAGCTTTGGCAATCGGTGCGCGGGCTGGGCGTGGCCGCCGGCAAGTACGATTTCCTCCAACCGGTACAGCCGGAATGGAAGGTGATCTCCTCACTCCAACCGGGCACGCTCACCGATAAGAACAAGGTTTTGGCGCACCTGCTGAAGATTGAAGCACTGGTGGAAAAGACCGAACCGCTGATGCCGTAAGGGCGGCTGGATTACTCTTCGCGGAGCGCGACAATGGGGTCTACCCAGGCGGCGCGGCGCGCCGGAATGCAGCACGCCAGGATGGCGGACAGCACCATCAGTGCGGCCACCACTCCGAAGGCGGTGAAATCGAGCGAGGTCGCGCCGAATAGCAGACTTTGCATACTGCGCCCCACCAGCCACGCGCCCACCAGCCCGAAGGCCAACCCCACGGCCGCCAGGCGCAGCCCTTCGCCGATGACCATCTGCAGCACGTGCCGGCGGCCCGCGCCGAGCGCGATCCGCAGTCCGATTTCATGGGTGCGCTGGGCCACCAGGAAGGCCATGACGCCGTAGATACCGAGGACGGCCAGCAGCAGCGCGACGGCGGCGAAACTGGCGAACAGCACGGTGGTGAACCGGTCCCCGGCATGCGCGTCTGAGACGATCTGGTCCATGGTTTCCACCTGCGCGACGGGGAGGTCGGGGTCCATGGAGCGAATGGCGGCGCGCACGCCGCTGGTGATGGCGGCGGGGTCTCCGGCGGTACGTACGGCTACGGCGGCGTAGGGCCAGGGGCTCTGCCAGAACGGCACGTACATCACGGGGCGACCCTGATCGGGCCGGCCACCGTACACCACGTTGTGGAACACGCCGACAATCTGCCACTCCTGCGACGGACCGAGTTTGGCGACGCCGGGCACGAGATCCTGGACCAGCAGGCGTTGTTGGAGCGGGTCGAGCCCCTTCAGGTATCGCGCGGCGAAATTCTCATCCACCATGGCGACGCGCAGGCTGCCGGCGATATCGTGCTCGTCGAAGGGCCGGCCCTTAATTGTGCGGATCCCGAAAGTGGAGAAGTAACCTGGCGTCACCATCTGAAAGCCGACGGCGGGACGCGTCGACGGATCGGTTACGGGCTTGCCGGCGATGCTGAACTGCATGCCGAAGCCGGCGTCCTGCGCCGGCAAGCCGGTGGTGACGGTGGTGGAGTGCACGCCCGGCAGGGAATCCACGTGTCCGAGGACCTCGCGGTAGAATCGGCGGACCTTGTCGGCGTCGGTGAGGCGGCCCTCGGGGACGGGCAATGCGAAGGTGAGCACATGGTCTGTGCGCACGCCGAGATCGACGCGCGTGAGCCGCCAGAAGCTGTGGATGGCGAGGCCGGCGCCGGCGAGGAGGGTGAGGGCGAGGGCAAACTCGGCGACCACCAGGGCGCGGCGCGTGAAGTGCTTGCCGAAGCCGATGGCGCGGCCCGATTGCTTCAGCACGGTATTGAGATTCAGGCGCGCGGCGTGGAACGCAGGAGCGCTGCCTGCCAACAGTCCGGCGAGGATGGTGGCGCCGAGGGTGAACAGCAGCACGGGCACATTCAACGTGAGGTCGGCCTCAGAAGGAAGGGTGTTGGCGGGCATGTAAGCGGTGAGGAGTTTGAGGATGGCCCAGCCTAATCCCACGCCGGCGGCGCCGCCGACGAGGGCGAGCACCAGGGCTTCGCTGAGCATCTGCTGGAAGAGGCGCACGCGGCTCGCGCCCAGCGATGCGCGGATGGCGATTTCGCGTTCGCGCGCGGTGGCGCGGGCGAGCAGGAGATTGGTGACGTTGGCGCAGGCAATGAGGAGGACGAACGCGACTCCGCCCATCAGCAGGTACATGGCGGTGAAGGTCTCTTTGGGGAGAAAATCATTGCGCAGCGGCTCGACGCTGGCGCCCCATCCCTTGTCCTGCGGGTATTGTTCGGCGATGTGTTTGGTGACCGCGTCCATGTCGGCTTGGGCCTGCGCGATGGAGACGCCGGGCTTGAGACGCGCCATGGCGAGGAGCCAATGGAAGTCGTGATTGATCTGGTCGGGCTTGAAGGTGAGGGGCACCCAGAGCTCGTTGGGCATGCGATCTTCCTGGCCAGGAGGGAGCACGCCGACGACGGTGTACGGCTCGGAATTGATGCGGATGGTGCGGCCGACGATCTCGCGATCGGAGGCGAAGCGGCGCTTCCAGAGGCGGTTCGCAAGGATCGCCACGCGATCCTTGCCGGGCTGGTCCTCACCGGCCATAAAATCGCGGCCTATCATGGGCGTCACGCCCAGGCCGCCGATCTGGCCGGGAGTGACCTGGTCCGCGGAAACTTGTTCGGGTCCCTCGGCGCCGCCGAGATTCGCGGAGAAATCGCTCCACGCCCACAGGCCGGAGAACGATTTGCTTTCGCGCTGCCAGTCCAGAAAATCGCCGGCGGCGATTCCGTTGCGACTGCCCTGGATTCGGGACCACACCATGACCAATCGGTCCGCGTGCGGATACGGCATGGGAGCGAACAACGTGGCGTATATGACGGTGAAGATGGCGGTATTGGGGCCGACTCCGAGAGCGAGCGCCAGCACCGCGATGGCGGTAACACTCTTGTTCTGGCGGATGGCGCGGAACGCCAGCCGGAAGTCACGCACCAGGTCGAACACGCTTCACCTCCCGCATATTGTCTCTTACCAGCTTAAGACGCCAGCGGAGGGAATTCGTTCGCAGGAATTTGGGTTTACCGGCGAGCGGAAAGACTTAACCGTCGCGGGAGGTGTCCCGGTGCGAATCCTCGGCGGCAGCGGTACGGATGCCCTTCTCCAGTTTCTTCGAGAGGAACAGGCTGGCCAGGCAAAACCCGATAAAGAGAAAATATCCCGGCAGGATTTTCGAACTATTGGTGGGAATCACCAGGTCGGCGACCGCTTGATGCAGGCCGTTCATGGTGTTCCCGATGATGCCGTTAAAGGCCACGAACGACATGAAGATCGCCAGCGCCATCACGTCCGCCATGGACCACTTAGACGATTCCAGCGCGAAGAATTTGACCAGGCGGTTGCGTCTTAGCAGAGTGGGGCGGAGCAGGCACAGGCCCAGCGTGCAGATTTTGATAGTGGGGAACACCACGCTGAACATGAGCACCAGCACGCCCACGATCCACATATCGAGTTGGCCCATGGTGACGAGCGTGCGAAATACTTCGAGCACGCTTTTGCTCTGGTAATACAGCACCTGCTCGCCGAAGGTGACGGGCTGGCCGAGGAAGGTGAAGCCCAGGTGCGAGATCCTGGCTTCCACTTCGAGCATGGGAGTGAAAATGCCGCCCGCCAGCAGCACCATGCAGAACAGCAGCAGCACGACTACGGAGCCGCGGCCCAGCATGGGCCTCCCGATCATGAGCAGCAGGAACGCCAGGGCACTCGCCGCCAGCGCGGTGAGGTACCACTGCTCGATGCGATTGTCGGCGGCGCCGATCTGTTCGCCCATCGTCTGCTGACAGGCGGCCGCATCGGCACACCCGTGCTCCTTCAAGACGTATGAGTAATAGCGCATGTCGACGTTGCCGGCTGTGGTCTTGGCGGCGTCCGCCAGCACGCTCTTGAGGTAGGTGCGCACTGCCGCCTGGTTCTCCGGCTTGCGCAGTTCCGTCATTACTACGTCGGTGTATTCCGGCACGTGCGGCTTGAGCGCGCCGATCATCATGTTGGCCATCATGGCGCCGGCGCCGCCCATCAATCCGCCGCCCTTTTGCTGGCCGGAGGGCGCGCCCATTTTTTCTTTGACCTGATCGAGCAATTGATAGAGCGATCGCTCCACGGTGGGACGCAGCCCTTTGCTGGCGGCGTTCAGATCGAGCGCGTCCACTTTGGCATCGAGGATGGGCACCAGTTTCGCCACCCAATGGTCGATATTCAGCAGATCGTAACGGGCATGGCTGATTTCCGCCAGTTCGGTGCGCAGCACGCGCCGCTTCGCCAGCCCGTCGATGGTCCACCAGGTGCAGACCGCCGCCACGGCCAGCAGCAACACGGCCGCAATCAGCCGAAAATCGATCTTCCCGCGCATAAGGGTCCAGTAACTGTGACGAACATCAACGGCAATGATTATCCCACGAGGGTGCGATCTTCAGCCGCCACCTACTTGAGGGTATACGTCGCGCGATTGGCCGCGGGATGCTCAATCAGCAGTTCGACACTGCCGTGCCGTCCGCCGGTGAGGCCGTCTTCCGGCAAGGCCGCGGTCTGCTCGATCTCAAGGGTGGCGTCGGTGAGGCGAACGGTACGTTTCCAACCCTTGCCGGTGAACTCCAGCGCGCCGCCCACGGCGTGCACTTCCACCGGACCGGCGGCGGCGAAGACACCCTGGGGCGGCAGGAAATTCAGGTTGGTGCCCTTCCAATTGAGTTCCATCCAGCGGCCGCCGTCCTGCGAGGAAAAAATGGCGCGCACCTTTTGCGTCTCGAGGATCCACTCGGGCGAGCCATCGCCATCCAAATCGGCCGACCATGCCACCGTGCGGCCGCGCGGCAAGAGCACCACGCGCATGGGCAAATCCTGCGTGGCACCGCCGGCGACGTGGAGATTCCAGTCGCGCAGTCCCTCGACGCCATCGTGGGCGAAGATGCGCACGGGCGTGCGCCGCTCCGAGACGGCATCCACGGCGAGATCGGTCTTCGCGGGAAAGATGTCCAGGCCCTCGCCTGCCGCGGTCAGTTTGTATTCCTGAATGCCCGCCCAGTTATTGCGGATGGAAAGCTCCAGGTCAGTGCCCGCTTTCGGCTCAATGGGAGCGATGGGCGGGTCGGGCGTGAGTTCGGCCTCGGTGCCGAAATGAAGCTGCATGGCTTCCATCAGGCGGATGGAGACCGGCCGGAACATCTGGAGATGCGCGCGACCCAGCGGGACGCCATCCGCCTCCAGGGCCAGGTCGGCGAACTCTCCGTGGAGCGCCTCCGCCGGCGTCGCCACTTCGTAATCGATCTCATTGGGCGATTTCGGAATGGGTACGGCGGTAAAGCCTTCGGGGAGACGGATGCGCGATCGCTTGGCGACATCGGCCGAGGAGTAGGCGGTCGACACGAGATTTTTCTGTCCGATAATCAAGCGGCGCGCTTCATTGAAGAATGCCGACGTTTCCGGTTCCTCTACCGCGATTCCCACACGCACGCGGTTGCCCGCGGCGGTGTTTGCAGGAATGGGAAAGCGCGCGCGCATCGTCTTTTCGTCCCACTCGAACTCGGTAGGTTTGCCTGACGCCAGGTACGGCCCGACGGGCTTGCGCGCCATCTGCACGATCATCTCGCCGCCCACGGGCGCGGCGAATTCCATGGCCAGAATGCCGTTCTCGAACTCGACGGTGAGCAGTTCGGCGGTGGCGTAGACGATGCGCTCGGCTTCGGCGAACTGGGTGCATTCGCGGCACAATCCCGCGGGCCCCAGAGAGACATCGAGCGGCAGCCAGAGCGATTCGCCGGCGGGGACGTTCACCGCCGGAACGATCAGGGTGCGCCTGGAGATGGGCTCAAACACGCGCAGTTCGTCGTGAAACGCGGTGTTGCCGCGATTGGTGATGCTGATGGCGCTGGCGCCGGCCGATATCAGTTCGGCCGCCGTCACGCTATCGGGAAGCTTACCGGCGGCGGGCTTCGGCAGGACGACGGTGTGCAGGTCGGCGCGCATCGGCCCCCATTTGCGCAGGAGCGCGGCGTTGCGCCGCAGCGGGGTGGCGGTCACTTTCTCATCGCCGCTCAAGCCGACCGCGCCCGGGCGCAGCAAGGTGGTGGGATCGGCCGCCCAACCGGCGGGGTAGAGCGCGTCCTCCACGTGGGTCCACAACACCGCGCTGGGTAAAGTCGCGGACAGGGCATCGCGGCTGCGCGCGAAGGCATCCGGATCGATTGCCGAAATGGTGACCACGGGCGCGGGCGGCGCCGACGCATCGATGGAGAGCACATGCCCTTCGACGTAGGCGATGGGGCCGCCGTGCGCTGCCGTCTGCGTCGCCAGCAATCGTTCGAGGGCGTGCAGCCAGGCTCGTTGCGCGCGGGCATCCGCGCCCACCGGCGCGCCGTTATCGCGCAGGCCGCTGACGGGCGGCAAGGGCCGCACCCAGGCACGCATTCCGAGTTGACGCAGTGTGCGAACGAACGCCACCAGATCGCGCCGCGGGCTGGTGCGCCCGGTGAAATCGTAATCGCCCGGTTCAATCTGATGCCAGTTCCACGGAATGGAAAACTCCACGGTATCCACGCCAATGTTTTTCAGCCACACCAGTTCGCGCTCCCAGAGTGTCCTCGGGCAGAGATAATACGGAAACTCCACGGCCTGCAGGTATTCATGCGGCGCGGACGCGGGGGGTGCAGGCAAAACAGCGGCGAAGAGCACCAGCAGGATGGCCAGGCGCTTCAAAATCGCTTGCCCTTTCGCACGCGGTAATCTTCGATCAACGGCATGCGCACCACGGTGCACATCTCGAAAAGGCGGGAGCGCGCACGCGCGCCGACCTGTTCCGCCAGGGTTCGCCGGTACTCCGGCTTATCGAGCCCGGAGCGCTGCACGGTGACGCTGCCGGCGTCCGGGTCGGGCATGTTGGTGGTGGCCAGCAGCGGCTTCCGATTGTCGCAGCGGTAGGTGACGATGGAGTTGATGGTATCCTCCACCCAGTCGGAGGTGCGGTTGGCGCCGAGGTCATCGACCAGCAGCACTTCGGCATCGAGCGCCGACTGGTACACCTCGCGGCTCGACGAGTTCATGGCGGGATCGTACCCGGCTTTGATGGTGTTGAGCAGTTCCTGATAATTGCTGAAGACGCCCTCGAATCCTTTGGCGATAATCTCACGCAGCGCCGCCACCGCCAGGTGCGTCTTGCCGCAACCCGTCTCGCCGATGAGCAGCAGCCCGGGCCGCTTCTCATTGGGAAAATCGCGTACAAACTGCTTGACGGCAAGCAGGACGGTGGTCAACTCACGGCGCGCCGAGGGATTTTCGTTTCCCGGTATGAGGAAATTATCGAAGGATGCCTGGCGATAGAGGGACGGAATCTGCGAACGGTCTTCGAGGCGCGCCGCGCGCGCCAGTGCGCGACAATCGCAGGGCGCGGCGCCACTGAGATTCGCGTGTTCCGTGATGATGAAACCCGTACCGCCGCACTTGGGGCAAACAGCGTCGCTAGGCATCGATTCTATTATCGATCAGACGGCGCGCGGAGGTTAGCGGTTTCCACGCTCCCTCACTTCTTTTGGGATGTGGCGAATGAGTAAGTTTCGGCTAGCAGCTATCCCTCATCGGGGTCGACGGGCTGCCTATCGATGGTGGCGGTGGTGCTGCTCTGGTTCGGAAAGAAGACGTCCTTCAGGCGAATGTAGGAGACCCCACCGGGCGCCGCGGTGAGTTGCAGAGCGGCATTCCTGGTACCCCCCTCGATGGGCAGCGAGGCAATGGACCACCAGCTCTGCCCACTCGCACAGAGGTGATGTCCGCCCGGGGCCACCGAAAGGTCACCGTGGGCTTGGGGAAGGTCATAAACCGGTTGTCGTGGGGCGTAGTTACTGGCCCTTTCAGAGATCTGCGGCGGCGCGGCGCAGGCGGTCCAGCACACCTGCCCACTCCGGCGTATCGGGAGGCCGCTCCACTGCGATCGCGGGGAGGCCCTGCGAGTCGAGACGATGCAGAGTGTCGTAGAGCGCTGCGGCGTAGGCTGCGGGATCGGCCGGCATTTCCTGCCCGATCCGCAGGAAGATGCCGCACCCAGCGGGGGGCTGTTCGCCGCGTTCCACCAAATACAGCGGCGTCACCGGCCGGTAGTGCCGCCGGTGCATGCCGGGCGACGCGTGCGCTCCTTCGGGCGGATCGGCCGCCGTCAGCACCGGTCCGATCAGCGCCTCAATTTCGGTCAGCGGAATCACTCCCGGACGGAGCAACATTGGGGGACCGGCGAGCGAGAGCACGGTGGATTCGATACCGACACGCGCCGGTCCGCCATCGAGCACATAGTCGGCGAGCCCTTCCGGTACGTGGCCGGCCAAGGTGGGCGAAAGTTCGGTGAAGCGGTTGGCGCTGGGCGCGGCGATCGGCAAACCGGCGGCGCGAATCAAAGCCAAGGCCAGAGGGTGGGCCGGAATACGCAAGCCAACGGTCGCCAGCCCCGCCGTGACGATATCGGGAATTGCGGGGCGTTTGGGCAACACCAGAGTCAGAGGGCCGGGCCAATACCGGCGCGCCAAGGTTTCCGCCGCCGGTGGCCATTCCGCCGCCAGCCCGCGCGCCATTTCGACGGAATCGACGTGGACGATCAGCGGACTGGTTCGCGGACGCTTCTTGGCGTCGAAGATGCGCGCCACGGCCGCGGCATCCAGCGCGTTCGCTCCCAACCCGTACACCGTTTCGGTGGGAAACGCCACCAGCTTCCCGGCGCGAATCAGCGCGGCTGCCTGCTCGACACTCACTCCGGCGATTCGTCCTTGTCGTCGCCGGCAATTTTTCCGGTCTTGCGCCACACCAGGAAAGCGTGAATCAGAGGCTCCAGATCGCCATCCAGCACGCGGTCGACGTCGCCCAGCGCCAACCTGCTGCGCAGATCTTTCGCGAGCCGGTAAGGCGCCAGCACGTAATTGCGAATCTGGCTGCCGAAGTTGATCTCGAGCTTGGTGTCCTCGGTCTTGCGTGTCTCCTCGCGCTTCTTTTCGAGTTCCCGCTCGTACAGGCGCGCCTTCAACTGCTTCATGGCGGTATCGCGATTCTTGTGCTGGGACCGCTCGTTCTGACACTGCACCACGATACCCGACGGGAAATGCGTGATGCGCACGGCGGAATCGGTCATGTTGACGTGCTGCCCGCCGGCGCCCGAGGAGCGGAAGGTGTCGATGCGCAGATCGTCCAGCTTGATATCGATCTTGATCTCGTCGTCCACCTGCGGGTAGACGAACACCGACGCGAAGGAGGTGTGGCGGCGCGCATTGGCATCGAACGGCGAGATCCGCACCAGGCGGTGCACACCGATTTCCGACTGCAGCATGCCGTAGGCGTTGTCGCCATTCACTTCGAACGTCACCGACTTGATGCCGGCTCCTTCACCCTCAAGGCGGTCCGTAACGACCGTCTGAAAGCCGTCGCGCTCCGCCCATCGCAGGTACATGCGCAGTAGCATTTCGGCCCAATCCTGGCTCTCAGTGCCACCCGCGCCCGGATGGATGGTGACGATGGCGCTGCACGCGTCGTTGGGGCCGGAGAGAAGCATGGCAGTTTCCAGCTTCTCCAGCAGGTCCCCGTAAGTCTTGCTGTCGCGCTCGATATCGGACTGCACGTTCTCGCCTTCGCGTGCGAGTTCGAAGAGCGTGTCAAGATCGTCCGTCATGTTGCGGATGCGCTCGTCGTTGGCGATGGCTTGCTCCAACTTCTTGCGCTCCTGCATGATTTTCTGGCTCTTTTCAGGCTGGTTCCAGAAGTCCGGCGCGGAGACCTGTTCTTCCGTTTTGGCTAGTTTCTGTTTCTGGGCGGGCGCGTCAAAGATACCTCCGCACGGCCAAGGCTTGGTCGCGGAGAGGCTGGTAGGCGCGTTCTAACTCTTCAAATGTCATGGGGATTTCAGTCCAATTCTAGCAAATGCCCAGCCTTCCCGACATTTTTCGCGCGCGTCTTCCCCATGACGATTTCGACGCCTTCCGCTTCGTGAATGTGGCCGCAGAAGAAATACGCCGGCTGGTGTTTTTCGATGAAGTCGCGGACGGATTTCGAGCCCGCGTGCAGTCCCGGACGCACCTGGTCGAGCGCCGTGCCAAATGGCGGCGCGTGGCAGACCAGCACGAGCGGCGATAACTCCGCGAACTTCGCCAGCCGCTCTGCGATCTGCTGCTCGCTGTACTCTCCCGGGGTGTGAAACGGCGTGGGGCTGGAGTATCCCAGACCGGCCACGTGCCACTGGCCGATTTTTATATGCTGCTCGTGGAAATCGTGCAGGCCGCGGCGGGCGCACATTTCCGCCACCATGTCGGACGATTCGTGATTGCCCGGAAGGACGTAGACTTTATCGCCACGCTGCGCCAGAATCTCGCCGGCGCGTTCGATGCCTTTGGCCCACGTTACCTGATCGCCCGCGGCGATGTAGTAATCAGCATCGATGGCGAGCAGGCGGTCGAGCGCTTTCCAGTCGTTGTGGATATCGGAAAAGAGGAGGAGTTTCATGCTTCGCTCCCAGTTGTACAGTTCAATTGTACAATGGGTTATGAAGAGTCTGAACGCCTCCGAATTCCGGCGGCAGTGTCTCGCGCTATTCGACCACCTTCCGCCCGGTGGCATTCTGATCACGCGCCGGGGCAAGCCGGTGGCGCGCGTCACGCCGGTCCGCGACTGCGACGGCGATCTGATCGGCAGCCTTGCGGGGCAGTTCGAAATCCGCGGCGACATCTTGTCCACGGGGGTCGAGTGGGATGCTGAATCTTGATACCCACGTTTTGCTCTTCGCTCTGCTCGGCACTCTCACCCGCCACGAAAAGGCGGTGCTGTCACGCCATCGATGGGGACTTTCCGCTATCGTACTTTGGGAGATCGCGAAACTGCATCGACTCGGCAAAATCACCCTTTCGCCGGACAGTCCGCAACTCACGCAGGCGCTGTCGCAGATCGAGATCTGGCCGCTGACTCGGCAAGTCTGTTCCATGGCTGCCGCGCTCGACTTCCGAAGCGATCCGGCCGACGAACTGATCGCCGCCACCAGCCTCGCCTACAATGTGCCCTTGTTAACGCGGGATGCCCGCATCCGGACTTCAAAGCTCATCCGCTTCGCGTGACTATCGCATTTGCTCTATCGCGCCGACAGATTGAACCCTTCCACTTCGATGCGCGGGCGTTCGCCGCGGGTGTCTGCATCGTACACTTCGGTGGCGATGGTGCGCTTCTCGCCGGGCATCAGGGCGATATATCCGTCGCTGTAAATCGCCGGCAAGATGCGATCGCCTGTTTTTTCGCGGACTACCTTCAAGCGCACATTCAGTAACGGCGTCGACGAGGTGTTCTCCAGCGTGGTGGTCATCATCCAGCGATCGCCGGCGCGGGCGGTGGTGGTATTAGCATCCACCCTAGCCTTGGCCAGCGTCCGGATTCCCTGATAATTCTCGGTCTCGGTACCGTGCAAGTAGAAATTATCGGACAGGAGGCGATCGCCTTGCTTCAGGTCCAGCTTGATAAAGTGCGTGGCGGTGAGTCCGGCCGGGTACTCCATTTGAATCGGCGCCTGCACGCTGTCTTCCGTGCTATCCAGGGTCGCGGACTTCTCCCATTTTACCGACCCGTCCAGATTCAACACCTGCACGTGCGCCGTCAGGCCGGATTGCGCACCGCCGCTGTAGTTGACCACTTCGATGCGATCGGTCAGCGGATTCCACTGAATATGCAGGGGCTCCGCCGCCTTCTTCGCTCCGAAGTAAGCGGCCGTAGGCTCGAGGTAGTAATCGTAGGTCTGCCACACCAGGGAAGGCCAGCAAGGGTGAGTCATCCATACCAACAGGCCCATGCGATTCTTACTCTGCGCCT
The DNA here is from genome assembly GCA_036268475.1 of Bryobacteraceae bacterium. GTDB lineage: Bacteria > Acidobacteriota > Terriglobia > Bryobacterales > Bryobacteraceae > PALSA-129. The sequence goes on along the minus strand of DATAUB010000013.1, from coordinate 77,657 downwards.
CATACATGGCGCGATAGCCCTCATAATTGATGAACTGCGCCAGTTCCATCCAATCCTGCAGGTTATCCGCCGGCCCGTACAACTTAGCTAGCCGGGAGCGGAAGTTATTGGCGTTCTGCGCGCCCATCGCCGTAAAATCGTGCGTTCCCCAGTCCTTGCCCTGCGGCCAGAAATCCTTCTCCGGCATCATCAGCTTCAGACTATCCATGGAAACAATATCCGGCATGCCCATCTCGCTATGGAACAGGGCGCCGGCGCGCTGCTCGAAGTAATACTTATCGGTCTGTACCGTGTAGGGACCGTGGCCGGTCACCACGCCATCCGCCGAACTCGGAATGTAATGCATCCCGGGGTGCAAACTGTCGAGCGTCGCGCGAATGCCATCGTCGATCACCTTCGGCGGGTAGCCCTCGTTACGGCCCACATACAGCCCGATGGAAGGATGATTCCGAATGCGCAAGACGTAGTCCTTTGCATTTCGCAGGAACATGGCGTCATCGTCGGGGTCGGGACCGTCCCAGGGATTCGCCAGCCAGAAATCCTGCTGGACCACCACTCCATAGCGGTCGCATGCCTCGTAGAACTCTTCGTCGCCGATCTGTCCGACCCAGTCGCGAATCATATTGAAATGCATGTCGGCGTGATACCGCACGGCGGCGTTGTATTCGCGCGCGCGATACCGCAGCATGGATTCGCCGAAGCCCCAATTGCCGCCCTTGGGAATGAATCGCCGGCCGTTGATCCAGATGCGGAGCGCGCCGCCGGCCTCGCTGTACGCAAACTGGCGCACGCCCGATTGAAACGTCTTCCGGTCTGACACACCGTTCCCGCCGATGTCGAACTCCAGGCTCACGTCGTACAGATTCGGCTGCCCGTACCCCGCCGGCCACCACAGTTTGGGATTGGCGATTGCGAGGGTCTGCTTCACGGTGTGATCCTGCGACGCGGCGATGGTCACCGGCGTGTCGAATGCCCGATCGCCGAAGCGTCCATGCAGCGTTCCCGAGACGGGCGCGGCCGAATGGTTGCGCAGCGTCACTTCGATCGATACATCGGCGCGCGAGGTGTCGGGCAGCGGCATGGTGGACTGCACGAAGGGCTCTTCGAGAGTCACGGGCCCGGCCGCCGTCAGGAAGACCTTGCCCCACAGGCCGTCGTCCCGCCCGCGAATGGTCGGAATCCAGTCCCAGCCGATGGCGGCGTGGTAAGTGGGGTTATCGGCGCCTAATACGCCACCATTCTTGTCGGTGGAATCATAAGTACGCTCTTTGATGGAGCCCGGGTGCGCATTCTGAATCAGGCGCACCGCGAGAGCATTCTTACCGGGCCGCAGCTTGGCAGTAATGTCGTACTTACCGCGGATAAACGCGCCCTCGATGCGCCCGATCTTATCGCCGTTGAGATAAACTTCGGCCTTCCAGTTCACGCCGTCGAAATTCAGCCAGACGCTTTTTCCGGCGAACGACGCCGGGACGCTGAACTCGTTGCGATACCAGAAGTCCGCCTGAAAAAACGAGTCGGAGATCAGTTCCTGATTCAAGCCGAAATTAGGATCGGGAATTGCGCCGTCGTTCAGATAACTCACCAGCGCCGTCCCCGGCACTGTTGCCACCATCCAGGAGGAATCCGCGAAGCCCGGGCGGGAGATCGCGGCGGCATCGGCCTTCACCAGCGAATCGCGTTGGATCTTCCAGGCGCCGCCCGCCAGTTCCATGCGGCTTCCGGTTGGCGCAGGAGCCGCCGCGGCCTGCGGCACGGGACCGCCCTTGCCGTACACCTCGAGCTCGCTCAAGATGTACCCCTCAGGGGCCGCCGCTTGTTTCATGAGGACGCGCACGTACCGTCCCTTGCCCGCCACTTTGAGATCGTCCGTGGACCCGGTGGCCGGCAGGGCGGCGAGCTGCGTCCACGTCGATGCGTCGCCGGAAACTTCCACGGCGCCTTCCGACGCCCGCCGGATCCAGGAAAGCACCACGCGATCGAACGTGCACGTGGCGCCGAGATCGACGTACACCCATTCCTCATTCTTGCCGGCGCTCATCCACGAGCTGGAAAAGTTGTGCGGCCCTCCGACCTGCACCTGCTTGCCGTTGCGGTAGAGGGAGATCTCATTGACATGAAACTGCCGCGCCCGCGGATCGCTCAGCGCCAGCCGCAGGAAGCGCTTGTGCGAAGCCGCGAATTGAGCGGAAGGATGGATCTCGCCGGTAGGCCGCGCCATGCCGCCGGTACGCCCTAACTCGGTCCACGTCTTGCCGTCATCGGAGCCCAGGACCGACATCGCCCAGACCTCCGGCTCGGGATTGCCGCGCACCGTGCCATCCAAATCGACGCGGTCAATTTCGAGAGGCGCCGCGCCGCCGGCGAGCTCCACCTGCACCCAGCCGTCGTGCCCGTTCAAATCGACGCCCGTCACCCAATTGCCGTCGAATAAGTATTCGCGCTCGTTCTTCGGAAATACGCCACTGGTGCTGCTGGAAGTTACAATCCAACGCGGTAAGGTGGTCTCTTTGATACCGTCGGTGACTAACTGCGCAGTCAGATTGTAGTCGTAGCTCGACGAATGATAGGCCGGCCGGTGAAGCGCCAGGTTTCGATAAGTAGAGTTATCCACGCGCATCGACGGCGCGAAATTCTCCTTCGGATCTCCCGGATATGCGCCGATTCCCAGGGTGTAAGTCTGCGCTTGCAAGCCGACCGCCATCAATATGAGTAAGAACCCACGACCGTTACGCATTTCGTTTTTCCATCCGTGTTCATCTGCGTTGTTCCGTGCTACCGGCTTTCCAGCCGGCTCAGCGCGTAAGCATACGCCCCGATGGCCGTCGCTTCACTGGTGCCCAGCCGCGAGATGCCCACGCCGACCCGCGGCATCGCGTCAAAACGAACCCGCCGTCCGCTTCCCGGCACGATAAGTTCCTTCGCCTCACCCTGCAAAAAGACCGCCAGTTCGTCCGCGTCTTCCAGATTGAAGGCGCGCGATACCAGACGTCCGAACTTCTCCCCGCCGGGCGCGGTATAAGTGCCGTTCATCTCCGCCACAATCGCGGGCAGAAACTGCCGGTGCGCCCCCGAAATCCCGCCGCCAATCACGACGAGGCCGTCGAGCAGCGTCACCGCTTCGGCAATGGCATCGCCGGTTACCTCGCCCAATCGGCGGAATGCGTCGCGCGCCGCCGCAGCATCGCCTTGGGCGGACCCTTCCGCGATAGCGAAAATTTCCTTCGGCTCGGGCGCCTGTTCGAAGAGCATCAACCGCGACGCCGCGTAGGCCCGCCGCACGGCGCGGATGGACGCTCCCTCTTCGGCATTCCAGTCGCGGTCCAGCTTATTGCGCAGCAGCCACACTTCACCGGCCGCGGAGTTATCGCCGATGATCAACTGGCCGTCGCGCACCAAGCCTCCACCGAACCCCGTTCCCAGCGTGATCCCGAGGAGATTGCGAAATCGTTTCGGACTTCCGGCCTTCTCAAGGAGCCCGTTGACGTGTGGCAGGAAGCCCGCCGAGGCTTCGCCATACGCGAACAGGTCGCCATCATTATTGATGAAGGCCGGCAGCCCGAAGGTGTCTTCCAGAATCGCCGTCAGCGGCACATTGCGGTACGCGGGCAGATTGCCCGGGCAGATCACGATCCCGCTGAAGTAATCGCAGGGGCCTGGAAATGCGAAGCTGATAGCCGCTGCCGGAGCGTCCAGCGACTCCTGTACGCGCCGGAAGCCGGTGGTGATACTGTCCAACGACCGCTCCAAGTCGCCAGCATGCGCCGGCAGTATGAACGGCGACACCACGCTGCGATTTTCGCGGATGGCGGAGAACACGAAGTTGGTGCCGCCGGCGTCGAGCGTCATCACGGTGCGGGGACGGTTACCGGCGCTCATTTCGCCTCCTGCGCGCGCGGGGTGACGTTGAGAAACGCCGTCCAGGTGATGTACAGGATGGCCGCCAGGGGCACCAGAAAGCCGATCCGCACCGAACTCCGGTCGGAGACCAGCCCCATGACGGGCGGCAGAATCGCGCCGCCGACAATCGCGGTCACCATCAAGCCCGACAGCTCATTGGTGTACTGCGGCAGGGATTCCACCGCCAGTGAAAACACCAGCGGGAAAATATTGGCGAAGCCCAGCCCGACGAGAAAGAAGCTGGCTACCGCGACGGTGCGATCGTTCACGAACATGCCGCCCAGCGCGACGATGGAGACCAGGGAGGTGACGATGAAAAACTTGCGCGCGGACATCCAGTTCAAAATCACGCCGCCGGAGAATCGGCCGATGGTGAGCGCAAGAAAGAACAAGCCGGTCCCTAACAGGCCGAGACTGTTCACGTCGACGCGATAGCTTTCTTTGAGGAACAGCGGAATGCCCGAGCTGACGCTCACCTCCGCGCCCACATACAGAAAGATGGCCGTCACCATCGCGAAGACGTAGCCGTTGCCCAGGAGGCGAAGGCACGATCCCAGTGTGGCCGGCCGGTCTTTATCGCGCTTCTCCGTGACGTGGAGCGCGCTCACCGCCAGCAGGGTGACCAGAATGGCCACCGCGTAGATGGGAAAGATCACCTTCCAGCTTGCCCCGAACCAGCGTGCCGCGATTACCGGAATCACCGGGCCCGACAACGATCCGATGGCCTTCACGAACTGCGCCAGCGAGAGGTTTCGCGAGTATTTTCCTTCGCTCGAAACATCGCGCATGAACGGGTTGCCGGCCACCTGCAGAATCGCCGCCCCGGCGCCCAGCAATAGAATCGTGATCAGGAAGCCGGTGAAAGACGTTACCGCGAAAGTGGCATTCAGCAAGCCCACCAGCGCCACCGCCAGCCCGAGGAGCAGGACGAATTTCTTGCCGCGCTGGTCCTGTAAGAGTCCCACAGGAATGGACAACAGGCCGAACATGCTGAAGCCCACGAACGGAATGAGCGACGCCACCGCGTTGCTGAGCTGGAATTCGCTCTTCGCCAGGCTGACGAACGGCCCCACCGCATCGCCGAAGCCCATCGCCAGAAAGGCCAGGAATACCGGGAATGTGCGTAATTTCATTTTGTCCTCTCGAAGCGGATCTGTAACTCTGCATAGTAGCGCACGGACGCTGCGCGTTAGGCCCCGGGAGACATTTCGCGCAGCGGGCGCAGTTTTGGTATCCTTGCTGCCGAATGAGACGCGCGCTTCTTTTTCGCATTCTTCCGGTGGACGGCAAATGAGTGCCGCGGGGCGGGATACTGGCGGAAACCCGATCCAGCTTCTTCTCCATGTACCGGTGCCGTGGGTGTACGTGCTGACGTATCTGGCGGGCGTCGGGCTGCAAATGGCTTTTCCCTGGCACGTCCGCAAGAGTGGGTCGCCGCTCATCGCGGGGTGGGCTGTGTTCGCGGTGGGCTTGGCGATTGCGGGCTGGGGTTGGACGATCTTCCACAACGCGCGCACCACCACCGTGCCGGGCGAGGCGTCTTCGCAATTGATCCGGCGGGGACCTTATCGCATGAGCCGCAATCCCATGTACGTAGGCCTGGCGATCGCTTACCTGGGAGAGGCCGGCCTGCAGAATCAGGTCTGGCCGATGGTGCTTCTGCCCCTGACGCTGGCGTACGTCAACTGGATCGTCATCCCGGTGGAAGAGGAGCGACTGAACGAGGTGTTTCCTGGGGAGTACGAGCGCTATCGCAAGAGCGTGCGGCGTTGGCTGTAATGGCAGGTGCGAGATTTTACCCGTTGGCGCGCGGGTTTGCGTATATTGCAGCAAGGAGGGAAAGATGACCGCAACTTTCCGCAATGCCGGCTTGCTGGCGATCTGTTTTACGGCCACCGTATGGGCACAGGGTCTGATGGCTCCCAAGGACGCCATGCCGACCGCCCAGGAGATGGCCAAGTACGCCGACCCGGCTCTGTTGCAGCAGTTTGCGCAATACACCGCCCAGCTCAATACCAACCCGCGTAACGTGGCGGTGCTGACCAATCGCGGAGTGGTGTCCATGACCATCGCGCGCAAGAGTCCGATGGGAGTTTTCTGGCTGTATGCTGCCGCCAAAGATCTGGAAAAGGCGATTCAACTGGCGCCCAACGATTTCTACGCGCACCACAATTACGCGGAAGTCTGCTTCCGCTATGGCGACTCACCCAACGACCATTCCGCGCAACTGCTGGCGATTCGCGAGTACACCCGCGCCATCCAAATTAAACCCGATTCAGCCCGCAGCTATATGGGGCGGAGCTGGGCCTACCTGATGCTCCAGGATGAAGCCCGCGCCGCCGCCGATGCGCCGCGTACCTTGCAGCTCGATCCGCGCCTGCGCGCCGATCTCGAGAACGAGGCCAATGGAATTCGCGAGCGGAACCGGCAAAGCGCCTGCGCGCAACAGACGGTGCAGCGAATGGGCGCGTACATGGTGAACCACAGCGCGCGGACCGCCCAGCAGTGCGCCGCCATCAAGGGATTTTGGACGGCCGGCGAATGCCGCATCTCCACTGCCATGGCGCCGGGCCCGATGATGGCGGACGGACGGGATGCCGCCACCGCGAATGCCGGGCTGTCGGGACAAGGGTGCGGTCCGGTGGACGCCACCGATCATAAATACAGTCCGCGGGCGGGCGGTTACGTGGTGAAGTAAGCGGTTCGGTGGAACGTCGGCATTCTGTCGACCCCTCCAACAAAACCTCGACATCCTGATTTAAGATAGAGCCATATGAAGACAAGGTTTGCTCTCATGTTGTGCCTCGTCGCCACCGTTGTCGTGCCGGCGTTCTTCGCCGCCCCTCCTGCGAACGCGCCGCTGCGCAAATTCTCCGCCTACGATCCGCAGATCAAGCCTATTCTCGATCGTATGACGCTCGACGAGAAGATCGGGCAGATGACCCAGCCCGACCAGGCTTATATCAAAGATCTTTCCGAGATCGAAACCCTGGCGGTCGGCTCCGTCCTTTCGGGCGGCAGTTCCGATCCCAAAGCGGGAAACAGTCTCAAAGCATGGACGGACCTCTACGACAGCATCCAGGAACATGCCCTCAAATCGCGCCTCAAGATTCCGGTGCTCTACGGGATCGACGCCGTTCATGGCAATAATAATCTTCTCGGCGCGGTCATTTTCCCACACAACATCGGCCTCGGCTGCACGCGCAACCCGGCACTCATCGAGAAGGTAGAGCGGGTCACGGCCGACGAAGTTCGCGCCACCGGAATCCAGTGGGCCTTCGCGCCGTGCGTCGCCGTTCCTCAGGACGCCCGGTGGGGCCGCACGTATGAAGGCTTCTCCGAAGATCCCGCGCTGGTGAAGGAACTGGCCGGACCGGCGGTTCGCGGCTTTCAGGGTGACGATCTCAAGAATCCGCTGTCTGTTCTGGCCTGCGCCAAACATTATCTGGGCGACGGCGGCACCGTCTTCGGGTCGATCGAACGCAACGGCAAACCGGGCAACGATCAGGGCGATACGGTGGTGGACGAAGCCACCCTGCGCAGCATCCACCTGCAGGGTTACATCTCCGCCGTTGCCGCCGGCGTGGGCACCATCATGCCCTCTTACAGCAGTTGGAATGGCGTGAAGGTTTCCGGCGACAAGCATCTTCTCACCGACATTCTCAAGAACGAACTCGGCTTCGAGGGCTTCCTGATTTCCGACTACAACGCGGTCGACCAGATCGATAAGGACTACAAGAAGTCGATCGGCATCTCGATTAACGCCGGCATGGACATGGTGATGGTTCCGGAGCACTACAAACTATTCATCAGCGACCTCAAGGAACTGGTCAACGAAAACGTGGTTCCCATGTCGCGCATCGACGATGCCGTCACCCGCATCCTGCGCGTGAAATTCGCCATGGGCATGATGAACCCCAAGAAGTCGCAACTCGCCGACCGCAGCCTCTGGAAGACGTTCGGATCGCCGGAACATCGCCAGGTGGGGCGCCAGGCTGTGCGCGAATCGCTGGTGCTGCTGAAGAACGACGGTCACGTGCTTCCGCTCGCCAAGAACGCTGCCCGCATCGCCGTAGCCGGCAGGAACGGCGACGATATCGGCAATCAATGCGGAGGCTGGACCATCGATTGGCAGGGCCGCAGCGATAACGTGACCACCGGCGGCACCACCGTTCTGGCCGCAATTAAGAAAGCTGCGCCTCATGCCCAGGTGACCTTCAAAGCGGACGGAACCGGCGCAGAGGGCGCCACCGTCGGCGTGGTCGTGATCGGCGAGAAGCCCTACGCTGAAATGGAAGGCGATCGCGCCGACCTGAGCCTGGCCCGCGAAGACGTTGCCGCGATCGACAACATGAAGGCGGCGGGCATCCCCTTCGTCGTCGTTCTGTTCTCCGGCCGTCCGATGATTCTGGGCGACTCGCTGGATAAGGCGAATGCCTTTATCGCGGCATGGCTGCCGGGAACGGAAGGCGAAGGGATCGCGGACGTTCTCTTCGGCGACTACAAGCCTACCGGCAAGCTGTCTTTCGCATGGCCCCGTTCGATGGATCAGTATCCCCATTCGAAGGACACCAATCCGCTCTTCGCGTACGGCTTCGGACTGAGTTACTAGGTTTCGATTGACCGGTGCGGCGCGGCGTATCCGATATGCCGCGCCACGCCACATCTGCTATCCTCTTACTACGCCTTTGACATACATTGCCGTCCGATAAACTTTCCGACGCGGCCGCACCCAGCAGCCTACGTGTGTCTTCTCAAAGGTAAACCTCAAAATGTCCGATTGGCAGTCTCATTTTTTCCGCGGCGTCGCGCTCGATGTCTGGCGCCTCGCCATGACTCCCGAAATCACCGCCACCGAAGTCCAATTCCTGGAACGCGCCCTCGCCATCCAACCCGGCGCGCGACTCCTCGACGTCCCCTGCGGCAACGGCCGCCACGCCATCGAACTCGCCCGGCGCGGCTGCCGCGTTACGGGCGTGGATATGGCCGCCGAATACATCGACGAAGCGCGGGCCGCCCCGGTGGACGCCGAATGGGTCCTCGGCGATATGTGCGACCTGCCGTGGTCCGATACCTTCGACGGCGCCTATTGCATGGGCAACAGCTTCTGCTACCTGGACCGCGCTGCCGCGCCGCAATTCCTACACGCCGTGGGGCGCGCGCTGAAACCCGGGGGCCGCTTCGCCCTCGGCACGGGCATGGCCGCCGAGTCCATCCTGCCGACGCTGCAGCCCAAGCGCTGGCACCGCACGGGCGACATCCTTACTCTCAGCGAAGCGCGCTATGACGTGGCCGAGAGCCGCCTGGATGTCGACTATACTTTCGTGCGCAACGGAGAAATCGAGACGCGTCCCACATCGAGTTATGTGTTCACGGTGGTGGAACTACGCACGATGCATCGGGGGGCAGGACTCGAAACTATCGAACTCAGCGCCTGGGGGGCCGACGGTCCGTACCGTCTGGGCTCACCGGGGCTTCTGATGGTCAGCCGCAAGCTCTGATTGGCTGGCGGCACGATAGGTCAGGAGGCGGCGGCAGCGGGTCCGCCGCCTCACTTTTCAGAGTTTCCCGGTGCGGCCTGCGGGCCCAGAGTTTTCTCAGCGCCTGCTATCAGCGCCTGCTTTTCGGTGTCCGTCAGCCGGGCAGAGGGATGCAGCGGTAGATAGAACCACAGCGGCATGTCGCCTCCGTTGACCTCTCTGGCAACATCTTTCGCGTGCTTCTGGGGCTGGTCCCACTGGCTGAAATTCAGACGCCGGCGGCCGTCGTCGACATCCCTTTGGACTAGCCAGGAGACCGGCGCCACGTAGGCGTACCAGCGCCAGCCGGTCTGGTTGCTGTGACAGTCGAAGCAGGCCCGACGGAATAGGGTCCGAGTTTGCGGAGAATCCCACGCGGGCTCTTTCGCCACCGGCGAATTCAGGTGGTTATGCCCGAAGGGAACGAACTGGATAAGGACCGCGATCAGCAGGACCACTTTGACGACCTTGGCGAGCATTTCCTCAGGATACTCCGCGATCGGGATGGAGGGGATGCGGGCTTACCGCGCCCAAGCTAGCGCCACGATCGCGGTGGGAAACAGTCCACCGAGAACTACGAACAGTACGCCCGCCGTCAACACCCAGCGCTCGCGCGGCAGAGCGTCCGCCATCAGCGTGATGCCGGTACGGCGTCGACCCAGAAAGAGTCGGGTGAACAGGCGGAACATGCTGACCGCGTTCATGGCGATCGCCACCGGCAGCAGCAGCCCCGTCAGCGGGTGCGACGCCAGAGTGCCGTGTATCAGCAGATCCTGCGAACAGAAGCCGAGGGTTCCCGGCAGGCCGGCCAGTGCCAGCCCGAAGATGGCGAAGAATACGGCGAGGCGCGGCGCGTGCTCCGCCAGGCCCAGATGCCGGCTGGCCGTGAGGTTCTCACCGAATCGCACTTCCAGCAGCCGCAGGATACCGAATAGCCCCATGGTGGACACCGTCACCACAAACCAATGCGCCATCGCTCCCGCGATGCCTTCCGCGGTGCGGCTTTCCAGGCCCGCCAGGATGCATGCGGACTGGCTCAGCGCCAGAAATGCCAGCAGGCGCCGCGGCGAATTTTCGGTGAGGGCGCGGATGGCGATATAGAGCGCCGTGGCCAGCGCGAGGTAAGAAAGCACGGGGAAGAAATCGCCAATGGCGCGCGGAAACAAGGGCACGATCAGCCGCGCCACCACGAACGCCCCCAGGTGGCCGTTCAACAGAAGAGCCGTGGGGACGGCCGGCCCGGTCTCGGCCGCGTCGGCCACCCAGGCGTGCGCGGGACAGATCCCCTTGCGGAAAATCACCGCCGCTACCAGCAGCGCGAACACTGTCATGCCGCCCGGAGCGGTACCCTTCAAACGCTCGATCGACATGGTCTGTCCCTGCGCGGCAATGACGCCGATGGCCAATGCCAACGCCACGCTGGAGAGCGTCAACCCCACGGCCGGGCGCCATGAGCTGGCGCGGAACCACGGCGTGGCCAGAAAGGGGACGGTGGTCAGAATCCAGGCCGCCAGCAGGACCAACAGATTGCCGGTATCGTAGACCAGCAGTGTAGCGCCCAGAATCCACAACATCCCCACGATGGTGCGCAGATTGGCGTCGCGCCGCGGCAGCACCAGCATGGCCACCACGGCCAACCATCCATAGAGCGCCATCAATGCCGGCCCGAGCCTTTGCCCGGCGGGCGCACCCGCCAGCAGAAGCGTGCCGGCGATGGCTGCCACCAATGCCGAGGTGAAACCTACGGCGCGCGCCTGCCGGCGCATCGCCGCGGCGAGGAGTCCGCCCAGCCAGGGCGCGCAGACCGCGGCCACTGCCAGTGTTTTTGCCGGGTCTGCCATCAGTCGCCCCCGCGCCTGGCCATTGCCAACGCTACTTTCTCGCGCCGCCTGCGCGGGCGGCTCAGACCTGCGCCGTCAAGCCGCGCGAACGCGTGCGATAGCCACACCAGGGAATGAATCGCGAACCGGTCGAGGATGGTGTCCAGGTGTGCGCGATCGAGCGCCCAGCGGTAGAGCCACAGCCGCATCGCGGCCGGCAGAATCGGCTGGCTGGCATGCGGGCGCTCGGCTCCCATGGCGGAATCCATCAGATGAAAGTCGTGGAGCATGGAAGGCGCGCGCAGAAACTGGAGCGTGCGAACGGTGGCGTGCCCTAAGATGTGAACCACCGCAATCCAGCGCCAGCCCAGGCCGATCTCCACAAACACCAACCCCACTTGGGTGAGGGATGCATACGCCAGGGTGGTCTTGGCATCCGCACTGGCGCGGCCCACCACCGTCCCATGGATCGCCGTGGCGGCGCCAATCAGCACCACCAGCGCCGCAGCGGCCGGCGCATGCGTGAGCATCGGCTGGATGCGCAACAGCAGGTAAGCACCGGCGTGAATGGAGATGGCGCCATAAAAAATGGCGCTCGAGGGCGTGGGGCCTTCCATGGCGCGCGGCAGCCATCCCGAGAACGGAATCTGCGCGCCTTTGCCCGCCGCCGCCAATAGGAACAGCAGACACACAACGGTCGCCTGCATACCTGCCAGCGACGGCAGGCCACCGGCGAACGACGCCGTTCCGGCCCAATGGTGCAGGGCGAACACCCCAACCAGCAGCCCGATATCGCAGGCCCGGTATACCGCGAAGACGCGCAGACCGTTCTCCACGGGCGCCGGCCTCTGGTGAAAGAACGCGATCAGCAAGACGGAGGTGATCCCCACGATCTCCCAGCCGCCCACCAACAGATCGAACGACCCGGCGGCGAACGCCAGCGACGAACCGAAAGCGAACAAGTGCAGCAGCAGGAAAAATCGCAGGTAGCCGCGCTCGCGGTGGAGATAGGTAGCGGAGAACTGTCCGATCAGGCCCGCCAGCGCCACCGTCAATCCGAGGAATGGCGTGGAGAGGCGGTCCGCCACGAACACCAGCGGAAAGTGGTAGTTGTGCACTGCGAACCAGTTGCCGAAGGCCAGCACGATGGGCCGTTCGCCCGTCACAACGAGGCGCGCGACGATTGCCGCCACCGCCAGCACGCAGGCCGAATAGGTGAGCGCGGTAATGCGGGCGACCACGCGTTCCGCCGGAGACCAGCCGGCCAGCCAGGCGAGCGCGAGCAGCGCAAATACCAGGCCGGGCGCGAGGATGGTAAACAGCAGCGCGGCTTGCCAGAAATCGATCATGACCGGCCTGCCGCGCCGGTTTGAATCCAGGCCATGGGCAAATGTTCCGCTTTGCCGCGATACCATTCGGCCGACGAAAGCGCCACCGGCAGCCGCTCCAGCGCGTCCGCGAACTCTTCGAAGCCGCCGTCACGACGCACGTAGACGCGCCCCGAATCGGGATCGATGGTGGCGACGCGGATCCAGCGGTTCTCCACCAACTGGCGGGTGGACGTGCTGGCGTTGACGACCCGCATCAGCCTTTCGGGGGTGGTCTCCACCACAAAGAGCATGCGCACCGGTTCGTGGATCTCCACCATCTGCCACGGCAGCCCGGTGCGCAAGTCGCTGGCGTGTCCGTCCATCACGCCGGCCAGCCCCGTCACATTGTGCGGCAGTTTGGTGCCGCAGCCGTAACGGTCGTTGTCGACGAATGAGAAGTAATATTCCAGGCTGATGCCCGCGCACACCGGGATCACCGCCGCCATCAAGGCGGCCAGCGAACCGCCGTCGGGATCTTGCGCGGCATCGTAAGACGCGAGAAACGAGCGGCGATCGAGAAACAGGCCGCGGGTCAAACTGCGCCGGCCGACCACGCACACGGCGTTGGTGCAGTGGCCGTATTCGGGCCGCGGCTGCGCCAGGTGTTCACTGCGCTCTTCCACATGCCGCAGCGCCTCTACCGGGGATGCGTCCGCGCGGCACGAATCGAAGCGCCGGGCGCGCTCGCGCGCATTCCATCCGCGCGCCCGACTGAGGGCAGCCCGCACGCGCTCCAGATCGGCCCGATGGGTGGCGGGCAGCTCTTCCAGGTCGTACAGTTCCACCTCGTCGTCGCAGGTATCGTGATAGGCGCCCAGGAACCAGGTATCGTGGGGAATGGCGATGCCGCGCTCGCGCAGCAACTCGCGCACCTCCGGCCGGTTGGCCATGGCCGCAAAGAGGCGCGCGTTGGGACCGCCGCGCCTGCCGCCGCAGGCACCGCAATCGTGCGCCGATTCGTGCGGATTGTTCAAGCTGCTCGAGCCGTGGCCCAAGACCACCACCAGCCGCGCGAAGCCGTCCCGCAGCCCGGCGGGACCCAGTACGGCGGCCACACGATCCGCTTTTTCGGCGGCAGCGAACCCCTTCAGCAATCCGCTGACCGCATCGCGTGCCTGGGCGGTGTCGCGCATCAGCGTCAATTCGGTGCGCGGCTCCGGCAGGAACGCCTTGTTCAACCACTCCCGCAGGCGCGCGTACTGCCGCGGCGCCAGCAGATTCCCTACCAGCGGCACGGCCGAGAGCAATCCCAACACGCTGGTGGAAATCCAGCCGCGCACCAGGGTCCGCGACGACACGAACCAATAGCGCGTCAAACGTCCCAGCAGTCTCCGCCGCCAGCGGCGCGTTTCCAGAAGCTCACTGTCTTCGGCCTTCGGCTGCTCCTCCACGGCGTGCTGCGGCTTCACGACGACCGGACATAGCGCGGCGCCATGCGGATCGTCGATGCCCTTGTAGTCCACGGCAACCCCGAAATACCCCGCGCACCCGAAGGTTTCCATTTCGGGGTCCGCTTCTTCCAGGGCGCGGCGCATCGATTCCTCGCGCTCATCGATGCACAGGAAGAATTGCGCCGCCGGACGACCGCTCATCGGAAAGAGGCCGCGATAGCTTCGATGGCTGGCCAGCCCGCGCAGAATCTCGCGCTCGTGCCGGCGTTCGTAGGCAAGCTGGAAAATGCGGCGGCGCTCCACTCCGTTGCACGCCCGCACTTCCGCCGCGAATGCGTCCCACTCCGCCGGCGAGAGGCCCGCGACTTCGCCGGCCGAGAGCGACACCACGCGCGCCGCATCGTAGAGCCGTGCCGCGCGGCTGAGCCGCAGCTTCTGGCGGGTCTTGAGCGGACTCTCGCGCGGCGCGGCTTCCGCTGCGCCCATGCGCGCCGCCACCCGCGCCATGGTCAGCCGCACCGCCAGAAAATCGATCAGCGAGCACGGCACGCTTGCATGGGACGCGAGCGCGGGGTCCTGTTCCATCCGGCGCATCAGTCCCGCCCAGCCCGGCAGCGCGAGTAACTCCAACTCCAAAGCACCGGACCAATCCGCTTCCGCGACGCCTTGCGCAGCGAACCAGTCCAGCACTGTGTCCGCCGCTCCAAAGCCGCGCTCCTGCTGTCGACGGAACTCCTGATCCAAACCTTGCAGGTATGGCGGAAAGACGCCGCCAGGCTGAGCGAGCAGCGTCCGTACACTGGCGTAGAAACCGCGTTCGCGCCCGGGCATGGCCCAGTAAGCCATCCCCTGGTCGAGAAATACCGAGCACAAGCGGATGAGCCAGGGGTGTATCGCCTCATCCACCGGGCTGGGCAATTCGGGCTCGTCCTCATGCGCCGCGGTGCGCGCCAGGCACGCGTCGAACAGGGCCCGCAGCGCGCCCTGGCGAAAGTCGCGATCCAGGTCGCCCTGCTCCGCCCGCCACATCATGGTGGCGGCGTCGAACTCGCGTACGCCGGGCGTCATCATGGCCCGCCGCAGCGATCTACGGCTCAGCCGCGGGAACACGGCGGCGTCGGGTTCACGCGCCAGCACGGCGTCGATATCGGAGGTGGAGATGCGCCCGCGCGCCAGTTCGGCACGGTAGGCCGCTTCGCTCCAGAAGGGTTCGGCGCCGAACAGCCTGCCGGCCTCCACCACCGCCTGTTCGAAAGGCAGATGCTCGAAGGCGTGCAGAGTGTTGTGGTGGACGAAGACTCCGATGGGTCCCTGCATGGGCAGCACATGCGCGGCGCGATCGACGGCGGCCCGTAGACGCTCGCGTTCAGTAGCTGCTACCACGGCATGCCCGGGCTCATCGGCCAGCTCGCTCCGCCTTGATTTCGCCGAGCATCTGCACGGTGTCTTTCAGGTTCTTCTGGAAATATTCGCGCATGATATCCAGCACTTTGAGGAGGGCTGGATTGCTGACCGAATAAAACACCTGGTTGCCCTCCTTCCGGCCGGCCACAATCTGCCGGCTGCGCAGGATGGCCAGGTGTTGCGAGACGTTGGCCTGTTCGATGCCCAGCCGCTCTCCGATGGCGCCGGCGGAGAGTTCCCCGCCCCGCAGGATTTCGACAATGGCAATGCGCGTGGGATGCCCGAGCGCCTGGAAGACTCCGGCCTTATATGTCCGGAGAAGGTTCTGCATAGAAACTTCAGTATATTCGAGATTTCGAATATTATCAATTACCAGGCAGCTTCGCGCCTTATATTGACACAGATTACTTTATGTTATAAAGTACTTGCATGTGGATGCCAGCCGCCATGTCCCACCCGCCCGTGCTCGATCCCGAAACCCACGCCGGCCCGGTGGCCCCGCGCTCCGCGCTTCTCATCAACCCGTTCTACCCCAAGGACCCGCATGCCTCCTTCGGCAAGCATGTCCTCACCCCCACGCTCGCCCTCACCAGCTTCGCGGCCGCCACGCCCGCCCACTGGCAGGTACGCTACTGGGACGAAAATCTCCTGGACGGCCGCCCGCCGTTCGAACCCATGCCCGAGGTGGTCGGCATCACGGTACACCTCACCTTCGCCCGCCGCGCCTTCGAACTTGCCCGCTGGTATCGCACGCGCGGCAGCAAGGTGATCCTCGGCGGACTGCATGTCCTTTCCTGCCCCGAGGAGTGCGCCTTGCACGCCGACGCCCTGGCGCTCGGCGACGGTGTCCAACTCTGGCCCCGCATCCTGGCCGATGTGGAAGCCGGCCGCCTGGCCTTTCGTTATGCCGCCGACTATGAAAACGACTACTGCGACGATCCGGCGCCGCGCCGCACCCTGCTGCCGCGCGACAGCTTCCTGACCACTACCAGCCTGATCGCCACGCGCGGATGCCACAATCGCTGTGGCTTCTGCTATCTGGCGACCGACGGCCTCCGTATGCCGTACCGCATGCGCCGCCCCGAGCAGATCGCCGCCGAGTTCGCTGCCGGCAAGCAGCCCTACGCCGTCTTTGTCGATAACAATCTCGGCTCCCGCCCCGGCTATCTCCGCGAACTGTGCCGCGCACTGCGCCCGCTCGAACGCATCTGGAGCGCCGCCGTTTCCATCGATGTGACTGACGACCCCACGCTGGTCCGCGACATGGCGCTGGCCGGATGCACTGGCGTGTTCGTGGGGTTCGAATCCCTCACCGACCAGAACCTCTCCGACGCCCGCAAGAAGACGCCCCGTACGGCCGACTACGCGCGCCGTGTCCGCCTCCTCCACGACAACGGCATCCAGGTCAACGGCTCCTTCGTCCTCGGCTTCGACCACGACCGTAAAGACGTCTTCCCGCGCACTGCCGAATGGGTGGAAGAGAACCGCCTGGAGTGCGCGACGTTCCACATCCTTACGCCCTATCCCGCCACTCCGCTCTTCCACCAGATGGAGTCGCAAGGCCGGCTGCTCCACCAGGATTGGAGCCTCTACGACACGGCCCATGCCGTCTTCCGCCCCCACCATATGTCGCCGGAGGAACTCGAGGAAGGCTACGCCTGGATCTACCGCCGCCTCTTTTCGCACGCTTCCATCTGGCGCCGCCGCCCTGCCGACTGGCGCGCCGTCCCGCCGTACTTAGGCATGTCCTACCTTTATAAGCGCTCTAACCGGCTGTGGCATTTCCTCATCCGCCACCACTTAGTCCACGCAGTCTGGACGCCGTTGGTGGAACTTACCCGCCGGCGCCACTTACGGTTCCGGTCCGGGCTGGAATCCCGGCCGGCGCAACCGGCCGCGTGCGGCATCGTCTCTGCCGGAGTATGACCGGCGCGGCACGGGTGCACGATGTGCCATGCCACGCCGAATGCTCCGCGCCCCGCCTCGCCGCAGAGAGCATCCCCCGGCCGCAGCGAATCGTAGACCGTCCGATCTACAAGGAGGTCTTCCGGCCCCGCCACCGGCCCCCACGGCGCCACCCGCACGCGAAACGCAGTCGACTTCCCGCCATGCTGGAGCCACTTCGTCACCACCGGAACCGGCTGGGTGGTCCGCGAACGGTCCCACATGGCATTCGCCTGCAATACCGCGTTGAACGCGTAGACCATCCCTACCGATACCACCAGCACAATACTCCAACTGGTCCACCGCAGCGCGGTGTCCCAACCGTAGGCCGCCCCGATAAGCGCTACCACCGCCAGCGCAGTGAGCGCTGCCACGGCCGCGCCGTTCTGCCACGAGTCCACCTGCATGCTGTCCGTCGCCACCAGCGAGAGCAGGACCGCTGCCAGGTAAACCGCGCCGAAGAAAAAGATCGGCCCCTTGATCGGCACCTCCCGGCGAAGCCGATACCCCATCAATCGGGCACCGAGAACCGCAATGGACGGCGCCAGCCAGAGTGCGCCCAGGAGTTCCTGGTAAGTTGAGCGGACGGCCTCAGCGGTCGCCGCGATAAAAACGAGCCAGACGATCACATAGTTCGCGCCGGGCGGCCTGCGGGATCCGGGGGAATATGTGACGGATGGCACCGTGGCAATCTGGTCGAGGTCCCCCTGGCGCAAGCTCATGCGCCAGGCCTCGAGGATCGCCCGGAATCCCGGCCCTACCGGCTCGCGGTTGCGGATGTAGATGTCCGAGCCGGTCAGCCGGCGGATCTCCACCGCGTCATCGTGGACCGTGAACCGCGCCAGAGACGCATCGATCGCCAACCCCGCCGCCAGCGCCAGCATCAGGAGATAGGCGCCCGGCATGGCGATGTTGTCCGGCCCGAGCGTACTGCCGCACCAGGCCCAGCCGACACACGCGCAGGCTGCCAGGAGGGCGGCGCACAGCAATCGCACCGCCACGCAGCGCGCCGCGGGGCGAACCACCAGCGTACTCTTACTCATTAGCCGACGATTCTACTATGGCCAGCCGCCGCCACCGGCCGCCATGCTACCCTGTCCTTCGGAGCCTTATGTCCCTAACGCGAGAGAAAGCCCAACTCATGAGCGCTTCTGAGATCGACCGTACGCTCGTCCGGCTCGCTCATGAAATCCTCGAGAAAACCAAGGACCTCGACCTCCTCGCCTTCATCGGCATCCGCCGCCGCGGCGTCCCGTTGGCGCAGCGCCTGGCGTCCAAGATCGAAGCCCTCGAGACCCGGCAAGTCCCCGTCGGCATCCTCGACATCAACCTGTATCGCGACGACCTCTCCACCGTCGACATCAAGCCGGTCGTGAGCTCGACCGACATCCCCTTCAGCGTCGAAGGGAAAGACATTATTCTGATGGACGACGTGCTCTATACCGGCCGCACGATTCGCGCCGCGCTCGACGCTCTGTTCGATCACGGCCGCCCGGCGCGCGTTCAGTTGCTGGTGCTGATCGATCGCGGTCATCGCGAACTGCCGATCGAAGCTAAATTCGTGGGCCGCAATGTACAGACCAGCGACATCGAAATCATCGAAGTGAAGTTTCAGGAAATCGACGGCATAGAGAAAGTACTGCTCGTCGAAAGGGCCGACGCGGGAGCGGCATAATTCACCACATGCCTGCCGGACTGCTGGGGATCGAGGAGCTGAATCGCGCCGAGATCGAAGCTATTTTGGCGCGCGCCAAGGACTTTCAGCCCATTCAAAGTCAGACTCTCAAGAAGCTCGACACTCTGCGCGGAAAGATGATCGTCAACCTCTTTTATGAGGCGTCCACGCGCACCCGGACGAGTTTCGAAATCGCTGCCAAGCGCCTGGGCGCCGACGCTATCTCCATCACTGCGTCGGGGTCGAGCGTTTCCAAGGGCGAGTCCCTCGTCGATACGCTCAACACCCTCGCCGCCATGCGCCCCGATGCCATCGTGATGCGCCACTCCGCCTCAGGCGCGCCTCATTTCCTGGCCCGACACCTCCGCGCCCCCATCATCAACGCCGGCGACGGCACGCATGAGCATCCTACCCAGGCGCTGCTCGACGCCCGCACCATTCTCGACCGCGCCAGCCATCTGGAAGGGCTGCGCGTCGCCATCATCGGCGACATCGCCCATAGCCGCGTCGCCCGTTCGAACGTCTTCCTGCTATCGAAATTCGGGGTCGATATCGTGCTCTGCGGCCCGGCTTCTCTGCTTCCCAAGGAACTCGCGCAACTCGCGCCCGGTGTCCGCCTCACCACCGACATCCGCGAAGCCATTCGGGACGCCGACGTCGTCATGATGCTGCGCGTGCAGCTTGAACGCCAGCACGAAGCATCGTTCCCCGCGAGCGAGTATTTCAAGTTTTACGGTCTTCGCCTGGAACATCTCGACCTCGCCAAGCCCGACGCCATCGTGATGCATCCGGGCCCCATCAATCGCGGCCGCGAGCTCTCGTCGGAGGTGGCCGATTTCCAGCGCTCCGTCATTCTCAATCAAGTGGAAAACGGCATCGCCGTTCGTATGGCCGTACTCGAAAAGGTAATTGGATAGCCCATGCCGATCGTCATCAGGAACGGGCGTGTCATCGACCCGGCATCGCACGCCGACCGCATCGCCGACGTCCTCATCGTCGATGGCCGTATCTCCGGCGTTGCGCCCGATCTTTCCGCCCCGAACGCGGAGGTTTTCGACGCCACCGGGATGGTGGTCGCACCCGGCTTCATCGACATGCACGTGCACCTGCGCGAGCCGGGATTCGAGCATGCGGAAAATATCGAGAGCGGCTCCCGCACCGCCGCCGCCGGCGGGTTCACTTCCGTCTGTTGCATGCCCAACACCAAGCCGGTGAACGACAGCGTCACCGTCACCAGCTATATCGTGGAACGCGCCCGCCGCAGCGCCGTGGTCAACGTGTTTCCCATCGGAGCCATCACCAAGGGCAGCGCCGGTGAGGAACTCGCGGCCATCGGCGGTATGAAGGAAGCGGGCGCGGTCGCCATCTCCGATGACGGCCTGCCAGTGATGAACGCGCGCGTGATGCGCCGCGCCATGGAATTCGCCAAATCGTACGGGCTGCCCATCATCCAGCACTGCGAGGATCTCAATCTGAGCGCCGGCGGCGATATGCACGAAGGCGCGGCAGCGGTGCGCTGGGGACTGCGCGGCATCCCTTCTGCCGCCGAGGATGTGATGGTGGCCCGCGATCTGGTGCTGGCGCAACTCACCGGCGCGCGCTACCACGTGGCACACATCTCCACGCGCAACGCCGTCGGCATGGTGGAATACGCGCGCCGCCAGGGCCTGCCCGTCTCCTGCGAAGTCACGCCGCACCACTTTGCGCTGGCCGATGCCAACATGCGCGCTTACGACAGCAACTATAAGATGAAGCCGCCGCTGCGCGCCTGCGGCGACCGCGACGCGGTGCTGGAGGCCCTCGCCGCCGGCGCCATCGACGCCATCGCCACCGACCATGCCCCGCACGCCGGCAGCGATAAGATGCAGGAATTCGAGCGCTGTCCGTTCGGCATCATCGGACTGGAAACCGCCATCGGCCTCGCGCTCGAGCACCTGGTCCACCCCGGCAAACTGACACTGGCTCGCATGGTGGAACTCTTCACGGCTGGGCCCGAATCGGTGCTGCATCTTGGGCGCGGCACACTGGCCACCGGAGCCCCCGGCGACGTGACCATCTTCAGCACCGACCTGAGCTGGACGTACGACGTGAATCAGTCTCCTTCCCGCAGTCGCAACTCCCCGTTCGACGGCCACACCTTCCGCGGCGGTCCGGTAGCGACGGTAGTGGGTGGGAAGATGGTGTGGAGGCGGGACGGAGCATGATCGACCACATCGAGATCGAGAACTTCAAGAGTTTGCAGAAGGTTTCGCTCGATCTCGGTCCGCTCAATATATTTGTAGGCACGAACGCCAGCGGGAAAACGAATTTTCTGGAAGCGTTGCGGGTGCTGCAGGGGATTGGGTACGGATTCACCGCAGACGAAATCTTCAATGGTAAGCCGAAAGGCGCGAATTCTGAGGTTTGGGAAGGTGTTCGCGGAGGAAGCAATTACGCCGAGACGTTCGGGCGAACCGGCGGTAATATCGACTTCCGTGTCCGAACTACGGCCGTCACTGGTGCGGCACCAGTCAACTATGCAATTACATTCACGATCTCGCCCACGGATGCCCGGGTGTATTCCGAGCGGATCAATGGCGAGACTATCGATGGCATACCTTTCGGCAAAAGACCATCGCTGAAAGGTTCAGCCGACCTCGCGGAGCACTTCGCGAACATGCAGATGCTGCGGCCATCCTCCGCGATACAGAGAGAATACTCGGCACTACCCTTTGCCACCCGTATGGGCGAGCACGGCGAGAACTTCGCTGCGCTTGTTAGATCAATCCTGAGCAACGTCGCGACAGCGTCTGCGTACACGTCGTGGCTAAAGGAACTTACACCGGCAGAACTCGACGACGTGCAGGTCCTGACCGGGGCAATGAAGGATCCGCTCTTCGCATTCCGCCTCAGAGGGGAGGACTATCCGGCCCCGATCCTATCGGACGGTACCCTCCGCTTCGCGGCGATAGCGGCGGCCTTCTTCCAGCCCGATTCCCCGAACCTCCTATTGTTGGAAGAAATCGAAGAAGGCATTCATCCGACGCGACTCCAGCTTCTCATGGAGCTTCTCAAGTCGCAAACCGGCCAGGGCGTTGAGCAAGTGATTGCCACCACCCACTCCCCTTACACGATCGCCTGGTTGGACGAGGAAGACTATCGCCACGTTTTCCTATTCAGCAAAGACGAGGAGTCGGGAGCAACGAAAATAACACCGTTTTCTGAAGTCCCGCACCTGATCGAAGTCGCGCGCCGGCATCCGATATCGGACCTTCTTGTTCAAGGCTGGTTGGAGACCGCCGTTTGAGCTACAACGTGCTCGTCATCTCCGAGGACTACACTAATGACCAGCATATTCTGCGTCCACTCGTTTCCCGTCTGCTACGTGAATGTCATAAACCGCGTGCCAAGGTAAGCATATGGAGCAATCTCGCTGTAAGAGGTTTTGAACGGGTTCGCGATGAACTTCCAGCCATTATTCGGGACTCCCCTCAATTCCATCTCTTTCTTTTCCTGCCTGACGCCGACGGCAATCACCAAGGCAGGGCCGATCTCTTTGCCAATCTGGAAGCACAACATGGCCCCAAACTCGTCTGCTGTGCGGCCATCGAGGAAGTCGAGGCGTGGCTCCTCGCCGGACATCTCGACAAGCTCAGCCAGCTTTGGCCGGCGGTCCGTGCCGATACATCCGTCAAAGAAAATGTCTTCGCGCCCTTCCTCGCGCAGCACGGCGACCGGAGCCCCGGCAGTGGGCGTGTGCGCCTCATGCAACATACTCTTGCCAATCTCCGCGGCCTTCTCGAACGATGCCCCGAACTCGCTACTCTCCAGACGCGCATATGTGAAGCGCTGGCATAAGAGGCTCCGCCGATCTGCCGCCTTCACTACCGCCACGCCGGCCCTCCGCGCTATAATCTAACTTCAGAAGATAATATAATCCGAAAGTCGAATAGGATAACTATGTTAGGCGTAGGCGAGCAATTCCCATCGTTTTCTCTCACTGCTACCGTGAGCATCCAGAAAAGCAAGACGTTCCGCACGATTACGGACGGCGATTATCCCGGTAAGTGGAAGGTCTTCTTTTTCTGGCCGAAGGATTTCACCTTCGTCTGCCCGACGGAGATCGCGGCATTCGGCGCGCTGGACCTGGAATTCGAGGCGCGCGACACACAACTGCTGGGCGGCAGCACCGATTCCGAATTCGTCCACCTGGCCTGGCGGCAACACCATCCAGATCTCAAGAATCTGCCCTTCCCCATGCTGGCCGATATCCGCCGGGACCTGTGCGGCATGCTGGGCATTCTCGATCCCAAAGAGGGCGTCGCGCAGCGCGCCACCTTCATCGTCGATCCCCAGGGCGTCATCCGCTTTGTCTCCGTCAACGACCTTTCGGTGGGCCGCAATCCGGTGGAAGTGCTGCGCGTGCTCGACGCCCTTCAGACCGGCGACCTCACGCCCTGCAACTGGCACCCAGGGCAGGCCGTTCTACAGCCCTCCATCTGAGTCGCATTCCCCTTGGCTGCGCACGTAAGATAAGAGGTCAGTGACTGAGATTCCTATTTCCCGGCGGGCGTGGCTGGTCGGCGCCACGGCGCTCGCCGGCTGCGGCAGGCAGAAAGCGCCGCGCATCACCGGCTATTGCTTCGTCGCCAACCAGGGCGACCGCTCCATCGCGGTAGTGAGCATGGAGCGATTCCGCGTGCTCCGCCACGTCGCGCTCGACGCCGCGCCGTCAGCCGTGCTGGCCCACCCGCATCGTCCGCGCGTGCTGGTGCTGGCGCCCGACGCCGGGACCGTGTTCGAAGTGGATGGGGCCACCTACGCCATCAGCCGCAAGGTGCGCGCCGGCAATCAGGCGATATCCATGCAGCTTTCACCCGAGGGGGACGCGCTGTGGGTGCTCTATCGCGACCCGGCTGCTCTCATCGAATTGCCGCTCGATACGCTCCGACCGAGACGGCACATCCCGCTGGCGGCCGCGCCCGAAGCCTTCGATCTGGTCATGCACCAGCAGCGCAAAGTGCCCATCGCCGCCATCGCCAGCCGGGAAGGACGCACCATCTGGCTGGCGTCGCTGGCCACCGGCGCTATCGAGCACACCATCGTTCCCCAGGACGAGCCGTCGCTGGTAAGCCTGCAATGGGACGGCGCCCAGGTGACGGCGGGCAGTTGGCGCGAGCGCACCGCCACCATCTTCGAGACCGCCACCGGAAAGACGGTGGTGCGTCTGCCGCTACCGCTGGCGCCGCGCCAGTTCTGCGTCTCGGGCGACGGCGGCCAACTCTTCATTACAGGCGACGGGATGGATGCCGTGGTGGTGCTCTATCCATCGGAAACCGAAATCGGCCAGACCGTTCTTGCCGGACGGGCGCCGGGGTCTATGACCGCCACTCCCAAGGACGTGAACCCCCCGTATTTGATGGTGACCAATCCGGAGGCCGACGGCATCACCGTGCTGGACATCCGCGACTATAGCCTGGTGGCGGCAGTAGAGGTGGGGCGCGGACCGTGCCGCATTCTGCTCACGCCCGATGGGCAGTACGCGCTGGTGCTCGATGAGAAGTCGGGCGATATGGCGGTGGTGCGGATGCTGGCGCTATCGACCACGCCGAGCGGCGCCTATCGACGTTTCCGGCCGGCGCCGGCGCCCATCTTCACGCTAATTCCGGTGGGCGACCGGCCGGTAGCCGCGGCGTTCATCGCGTAGTTCGATCGGGTCCCCTCATAGCGTGGCGCGACGTGCCGGGACTGGAACGCCAGCAGCGCGGCATACAGCAACTCGTGGGCTTACCAGCGTGCGCCGCGCTATAGATTCAGCTACCGTCACCCACAACGCAGCGCTGCCATGGGATCCACCCGCGTAGCGCGCCGCGCCGGGATGTAGCTTGCCAGCAGTGCGGCGGCGATGAGCGCGGCGGCCATCAGCGCGAAGGTCAGCGGGTCAAAGGCGCTCACGTGGAACAGTTGGCCGCGGAGGAAACGGCTCAACAGCAGCGATACCGCCAGGCCTGCCGCCGCGCCGCCGCCCGCGAGTTTCATTCCCTGCCCCAGCACCAGCCGCATGATCTCCGCCGGTTGCGCGCCCAGCGCCATGCGTACGCCCAACTCCTGCGTGCGCTGTGTCACCGCGTAGCTGATGACGCCGTAGAGCCCGATCAGCGCCATGGCCAGCGCCATGGCGGCGAACACGCCCAGCACGGTCACCACGAAGCGCCGCGGGGCGAGCGAACTGTCCACCATTTCGGTCATCAGGCGGATCTGCGAAACCGGCTGCGTGGGGTCCACTGCATGCACGGCGTCGCGCAACGCCGTGGCGAGGCGGTCCGGATCGGGCGCGCGCATCACGAAACTCATGAACGGCAGGGGCATCTGGAAGAGCGGGAAATAATATTTGCCCTTGATGTCTTCGCCGGCGAGATCGGATTGCTTCACATGCCCCACCACGCCCACAATGGTGGCCCACGCCGCCGCATTGCCGCGGCGAATGTGCTGCCCCACGGGATTCTGTCCCGGCCAGTATTGCCGCGCGAGCACATCGTCGATCAGCGCTACAGGTTCCGTATCGGCGCGGTCCCGCGCGGTGAAGACGCGGCCCTGGCGAATGGGAATGCGCAGGGCGGCGAAGTAATCGGCGCTTGCCGCCCCGATGTCGCCGTGCGGACCCGGGTCGCCGGGCGGCGACGGACGGCCGTCGATCTCGAAGGACGCGGAGCCCGCGTTGCCGCTGAAAGGCAGAGGCACCCCGGCAGCCACCGCCGCGACCCCGGGGGTAGCGGACAAATTGTCGAGCACAGCCTGGTAGAAGGCCAGTTGCTTGGGGCCGGTGTCGTAACGCGCGCGCGGCAGGGAAAGTCCGCCCGCCATTACGCCGCCGGGCTCGAAGCCGGGATTGACATCTTCAATCGCCGCCAGGCTGCGCAGGAAGAGTCCCGCGCCCACCAGCAGGACCAGCGCCAGGGCCACTTCCGCCACTACGAGTGACGACCGCAACTGTTGGCGCCCCCGCCCGGCGGAATTGGCGCGGCCGCCCTCTTTCAAGAGTTCGAACTGGTTCATGCGCGAGACCTGCCATGCCGGTCCCACGCCGAAAATCAACCCGGCGACGGCGGCCACCAGTACCGCAAACGCCAGCATCGGGCCGTCCAACCGTACGCTCACCGCGATGGGGAGACCTTGCGGCGCCAGCGCCAGCAGGCCGCGTACGCCGGCGAGAGCCACGCCCACTCCGGCCACCGCGCCGCCCGCGGCCAGCGCCATGCTTTCATAGAACGATTGCCGGATGAGATCCCAGCGGGCCGCCCCGAGCGCCGCGCGCACGGCCATTTCGCGCGTGCGCCCGGAAGCGCGCGCCAGCATCAGTCCGGCGATATTGGCGCAAGCGATCAGCAGCACGAACCCGACAGCCGCCAGCAACACCAGCATGGGGGTGCGCGTATCGCCGGCCACGTAATCGGTGAACGGCATCAGAAACATTCCCCAGGCCGCATCGCGCGCGTACTCGGCGCCCCGGTCGCTGCCCGCTTTCACGCGGTCGCCGAGAACGTTCACGAAGGCGTTAGCGGAAGCGAACGGCAGGCCGGGGCGAAGACGCGCGACGGCCTGATAGCTCTCGTTGAAGCGGTTGCCCGGGTCATATGCGTTATCTGCCAATCCGAGCGGCGCCCAGAGATCGATGTTGGCCGGCCAGCGGAAATCCTGCCGCATCACGCCGATAATGCGATACGGAATCTCATTCAGTTCGATGTTGCGGCCCACTGCGTGGGGGTCTTCGCCGAAAAGGCGCTTCCAGGCGGCGTAGGAGAGCACCACTTCGCGATTGGCGTTGGGCCTGTCTTCCTCCGGCTGGAAGACGCGGCCCAATTGCGGACGGGCGCCGAAGACATCGAACCAGCGCCAGGAGACGGAGGCGCCGTTGAGCCGCTCGGGACTTCCGGAGCCGGTGTAATTGAAATCGGCGGTGCTGAGAAGCGCGGCCGCCTCGAATTGCGGGGTGCTGTGCAGCACGTCCGCGAAATCGGGGACAGAGACGCCGATATTGCGCATCGCCAGCTTATCGTATTTGACGCGTACCGATACCACCCGCCCGGGGTCGGAAACCCCCGCCGGATTGAGCAGCACCTGGTTGACAACACTGAAGATCGCGGTGTTGGCTCCGATTCCCAGAGCGAGGGTCAGCAGGGCGACGATGGTATAGGCGGGAGTCTTGAGCAGCGAGCGGACAGCATAACGCATATTGATCTATACGGCGGCAGAGGCGATTCGTATCAAGAAAATTCGCCGGGAAAAGGGGGACGCGGATGGCGGAACCTGTGCCGCCGTGAATTCGCGAGGGACCGCGACAGAGCCGTGGCCGCCAGGGAGCGATGCACCGTTTCCGGGTCTTCCGCTAGACGCCCAATGCGAGCGCCGGCGGCTCCATCGCGGACGATTGCAACCGCCGCGACGAGCCGTAGGGCTGGAAGCGATGGCCCACACCGAAGACGGTCTCGATGTAGGAATCGGCATACACGCCCAGTTTGCAGCGCAGATGGCGGATGTGGACGTCGAGCGTACGCGTGCGGATTCCGGCGCCGTATCCCCATACGCGCATCAGCAATTCAGCGCGCGGCACGATCACGCCGGCGTACGTCACAAGCAGGGCCAGCAGGTCGTACTCCTTGCGGGTGAGCGCCATCGGCTGCGTATCGAGAGTGGCCGACCGGCGTTCGAAATCCACCAGGAGATGTGTGTCGCGATAGCACTGGGGATGGTCCATGAGTCCATCCTAAGGATGCGGGCCGGTGGGATCGTCGCGGACCTGTAAAGAGCTTGTAAAAGCGGCGCTTGACGTGTAAGTAAGTACTGACTTACAATGAGCGCATGCCTCCTGCCGCCCCTTCCGCCGGCCGTATGCCTGCCGGCGACCGCCGACGCCAGCTTCTGGATGCCGCCCTGGAACTCTTCTCGCGCAAGGGCTTCGACGGCGCCACTACCAAAGAGATCGCGTCCGCAGCGGGCGTGACGGAGGCCATCATCTTCCGCCACTTTCCCAGCAAGCAGGCGCTCTACACCGCCGTGCTCGATTCCAAGGCGGAATCCTGCCGCCATGAAGAGTGGATGGGCGAGATTCAGAATCACATGAACCGGAACGACGACGCCGGCGTGCTGCGCACGCTCGCCGAGGCGATTCTGGAATCGTATCGCCAGGACGCGCGCTTCGAGCGCATCCTGCTGTTTGCCGCGCTGGAAGGGCACGAACTCGGACTGGCCCATCATCGCGAGTTCGCGCTGCCGGTCTTCGAACTGTTTCGCGGGTACATTGCCCGCCGCCAGCGGGAAGGAGCGCTGCGCGATTACGATCCCGGCCTGGTGATCGCTGCCATCGCCGGCATGGCGCAGAATTACGCCATCTATACCGAACTGTTCGGCTTCAAGATGGTGCGTGCCTCCGATTCCGAAGTGATCGAAAGCTTTACCGATATCATGATGCGCGGCATCCGCCAGGGCAAAGCCGTGAAAAAGGCGCCGCGTCAAACAAGGAACCGCAAATGAACCGCTTCTTACTCCCCACACTTCTTACAGGCGCCCTGCTGCTGGCAGGTTGCGGCAATAATTCCACCGCCACGGTGGAAGCGACCGCGCCGCAGAAGATCGCCGTCTCCACCGCCGAGGCATCCTCGCGGACCGTGTCCGCTTCCTTCGAGGAGACCGGCACTTTCGTGGCCGACGAAACTTCCGACATCGCTCCGCTGGTGGCCGGCCGGGTGGTGGCCACACCGGTCAACGTGGGCGACTTCGTGAAACAGGGCCAGGTGGTCTGCGAGCTCGATCATCGCGACGCCGAACTGCGGCTGGAACAGGCGCAGGCGCAATTGAACCAGGCCACCGCCGCCATTCACCAAGCGGAATCGCGAATCGGACTGCGCGCCGATGCCAAGTTCGATCCCGACACCGTACCTGAGGTGGTGGGCGCGCGCGCCAATTACGAATCGGCGCAGGCGCAGGCGAAACTGGCCGCAGCCGACGCCAAACGCTACCAGAATCTGGTGGAGAGCGGCGACGTTTCGCGCAGCGCTTTCGACAAGGCGCACACCCAGCAGGAAACGGCCGATGCCCAGGCCAACGCGGCGCGCCAGCAGTACGAGGCGGCGCTCAACGGCGCGCGCCAGGGATTCGGAGCGGTGGAATCTTCGCAGGCGGGGTTGGCGGCGGCGCGCGCGCAGCTCGCGCAAGCCGAGAAAGGCCTGGCCGACACCACCATTCACGCGCCGTTCGACGGCAACGTCACGGCGCGTCCGGTCGCCGCCGGGGAATATGTCGGCCTCAATAATAAGATCGCCACCGTCGTGCGGATCGGCACCTTGAAGCTGCAGTTGCAGACGCCGGAACAGCGCGCCTCCCAGGCCAAGATCGGTATGGCGGTAGCTGCCCGGGTGGCGGCCTACCCCAGCCGCGAATTCACCGGCAAGGTCACGGCCATCGACGATTCGGTGGACCCGGCTTCGCGCATCTTCATCGTGGAGGCGCGGTTCGACAATCCCGGCGGCGAACTTCGCCCCGGCATGTTTGCCAAGGCGCGGGTGCTGCTGCCCGGTGGAGAGAACGCGGTATTCGTGCCGCAGAGCGCAATCCTGCGTGACAAGACCACAGACTCCAACCAGGTCTTCGTGATCGAAAACGGCAAGGCACGCCTTCACGTGGTGGTGGTGGGCGATGCCGAAGCGGGCGCGATCCGCATCAATTCGGGGCTCAGCGGTAAAGAGACCGTCGCCGTGAGCCGTTTGAACGAACTGTACGACGGCGCGGTAGTGGAGAGCCACAACTAACATGCATGCACTAGCTCAACTCTGTGTCCGGCGGCCCGTGTTCGCCACCATGTTGATCCTGGCGCTGGTAGTGGTGGGAATCTTTTCCTATTACAGCCTGGGAGTAGATCTCTTCCCCAAGGTCGATATCCCCACGGTGCTGGTGACGGTGATTAATCCCGGCGCTTCACCGGAAGAGATCGAAACCGAAATCAGCAAGAAGATCGAGGATGCGGTCAACACCATCAGCCAGGTGGATGAAGTCCGCTCGGTGTCGTCCGAAGGTCAGGCGCAGGTGATCATCACGTTCCTGCTCTCCAAGAACGGCGACGTGGCGGCGCAGGAGGTACAGAATAAGGTCAACCTGATTCTCAACGACCTGCCGCAGACCGCCAAGCAGCCCATCGTGCAGAAGTTCGATCCCGACGCCGCGCCCATTCTGCAGGTGGTAGTATCGGCGCCGCGCTCGCTGCGCGACGTCACCCTCATCGCCGACAAACAGATCAAGCGCAATCTGGAGAACGCCAAGGGCGTGGGCGATGTGAGCATCGTGGGCGGCGCCAAGCGTGAAATCCACGTGCTGGTGGATCCCACCAAATTGCGCGCCTACGACCTGACCGTGACCGATGTGTTCAACGCGCTGCGCGCGCAGAATCTGGAACTGCCAGGCGGCAGCCTGAATGCCGGGGCGAAAGAGTTCACCGTGCGCACCACCGGCCGTGTGGCCGAAGCCTCGCAGTTCAACCAGATCGCCATCGCCAACCGCAGCGGGTACGTGGTGAAGGTGAGCGATATCGGGTACGCCGAGGACAGCTACGAAGAACCGGCCAGCGCCTCGCGCCTGGATGGTGTGCCGGCGGTCACCCTGGTGGTGGCCAAGCAATCGGGCGAAAACACCGTGGCCACCGCCGACGAAGTTCGCGACCGCCTCAACTTGATCCGCAAGGGCCTGCCGAAGGACGTGAAGGCCGACATCGTCGCCGACCAGTCGGTGTTCATCAAGGCCTCGGTGGAATCCATCCAGAAGCATCTCATCGAGGGCAGCATCTTCGCAGCCATCATCATCTTCATATTTCTGGCGAATGTACGCACCACGCTGATCGCGGCGATCGCCATTCCCACGTCGATCATCTCCACCTTTGCGCTCATGGCGGCCATGGGGTTCACGCTGAACAACATCACCATGCTGGCGCTCACCCTGATGGTGGGCATCGTGATCGACGACGCCATCATCGTGCTGGAGAATATCTACCGCTTCGTGGAAGAGAAGAACATGTCGCCGTTCACCGCGGCCATTCAGGGAACCAAGGAAATCGGCCTGGCGGTGATGGCGACCACTATGTCGCTGCTGGCGGTGTTCCTGCCGGTGGGCTTCATGGGCGGAATCGTGGGGCGGTTCATGAGCTCGTTCGGCTTCACGTCGGCATTTGCCATCGCGGTGTCGCTGCTGGTGTCGTTCACGCTCACTCCCATGCTGTGCTCGCGCTTCATCAAGCCGCCGGCGAAGAGCGACGCCAGGCATTCCTCCAAGGAATCGTTCCTCTTCCGTCACCTGGACGCCTGGTATACCGCCATGCTGACGTGGTCCATGGCGCATCGCAAAACGGTGGTGATGGCGAGCGTACTAGTGGTGCTTTCGAGCGTGCCGCTGTTCGCCATGGTGGGCAAGAACTTCCTTCCCGATGATGACGCTTCGCAGTACAACGTGATCGTGCGGACACCGGAAGGCACGTCGCTCGCCGCCACTACCAATCTTGCCGAACGCATCGCGCAGGATATCCACACCATGCCCGGAATCAAGCACACTTTGATGACAGCCGGCGGGACCGCCGACCGGTCGGTGAATAACGCGCAGATTTATGTGGCGCTTAGCGAGCTCGGCGCGCGTAAACTCTCGCAGGCAGACCTGATGGAGCGCACGCGCCAGTTACTCAAGAAGTACCCGGCCGACATCCACACCAGCGTCGACCTGGTAAGCACAGTGGGCGGCAACCAGAGTAATGCCGACATCCAGTACTTCATTCAGGGGCCGGATCTCGACAAGCTGGCGGAGTATTCCGACAAGCTGCTGGGACAGATGAAGACCATTCCCAACCTGGTGGATACCGATACCACGCTGCGCAGCGGGAAGCCGGAAGTGCGGCTGGAGATCGACCGGCCGCGCGCCGCCGACCTGGGAGTCAGCGTGATGGATATCGAGATGGCGCTCAATACCCTGGTGGCCGGGCAGGTGGCCTCCACATTCAAAGCCGGCGAGGACGAATACGACGTTCGGGTGCGCGCGGAGGAACAGTTCCGCGTGAGCCCTGAGGACCTGGCGCGCATGACTGTGCCTTCTACCAAAGGCCGCGGAGTGGGGCTCGACGAAGTGGTACACATCGTGCCGGGCACGGGACCCTCGTCCATCAATCGCATCAACCGCCAGCGGCAGGTAACGCTCTCCGGCAACGTGGCCCACGGCGGGTCGCAGGCGGCCATCCTGGCGGGCATCGATAAGCTCACCGATCACCTCCGCATGGACCCTGGCTACACCTCTGGCAAGACGGGCACATCGAAGGAACTCGGCCGCACAGGCTATTACTTCATGCTGGCCTTCTCTCTCACGTTCATCTTTATGTACATCGTGCTGGCGGCGCAGTTCGAGAGCTTCGTCCACCCGGTCACCATCCTGCTCACCCTGCCGCTGGCGGTGCCCTTCGGCATCCTCTCGCTGCTATTGGCGCACCAGACCGTCAATATCATGTCCGGCCTGGGACTGCTGCTGCTTTTCGGCATCGTGAAGAAGAACGCCATCCTGCAGATCGACCACACCAACGGCCTGCGCGATACCGGCATGGCGCGATATGACGCCATCATTCTGGCCAATCGCGACCGCTTACGGCCCATCCTGATGACCACCATCGCGCTGGTTGCGGGTATGACGCCGCTGGTCATCGCCAATGGCACCGGCGCCGCCACCAATCGCTCCATCGGCGTGCTGGTGGTGGGCGGCCAATCGTTGTGCCTGGTGCTGACACTGCTGGTGGTGCCGGTTTTCTATTCGCTGTTCGAAGATCTTGGACAATCGTTCACATCGGGCAAAATAGCGCACGTGATGGAAGCGCTGCGGCTGCGCGGCAAGAAGACGGTCGCCGTGGCAGTGACAACCATGCTGTCTGTCACCTCACTCTTCGGCCAGACGGCGCCGACGCAGGCGGTGAAACTCGACGCCTTGGAGGAAGTGCGCATTCCGCCGCGTCCGGGCATTTCCGGCCAGACCAAGATCACGCTCTCGGAAGCCATCGAGCGCACACTGGCGAACGATCCCGACCTGCGGATCTCGCGCATCCAGCGCGACGAAGCCGGCTTCGCGGTACGTTCGGCACAGGGAGCTTACGATCCGCTTCTGGGCTTCAGCGGATCGCGTACGCGTACAGTGGTGCCGGTGGCGTCCATTCTTGGCGGCACGGAGACCGGCAAGCTGACCGAGACGCAGTGGACCGGCGGTCCGCAGATGAGCGGGATCACGGCGACGGGCGCCAATTACTCGCTGCAATTCAACAACTCGCGCCAGCAGACCGACAGCATGTTCAACACGTTGAACCCGCAATATCCCACGTCGGTGAACCTCAATGTGACGCAGCCGCTGTGGCGCGGCCTGCTGTTCGACGAGAGCCGCTACCGCCTGCAGGTGGCGCGCAAGAACCGCCAGGTCAGCCAGGAGCAATTGCGGCAGCGCATCATCGAAGTGGTGACGCAGGCGGTGAACGCTTATTGGGAATTGGACTACGCGGCGCACAACTTCGACGTGCAGGTGGAAGCGGTGCGACTGGCCGAGCGGCAATATTCGAGCAATCAGCGACTGGCCGACCAGGGCGTGCTCGCGCCGGTGGATGTGGTGGCGGCCCAAACCCAGGTGGCGACCTTCGAGCAGTCGCTCTTCGGAGCGCAGCAACTGCTCACGCAGGCCGAGAACAATCTGAAAACCATGATGCTGCCCAACCGCACCGACCTGATGTGGAGCATGGCGCTGGTGGTGGATTCGCCGCTCAATGCCGAGGCCAAACCGCCGAGCCTGGAAGAGGCCATCGCACGCGCACTTAAATCGAGACCGGAACTTTCGGAGACCGCGCTGGCGCTCGACGTCAACCGGCTCGACACCAAGTTCAGTCATGAGCAGACCAAACCGCGCGTCGATCTCTTCGCCAACCTTGCGGAATCGGGGCTCGCGGGCATTCCGACCACCATCGGCAACAATCCGCTGGCGCTTTTCTTCCCGCCCGGTACGCAGTTCGTGCCTACCCTTCTCACGGGCAACTACGGGCAATCGCTCAGCACCCTGGCGGCGGGAACGTTTCCCACCGCGCAGGTGGGCGTCAACATCTCGCTGCCGCTGCACAATCGCACCGCGCAGGCGCAGGCCGCCATCTCAGAAGCCGAGGGGCGGCGATTGCGAACGGTGCAGGACCAGGTGGGGATGGCGATTGAGGCGGACGTGCGCAATGCGCTGCAAGGTGTGATCGCCACGCAGGCGCGCCTGCAGGCAGCGGCCATCGCCAGCCACTCGGCAGGAGAGCAATACCAGAGCGAGCAGCGGCAATTTCAAGCGGGAACGTCGACTGTATTCCTGGTGCTCGAACGGCAGACCGACCTGATCGCGGCGCGCAGCCGCGAAGTGCGTGCCCGTGCCGACGCGGGCGAGGCGATCGCCAATCTCGATAGGGCGACCGCGGGAACGATTGAGGCCCGCGGAATCAAGGTGGAGTAGGCGGGTCGCGCCGAGGCGTTTGAACTTGAGCGCCCGAACTTTTGCCGCGACTCATAAGGGGCGACGCAAAAATCACGGCCGTTTCGGTGCGTCGTCTTTCTCTAGAAGTGCCTGGAGCAAAGCGGCCGGCCGCCGGAAACTGGTGCGTTCCAGCTCTCGGATCGCTTCGGCAAAAAGGATCAGGCCGCGGTCCGCTGCAAGATCGAGTATACCGAGCGTCCCGGTAACGCGAAGACCTCTTCGTTGGGCAACGCGAAAGCCTTCCCGCTCATCGATGAGCAACAGGTCCGCGTGGAGCGATTCAGCCAGGGCAATCGCGGCGGTCTCTCCCTCATCCAGACCCGAAACCTGCGGCAGGTTGGAGGCGTCGTGGATCTCAAGCCAGGCGGGAGGAGTGGCGATCCAGTGCCGAACCGGCGGCGGTGCGAGCGGATTGCAAAGCTCGGCCTGGACCGCGCTTGGGAGTGCGACCCTCTCGAACAGCCGGAGGGAGGATCTCGATATGTCCGATCTGAATAAGGTAGTTGACAGGGCCGGTATCGGCAATTACCAGCCGCACAAACTACAACCCCAACTCATTGAGCGCCTGCCGTTCCTGCTCGAAGTCGTCGAGGGTGTAGTCCTGATAGATGCCATGGAACTTGAGAAGCCATCGATCTGGATGCGGGCCAGCCCCAGCATCTTGCCCAGGTGTGGTTCCGTGATGCGACCGGCCCGGAGTTCTTCCAGGGCGAAGCCTTCGAGCGCGCGGCGCGAAAGGTCACTCCCGGTCGCGGCCAGGCTGGCGGCGATGTCGTCGGGAATTTGCACGGTCACTTCCACGCCTTCACTGTATCCCGCCCGTGTGCTGCGGTCAACAGAAGGCCGGAGGATTTGTCGCGCCCCCCATGGCCGGTTCGCCGTTTCCAGTCCACATAATCCTACGCACGCTTCTTCGCTACGGTTGATTGCCGTGCCGCAAGATACCGACGCACCCGCTTACCCGGCAACACCTCCGAGGCCCACCGAGTTTTCGAACGCCGTAGAGCCGTTTGCCTGGGACGCGGAAGGTCGGGACCTGTAGCGCGGCATGGTGAAGTCGGCTGTTGAACATTTCGATCCCCGATAAGTAGCGGCCGGAGCATTCGAGGTCTAAGATAATCTAACCATGCTCACTTCGTACATTCGGGCCGCGGTGAGCCGGGCCCGTTACGAAATCGTTGAGGACGACGGCTCGTTCTATGGGGAGATACCGGCGATCCCCGGCATCTGGGCAAATGCCAAAACCCAGGAAGCCTGTCGCGAAGAGTTGGAGAGCGTACTCGAGGGTTGGATATTGCTCAGCGTCGCCGACCACACTCCGATTCCGGCGATTGACGGCAACAGTCTCGAGACTCGCGAAGTGGCTTGAATGCCCGCCATCGGTCCTATCAAACGGAAGGATCCGATCGTTTACCTGCAGCGGTTAGGCTTCGAACGGCCAGTGTCTGGCGGCGATCCCCGATATATGAACGGCCGCGGACGAAAACTGCGGATTCCGAATCCTCACGCCGACGACATTGGACGCGGCTTGCCGATGCGAATCCTCAGACAAGCCGGGATCGAGCGCAGGGAATGGGAGCCACTCTGATTTCGCGCCAGCAGTAACACTTTCTCCAGACAGCTTGGCCGGGCTCTATCCATTACGGCCGCAACACTACCCGTCCCGACGAACCCGCTGCCACCAGACGATACGCATCCTGCGCCTGCTCGAGGGGAAACACGCGATTGACCAGCGGCGCGAGCAGAGCGCCCGAATCGAATCCCGCCGACAGTTCGCGGAACGTGGCCGATGCCGCCGCCAGATCGCGCTTCAACGAATCCACTCCGAAGAGTTGCCGCTCATTGCGATAGAACTCGAGCACGTCGAAACTCACGCGCCGCTGCTGCCCGGGGCTGATCACCACGACGCGCCCGCGATGCCCTGCCATCTGCAGCGCTGTCTCGAACATCTCTCCGCCTACGGTATTCAGCACCACGTCGGCCTGAACACCGTGCGCTCCCTCCGCCGTTTCGAACACTTCGTCCGCCAGTTTCGCCGCCGGGGAATCCGCCGGGAGCGGCCCCTTGGTGAGAGCGATAGCGCGCGCACCCACATACTTCGCCAGTTGGATGGCCGACCCGCCCACTCCGCCGGCGCCGATCACGGCCAGCGTTTCGCCCTTCGCAAGCCTGGCGTACTCCATCACGGCGATCCATGCCGTCAGGAAAGTGACCCCGCTGGAGGCCGCCTGCTCGTGCGAGAGGGATTCGGGCTTGCGCACCAGGCTGGCGCGCGGCACCACCAGAAGCTGCGCGTGCGTCCCGTCGCGCGTGAAACCGGTATCGCCGCCCGTGCCCCACACCGGCACACCCGTCCAATCCGCCGGACCTTCCACCACCACGCCGGAAAAGTCGCGGCCGGGAACCCTCGGCAGGGTGGTCTGCGGCATGGCGCCGGCGACGTTCTTCACATCGCTGGGGTTGACGGACGCAGCCTCCACCCGTACGACGGCGGTATCGTCGCCGGCGTGCGGATCGGGCCGGTCCACCAGATGAAGGTGCGAAGGGTCGCCAAAATCGCGGAACTCAAGAGCGCGCATCGCTATGAGCGTAACAAACCGAGCTTCTCGCCGGGCTTATACCCCGGGAACACGCCGGCGACGTCCTTTTGCCCCAGGTGCCCGGTCACCAGTTCGCTGAGCACGGCGCGGAAATCGGTGGTGAC
The DNA here is from genome assembly GCA_036268475.1 of Bryobacteraceae bacterium. Taxonomy (GTDB): domain Bacteria; phylum Acidobacteriota; class Terriglobia; order Bryobacterales; family Bryobacteraceae; genus PALSA-129. The sequence continues at coordinate 40,399 of DATAUB010000013.1, read as the reverse complement.
GTCCAGGTCGCGCCCTTCGTAAAGCTGTTCCTTCTCAAGGCCCGGCCAGCGGCCGTAGACTTTGCCACCGCGCACCGGCCCGCCCATGACCATCATCAGGCTGCCGTGTCCGTGGTCGGTGCCGCTGTCGCCGTTTTCCTGCGCGGTGCGCCCGAATTCCGACATGGTCACCAGCACCACGTCTTCCATGCGGTCGCCCAGATCCTGGCAAAAGCCGGCCAGCGCCATACCGAACTGGCGCAACAATTGCGGCATCTGCTGCTGCTCATTCTGATGATGGTCCCAGCCGCCGATTTCGGCGAATGCCGCTTCCACTCCGGCGTCGGCTTTGATCAGCCGCGCCACCTCTTGCAGGTGGCGCGCCAGCTCGCCACCGCCGTACTGCCCGCGGTTCTCAGGAGCATACCCTCCGCTGGTGAGCGATTCGATCATTTTCATGGCGGCGAAAGCGTCCTTGCCGGCGGTCTCGATGGGCTTGTCGGTGGAATTCTCGTACATGCTTTCCACCACGGACGCGGTGTCTTCGCTCATCTTGTACTGCTGCATGTCCGCCACCGCAATCGCCGGGCGGTCGCCCCAGAGCGTCCGCGGCAACTGCGCGCCCATCGAAACCGCGCGCAGCGGCGAAGTGTCCGCGGTGGGCGGCGTCAGGGCGCGATTGAGCCAGCCGTCGCCCTTCGCGCCCGGCGTGCCGGATTCCATGAAATCCTGCGCATCGAAATGCGAGCGCGAAGGATCGGGCGACCCGGTCGCCTCCACAATCGCCAACTGCTGCTTCTGCCAATAAGGCTTGAGCGCGTCCAACTGCGGATGGAGCGCGAAGAAGCCGTCCAGGTCGATTCCGTTGGGAAGGCGCTGAGTGTTGCCTGGCGCTGAAATGCCGATGGTGGGGCGCATCTCGGCGTACCGCTTATCGCCGAAAGGCGCCACGATGCTGAGGCCATCGGCCGCGCCGCGCTGGAAAATGGCAACCAGAGTTTTCTTGCGCCCAGTGGTGGCCGCGGCCGCGCGACCCAGCCACGAAGGAACCGCGCCGGCCCCGGCCATTACCAGCGCCGAGCCTTTTACGAAGAAGCGTCGCGTCAACATGCCTTATCTCCTCTGGAACTCGGGCGAACTGATCACCAGCCCGACGGTAGCGCCCGGCGTCGCCGGTTTGTCCTCATTTCCTTTTTCGATTGCCGCCAGTGTCTGCGGTGACGGATCGCGATGGAGCAGGTCGTGCGCAATGTACGCCGTATCTTTGTCGGCGAAACGCGCGGTGTCCAGTTTGACGCCCGGCACCTGTCCGGCGCCCAGCGCCACCGCGAAATTAATGCGCGCCATGAGATTCGCAGTGCTCAGCCATGTGTCGCTGTCCTCCTTGAATCCCGAGGGCTCGACCCTGCCGTACAAGGGCTCGCCCATGTCGGTAATCCGCTGCGCCAAGACATACGTATCCGCCGCCTCTGCGCCGGTGGCGCGCACTGCGCTGGTCACCATTTCAAGCGGCGACTTGATTTTGTTTTCCCACGCGCCCTGCGAGAGGAATTCGCGCGAGGTGAACATGGTCTCCAGCACCGCCCGCAGATCGCCATCGGTCTTGAGAAAGGTCTTCGCCATGCGGTCCACCAGTTCCGCCGGCGGACTGTCGGCCACAAAGCGCTGCGCCAGCTTCTGCGAGAGGAAATGCGCGGTCGACGGGTGATGCGCCAGGATGTCGATCACCTGCAATCCGTCCTGCTCGCCGCCGCCGGCCGCGATCTTATGGCCGAGAACGGTCTTTTCAGCGTCATCGTGCATGAACGAAGCGAAGGTGAATTCCGGCTTGGTGTTGGGAGTCTGAATGGTCCAGCCGGTGAAGCAGCGCGCCACGTTGATCACATCGTCCTGGGTGTAGCCACCGTTCACGCCAAGGGTGTGGAGTTCCATCAGTTCGCGGCCGTAGTTCTCATTGAGTCCGTGCGGCTGGCGGGACAGGAAATTGTTGTTGGGGAACTGGCCGTCCTGCGAGAAGGGTCCGACATTGAAGAAATTGCCGCCCATGGAGGTCCAGTTATCCAGGTAATACAGCATCGCCGGGTGGCGCGCGGTGGCCAGCAACAGGTCCTTGAAATGGCCCAGCACGTGGGGACGAATGGCTTCGTTTTCGTAACTTGCCAGTACCAGCTGTTCGGGCTGGCCTTTGTTCTCGAAGACGTTGAAGTGGTTGAACCAGAAATCGGTGAGCACCTCTTCCAGTTGCCGGTTGGAATACAGCGCGCGATAGACGCGGGCCTCGCGTAAGTCGTGCACCACCACCTGGCGGGGAGTGCGCGCCACCGTGCCCATCCGCCGCATCGCCGGGAAATCGGCCAGCGCGGCCGGCGACAGCGCCCATGCCACCTGCTGCCGCTTGGTGCTATCCATGGCGTTGTAGAGCGCTTCGCGATCCTCTTTGGTGCCGCGCAGCGCGATTTGCGCCTCCGCCGGCGTCAACAGGTCCTGGAGCGGCGGATGCATCTTGCGCTGTTCTTTCTGGCGCTCCTCCTGCTGCTTTTGGCGGGCGATTTTGGTCTCTTCCTGAAGGTCGTCGGGCAGACCTTCGAGAACGTTTTGCGGAAGCATGGCGAGCACCTGCCAGCGCTTGTCGGCATCGAGCGTGAGCAAGGCGCTCTTGCGCTCCTCGGCGGTGCCGTTGTAGATCCGGCGGCGCTGCTCCTGCGTCATAAGATCCTGCATGTTGCCCATGCGCATCATGCCCATCTGATTCTGCTGGTAATACTCCTGCAGGATTTCCGGCGGCTTCATATCCAGGCTCTCCAGGGGTTTGAGCTTGGTGTCGAGGACGGGATTTTCGGAAATTTGATCGGGATGCAGTTGCAGCTCAATCCATTTCGCGACCCCTATTTTCCGCACCTCTTCCACGTCGCCGGGGCGCGCACCGAATGTCAGCCGGTTGAGCGCCTGGACGACTTCCTGGTCAGGTGTGAGTTTGGTATCGAAGAGGCCGGCGGCGCGATCCTGCGAAACGCCGGATGCCAGAAGGAGTGCCGCTGCCGCAGTGAGGGCCGGGCGTATACCGATCACGTCGCACCTCCGTGAATAGATGACGTAAGTATACCCTAAAGTGTGGATTAGTCCGTGCCTAAGTGGAGCCATCCCGTGGGTCAGGTGTTACCCTACGGTAGATTCGATTATGCGCGCGTATCTCCTTCTGTTGCTCCCGGTACTTGCCCTCGCGCAGCAAATACCGGCCGGAACGGAGATGGCGATTCGGCTTACCGGCAGCGTCTCCACCAGCACCGCCAAAATCGGCGACCCCGTGGACGCGGTAGCGATCGCGCCGGTCGCCGCTAATGGACGCGCAGCCATCGCCGCCGGCGCGGAATTGCACGGAACCGTGGGAAAAATCACGCCGGCGTCCTCCGCCAATACCCGCGCCGCTCTGCTGCTGCGCTTTCATCGAATTGTAATCGACAGCAGGCCGTACCCGATTGCGGCAAGAATTTCCGGCGTGGACAACGCCCGCGAGACAGTGGACGGCACCGGCGAAATCGACGGAATTCTGGCCAGCGAGACTATCTCCGGACAGTTAGACGCCGGGCTTGACCAGTTGAGCGATCGATATAGCGGGTTTGCCGGCATCCTGAGCGCTGCCAAGAGCGCGCTGATCGACGAAGCCTCCGGCGAGATCGTCTACCCGGCGGGCGTGGAAATGACGCTGAAGCTGACCGCTCCGCTCGACGTCCCGCCGGAAACGGTCGACGGGCCGCCAGCATGGCCGGCCGCTGCCCGTAATGCGCTGGCGAAGTTCCTGGCGCACGAGCCTTTCCAGACGATGGCGGAAGATCCCCCGAAGCGCTCCGACCTTACCAGCTTACTGCTGGCCGGCACGGAAGACGCCGTGCGCCGCGCCTTCCAGCAAGCCGGATGGAGCAGCGCCGCCAGCCTGAATCCCTTCTCGCAGTTCGAGACGCTGCGCGCCCTGGCCGAAGACCGCGGGTACGACGAAGCGCCGGTCTCCATCCTCCGGCTCGCCGGCAAGCCGCCTGAAATGGTCTTCGAAAAGACCACCGACACCTTCGCGCAACGCCATCACCTGCGCATCTGGCGCCGCCCCGGCACCATCGCGGGCCAACCGCTGTGGGCGGTGGCCGCCACCCACGATATCGCCATCGACTTCTCGGAAGCGGAGCGAACTTTCATCCATCGCATCGACCCGCAGATCGATCGCGAGCGCGACAAAGTCATGAACGACATGCTGTTCACCGGCCGGGTAAAAGCCTGCGAATTATTCGACCGGCAGCAGGCCCCGCGACTGACCCAAAACGCTACCGGCGACCGTATCGAAACGGACGGCCGGATTGCCGTACTTTGGCTGGATTGATGTATATAATGGTCCGTGCTTCGTCTTTCCCCCTTTGCTTTGCTTCTCGCAGCGGCGTGCTCGATGGCCGCGGTTCCCGGCGTTCAAACGGCGCTTTTGCGCGCGCCGCTGGCCTTCGAAAAATCCGCCGATGGCGCCATGGTGGCCCGCCAGGGACCGTATAGTCTGACGGTCGCCAACGGCCGCACCACCGTCACCGTGGCCGATCGCAAACAGGGCCGCGCGGCCTCCGTCACCACCACGTTGGCGGGCGCATCGTCCAACTCGCAGCCCGAAGGGCAAGACCCACTCGCAGCCAAAGTGAACTACTTCCTGGGCGCCGACCCGGCCGGCTGGCGAACCGGCGCACCCCTGTTTACGCGCGCAGTGGAGCACGGCGTATATCACGGCATCGACCTCATGTTTCACGGCGAGAACGGCGCGCTGGAGTACGACTTCCTGGTGCGGCCGGGCGCCAACGCGAGCCGCATCGCGCTCGACATTTCCGGCGCCTCAGCAGTGCGTATCGATTCCGACGGAGCGCTGGTCATCGCCACCGCCGCCGGCGAAATCCGCTGGAAGAAGCCTGAGGTCTATCAGATGACGGACGGCCGCCGGGAATCGGTGGCGGGCGCCTTCGCACTCCGCGGCAAACGCGTCAGCTTCGCCCTTGGCCAGTACGATCGCGCGCGCGAGTTGGTGATCGACCCGACCCTCTCGTACGCCACTTACATCGGCGGCAACGATAACGAAGGCGGCCGCGGCGTGGCGGTGGATGGTTCCGGCAACATCTACGTGGCGGGCTTTTCCTTTTCCATGAATCTTGCCACCACCAGCGGAGCCTTTCAGACGGCATGGCACGGCGGCAATTCCTATGGCGACGTGGGCGGCGATGCCTTTGTGGCCAAGTACACTCCGGCGGGAGCGTTGGCGTATCTCACGTTTCTGGGCGGCTCGGCGGACGATTCGGCGACCGCCATCGCAGTAGATTCCCAAGGCAACGCATACGTCACGGGCTTCGCGGCTTCGTCGAATTTCCCCACCGTCAACGGATCGGCGCAGACTAAGTTCGGCGGAGCGGGAACCGGCGGCTATTTTATCGCCTTCGGCGACGCCTTCATCTCCAAGCTCAATCCCTCCGGTAGCGCGCTGGTCTACTCCACCTTCCTCGGCGGGAAGGACGATGACGAAGGAGCTTCCATAGCAGTCGACAGTTCGGGCAACGCCTATGTGGTGGGCGCGACGCTCTCCTCCAACTTCCCACCGTCAATGCTTCGCAGGCTACGTACGGCGGCCAGGGCGGCAGCCCCACTCCTTTCTGCGCCGGCTGCAGCGGTCCGTTCATCACCTTCGGCGACGCTTTCCTCGCCAAGCTGAATCCGGCCGGTACAGCATTTTTGTATTCCACGTACCTGGGCGGCTCCCTGGACGACGCGGCGACCGCTGTGGCAGTGGACAGCGCGGGCAACGCGTATGTCGGCGGCAACACAGTCTCCACCAATTTTCCCGTGCTCAACGCGTTTCAGAGCCACTCCAACGGTGCGGCCAACGCAAACTCACAGCCTGTGATCGCGACCGGCGACGGCTTCGTCGCCAAGTTCGATACCACCGGCAAGCTGCAATACTCTTCGTATCTGGGCGGGAGCGGCGATGACGGCGTGATGGGGATCGCGGTGGACGGCGCGGGCGCCGCTTATCTCACCGGCTTCACTTCGTCGGCCGATTTTCCGGTGACCAGCAACGCGCTGCAGCGAACGTTTAAAGGTCCTTCGAGCGTCACCGGCGAGCGCGGATTCGTATGGGGCGACGCATTCGTCGCCAAGGTGACCGCGAATGGCGCGCTGAGCTACGCTACGTTCCTGGGCGGCAGCCAGGACGATGCCGGCATGGCCATTGCGGTGGATGGATCGGGAAGCGCGATTGTAGGGGGCCTGGCAAACTCCACCGATCTTGCCGTCACGTCCAACGCCCAACAGGGCGCCTTCGGCGGCAACGGTCCCTCCGGCTTCACCGACCCCACGGGCGACGGCTTCATCGCCAAATTGAGCGCCGACGGTTCCACGCTGCAGTATCTTTCGTACTTTGGGGGTAGCTCGAGCGACGCCATCAGCGGTATCGCGCTCGACGGCCAGGGCAACGTGATCGTCGCCGGCGCCACCACTTCCACCAACCTCAAGACCACATCGAACGCCGCGCAAAAGGCATTCGGCGGACAGAGCTCGGACACCCCCACGGAAACCATGGGCGACGCCTTTATGGCCGTCTTCTCCGGCATCGCGACGATCGTTTCCGCGACGCCGGCGATCACGTCGGTAAGCAACGCCGCGTCCTTCGCCTCCGCCCTGGCGCCCGGTTCGTCGGCCGCCGTCTTCGGAACGAATCTACCGGCCAGCGCATCGGCAGGCGCCACGGTGGGCGGGCAGGCGGCGCAGGTGGTCAGCGCCACCGCTTCGGAATGGGTCATCGTAATTCCGAGTAGCGCGGCCGCAGGATCGACATCCGTACAGGTCGGCACGTCCGCTCCGTTCGCCATCACTCTCAGCGCGTACGCGCCTGCTCTCTATAGCTCGAACGGCTCGGGGACCGGCGCCGCGATGGTGTCGCCGTCGGCCGCCTCTTACCTGCCGGGCGCTACCATCACCATCTTCGCGACGGGGCTGGGCGCGGCCGGGGCCAACGGCCAGCCGGCGCAACTGCCGGCCGTGACGGTGGGCAGCACACAGGTATCGGTCTTCAGCGTTACGCCGTCCGCCAGCAGTCCGGGCACGTATCAGATCGTCATTCAGATTCCACCTTCCACTCCGTCCGGGAATTCCGCGATCGCGCTTTCGATCGGCGGTGTGACCAGCCCATCGCTCACCCTGCCGGTGGGCGCCATCAGCGGCGTCACCATCGAGTTCGTGGAAAACGGCGCCAGTTATCTGCCGGGCTTCTCGCAGGGGTCGTGGGTCACCATCACGGGAAACAATCTTTCGGGCACCACGCGCATCTGGACCGGCGCCGACTTCAACGGCAACAGTCTTCCGACTTCGCTCGACCACGTAAGCGTCACTATCGACGGGAAGCCGGCTTACGTTTATTTCGTCAGCGGGACGCAGATCAACGTGCTGGCGCCGGCCGATGCGGCGCAAGGGCAGGTTCCGGTTCAGGTAACTTATAACGGCACGCAGAGCAATATCGTGATGGCTACGGAATCGTCATTTAGCCCCGCGCTCTTCACGTTTACGCCCGCCGGTGGAAGATACGCTGCTGCGGTGCGCATCGACGGCCAGTATATCGGGCCGGCAACCCTGTACGCCGGCCTCACCGCGCCGGCCAATGCGGGCGATACGCTCGAGTTGTACGGCACGGGGTTCGGCCCCACCACGCCGACCACCGATTTCAGCCAGATCTTCTCCGGAGCGCCGCCCACAGCCAATACCGTGACCGCGACCATCGGAGGCGTTGCCGCCTCGGTGCAGTTCGCCGGCCTGGTAGCGCCCGGCGAGTATCAGTTCAACGTCATCGTACCGAGCGTACCTTCGGGCGATAACCTGGTGGTGCTCAAAGTAAATGGGATTACGACCCAGGCCAACACGTACCTGACGGTTCACTAACTGTTCGGGCGTAGAGACCCTCTGGCTCACGCGCGTGGATCTGCCTTCGAGATCGGAGCGCGTCCGCCTTATTTGTAAGTCACCGGACGCGCGCTGATCGAAATAAACCCGGCGAAGGCTTTATCCAGGCCGGTCGCTTCGATTTGCGCCGGCGGATCGACCGGCAGTTCCATCAGCAGCAGATAACTCGTCTCCAGGCCGCTCAGCGCGATGGTCGCCGGCAGATTGCCGAGCGCCAGAGGCGGAATGTGAAAGCGCCCGGCGCGCGCCGGCGCCATACACAGGCATGCTCCGGAATCCCCGCTGCTGCGGTCCACATTCTCCGCCAGAATTAGAATGGCGTCCTGATTCAGAGCGGCTTTCCACTCGATGGTCGCGCCGGCATCCCGGTCGACCGCCGCAAGACGTTCGCGATTTTTCCACACCAACGGCTCGGTCACCTTGACCTTCACGGAAAAACCACCCACGTCCGCGCCGCCGGGAGCGGATACCGTGTAGCGGCCGGGAGTGAGATAGAGCGGCGTCGCGCGCTCCCGCGAAAACGGGCGCGAGCCTCCCAGGGCGGCATCGTAATACTCCTGCTGGTGCCGATCGAGCCCCAGGCGCCGCTCGCCTCTCGGCCCGTTCACGGAGATCGCTCCTCCGGCATCCAGGCGGCGGTTGCCGCGCGTGCGGTCGGGCATCGACGTCCACTCAGCCGGATTGCGCGACTGCCCCAGCAACTGCCGCAGATTCACGTGCGACGCGAATACCGTACAGGTGCCCAGCGGCGGCAACGGCGGAAATTGCCGTTCACCCGATTCCTGCCGGCCGAAGCTGGCGATCCCGTAGTCGAACTGGAAGCGCTGGCCGGGATTGGGCGCCACTTCGCGAACCGGTGCGATATCCACAGAGACGCGCGCCAGCGCCACGAATCCGGCCCGCGCCGCCTGTTCCACACCGGTGCGGAACCAGTCGAGGTCGTCGTGGCAAGGTTCGCCTGCAGGGTGGATAGCGATCGATACGGCGTTGCCGGGCCGATCATCCGCTGTCCGCGACATCACCGGCACGAAGCAACCGTAAGGCGCGTCCGAGGGCACGCGGAACGCGATCGCGTCGACACCCTTGCAGCATTCCGCCGGGCTGATGTGGAGATCGTCCGCGCGCCTCCCGCCTACGAAGAGTTCCGCGAGGCCGCCCAGTCCCGTGCCCCAGAGCGTCACCGTGCCGCCGCGAACCGCCGACGAGCCGATCTTCGCCTCGGGCAATCCATCCGGCGCAGTGGAGGGCGAGTAGAATCCGGCATTGGCGCGCGTCAGGGTGAGTCGATACGGCTCGCTCGCGAGTCCGCGGTAGGTCACCGTGAGTTCGACATCTCCCGACGGCGTGGCGTCCGGCATCCACGCCTCAATTTCGGTGGCGCTCACCAGCAGCAGGCCCGCATCTACCGCGCGCGCGCCCTGCCGGATCCGCACCGTCACATCCGCCAGCCGTACCAATGGCTCGGACTCGCTTCCGCGCTCCGGATTCTCCGGCCCGAGCCGCACGCCGGGAATGAAGATTCGCATGCCCGGCGCCAGCGCGCCGCCGCGCAAAGTGGCGGGCAGACGGCTCGCCGCATTGACGATACCGCCCGGCACGATGGCAGGCGGCGGACCATCCGCGCCCGCCAGTCCGAACAGCGATACCGCTGAAACCAGCAGGTGCCGGAAACGCCGCATTTTCCAAATTATAGTGCAGTGGAGTCCCGCGCCGCCGCACCAGTCGTGATAGCATTGGCCACATCGGGAGGTGAACCATGGCACATTGTTCGCGACGTAATTTCTTGAAAACCGGACTTGCCGCGGGCGTCCTGGCGGGCACCGCAACTCTGCCTGTGCGTGCCGCGCGTGGGTCGGCCACCGACTGGGTCACGCTCGGAAAATCGGGTGTAAAAGTGACGCGTCTGGCGCTCGGCACCGGCACCTACAGCGGCCAGGTGCAGCGCAGCCTGGGCCAGGAAGGCTTCAATCGCCTGGTCCGCCACGCCTACGATAACGGCGTCCGTTTCTTCGAAACGGCCGAAAGTTATGGCGACATGCATCGCATGTTGGGCGTCGCGTTGAAGGGCATTCCGCGCGACAGCTACCGCCTGATGTCGAAAGTCACCACCAGCCCGGGCGTGGACCCGCAGGCGAAAATCGACGAACTGCGCAAGCTCGCCAACACCGAATATTTCGACATCATGCTGCTGCACTGGCAGCATGAGCCATCCTGGCCCACCGATTCGCTACGCTGGCAGGACGGTATCGCGGAAGCGCAGGCGAAGAAGGCCGTGGTGGGCCGCGGCGCGTCCGTCCATGGGCTGCCGGCGTTGCGCAAATTCCCTGGCAACGATTGGCTGCAAATCGCCATGATCCGCATGAATCACAAGGGCGCCCATATGGACGGCGAGGACTACAACACCAGCGGACCCGGTAAGGTCGACGAAGTGGTGGAGCACGTCAAGCAGGTTCACGGCCAGGGCATGGGCGTGATCAGCATGAAACTGGTGGGCGAAGGATCGTTTAAGAGCCGCGCCGATCGCCAGGCGGCCATGAAGTTCGCCTTCCAAAACGCCGGCGTGGACGCCGTGACAGTGGGTTACAAGAGCACCGACGAGATCGACGAAGCGATCGAGAATCTGAATCTGGCGCTCGCATAGTAGCGGCCGCCCGCCGCGTTACTTCGTGGCGGCGGCGTCAGCCAGCACTTTCACCGGCCGGAAGGCGGCCAGCCGTGCGTCCGCGGGCGCCGTCTGCGGCCGTTTCGGCGCATCGGACAGGTGCTTCAACTCGGCGTTCTCCTGCATCAGCCATTCGGTCATCGATTTCCGCGCCGCCTTCTCCGCGTCTTCCTGCTCCCTCTTTTCCTTGCGGCTTAGTTTTTTCCGCTTTGCAGCCTCGGGCTCGGGCGGCTTGGGCGAGAGATAATCCAACAGCTTGAGGCCCGCATCGCCGAGCGCCGATAGCTCCTTCGATAGCGGGACTACTTCTACGAGCAGCTTATTGTCGACCGCAAGAGGCTCGAACTGCGCGTCGTTCGCGGCCCACGTTTCGAATTGGCGGTGCAGCAGCCCGGCATCGACGCGATCGCCCGCCGGGTCGGCCACAAATCGTTTGGCTGCCAGTTCGAGCGAGCGCGCCAGTTCGCTTTCAGGCGGACAGGCGTCCACGAAGCGATTTACAGGCAAGATCCCGGTGGGGCGCACACTGCGTCCCGTGCCCAGCCCGAGCGCCTCCGTCACCTCGGCCACCACGTGCAGCGGTTGCGCGGGCCGATCGCCGGCGATGCGGTCGAGCATCGGCTGCGCGTACGACCGATGCGTGATGCCGGTGAATTCCAGATTGCGGCTCACCTGATCTAGGCGCGTATACATGGAGTCGACATCTGTGTCGCTGGCGGGCGACCAGAGCCTCTCCGCGATCGCCGCCATGCGCGGCCACACGCGCGAGTCGAGCGTCTCCTGCCCCACCATTTCGGCCCAGATACATGCTTCGCCGCCCAATATGCGCGATGCCTGCTCCTTCGTGAGCGCCGCCGCATCGGGGCCGCCCAGCGGATCGACACCATAATGGAACGATGCCGGGCTGAGATGATCGAGATAATACCCCCACGAGAGAATGCCGCGATACCCCTTGGCTGCCGCCTCAGACAGCGATTTCTGGCCGCGCCACGATTGGATCACCGCGTCGGTAGGCAGCCCCGGCACCAGGATTTCATCCCACCCGACCATCGTCTTGCCGTACTTCTGCACGATCTTCAGCAGGCGCTGGTTGAAGTACACCTGAATGGCCGCCGCGTCCTTCAGTCCATGCTCTTTGGCGAACGCCTGAATGGGTTCCGACTGGTTCCAGATGCGCGGATTCACTTCGTCGCCGCCGATGTGGAAATACGGGTCGGGAAAAAGCTGTGTCATCTCGCCGATAAAGGCGTCGAGAAATGCGTAGGTGGTCTCCTTGGAGGGGTCCATCACGGACCCGCCGCGGTCGGTGGGGACGAAAGGGCCGGGCGAGGACGCCAGTTCGGGATAGCCCGCGAACCATGCCGTGCTGTGGCCGGGCATATCGAACTCGGGGATCACGCGAATGCCGAGCCCGCGCGCATAGGCCACGATGTCGCGAATTTCGTCCTGCGTGTAGTAGTTGCCGTTCGACCCCATCTGCTGCAGGCGCGGATATCGTTTGCTCTCTACGCGGAAACCGTCGTCCTCGGAGAGGTGCCAGTGCATCACGTTGAGCTTCACGGCGGCCATGGCTTCCAGATTGCGCTTCACTACCGCGACCGGCATCCAATGGCGGCAGACATCGAGCATGAGGCCGCGCCAGGCAAAGCGCGGCGTATCTTCGATATGGACCCCGGCAACCTGGAAGCCATCCGGCCCCGGCTCGATCAGTTGCGCCAGCGTCGCCAGGCCGTGGATGGCGCCCTCGGCGGTAGCTGCCTTGATGTGGCCGTCAGCGCCGGAGACGTCGAGGGTGTAGGATTCGTCTTCGCCGAGCGTGGGATATTCGGTGCCGCCCTCGCAGTCGATGGTCAACCGATGCGCGTCGGCCTCCGCCGGCGGCACGGGCGCGAAGACCACGCCGGTCTGCCGCGAGATGCGCGCCAGAAACGATTGCACCGCGGGCGCCAGCAGCGCATTGGCGCCGCCCACGGTATCGATGACGAAATTCGAATCGATGACGAGCTTTCCGGTGGCCGGTTGCACGGTTACGGGAAGCGGCATGAGCGCCGGCGTGGCGGCAAACACGGGCGCCACGAGGACGGCGAGAAGGGCGAACGATCGCATGATTCCTATGCTGCCTGTTTCCGGTCATGTACCGCAAGTGGGGAGTCTCCGATGGAACGTTCCGAGAACGGCAGGTCTGTCCAAGGCGTCATAATGCCGCTTCCGATGTTTCCGCGTCCTGTATGTGCGTTCGATCGCGGGCGGTATCGCACCCACGCCATTTTCGAGGGTCAGCTGGATGTCAGTTGACCAAGGCGCCGATTCCGATTTTGCGGTGACGCGTTACCCGGACGAATCCCGGACAACCAGCGGCGCACCGCATTCTCGAACGCCGTGACATCGGCGCGCTTTAGCGCATGCTATAACCAATCATGCGAAACGCCATACTTGCGCTGGCCCTATCTGCGTTCGCGCTGCATGCCGGTCCGCGGCCGAAAGTGCGCGCCATCACCGCTTTCATCGACGTCGATGCGCAGAACTACACGCACCAGATCGAGGACGCTGTCCAGTTCCTGAATGCGGCGCGCGACGCGTATCGCAGCGCGGGATGGGATGTCGAGACCATCCGCGTCGCCACCCAGCCGTTTCCGCAGTACACCAAGGGCCTGAGCCACGAGTCGGCGCTCGCTGTGCTCCGCGGGATCGATTCCTTGGGCGCGAAGCTCTCCTTCCTGCCTTCAATCGGGCCGGCCATGTCGAACGATAACGACAGCGCGGCACCGGTCGACCTGCTGATCGACTTTCTCTCCGAACCGGGCCGCACCAACGCCAGCCTGATCACCGCCGCGACCGACGGTATTCATTGGAAGGCCATTCGCCAGGCGGCCCGCCTGATCGATACGGTCTCCCGCCGCAGCGTGCACGGTCAGGGCAATCTGAACTTCGCGGCGATCGCCATGCTGAAACCGTATGGACCGTTCTATCCCGGCGCTTATCATCCGGGCGGCATTCGCGCGTTCGCGATAGGGGTAGAAGGCGCGGGCGTAGTGGAAGAGGTCTTCGCGCACGAGCAGGAACCGCAAGCCGCGGAGAAGAAACTTGCGGAGGCACTCACGGCGCAATTGGGCGCGGTGGAGAAGATCGCTATGGAAGTATCGACGGCAAAGGGCTGGCACTACGCCGGGCTCGATCCCACGCCGGCGCCACTGGGCGACGTGTCGATCGCGCGCGCCATCGAATCGTTCACCGGCGCGCCCTTCGGAGCGAGCGGCACCATGACGGCCGCGGCGGTGATCACGCGCGCCGTGCAATCGGTGGCGGTGAAACGGGTGGGATACAGCGGGCTGATGATTCCCGTGCTGGAAGATGCGGAGCTCACCAAGAGGTGGGACGAAGGCGCGGTCAGTATGGACGCGCTACTTGCCTACTCGGCGGTCTGTGCCGGCGGGCTGGACACCATCCCGCTCGCCGGCGATATCGGCCAGGAGAGACTGGCGCACATCTTAAGCGACGTCGCCACGCTGGCGTATAAATGGCAGAAGCCCTTAGCTGCCCGGCTGCTGCCGGCCCCCGGCCGAAAATCCGGCCAGCGCACGGAATTCGACGACGCGCGCATGAAGAATGCGCTCATTCACTGAGCGTACAGCTTCAATTCGGGCAGGAGCGATTCAGCAGCGCGGACATAATCCGATTGACGACGTCCTCGCGCACCTGGGCGTCCGCGGGACCGAGCGGCGCCACCTGTATGTGCACCAGTTCATGCACGATGGTGCATTCCATATCGAGCCGCAAATCGGCGCCTTTGAGATTGTAGTCGCGAGGATCGAGAACCTGGATGGTGGCCGTCTTGGTGCTCGCATCCCAGTGGGACGAGCCCCACGCGTTGGGATCGATTTCCCTTTGGCGAACCAGCTGAAGCGTCATGTTCCAGTCGTCCAGGCCGAGGCGTTTTTGCCACGTCCTCATCTGGTCGACGAGACGGATTTCAAGGGGGTTCATTGCGGAACAGGTGAGGGAAAGCAATAGCAGGGCCCAAACTACACGCATACTTTTTCGATGGTAATATATCTTTCGCACAAAACGTACGGAAAAATCCGGTCGAATTGTGCGAAATCTCACCTTCCCTGCAACTCCTGCAGCAACTGTTGCGCGGGCTCGAAATCGGGCTTCAGGCGCAGTGCGGATTGGCATTCGGCGAGGGCGTCGGCCCGGCTGCCGGGCTCCTGAGAGAGCGCCATGGCCAGCAAAAAATGCGCCTCCGCCATCGACGGGTCGAGCCGGACGGCAGTCTGGAATTCGGAAACGGCGTCTCCGGTGCGTCCCGGCATTTGGGCAAGCGCCGTTCCCAGATTGCAGTGCGAAAGCGCCAACCCGGGCTCGATACGGACGGCCGTTTGGAACTCCGCGATGGCGGCGGGGAGTTGCCCGGGATCCTGCGCCAGCGCGCTTCCTAAATTGGAGTGGGCCTGGGCGCTCTCCGGCTGAAGTTGTTCGGCCAGTTTCAACTCCTGGATGGCTTCCGGCAAGCGGCCGGGTACGCCCACCAGCAAGGTGCCGAGATTGGTGTGGGCCTCCGGGTAATCGGGCTTGATGCGGATGGCTTCGCGGTATTGCGCGATGACTTCCGAAAGCAGATTGGGGTCGTGCAGTTTGGACATCGCATTGGCCAGGTTGAAGTGCGCCTGCGAATAGCGCGGCTCAAGCTGCACGGCCGTCCGGTACTCGGAAATCGCGTCGGTCAACCGGCCGGGGCTCGATTCGAGCACACTGCCCAGATTGTTGTGCGCGAACCAACTGCCGGGATTGCCGGCGAGGGTTTCCGTATACAAGCTTTCTTCATCGCGGTAGAAACCGGCCTGCCGCCAGGTGAGGATGCCGAGCACGGCCACTACGGCGACGGCGACCGCGGCGGCGTTTCGTTTGGCTGCGGGATAGCGCTGCGCGATCTGCGTCAGCCAGACCGACAGCGGGACCAGGAGTCCGATGCTGGCGAGATATTGAAAATGATCCGCCACCCAGGAGTAGCGGAATGGCAGCACGTTGAGGAATCCGAGCACCGGAAATAGCGTGCCGGCGAAGAGGAGAAACGTAGCGAGAGGCCCGCGATTGCGTCGTGCGGCCAGCACCAGCAGCGCGGCCACGGCCAGCAGCCCTGCCGGAAAAAGAAATTGCCACCAGACACCCGCATCCACCGTCCATCGCGGGTAATTGAACAACAGGCCGAACGGCCAGATCAATTTGGCGGCGTAAAACCAGACGATGCGCGAGGCGAGCAACACGCGCTCGACCAGGCTCAACGCAAATTCGTTTCCGGTGGCGCCGATGTAGGTGCGTTCCACCCAGGCGGTGAAGAGCCCCATGGGGATAGCCAGGGCGAACCACGGCAACAGGGGGACGACGTCGCGCCTCCATTCCAAACGCCCGCGCTGCCACCAGAAGATCACCAGCAGCGCCGGCGGAAGCGTCGCCGTGACGGACTTACTCAGCAACGCCAGCACGAAGAGCGCCAGCGCCAGCCAATAAGTACGCAGTCGGCGGGATCGATCGAAGTGCAGATACAACAGCGCCGCCGCCAGAAAAAACACGCCGGAGAGCGCGCTTTTCTGCTCGGAAATCCACGCTACGCCCTCCACATAGACGGGGTGGACCGCAAAGACGAACCCCGCGAACCACGCCCCCGGCAGACGAAGCTTCCTCACGATCCAAACAATCAGGCCGGCAGATACAGCATGCAACAGGATGTTTACTAAGTGGTAACCCAGGACGGCATCGCCCCACAAACGATGCTCGATCCAAAAGGCGCTGTGCAGGACGGGGTAGTATTGCTGGGTGGCGCCCAGTTTAAACCAGATTTGAAAGAGACCGTGGAGAGACTGCAATCGCTCGCTGGTGACATGGGCGTCGTCATCCCAAAGAAGCGATCCCTGGATGGCAGGCAAGTAGGCGGCTAACGCCACCAACAGCAGGGAGGCGCAGGCGTATAAGCCGCGGTAGTCCGTCGCCGGCCGTGCGTTTCTGGCCGCGGCATCGGCACGGCGCCTTCTGGACACTTTACGATTATAACCGCGGCCCTGCGAGAGACTCTAAGACGCCTGCACGGCCACCACGGTGACATCGTCAAAGCGGGAGCCGTGGCTGAACTCGTTGACCTTCTCCACGATGCAATGGACTAAAGCGCGCGCCGGCATGCCGCGGCTCTGGCGCAGACACCGCACCAGCCGCTCCTCGCCGAAATCGTCACCGGTGGGCGATTCCGCCTCGGTAACCCCGTCGGAATAGATGATCAAGGTGTCGCCGGAACGCAGCGTTACTTCGCGTTCGTCGCAACTCCAGCGCCGAAACGCGCCGATCATGGTGGCACTCGGGTCAAGCGTCTCCAGTTCACCCGAGGCGCGCAACAGCAGCGGCGCGACGTGTCCGCAATTGACGTAGCGGAGTCCGCGGGTGCGGTCGTCATAGAGGCCGAAGAAGAGCGTAGCGAAGCGCTCCGGCGCGGTGGAGTCGAAGAAGTGGCGGTTTACGGTTTCGAGCACATGCGCAGGCTGCATCAAAGTATGCGGCTCCTGGCTGCGGAAACAGGCCTGCAGGTTGGCCATCAGCAGCGCCGCGGGAACGCCCTTGCCGGAGACGTCGCCCAGGACGAAGGCGATGGTGCGATCGCCGGCGCCGAGAAAATCGTAGTAATCGCCGCCTACTTCGCGCGCGGCCACGCAGTAGCCGGCATAGTCGATACTCGCAAGGTCGTGCGCTTCGTGCGGAAACAGCTTCTGCTGGACGTTAGCGGCAATCTCGAGTTCGGACTTCCGCTTGCGCACCGAATCCACCTGTTTGCGCACCACCGCCATCACCCGGTCGTTGTCCCAGGGCTTTTGGATAAAATCGCACGCGCCACGGCGCATAGCTTCCACGGCGAGATCGACACTGCCCCAGGCGGTCATGACCACGACCGGGGTCGAGTTACCCTGCGCCTCCAGGCTGGCCAGCAGATCGAGTCCCTCCACGCCGGAGGTGGTGTCGCGCGTGTAATTGAGGTCGGCCATGATGAGGTCGAAAGTCTGGTCGCGCGCGGTGCGGAGGAGCGCACCCGGAGAATCGACAGTAACCGCCTGACAGCCCTGGCCTTTGAGCAGCAGACGCAGAGCCTCCAGCACGTCGGGCTGGTCGTCGCATACCAGCACGCGGATAAGGTTAGACTGCGCGCTCGGGCTCGGCGAATGCATAGCTTACACCAAGATATCAGACGGCTTGGAAGTGGATTTCGGTGGGTTCGACCTGCCGGAATCGTTCTTTTAGAGCCGGCCAAGGTACGCCGCGACCCTCCCCGTGACGGTAGGATATGATCCAAGCAGAATGTCCAAGTTGACCAGGCGGGAGTTCGTGGCGGGCGCGTCCGCGTTGGCGTGCGCCGGAGCGGCAGCACAGTCGCCGGAGTCCGGCGGGCTGGTGCTGTGGTTTCGCAAACCGGCGGACAAGTGGACCGACGCCCTGCCCATCGGCAACGGCCGCTTGGGCGCCATGGTGTTCGGCGGCGTACAGCAGGAGCGATTGCAGTTAAACGAGGACACGCTCTGGAGCGGGTCGCCTGGAAACTGGAACAATCCCGATGCGCCCAAGCATCTGCCGGAAGTCCGCAGGCTGGTGCTCGACCAACAGGACTACCCCGGCGCCGACAAGGTCTGCAAACTCATGCAGGGTCCGTTCGCGGAAGCCTACCAGCCGCTGGGCGATCTGCACATCGCCATGGACCACCAGGGCGACGTCTCCGATTATCGTCGCGAACTGGATCTCGATACCGCCATCGCGCGCACCACCTATCGCGCAGGCGGCGCGCAATACACGCGCGAAGCGTTCGTCTCGGCGGTGGATCAGGTCATCGTGGTGCGCATCACCACAACGGCCGAAACGCTCCAGTTCACGCTGGCGTTAGACAGTCCTCAACTGCACGCGCGGACGATGACGGAAGCCGGCGTGTGGCGCGTGGTGGGAAAGGCGCCATCGCACGTCGGGCATGCATCGAAGGACTCCGATGACACAGTTCACTACGACGACGCCGAAGGCAAGGGCA
Source organism: Bryobacteraceae bacterium (assembly GCA_036268475.1). Taxonomy (GTDB): domain Bacteria; phylum Acidobacteriota; class Terriglobia; order Bryobacterales; family Bryobacteraceae; genus PALSA-129. The sequence goes on along the minus strand of DATAUB010000013.1, from coordinate 21,743 downwards.
TGCGCTTCGAAGCGGCGGCGCGCGTGGTCCGCGACGGTCCGCGGGCGGCCACCGTGCTGATCGCCGCGGCTACCGGCTATCGCGGGTACGATCGCGATCCCGATCTGCCGGCCGCCACCATTGCCGAAGCGTGCAAGCAGAAACTGGATGCGGCGGCGCGCAAGCCATACGCGGGCCTTCGGAGCGCGCACGTGGAGGATCATCGCCGCCTCTTCCGGCGGGTGTCGCTGGAATTGCCGAAGCTCGGCGGCGGCGACATGGACACTTCGGAACGGCTGGCGGCGTTCGAGAAGAAGCCCGACCCGGACCTGGTGGCGCTCTACTTCCAGTTCGGCCGCTATCTGCTGATTGCCAGTTCGCGTCCAGGGTCGCAGCCGGCCAATCTGCAGGGCATCTGGAATGAACTGGTGCGCCCGCCCTGGAATTCCAACTGGACTACGAATATCAATCTCGAAATGAATTACTGGCCGGCGGAGACGTGCAATCTGCCGGAATGCCATCAGCCGCTTTTCGACCTGTTACAGGGATTGAGCCACAACGGCGCCCAGACGGCGCGCACGAATTACGGCTGCCAGGGATGGGTCTCGCATCACAATGTGGATGTGTGGCGGCAATCGGCGCCGGTGGGCGATTTCGGGCAGGGCGCGCCGCAGTGGGCCAATTGGGCGATGAGCGGGCCGTGGCTGTGCGCGCACCTGTGGGAGCACTATGCGTTCAGCGGCGACACGGCGTTTCTGCGCGAGAAAGCATACCCGCTGATGAAGGGCGCGGCGGAATTCTGCGTGGACTGGCTGATCCCGGACAAGCAGGGTCGGCTCACCACGTGCCCTTCGGAGTCCACCGAGAACGATTTCACCGCGCCCGATGGCCGCACCGCGGAGACCAGCGACGGATGCACCATGGACATGGCGCTCATCGGCGAACTCTTCGCCCATTGCGAGGAAGCGGCGCGCATTCTCGCGATGGATGCGGGCCTGGCGGCGAAGTGGAAAGCGGCGCGTGCGCGTCTGATTCCATTTCAGATCGGGAAGTACGGCCAGCTTCAGGAATGGTCGAAGGATTTCGTGGAGCACACGCCCGGGCAACGGCACATGTCGCATATGTACCCGCTCTTTCCGGGGAGCGCGATCACGCCCCGGCGTACACCGGAACTTGCGCAAGCGGCGCGGGTATCGCTTGAGCGGAGGCTGGCAGCGGGGGGCGCGTACACCGGATGGAGCCGCGCGTGGGCCATCAATTTCCGGGCGCGGCTGCTGGAGGGCGACCTGGCATGGGATTCGATCGCGATGCTGATGCAGCACAGCACGGGGCCGAATCTATTCGACACACACCCTTCGGGCAAGTCGTGGGTCTTCCAGATCGACGGCAATTTCGGCGCCACGGCGGCGATCGCGGAGATGCTGTTGCAGAGTCACGACGGCGCCATTCAATTTCTGCCGGCGCTGCCGGCGGCGTGGCCGAGTGGAAGCGTGAAAGGCTTGCGGGCGCGCGGCGGCGTCACGGTAGATCTCGAATGGGCGGGCTGGAAAGCGACTTCCGCGCGGTTGGTTTCCATGGGCAACGGCCATCCGCCGCTGCGCGCGCCGAAAGGGCAGGAGATTGCCGCCGTGACACCCGAGAGCGCGCGCACCTATCGCGTAAGCTTCCAGTAATACCGGTAGACCAGCGAGATCGGCAGGCCCACCACGTTGAAATAACAGCCTTCGATACGCGGGATGAATTTCGATGCCGCGCCCTGCACGGCGTAGGCGCCGGCCTTATCCATTGGCTCGCCGCCGGCCACATAGTCGTCGATATCCGCGGCGCTCATGGGCGCGAACCAGACGGTGGTGACGGCGTGATCGCAGATCTGTCGGTGGCCGCGCAGCAGGCAGATACCGGTCATCACTTCGTGGCGCCGGCCGGAAAGCAGGGCAAGCATGCGGCGTGCATCGGCGGCGCCTTCGGGCTTGGCGAGGATTTCGCCGTTCACCACTACGGTAGTGTCGGCGCCGAGGACGATCTCATCGGGCCCGGCGGGAACGGCGCCGGCCTTGGCGGCGGCGAGACGGCGCACATAGTCGGCAGGCGCTTCACCGGGTTTCAGCGTTTCGTCCACCGGGGCCGCGCGAACCACGAAAGGAATGCCGGCCTGGCGCAGGATTTCGGCGCGCCGCGGCGATTGGGATGCGAGAACGAGCACGCTTTCTACCATGCCATACCGGCGCGGCATTGTAGAATAAGGCGGAATGAAAAAACTGGCGCGCGAACTAATCGTCGAGCCCGGGTCGAAGTTTAAACTCGCGAAGTTCGATCCTGACCATACCTTCGGATACGAGAAGGAATCGGCGGGCGATCATCTCACCAAGAACATCCAGCGGCTATGTATGTTGCAATACCGGCTATACGCGGAAGGCAAGCGGTCGCTGCTGGTGGTGCTGCAGGGTATCGACGCTGGCGGCAAAGACGGCACCATCAAGCACGTGATGAGCGGACTCAATCCGCAAGGTGTGACGGTCACTTCGTTCAAAGTGCCGGAGGGCGCGGAGAAGCGGCACGATTATCTCTGGCGCATCCACAACGCGGTGCCCGAATGGGGCAAACTCGGGATCTTCAATCGCTCGCACTATGAGGATGTGCTGGTGGTGCGCGTGCATGAATTGGTGCCCGAGAAGGTGTGGGAGCGCCGCTACGGCGAGATCAACGATTTCGAGCACATGCTCAGCGATAGCGGCGTGCGCATTGTGAAGTTCCTGCTTTATATCAGCAAAGACGAGCAGGCCAAGCGCTTCCAGGAACGCATCGACGACAAGGAGAAGAACTGGAAGTTCTCGCCCGCGGACGTGAAGGAGCGGGAATACTGGGATCAATATATCGACGCATATCAGGACATGGTGCGCAAGTGCAGCAAGAAGGACGCGCCCTGGTACGTGATCCCGGCGAATAACAAATGGTTCCGCAATCTGGCGGTGTCGCAGATACTATGCGACACGCTGGAGGATATGGATCTGAAATTCCCCAAGGCGACAGCGAACTTGAAGCGCATCAAGTTCGAGTAGGCGGCGCACTCGTCATTTCCGCGTGAACTCCTGGTTGGGCACGAACGCGCCACCGTGGAGCAGGGTGTTCAGCACTTCCTGCTCGCGTTTATGGAACGCTTCCTGCTTGTCGGGGGTGATGTTATTATGGTCGGACTCCACCATGGGGACCGCTTCCTTCGGCCCGGGAATCTGATCGATCGCCGTCCAGATGCCGGCGGGGGGCGCAGTGGTGTCAATGAAGCCCATGGCGGCCAGCACCGGCGCTTTGATGCTGGAAGTGAAGTTCACTACGTCGAAGTACGGCGCGGTGGCCATCACGCGCGGGTCTCGGGACGGTAGATTGGGATAGCCCGACTGGCGCCCGTGGAGTTCGCCATCCATGTCCGCGCCGGAGGGTTCGTTGACGATGACGGCAGTCACTTGCTGCGCCCGGATGGAGGCGGCGACCAGGCTCTGCTGGCCGCCCATACTGGTACCCATCACCACCAACGTCTGGCCGTCCCAATCGGGGCGGCTGCAGATGTAGTCCACGGCGCGCGCGGCGCGCAGGTACATGAAGAGGAAGTACGACATCTCGCGATTGGTATCGCCCATGACCTGGTAATTGGGCGGCACGCCGGCGGACTGATTCGGCAGCATGTCATGCGAGTCGACATCGAAAGCGAGCCAGCCTTCGGCGGCGCGGTCGGTGACGGTCTTCGGTTGCAGAGCGTAAACGCCGGCGTATTGATAAATGATGATTGCCGGAAATTTGCCCAGCTTGATGGGCTTGGCCAGATAGCCGTGTACGCGCGTGCCGTAGCTATCGAGTTGCACGGTGGAAAGCTCGACGCCCGGCTGCTCGGTCTTCACCGGGTCGATGACCGGCCGCATGGGCGTAATGCTGAGGTATTCGAGCTTGTTCATCCAGAAGGCGTCGAAATCGGGCGGCTTCGGCTGCGAGGGTTTCAACTGCGTGGGAGCGATGGCGGCGCCCAGGTGCACAGCGGCAGAGGGTGGCGCTCCTTCGGCGTTGACGGTGACGTAAAGCATCGCCGGTTCCTGGAGAGAAGTCTCGATGGTGGCGGCTCCGCCGGAAAAATCGAGTGTGCCGGTCTTGATGGTGTCGAAGTTGTTCTTCTTGATTTCGTAAGTGTATTTAGCGGCAGGGGCATCCTTTGCCACAGACACACTCCAGCCGGCTTTCTCTCCCAGACGGTAGATGCCGGTGGCATGGAACGGTACAAAACTCAATGGCTGGCAGCGCGCCGGAGGCGTCAGAAAGACAAGCAGCGCCACTCCGGCGGCCGGAAAACAGAGAATGCGATTCATGTAAGCGTCCGACTGCACCAGCATAACAGCACCCCGCCGGCAGGTTGCATGCACCACGGAGGCACGGGACACGCAGAAAACCAGGAAGGAACCACGACTGGAGTTTGCGAGTTCTCCGTGTGTCGTGTAACCGTGGGGGATGAAGTTCCGGCCCACCGGAGCGCAGACGACACGACATCCGCCGGACATCCGGCGAGGGATTCGATTCGCTTGTGGGTGGACGGCATTCCGGCGAGTAATCGAAAGCCTATCCTGGTACACTGATCCGAAGGCTGAACAGTGACGGGCGATACACTCGGCAACTACCGCGTTCTCGAGAAGCTCGGTTCGGGCGGCATGGGCGATGTGTACAAGGCGCGGGATACGCGCCTGGACCGGCTGGTCGCCATTAAAGTATTGCGCAACGACCTGGTGGCCAACGCGAGCCGCAAACAGCGGTTCATTCAGGAGGCGAAATCGGCTTCCGCCTTGAACCACGCCAACATCGTCGCCATCTACGATATCTTCCAGAGCGGTGGCGTGGATTGCCTGGTGATGGAGTACATCGCGGGCAAGACGCTGCACGAGTTGATCCCGCGCCAGGGCATGCCGGTACCGGAGGTGCTGCGGATCGCCGCACAAGTGGCTGAAGGCCTGCACAAGGCGCACTCCGCCGGTATCGTACATCGCGACCTGAAACCGTCCAACGTAATGGTTCCTTCGGACGGTCCGGTGAAGATTGTCGATTTCGGCTTGGCGAAACTCACCGATTCCGAAATCAGCGAAGACGATTCCACCCGCACCGCCGGCTTCATCACGCAGGAAGGCGCGGTGGTGGGAACCGTCTCCTACATGTCGCCGGAGCAGGCGCAGGGAAGGGCCGTGGATGCCCGCTCGGATATTTTCAGCTTCGGCAGCCTGTTGTACGAAATGATCACCGGCCGGCACGCGTTCCGCCAGGATTCCACGCTCGGCACCATGGCCGCCATCCTGCATACCGAGCCGGCGCCGATGAACTCGCCCGGTGTGCCGGCCGCACTCGCCCGCATCCTGGCGCGCTGCCTGCGGAAGAATCCCGAGAAGCGATGGCAGGACATGGCGGACGTCAAGCAACTCCTTGAGGATGTCGCCGCTGACGGCGAGCGGACCATCGAGACACCCTCCAAGATGTATGCGGGCGCGGCCCACTCTCGCGGATTTCGATGGCCGGCAATGCTCGCGGCGTGCCTCGCCGGAGCCCTGACGCTGTATCTCACCGAGCGACTCTTGCCTGCCGGTAAGTCGTCGGCTGGGTTGCCCGGCGCGGTGATGCATGAGGTCACGGCAGACAACGGACTGACCGGCTATCCGGCCATTTCGCGCGACGGCAAACTGATCGCGTTCGCGTCCGATCGCGCCAACGAAGACAATCTCGATATCTGGGTGCAGCAGATCGGAGGGCGCGATCCCATTCGTCTCACGAAGGATCCAGAAGACGAAAGCGATCCGGCATTCTCACCGGACGGAACCATGATCGCCTTCCGTTCGGAGAAGGACGGCGGCGGAGTTTATCTGGTGCCGTCGCTGGGCGGCTCTCCGGTTCTGCTGGCGCCCGGAGGACGCAATCCGCGATTCTCTCCCGACGGAAAATGGGTGGCGTACGCGGTGGGCGGCGAAGCGGTTTCCAACCCCGGCTCAGCGGGCGTCTTCATCGTCAACTCCGGCGGCGGCGTCCCGCGCACCGTCCATCCCGAAATGGCGACTGCCACCAATCCCGTCTGGTCTCCGCGCTCGGACCGCCTGCTGGTGCTGGGGCGCAAAGATGGGCACGCCCCCGCGCGTGACGAACTCGACTGGTGGCTGCTTCCCATCGACGGCGGTGCGCCGGCCCGCACGGGGGTGTTCGCCCGCCTGGACCGGCAGGATCTGATCCTGCCGCAGTTTCCGCAGTTCTTTCCCGCGGCGATGGACTGGAGAGCGGGCGGCGATGCGGTGTTGTTCAGCGCGTACCTGGGCGAGGCCGCCAACCTCTGGCAGATTTCGCTGAGCGGTGGCGCGGCCCAGCAGTTGACCACCGGTCCCGGGTTGCAGCGGCACGCCGGCTGGCCGGAGAACGGCCGCCGGCTGGTCTTCACGGAAGAGGAACTCAATTTCGACGTCGGGCTGCAAGCTCTCGACCGCGCAACCGGAGCTGCGCGCGGACCGATGCAACGCCTCACGCGCGAAACTACCCAGGACCTGACGCCCTCTTTGAATTGGGACGGCTCCCGGATTGCATACCTCAGTCACCGGCTGGATAAGTGGCTTCTGCGTGTGCGCGACACCGTCTCAGGCAGCGAGCGTACCGTCCTCTCCAGCCCCGTCAAATTACTCACGGCGAGGTTATCCGGCGACGGCTCGACCATTGTCTACACCGACGCCGACAGCTCCGATCTCCTCTCTATTCCATGGCAGGGAGGAACGGCGCAAAAGCTCTGCGGCTCCTGCGGCGCCGTGATGGGTGTCTCCCGAGATGGCCGCCAGATCCTTTACGAGCCGATTCAAAATGAAGACCTGTTGATGTACGACTCGGCCCGGCAGGAGACGGTCAAACTGGCGCTGCGGCCGAGTCCCGACCTGATTCTTTCCAGTTCGCGATTTTCGCAGGATGGAAAATGGGTCGCGTTTCACGCGCTTCGCAACGCCAACAACACCGCGCGGATCTGGATCGCGCCCAATGGACCCGGCCTGCCCGTTTCGCAGTCCAGGTGGATCGCCGTCACCGCCGGCGATAAGCTCGACCGCGATCCAGCCTGGTCGGCCGACGGACGGCTGCTCTATTTCATCTCGGAGCGAGATGGATTCCGCTGTATCTGGGCACAGCCGCTGAATCCCGTGACCAAGCTGCCTGCCGGAGAAGCTTTTGCGCTGCGGCATTTTCACTCCGCCAATCTCTCCCTGCGGCAGGTAGGAAGCCAGGGATACCTCACCGGACTGACCGCGGCGGAAGGCGCCCTGATCTTCTCGCTGGGCGAACTGAAGGGAAATGTATGGATGGAGGAGAGTGGAAAGTAAGATCAGCGTAGTAGTAATCAGCCGCAACGAGGGCGCGGAACTGAAGCGGACGGTGGAGAACTTCGACGACACCCTTCCCCCCGCCGCCGAGATTGTGGTGATCGACGACGGCTCCACCGACGGGTCAGCCGACCGGATGGCCACCCGGCGCGGCCGAATCAAGCTCCATCGCGTGCAGGGCTTCGGCGTGGCGCGCGCCCGCAATTTCGGTGCTTCGCAGACGCGCGGCAACATCATCGTCTACGCCGATGCCCACCTTCGTCTCGATCCCTTCTGGTGGCGGCCCCTGGTGGAAGTGCTGGAGGACCCCAAGGTGGGCGGCGTGGCGCCAGCCATTAGCGGGTATCGCGACGGACTGGTCGGGTATGGGCTCACCTTCAGCGACGCGCGATTGGAAGTGCGCTGGCTGCGGCGCAAGCCGCGCGCTCCGCGGGCTGCCCCGATTATTCCCGGCTGCTGCTTCGCCATGCGCCGCGACGTGATGGAGGCTAGCGGCGGCTGGGACGACGGCCAGTTGCAGCGCGGCAACATCGATAACGAAGGCTGCGTGCGCTTCTGGCTGCTAGGCTACGAGCTCATGATCGCGCCCGACACCGTTGTGGCGCACAAGTTTCGCAAGCGATCGCCGTATCACGTGGGCTGGGCGGAGTTTTTGTTCAACCGTCTGCGTCTGGCGTTCGTGCACTTCAGTCCCGAACGCTTGGGGAAAGTAGTCTCGGCGCTGCGCACGTATCCCGGCTTCGGCGAAGCGCTGGCCATTCTGGCGGCGAGCGACATTGCCGACCGCCGGCGCGGACTCGAATCGCGCCGAATTCATGACGATAATTGGTATTGCGATAAGTTTAAGATGAGTTGGTAGCATAAACGGGGTAAACTGTCGAAAGGGAGAATCGCAAATGGCAACTAAGAAGGCAGTAAAGAAGGCAGTGAAGAAAGCAGTCAAGAAGGCGCCCGCTAAGAAAGCGGTGAAGAAGGCCGTGAAAAAGGCGCCTGCTAAGAAGGCCGCCGCCAAGAAGGCCGTGAAGAAGCCTGCCAAGAAGGCGCACAAGAAACATCCCATGCCCACCGGCACCATCGGCAAAAGCTAGAATCGATCATCGGGTTTCATCAAAGCGTGGCCAGGCAAATCGCCCGGCCACGCTTTCTCATTAGACGCCGTGCGCAAATCTCACGCTCACGATTCCCACTCTCGCGCGCCGCAAAAGGATCGCGCCGTCTGGTTCACGCAGAACGCGGCGTTCCCAATGCGGGACGCGTCCCCGGCGCAGCTTGAAAAATTCTGGGCGTCCCAGATTGAAGCGGACATCAGTCCCGAACACCGCTGGGAATGTCTCGGCCCTACCAACGTCGCCGGGCGGGTAACAGCACTGGCAATTCACCCCAACAATCCCACGAAGTGGTTCGCCGGCTCCGCTACCGGCGGCGTCTGGGTGTCCACTGACTCGGGCGCCACCTGGATACCCACCTGGAGCCGCTTCGCCAACCAGAACATCAGCGCGCTCACCTGGTACTCGTTCGACGGCGTTCTGCGGCTCATGGCCGCCACCGGCGAAGCCAACATGTCCAGCGACTCTTACCCCGGCAGCGGACTGTATGTCTCAGCCGATGAGGGTCTCACCTGGCAGAAGGCGTACGGTCCGCCATTCGGCCAGCGGAGCACCATAGACGACGATGTCCGCGCATTCCCCCGCCGTGTCGGCAGCATGGTTTTCCGCGGCACGCGGGCGGCCGTGGGAAGCATCTTTCTCGACGACACCCTGCCCGCCGGCTTGTATCTCGACAATGGCGACGGCGCCGGATTGACCGCGTGTGAGTTTTGGGGACAGCGCAGTTATAACTGCCATAGCGTGATCGTCCATCCGCACGACGATCTGCTGGTTTATGCGGCGATTGAACCGGACGGGTATCTCAACGGAATCTGGCGCAGCCGGGATTTCGGAAAAAGCTGGCAGCACCTTACCAGAGGACTTCCCTCGGGCGACCAATTCCGCCGCATCACCCTGGCCTTTGCGCCCTCCGACCCGAACATCATGTACGCCCTCGCCGCGAATCGGCGCGATCATATCCTGGGCCTTTTTCGCAGCCGCGACGGAGGCGGCTCCTGGCGCGAAATCCTGGGTGCACGCTATCCCAGAGAACGCCAGATGTCCTACAACAACGCGATCGCGATTCATCCGCATAATCCCGACAGCGTGGTCTGGGGCGGCATGAAGTTATATCGCACCGATGACGCGGGGCGCAGTTGGCGCGCCATCACCAGCTCTGCGCGCGGTAGCAAGGATTACGTACACTCCGACAATCACGCGCTACTCTGGCCCGAAGACGAAATCATCGTTTCCGGCAACGACGGGGGCGTAGCGGTCACACACAATGGCGGCAGGACGTGGAGCGAGCGCTCCAGCGGAATGGTGACGGCCATGTTCTACGGCCTCGGCGTGGCGCCCTCCGACGGCAACATCTTCGGCGGAGGCACACAGGATAACGGCACTGTGATCGGCGGCCTGAAGGAATGCAAAGCAGGCGAAGTGGTGCCCGCCATACCGGGCGATGGTGCGTGGCTGGTCTTCGATCCCACGCATGCCGGCAACGTCTTGGCCTGCGCTACCGAATTCCAGGTCTACCGTCACCGCAACGGCAAGCCGTGGGACTTCGATCACTGGAGCCTGGTCAAACCCCGCCAGATTTCGAACGAAGAAGCGGAGCTGCGGACATTTACCGTAATGACCATCGGAAAGTCGCACGATGGAGGCGTCACGATCCTGGCCGGTACGAGCCGCTTGTGGCAAACCGGCAACGCGGGAAAGACGTGGAAGCCGATATCTCCTACCTTCGACGGGACGGCGATCTCGGCAATCGAAATCGCCAACGGCAGACCCCGGCTGATCTTCGTGGGCACCACCGGGGGCGGCATTTTCCGCACCGGGGATGGCGGCGCCACATGGTCGCAGAGTCTTTCCTGCGTCGACATACCGGCGCGCCCCATCACCTCCATTCAGACCCATCCGAAGATCGCGAACACAGTGGTAGTCACGGTGGCGTCGAGCGGAAATCAGAGCTCCGGCGTGCAACTTCAAACCGGGGCGGACCTGCCGTACAGTCACGTGTTCCGCTCGCAGGACAGGGGCAATACCTGGACCGACATCGATGCCGGCAAGCTGCCGAATGTGGTCTACTATGCCTCGGCCTATCAGACAGAAGCGCCTTACCAATTGTTCATCGGAGGAGACGTGGGTGTCTGGGCGGAAATCGACGGCGGCTGGTTGAATATGAGCGGCAATCTGCCGTGCGTGGTGGTATCCGATTTGGTCTACCATCGCAAGGACCGTACGCTCACCGCCGCGACCTATGGACGAGGCATCTGGCGCATCCGGCCGGGAATCGTGCGAGCTCCGCCAACTTCCGGCGCGCCGCCGGAGCAGATTGCCATAGCCACAGGTCTGCGGGTGGACCCGAGCGTCGCCGCGCCAGTGGTGATCTCGCCCGCGGATGGCGCGGTCATCGACGATCCTTCTCTCAAGACCGTCGTCACGGTGCAGCCGGTTGCGAACGCGATGGGATACCAGGTGGAATTCGCCTCGCCGGGGCTCGGCAGCCAGGGAGAGAGTTCCACCACGCCCGTAATTCAGTTCCTGCCGCCGGACTTTCGGGGCGGAAAGTGGCGGGTGTGGGCGATCCTGCCCGACGGACTGCGGTCTGCCGCGTCGGCGTGGCGGGCCATCAGTTATGCGCATTAGCAGGAATCAGCGCAGTGCCCGGCCCGCAATGATAAAATAAACGCACCGACAACATGGAACGCGCCAGCAAGCTCATCCGCGGGTTGAGACTGCCCGGCGGGACACTCAGCGCTGAAGAGCTGGCGTGCGCCGTCTGGCCTCAGGCTGTCGGCAAGAAGATCGCCGCGCACACGCGCGCAGCCCGAATGGTGCGCACACGACTGATTATCGAAGTGGAAGACAACACCTGGCAGCGCCAGTTGAACGCCATGAGCCGGCACATGGTTGACAATCTCGAGCAGATTCTGGGCAAAGGCATGGTGGAGGATCTGGAATTCCGCGTGGTCCCGCGGCGCCGCGAACCGCAACGCGCCCTGGAGCCGGTGCCTGCGCTGTTTGGCGACGATTCAGTCGACATCGCCGACCCCGTTCTGCGCAGCATCTATCGAGCCGCCCGTAATAAGGCAATGGCGTGAAGATCACCGAAAAGGAAGTGCGCTACGTTGCCGCCCTGGCGAACTTGCTACTCACCGATGCCGAAGTGCACAAGTTCCAATCCGACCTCAACGGCATCCTGGAGCACATGGACAGGCTGAACGAAATCGACACCGGCGATGTGGAACCGATGACGCAGGTGCTCTTCGGCGCTGGGGAGACGGCGACCTTGCGGCCCGACACGGTGGTGCCGCCGCTGGGCAACGAAGCAGCTCTGGCCAACGCGCCGCAAGCGGGCGCAGGCTATTTCAAAGTGCCCCAAGTCATCGAACGCTGAACCAATGGACATACCCTGTCTGACCATCGACGCTGTACGCGACGGCCTGCGGGCGCGCCGCTTCAGCGCCACCGAACTGGCCACCGAAGCGCTGCGCTTCGCCGACGCGGAAAACGTCAAGACTAACGCCTATCTGCATTTTTCCCCCGAACGCGCCCTGGCGGCGGCACGGCGCGTGGATGAACAGATCGCGCGCGGTGAAACGCCGGGACCGCTGGCGGGCGTGCCTGTCGCAGTGAAGGACGTCATCGTCACCAAAGGTGTGCGCACCACCTGCGCGTCGAAACTGTTGGAGAATTACATTCCGCCGTATGACGCCACGGCCATCGCGCGCATCGAGCACGCGGGCGGCGTGATGATCGGCAAGACCAACTGCGATGAGTTCGCCATGGGGTCGTCGAACGAGAACTCGGCCTTCGGACCGGTGCGCAATCCGGTGGCCCCGGATCGCGTACCGGGCGGATCGAGCGGCGGCTCGGCGGCAGCGGTGGCGCAGGGTACGGCGGTAGTGGCGCTCGGCTCGGACACTGGCGGCTCGGTGCGGCAGCCGGCATCGTTCTGCGGAGTGGTGGGGGTGACGCCGACGTATGGGCGTGTGTCGCGATATGGACTCACGGCGTTCGCCAGCTCGCTCGATCACATCGGGCCGTTCGCGCGTTCGGTGAAAGACGCGGCGGCGCTGCTGGGCGCGATCGCAGGGCGCGATGTGTGCGACGCCACATCGGCGGAAGCTCCCGTGCCGGACTACGCCGCGCTGCTCGACGGCAAGGTGAAGGGACTGAAGCTGGGCTTGCCGCGCGAGTACCTGCAGGATCTGCCGGCCGAAACCGGATCGCTGATCCATCGTGCGGTGGATGTGCTGCAGAAACTGGGCTGCGAAGTACAAGAGATCGGCCTGCCATCCACCGGCTATGCGATCGCGTGTTATTACATTCTCGCGACTGCGGAGGCCAGCGCCAATCTGGCAAGATATGATGGCGTGCGATACACTTTCCGCTCGGCGCACGGCGAGACACTTTGCGATATGTACCGCAACACACGCGGCGAGGGCTTCGGCGCGGAGTGTAAGCGGCGCATCATGCTAGGCACTTATGTGCTGAGTGCGGGATACTATGATGCGTACTACCTGAAGGCTCAAAAGGTGCGGGCGCTCATCGCCCGCGATTTTGCGAACGCGTTCCAGGAGGTAGATGCGATCGTGGCGCCGGTTTCGCCGTTTCCGGCTTTTCGGCTGGGCGAAAAAGTAGACGACCCAATCGCCATGTACCTTTCGGACATCTATACAATTACCGGCAGTCTGGCGGGCATTCCGTGCATGAGCGTACCGTGCGGCACAACCGCCGAAGGATTGCCGGTGGGAATGCAAATTTTGACCAGTCATTTCGCCGAGCCCACGATGTTCCGGCTGGCGGATGCCTATGAACGAACTCAGAGAGGATAAAGGAGACTGACATGCCATTCACATTGCCGCCGCTGCCTTACGCTGCTGACGCGCTGGAACCTCATATCGATAAGATGACGATGGAAATTCACCATGGCAAGCATCACAACGCCTACGTCACCAATCTGAACAAAGCTTTGGAATCGGCGCCCGACCTGGCGGGCAAATCGCTTGAGGAATTACTTGCCAACAACTGCGCGATTGTCCCCGAGAATATCCGCACGGCCGTGCGCAATAACGGCGGCGGCCACATCAACCATTCCATGTTCTGGACCATCATGGCTCCAGGAGCGGGCGGCGCGCCGAAGGGCCACGTGGCGGAAGCCATCATGGGCGCATTCGGCAGCTTCGACACATTCAAGGAAAAGTTCAACGCCGCCGGCGGGTCACGTTTCGGCTCCGGCTGGGCCTGGCTGGTGAAGGCCGGTGGCAAGGTGGAAATCATTTCCACCGCCAATCAGGACAGCCCCGTAATGGACGGCAAGCATCCGGTGATGGGGCTCGATGTCTGGGAGCACGCCTATTACCTCAAGTATCAGAACCGTCGGCCGGATTATATGGCGGCCTGGTGGAGCGTGGTCAATTGGCCGGAAGTAGAATCGCGATTTAACGCCGCGAAATAAACGGAAAGATGAGGGGTGGCTCCTCCCGCCCCTCTGTCGCCTCTATGCGCACATACGATCTCATCGTCATCGGCTCCGGGCCCGCCGGGCAGCGGGCTGCCATACAGGGGGCGAAATCCGGCCGCCACGTGGTGCTTGTGGAACAGCGCGAAATTGTGGGAGGCGTCTGCGTCAACACCGGCACCATCCCCAGCAAAACCATGCGCGAGGCCGTATTGCATCTCTCCGGCTTCGAATACCAGGGCATCTACGGCGTCAATTACAAGGTGAAAGACAAGATCACCATGGCGGATCTGGGCTTCCGCGTCAACCAGGTGATCAAGACGGAATCGGACGTCATGCAGGCGCAACTGGCGCGCAACGGCGTCGACGTGATCACCGGCCGTGGCAGCTTTCTATCGCCCACGCAGGTGCGGGTGGAGAACTCGCGCGGGCAGGCCGACCTGGAAGCCACCAGGGTGATTGTCGCTACCGGCACCAAGCCGGCAGTCTCGGCGACCGTGCCGATCAACGGCCGCAATATCCTGAACAGTGACCAGATTCTGCACATGGGCGATATTCCCAAGACGCTGATTGTAGTGGGCGGCGGCGTGATCGGCGTGGAATACGCCTGCATGTTCGCCATTCTAGGTGTGCGCGTGATTCTAGTGGAGAAGCGGCCGCGCCTGTTGGAATTCGCCGATAACGAGATCGTAGAGGCGCTGTCCTATCATCTGCGGGACCATCGCGTCACCATGCGTCTCAATGAGGAAGTGGCCAGCGTAGCGGAAACGCCGGAAGGCGGTGTCATCGCCAGTCTGGAAAGCAATAAGCGGATCTCGGGCGATTCCCTGCTCTACGCCGTGGGCCGTTCCGGCAATGTGGACGAACTGAATCTGCCGGCAGCCGGCCTGGAGGCCGACAATCGCGGACGCATTCCGGTGGACGCGAATTATCAGACCAAGGTGCCGGGAATTTATGCCGTCGGCGACGTAATCGGTTTCCCCAGCCTGGCTTCGGTATCGATGGAGCAGGGGCGCACCGCCGCGGCACATGCCTTCGGAATCACGGTACACTCCAACCCCGCCACTTATCCTTACGGTATTTATACGATTCCCGCGATCTCGTTCACCGGGAAAACCGAGGAGAAGCTGACCGATGAGGATGTGCCTTACGAAGTGGGAGTAGCTTACTACCGCGAGACTGCGCGCGGACAGATTAAGGGCGACACAACGGGCCGCCTGAAGATCATCTTTCACCGCGAAACGCGCGAGGTTTTAGGCGTTCATATTATCGGCGATGAAGCGGCGGAACTGGTTCACATCGGGCAGGCGGTGATGACGCTCAAAGGCACCGTCGATTACTTCGCCGATACCGTCTTCAATTATCCGACCTTGGCGGAATGTTATAAGATCGCGGCCTTCAACGGAATTAATAAGTTGAAGTAACGATCAACGCCCAGTTCCCCTTGTGGCGCACCTCGCGCGCGGGTGGGAGAGCGGCTTGCACCAGGTCCACCTCGGGAAGTTCCAGGCCGCTTGCCAGCAGCACTCCGCCGGGGCGCAATACCCTGAGCAGATCGGGCGCCAGCCGTACGATGACCTCCGGACTGATGTTGGCGACCACAAGATCGACTGCCCCTGCAGCTACCGCATCCACCGAGCCGATAAATCCGTGGCGCGAAATCTCGATCGCCACTGGATCGATGTCACAGGCGTAGACGCACCCGGCGCCCAGGAGCGCGGCCGCCTGCGCCAGAATGCCGGAACCGGTGCCGGCGTCCAGCACGCGATCACCGGGCTTGACGAACTCTTCCAGCGCCTCCAGGCAAAGTTGCGTGGTTTCGTGTGCGCCCGTTCCGAATGCCATGCCGGGATTGACCACGATGCGAAACCGACCGGCGGGTGTGGGATCGTCGCGCCATTCCGGCGCCAGGAAAAAGCGCTGGCCCACTGCCATGGGCTGCAGCATCTCCTGCGCCGATTGCACCCAGTCGCGATCCTCTTCAATACGGACGGTGGATCCCGGAAAGAGTTGGAGGAGTTCGTTGCGATCTTCGTCGTCTTCGAAGAAAGCCCGCACGCGGGATGGGCTCAGTTCCACGATGCCGGCCGAGTGGTGGTCCCAAAGGTCGGCGATCAGTAGTTCACGGTCTTCGGGATCGCATTCGATTTCGAGTGAGAACAAAGGGTGCCGTTAGCTTTCAATGGAATAGGAACGGCGCAGGAACACGGCGGCGGAAGCAGCCAGCAGCAGTGTCAATAGCGTCATTCCGGTAAAGGAAAGATCGGGGGCCGACACAGGAACGCTCACCTGCGAAGCGTTCACCTGCATCAGGAACGGGTCCACCGCCACCGAATTCGAAAAGCACCCCAACGAGAGCGGTTGTCCGTGGGCAGTCGGACTTGCCGGTCGCTTGGTGGGCAGTTGCTTGACGCCGTAAAAGCAAAAAAACTCGTTCGGGATGTTGCCCGTTCCGCTGGTGGAATCCGTGGCCACCCACTGAATAGAGGTCTGTTGATTAGAGCTGAGAGTGATCCAGTAGCGGGTGTTTGGGGACAGGGTGACACCCGGGTTCACCGGAAGGTCGACTGCGGCTCCCTCGGACACCACGCTAGTGTCCTGAATGGTTCCGAGCACGCGGATCTGCGCTCCTGGAGTATTGTTGGAGTCCGAGGAAAGAGTTACCGTCACACCCCCTGATCCTTCATCCCCCAGATCGAGAAACAGTTTCAGATCCGATAAGACAACGCTCGTCGCACCGGTGGAAAAGGAATTCGAGAGCGGTCCGCTGCCCGCTACCGAGTAGTAGGCGTCGTTGCTCGCGCCGAGGTTGTCATATAAGACAGTCTGCGCGTTCAAGGCAGTGGCCAGGAACATCGCAGCACTCAATATCGGCAGAATTCTGTGGGGCATGAATCGTCCTCGAAGAAGAAGTGAAATCGCTCTAAAAAATGTCCCACGCTTGTCCCGTCGCTGTCAATGAAAGGTATTGGTATTTTCACAGTTCTACGATTGGCCCGCGGCTGCCAATAACTGCTATCGTGGGATTTTCGAGCGAAACGATGAAATTACAAGGCATTTATCCCCCTATTACGACCCCGTTCGATCATAGCGGCAATATCTACAGCATCAAGGTGCAGCACAACGTGGAGAAGTGGAATCGGACGTCGCTTTCCGGCTATGTGGTGATGGGTTCCACCGGTGAAAGCGTGTTATTGACCAGCGACGAGAAGTTCCAGCTTTGGGAAATGGTGGCCAAACATGCGGCTCCCGAAAAGACGCTCATCGCCGGCACCGGAATGGAGAGCGTGCGCGAGACGGTGGCACTCACCAATCGCGCGGCGGACTTGGGCTACAAGGCCGCCATGGTGCGCACGCCGCATTACTACAAAAATCTGGTGAATCGTGCCGAGGCGCAGGTGCTCTACTATCGCGCAGTGGCCGACCAGTCGAAAATTCCCCTCATCATCTACAACTGGCCGCAAGCCACCGGCGTCGATATTCCGGTGGAAGCGGTCGTCGCCATCTCGGAGCACCCCAACGTCATCGCCATCAAAGAAAGTTCCGGCAGCCTGGAAAAAGTCATGCAGATGATCCGCGAGGTGAAGCATGGGTTCCAGGTGCTGGTCGGGTCGGCGCCCACGCTCTGGCCGTCGCTGCTGATGGGTGCCTGCGGCGCTATATTGGCGTATGCCAACGCCGCGCCGTATTCGGTAATCGCGATCTGGGAGGCGTACCGCACACGCGAAGAGGCCGCCGGGCTCGACTGGCAGAATCGCATTGGACGCGCTTCGACGCTGGTGACTTCGAAGTACGGCGTCCCGGGATTGAAATACGCCATGGATCTCAACGGATACTATGGCGGGCCGCCACGCTTGCCACTGACCGTACCGTCAGAGGCAGCCAAACGGGAAATCGAAGAAGCGTTCCGCGATCTCAAGGGCTAACGCCGGCGCTTGAGCCTTCGAAACGCGCCCGCCGACTCCTCTACACCCAACAGGTAAGCGGCGCCGAAATACACCGCGCCATACGTCCCGAGAATCAGGGCGCCCGATAGAATGCGATGACGTTCGCCCACCGCGAACTTCACGCCCCAACCGGCCGCCGCCGCGACGGCAGCCGATGTCCACAGCTTGGCCACCAGCAACGCCGGTAATCCGGTCTTTCCGATGCGGCGATTCAAGGTGCGGCGCAAGAGCGCGAACTCCACCCACCCGGCGATACCCGCTGAGGCGGTCAACCCGGGCGCTCCCCAACGCGCATCGATGCCGATCAGACGCGGCAGGGGCAGTGCGCAAAGATATCCGAGCGCGGTCGTCAGCACCACCCGGATCACCGCAAATCGCAGCGGAGTCCTGGTATCGCGCAGGGCGTAGTAAGTGGAAGAGTAGAGTCGACCCAGAGTGGATGCCAGCAGGCCGACCGACGAGCCCGCGATAATGCCCCATACGTATGTGGAATCGGCACGATGAAAGGCGCCGTGCTGGAACAGCGTCGCGGCGATCACCCCGCCCAGCGCCAGAAATGCCATCGCCGAGGGCACCACGAAAAATGCGATCTGCCGAAGCCCATTATTCAAGCGGCGCTGCAGATAGCCCGCGACCTGGTTGGCATCGCCCAGCGCGCTCGACATCGCCGGCAACTCCGCCGCCGAGACGGCCATCCCGAACAGACTGACCGGCAGAGTGTACAGCGTCTGCGTGATCGTCAGGCCGGCGACGGCGATCTCGGGAAGGTAGCTGGCGAGGAAGACATCGACATACGCACTGATCTGCACGACGCCGCGGCTGATGAACACCGGCACAAAGTTGCGGACCACTTCGCGCACTTGTTCATCGCGCGTGTCCAGCATGAAACGAATGTGTCGCGCCAACTGCAGCACCACCGGCAACTGTGCCGCGAATTGTAGCCCGCTACCGGCCACCGAGCCCCATGCCAGGGCGACGATGAGCCGCTCCTCCGGCAGTCGGCGGAAGCAAAGGAGGGTGGCGATCATCGCCAGATTCCAGAGCACTGGCGCGGCGTATGACAGAAAGAATTTGCGATGGCTGTTCAGAATCCCCAGGCACCAGGCGGAGAGCACCAGCAGTCCCGCGCCGGGGAACAGGATGCGCACCAAACGCACGGTCAGCTCGCGAGTTTCGCCTTTGAAACCGCCGACAATCAGGTCCGTCACAGCGGGGGCGGCGAGTACCCCCACCAATACGATCAGCGCGGTCACCAGCGCCAGAATCGCCGCCACCGCGCCGGCCACGCGGCCTGCCTCGCGCTCGTCTTTTTCGGCCAGCAGTTTGGCGTACACCGGAATGAACGACGCCGAAAGCACGCCCTCGCCGAAGAGCGTCTGCAGCATGTTCGGAATGCGGAAGGCCGCGCCCCAAGCCGCCGCGATCGGCGAGAGGCCGAAACATCCCGCGAAGATGTATTGCCGGACGAAGCCCATCGAGCGCGTCAGCAAAATACCGGCCGAAACCAGCGCGGCATGGCCACCGGTGCTTTCGCGCTGCTTGGATTGGTCCACTAAGCGAGCTTCTCTAGCACGGCGGTGCCCATTTCCTCGGTGCTGCTGGAGCCTCCCAAATCAGGCGGGCGGACCTTCGCTTCAGCCAGCACAGCGGCGACGGCAGCTTGCACCTCGCGCGCTGCCTCCTGCAGATCGAGATGGTCGAGCATCAAAGCAGCGCTCAAAATAGTGGCAAGGGGGTTCACGATTCCCTTCCCGGCGATATCGGTCGCGGAACCATGTACCGGCTCGAACATCGACGGGAATCGGCGGCTAGGATCCAAATTGGCGCTGGCCGCGAGCCCCATGCTGCCGACGATGATGGCCGAGATGTCGCTGAGAATGTCGCTAAAGAGGTTGGAGCCGACCACCACGTCGAAACTCTCCGGCCGGCGAATGAAATTCATGGCAGCAGCGTCCACCAGCAACGATTCGGTTTCGATATCGGGATAGTCGGCCGAGACAACCTGGAAGGTGCGGTCCCACAGGACCATGCTGTACCCCTGCGCGTTCGATTTGGTGATGGACGCCACCCGCTTCTTGCGATTGCGGCTGCGAGCCAACTCGAAGGCGAAACGCATAATGCGCTCGCACCCGCGGCGCGTGAATACCGAGGTCTGAATGGCGACCTCCTCGGGCTGATCGCGGTACACGAAGCCGCCTACCGGCGCGTATTCGCCCTCGGTATTTTCGCGGACCACTACCAAGTCGATATCCCCACCCTTAGGACGCGCGAGCGGCGACTGCACGCCGGGGTAAAGATAGGCGGGCCGAACGTTGGCGTACTGGTCGAAGGCGCGGCGAATGGGGAGCAGAAGGCCATTCAGAGTGGTATGGTCGGGAATCTTGGGGTGGCCGACAGCCCCCAGGAGAATGGCGTCGCAAGGCTGGAGGAGATCGATGGCGCCGGCGGGCATCATCTGGCCCCAGCGGAAGAAGTGTTCGGCGCCCCAGTCGAAGTCTTGAAAGACGAAACTAAGGGCATGTCGATGAGCGACGCTTTCGAGAACGCGCTTGGCTTGGGGAATGACTTCGGCGCCGACGCCATCGCCGGCGATTACCGCGATAGTAAGGGTCTTCATGAGGCTTCGAGATTAATTGTAGAACGGGAACAATCCTTGGCGTGAACTAGTGACGGAGCAGGGTTTCAATCAACGACGCGCCACGCGGGCATAGGCCCGGCGGATATTGTCCGGAAGCCCATAACGATCGAACTCGGCCGGCGCGCACCAACGGACCTCGCGCGATTCGGGCGAACATCGAATGGCATCGCTTGCGGATTGGAAGGCGAACAAAAGATCGTGATGCAAATGGTAAGGCTCGCTACCATTCGACGGGATGCCGTGCACATCCATACTGACAAGGAGCGGAACTGGGTCCGGTAGCAGGTCGGCGCCGGTCTCTTCGAGAACCTCCCGACGTGCGGCATCGCCAATCGCAGCATCGGATGGCGCGACGTGCCCGCCGGGGAGCAACCAGCGGCCGAGGCGACGATGAAGAACTATCAGCAGGCGTTCGCCATCGGGGGCTAAGACGAAGCCGGTGCAGGTGATGTGTCCTGGGGTAAACTGCGAACGCGAAAACGGGTTGAGGGAACAATCGAGGAGAAGAAGGATGAGTTCACGGCTCTTGAGCGCGTGGCCGTCGGAAAGGTCCTGGAAGGAAGCGACGATTGAACGGACGCTGGCAGGAATGATCATAGAAAGCAAAAGGCCCGATCATAAGATCGGGCCTTTATTTTTAAACCGGGCAACTTCCTACTCTCCCACATAGTTGCCTATGCAGTACCATCGGGGCTGAGGAGCTTAACTACCGTGTTCGGGATGGGAACGGGTGGGTCCTCCTCGCTAAGGTCACCCAGAAATCGATGGAGGATTCATCATCAAGTTCATGACGCCCTCAGAATATTTTGACGGAATAAACACTTCGGAAAGCAGCGCACTGTTCGTGTGCGTAGTAAATTTTATGGTCAAGCCGAACGAGCAATTAGTAACGGTAAGCTCAACGCATTACGGCGCTTACACATCCGTCCTATCAAACAGGTAGTCTACCTGTGCTCTTCTTAGCTTACGCTTGGGAGATCTCATCTTAGGGAAGGTTTCACGCTTATATGCATTCAGCGTTTATCCTGACCGAACTTCGCTACCCAGCGATGCGGCTGGCGCCACAACTGGATCACAAGAGGTTCGTCCACCCCGGTCCTCTCGTACTAAGGGCAGGCCCCTTCAAATCTCCTACGCCCACCACAGATAGGGACCGAACTGTCTCGCGACGTTCTGAACCCAGCTCACGTACCGCTTTAATAGGCGAACAGCCTAACCCTTGGGAGCTTCTACACCCCCAGGATGCGATGAGCCGACATCGAG
>DATAUB010000012.1:0-9216 GCA_036268475.1 Bryobacteraceae bacterium | reverse complement strand
CGATCTTATAGTTGTGCCACAGGCGCAGACCCCGGCGCAGACGCCGGCGATCGCGAGCGTAGTCAACGCGGCCGGTTTCCAGCCCGGCATCGTGGCCAATTCGTGGATCACGATCCAGGGCACGAATCTGGCGCCACAGACGGACGATTGGAGCCACTCGATTGTCAACGGGGCCTTGCCTACCACGCTTGACGGCGTGAGCGTAACCATGAATGGCAAGCCCGCGTACGTCTATTACATCTCGCCGATTCAACTCAACGTGCTGGCGCCAGATCTTCCAGGCGGGCCGGTGACGGTGACAGTGACGACTCCCGGCGGTACGAGCGCGAGCTTCGCGGCCACCGCCAGCCTCTACGGTCCGGCATTCTTCCCGTGGCCGGGCAGTCAGGTGGTGGCGACCCGTCAAGACTATAGTTACGCCGTTAAGGCGGGCACTTTCGCGGGCGCGACGACCGTCGCGGCAAAGCCCGGCGAAGTCCTTATCCTCTGGGCGACAGGGTTCGGTCCAACGATGCCGGCGGCCCCATCGGGTGTTTCGGTGCCCGCCAGCGGCGGTTATTCGACGGCATCCGCACCAATTGTGACGATCAACAACACGCCGGCAATTGTCTATGGCGCCGCGCTCGCGCCCGGCTCGGCCGGGTTGTACCAGATCGCGATTCAGGTCCCCACTACGCTCGCCGATGGCGACTGGCCCATTCAGGCGACCATCGGCGGCACTCTGTCGCCCGCGGGGACTGTTCTTTCAATCGCACATTAATTGACAAGGGACCCATGACTCTGCAACGTGCCGCTTTCTATCTATTGGCAGCGCTTCTGATCAATGCCTCTCCCGGTTTCGCTCAACCCACTATCAAGCTGATCGCCGGAGGAAATGCAAGTTCCCCACTTGGCGACGGGGGACCGGCCGTCAACGCTTTCATCGGCCAAGTCGGCAACATCACCGTGGATCCCGCGGGCAATCTTTTTATCTGGGACGCGACAGATTCCCGCATCCGCAAGGTGACCACGGCCGGCGTCATCAGCAGCGTTACTGCCACCATCGGCCAACTGAAAGAAATCGGGCGTACTGGTGGGCTGGCGACAGACAGCGCCGGCAACCTCTACATCGGCGACACCCAGTCGTATGTGGTCCGCAAGGTGGATACGTCCGGCGTCATGACCACGATCGCCGGAAACGGAACAGCGGGAATTTCCGGCAACAATGGCAGTGGCAGCCAGGCGACCAGCGTGCCTATCTGCAGCCCCAGCGGGGTTGCCGCCGATCGCGCCGGTAACGTGTACTTCGGTTCATCGATTTGCGGCACCGTACGTAAGATCGATACCTCGGGAGTTCTCACGACGTTTGCCGGAAATGGAAGCCCCAGCTTCCTCCAAACGCCGTGGGCGCTTGCGATCGACAATTCCGGAAACCTGTACGCCTGCGACAACGGTGTCGGCACGCGCGTCTACAAGGTGACTCCCGCCGGCGCGATCACTATTATCGCCGGCAACGGGACCAACGGCTTCTCGGGCGACGGCGGTCCGGCCACCAGCGCTCAACTGTTCGAGGCGCGCGGGGTAGCGGTGGACGCGGCCGGCAACGTCTACATCGCCGATAGCGGGAACCTCCGCGTCCGCAAAGTGGATACCTCCGGGATCATTACCACCGTCGCCGGGGGCGCGAACTCAGCGCCGAACGAGGTGGATGGCGGGCCCGCCGTCGGCGTCAACGTCGGCGCTTTGGACGTCGCTGTCGATTCATCCGGCAACCTTTACATTTATGGGGGGAACAGGGTTTATAAGGTCTCCGGCCTTTCCACCGGCGCAACACAACCGGCCGGAGCGCCCGCCATCTCCGCTAATGGGGTCGTCAACGGAGCAAGCTTTCAGCCTGGAGTGACGCCCAATTCGTGGGTCACTATTCAGGGCACGAATCTGGCGCCGCAGACGGACGATTGGAGCCATTCGATCGTCAACGGCGCGTTGCCCACATCGCTCGACGGCGTCAGCGTCACCATGAGTGGCAAGCCGGCATACGTTTACTTCATCTCTCCCGGTCAACTGAACGTGCTGGCGCCCGACGTTCCCGCCGGTCCAATCAGCGTGACGGTCACTACTGCCGCCGGCGCCAGTACGGCCTTCAGCACCACGGCCAGCGCATATGGCCCAGCGTTTTTCCTATGGCCTGGGAGCCAGGTAGTGGCAACGCGCCAGGACTTTACGTACGCCGCGAAGGCCGGTACCTTCGCCGGCTCGACGACTGTACCCGCCAAGCCGGGTGACGTGCTCATTCTATGGGGAACCGGATTCGGTCCCACGATTCCGGCTGCGCCATCGGGCGTCTCCATACCAACGACGGGTAGCTTTTCGACGGCATCTGCGCCGACTGTCACCGTGAACAACATTCCTGCGATCGTGTATGGCGCCGCGCTTGCACCTGGCTCGGCGGGCCTATACCAGATCGCCATCCAGGTCCCGACTAGCCTCGCCGATGGCGACTGGCAAATTCAAGCCACCATCGGCAGCGTCGCGTCGCCGGCTGGGAATATCCTCTCGGTCCACCACTAGCGCGAAATGGAGAAGCTTATGAAAACGGTCTTTAGATTTACTTCAATTGCGCTGGCGGCCCTATCTGGTTGTTATGCCCAAGCCGTCATCAACACGGTGGCCGGCAACGGAACCTTGACCTTCTCCGGGGATGGCGGCTCGGCCACCAAGGCCGGGTTTGGCATTCCTCCCGACGTGGCGGTGGACGGCGCCGGAAATCTCTACATCGTGGACCGGAACAACAATCGCATCCGCAAAGTGGATACGTCCGGGACCATCAGCACTTTCGCCGGTAACGGAACCTCGGCTTCCTCCGGAGATGGCGGCCCGGCAACCAGCGCCGCGCTCTTTCTGCCTATCGCAATAGCAGTGGACGGCGCGGGCAACGTCTACATCGCGGACCCGGGCGAGGGCCTCCGCAAGGTGGACACCACCGGCATCATCAGTTCTGTACCGGTGACCAGCTCATTCCTGTCCAAGATAGCCTCGCCGGGCGGGATGACCGTAGATTCTGCGGGGAACCTCTACGTCTCGGATCTGAATGGATCCGCCATCTACAAACTGGATAAGGCCGGGGTGCTCACAACCGTTGCGGGCGGCGCGTTCGGATTCTCCGGCGATGGCGGTCCCGCGACCAAGGCGGCGCTGTATTTTCCATCCGGCGTCGCAATAGACAGCGCGGGCAATATCTATTTCGCGGACAAGGGCAACAATCGCGTGCGCAAGGTGGATACGAAAGGAATCATCACCACCTTCGCAGGCACGGGCACGGCCGGCTTCTCGGGCGACGGCGGCCCCGCGACCAGCGCCAAATTGGGGTTGAACCTAACGGCGGCCTATCAGGGCGTGGCAGCGGATAGCGCGGGCAACGTTTACATCGCGGACCCGGCAAACAATCGCATCCGCATGGTGAACCCGGCTGGAATCATCAGCACGTTCGCGGGAAACGGAGGTGCGTTCGCCACGGGCAGCCTCGGAAATGGCGACGGCGGTCCGCCGGCGAGCGCAAGCGTGCTGCAGCCGAATGGCGTCAGGGTCGACAGCGCAGGCAACGTCTTCATAGCGGATACCAATCACAATCTGATTCGGAAGGTCACCGGCGCCGCGGCCACGGGCGGATCGGCTCCAACGATCTCCGCCAACGGCGTAGTGAACGGCGCAAGCTTCCAGCCGGGAATTGTCGCCAATTCCTGGGTGACGATTCAGGGCGCCGGTCTCGCTTCCGTGTCAGACGATTGGAGTAATTCGATTGTGAATGGCGCACTGCCGACATCGCTCCATGGCGTGAGCGTCACCATGGGAGGGAAGTCCGCATACATCTACTACGTATCGCCGGGGCAACTCAATGTGCTGGCGCCGGATGTGCCTGCGGGACCGGTCTCCGTGACTGTAAGCACCACGGGCGGCACGAGTGCGGCCTTCATGACCACGGCCGGCGCATACGCCCCGGCGTTCTTCGGTTGGCCAGGCAATCAGGTAGTCGCGACTAGAACCGACTTCAGCTATGCAGTAAAGGCCGGCACATTCGCAAGCGCCACGACGGCCGCCGCCAAACCCGGCGATGTGATCATCCTATGGGCCACCGGCTTCGGCCCAACCAGTCCAGTGGCGCCCACGGGTGTCGCGGTTCCGGGCGACAAGGCCTATGCAACCAGTTCCCTGCCTGGCATCACCATCGATAACGTGCCGGCCACCGTATATGGCGCAGCGTTAGCGCCGGGCTCAGCGGGCTTGTACCAGATCGCCATACAGGTTCCGCCCTCGCTCCCCGATGGCGACTGGCCTATCCAGGCTCTCATCGGCGGAGCAATGTCTCCGGCGGGAACCATCCTCTCGGTCCATCACTAAGACTAAATGCGACTCGCAGACCGGTTCACTTGGCGAACAGCGCGCGCGGCAAGGGACCGGGATCGCCCGAGAGAATCACCGGCGCCCACTGAAGGAAGCTGGCCGTCCGCGGGTTGTGGAGCAGTCCCAGCTGCGCCGCCCGCAGCGCTTCGGCGCGACCTTTTCCGGCACTGAGCTCTTTGTAGAAGCCATCCATCAGCCCCTGCTCAGTGGCATCGGCGATCTTCCACAATGGGGCGACGAACGTACGGACTCCCGCGATGGCGGCTGCACGACGCATGCCGAAGACTCCTTCACCCGACGACGGCATGCCATCCGCCATTCGGCACTGCGAGAGCACCAGCATTTCCGTGCCTTGCAGATCGAGTGACTGCAACTCCAGGGCAGTCAGCAAGCCATCTTGGGAAGACGCGCCGCCGCGGCCGTACGCCTCCTCCAGCACGATTGCCGATAAGCTCATGACGCGTGCGGCGGGATCCATGCTGCCGAGCTGGCAAGCCGGGCTCGATGGGTCCACCTTGCAATCTTCATTGCCGCGGACGATTCCATGGCCCACGATGTGCAGCAGCGCGGGGTGATGCAACTGTTTGATCCGCTGTTCGGTGGCCTCGCCCTCGTTCAGCAACTGCGCTCGCGGAATCCACTTCTGCACGTCGCGGGCTTCCAGTTCCGCATCGCTCAATCGCTCCAGACGCTCGGCGCGGAATGCGCCGGCTGACGCGACGCCGGCGGAATTCGCACTGGCGCCGGGGCTCACCGCGACGACCGCCGGCGCGGCGGCCGTCGGCGCGGAGGCGCCCGTCAGATCGCGCCCCGCCGAGACGTAGCTGATGGCGAAATGTTGAATCAGGAAAGCGCCGAGGTTATCGGTCAGCGCGCCGAACGGTACCAGATTGAGCATGCCATCGGGCGCGATACGCAGGCGCGTGATCTCGTTTCGCCTCGTCAATTCGGCAATCACGGGACTTAGCTTCTGCGATAGCGTGCGCAGAGCGTCCTGCGCCGTCTGTTCCGACGCTTTCGCGCTGGCGGCCTCTTTGCCGGCCAGGGAAACGCTCCAATCGTTGGCTGCGGCGATGAGATCCTGCACCGGCCCATCGATCGCGCTAGCGGCGCCCAGATCCACCCAGCGCAAGCCGCCGGTGCGCGCCAGCAGGAAGGCGCCGTATCGATTGGAGGAGGCGACAAACTCGATTAGCATTTCGTCGGACTGAAGGTGCGCGCGGATGTCCTCCAGACGGGCCGGTTTGAGGGTGGACGCAAACTGTGGAATGTCGCGGCTCAATTCAGCTTCGAGCGCGTCGATGCGCTGCCGTAAGGCGCCAACTGCTTGCAGGGCCTGCTTCCCCAGACTGTCGGTCCAGTTGCTGCGCAGGTCGTGGAGCAAGCGCTCGTAACGGCCCTCGAGCTCGGTGCCGGGCAGAGCGCACGTGCCCACCACGGCCGGCTTCAGGTCGCGATACCCCAGCGCGATGGTCAATGAGGCCTGGCATTCCAACATCGCTTCCCGCTGATTGAAGCGGTTGCGGATGGCCCAGTCGGGGTTCTCGCGCAGGCTGCGTCCCCAATCGTGTACTTCGTCCAGAAGGCGTCCCTTGCGCCGGGCCACAGCTTCAAAACCCAGCGCGCGGGCGGAGGGAAGCTGGTCGCCGGCCCGTCGCTGGAAGGCAAGGAGGATCGGAATCGGATCTTCCAGATTGGCGAGTACGGCTGCTTTGTTGCGTTCCGATCCGACAGTCAGCATGTCGGCCAAAGAGCGATCGGAAATCTCCAGACTGCGGCGATACAGCGGTTCGGCTTTCCGGTAATCGCCGGCCTCGTCGTAAACTGCGGCCAGACGCAGAAGGTATCGCGCCAGGTCAGGATGGCTATCGCCTTGCGTCTCGCGAACGATGTCGATGGCTTGCTGCATGGCCTGTTCGGCCTGGGGATAGTCATGCACCGCCTGGTGGACCAGGCCGAGTTCGCAGAGGACAGCGGCATATAGGGGGTGCTTGGTACCCAGGCCTTTGGCAGCCACATCGGAGGCGAGTTGCAGAGTGGTTCGAGCGGCCGCCAGATCGCCGCGATTGCGCTGCGCTTCCGACAGGCCGAGCAGCGCGCTGGCGTAGTCGAATGGCGGGGCTTTGGAATTTTTGGCGTACAGGTCGACGGCTTCCTGGTAGAGCTTCTCGCCTTCGGCGCGATTGCGCAAAGAGATGAGATGCGCCAGGTTGCGCAGCGATGCGCCGACGGTGAGCGCATCGGGACCATAGATCTTACGTTTCAACTCCAGCGCTTTGCGATGGTCGGCTTCGGCCACGGTGAGATTGCCCAACGCCGTGTACAGGGCAGCGCGATTGTTCAAATAGGTGGTGTAGACCGGATGTTGCTCGCCCAGTTGTTCCAGCAGCAGCTTGCCGCTTTCGTCGTAGAGTTTTTCGGCCACCGAATAGTGGCCCAGGTCGGCCTGCAAAAAAGCGTACGCCACCAGGCTGGCGGAATAAGCCGGGTGGTTGACTCCCGGTTTCCGGCGCAACACGTCGAGACCTTTGGTAAAGAGAGCTTCCGCCTGCGCGTACTTTCCGGCGCGTTGATAGGTGCCTGCGAGATTGATGCAGAGCGTGCCGTACTCTTCACCGAGACCGGACGGGTCTGCCTGCGCCTCGTGAATGGCGCGCGCCGCCTCGAGTTTAGAGATCGCGAGATCGTAATCGCCCTGGTATGCGGCGATGCTGCCCAGCGTATCGAGGCTCTCGGCCACGCGCAAATCGGCGGCGCCCAGCAAACGTGACCGGATCGCTACAGCCTGCTCTGCGAGCGTTCGGCCTTCTGGTAATTTGCCGGAGTCGCGGCAGAAGAGCGCCAGGTCGTTGGCGCTCTCGGCGTAGTCGGCTGTGTCGGCGCCCAGACTTTTGCGATGTTCCAACGCCTGGCGGAGGTGTCGCTCGCCGTTCTTGTAGTCTCCGGAAGTATATTCGAAAAAACCCAGCCGGTCGATGCTGTGATCGGATTGTTGGGCGCCGGATGCGGCATTTACGGCTAGATTCGCCACGCGGATCGCTTCCTTCAAATCGCCCTTGGCGTAGAGGTTCTCCGCCTGACGGTCGAGCGAGGCCCAATCTTGCGGGGGCTGATTCTGGAGCAGTAGCGCGATGGCAAAAAGCGCTGGGAGGGGCACTTCTACCGCGAGCCTCGAACGCGCGCGAGATTGCGTTCCACCGTTTGCTGCTGGCCCGCGGGAATAGCGCCCAGCGCTTCGTGATAGCTCGCGGCGGCTTTGTCGCGTTCGCCCCGCAGCTCGGCTAGGACACCGAGATTGTTCTTAATTTGAGCGAAGATCGGCTCCGTTTGGGATGAGGCGGAAGCGGCGCGGAGCAGGTGCGATTCGGCGCCGTCGTATTCGCCTCGCAGCATTTGCAAAACAGCGAGTAGGTTCCACGAAGCGGCGATCGCGCCCGGCGGGAGGGCGGCGGACTCGCCCCACCGAACCGCCTCCTCGGCCAATTTGATGGCGGTATCCGGCTCGCCGCGATTGAAAGCGGCGTCGACTTGTTCAAGCAACGCGTTCAGGTGATCCGCGCCTTCAACGCGGACTCCATCTTTCAGCCGTAGCTGTTTGCCTTCGATCACGCTGGCGCGGGCGCGATCGCGAAAAACCGCGGTCACCTGCAATCGTCCGACTCTGCCGGAACCCCGAAACACTTGAAGCTCGCTGCCTTTCGCCAAACCGTCCAACGAGCCAAGATCGATATTCGCGGTTCCGTCTTCGAGGGAGACGATCACCCCTGCGGCTTGCGGCGCGCGACTGTCAGGCTCGCCGCCACGGAAGACCGGCGGGTTTGACGGGTGCAGGCCGTTTGCGAGAAGCGCGGGTGACCCCGCAGTGGCCGAGAACTCAAGCACCGGCTTGAGGTTTGGCCCGGTCATTGATGGACGACGGGGCAGTGAGATTAAAACGAAGACGGCAGCCGCCACCAATCCGCCGGCAATGATCGCCGTCTTGCGTCGGATGCGAATCACGTTCGCGGCGCGCGCCGTGTGCGAATTCAAAGCGGCCTTGGCCAAGGCCGCGTCGGTAAGTTCATCGAAGACATCCGGCGAATCGAGGGACGCCTGCGCCAGCGCGCGTGCTTCCTGTGGCGACAATTCGCCGCGCACGTACCGGTCCATGCGATCTGTCATCGTACCCCCAAGCGTTTCCGGACTTGGCTCCCCAGTTCGCGGATGCCGCGGCTAACCCACGTGGCCACGGTGTTTTCGTTAACCCCCAGGCGAGACGCGATCTCGCCATATTTCAATCCATCGACCCGCATCGTCAACACTTGGCGCTGCTCGCGCTCGAGCTTAGGGAAGCAGTCCACAACGATGGCCCGCAGTTCTCGCTCGATCATGGCCTCAAGCGGACCGGTCGCAGGATCGGCCGGGTCCTGATAGCTTTCGCTGGCCGGCGTCTCTCGCTGGAAACCCGCACGACTGCGTTCCTCGCGAACAACGTAACGGAGCGTGGCATGGAGCCACGCCAGGAGATGGTCGAGCTGCCAGTCAGGATCATTCAGACCGTCGGGCGGATTCTGGCTGAAGTAGTATTCGAGCGCCGCATAGGAGGCTGGATTCCTCAGTGAGCGCGTCAGGGTTTCCTGTGCCGCGCTCTCCGGATCTCGCGAGCCGAGCCACCTGGCTCTGGCCGAAAGCCTGGCCACCAGTCGCCGGTACTCGTTTGCGGCATCCCTTGCCGGCGGCTTGGGGAGTCGCTCTCCCGCCACGGGAGGACCAGCATGAGGGGTCATGCGACACGTATATTCTCCCGTATGCCTCTCTGGAATGCAAAGCCGACCGGCTATGGTTCAGAACTACGTT
>DATAUB010000011.1:0-138301 GCA_036268475.1 Bryobacteraceae bacterium | reverse complement strand
ATGTGGCCGAACACGTTGGTTGGCTTGGCGTCCGGGTCGTGGCCGTGCTTTTCGTTCTTCACCAGCACGTCGATCAGGATCGGCACCAAGGTGCGCGACAGCACGTAGGACGCCAGCATCCCGAACACCACCGCCAGCGCCTGTGGCGTGAACAGATATTTCGGCGCGTCGGTCAGAAACGTCACCGAAACGAAGGCGCAGCAGATCGACAGTGTGGAGATCAGGGCCGGCTTGGCGATCCCGGCCGCGCCATGCACCACGGAGTACTTGAATTCGTGGCCCTCTTCCAGCAGCCGATAGGTATTCTCGATCGCGACGGTGGCGTCGTCCACCAGGATGCCGACCGCCAGCGCCAACCCGCCGAGCGTCATGATGTTGATGGTCTCGCCCAGCGCGCTCATCACCAGAATGGAAGTGAGAATAGAAAGCGGAATGGAAACCGCGATGATCAGCGTACTGCGCCAGCTCCCCAGGAAGATGAGGATCATCAGGCCGGTGAGCGCGGCGGCGATCACCGCTTCGCGAATCACACCCTGCACGGCGGCGCGCACGAAGATGGACTGGTCCGCCATGGGCTGCATCTTGAGATCGGGGGGCAAAGTGGCGGCGAGCGTGGGCAGCATGGCGCGGGCGCTCTTGACGATATCGAGCGTCGAACCCTTGCCTGTCTTCAAAATCGACACCAGCGCACCGCGCTGGCCGTCGAGCCGCACGATGTTGGTTTGCGGAGCGAACCCATCGCGCACGTGCGCCACGTCGCGCAGGTAAATGGTGGAACTGCCTACCTGCTTCACCGGCAGATCGTTCATCTCGGCCACCTGCTTGGGGCTCGAATTGAGGTCGACGTCGTATTCGAACTGGCCGATCTTGGCGGTGCCCGCCGGCAGGATCAGGTTCTGCTGGTTGAACGCGCTCACCACGTCGGTGGGCGAGATGCCTTTCGATTGCAGCAGCGCCGGATTCAGATCGATCATCACCTGCCGCTGTTTTCCGCCATAGGGATACGGGATGGAAGCACCCGGAATGGTGACCAGTTGCGTGCGAATGAAGTTGAGCCCCAGGTCGCCCAGTTGCTGCTCGGAAAGTGTCGGGCTCGACAATCCCAATTGCAGAATCGGCACGCTCGATGCGTTGTAGGTCATCACCAGCGGCGGCACCACGCCCGGCGGCATTTGCCGCAGAATGGTCTGTGAGGTGGCCGTCACCTGCGCCACCGCGGTATCCAGACTGGCGTGCGGTTGCAGGAAGATCTTCACCACCGCCAGCCCGTTTACGGTGGTGGATTCGATGTGCTCGATGTTGTTGACCAGGGTGGTGAGCACGCGTTCATACACCGATGTCATGCGGCCCTCCATCTCGTCGGCATTCATCCCGTTGTAATTCCAGACCACCGCGATCACCGGGATGTCGATTTCAGGGAAGATGTCGGTAGGGGTGCGCTGGATTACAATTGGGCTCAGAATCAGGATCAGGAGCGCGAGTACGATGAAAGTGTAGGGCCGATTAAGGGCGACTCGAACGATCCACATAATGTACCTGCCCCCAAAGATGAATTACGAGACGGAATAGTCTCGAAAATCTTGTAGAAAAAATGGACGAAAACTCACAGACGTCGAAAGGACCCGGTCGTCCGCGCGACGAAGAGGTGCGCAAGCGCATCCTCACTTCCGCTGCCCAATTGCTGGAAGCCCGGTGTTTTGAAGAAATTACGGTGGATGCCATTGCCGAAGCATCCGGTGCGGGCAAAGCCACCATCTATAGGTGGTGGCCGAATAAGTCGGCGGTGCTGATCGAAGCCTTCCGCGAGCGCATCGCCCAGGAACTGCCCATCCGCCACTCCGGGGATTTCCGCAACGACGTTCGCCAGATGCTGCAGGATTTCACCGGCATCATCTATTGGGGACGGAAGGCGAAGGTCTTCCGCAGCTTCATTGCCGGTGCGCAGGCCGATCCGGAGATTGCCAAAGCGTTTCGCGATAGCTGGATTCGCCCGCGCCGTGCGGAGGCCAAAAGGATCTTCGAACGGCACATCGCCGAGGGCGTCGCCGATTCGCACCTCGACCCCGACCTGGCGGTGGAGCTGGTCTTCTCGCCGCTCTATTACCGCCTGCTCACGGGTTGGGGCGAGATCACGCCCGAGTATCTCGACTGCCTGGTGGACACCGCGCTGCGCGGATATCTGCCGCGCACCTGACGCTCAGACGGTGCACAGCTCCACCGCTTGATGTAACGAAGCCATCGGGTCCCGCAAGGGCACGAATTCGTGCCCCAGGTAGCCCGTGAAATTCAGGTCGGCAATGGCTTTGGCGATGGTGCGCCACTGCAATTCCTGGGTATCGTCCAGCTCATGGCGGCCGGGCACGCCTCCAGTGTGGAAGTGGGCGATATACGCGATGTTATCGCGGATGGTGCGGATGATATCGCCCTCCATGATCTGCATGTGGTAGATGTCGTACAGCAATTTCACGCGTGGGGAATCCACGGCGCGCACCACGTCGACTCCCCAGGCGGTACGGTCGCACTGGTAATCCTTGTGGTTCACCTTGCTATTGAGCAGTTCCATGCAGACGGTGACGCCCTTGTCTTCGGCAAACGTGGCGATGCGGCGCAATCCGGCGATGCAGTTCTCCTTGCCTCCGTCGTCGGAAAGTCCCTGACGATTGCCGGAGAAAGTGATCACGTTGGGTACTTTGGCATCGGCGGCCTGCTCGATGCGCCCGCGGATTTCGGCTTCCAGGCGCGCATGGCTCTCTTTGCGATTCCAGCCGTCAGGAATTCTGGCTACACCTTGTGTGATGGTGGGGACCAGGCCGTATTTGCGGAGCGTCGGCCAGTCCGGGGGATCGACCAGGTCGATGCCGCTCACCCCCATCGATGCCGCCTGCCGGCAGAGATCGTCGAGCGGGATCTTGGCGTAGCACCAGCGGCAGAGCGATTGCTTCAAACGGCTGGAAGGTGCCGGGGGCGCCTGCGCCACCGCCAGCGCGGCGGGGACGGCGTGCAGGGCCGCTCGCCGGGTCAAGAAGTGATTACCCACGTCAACCACGGTACTCTATACATGATCGGGGAGCGAACCAGTGGGCGCCAAACCAACGTGGAGGAGCATTGCTGTCTGTATTTGTCTGGCCGGAAGTGTCCGCGCGCAGACGGCCGCCGTGCCTTGGGGCGGGTACGCCCACGGTCCGCAGCACACCGGGCTGTCCACTATCGGCTCACAGCGGCTGGAGCGCATCAAGTGGTCCACGCCCATCGATGAGGTGTACCAGAACTCGGGCGGCCCGCTCTACATCCACTACGGCACTCCGATCGTGACCTCCGCCAACACGGTCGTCATCCCGCAGCGGCTCAACACCTCGAACAACTATCAGGTGGACGCCTTCAGCGGCGCGGATGGATCGCCGCTGTACACGCTCCCCAGTGCCTATACGCCGCCGGCATCGTCGTGGATTCCGGTCTTCGGCGTGACGCTGAGTCAGGGCTCGCGGCTCTACTATCCCGGGCCGGGCGGCACGGTGCTGTACCGCGATCAACCCGATTCCGTCACCGGGCCCACCGGCCAGATTGCCTTCTACGGCAACCAGGAATACGCCGCCAACCAGTCGGCGTTCGATAGCGACGTCAAGATTTCCACGCCGATCACAGCCGACGCCAACGGCAATCTCTATTTCGGATTTGCGGTGGCCGGCAGCCCGCCCGGCAATCTCGTCAGTGGACTGGCGCGCATTAGCGCCGATGGCACGGGCTCCTGGACCTCCGCCTCCGCGGCGGCACAGGGAGACGGAAGCATTGTCGAGGTGACCATGAACTGCGCGCCGGCGGTGAGCAACGATGGCAGCACGATATACTTCGCCGTCTCCGAGGGGTCGTCCGGCCCGGGGTACCTGGTATCGGTGGATAGCACCACGCTCGCGCCCATCGCGCGCGTTCGCCTGCTCGATCCCGAAACGGGCAGCGCGGCCGAACTGCCCGATCTCGGCTCGGCATCCCCCACCGTGGGTCCCGATGACGACGTGTATTTTGGCGTCTTCGAATCGGGCCAGGGCAACCAAAGCCGTAATAATGACGACCGCGGGTGGCTGCTGCATTTCGACCGGACGCTCGCCGTCACCAAAACGCCCGGAGCTTTCGGCTGGGACGATACGGCTTCGGTGGTGCCGGCCGGCCTGATACCGTCGTACACCGGTACGTCGACATACCTGCTCTTCACCAAATACAACAACTATATGGGCATCGGCCCGGGAGGAAACGGCCACAACCGGATCGCCGTGCTCGACCCCAACGCCCAGATGACCGACCCGATCACCGGCGCCACGGTGATGCAGGAAGTGATCACGATTCTGGGCGCCACCCTGGACCCGCCGGGCAATCCCAACGGCAGCGTGCGCGAATGGTGCATCAACTCGGGCGCCATCGATCCATTCAGCGCCGCGGCCCTCGCCAACAGCGAAGATGGCAGCATTTACCGCTGGGACTTCGCCAGTAACTCCTTCACCCAAGAAGTAAAGCTCACGGCCGGAGTGTCGGAAGCGTACACTCCTACTGCCATCGGCGCCGATGGCGCCGTCTATGCGATCAATGACGCGGTGCTTTTCGCCGTAGGGCAGGCGTCGAACATGACCGTGGCGTCCACTCACACGGGCAATTTCGCGCCCGGGCAAACCGGCGCGTACACCCTGACGGCCACCAACAGCGGCACCGGCAGCACCAACGGCACCGTCACGGTAAGCGATGTCCTGCCGGAAGCGTTCACAGCGCAATCCGTCGTGGGCGATGGGTGGAACTGCGCGCAGCCGGCCGGACCGTGCTCGCGCAACGATTCGCTGGCGGCGGGCAAGAGCTATGCCGATCTCACGCTAACGGTGAGCGTGGCCGATAATGCGCCCGCATCGGTAAGCAATATCGCGCAGGTGTCGGCCGACGGCGCGGCCAATTCGGTCAACGCGGTGGCAAGCGATTCCACCGGCATCGCAGCTCTCCCAGCCTCGCTCAGCATTCAGAAAACCCACTCCGGGAATTTTGTACAGGGGCAGGCGGGTGCGACCTACCAGGTGGTGGTGAGCAATGCGGCGGGCGCGGGATCGACT
The DNA here is from genome assembly GCA_036268475.1 of Bryobacteraceae bacterium. GTDB lineage: Bacteria > Acidobacteriota > Terriglobia > Bryobacterales > Bryobacteraceae > PALSA-129. Next base: position 133,217 of record DATAUB010000011.1, on the reverse strand, counting down.
AGTGGAACTGTAACTGTCACCGAGACCGTGCCCACTGGAATGACGCTCGCGGCGATGCAGGGCAGCGGCTGGAATTGCCAGAGTGGAAGCGTTTCCTGCGGCCGCAGCGACCCTCTGGGCGCAGGCACAAGCTACGCGGCGATCGCCGTCACGGTGAATGTGGCAAGCGATGCCGCGACGCCGCTCACCAACCAGGTGAACGTGTCGTACGGCGGATGGACGTCGTCCAACGCCACCGATTCCACGATCGTCACTTCGCCCTGCGCTCTCACCGGCGATACTCGCGCGGGCATCGCGGACGTCCAGCAGATCGTCAATGAAGCGCTGGGGAGCTTGCAGGCGCCGGATGATCTGAACCGCGATGGCATAGTGAATGTGCTCGACGTGCAGCGGGTGCTGAACGCGGCGCTGGGCGGCGGCTGCTTCGGGGGCTGACAGGATCACGCGAAAGGTTGCAATCTTCGCAAACCGCGTGTTACATTCTGGCCAGCGGAAAGAAAGGCGGGTTCCATGTCGGAACATAATTTCTCCAGGCGGCATTTCTTTTTCGGCACGCTCCTCGCAGGTGCGATTCCTTCAGGCGGATTCGGTAGCGTACCCTCACTCCCGGCCCTCGGCCATAAACCCTTTAACGAAAAACTGAACGTCGCGTCTATCGGCTGCGGCCCGCAAGGCACGGTGGATATGGTCGCGGCGTCGCACACTGAAAACATCGTGGCAGTGTGCGACGTGGACGAGAACCGCGCCGCCGCCGCTCACAAACGGTTCGAAAAGGCCACGCAGTACAAAGACTACCGCGTGATGCTCGATAAAGAAAAGAACATCGACGCGGTCACCATCGGCGTGCCGGACTTCATGCACGCCACGGTAGCGCTGGCCTGCATGGAACGCGGCAAGCACGTCTACGTGGAGAAACCGTTGACCACCACGGCTTGGGAAGCGCGCATCCTGCACGACGCTGCCTTGAAATACAAGGTCGCCACCCAGATGGGCAACCAGGGCTTCTCGCATGAATCGATCCGCGTGACCGCGGAGATGATCTGGTCGGGCGCCATTGGCGACGTGACCGAAGTGCACATCGCCACCACGCCGGGGACGCATCCAACGGGCCTGCAGGAACCGCCGCCCACAGCCCCCGTTCCCGAGGGGCTCGATTGGGATCTCTGGCAGGGCCGCAGCGAACCGCGCGCCTTTAGCGACTGGTACGTGCCTTACAACTGGCGCGGTTTTCTGGATTACGGCACCGGCCAGATTGGCAACTGGGCCACGCACTGCGCCTCACCGGTGCAGTTCGCGCTGCTGCTCACCGCGCCCACCAGCGTGGAGTGCGTCACCCAGGTGGGCAAGAGCAACATCACGTATCCCAATCGCGGAACGGTGCGGCTGGAATTTCCGGCGCGCCAGGACATGCCGGCGGTGACGGTGTACTATCACGATTCCGCGCAGTCCGACGATCCCGACGCGTATCACGTGCCGGGCATGGAGAACGAGACCATCCTGCCGCGCCCCAACAATCTGACCGAGAAGGGCCGGCCGGAAGGCGGCGGGGGATCGGGACGCGCGCGCGGTCCTGCGCCGGCGGCGGCTCCCGTGTTGTCGAGCGGCGGCGCGCGGCGGCCGAGGTCCAGCGCCGGCGGTCCGGGCGTCAAGGTGTTCGGAGAACCGCTGAGCCCCATCAAGCCCGGCATTCTTTCCGGTAATGGAGCAGTCTTCATCGGCACCAAAGGCATTCTCGCCACCTGCGATCGCGGCGAGGGCGTCCACCTCCTGCCGGAAGCGCGCTGGAAGGAATACGTGCTGCCACCCGAGCTGCTGACGCGCTCCCCCGGCCACATGGCGGACTGGGTCCGCGCCTGCAAAGGCGGCGACCAGTCGTGCGCCGATTTCCGTATTACGGCGCCGTTCGCGGAATGGCTGGCGCTCACCATGGTCGCCTGGCGCGTGCCCGGCAAGCTCGAATGGGACAGCAAGAATCTCCGTTTCACCAATAGCAAAGACGCCAACAACTTCGTTCGGCCGCACATCAAAAAGGGTTGGGAACTGAAAGTTTAGGAACACAACACATGACTCTTACCAGACGCGATTTGGGGAAACTGGCGATCGCCGCCATCCCGGCCGCCAGCTTGTTGGCGAAAGTGGATTCGGATTGGGCCGGCGTGCAGGTGGGCTGCAATGTTCCCTATAGCTACGGCAATAACAACATGACCGCCGACGAGACCATCGCCAAAACGGTCGAACTCGGGCTGAGCGCGGTGGAATGCCGCACGCAGCCCATTGAGCAGGCCATGGGATCGCCGGCCACACCTCCGCCCGGCGGCCGTGGACGGGCGCCGGTCAGCGACGCGCAAAAGGCGGAGATGGCCGCGCACGCCAAGGAATTGAACAAATGGCGGCTCTCGCTCGGACCCGAGCAATTCGCCGCCGCGCGCAAGAAATTCGACGCTGCCGGCGTCGCCGTCCAGGTCATGAAGGTCGACTGGATCAACGACGCCGATGACGAATTGGCAGACTACTGCTTCAACCTGGCGAAGGCGATGGGAGCACACGCCATCTCCTGCGAGATCCCGCTGAGCCGCACCAAATGGATGGGCGCCATCGCCGAGAAGCATAAGATGATGGTGGGATATCACGGCCACACCGACATCACCAACCCGGAGCATTTCGGCGCTCCCGCCAGTTGGGAGAAGGCCATGAGCTATTCGCCCTACAACGGCATCAATCTCGACATCGGCCACTTCGTGGCGGCGAATAACGTGTCGCCGGTAGCGTTCCTGACGAAGTATCACGACAAGGTGACGCACATCCACGTGAAGGACCGCAAGATGCACGACGGTCCGGCGGTTCCCTTCGGCGAAGGCGATGTGCCGATTCGTGAAATCCTGCAGTTGATGCACAAGGAAAAGTGGACCTTCCTGGCGGCCATCGAATTTGAGTACAAGGTTCCCGAAGGCTCCAATCGCATGACGGAAATCGCCAAGTGCGTGGGCTACTGTAAGGCTTGCCTGCTGAGTTAACCCGCTAGCGCGTACCGAGCGTCGCGGAGAGGCCATAAAGGCGATCGAACTCGAGCTTGAGGGTGGGGTCGGGCGCGCTCAGCGCGTCCACCACCTGCTTGGCCCACTCGAAGTACTCGCGCTGGCGCTGCACGCTCCAGTCGGCCGGCGGGCTGGCCAGAATCGCGCGCAAATTGGAAATCTTGTCGGCCAGCTTGATCAGTTGCGCGCGCACCGTTTTCTTGGGCGCATTGACGATCTGCAGACGCTTGCGCTCCTGTTTGGGCAGCGACTTATCGTCGGTCACTTCGAGCACGAGGCTGGTGACGTCTGCGCCGAACTCCGCCGTCAATTCTTCTTTCGTGACGCCGACGTCCTCGATGGAATCGTGCAGCAGCGCGGCCATAAGAACGTTCGCGTCGGGCTCCGTGAGCACGCCGGCAATCAGGTCGGCGACCTCGATCAGGTGATTGACGTAAGGCTCCGCAGTGGCGCCCTTGCGGCGCTGTCCGCTATGGCGTGCTGCGGCGAAATGCGCGGCACGCACCACCTCACGAACCTGTCGTAAACTCTCCTCCATCGGCAATGCGGTCCCTCCTGCCCCCATTGGTCCGATTCTACCGGAGAACGTGCTACTTTCGCATTCATATGCCACGCATTCTGAAAATTGCTTTTCTGCTGGCGGTAGTGCTCGCCGCGCAAACCACACGACCGCGAGCCCGGGACCTTGGCCTGGCTCCCGGTGTGTTCCCGCCCGGCCCGCTCAACGCCATCACCGATGTGGCCGGCGTGCGCGTGGGCCACGTCACGCTCATCGAAGGCGACGATGTCCGCACCGGCGTCACCGCCATCGTGCCCGCCGACGGCAACCTGTTTCAGGATAAAGTGCCGGGCGCGGTGTTCGTCGGGAATGCCTTCGGCAAGCTGGCCGGCTCCACCCAGGTGGACGAATTGGGCACCATCGAAACTCCCATCCTGCTCACTAACACGCTCAGCGTGGGCGCTGCCATGGAGGGCGCGATTGCGTACACGCTGGCGCAGCCCGGCAATGAGCGCGTGGTGTCGGTGAACGCACTGGTGGGGGAAACCAACGATAGCGGCCTGAACGACATTCGCGGCATGCATGTAAAGCCCGCGGACGCCGTGGAAGCCATCCGCAACGCCAAGGGCGGACCGGTTCCCGAAGGCAGCGTGGGCGCCGGTACGGGCACGCGCTGCTTCGGTTGGAAGGGCGGCATCGGAACTTCGTCGCGCACCTCGGGCACCTATACAGTCGGCGTCCTGGTGCAGACCAATTTCGGCGGCCACCTGACGATGGGCGGCGTTCCCGTGGGCCGCGACCTGGCCAACAGCGGCGATGGCGGCGGCGACGGTTCGTGCATGATCGTAGTGGCCACCGATGCGCCGCTGACCGCGCGCGATCTCAAGCGACTGGCGGCGCGCGCCGTCTTCGGGCTGGCCCGCACCGGCTCCTCCTACAGCAACGGCAGCGGCGATTTCGCCATCGCATTTTCCACCGCGCCCACGGCGCGCATCCACCAGACCGGCTCGCGGCCCGCCACTTACGAAGCGCTCGGCACGGACGCGATGTCCCCGCTCTTCGAGATGGCGCTCGAAGGCACCGAAGAGGCGGTCTACAACTCGCTGCTGCAGGCCACTACCGTGAAATCGAAATTCGGAACTGCGGAGGCGATCCCGATCGACCGACTGCGGCAGCTTCTCTCGCGCAAATAGCACGACACGCGTGGCGCGCTTCTCACTTCGGCGCGGGCAGGAAGAGCAGGAAATGGCCGATCTCGATGGGCGGACCGATCTCGCGGTACGCCTCCGCTTTGCCTGCAACGCCGGCGCAATCGGGGCAGAAGACCGCGCAAGGGCGCGCCGGATGGTCCACACCGACGTGCCAGAACCGCACCGCGGGATTCCGTTCGCGCAGCAGCGCCTGGTAGGGATATTCAAGCTGGTTGCGGCTGATGTCGATGCCGACCGTTCCGCAGCCGGAACGCGCCGTCAGGTGGACCGCCGATTGATAGGACGCGCGATTGTCCCACTGCGTCATGTCGCGGAAATAATTGTCGTCGCGCGTGGCGGCGAAGAGCGAGTGCGTGCCGGTCAGGGGGCGAGTCCAATTCTGGAAGAGCGGTAGACGCGCGTTCATTAGAAAAAAGAGACAGATCGCCACGGCGGCGGCCGGTGGGATGGCCTCCAGGAACGCCCCCGCCAGGGGCGCCGCAAGGGCAAATAGCGGCAGCTCCAGGCGGCTCATGAAAGGCTGCCATTTGAGGTAGAAACAGAAAAGCAGAAACGCGCACATCAGGCTCGCCCCATAGATCCACCACGTTCTGCGGCGCGTGGCCGCAGCAAACACCGCCGCGATCGCCAGCAGCAGCAGGTGCCATCGATTATTGGCGTTGGCCTCGTGATTGGCATTCGTCGGCGCGGCGAACTGCGCACCCGGCCAGGTGGTGGCGGGATCGTCGGGGTCGATACCGAGCGTCCGATGGATGGCCAGGGCGGCATGGAACACCGCCCGGTCCCAGCGCGGACTGCGGTCGCCGAGCTGATCGCTGGTGTCGCGCACCAAATTCGAGATGGTGGATTGCAGGCCGGGATGCTCGTTGCGCCAGCGGTAAACGCCGTCGCCCTGCGCCGAGTCGTAGCCCAGCGGAGATCCGCTCAAGTGCAGATTGCGGATATATTGCGGGGTATTGATGAGCAGGACGCCCGCGGCGATCCAGGCAAGCGCGCGGCCGCGCATCTTCGGACGCCGCAGCAGCAGGATGGCAAGCAGCAGCGGCGGCGCGAATAGGTAGGCGGTCGCTTTGGTGGCCAATGCCAGGCCGAGGGCGAGCCCCGTGAATGCCGCGTTCTTACGCGCCGCGAAATAGGCCGCGCAGGTCAGCCACAGCGCCACCATCCATTCGTTCTTGGCGCCCGAGGCTTGCAGAATGCCGTTAGGCAGGGTGGCGCAGAAGAGCGCCGCCAACGCCTGCCCGCGCGTGCCTGCGCCGAGTTCACCGGCGAGCGCGGAGACGGCGACAATCGCAGCCAGAAACGCCGCGCAGGTCACCAGGTTCACGAAATGGTCGCCGCCCGAGAGCAGGTAGGTATGCAGCGCGAAATATTCCGCTAGCGGCTGCAGGCTGACCTGGTTGAAATAGGGCGTGGGAAAGAACGCCACGCTGCCTGACTGCGCCCAGTAGATCACGCGGGGCATGTGGTATGCCATGGCGTCCGCGGAGTTTGGCGGGCTCACCCAGGCAGTGACCGCGACCACCGCCACAATCGCCCCGCAAACCAGCGCGGCGGCCGTCTCCAACAGATGGAATGGCGGCGCCGGCCAGCGGAACTGTTTGCGCCAGCGGTAAGCGGCAACGGCCGCGAGCACCAACCAGACCGCGACCAGCGGACCGCGCCGGAGCAAATGAAACGGGCTCAGGATCTCCGTCACCAGCGCAACGGCAACCCCCAACGCCGCGCATCCGCGAAGCAAGAAATCGCGCATGGAAGGCTCAGGCATGAGCCAGTTGCGCGGCCGAATCGGGATCGAGGAAAATCGCCGCTCCGGGGTGCTGGCGCAGAATCGACGCCGGACAGTTTGTCGATACCGGACCTTCGATGGCGTCGCGCACGGCACCTGCCTTGGCGGAGCCGACCACCGTCACCACAGCATGCGGAGTCCGCAGGAAGAACGGAATGGTCAGCGAGAGAGCGCGCTTCGGAACATCCTCCCTACGGGCGAAACAGCCGTCGTGCACCTGCTGACCCCGGCAAACCTCGTCGAGGTTGACGATGCGGACGTCGAGCGGATCGTGAAAGTCGCACTCGCCCGGGTCGATGAACGCCAGGTGGCCGTTCTCGCCGATTCCCAGCGCGGCGAGTACCGGCGGCTGCTCGCGCAGCAAGCGCTGGTACCGGTGAGCCTCCGCTTCCAGGTCGGCGGCTTCGCCGGCAAGTTCGTGAAATGCCGCTATGGGAACGTGGTCGAGGAGGCGCTCGCGCAGGAACCGGCGGAACGAAGCCGAATGGCTGGCGGCCAGTCCGGCGTACTCGTCGAGATGGAACGCTGTAACACGTCGCCAGCCGAGCGAAGTATCGGCGCGCAAGGCTTCCAGGAATTCATTCTGCGAAGGTGCGGCGGCAAAGACGATGCTCGCCGTGCCGTCGCGCTCGATAGCGGCGCGAAGTATGGCAGACGCAGCGGCCGCGGCGGCGACGCCCGCCTCACGACGATTCGAGTAGATCTTCCACATATTCCGAATTGGCGCCTACCGCGGCGGGGCGGCGGTGGACGAGGGCGCCGGTTTGCCGTCGACGGTATGCGGCTCCATGAGTTCCAGCCGCGTGCCGTCAGGGTCGTAGAGATTCAGTTGGCGCTTGCGGTTGGTGCCGGTGTGGATTTCGAGGGGGCGCGTATAATCCTTGCTCGCGGGGCGGGCGGCCAGCCACGCCTTCGCCTTGTCGATGTCCGGCACTTCCAGGCACATGTGGTGCGACGTTCCGCGTGCCGTCGGCGCGGGCAGTTTGTTGTAGAGCATGAACTCGATGTAGGTATCGCCATCGGGAACCCGCACGTTCACCCAATTCAGGACTTTCTCATCGTGGCTGCCGCGCCAGAATTCCTGAAAACCGAGGATCCCGTCATAAAACTGTTTCGCCGCCTCCAGGCTGCCCACCAGAATCCCCACGTGCATCATGCGCGACGACACCCGCTCCGGCAAATATTTTCCTTTCTCGCGCGCGCTCCAGCCGTTGGGCATATATTGCACCATCTCCACGGTGTGGCCGTCAGGGTCCACGACATTGAAGCTCTCGTTTCCGATGCGGCCCACAGTGACCTTTTCGGGCACGCTCACTCCGCGGGCGGCAAGATAGCGCCGCAGGCCTTCGGCGTTATCGGTCTCCAGCGCGATGTGGTACAGACGGTCGGTGCCCGCGGCCTTTTCGGGGAAGACCTCGATGTACTGCCGGTCGTTCACCTTGAAGAACGCCGTCGCCAGACTGCCGTCGGGATTGTCGAGATGGTACGGCTCGTCGTAGCCCAGAAAGTCGTGATAGAAAGCGCGCGAGCGGGCGATATCGTGGGCATAAATCGCCATGTGCGCCACCCCGGTGATGGGCGGGCGCGCGGAGTTGTCGGCGGCCACTGCGAGGACCGCCACACAGGACAGTGCGATTCCCATCCGGATCGCGATTTTCATCGCCGCGCCGCCCAGGCGAGCCCGTCGGGACCGCGCCCCGTCTTCAATTCGCCGGTCATCTTCATAGTTACGAGATCGATCGCCGCGACCGCATCTTGGGTATTCAGCGTGGTGTAAAGCGTTTGGCCGCCGGGCGCCATGAGCAGACCCTCCGAGCTCGCCGGCAGGGTAATCTTGCCATACGGCTTGCGCGTCGCCACGTCGATAGCCAGCAGATCTTTGCCATCCATATCGGAGACGAAAGCGTACTTGCCGTCGAGCGTAATCTTCAGGCGATTGGCCGCCTGCGTGGATGGAATGGTCGCCACCACGCGTTTGCTTTCTACGTCGATGATCGAAATGGTCTGGTCCTGCGCGTTGGCTACCCACAGTTCCTTGCCGTCGGGCGTAAGGTCGAAGCCTTCCGACCCGTGCCCCACAGGAATATTGAACACGTTCCAATCCATGGGGGGCCGCATGGGAGGTCCACCGGGACGGCCGCCCGGAAAGGCTCCGCGACCTCCTGGCCCACGGCCTGGGCCGCCCGCACCGCGGGGCGGCGGAGGCATCTGCGCCACGCCTTGCGTGATGATGCTGATGGTCCCGGAGCTGACGTTGGAGGTGAAGATCGTCTTCAGATCCTTCGACACGATCACCATGTGGGTGCGATTCTGCCCCGTCCCCATTACCCAGTCGATCTTCTGAGTGGGTGGATCGTAACGGCCTACCACCTTCGCTCCCTCGGCGGTGAAATACAGTTTACCGTCGACGAATTCCAACCCGTGAGGCTGCCGCAGGGCTCCCAGATCGATGGGCGCGAGCGCCTTCTGCGCCTCCAGATCGACGCGCGCAATCGTATTGCCGCCGTAATTCGAAATGTAGGCAATGCGTCCGTCGTCGGAGACCGCAACCTCATGCGGGTTCTCGCCCACCGGCACGCGGGCGGCGATGGTGAAGCTCACCGGATCGACAATGACCAGTGTGTTCTGTTCCTTCTCGAGAACGAGCAGCGCATTGGCAGGCGTGCTCGCCGCGTACACGGCGGCCCCCGACAGGCAGGCGAGGGAAAGCAGGCTTCGAAGGCTCATAGTGTGATCTCCCTACCGAAACTTCAGATAGGATACTATCAATAAATTCGAACTGAGGTTGGCGACCCGTATCGCCGCCCGCCTCGACGGGGCCCATGAAGGCCCGAGAGGAACAGCATGGAATTCACGAGACGAGACCTGGGAAAAATCGCCCTGGCGGCCATCCCCCTGAGCCGGGCATTTGGCGCGAAGATGATCGATTCGAAGATTGACGGCGTGCAGATCGGCGCCATCACCTACAGCTTCAATACGATTGCCAACCCGGACCCACAGAAGATTATCGACGCGTATGTGACGGTCGGTTTGGGCGAAGCGGAGTTGATGTCGAACCACTGCGAATCGCTGGCGGGTGCGCCGGCGATGCCCATGTTCGGCCGCGGCGGTGGACGCGGACGCGGACCGGGCATGGGTGCACGCGGAGCGGCCGCGGGTGGCGCCCCTCCTGCCGACGCGCCTCCGGCGGCGCCGCGCCAACGCATGCAACCCACTCCGGAGCAGCAGGCCGAACGGCAGGCCGCCATGGAAAAATTGGTGCAGTGGCGCACCGGCACTGGCCCCGACACCTGGAAAGCGGTTCGCAAAAAGTTCAACGATGCCGGCGTGGAAGTGGCGCTGCTCTGCTACAACATGCAGGACAGCATGAAGGATGAGGACATCGAGTACGGGTTCGCGATGGCCAAAGGTCTCGGCGTGAAGGCCATGTCCACCAGCACCACCCTCACCATGGCCAAGCGGATTGCGCCCATCGCCGACAAGCACAAGCTGATGGTGGGCTACCACGGTCACGACCAGACCAACGATCCCAACCAGACCGCCACTCTCGAAAGCTACGACACGCTGATGGGGTACGGCGGCTACAACGGCATCAATCTCGACATCGGCCACTTCACCGCCGCCAATTACGACGCCGTGGCGTTCATCAAGCAACACCATGATCGAATCACCAACCTGCATCTGAAAGACCGCAAGAAGGACCATGGCTTGAATGTAGCCGTCTGGGGCACAGGCGACACGCCGATCAAACCGGTGCTGCAACTCCTGAAGGCGGAGAAATATCCTATTCCCGCCAACATGGAGCTCGAATACCCGATTCCCGAAGGCTCCAACATCGTGGCGGAAGCCGAGAAGTGCTTTGCTTATGTGAAGAGCTGTCTGGCATAAATGAACTTTCTGGGGCGCGCGATCCTCGCCATGGCATGCGCGGGCGCGCTTTTGGCGGCCGATTCGTTCTTTCTGGGAAGCTGGAAGATCGAATCGGCAGCCGTCGCGCCGTGGTGGACCGAAGGGGGGAAGCCCGACGCCACCGAAAGTAAATCGCTGGCCGGCAAAACGGTGGTGTTCACACCCGGCGGCGTTTCGGGGCCCGGCATTCTGGGCTGCAAAGGGCCTCACTATAAGGTGGTGGAGGTGCCGGCCGACGGATTGTTCCAAGGTGCCTTCGATGAAATGCACCGCCTCGATCCTCATGCCGATCCCGCGAAGCTTGCCGAGCAGGCGGGCTTTCGAGGCAAGTCGTGGAAGTCGTTGCAGACCGGATGCGCCAGCGAGATCGACTTCCACTTCATGGATGACAATACCGCGGCATTCGGATTGAACAATTACGTCTACGTGCTCAAGCGGCGGTGAAACGAGAGCTCACGCCGCGCACAACGCCATCTCCGCGTGATCTTCCAGTAGAAGATGCCGGCCGGCGCCCACCACACGGATGGCCGCAAAGCTGCGATCCTCGATGCCCCTGCCGCAGCTCTCGAGTACGGTCTGCGTGAGTTCCGCGGTACCGCAATTGCGATGCTCCAGCACGACGCGCAACACCGTCTCTTCCGGTACTGTCTCACTGAAGAGGGCGAGCACGTCGCCTTCCTCAATCCCGATCGTCTTCTGACGGTGCACACCACGGGTAGAGAGTCCGAGGGCCGCGCCGGTGCGATCCAGGCGGTGGGCACGGTCGCCACGCACCAGCAGCGCCGGTTCGTGGCCGGCGTTCACGTATTGTAAATGCCGCCGCGCGGGGTCGATGCGAGCATAGAACCAGGGCGCGCAAATGTCGCGCGGTCCCAGCAGATTCAGCGTACTGTTGAGCTCCCGCGCGAGACCCGCGATGTCGTCCCCGCTGCCGGCGCCAAGCCCCCGGACCAAGGCTTCCAGGCAGTGCAGATGAAAAGCTTGCACTTCGCCGGCGGACGGCAGATCGCCAAAAGAGATCGCCAGCCCGCCACCATCCTGAGGAATGAAATCGTAAAAATTGCCGCTGTATTCGTTGGCGCACTGGCAGAATGCGTTGTAATCGAGGTCCGGATGCCAGTGAGTACTCGGAACAGAAAATGTCCTCATACTAAACCTGACGAAGATGAGGGCAAAATGAACGAAGCTCAATGTCACCATCTTTGTAAAGAATTGTGTGGCCGGCCACGTGTTATTCGGGCACACTGTGGCGCTTGAGCAACGCCACTGCACGCGCCTCGCCACCGCTCTCCGCCACGCGTGCGTGGCGCCACGCCGCGCGATAGTCGCCGCGCACCGCGTAGAGTTCCGCAAGCGACGCGTGAGCCGCCGCAAAGTTCGCATCCAACTGTACGGCATGCAACATTAGCCCGAGCGCTTCATCCTCGCGGCCTTCCATGCGATAGAACTCGCCCAGGTGCAAATATGGCCGCGCGTTGCCGGGCTCGCGCGCGATCCAGGCAAGCTGCTCTTCCATCTGCTGGCGCGTTTCCGCGTCGAGTGCCGGCTGGATCACGTGCTTACGCCAGAAGCTCATTTCTTTGCCCCCACCAACACGATGCGTACGTCCATCACATTGGTATTCGTTGGCCCGGTGATCACCAGGTCGCCGAGCGATTGAAAATAACGGTACGAGTCGTTACGCGCGAGATACTGGCGCGCTTCCGGATTGCGCCGCACGGTATCGCCATCGGCGATGGCGCCGGCCGCGTCGGTAGGTCCATCGCTGCCATCCGTACCGGCGCTCAGAACCACTACATCCGGCACGCCGGCCAGATCGAGCGCGGCCGCCAGCACGAACTCCTGATTGCGCCCTCCGAGTCCATCGCCACGCAGCGTGACGGTGGTCTCGCCGCCCGTAACGAGGCACGCCGGGCGCTTCACGGGCCGCGATGCCGACACGATTTCGCGCGCGATAGCGGCATGCATGCGCGCCACATCGCGTGTCTCTCCCTGTACCTCGCTGGCCAACACCAGCGTGCGGAAGCCCAACTGGCGCGCGCGCCGCGCCGCCGCGTCCAGCGCCTGGCGATTATTGCCCACCAGCACATTGCGCACCCGCCGGAACAACGGGTCGCCGGCCTTGGGCGTTTCCGGCAACTCGCCGCGGACGCCGCGCTCGATGCGTTGGCACACACTGGCCGGCACGCGCTCCAGCAGCGAGAATTTCTGCAGGATGGCGAGCGCATCGGCGAAGGTCGATGAGTCGGGCGCGGTGGGGCCGGATCCGATGACGTCGAGGTCGTCGCCGATCACGTCGGAGAGCAATAGCGATTCTACGGTGGCGGGCGCCGCAAGACGCGCCAGATGTCCACCCTTGATGCGCGAAAGGTGCTTGCGTACGCAGTTGAATTCGTGGATGGTGGCGCCCGAAGCCAGCAATAGTTGCGTGGTGGCCTGCTTTTCGGCGAGCGCGATGGGCTCGGCGGGCAGCGGCAGCAGCGCCGATGCGCCGCCCGAAATCAGGCACAGCACCAGGTCGCCCTCGGCAGCGCCGGCGGCGATTCCGGCGATACGCAGCGACCCGGCGACGCCCGCTTCATCGGGCACGGGATGGCCGCAGGGGTTGAGTTCGATGCGCTTCAGTTTCGCGCTGCTGCCGCGCTTCACATTCACCAGGCCGGCGGCGATCCGGCGGCCCAGCACGCGCTCCGCGGCCAGCGCCATGGACGCGCCGGCCTTGCCCGCGCCAACCACGTAAATATTGCGGAAGCGCGAGAAATCGCGTTTTCGCAAATAACGGAGAACGGCGTCTACCGGATCTGCAGCGGCCAGCGCCGCGCGAAAAATGGAGAGCGCCTGGCGGCGCAGAAGGCGGCTCATTTCAGCAGCGGGTGCGCCAGAATAGAAGTCACGGTCACCGCGGGATCGTCGCTTTCGATGGGAATGTGCACGTCGGCCAGCAGATAGTACTCGCGGCGCGCGCGATAGAGGTCTTCGAACGTGCCTGGATCGCGCGCCAGCGGCCGGTGCGATGCCTGCGCCACACGATGTTTCACCACATCGAGGGGGCAATCGAGCCAGATGGCGAGGCCGTTATCGAGCAGCAAATTGCGATTGGGCTCTTCGGCGAAAGCGCCTCCACCGAGCGCCAGCACGGCGGGCCGTCCGCGTTCCACCCAGCGGACGTGCTGCGCCAGAATTGCCGCTTCGATCCGCCGGAATTCCGCCTCGCCGCGCTGGTCGAAAATGGACGCGATGCTGGTTTTCTCGGCGCTCTCGATCTCGTCGTCGAGATCGAAGAAGCTCCACCCGAGTTCGGCCGCGAGGTGGCGGCCGATGGTAGATTTGCCGGAGGCCATGAATCCCACCACGTAGAGACCGGGCGTTCGTTTGAGCCTGATGTTCATACCGTACCGTTCATCTCCGCCATACGCGCCTCCACCAGCCGCGGAAACAGACGCGCCGCCGCTACCAGCAGCCACCCCGAACGCGGCGCGAGCACAGTGCGCGCCTCGCGCTCCACTCCCCGCCGGATGGCCCACGCGCATGCCGCGGCATCGATCGCCATGCGCCGTGCGCGCACCACGCTCGGGGGCGCCTCACCGGAGCGCACGTGCTGCTGGAAGCCGGTGGTGACGTATCCCGGGCACACCAGCAGAGTCTTGATGCCGGCGCCGCGCAGTTCCATGCGCAGGCCTTCGGTGAGCCCCGTCACGGCGTATTTCGACGCGCTGTATACCGTCATCCACGGCAGCGGAATCTTGCCGCCGATGGAACCGACGTTGACGATCATGCCATTGCCGCGCGCGCGCATATGTGGCGTCACTAGTTGAATCATCCCCAGAAGCGCGAAAAAATTCAACTCCAAGATGTGCCGGACATCTTCTATCGGTGCGCTCCACGAAGGACCGTAGGCGCCCACGCCGGCGTTATTAATGAGGATGTCGATGGCGCCGAATCGCTCGAGCGTGCGATCCACCACGCGCCGGCGCGTGTCTTCCGCGGTGAGATCGCCCGCCGTGACGAGCGCGGAGGGTCCGCCCGCGCGCGTGAGCCCGTCGGACGACCGCGCGGTGAGCGAAAGGCGCGCCCCGCGGGCCGCGAATTCCGCCGCGCACGCCGCGCCGATACCCTCCGACGCTCCGGTAATCAGCACCACTTTTCCGTCGATGCGCATAGCGCGATGCACGCCCAATGTACCCGGCATTGCTGCCCCTGCCGCTAAAACGTCATAATGTTACCATGCCGTCGAGGCTTCTCCCGCTGTTCCCTCTCCACGTGGTGGTCTTCCCGCGCACGCCGCTGCCGCTGCACGTTTTTGAAGAACGCTATAAGGAGATGGTGGGCGGCGCCATGCGCGACAACTCCGAATTCGGCGTCGTCCTGGCCAAGGATGGCGGCATCGTCAATGCCGGGTGCACCGTCACGGTCGAAAAGCTGGTGCAGATTTACCCCGATGGCCGCATGGACGTGCTCACCCGCGGGCAGCGTCGATTCGAGATTCTGTCGCTGAATGAGGAGAAAGATTATCTACAGGCGGAAGTCAATTTCTTCGACGACGAAGACCCCGACGCGCCCACCGCGGAATTGCGCCTGGAAGCGCTTTCGCAATACCAGACCCTGATGCAATTGCCGGGCGCGAATCCGCAGCCCGATCCCAATCTTGAGGACCGCCAGCTCAGCTTCCAACTCGCGCACAATTTACCCGACCTGGATTTTCTGAGTGCGCTGTTGCGCCATCGCTCGGAAAACGAGCGGCTACGGCAGTTGAATCAGTACCTGGCGCAGTACATTCCACGCCAGCGTACGCTCGAACGGATGAAGGTACTCGCGCCGACCAACGGCCACGGAGGCACCCCCGCGGGGCTGTAGGGTAATGACCTCGCTCAACGAGAACGCACCCCAGCCGATGCGCAGCCCGTGGTCGTTCATGGGCTCGGTCTGTTTCCATATCTGGGTTCTCGCGTGGGTGGCGCTGGCGCCGGCTATTCCCAACGGCCGCCAGAAATCGTTGTACGAGATCGAGATTCAGCCGTACGAAAAACACATCGTCTGGTACAAGCTGGCCGACCGCCTGCCCAACATCACACCGCCGGCGGCCAAGCATGACGTTCGCCCGCTGCGCGCCCACCACAAATTCGAGCAGAGCATCGCCGCGGGCCCGAAGGATACCGAACATCCACCGCAGTTGATCTTCGCGCCTGCGCCCGAGATCGCACCGGCCAAACCGCTGCCTTTGCCGAACATCGTGGCCGTTGCTCGTTCGCGCCCGCCGGCGCTTCCCTTCACCGCCCCAATCATCCAGCCCAAGCCGGCGCCGCGCAATCCCACACTGCCCGACGCGCCGACCGTCTCCTCGGCAGAGCTCGACGCCAAGCCACTACCGGTCGACGTGCGCGGTCCGCAGGCGCCGCGATTCACTCCGCCCAAAAATCCCAAGCTGACGCTGCCCTCGCAGGCGGTGGCACTGCCTGCCGCCCCGGAGATTGCTTCCTCTGCCCCCGATTGGAACGCCCCGGTGTCTCTGCCGCACCAGGAGCGTAAGTTCCTGCCGCCCGCCCTGCGAGCCTCCGCGGCGGCGCATGAAGGCCCGGCGAATATCGCCTCCCCACCCCCGCTTCTGGCCGCCAACTCCGCGATTCCCGCGGAAACGTCGCTGGTGATCGCAGGGCTCGATCCCACGAAATCGACGGTGGTCCCGGAGCCGCCGGGATCGGTGAAGAGTGGATTCTCCGGCGGACCCAAGCCCCATTCCACGGGAGGCGAAGGCACACCTTCCGGCGCCGGGATCGAAATTCCCAGCCTGACGGTGGAGGGGGGCGCTAAGAATCCCCAGCCGCCGATCATGGTGGCGAGTGTTTCGCCGACTTCGCCCGAAGGTCTCGCCGCCGCTCTGCGTGCTTCTCGCGGCAATTTCCCGCCCGGTGGCGGCAGCGTACACGGATCGGTACGCTCTCCCAATGCGCCCGATCCGCGTATGTACGGGCGCCAGGTTTATACCATGGCAGTGCAGATTCCCAACCTCACCAGCTACTCCGGGAGCTGGATGGTGTGGTTCGCCGGCCGCGAATCCAACGCCCGCGACGCCGGCGCGGAAGTGCGAGCCCCGGTGCCGCTCCACATGGTGAGCGCCCGCTACGTCCACACCGCGGAGGAAGACCATGTGCAAGGCAAAGTGCGGCTGTGGGCGGTGATCGGCAAGGACGGCCACGTGGGCGACATCTCGCTCATCCAACATCTGGACGACCGGCTCGATCGTACCGCCGAAGAGGCGCTCGCCAAGTGGCTCTTTCAGCCGGCGGTGCGCAACGGCGTTCCCATCGACGTAGACGCAGTCTTCGAAATCCCCTTCACGCTCCCCCCCAAACCAGCTCGATGACTTCCCAATTCCTTCTCATTGACGCCGACGACACGCTCTGGGAGAACAACATCTACTTCGAGCGCGCCTTCGATGAATTCGTAGATTTCCTGGGCCACTCTTCCCTGACACCGCCTGAAGTGCGCGCGGTGCTGGATGAGATCGAAGATGCCAACGCGCGCATCCACGGCTATGGATCGCTCAATTTCGCGCGCAATCTGCGACAGTGTTACCAGCGGCTGGCGGAGCGCGACGTGAATCCCGGCGATCTGCGGACCGTGATGGCCTTCGCCGAGCGCATTCTCGAATGCCCCATGGAGACCATCGCCGGAGTGCCGGAAACGCTGGAGTACCTGCATACGCGCCACGATCTGACGCTATTCACGAAGGGCAATCCCGAAGAGCAGAAGCTCAAGATCGAACGCTCAGGCCTGGGGCGCTTCTTTCGCCACACCGCCATCGTGAAGGAGAAGGATACGGCCGCTTACCATGGCCTGGTTCGCGAGCGCGGCTTCGATGCGGCGCGCACTTGGATGATAGGCAACAGCCCGAAGTCCGACATCAATCCGGCGATGGAGGCGGGGCTCAACGCGGTCTTCATCCCGCATGCGCACACCTGGGTATTGGAGAAGCAGGAGATCCGGGCGGGAGCGGGACAGTTGCTGCAGTTGGACGAGTTCGCCGGCCTGCGCGATCGCTTCTAGCTTAGCTAGCTAGCCGCTTGCGGGCAGAGTAAAAAAGAACGTGGAGCCTTGTCCCGGCGCCGACTCCACCCAGATCCGGCCCTTGTAGCGCTCTACAATGCGCTTGCAAACGGCGAGACCGATCCCACTACCGGGGCGTTCCGAACCGTGCAGTCTCTTGAACGCCTTGAATATTTCGAATTGGTATGACGGCTCGATGCCGATGCCGTTGTCCCTGCAGGAGAACAGCCAGCCATCGGTTTGGCGGGCGGCGGAAACATGGACTCCCGGCGTTTCGGCACTGCGGTATTGGATGGCGTTACCGATGAGGTTCTGAAAGAGTTGTACGAGGCTTGTCTCGTCGACCGCAACGAACGGCAGATCGTCATGGCTGACAATAGCCCCGGTTTCGCGAATGAGGCCATTGAGATTGTTGGCGACCGTCTCCATCACCTTGTTGGCGTTGGCCGGCACAAGGGGATGCGAGTCCTCGCCTTCCACACTCGCGTAGGTGAGAAGATCGGCCACCAATCGACGCATCCGTTGCGCCGCCGCCGTGATGAAGACGAGCAGTTCCCTGCCTTCCCCCAGCCTGGCGCCGTGTTCCCGCTCCAGCAGTTGAGCGAACTGCACGATGGTATTCAGTGGCGACCGCAAATCATGCGAGGCGACGTGGGCGAACTGGGAGAGATCTTCATTCGACCGGCGAAGCTCGGCCGCGCTCGCTTCCAGCCGCTGATTTGCCTTGTGGAGGGCTTTCGAAGCGAGACGCTGAGCGGTGATATCGCGGAAAACGAGGACAGCGCCTACCACGCTTCCACTATCGTCGCGAATGGGGGACGCGCTGTCGTCGACCGGAATCTCGCGCCCGTTCCGCGAAACTAGGACGGTATGGTTGGCCAAGCCGACGACGATGCCTTCCCGCAGGGCGCGCCTGATCGGATTTTCCACGGGCGCGCCGGTGCCTTCCTGTTTCAGCACCAGAACTTCTTCAATCGGCTTGCCGGCAGCCGCGTCGGTCCGCCAGCCACTCAACTCCTCGGCCACCGGATTGAGAAGAATCGTGCGCCCCTCGGCGTCGGTGGTGATAACCCCGTCCCCTATGCTCGCGAGTGTTGTCCGATAAAGATCGCGCGCCGCAAGCACCTCGCGTTCGTACCTGCGCCGTTCGCTGGAGTTGAAGACGGTGAACCGGTTGAGGATCGGCTCAAGGTCGGCATTCCGCTTTTGCCGGGCGTTGAGCAACACGGGAAGGATACGCCCGCTCTTGCAAACCATGTCGAGCGCAATTTCGTCTACGGACGGCTGCACTCGCAGCAGCAGGTTGAAATGCGTCTCATAGAACATCCGGCCGCCAACCGTCAGAAGATCGACGAAACGTTTGCCGCCGGTCAATTCTTCCCGGTCGAAGCCGAGCCATTCCGTCAGGGTGGCGTTTACCTTGACGATGCGGCCGTCGATAGCCGTGGTCAGATAGCCGCAGGGCGCCATTTCGTAGAGCTCCTCGGCGCTTTCGTCTAACGCCGCCGCGAGCTGCCGATCGTAATGCGGACCCTCGGAGTTCAATGTCAACGACCCAGATAATCCGCAATGGTGCGAACCATTTCGGCCGGGCCGCTCATGTGAGGGCAGTGGCCGGTGGCCTGCAGTTTGACAAACTCGCTGCCGCGCACGTTTCGATGGACGAATTCCCCCACGCTGTCAGGCGCGATGCTATCGTCGCTGCACTGCAGCACCAGAGTCGGAACGGTGACGGACGCGAGATCGGCACGATTGTCCGACAGAAACGTTACCCGGGCAAAGTGTTTTGCGATTTCAGGATCGGTGCGGCAAAAGCTTTCGGCGAGCTCCGATGCCAGTTCTGGCCGTTCGGCGTTTTTCATGATGACCGGGGCCATAGCCCTGGACCAGCCGAGATGATTTTCATCCAGCGTTTGTAGAAGCCCCTCAACATCGGGCCGTGTGAAACCGCCGACGTAATCGCCGTCGTTGATGTAGCAGGGCGACGGTCCCACCAACACCAGCCGCTCGAAAGCCTCCGGCCGCTTAATGGCAGCCAGGACGCCGATCATGCTGCTGACGGAATGGCCGACAAAGATGACCGGCTCGCTGCAGACTGCGTCGACGATATCGAGGACATCGTCCGCATATCCATTTAGACTCCCATACCTTTCGCGACTGTACTGCGAAAGGTCCGATTTACCCGCGCCCACGTGATCGAAAAGAACGATGCGATGGCTATCCCGAAATGCCGGCACCAGAAACCGCCACATCGCCTGATCGCACCCGTAACCGTGGGCGAATACGATGGTTTTAGAACCGCCTCCAACAATATTGATATTGTGCCGCTCAGAAATCGACATGGGCATGCAACCCGCTCGGGCCATTATGCCACTCACCTGGGAGCGCGGCAAATCGGGCATGGAATCGCCGCCGGGCCCGGACTATCTTGTCGTACCGGGCCGCACAGTTATGGGGCTGTGCTACCTGCCTTTATCCGCCAATCCAACGCGCTCGCTTCTTGCCTTCAGGTCCAGCAGGAACACACTAACTATTTCTCCATTCCAGTGCACCTCTACCATCTGGGATTGATCGGCTTCCTCCGTGATCTCTTCGATCGGCTGGCCCGAAACGATGAGTGATCCGGCAGGAATCGTTATCGCAAGCTCTTCGCTGCCCTCGCGGGCAACGCCAACGGTCGCAGTTTTGAGTATGTAGCGCGGCATTTGGGTCGGCCTCACTCTGGCACGTGTAAATTTAGTCTGGCCGATGCGAACTATCATAAATCCGCGGACCGGGACTTCCGCCGTCGGAACGTGCCAATCCATACGGCCGGGTTGGGCAGGCAGGGCGTAAACGGGCATTTTCGAACCTTTGGAGGCGTGGGCGAATGCCAAAAACCGACCCCCAATAAAAAAGGGGCAAGGCCGAAGCCCTGCCCCTCTTTTTGCCTGCGTTGAAAGTTACTGAATGGTGACCGTCACGGTATTGGACACCTGTCCATTGACCGTGATGTTGACGTTCACTGTCCCGGCGCCCTTGAGACTCGTGGGTATGGGACCCAGGTTGATCTGGTCTTCACCCAGGAACTGCGGTTGCGCACCGGCGTAGAGCACCGGTACGGAGATGCCGTTCATGGATGCAGTCACGGCGTTCAATGCCGCGCCGCGGATACCGGTGCCGTAGAGCACGAGGTATTGCTGATCGGTGGAGTTGGCCCAGACGATCGGCACGCCCACGTACTTGCTGGTGTTCGGATTGAACTGGAACAGCGGGCTCTGCGCGGACTGGGTACCGTCGGCATGAACCGTCAGTATGTAGCCGGCGGCCACACCCTGGCCGGAAGCATTCTCCGAATAGAGACCCGGAGAAGTAACCGAAATCAGGACGATGGTGGAAGCCGTCTCGCCGCTGGCGTTGGTCACGGTAACGTTCGCCAAACCCAAGGCCGTATTGGCCGGGATGATGAAGTTAATCTGCGAGAGCGACACATAATACAGCGGAGCGAGCCGCGGGGTGCCGTTGCTGTCGGTCACGGTTACCGTGGTGCCGGCGAGCGAGCTGGGCCACGGCGTGACGGTGGCGGTTGTCTCTGTGTAGGCCAGATTCGAGCCGAAGATCGCGGCGAAGGAATTCGGCGCGAAGTTGGTGGCGGTGTACCCGGCCGCATTCACTACTGCAATCTGGGTAGTGAACACGCTGAGCGGTTGCGCCGTCGAAGTGCTGGTGCCGAAGTTACCGTCGCCGGAGTAGGTAGCAGTCAGAAGCTGCGTCTGGCTACCCGCCGTCAGGCTGGTAACGTTCAGGGAAGCGGTCCACACGCCGCCAATCAGATTCAGCGGCGCACTGCCGAGAATCGCACTGGTACTGGTGTTGACGAACTGCACCGTGCCGGTAGGCATGGTGGCCGCCGTCGAACCCGGCGAGGGCACGGTTACGACCGCGGTCAGCGTCACTCCCTCGTTAGACGTGGAGGAGTTCGGGAAGGCCGCGAGAGTGGTTACGGTCGGCGCCTTGTTCACGATCTGAGACAGGGCAGCCGAACTGCTTTGGCTGAAGCTACCGTTAGCCTGGAACTGGGCCACGATGCTGTGGGTGCCCACACCGAGATTGGTCAGCGTGGTGCTAAACGTACCGTTGTTAGCCGAAAGCGGCGTGCCGATGGCATTGCCGCCATCGTAGAGCTGCACCGTTCCGTTTGCCGGAACCGTCCCCGGATAGGGGACCGCCACGGTAACCGTGAGGACCACCGCCTGGCCGTAGACCGACGGGTTGGAAGACGACACAATCTGAGTACTCGTGGTCGCCGTGCCGACGATCTGTGCGAGGTAGATCGACTGAGCCGAAGTCCAGTCATTGTCGCCGATGTAGAATGCCTGGATCTGGTGGTTGCCGGCCGGGAGCGTGGTGCTCAGGGTCGCGACACCGGAGGCCAGGGAGGCAGCGCCAATCTGCGTGGCGCCATCCATGAAGAAGCCGATCTGACCGGTGGGATAAGCAATGCCCACCGGCGGGGTCGGCTGGATCTGCGCCGTGAAGGTAATTACCTGGCTGGCAACCGCGGCTCCCACCACATTGCTCGTCAGGTTCAACGTTGACTGAATCTTGTTGACGGTTTCGTTGACGGTCTGGCTGGACGACGGTTGGAAGTTCAGGTCGCCCGGATAGCTGGCGGACAGCACCTGGCTGCCAACGCCCAGCGCAGTGGTGTAGGCCACTTGCCCGCCAACCAGGGTGAGGTTGGCCACCACGTTCGATCCGTTAAACAGAGTCACCGCACCGGTGGGAACACCAGTACCCGGAGCGATCGGGGTCACCGTGATGGTGTAAACCACCGGCATACCCAGAATCGACGGGTTGGCGCTGGTGGTCAGGCTCACCTGGCTCTGCACCTTGGAAACCGACTGATTCAACGCGGCCGAAGCGCTACCCAAGTAGTTCACGTCGCCGGAGTAGGTCGCCGTGATCTGAGTGAGGCCGGTGGTGATGTTCGAGAGAGTCAGGGTCGCCTGATACAACGTCGACCCGTTGACCGGCGTTTTGGTCAGGACACCCGTACCCAGCACGTTGGCGGTGGAACCGGTGGCGTTGTTGGTGAAAACCACCGTACCGGTGGGACCGGCGGACGGACCGCTCGACACCGGAGCGCCAGGAGGCGTCACGGTGACGGTGGCAGTCAGAACTACCTGCTGGCCAGTGATCGAACCATTCTGGTTGGAGGCGATGGTCGTGGTGGTGGACGCAGGATTAACCGTCTCCACCAGGGCGCAGGGCTGGCTCACGCCCGGCGCGCAGGCCGGACTCAGTGCCGTGGCGCTGGAAGCGTAATTCGCATCGCCCGAGTAGCTGATGGAGATGACGTGCTGGCCATCGGTGAGCGAAAGCAGCGGTGCGACTCCGTTCGGCACGGTGAACTGCGCCGTGGAGAGGCCACCGACGGTGGTCAGGGCAGCGGTACCGATGATGGCGCCGCCATCCATAAAGGTGACGGTGCCGGTGGGCGCCGCAGCGAACGATCCGGGAGCTACCACCTGGCCGGTGAAGGTTACGGACTGTCCGGTCACGATCGGGTTCACGGTAGAAGTGACGCTGCTCGTGGTCGAGCCCTTCACCACCGTCAACTGGCCGGCGCCGGAGGTGCTGGTTGCGAAGTCCACGTCGCCGTTGTAGGTGGCAGTGATACTGTGCGTGCCTACGGCCGGCGCTTGCAGCGGAGTAGAAGTCATCGTGACGGTGATGCTGGCGATTCCGGTATTCGGATCGACCAGTACCGGTGTGCCGCCCGGATTGAGAATCGCGCCTCCATCGTAGAAGGTCATGGTTCCCTTGAACCCGGGGTAGGGAGTCGAGATGCAACCGTTGGTCACGATGGGGTTGACCTGAGTGGCGCAAACCTGGCCGGTGACAGTCAGTTGCGAGCCGTACTGCTGGCTGGTGGTCGGGATATTGGTGAGGACCGTCTTGGTCGGGGCCGCGGTGACGGTGATGCTCGGGAACGGCGCCGAAGTCGAACCCTGGAAGTTGGTGTCGCCCAGGTATTTGACGGTGATATTGGAGTGCTGGCCCACCAGCAGGTTGGGAACACCGGCCTGGCTGGTGGTCAACGTGACCGTGGTCAGGTTATTGGCGGTCTGGAGCGGCACCAGGGGACCGATTTGCGTCCCGGCATCCTGGAAGATAGCGAAGCCGGTCGGATTGCCGGTGGCCGGGGCAACCGGAGCGATCACCGCCGTAAAGGTGACCTGCTCAGCGTATACCGGGGCATTGGGCAGACCCTGCGTGTTGTAAGTTTCCGCCAGCGGGGTGACGCTAGCCGAAGTGTTGGACGACGCCTGGTTGACCTGCTGGTTCAGAATGACCGACGGGTTCTGGGTGGCGGAATTGTCCGAACCGTAGTTGTCGTTGTTGCCCGGGATGTACAGCGCGGAAATCGCATGATTGCCGCCGGTGAAAGCCGGGATGCTGCCCGAGGGAACCGTGATGCTGGTGGAGTACGGACCGGCGCCCGAAATGCCCTGCGGACCACCCAGCGTATTCGGACCATCGTAGAACTGGACCGTGCCGGTGGGAGCCGTGCTGCCGGGAACCGTAAAGGTCGCCGTGATGGTCACCGACTGGCCGTAGACCGACGGGTTGGCCGACGAAGTGATGCTCGTAAAGGTCGGTGCCGGCTTGCCTACGTTTTGCGTGATGGTGGCTGAGCTGGTGCTATTGGTTTCGTTAAGCGCTGGCGAATAGGTCGCCGTGATCAGGTATTGGCCCGAATTGGTGAACGGAGCCGTGTTGGCCGGCACCATGCAGGTTACCTGCGCGCCGCTATTATGCGAATTCAGAACCATATTGCTGCAGGATGCCAGCGGGTTGGTGGTGGGGGTGGCAGTGCCCCACGTGAAGTTCACAGTGCCGTTCAGGGTGTTGGTGCCATTGCCCGGAGCGATGACCGCGATGGTCGCGGTGAAGCTCACCGCCACGCCCGGCGTACTGGGATTCAACGAGCTGACCACCGAAGTAGAAGTAGTCGCCGTGCCCACGTTCACAATGGTGGTGGTGATGGCGCCCAGGGTGTGGTTGGCATCCAGGCTGGTGGACTGCACGCTGATCGTGTCCGCGCCCACCGGGAGGGTGCTGGTGACGCAGGTGGCAACATTATTGGCCACCGGCGCCGCGCCGCAACCGCTAATAACGGCGGTGCCGTCGAGGAATGCCAGCGAACCGGTTACCGCGTTGCCGGGACCGTTAAAGGTCGCCGTCAGAGTCACCGATTGCCCGAACACCGGGCTGTTGTTAGAAGAGGTCACGACCACCGGCGCCGGGGTCGGCGTGATGGTGAGCGACGTGGTGGTGCTTTGCGTGGAGGCCCAGTTGCCGTCTCCACCGTACTGCGCATACAAGTTGTAGGGCGAGTTGTTGACGGTGAGCGACGCGGGCAATTGAACGTTCTGGAACACGATGGTGCCGTTGGACGAAATGTTGCCCGTCGCCAGCGTCGCGGTCCCGGCGATCAGCGACACCGAACCGGTCGGCGTCACACCGTTGTTACCGCCCGGAACGGCTACCGTGATCGTCCCAATCGGGTTGGCTACGGTTCCGATCATGCTGTAATACGGCGCCGAGCTCGGAATGGGCTGGCTGACAGTGACATTCGGGGTCGCCTTGGTCACCGTGAACACCAGCTTGGGAGACAGGAGCGAAGCCGCGTAATTGGCGTCGCCCAGGAACTGAGCGGAGATGGTGTGCTGTCCGCCCACCGGCACGATCGGGCCGTAGCTGAAAGTAGAGGTGCCGACGTTGCTGACGCTGACCGGACCGCCCAGCGGTACGCCGCTGTCATAGAACTGCACGGTGTTGGCGCCATAGGCCGGGCTCGGATTGGCGGGCGTGAGAACGATCGAGTAGGTGATCGGCACGCCGTAGGCTCCGGGGGTCGGGCTGGCCGCCGGCTGGGTGATGGTCGGAGCAACCTGGCCGACTACTTCGGTCAGCAGGGGAGAGGTGGCGATGCTCCAGTTGGTGCTGCCCAGGGTCGGCGTGTAGGTGGCTGTAATCGGGTGAGAACCGGCGCCGTGGATGGCGTCGCTGGAATTATAGTTGACGGCGCAAGCTCCGGTGGCGGTGTTCCCGCTGCCGGCCGTCAAGCTCAGGGTGGAGCAACTCGGAATGGCGCCGCCGCCGGTGATCGCATCGGTCAGGCTGACCGTACCGGTCGGAGCGGAGGGCCCACCCTGCACGGTGAAGCTGAAGGTCACCGTCTGGTTCAGGGCACTCGGATTCGAGGAGGAAACCAGGGTGATCGAAGTATTGCCCTGATTGACCGTCACGTTTGCCGTGGGGCCGTTCAGGTAGCTGGCGATGGGGGCAAAGTTGGTGTCGCCGCTATAGGTCGCATACAGCGCGTGGTTGCCGGGCACCAGCGACGAGTTGGTCAGCTTGCCGATGCCATTCGAGAGCGTCACCGTGCCGATCGCGGTCGGAGGAGGATTGGTTCCAGGAGCCTGATCGTAAATGATCGCGGTGCCCGTAGGCGTACCGACGGAACCGACACCGGTCGGGATCAGGCTGACAGTGATCTGCAGCGGAGAACCGAAGCCAACCGAGCCGGCGGGACTGGTGGTAAGGGCCGGAGATACGACGCTCACGGTGTTCTGAACGACGTTCAACGTTCCGGTACCGGTAGCGGAAGAGTAGTTGGCGTCGCCGTTATAAGCGATGCCGATAGAATCCGCGCCGGCAGTCAGGGCCGTGTTGGTCGTGCCCAAAGTGCAGGTTCCGCCGGACAGAGTGCAGGTGCCGAGACTGGTCGCGCCAAAGGTAAAGGTCAGTGTCCCACTGGCCACCGCAGCGTTAGCGCCCGCGCCGTTCGGAGAGTTCACCGAACCGCCGAGCGTCGCCGCCGTGCCGTAAGTGTTATTGCTGACTTGCACATTGGAGGTTACCGTGGGGGCGAACTTGGTAACCGAGAATGCCACGCCGGTGGAGGTCGCCGCCGCAAAATTCGTGTCGCCGGGATACTTCGCATAAAACGTATGCGAACCGACCGTCTGATAGGTGGCCAGCGGCAGCGTATAAGTGGCCGGGCTGGTGTTCGGAACCGCCACGCTACCAATCAGGTTGGCGCCGTCATAGATATTGAAGTTGCCGCTCGGATACGGAGGCGGCGTAAGACCCAGAGTGAACGGGATAGTGACCGTCGGCGCGGTACCGGCGTTGTTGTAAACCACCGGGGTTGCCGAGACCGTAAGGGTCTGGATGGAGAAGGTGGCTGTCGTCACCGTCTCGGTGATGGCGGCCGAGGTGCTGCCCGTCATGTTGGGCGGGGTGGAGGTGAAAGCCGCGATAACCGAGTGCGTGCCGCCGCCGAGCCCGCCGGTTCCGTTGTAAGCCACCGTGCAGGTGCCTACCGCCGGGTTGGCCGCGCTCAAGGTCGGGACGCAGGTGGCGATGGTGGTACCGTTGTCGGTCACTACCACCGTGCCGGCCGGATTACCGGCACCCGCGGGAGTGCCCTGAACCGTAACCGTGTATGTCACCGATCCGCCGAGGTTGATGGTGTTCACATTGGCGGAGATCGAAGTGGTGCTGGTGGCCGGGTTCACCGACATGCTGAAGATGGGCGAGGTCGAACCCGTGAAATCGTTGTCAGCGGCGGTCGGAGTATAGACCGCGGTGATCGGGTGCGGGCTCGACGGTCCGGCCGTCAGAAGAGGCGCTCCCGTGCACTGCGCCACCCCAGAGCCATTGAGGGCGATGTTGCTGCAATTGGTGAGAGCCACCAGATTGTCGTAGAAGGTCACCGTGCCGGTGGGGGCCGGGGATCCCGGAGCCAGGGTGGTCGCGGGACTTACGGTCGCCGTGAAAGTAGTGTCGGTTCCGTATGCGATCGGTGAATTCTGGCTGGACGTCACCACGGTATTGGTCGCGGTGGAGCCCACCGTGAAGCTGTTGGGGGTGACCGTTGCCGAACCCGTGCTGCTGAAGTTCGTCTCGCCCGAAGCGGCCACGTACGCGATGGCGATCGAGTGAGTGCCGTAGTTCACTCCGGACGTATTAAATGTCGCCGAACCATTATTGAGATTCACCTGCCCGGTAGCGATGGCAGAGCCGCCGACGGTGAGCGCCACGGTGCCCGTGGGAACATGGCCGCCGAAAGAGTTCGCCGAAACCGTAAAGGTGAGGGCCTGGTAGGCAGTCGGACTGGTCGGAGGCGTTATCGAAATATTGAACGTGGGCGGCACGGCGCCGACGATGAAACCCTGAGGACTGGCAGTGCTGTCGCTCGCGGCCCAATCGAGAACCGTCGAGGTGCCCGGTGTGAAGGCGGCCACGATATTGTGCGTGCCTTGCGTCAGAGTATTGGTGGTATAGCTGGCGACGCTGTTGCTGCCCGACGTCGTCAACCCGATCGGTGTGGGGTTGAGTACTACGTTGCCGTTGCTGGTGTCGATAAAGTTGACGGTTCCAGCCGGCGTGCCGACGTTCCCGCCTTCACCGGTGACGCCCGGAACCGAGGTGCCGCAATCGACGGCATTCGTACCCGAGCAACTTACCGTGGCTACCATGGTGGCGTTGGCGCCCAGACTGGTGGTGCCCGCGCCGGTAACTACCGTGGTGGTGGGTTGCGGTGTGATATTAAACGATGTCGCCCCGCTGGTGCTTTGCAGGAAATTCGTGCTGCTGGGCGTATAAGCCGCGGTCAAACTATGGACGCCGCCCGCCAGAATGAACTGGCACGATGTCGCCGAACCGGCGACCAGCGTAACCGCCACGCCGCAGATGTCGTTAGAGCCGTCATAGAAATTGACCTGGCCGAGCGCCGGGCCCGCGCCAGCCGCCGGAGTTACGGTGGCCGTAATCGTCATCGGCGTGGGATAGACTTGCGGGGTGCTCGCCGGGCTGACCACAATCGCGGTCGTGGTATTCACGGCCAGGACGGTGATCGGCACGTTAGTGGGCGACGCGGAGGAACTGGTCAGCCAAATATTCGTTACGCCAGCATAGTTAGCCGAGTAATTATGGGTACCCTGCGGCAAGATCACTGGCGTCATGCAGGTATAAGTGGACTCGCCCGGGTTCGGGCCATCGGTTCTCACACCGGCGCAGGAATCCGACGGAGTGCCGTCGCTGAACACCAGGCTGCCCTCGGGCGGCAAGCTATATTGCAGGTTGTTCGGCAGCACCGTGGTCTGGGTAGTTACCGTGGCCGTCAAAGTGGCCTGGGCGCCGTAGTTGATGGTCTGCGCGATGGAGGTGATCCCGGTGACCGTGGACACGGGAGTGATCTGCACCGAAATCGCGGCAGTGGTGCTGTTGTCCCAACCGCTGACGCTGGTGTCGCTGCTGACGTACTGGAGGGTGAAGTTGTTGATGCCCGGGCTTGAGATTCCCAGCGTATCGTTGACCTGAACGCTGAAATTTCCCGTGTCGGGATTCACGTGAGGCAGGGTATACGGACTGGCAGCCTGCGGATTGTTGAAGGTTTGCGAAAGGCCGGCGGCAGAAATGCTGATGTTGTTGTCGTAGATGTAGACCGAACCAGCCGGCGCACTGGCCGGGGTGGTCTCATCTTTCACTTCGAACGGGAATCCAAGCTGCGTGCCGTAGGGCTCAGTGCAGTTGGGCGGCGCGACCGAGCACGGAGTCGGAATGCCGGTACCGTAAACGCCACCCTGAAGCCCGATCAGGATAGAGGTTACATCGGCGTCCGTGAAGGTAGCCTGTGCTTCACTAATGCTGCCCTTTGCGGTCAGCAGGAACTTCATGCCGAGGTGGCTCCGGTCAATGTTGAAGCCGGAAAGATTGATCCGTCCGCTGGCGTCCGCTACTGCGGTTCCGGTGAATTCGGTGGTGGCAGTCGGATTGGAAAGGGAGGTGACCGAGAGGGCTACGGTTTCACCGGCCTTCCAGCCGCCGCCGGTGAAGGTGGCGCTGTTACCCGGCTGATAGTCGGACTTATCGGTGTGAATGGTGGAGTACAGGAAGGTTTCCGCAGCGGAGATGTACCCGCCGGCATTTTGTCCGCCGGCCGTGACCACGCCGCCGGGCAGCAGTGAAGTGCTGCCGCCATTGCGCGCGACGTTCATCGGGGCGGCGCTGCCGAACTTTCCGGCCCAGGGCTGGTAGGTTTCGCTCGAAGACAGCGCGTTCTGCCCATCGGTACCGCCGAAAACCATGACCGAACCGTTGCCCGGCAGCATGTAGCTCTGGTGGCCGGCGCGAGCTACGTTCAGGTTGGGCCCGGCGACCGACGTCTGCGTATCGGCGTTGTAGATTTCAGTGGAGGCGAGCGCTTTGCCGTTCTGGTCGAAACCACCGGTGAACATAATGGTGCCGTCCAGCAGGCGGACAGCGCCGAAATTACTCCGCCCGATCAGCATGGCGCCGGCCGGAGCGATGGAGTTGGTATAGGAATCGAAGACGTCGAGGGTACTAAGAGTACTCTTGCCGTCGGTGCCGCCGGCGATCAGCGTGCGGTGGTTGTCCACATTGACGACCGCATAATCGGTGCGCGACGAGGAGAGATTGCCGAGGACAGTGAAGCTGTTATTGCCGGGGCGGAACACTTCGAGTTGCGCGGTGACGCCGCTGGCAGTGCGTCCGCCCATGAGCAGGACAGCACCCATCTCGGTGACTACCGCGGTGTGGCCATACCGCCCGGCGTGCATCGAGCCGGCGGAAGTCCAGGTACCCGCGGTGGGCGAGAAGTATTCGGACGAGGACAAAGAATTAACACCATCGTTACCGCCGGAGACGAAGACGCGACCGTCTTGCAACAGCGCGCAAGCGGCATTGGAGCGGCCCGTCAGCATCGGGGGGCCCGCGGTAAAT
Source organism: Bryobacteraceae bacterium (assembly GCA_036268475.1). Lineage (GTDB taxonomy): Bacteria > Acidobacteriota > Terriglobia > Bryobacterales > Bryobacteraceae > PALSA-129. Next base: position 102,929 of record DATAUB010000011.1, on the reverse strand, counting down.
GCGCCGTTTGTTCCCAGGATATCTACGGTATTCATGACGCCGGAGGCACCGGTGCCACCCGCAAACAGGACTCGCCCGTCGGGCATGGTAACCGCACAGGCACCCGTCCGCGCCGTAGAAAGGCTCGATCCCGCAGTCCAGCTATTGATCGCCGGAGCGGCGACTTGAGCATTGAGCAGGATAATCCAAGCCGAAGCGAGGAGAACAACACTTGCAATCAGATACCTCGTGAAACGCACAGAAAACCTCCGTAGCAATGGTGACACTTCACACACTCGTAGCTTGCTCATCTAAATAATCATGGGGACGAGCGGAAGTCAATAGGAAAGGGTCAATATGAAGTAGAAAAGTGCGTTACGCGGGGATTCTGCAGTAAATTACGCCGGTTTCTGCATAAGTGAAAGCAAACAAGCCATCTTTAATTACAGAAAATGGGGTACTTACCGGATTCCAGCAGGGCAATTTTCATGCCCTGCCGGGAATCGCTACAGTGCCTTTTTAGGGGATCTTTCGGACGATTTTATGTGGGTTTTATGTGGGGTAAAACGGCGGACAAGTTTCGGCCGCCGCTATTGTTCGATTCGTTTTGGCTTCTCGTAGGGAGTTTTCAGTAACTTGGCGGCCTCTGCCTGCGCACCCTGGGTATTATCCTTAGTACGAATTGCCAAATTATACTCATTTACCGCACGATCTCGCGAGCCGCTAATGTCGTAAATCCGTCCCATGTTAATGTGCGCCCAGACTTCCGTCCATTTGGGATTCAAATCGCCATTCAAAGCTTCGCGGAATTCATTAATCGCGGATTGCCAGGTCTGCTGCAGGAAATAAACTTCCGCCATCCGGTAATGCGCCAGCGAACTGGTGCGATCGGTTTCCAAAGCCTTCTGGTATTCTTTGAGCGCGTCGGCAAATTCGCTTAATTCGGCGAATTGCTCGCCTTTCCGGATAGCGACCTGTACGCGAATCGTGGGCTCGTAATGCAGCACCATGCTGTTGGGATCGATTTCCACGCTCTTCGGCTTACCGAACGTGTCGACGCTGAACTCCGACGACGTTCCCACCACCTCAACCTTGGCTTCCTCGGGATTCCCTTCGGTGGTGATCTTCAGGTCGACCGGCATGCGGAAGGTATCGAGGTCCTGAGTGATCTTGCCCATCACCCGGAAGCCCTTCTGTTGCTCGCGGAATACGGTGTATTCCAATTTGAATTGGGGAGCGCCGCTGGATTCGATCCATTCATTGAAGAAATAACCCAGATCTTTCTTAGTGACGCTCTCGGCCACCTTCTGGAAGTCATCGGTGTTGACCGCTTTCCAGCCATCCTGCTGTGCGAACGTCTTCAGTACCGTGAAGAACTGGTCATCGCCCAACATGTTACGCAACATGCTCAGTACGGTGGCGCCCTTGGCTCCGGTGAGCGCCCACAACTCCGGCGAATAATCATCCAGCCGCGACGACTGAATGATCGGCACGGTGTCTACCGTGAGGGAATCCACCATCACGCTCTTTAGCGCCGTGGTCATCGCGCCCTTGCCGGCGTCCTGCTCGGTCCACAGCAACTCCGAGTATGCCGCCAACCCGTTGGTGATCCACAGATGATTGCGTGTGGCGGGCGATAACAGCTCCTCCCACCACTGCCGCGAGACCTCATTCGCCACCACATTGTCGTTTGGCAGAGGAGCGATCGCGCTGGGCGCAAGGAAAATCATGCCCGGTGCGGCATACCCTTTGGGCGCGCCCGCTTCGGTCTCCATCACGGTGAGGTTGGCGTAGGGCGGAATGCCGAAAAGCCCGGTGAAATGCGCCATCATATGGCCCACTTTTTCGCCCACCGGCTGTGCCTGCGCAGCCTCCGGTCCACGAAAGTAAACCGTGGTAGTGACACCGTCGGCCAGTGCCTTCACGGGCTGATCCTTTACCACGGCGATACTACCCGGAAAGGAAGCGCGCGTGAATTTGAAATTCCAGGTGGTCTTATCGCCCGCAGCCTGCTGCGCGTCCATTCCCGTCCCCAGCACGGTGTAGCCGGCCGGAACAGTCACATGCATATCTGCAGCGAACCGGTCGCTGGTGTAGCCGTACACCGGGAACCAGCGGCTGGGATACATCAGGTAAGCGAAATCGGGATGGATGGCCGCGAACTTGATGCCGTACACCGGCGAGTCCTCATTGCCCGTGAGGTGGCCATCGTACTCGAACATGACAGTCACCGGCTTGGCCTTGGGCAGGGGCTGGTCGAAATTCAGACGAAGGGTGGAGTCGGTCTGATTGCGGGTGGTAGGAATCTCTTTGCCCTGGTCGTCCGTAACGTGCGCAATGTTGAGCGCATTGTTCAGCTCGAACGTGGCGGTGCTGATATTGTCGTCTACCGGTGAGAAGCGGACTGACGCCTTCACTGCCAGGGTGGAGTTCGCAGGCGTGATCTCCGCGTCGATGGTGTATTGCTCCACGTCTATACGGTCGCCGCGGCGGCGGTCCTGTGCCGGCGCCGGTTGTATCGCGGCAAAAATCAGCAGGCCGGCCGCTACCGGCCAGGCCGAACGAGTACGGAAATCACGAAGCATGTGCAATCTGTCCTTCCAAAATACTTTCAATCAGGGCGGCTGCGCGCTGCGGCGCCCCCGTCCCTCCCTGCGACAACTTTTCCTTCACGACCGCCAGCGCGGCCTTCATTTCCTCACGCGCCGCTGAATTCTGCAGGAGGCGATTCGCTTCGCGCGCCAGTGACTCTCCATTCATTTGACCCTGCATCAGTTCGGGCACCACCGCCCGCCCGGCAATCAAATTAACCATGGAGTAAAACGGCACATCCACCAGGAATTTTCCCGCGATCCAGCTCGCCGGCGCCACCTTATAAAAAGTAACCAGCGGCGTCCCCAAAAGAGCTGCCTCCACCGTCACCGTACCGCTCGCAGCCAAGGCCAAGTCGGCGTGCGCCATGGCGTCCCAGCTTTCCCCTTCAATCACCCGAATCGGCGATTCTCCCAGACGCTCTCGAAAAAAGGCGGCCCCGGTCGTCACCGAGGCCGGCAAGAGTAAATTAACGGCATGCTCCCTATAGAGGCGGTCCGCGGCATCGGCTAGCGCTGGCAGATGACGCGCTGCCTCGCCGCGCCGGCTTCCAGGGAGCACCACGATTATTGGACGGGCCGATGCCAATCTGTGTTTCCGAAAAAACTCATCGCGTGTGAGGGACGGCCGGACGATGGCCGCCAAAGGGTGTCCGATATAGGTTGCCGGCACGCCGGCACGCCGAAAGAAGTCCTCTTCAAAGGGAAAAATGCACAGCAAGTGGCGTAACGTGCGGCGCATTTCCCGCAAACGCCCCTTCCGCCACGCCCAGGCTTGCGGCGCCACCAGGTAGACCACCGGGATACCGGCGCGATGCAGGCGGCGCGCCACGCGTAGGTGAAAATCGGGCGAATCGGTCAGGATCGCCAGGTCGGGCCGCTCTTTTTCGGCGGCCGCCAGCAGTTTCCGATATTCGCCGTAAATGCGCGGAATGTGGTGGACCACCTCGATCAGTCCCACCACGGCCAGACTGGCCGCATCCACGACCGTGCGCACACCCGCGGCGCGCAGGCGTGGGCCGGTGCAGCCGAAGAATTCCGTGGCCGGATCACGCCGGCGCAGTTCCTCCACCACCAGCGCGGCGTATAAATCGCCCGAAGCTTCCCCCGCCGAAACCAATATCTTGCGAGCCATATTCGCCCATACCTGGTGAGAGGCCGGAACTGAAAGCCATTTTAACCCTGATACAATCGAACCACGGGGAATGGCTATCGATACGGATGACTCCAGGTTGACGGTAGAGGAATTGGCCACGCGCTTTCGCGGGGAAATGATTCCGCTCACCAGTAAATTCTCATATTTTGCCACCCTGCCGGTGGCGGAAGAGGATTTGCATCAGTATCTGAACGACCCGATCGCCGCCATCTCGCCGTCCATTCTGGCGGCGCTGCCGCCCATCGGACTGATTCTCGCGCCATATCTCGAGAAGGCCAACGGCAAGGGCGGCGACGCCGTCACCTTTGAGCGGCCCGCCGAGACGCGCTATCTGGCGGTGGTGCGCCGCGACCTGGACGGCATGGCCATCCTGGCGTTGGGTATCAAGGAAGTGGAAGTGGCGGACTACCACTATCAGCTTTACAGTTCCCTCGCCGCGCTCGTGGCCGAGCACTGGCCGCAGGAAGCCCAGGAACGCTTCTTCCGCACCATCCGCGAGGAACTGAGTGCTGACGTCCATGGCGAGGTCGACGAGCGTAGCTGGCACTTGAAACAGGCGCTGCAACGCCGGCAGACCAACGTGCGCAAAGAGACCAAGCTCTTCCGCGAATACGCGCGCCAGGCCTTCGAGGACACGCTGACGCTTTATCTCCACGGCACCTGCTGCGATATCGACGTGGAGACCGGCCCGCGCCAGATGCCCAGCCGCTACATCCGCCGCCGCCTGGAACTGCTAATCTCGCTGTTCCCCCCGCCCGACGGCTACGCCGTGCTGCCAGAGCAGTTGAAAACGCGCTGACAGTCTATAATCGAGGCATGAATCCCACGGACCTCTACGAGAGGGATTTCTACGAGTGGACCGTGCGCAACGCTGAGTTGCTGCGTTCCGGACGAGCCAGTGAGGCCGATCTCGGTCACATTGCGGAAGAGATCGAAGATATGGGAAAACGCGAGCGGCGCGAATTACTGCATCGCCTGAGCATCCTCATCGCGCACCTGCTGAAATGGCAAGCCCAGCCGGAACGCCGCTCGCGCAGTTGGGAACTCACCATTCGCGTGCAGCGCAAGGATGTGGCCAGGCTGGTGGCGGAAAATCCAAGCCTCCATCCCTATCTTGAGGAGAGCCTGCCGGAAGCCTACGAGCATGCCGTAGTGGAAGCGATGACGGAAACCGGACACCCGGAGTCCGTCTTCCCCAGCACCTGCCCCTTCAATCTGGAAGTGATTCTCGACCCGGATTTCCTGCCGTAATCCCTTCACCAGTCAGCAGCGCGCGCAAGATCGCTGCCGCCACCTGCTTGCCCCGTTCGCCGACTTCGCCCACCGGGCCCACGCACGACGGGCACCCCGCCTCGCACCCGCACCCGGCGATCAGTTGCTCCGTCTGCTGCAAGAGGCGCGGCGCCAGGCGATAGAGTGGCGCGCTCTGGCCCACCCCACCGGGATACATATCGTACAGATAGAGGTTCGGCTCGAAAGTGGTCTGGGCCGCGCCGCTCTCTTCGCTCAGCGCCACTCCCAGATCCCGCGGGTCGCACATCAGCAGCAGCGCTGCCACCGTACGCAGCGCGTTTCCCAGCCCGCCGATGCCGCTCTGTTTTTCCGTGGGACTATACTCCGCGAACTGCGCCAGGAACGCCGCCGGGAAGTGCAGCCAGAACGAAGTGGTATGCATCTCCTGCTCGGGCATGGAGAGCTTTCCCGCACCCACGTTTTCCATGGTGTAGAACTTGATCTTTTTGAAGCCAACGATCTGCCGGTTGACGCGCACGTCGCCGTGCAGGCGGCGCGCTCCCGCCATGGCCTCACTCTCGAATTCCTCCAGCACCTTCACCTGGGTGTAATCGATAGCGTCCGTGTAATAGTCGCACTCCACGCTCTTCACATACGCCTTGCGCTCGTCGTAATCGAACCGCTCCACGTGGAATTGCCGCGCTTCGTGCAGATAAATGGCCTTCTCATGCAGCGTGGTGAGCGCGCTCGAGAACGACACTTCGGCAATCACATTGGCCTCGCCGGTGATATCGATTACCACGAAATTGTCGCTCGCCACTGCGCGCAAACTGGTCGCGTCCGCGGGATAGCTGTCCTGCGTCCAATGCCACGCGCCCGCGGAGCGGTGCAGAAATCCGCTCTCTTCCAGAAACTTGCAGATCTCGGCGATATCGTGCCGTCCGAAGGGTTCGCCCTCGCGCAGCGGCAATTCGAAAGCGGCGCATTTCAGGTGCGCAATCAGGATCTCCAGATTCTCGGGATTGATGTAGGCATGCTCGGGCGACCGTCCGAAAAAGAAATCGGGATGCTCGACGATGTACTGATCGAGCGGCGCGCTCGACGCCACCAGCACTGCGGCGGACGTCCCTTGCCGCCGGCCGGCGCGTCCCGCTCTCTGCCAGCTCGAAGCGATGGTGCCCGGGTATCCCGCCATCACGACCGCGTCGAGCGAACCGATATCGATTCCCAGTTCGAGGGCGTTCGTCGCCACCACCGCGCGAATTCCGCCATCGCGCAGGCGCCGCTCGATCTCGCGCCGTTCGCGCGGCAGATATCCGCCGCGATATCCGCGCACCGTCTCCTTTGGCGCGGGGCCGCGTTCGCAGGCATCTTTCAAATAAGTTACCAGCACTTCGGTGGCGAGCCGGCTGTTGGCGAAGACCAGCGTCTGCAGATTGCGCTCGATGAATTCCATGGCGATGCGCCGCGATTCGCCGATGTAGCTGCGGCGGATTCCCAACTGGCGGTTCACCACCGGCGGATTGTAGAAGATGAAATATTTTTCGCCGCGCGGCGCCCCGTTGCGCTCCACCACGGAAAACTCTTCGCCGGTGAGTGCTTCGGCCAGTTCGCGCGGATTGGCAATGGTCGCCGAACAGCAGATGAATCGCGGGTGGGAATTGTAGAACTCGCAGATACGGCGCAGACGGCGCAGCAGGTTGGCGAAATGGCTGCCATACACGCCGCGGTAGTAATGCAATTCGTCGATGACGATGTAGCGCAGGTTCTCGAAGTAGCGCGCCCAGCGGGTGTGCTGCGGCAGAATCCCGCTGTGCAGCATGTCGGGATTGGTCAACACTACGTTGGCCTTCTGGCGGATGGCTTTGCGGGCGTCCTGCGGGGTATCGCCATCGTAGGTGAAGGCGCGGATTTCCGAGCCCATTGCCTCTACGGCGCCCTGAAATTCGTGCAACTGATCTTCGGCCAGCGCCTTGGTGGGGAAGACGTACATGGCGCGCGCGCCGTCATCGCCCAGCAGAAGATTCAGCACCGGCAGGTTATAGCACAGCGTTTTGCCGCTTGCGGTGGGCGTCACCACCACCACATTACGGCCGGCCGCCGTATGCTCGAATGCCTCCGCCTGGTGAGTGTAGAGCCGCGCGACGCCGCGTTCGGCGAGCGCCTTTCGCAGGCGACCGTCGACCGCCGCGGGCACGTCCGCGAACTCGCCTTCAGTGGCCGGCTGATGATGAATCGCGCGCACCGGCGAATCGGGCTGCTCGCGCGCCGACCGGTACCGCGACACCACAGCTTCCAGGGAAGGTTTGGCGGCGACCGCCAGTTGCTGTGAGAATTCGGGAAAACCCAGCGATAAGTCCATAGCCCCACTTTCGCTTTTTCTTTGCTAGTGTAGCAGGGTTCTTCCCGAGCTGCGAATTATTGAATCGAAGCCAAATTGGTTTAGTGATCTCGCACGAATTCGTATCGTTCCAGGGTAGCTGCGACCTGGTAAGCGGGGACTTCTTCGCGTCCGCTTTCCATGCGTTCGGCACGCAGTACCTTTCCGATGCAGCGCAGGTTCACCGCCTGTGTGCCATCTGAATTCAGAGTGATCACATACTCGATCGGACCGCCCAGATCGGGCTCCCGTTCGGCCAGGAATAACACCCCGGTCGAACTGATGTTCTTTGTGAATCCGATTGCGGCAACACGGTCCGTTCCCGAGCGAGTGATTTCCAGCGGTAGCTGTAATTTGAAACGTCTGGTTCGTCGCTGTTCCATTGAGTCGATACTAATGCTAATGGACAGTGACAATGGGGTCAATAGACCTTTGAACGGGATATGGGGCTATCGTACTAGCCCTTCCGAGCCATCGTACGCCCTGGGGAGGAAGACCGGGGATGAGCGCGCCCATCCCCGGATAGCCTATTGAACTTTCACGAAAACAATCAAAAGCGTATACAACGCCAGTGACTCGATAAATGCCAGCCCGATCAGCATAGCGAGCTGAATCGCTTTGGCCGCTCCCGGATTGCGGGCCATGCCTTCCACGGCGGCCGCAATCGCTTTTCCCTGTGCCAGTCCGCACACGGCGGAAGCAATCGCCATGGCGAAACCAGCGCTGATTACGACCCATTGGGCGTGGGAATCGCTAACCGGCGCGGCGTTAGTCTGCGCGAAAACCATCGGGCTGGCCAACATCATGAGGGCCAGCAGTACGAACAGCTTTTTGGTCATCTTTTGTCTCCTTAAGAAATCGCTCCAGGAGGTGGTTCCCGGACACCGTACAGCCGGGCTCACACTGCAAAGCGGATAAAGCCGGAATTAATGATCGTGCGCCACCGCGCCGCCCACATACACCATGGTCAGCAGCATGAAAATATAAGCCTGAATCACGCCCACGAAGATGTGCAGGCCCATAAAGACCACCGGACCGATGAATTTGGTGAGATGGAGGAATACCAGCGTCACCTGCTCGCCGGCGAACATATTGGCATAAAGACGAACCGTGAGGGATAAAATGCGCGCCAGGTGGCTGACGATTTCGATGGGAAACATGAGCGGAGCCAGCCACCACATGGGACCGCCGAAGTGCGCCAGGTAGCGGAGCGGACCCTGCGCGATCACGCCGGCCAGGTTGTAATAAATGAAGGTCGCCAGGGCGCACCCGGCAGTGACCGAGGCATTGGTGGTAGGCGATTCCAGAATGGGTACCAGGCCGATCAGATTGGCGGTGAGAACGAAAAGAAAAATGGTGGCGAAGAAGGCCATGTAATGGTGCGCGGCGTGGCCCACCTGTTCCTCCGCCTGCCCCTTCACGAATTCATAAAACAGTTCGAAGATGTGTTGCAGACCGCCCGGTTTATCGGCCGACAGCCGGCTACGGAGGATCCCGAAAATGGCCATCAGGATGGCGACCACCAGGAACTGCATCACGATAAAATTGGCCCAGGGGCGGGGCTCGGGGTGCTTGCCCACAAGCTGCAGCGCCGCATTGCCGGCGCCTGCCAGATAATCGTTAAAAAATCGCGTGAGCCAAATTTCATTTTCGGGCATATAAGAACTCGCAGATAACTTCCACGAAAAGGGCCGCCGTCAACACAAAAAGACCCGCCAGAACGGCCTTCAGGCTGATCGGAGAAAGCCTTACTATAACATAGGCTCCACCGCCTAAGATCAGGTAACGAAACCCCAGAATGACGCTCCGGTAGCGCGGGCGGCTGCCCCCGCCGAGGCCTTCCACCAGCTTATGCAGCCAGTGATAATTCAAACCTGAAATGGCCGCTCCGAGCAGAAACCCCGCGCCCGATTTCCACCCGCCGGCCGCCAGCGCGCCGCACGTTCCGGCCAGCGAAACCACCACCAGAATCCGCCCGATCCGCGCTGCCGCGCTCTCAAAGCTCAGCGGATCAGGCGCCATCGTCATTGGATACCCGCATGATCTGGCGAATTACCGTCACGAATCCGGCCACGCTCCCCAAAATAAGAAATACGATTTTCAGCCAGCTAGTGCCGAAGGCCTTATCGAGGTAGTACCCAATGGCGTAACCCACGAACGTGGATGCCGGCAAAAGCAGCGCCAGCCCGGTAAATTGCGCGTAACGCGCCGCCGTACTTTGCTTGGCCACCCTCTCAGTGTACGCGTTAGTTCGCCGAGGGCTTTTCCAGGCGATCGATCACCAGTACGTCCACCGGCGCCTTGGTGGTCGCCAACTTCAATCCCAGTTGCGCCTGCATGGCGGCGCCTAACTCCGGAGGCGCATCGGGCTTGTCGGACGGCGGCGGAACTTTGATCCCGATCCCCGCGAATTGCGTTTCGTCGGGAGTCCAATTCAGGGCGAAGTCGTAATGCCCGTCGAGTCCCGTCTGGTTCACCACCGGCCGGTCCAACACGGCCGTCTCCATCAGGCTGGCGAAATCCGCCATGGTGGCGTTCATGGCGTTGAGCGCACCCAACCCGCGGAACCCTAGCCCGGGAAGGCCCTTCGGGTCCGCCTGGCTGGCAGTGAGTTTGGGACCGGTCTTGCCCAACTGGATGGCATAGACAGGCAGTTCCTTCTTCTCGCGATGAAACGTCAACTGGAAGCGGTCCGCCAGCAGTTTCTGGATCATGACCTTCATCTGCTTCTGGTTGGGCATGCCTTCCTGTGCGGGCTTACCGTCCAAATCGAAAGGATCGCTGTATGCCCACGCAGGAGCACCCTGCACCTGTTGCGCGCTCACCCCGTACACGAACGTGATGAGATAGCTCACCGGCGTATTAATGGTGACGATCTCGCGGCCGCGTACCGTGATTGCCCTGCCCTGTTGCCCCGGCTTGCTCGGCTTAATCGAACACGCGTCGAACTCCGGGTCGGCATCCGCCGCCATCGTTTTGGGGCGCGCCGGCGCTTCCGGCATCGGCCACTCCGGCTCCTTCGGTCCCACATGTCTCAAATTCAAGACCACGGGCGCGCCATTTCCCTGCGTGAAGTTGCCGGTCATGCTGACCGCATCGTCGTCGAGCTTGCCTTCGTACGCGCCCGCGATCGCGGGCATGACGAGTTTGACGGTCGACCCGGTCTGGGTGACGTCGGTGGAGAATCCTTGCGGCGTCTGGTCGATGCTGTACATCACGCCTTTGAGCGCGTCGCCCGATTTGGAGATCTTGATTACGGTTCGCAGTTCCTGCTTATTGGGTAGCATCAGCGTGCCCTGCCAGGTGCCGGTGATGTCCTGTGCGAACATCGCCCCGGCGGACAGCGCAGCTAAAATAATGACCCGAACGGTCGAATTCTTCATAAAAATCCCTATGTAGAATATCACACAGACGCGATCCATTGGCCCGCCTCCATCACCAGCACGCCCATTTTGGGATGAGTGGGTTCGAACGCCGGCTGTACGCCGAACTCCTCCAGCGCCTCCGTGGTGGTCGGCCCAATCGATCCCACGAAGCAGCGCCGCAGCGCCTCCAGAGCGGTGTCCTCCATGCCCTGCTCCCGCGCGGCGCGCGCCAAATGCGCCATCTGGATCCCGGTGGTGAACAGCGCGGCGTCGAACTCGCCGGCCGCCAGCCGGCGCGCCGCTTCGAAAAGCGGACCGGCATCCTCCGGCAGATCCCACTGGTACACCCGCACCGCCGTCACGTCCGCGCCTCGCGATCGCAATTCCGCGAGCAGTTCGGGATTCGGCCGCCCGTATTCCTGCACCGCGATTCGCTTCTCCGTCCGCCCTTCCAGCGCCCGCAGCAGTTCGCGCCAGGTATTCGGCTCGCGCGCCACTACCGCCGCCGTCAATCCCATCTCGCGCAGTGCCGCCACCGGTTTGGGTCCGCGCGCTGCCACGGTGAGTTTTCCTAAAGCTTCCACGAACGGTGGACCGAGCAGACGATGTAACTGGCGCGTGCCCACGCCGGTGAGCAGCACCATCATGTCGAACTCGCCGGCGTAAAGGCCCGCTGCGAATCGCGCCGTGGCCTCGTCGGCCTCCAGCGGCACTTCGCGCATCGACGGCGCCACGAAAGGCTCCCCGCCGTTGCGGCGAATCAACTCCGCCATCTCCGCCGACCGCCGGCTTTCGAGAGCCAGCACGCGGCGGCCGCCGAACCCCATACGTCTACTGCCCGCCTCCCTGCAGCACCTGCAGTTCCGTCTTGTCGCGCTCCAGATACGGCACGCCCTTGGTCATCCAGTCGGGCGCCGGCGCGCCTTTCAGATAATGATCGAAGTACTGCTGCATGCGGATGGTGTAGTCTTTCTGATCGGCGCGATTTTGCAGTCCGTGCGGCTGGCCATTGTAGTTGAACAGGTACACTTCCTTCCCCAGCCGGCGCAGGGCCAGGAAAAACTCGATGCCCTGATACCACGGCACAGCGGTGTCGCCGTCGTTCTGCAGAATCAGCACCGGCGTGTGCACGCGATCCGCCCAGAAGATGGGCGAGTTCTCGATGAAACGCGTGGGATACTGCCAGATTGACCCGCCGATGCGGCTTTGCGTGCGCTCATATTGGAACTGCCGCGTGATACCCGTGCCCCAACGGATGCCGTCGTAAGCGCTGATCATATCCGCCACCGGCGCACCGGCCTCCACCGCGCGGAAGCGATTGGTCTGCGTCACCATGTACGCGATCTGGTATCCGCCCCAACTGTGTCCCTGAATGCCGATGGCGTTCTCATCCACCATGCCGCGGTTCACCACCGCCTGAATGGCCGGCAGCACGCACTTGAGCGCGCTCTGCCCGGGATATCCCACGGTGTACACAATGTCGGGCGTCAGCACCAGATAGCCGTTGCTGACGTAGTAACTAATATTGATGGATGTGCCCGGCGCCGGGTTCACGAAATGGTTCACGTTCTGCGTGAGGCGCTCGTAAATGTAAACCATCATTGGATACTTCTTGTGCGCGTCGAAATTCTCCGGCTTGTACAGCGTTGCCTGCAAGGACACGCCATCGGCATTCTGGAACGGGACCAATTCCGTCGAGCCCCACAGCAATCCCGCCTTCTGCGGATTGGCATCGCTCACTTTGCGCAGTTCCTTGAAACTGCCGTCGGAGGTCAGCAGATCGGGAAATTCGTTGAAGGTCTGGGCGGTAAGCAGATACACGTCGGCATCCTTTGCCTTCACCGGCGCGCTGAACGACTTCGCCGCCATCACCAGTTGCTTCGGCTCGCCGCCCTCGATCGACCCGCGGAAGAAGCCCTGATTGTACGTCGTCAGGTTCTCGCCCGAAAAGAGCAATGGCTTCGTTCCGTCAATCCACCGCTCATGTGTATCGGTCTCCGTCCGTACATAGCGCAGACGGATATCGTGCCCGCGCCCGTACCCGGCAGTGACATTCTTCGCCCCGCTGCCATCGGGAGCGATGCGCCAGACATCGAAGCGGTCGTACACCAGCACCCAGTTTCCATCCTTGGTCCAACCGGCCGACCCGTAAGCATTCGGAGTGCTCGGCGTGTCCGTATCCTCGTTAAAGAATTTCACGCCGAGGCTCGCGGTGAGGTTGACCTTTCGGCCGTCCGGAACGGCGATCGTGCTCCAGTCTTTGCCGTCGAAATTCAGCAGATACTTCCCGGAAGGCGAAAACGTGGCCGCGCCGAAGCTCTTCTCGGCGATTTTTTTGCGAGCTCCCGTGGCCGAATCCAGCAGGTACAGATCGGTGTAATGCTCGTCGTAGTCGTTGGCCTTGCGATACGCACGGTCGTCGGTGCCGAGCGCCCATTCCGGGCTCTCCGAGGTGGTGACCGTTTCCATATCGGGATCGCCCAGTTGCACCAGCTTGTGCGAAGCGATCGCGTAAACCGCGGTGAACGTGCGGTCGCGATCGCGGGCCGCGCGCAGCTTCTGCACGGGCTGCAGATACTCGTCCCGGTAGCTCCAGAGATCGACGACCGCTTTTTCTTCGGTCGGATCGGCGGCCTCTTCGGTCTTCGGTTCAGGCGCCGGGAGGGCCGCCCCGAAGTACAGGCGCGCACCGTCGCGCGAAAACGTCAGCGTGCCCTTGTCACTGACTGTGAAGCCCTTCTCGAAACCGGCCGTCGCATCCGACACGAGTTCGGCGGCCGTGCCTTTTCGGTCCCAGCGATAGATCTTCCACTTGGGTGGCTTTGCGCCGGCATTATCGCGATCGCTCAGGAAGACCATTTGGGTTTGATTCTCATCGAAGGTCAGCTTGGAATACTTGCCCTTGCCGTCGAGGACCGCCGCGGGAGGATCGCCCGAGCCCGGCGTCGCCGCGAAGACGCCGTTCTTGGCGGTGTCGTGCGCCGCCACGGCGTAGACCAACTGCTTCCCGTCGTCGGTCAGATGAAATTCCGAGACATCTGGAAATGTCCGTTCCGCGCCCTCCGCCAGCGAGCGCAATACCAGGTCGGTGCCGAACTCCGAGCCACGGCCGCCCGCTCCACGGCCACCGCCACGTCCGCCGCGTCCGCCCTGCTGGTCTTGGACTGCGCCATCGCCGCCACCCAGCGGCTTGCCGCCTTCGGGCGCGTTCACGGCCCGTTCCGGCGCTTCTTTTTGATAAGCCAGATAGCCTGCGGCGTTCTCCGGCATTGCGAATCGCCGTACGCGTTCGACGCTACTCGATTTGCCGGTGGCCAGTTCCACGATGGTCATCTTGTCTTTGGGCATCTGCTCGGCGGTCTTCTTCTCGCGGCGCGCCTTGTCGGTTTCGGCCTTCGAGGGGAAGACCGAAAACACCACGAATTTGCTGTCCGAAGAGAACGTGATGGTAGCGGTCCGCGCCTGCGGCGGCGCTTCTTCCTCGCCGGTCGGCGCCGCCGGCTGGGGGCGCTCACCCGCCGGGAAATGCGAGTCCTTGCCGGTCACCAGATTGCGGACGACGATCTCGCCATCCCCTTCTTCGGGGAAGAGCGCGTACGCCAGGAATTTGCCGTCGGCCGAGAGGTGCTGGCCGGCAATGGTCCGCCAACCGTCATAATCTTTATGATTCAGGGGTCGCTTGGGAGTTTGCGCAAACGACACCGCCAGGAAGAGGCAAGTCAGAGAAACGCCGCGGAAATGCATGATTGAGCTATTGTAATGCAGGCCGACGCCCCACGCCGCCGGGTGGAAATAGATCCCTTCCGCACGGCGCCCGAATAAGTGCATAATATGTCATGCGCATGCTGCTTACTCTCGCGTTACTGGCGGGAGGGCTAAGCGCGCAGACCAGCCAGCCCCAGCATAAAGGCGGCGCGATTCACGGCACCGTCCGCAACATCCTGGGAGAACCAATGGCAGGCGTCCGCGTAAGCGCCGCATATGGCGGAGATCCAAAGAACATAATGCTGGGCGAAATGAGGATTAGCGTGCGCGCGGCGCCCACTGTTGTCTGCGCGACCGACGAGTCCGGCAGATACCACTTGCGGAATCTGCCAGCTGCGCCTTACAGAGTACGGACCGACCGCGATTCGACTTCGGCAACTCCGCATGCCATCAGAATCGACGGCGATGAGGACCTCACGCTCGATCTCGTGGTGCCGGCGAGCCCGCAGATTTCCGGCCGCGTTCTGGACGAAAACGGCAAACCCGCCGTGGACGCGTTCGTCTGGCTGCTCAAACCGGAACTTGTCAGGGGCGTGCTCAACCTGTTCGCCCTCGGCCCATTCGTAACTCATAAAGACGGATCTTACTCTATTGCAGAGGAGCTGGAATCCGACCGTCGCTATTTCCTTCTTGCGGACCGCGATATCCCGAAGGACATCGAATCCGGCGAGGCCATCGCTGTCCCCACTTACTATCCGACCGCAAGGCGCATGGATCTCTCCACTGCCATCGAGCTTACCCCTGGAGAGAATCGGCAGAAGGTAGATATCCGCATCGCCAGCGCTCCGGTCTACTGTGTCGCCGGCAAGATTCACGGTACGGATTTCTACAAGATTCAGGACGAGGAGATCGCCGGCTCACGCATTGTGCGCGTACAAGGCGTCGCCGACGCTCAAGGTAGTTATAGCGCTTGCGGACTGGCGGCCGGCACTTATCATCTCATCGCCGACCGCACCTATAAGGAATTCACAATCTTCGACGCGAACTTGGAGCATGTGGACCTCTCGACGGAACTGCCCCCGTTCCGTGTTTCGGTCGCTTGGAGCGATCCGGCCGAGGCGCGGCCCCAGCCCAAGTTCGATGAGCGCACCACCGCCGCGCTGCGAAGCCTGGCGAGCGCGGCCGGGTTGGGCGACGCTCTTAGCGATGACGAACTTGCCGATGTCGCCAGGCGTACCGCGCAGGGCGGTCTGACAGGATCCGAGTTCGGCCATCAATTATCCGCGATGGATGTGGCAGAGAGGAGATCTTTGATGGGGACGCTCCTCAACCGTGGGACCTCGCTTTCCGTTACGCTGAGCGGTGCGTACCAGCAGAATGTCGAGATGTCGGCCCAGATTCCATCGAGTTTCGACCTGGCGAAGGGCATTTTGCCGGGCGACTACACGGTGGATGCCGCCCTAATCGGACTCACTGCGTACGTGAAAGAGATAAACTACGGCGGCGTGAACGTGACCGACGGCATTGTCCACGTTTTGCCGGGCGTCCCCGGCACTCTGCAACTTCGCCTGGCACGGGACGTTTCGACCCTCGCAGTCAAGGTGACTGATTCCGAGGGCAATCCGGTTCTCGGATCTACCGTCATCGCGGTGCCCGATCGCGCGACAACAGCGGATCAGGTTTCGCAATTAGCGGTGCGCGGCCAGACCGACCAGATGGGAAACTACAGTCCGACGCCCGTGGCGCCTGGAAAATACCGGGTGCTGGCCACGTCACAATCGATCCGCTGGAATGTTCCGGAGGATCTCGAGAAAGTAATGGCGGTGCTGTTTCAGGCGAGCAGCGTGGAGGTCCAACCGAACGGATCTGCGCAAATCACGGTACAACCCATCCCCATCTATTGACTCCCCCAACTGGCGAATCGGACCCTTTCCCCACCTTCTTGACAGACTTTAGGGCGATGATACAATGGAACCGCGATAATTCCTTTGGTGTCAGATGCATGCGGTCTTTGCATCTTTGCGCCGCGGGATGAGTCTAAGAAGGTGAGCATGGCCCAAACCCTCCCCGTCCCACACTTGGCGCGCACCCAGGCCGAGCCCTTGCTCGCCACCATCGGCAATACGCCGCTGCTTCGCCTCGACCGGATCGCCGCCGATTTTCCCGGCGTCGAGATCTTCGCCAAGGCCGAATATTTCAACCCCGGCGGGTCGGTCAAGGACCGCGCGGCGTCCAATATGGTGCTCGATGGCGAGCGCTCCGGGAAGCTGAATCACTCCCGCACGATCCTCGACGCCACCAGCGGTAATACGGGCATCGCCTATGCGATGATCGGAGCCAATCGCGGATATAAGGTCAAGCTGGTGCTGCCCGCCAATGCCTCCCCGGAACGGAAGCGCATCCTGAAAGCCTACGGCGCGGAAGCGGTCTATAGCGACGCTGAAGAAGGATCCGACGGCGCCATCCGGCTCTGCCGCCAGATTTACCTGGCCGATCCCGACATCTATTTCTATCCCGATCAGTACAACAATCCGGCCAACTGGAAAGCGCATTTCGAACACACCGGGCCGGAAATCATCCAGCAGACGGGCGGCAACTTCACCCACTTCGTGGCCGCCATGGGGACCAGCGGCACCTTTATGGGCAACACCCGCCGCTTCAAGCGCGACCTGCCGGAAGTGAAGTGCATCTCGGTGCAGCCCTCGAGCGGATTTCACGGGCTGGAAGGACTGAAGCACATGGCCACCGCCATCGTGCCCGGCATCTACGACGAGAAACTGGCCGACGGCAACATCTGGATGGAAACCGAAGACGCCTACAAAATGGTCCGCCGGCTGGCGCGCGAAGAGGGCCTGCTGGTGGGCATTTCGTCGGGATGCAACGTGCACGCGGCCACCGTGATTGCGCGCGAAGCCGTGGCGCGCGGCGAATCGGCCACCATCGTCACGGTACTCTGCGACAGCGCCGAGAAATATCTCAGCGAACACTTCTGGGACGACTAATGATCCGTATCGAATCCGAACCGTGGGCGGAGATGGTAGCGCACGCCCGCGAGACTTATCCGAATGAATGCTGCGGCGCCATGCTCGGCTCCACCGACGGCGAACAGAAAGTGGTCCACGCCGCCATCCGCCTGCAAAATGCCTTTGAAGGCGCGCAGGCGGCACGCTACGAACTGCGGCCCGAAGATCTGCTGGCTGCCGATAAAGCCGCGCGCGAGCGCAAGATGGATCTCATCGGCATCTATCATTCGCACCCCGATTGCGATGCCTATTTTTCCAAGACCGACTTGCAGAACTCGTGCCCGTGGTACTCCTTTGTTGTACTATCCATTCAAAAGGGCGAATTTCATCATGCCAATAGCTGGCTGCCCAACTTCGATCAGACCGAAGCGGCGAAAGAGGAGTTGACATACTGACATGGCCAAAATTCTCATCCCTACACCCCTGCGGCAATTCACCGGGAAGCAGGATTCCGTCACGGTGCCCGGCGCCACCGTGGGCGAAGTGCTCACCGCGCTGACCGCCGAATATCCCGACCTGCGCAAACAAATTTTCACCGACGAAGGCAAGGTGCGCAGCTTCGTCAATGTTTACCTCAACGACGAAGACATCCGCTATCTGAGCAAAGACGCGACCGAGACGAAAGACGGCGACACGCTGTCGCTGGTGCCTTCCATCGCCGGCGGATCGAGCGTGGCCGCCCCGCCCGAGCACGCGGCGCTCAGCAACGAAGAAATCCTCCGCTACAGCCGCCATCTCATCATTCCCGAAGTGGGGATCGAAGGGCAGCAGAAACTGAAAGCCGCGAAAGTGCTGCTGGTGGGTACGGGCGGACTGGGCGCTCCGCTGGCGCTCTATCTCAGCGCCGCGGGCATCGGCAAGATCGGGCTGGTCGATTTCGATACCGTCGATTTCACCAACCTGCAGCGCCAAGTGATCCACTTCACCAGCGATGTGGGCCGGCGCAAGATCGAATCCGCCACCGAGAAGATGAAGGCCATCAATCCCTTCGTCGAGGTGGTGCAACACGAGGTCGCGCTTTCGAGCGAGAACGCCCTCGATATCCTCAAGGACTACGACCTCATCGTCGACGGCACCGATAATTTCCCCACCCGCTATCTGGTGAACGACGCTTGCGTCCTGCTGGGCAAACCGAACGTCTACGGCTCCATCTTTCGCTTCGAGGGGCAGGCGACGGTTTTCGCGTATGAGGGCGGACCGTGCTATCGCTGCCTGTATCCCGAGCCGCCGCCTCCCGGGCTGGTGCCCAGTTGCGCGGAGGGCGGCGTGTTGGGTATCCTGCCGGGCACCATCGGGCTGATTCAGGCCACCGAGACCGTGAAGCTGATCCTGGGGATCGGCCAGCCGCTGGTGGGACGCCTGTTGCTTTACGACGCGCTCGGCATGAAGTTCCGCGAATTGAAGCTGCGCAAGAATCCAGAGTGTCCGGTGTGCGGCGACCACCCCACGGTCACCCAACTGATCGACTATCATCAATTCTGCGGGATCCCGCAGGCATCGGCCGCGCCCGCTGTTGAGGAGACGAAAGTGAACGAAGGCGAAATCGACGTAGTGGAGCTGAAGCAGAAGATCGATCGCGGAGACAACTTCGTGTTGATCGACGTGCGCGAACCGCACGAGTACAAGATCTGCAGCATTCCGGGGGCGAAGCTGATTCCGCTGGGCGAGTTTCCACAGCACGTGGGCGAGTTCGACAAGGACGCCGATATCGTGATCCATTGCCGCAGCGGCATGCGCAGCGCCAAGGCTTGCGCCGTGTTGCGCCAGAACGGCTTCGAGCACGTGCGCAACGTGGTGGGCGGCATCCTGGCGTGGAGCGATAAGGTCGACCCCAGCGTCCCGAAGTACTAACGGAAGCCCCGGTAGGACACGCTTCTAGCGCTTTAGCTTGTCCCCTTTTCTTCAGGAAAATGGGAGCGCTCTTAGGCCGCGGCAGTTTCCGCCAGCGGCGCAGGTATCCGGAAGAACATCGCCCGAAGATATCGTGCAATCCGCGGCGTGGCGCGCTGCTTCGGTAGCGAGTCCGCGACCGGAAGTCGCGGGCCGGGGATGGTGGCCCACACTGCGCGACCGCGAACTCATGGTCGCCAGCCCGCCGATGCGCGGGTTGATGGCCGCCGAGATCGGCTGCGCGGTTCGCGCAAATGCCGCCGTCGAGTGAGCCCCCGTGAGTTTAGCCCGACCCTGGCGCGCTCTTACGCCGCAGCCGCCGCAGCAGCTTCCGCGAGCGGCGTGCGTATGCGGAAGAACATCGCCGCCGAGATCAACTGCGCCGTTCCTGCGAACACCACCAGCGCCACCAGCGAGTGGCCGTAGAGCTGGCCCATCGTCACACTTCCCAGGAACCAGGCGATTCCGAAGACGGCGTTGAATGAGCCGAACGCGCTGCCGCGCTTATTCATGGAAACCACTTGCGCGATTCCCGCACGCAGGCAGGCATCTTGCGCGCCCATCCCAATCCCCCAGCAGCCTACCGCCGCAATCGCGGCCGTGGGCCCGCCGAGGAATCCCAGCGGTAAACCCACCAGCGAGATCAGAATGCCCACCGGAAAGGTCACGATGCCGATGCGGTCGAACAACTTGCCGAAGAGCAGCGCCGCCAGCCCCTCAATGCCCATGGCCCCGGCATACATGAGCGGAATCGCCGCCGGCCCCACGATCTGACTGCTCTGGAAGCGGTATGCCAGCATAGGGAAGTCGGCGTACCCGAGCGCGAGCATACCGGCCGCCGCCACATACCACCAGAAAACCTTCGGCGTCACGATTGTCTTGCCGGCTTTCGGCGTCGCTTTGCCGGCCTGCGGATAGACGAAGCGTGCGATCACCAGCGCGGTGAGCGCGCCCGCCGCGGGAAACGCCAGCCGCAGGAATGCGGGTGCGAAATGGTGCTGCTGTAGAACCGTCGCCGCTACGAACAGCGGACCGAGCACGGCGCCCGTCTGATCCATGGCGGCATGGACACCGAAACCCCAACCATGCCCGATCTTGCTGGTAGCCTCGGAGAGCAGCACATCGCGGGCCGGACCGCGCAGACTCTTGCCGGTGCGTTCGATCACCACCAGCAGCGCCAGCATCGGCCAGTTGCCGGCAAACGCCATCGCCGGAATCACCATCACGTTCAGAAAATATCCGCAGATCGCAACCGTCCAGTAAGCGCGCGTGCGGTCCACGAACCGGCCGGAGAAAAAGCGCAGGCTGGCGGCGATCATCTCGCCCAGCCCCGTGACCAGGCCCAACGCCGCGGCGCTCGCGCCCAATTCCTTGAATAGAGGACCGATGGCGCTGTATGCACCCTCGTAGGTCATGTCCGCGAACAGGCTAACCACGCCCAGGCAAACAATGAAGCGGAGCGCGCTATTGCGTTCCTCTTTGGAGACCATCACCTCTGACCTTACCACCTAGTAGACGAAGTACAAAAGCATGCCGGGACTGTCGGGGTCGAGGATCTCCCACACCGAAAGTACGCCCAACACCAACAGCAACACGGTGGCGGCGTAGCGCAGGGTTTTCGGCTGAAAGTGAGACTGAATCCAGCCGCGCACGCCGCCGCCGATGAAGGACGCCAGTGTGCCTTTGGTAACCATCGCGGCCACGGCGCCCAGCCAGACAGCGAGCGGGGAATTGAATCGCGCCGCCATGGTCGCGGCGGTGATCTGTCCCACGTCGCCCCATTCGGAAAAGAAAATTGCGGCGAAGGCCACCAGCGCCGCCTGATATGTCTTGTAATTCTTCTCGCTCACCTCGCGCTTGTCCTTCTTGCGCCAGATGACTACCGCGATGGCGAAGAAGTTGATCGCCGTGATGCTGGCCACCAGCCAGCGCGGCAGCGTCGCGATCAAGTGGCCCACCAATACCGCTACCGACATCTTCAGCATGAAAGCCATGGCCATGCCGCAGAGAATCGGCAGGGTTTTGTACCGCGTGGCTAGTAATCCGGTGGTGTAGAGCAGTTTATCGCCGACGATTTCGGCCATGAAAACCGCGACGTACGTGGCAAAGAAAATGGGAAGCATCTGAGGTAATCCGCAAGTATATAACAGGCGGCTCGCAGATCGTGCGGCGTACTATCGCGGATAGTTGCAGCTATTTTCCCAGCAGGCGGTCGATCATCGGGTTGAGGCCGCTGCCTTCGAAAAGCGGCGCGGTCAATGGGCTGAATTCGTTGTCCGAATAGATCATGCCGTTGCGGTCAATGACATACAGGCGCGGAAATTCCAGCTTGGTGCTGCGCACGTAGGACATGCATACCTGCCCCATATCGAACAAAATCGGGTAGGTGATCCGGTGGCCGGCGACGAAGTCCTTGGCCTTATCGAAAGTGTCCGGGGGCACCACCACCGCCACCACGCCGATCTTGTCGCCATAGCGTTCCTGCGCCCTCTCCAGATTGTCGGCGAAGGCGGCGCAGTGCGGGCATGTAGTCTGAATCATGGCCAGCAGTACCGGCTTGCCGCGATAATCTGCCAGGTCGTGCCAGGCGCCCTTGCTATCCATCAGGTCGAAGCCGGGCGCGCGCCGTTCGGCGGCAGTGGCGAATGCCGCCACACACACGAGGATCGTCAGGAGTTTGCGCATTTCTCTCCAAAGTAGCATAGGCACATAGCACGCCTAATCCGCCAGGGCTTTCAGGGATTCTTCGAACGGCGCGCGCGCCACGCCTCGCTCCGTAATGATGGCGGTGACGTAGCGCGCAGGCGTCACATCGAAGGCGGGATTCTGCACGGCCGTCCCGGCGGGCGCCACCGGGTGCCCGAAAACGTGCGTCACTTCCGCGGCGGCGCGCTGCTCGATGGGGATCTGCGCGCCCGAAGAGAGCGTGAGATCGAGCGTCGAAATGGGAGCGGCGACGAAAAACGGCACGCCGTTCTCCTTCGCCAGCACCGCCACCGAATACGTCCCGACCTTGTTGGCGACGTCGCCATTGGCGGCGATGCGGTCGGCGCCCACTACCACGCAGCCGATACGGCCGGAGTGCAGAAAGTGGCCGGCCATGTTGTCGGTGATCAGGGTCGCCGGAATGCCATCCTGCTGCAGTTCCCACACCGTGAGGCGCGCGCCCTGCAGGAACGGACGAGTCTCGTCGGCATAGACGTCGATGTTCTTACCGGTCTCGATGGCGGCGCGGATCACGCCCAGCGCGGTGCCGTATCCGGCAGTGGCCAGCGCGCCTGCATTACAGTGCGTGAGCACCGTTTTGCCATCGGGCACCAGCGGCGCGCCGTGGCGGCCGATGGCGCGGCAGATGGCGATATCCTCTTCGCGGACCAGCAGGGCTTCCGCCCGCAGACGGCTGCGGATCTCGTCGAGCGGCAGGCCGCGCAACGAGGCGTACAGGCGCTTCATGCGGTCGATGGCCCAGAAGAGATTGACGGCGGTAGGACGCGTGGCGGCGAGCGTATCGCAGATGACGGCGAACTGGCCGTCGAGATCCGCGGGCGCGGCGTGCGCCACACCGAGCGCCACCCCCATCGCCGCCGCTACTCCGATGGCCGGCGCGCCGCGGATGATCATGTCCTTGATGGCGGTCGCCACTTCCTCATAAGTGCGGCACGTCGCGTACTTCTCTTCAAGGGGCAGCCGCGTCTGGTCGATCATGACGACGGCGCCGTCCACCCACTGAATCGTCTCTACCATGAGATTTCAGGATAATTGGTTTTGAGGAGTCCCTAGAGGGGAGCTGACGAGGGTTTCTCACGGTTCCGGGTAAACAGGGCGCCAGGAACGGCCATCGCGAGATGGGCTGGTGTCGCCATCCGCCCCGGCAACGAGCTTCCGCCCGCCATTCACGGCAGACGTGAACCGGCGTGCTTCCGACCGTTCGCGAGCACCCCTACCGCATTCACAAGACTGCACTTAGTGCCTCGCGTGCGCCATGCAAAGGCCTCCTGGCCGAAATATGCGTAATCGCACGCTTACCATCAAATAAACTTGACAATAATGCACTAAGGTTTGATAATGGGAACGTGCTAATCGCCGCCCAGGGCGGCGTCAGGGGCTGCCCTCCGAATGGGCACGCCATCATAGCCATCAAGTTTAATTGGAGGAATAGCAATGGGAAAAATTATCGGTATCGACCTGGGAACCACGAATTCCTGCGTGGCGGTGATGGAAGCCGGCCAGCCCACGGTCATTGCCAACCAGGAAGGCGCCCGCACCACCCCTTCGGTCGTGGCATTCACCAAGAGCGGGGAGCGGCTTGTAGGCCAGGTGGCCAAGCGCCAGGCGATCACCAACCCGGAGAATACGATTTTCTCCATCAAGCGCTTCATGGGCCGCCGCAATGACGAAGTCAGCGAAGAAATGAAGATGGTGCCGTACAAAGTGGTCCGCGGCGATAACGGCGACGCCCGCGTAGAGATCAACGGTAAGAAGAATTCTCCGCCGGAAATTTCGGCGATGATTCTCGGCAAGCTGAAAGAAGCGGCTGAGTCGTACCTGGGCGAGAAAGTCACCCAGGCGGTGATCACCGTGCCGGCATACTTCAACGATGCCCAGCGCCAGGCCACCAAGGACGCGGGCAAGATCGCCGGGCTGGAAGTGATGCGCATCATCAATGAGCCCACGGCGGCCGCTCTGGCTTACGGGCTCGATAAGAAGAAGAACGAAACCATCGCGGTGTACGATTTCGGCGGCGGTACGTTCGATATCTCGATCCTGGAAGTGGGCGAGGGCGTGGTGGAAGTGAAGTCCACCAACGGCGATACGCACCTGGGCGGCGACAACATCGACCAGCGCATTATCGATTGGATCGTAAGCGAATTCAAACGCGAGAACGGCATCGACCTGTCGCGCGACCAGATGGCGCTGCAACGCCTTAAGGAAGCCGCGGAAAAGGCCAAGATGGAGCTCTCCACGCTGCTCGAAGTGGACATCAATCTGCCGTTCATCACGGCTGACGCCAGCGGTCCCAAGCATCTGCAGATGAAGCTCACGCGCGCGCGCTTTGAGCAGATGGTGGAAGACGTCATCCAGCGCTCCGTGGGCCCGTGCAAACAGGCGCTCTCGGACGCTAATGTGACCCCGCAGCAGATTAACGAGGTAGTGCTGGTCGGCGGCCAGACCCGTATGCCGCGCATTCAGGCGCTGGTGCGCGACCTGTTCGCCCGCGAGCCGCACAAGGGCGTGAACCCCGACGAAGTGGTGGCGGTGGGCGCCGCGGTACAGGGCGGCGTGCTGGGCGGCGAAGTGAAAGACGTGCTGCTGCTCGACGTGACCCCGCTTTCGCTGGGTATCGAGACCATGGGCGGCGTGTACACCAAGCTGATCGAGCGCAATACCACCATCCCCACGCGTAAGAGCGAAGTCTTCTCCACGGCAAGCGACAACCAGCCGTCGGTAGAGATTAAGGTGGGGCAAGGCGAACGCGCCATGGCGCGCGATAACCGTCTGCTGGGCGTGTTCCAGCTTGGCAATATTCCGCCCGCGCCGCGCGGCATCCCGCAGATCGAAGTCACCTTCGATATCGACGCCAACGGCATTCTGAACGTGACTGCCAAGGATCGCGGCACCAATAACGAGCAGAAGATCACCATCACCTCCTCCTCCGGACTGTCCAAGGACGAAGTGGAGAAGATGGCGAAGGACGCCGAATCGCATGCCGCCGACGATCGCAAGATGCACGACACTATCGAGGCGCGCAACCGTGCCGACGCCATGGTTTACAACGTCGAAAAAACGTTGAAAGAGCATCGCAGCAAGGTGGGCGAGGCGGAAGCCAAAGAGATCGAGTCGGCTCTCGAAGAGACCAAGAAGGCCATGGCCGACAATGACCCCGTAAAGATCAATAGCGCGGTCGACCGCTTGACCACCGCCAGCCACAAACTGGCGGAAGCCATGTACAAGTCAGCCGGCCCGGGCGGTCCGCCGCCCACCGGCGGCCCCACGGCCGATGGCGGCGATTCCGGCAGCAGCGGCCCTTCCTCCGGCAACGGCGGGAGTGGCGGTAAAGATAACGTAGTCGACGCCGAATTTGTCGACGTCGACGATAAGGATAAGAAGTAATCGAACACGGGAGCGGAGCGGGCGCAATCCCGCTCCGTTCGATCTATGTCTCCTCCTAAGCACGAATATTACGAAACGTTGGGTGTGCCCAAGAACGCCGCCGCGGACGATATCCGCAAGGCGTATCGCAAGCTTGCCCGCAAGTATCACCCCGATCTGAATCCCGGGGACAAGTCTGCCGAAGACCGTTTCAAGAACGTGCAGGAAGCCTACGATATCCTGAGCGATCCCAAGAAGCGGGGCATGTACGATCAGTACGGCTTCTACTCCGAAAGCGGCTTCGCGGCCGGCGGCGGAGGAAGTTCTTCGGGCAACGCTCCGCACCCCGGCATGGACTTCAACGGCTTCGATTTTTCGGACTACTTTTCCGGCCAGGCAGGTCCCGGAGCAGGAGCGGGGGGAGGCGGACGGCGACCGGAAAGCAATACCGGCGGGGGCGGCTTCCGCGATATCTTCTCGCAGTTTTTCGGCGGCCGCGAAGGTGCGGCCGAGGCTCACGTCCAGCCCGAAAAGGGCGGCGACCTCGAATATGTGATGGACATCGATTTCTGGCAGGCCATTAAGGGCACGCAGGCGCGGCTCAACATCACGCGCTACGAAATCTGCGGCACCTGTCACGGGTCGGGGTCCACCGGACAGGGCGAAGTGACGTGCCCGCAGTGCAAGGGCACCGGCAACGTGACGCAGATGGCCGGAGCCATGAAGTTCAGCTTGACCTGCCCGCGCTGCGGCGGATCGGGCCGTTTGCGCAATGCCTGTCCCACTTGCGGAGGCGATGGCCGCGTCACCAAGACAGAGGTGGTGGAAGTGCGCATTCCGCCGGGAGCCCGCAACGGTTCGCGACTGCGCGTTCCCGGGAAGGGCAATGCCGGCACCATGGGCGCGCCTCCCGGGGATCTCTACATCACGACAAAGGTGGAAGAGCACCAGTTCTTCCGGCGCGATGGCGACAATATCGAAATCACCGTCCCGGTGGCGGTGTGGGAAGCGGCGCTGGGGGCGAAAGTCGAGGTGCCGACCATCGACGGGCGTACGCTACTCAAGATTCCGCAAGGCACCACCAACGGCCAGAAGTTCCGCCTGCGCGAAAAAGGCGTGCTGAATTCGCGCACCAATCAGCGCGGCGACCAGATTGTGGAAGTGGCCATCACCGCGCCCGATCCACGCGACGAGAAAACACGCGAGTTACTGCGCGAGATGGCAAAGCTCCATCCCGAAGATCCGCGCGCCGATTTGTGGTCCAAAGTATGAACCGGAGTTGCTAATGGCAAAAGCCAAATCCAAAGCTGCGTTCATGATATCGGCGGTGGCCGAACAATACGGCGTCCATCCGCAGACGCTGCGCTTGTATGAGCGGGAGGGCCTGTTGAAGCCTTCGCGCAGTGAGGGAAACACGCGGCTGTATACCGCCGAAGACGTGGAGCGGCTGGAAGTGATTCTGCACCTGACGCGCGATCTCGGCGTGAATCTCGCCGGGGTCGACATTATTCTCAATATGCGTGAGAAGATGGGTCAGATGCAGTCGCAGATCCAGGAATTCATCGCCACACTGAATAGCGAACTCGCCACCCGCAGCGTGCGCCCGCTGCAGCCCGAAGAACGAACCTGGCTGGTGCCGGTAATCAACGCGCGGCCGCGCAAGAGCTAACCGCATGCGCCATCCCGCCGTTGCTTACGTCGCGCCGTTCGCGGTTTTCATTGCGATCATGGCCCTCGAAAAGGCCACCGGTCTACCCACCACCTGGATGTATCCCCTGCGCGCGGTGGCCACCCTGGCAGTGTTGCTGGCGGTTTCGCGCGTGCCGCTGGCCTCGCGGCCGGCCCATCCGCTGGGGAGCGTGGTGCTGGGCGCGCTGGTCTTCGCTGTCTGGATCGGCCCGGATGTGGTGTTCGGACCGGGCTATCGCAACTCGTTCCTCTTTCATAATTCGATCACCGGATCGGCCGTCAGCACGATTCCCATCGTGCTGCGCAAAAGCGTCTGGTTCCTCACGTTACGGACGGCATCCTGCGCGCTGCTAGTGCCGCCGGTGGAGGAGCTTTTCTGGCGCGGGTGGGCGATGCGATGGCTGATTTCGAGCGACTTTCACAAGATTCCGCTGGGCACCTACCAGAGGGCGGCATTCTGGATGGTGGCCCTGATGTTCGCCGCCGAGCATGGCCCGTTTTGGGAAGTCGGCCTGGCCACCGGAATTATTTACAACTGGTGGATGGTGCGCACACGCAGCCTGTGGGATTGCATCATCGCCCACGCCGTCACGAACGGCCTACTCTCAGCCTACGTGCTGGCGACGCACCAGTTCCAATATTGGCTGTAGGACATGCTTGAGCTTGTCCTAGAACCAGATGGCCGCGGCGCACGTCCTACATAATGACGGGGGATTCGAAGTCATTTGCTTCTCCCCGCCTTTGCTCTGGGGCTGCGGTGCGTCGGGCCCCGCGCCCCGGAGCCTTTTGTGACCCCCTTTAGGACAAGCTGAAGCAAAGCTGAAGCATGTCCTACCCGCTACGGTAAACTAAGTCTTAGTCCTCCATGATGCAACTCAACGGGGCGGGAAAGCGCTACGGCCCCAAAATTCTCTTCGAAGATGTCGACTGGCTGATCACGCCGAATGAGCGCACCGGCCTTGTCGGCGCCAACGGCACCGGCAAATCGTCGCTGCTCAAAGTGCTCGCCGGAATCGAAGGCCTCGACTCCGGTTCGGTCACCATGCAGAAGGGCGTCACCCTGGGCTACCTGCCGCAGGATGGGCTGTCGCTCTCTGGCCGCACAGTGTTCGCCGAGTGCATGACGGTCTTCTCGGATCTGCGCGATCTCGAAATCGAGCAGGAGCAGCTCACCCATCGCATGGCCGAACTCGACCCGGCGGGCTCCGAGTACGCCCAGGTGGCCGACCGCTTCCAGCAGTGCCAGGCGGAATTCCTGGCGCGTGATGGGTACACCGTGGAAGCGCAGGTGGGCACCGTACTCTCCGGACTAGGATTCCCGCGGCGCGACTGGAAGCGCCGCACCGAAGAGTTTTCGGGCGGCTGGCAGATGCGTATCGCGCTCGCCAAACTGCTGCTCGAAAAGCCCAACCTGCTGCTGCTCGACGAGCCCACCAATCACCTCGACCTGGAAGCGCGCAATTGGCTGGAAGATTATCTTCACGACTACCCCAATGCGGTCGTGCTGGTATCGCACGACCGCTACTTCCTGGACGTTACGGTGCGCAAGATTGCCGAGTTGTGGAACAAGGGTATCCACTTCTATACCGGCGGGTTCACGCGCTACGAAGAGCAGAAAACCGACCGGCGCGCGCAGCTTCAATCGGCCTATCAGAATCAGCGCGACCGCATTGAACAGCTCGAGGCCTTCATCAACCGCTTTCGCTACCAGGCCACCAAGGCCAAACAGGTGCAGAGCCGCATCAAGGAGTTGGAGAAGATCGAGCGCATCGAGGTTCCCCAGGAAGAGAAGGCCATCCACTTCCGTTTTCCGCAGCCTAGGCCGAGCGGCCGCATCGCGGCGGAGTTCAAAGGCGTCGCCAAGGCGTACGGCGACCATACCGTCTTCTCGGGCGTCGACTTTTACATTGAGCGCGGCGACCGCGTGGCGCTGGTGGGCGTCAATGGCGCCGGCAAATCGACCATGATCAAGATCCTGGCGGGCGCCGAGCCAGTGAGCGCGGGCGAGTACACGCTGGGCCACAACGCGCAGCCCGATTATTTCGCGCAGGACCAGTACAAGGAACTCGACCAGGAAGCGCGCATGATCGATGACCTTGCGACGGTGGCGCCGCGCGCATCGAACACCGAACTGCGCAGCATTCTGGGAAGCTTTCTGTTCTCTGAGGACGATGTCTTCAAGCCCATCGGAGTGCTTTCGGGCGGCGAGCGCAACCGCTACGCACTGGCCCGCATGCTGATGCAGCCTTCTAACTTTCTGCTGCTCGACGAGCCCACCAATCACCTCGATATGCGCGCCAAGGACGTGCTGCTCACGGCGCTGCAGGAATTCCAGGGCACCCTGGTATTCGTCTCGCACGACCGCTACTTCATCGACAAACTTGCCGGCCGCATCTTCGAGGTGGAAGAAGGGCGCGTGCACATTTATCCCGGCAATTACGAGGATTACCTGTGGCGCAAAGGCGGCGGACCGGAGACCCTGACAGCCTCGTTACCGACCCATCAGCCGGCCCACACCAACGGTACGCCGGCAGCAGCCGAGCCAAAAACACCGGAAAAGCGCGTCAATCCCATCAAACTACGGCAGATGGAGGATCGGCGCGTCGCGCTGGAGGCCGAGGTCAGTAAGACGGAGGTGGAAATTACCGGGTTGGAAGCTTCGCTCGCCAATTTTGTCAGTGTCGAGGAAACCGTACGGCTCAACGACATTTTGACCGGCAGGCGGGCAGCTTTGGACAAGCTGGTAAAGGAGTGGGAAGAAGTAGTGGAGTCGATCGAAGCGAATGCCTGATCCACCTACTCCTGAGCGGGCATCTGCTGTTCGATTTCGCGCCAGGCACTGATTTTGAGTCGCCGGCAAACCCAGCACAGCGGCTCTGCCGCCGCCGCAATCGTAGTGTCCGCCCCGCAAACCGAGCATTTGATCGCCTTCGTCAAGCGATCCGGCGAGATGGCGCGCTTCGCCTGCTCCAGAATTTCGGCCGGAACGACGGGTTCGGTCTTTGCCTGCGGCTTTCTCCTCATGCGACTCCCAGTGCTAATCTCACTATGGCAGATGTCCCACCCCGATACAAGCCTGCTTTGGCCAGTATCACGCCGCTTCCGGAATCTGGACCACCGCCGCAACATCCAGGGCCGAAGCGCACCGCGGACATTTCTGGCCGGTCATCACGCGCGGATACTTTCCACGCAAATCGATTTCCGCAGGCACCGTGTGAGTGCAAATGGGGCAATGGGCTAGCCCCTGGGTATGACTTTCAGCGAACTTTTTCATATGTTCGTCCCCTTCCATCAGATCGGACGCGATTATAGAAGCAACGGTTCTACCAAATTCGTAAATAATCTTAAATAGTCGGTGGGAAAGCAGACGTCAGGGGGATGCTACGCTGAATGTCATGACCCAACAGCCGGCTACCAAGATCCAGCTCGTCAACACCGCCGAATATCGCGAAAACTACGCTAACAGCGTGCAGGTGCGGGTGAACCTGTGGGACTTCTTCCTGATGTTCGGCCGGGTAAATCAGACCGCGCCGGACAGCGTGGCCATCCACAATTTTCAGGGCATCTACGTCAGCCCGCAACAGGCCAAAGCGCTACTCAATGTCCTGCGGGACAATGTGTCGCAATATGAGAACGCGTTCGGTGAGATCAAGCTGGAGCCGCAGGCCGGAACATCGATCGTACAGTGACGGGGAGTCAGCTTATCGCCGAAAGGTGAGAGGCTGTGTCGCCGGAGCGACACAAATATTCCAACAAGAGGATCATTTTATGCTCCCGGTCGGCGGAGCGGTACGCGGACGATGCCTGCTGGTAGCGCGTGATTCGCTCAGCCCACTGGGTACGGGAGGCGCAGCTCTTGCCGGTGGAGTCCAGCACGCAGGCGCCGAGAAACCCGGCGATGAACTGCAGTTCGTCCGAGGACAGGCCCTGGACGAAGCGGCGGGCTCGCGATTTATTCGGAACTTCGGCGCAGGAAACCAGAGCGGTTACCAGAGTACTTCGCACGGCAGAAATCCCCTGTCGGTGAGAAATCATACTCATTATCTGCCGGTATTATGTCGAAAACCACCCTGGTGCGCAAGGGGGAGGTACGGTGCAGTCATTGTAACCGCGGAGCGCGATAACGCCGTCTAACCGAGTATTGGTGGCCGTCCGGTCCACTTCCGCGTCTGAGAAACCCGAATTATGAATCTCCGCCAAACCCTTATCACTTTTGTTATCGGTGCTAGTGCGAGCGTCGGCTTCGCGCAGCCCAAACGTATCCTATCCAAGATCGACGTCACTAAGACTCTCGCCTTGCCCGGCCGCGTCCATCCGCTGGCAACCGCTGCCAACGATGCGGGCGAAGTGGCCAGCAGTTTCCGGCTTCCTGGCATGACCGTCATGCTGAAGCCGACCGTCGCGCAACAGGCCAATTTGCAGCAATTGCTGCAGGATCAACAGAATCCATCCTCGCCCCGGTATCGTCAGTGGCTCACGCCCGAGCAGTACGCCGATCAGTTCGGCGTAAGCGCCAGCGATCTGGCGCAGGTTACCTCCTGGCTCGAATCGCAGGGGTTCGCCGTGAACCCGGCTTCGCGCAGCCGCACGTTCATCAGCTTCAGCGGGACTGCCGGCCAGGTGCAGGGCGCATTCCACACCACGATTCATAACTATCGAGTGAATGGCGAGATGCACTACGCCAACTCTACCGACCTGACGATTCCGGCGGCGTTGTCCCCGATTGTGAGCGGCGTTCGCGGGCTGCACGATTTCCGTCCCAAGCCGAACTATGCGAAAGTCAGGCCCAATTACACTCTGGGCGCGGGGGATCACGCCATGGTGCCCGACGACTTTGCGGCAATCTATGACATCACGCCGATGTATTCCGCCGGCACAAATGCCGCCGGGCAGAAGGTAGCCATCATGGGGCAGTCGGCGATCCACGCCGCTGACATCACGACGTTCTGGACCCGGTTCGGGCTGTCGTCGGCGACGCTTACGCAAGTCCTGGTGAATCGCGAGAATCCCGGCATTCTTTCAGGCGATGTGGACGAGTCCGCACTGGATCTGGAATGGGCCGGCGCGGTGGCGCGCAATGCCAACATCGTGTTTGTGTACTCCTACAGTGTCTGGGATTCCGCCACCTATGCGGTGGACAATGCCGTCGCGCCGGTGATCAGCATGAGCTACGGCAACTGCGAGAATTACGATCTGGTAGACTTGCCGAGCTATCGTCAACTGGTGCAGCAGGCGAACGCCGAAGGTATTACCTGGCTGGCGGCCTCGGGCGACCAGGGCGCGACCGACTGCGATGCCGGTGCCGCGGTAGCGGAAAACGGTCTTCAGGTGGATGAGCCCGGGTCGATTCCCGAAGTCACTTCCATGGGCGGCACATCGGTGAGCAATGCTGGCGCCTACTGGAACAGCACGAATACGTCCACCTACTCATCCGCCAAAGGCTACGTACCTGAGGTGGCGTGGAACGAATCGTCGCAGGCCGGGTCGATCCTCGGGACCGGCGGCGGCGCCAGCGCTTACTTTTCGCAACCCGCGTGGCAGACGAGCGCGGGCGTCCCCAACGATGGATGGCGTCACGTGCCCGACATCTCCTTTAACTCGAGCGTTTACTCGGTTCCTTACTACGTGTATTGCACGGTCTGCGGGGGAGCGAGCGTAGAATATGTCGGCGGCACTTCGGCCGCTACTCCCACCATGGCCGGCGTGGTGGCGATGCTCAACCAATACCTGAAGACCGGCGGTCTGGGAAATATCAATCCGACTCTTTACAACCTTTTTCAGACCGCGCCTTCGGCGTTTCACAGCAACATCACCGGCGACAACATGGAGGCGTGCGCCTGGGCTTCTCCGGGATGCCAGAACGGCCAGGAGGGATACACCGCGACCGGCTCGGGATACAGTTCTGTGGTCGGGCTGGGCTCGCTCGATATCACTAAGCTGATTCAGAATTGGCAGCCCGCGCAGTCGACGCGGCCCATCGTGGTCGCTTCGCTCGATCAGAACCCGGTATACCAGGGAATCATCGGGGAAGGCTGCGGCAACGCTAATACCTGGAATTTCCGCATCACTTTGACGGAGGAAGCCGGCGTGGCCACTTCCATCCCGGCGTTTTCCATCAACGGCACCGATTACAGCGCGAAGATCGCGTCCACCTTCGGCACGGCGACGCTGGGCGCGCGCCAATCCCTTTCCGGCTGTATGGCGCTGGCGACAGTGGGAGCGCCCACCAACGAAGCTTTCAATTTCTCGGGTTCCGACTGGTCGACGGCGCTCAATGTGTCGTTCCAGGGCCGGCAGACACAGCTCGCGGTGGCCGGCGTCACCAATGCGGCCAGTTACGCGCAGTCCTACGCGCCCGGCATGATCCTGGCGGTATTTGGCGCGGGGATGGGGACGCTCGCACAGTCGGCGGCGACGCTTCCACTTCCCTATATGATGAGCGGGGTGGAGGCATATATGTGCCCGGTGAACTGCAATACCTCAAGCACGGTCTGGTACGTTCCCTTGTATTACGTAGGTCCCAATCAGGTGAACATACAGATTCCGTATGAGGCATCGGGCGCGGTAGACCTGAACATCGCCAACCCCTATCAGACTACCGATTATTTCTTCACAGTCTCGCCGATCGCTCCCGGCATCTTCACGTTCCTCGACGGCAGCAGCGACGTGAACCCGTCGCGCACCGCCAGCGCCGGGCAAACCACTTTCCTGTACATCACGGGTGAAGGCGCGGTGTCGCCGTCGCTTGCCGACGGCGAATCGCCCTCGGCCGG
The DNA here is from genome assembly GCA_036268475.1 of Bryobacteraceae bacterium. Taxonomy (GTDB): domain Bacteria; phylum Acidobacteriota; class Terriglobia; order Bryobacterales; family Bryobacteraceae; genus PALSA-129. The sequence goes on along the minus strand of DATAUB010000011.1, from coordinate 69,055 downwards.
AACACCGCTCACGCAGTTGCCCAAACCGCGTGAGGCGGTCACGGTTACGGTAGGCGGAATCCAGTCGCCACAGATCTCTTTCGTCGGGATCCCCAGCGGATTGGTCGGAGTGACGCAGGTGAACTTTGTGGTGCCATCGAACGTGCCATCGGGCCGCCAGCCGGTAATCGTCACGGTGGGCACGGTGGCTACGCCGCCGGCGTACATCACTATCCAATAGGAAGGGATGGGGCGCGGGTGGGGCCGTAGCTCCACCCGCCCTGCCCGCGAAACCCGACTGCCGGGGAAGACGCGGGGCGCTATATTTCCAGCCGGCCCGAACCCTGCCCGCGGAATTTCGGCTCGTTGCCCGCCTGGCGGAGCTCCAGCACCAACTGCATCACCATGGTTTCGATCTGGTCGCGGACCTTGCAGTGGTCCTCGTACTTCAGGGAGACCGGGTCCTCGACGTCCCATTCTACGATCTTCGCGCCGGGAACTTCGTTGGGCAGGATTTCGGAGCCGCTCATGTTCAACACGATGTCGAACTGCGCGCGGCCCAGGTTGCGGATCGTCTTAGGAAAATGATCGCGCAGGTCGATGCCTTTTTCCGCCATCGCGGTCTTGGTATCACGTGCCACCTTCATGGCGGGCGCCAACCCGGCGCTGGCGGCAATCAACACGTCGGAGCCGTACGTGCGTGCAAAACCCTCCGCCATCTGGCTGCGGCAGGCATTTCCGATACAGACGAATAAGACTCGTTTCACAGTTTCTCCAGGAAGAGCGAGTGGACCCGGGGATCGGAAGTCAGCTCCGGATGGAAGGTCGCCGCCAGATGGCGGCCCTGCTCCACTAAGACGGGATCGCCCTGGTACCAAATCAGGACGCGGGCTTCGGGACCCACGCGGCGAATGATGGGCGCGCGAATGAAGACCGCCTCCATCTTCCCGGGGGCGGTGCGCTGTTCGAACTCCGGCCCGGTCTCCACTTCGGCCACCCGGCTGTCGATCTGGCGGCCGTAAGCGTTGCGTTCCACCGCGATGTCCATCAGTTGAAAGCTCTGCTGCGGCGGGTTCGACACGTCATTGGCCATCAGGATGGCGCCGGCGCAGGTGCCGAACACCGGCTTGTGCGCGCCGAATTCGCGCAGGGCGTCGAACAGGCCCGGTTCGTACCCCATCAGCTTCAGCATGGTGGTGCTCTCGCCGCCGGGGATTATCAGGCCGTCGAGCGCGGCGAACTGCGACGGTTCGCGCACGAAGACCGGTTCGGCGCCGGCGCGCTCGAGAGCTGCGCCATGCGCCCCGAAATCCCCTTGCAGAGAGAGCACCCCCACCTTCTTCATTTACCAGCCTCGCGTCTGCATCAGCTCCGATTCGGGCAGTTTGGAGACGTCGAGCCCCGGCATCGCAGACCCGAGCGCGCGGCTGGCGGCCAGCAGCGCTTCCGGGTTGTTGTAGTTCTTAGCCGACTGCACGATGGCATTGGCGCGCGCCGCCGGGTCGGACGATTTGAAGATGCCCGAGCCGACGAATACCGCTTCCGCCCCGAGTTGCATCACTAACGCAGCGTCGGCCGGGGTAGCGATTCCGCCGGCGGAGAAGTTCGGCACGGGGAGCTTGCCATTCGCGGCCACCCACTCCACCAGTTCGAGCGGCGCCTGCAGATTCTTGGCCTGGTGTACCAGCTCTTCCTTGCCGAGGACAGTGAGCTGCTTCATCTCTTTCACGATGGTGCGGATGTGGCGGACGGCCTCGACAATGTTGCCCGATCCGGCTTCGCCCTTGGTGCGGATCATGGCTGCGCCTTCGGCGATGCGCCGCAGGGCTTCACCCAAATTGCGCGCGCCGCACACGAACGGCACTTTAAAATCGGCCTTGGCGATGTGGTGCTCCTCGTCGGCGGGAGTGAGGACTTCGCTCTCGTCGATGTAGTCCACGCCCAGCGATTCCAGAATGCGCGCTTCCATGAAGTGGCCGATGCGCGCCTTGGCCATCACCGGAATGGTGACCTGGTTCATGATGGCCTCGATGATGGCGATGTTGGCCATGCGGGCGACACCGCCATCCTTGCGGATGTCCGACGGAACGCGTTCCAGAGCCATCACGGCCGAAGCGCCGGAATCCTCTGCGATCTTGGCCTGCTCGACGTTGGTGACGTCCATGATGACGCCCCCCTTCAACATCTCCGCCAGACCGACCTTTATGCGAAACTGCTCACTCGAAAACTGAAACATACATCCTCCCGAAGAGATTGGTCGCTGCGGAACAGGAATGGTTCATCAGCGCCGAACTGTTTTTCATACCAATGCCGACGAAGGCTCCGCCTGATGCGATGCGGCGGCGAGTTCGTCCGTTACGATTCTTCCCAATACAGCAATGCCATGCCGGATCTGTTCCGGCTCCAATCCTGCAAAACTGAGGCGCAAAGCTCCCGGTTCCAGGCGCGAAACGGCGAAATAACGGCCGGGCAGATACGCCACGCCTTCCTTCTGGACACGTGGCAGCAATTCTCCGGCGTCCAGCGGTTCGGGCAAACGAACCCACAGATTCATGCCGCCCTGGGGCTGCGTCCAACGCGTGCCGGCGGGGAATTCCCGACGGCACGACTCCAAAGTGGCAGCCAGCCGCTCCGCGCCCGCCTGCACGATGCGCGTGCGATGCGCTTCCAGGCGGCCGGACTGCGCGAAATCGAGAAGCACGGCCTGCGAAAGCTGATCGGTGTGCAGATCGGCCGAGGCTTTCGCCTGGCGGAGGCGGTCGATCAGCGGTTTCGGCCCGATCACCCAGCCCACCCGCAGGCCCGGGAAACTGACCTTGGAGAAGCTGCGCAACAGAATCGTGCCGCCGTGCTCGTCGAGCTCTTTCAAAGACGGCAGCGGCTCGCCCTGGTAGCGCAGGTCGCCATAAGCGTCGTTCTCCACCACCGGGACGCGCGCCAGGCGGGCGGCGTCGAGCAGTGCACGCCGGGCGGAGAGCGAAAGTGTGGCTCCAGTGGGATTCTGGAAGTTCGAGGTGACCACCAGGAAGCGCGGACGTTCGCGCTCCAGCACGCGCTCCATATGCGCGGTCTCCATGCCGTCGGCGCCTACCGGAATGCCGGCCAACTGAGCGCCCATTCCGGTCAGCAGGTTCCGGAGTCCGGTATAGATGGGGTCTTCCACGGCCACCGTGTCGCCGGAACGGAGCAGGACGCGTCCAAGAAGGTCGAGCGCCTGCTGGCAGCCGTTCGTAATGATGAGGTCGTCGCCGGGGCGCGCGAGCGATTGGCGGCGCGCTTCCTCCAGGAGGTGGCGGCGCAAGGGCTCGTAGCCGCTGGGCGAGCCGAGTTGTAGGATCGAACCCAATTCAGGGCGGGATAGAACAGCCTGGCAACTGGCGCGGAAATCGTCGAGCGGGAAAAGCTCGCGCGAGGGCCGCGACATCACGAAGCTGGCGATCTCGTTGCCGATCGTGCCAGCGGGTCCGGCGGGCGTCTGCTCGGCGTGGTCGAGCATGGCGTTCCAGTCGATTCCACCCCCGGCGACCGGCGTAATTCCGGTGACAAAGCTGCCTCGCCCGACTTGTCCGGCGATCAGGCCATCGGTTTCCAGCGCGTCATAAGCGGCGGAGACGGTGGTGCGGTTCAGTCCAAGGATGCCAGCCAGTTCCCGAGTGGCTGGCAAGCGCTCTCCGCGGGCAAGCTCACCGCAACGGATGCGAAGGGCAATCTGTTCGTAGAGTTGGCGGTACAGCGGTACTTCGGAGCCGTGGTTGAGGGTCGCCGCGAATTCCAAAGGTTGGGAGGATCGCATCCATCCATACCATACCATATTGGACTGGAGCCAGCGAACTTATGCAGAATCTTCCGGCGCGTCTGGCGGCGGTTCGAACCCATCGAGGAGGTCGGGATTGCTGGCAAAACGTTTGAGGACTTTCAGGATTTCACCGGTGCGGAAGCCTGCCCGCACCAGCCGCCGATAGGCAGCGGCGAGATCTTTCTGGTCGGCGAACAGACCCTCGCGTTCGGCGGTGCGATATTTGCGGCGCACCCACTCTTCGATGAGGGCCGACTCATCCACATCCTGGTACACCTTGGCGACGGTGCTTTCGGCAAGGGCGGGGGCAACGCGGTGCTGGCGCAGGTCGTGGATGACGCGGGTGCGGCCGAACTTATCGCCGGCGAGACGCGACGCGGCGTAGCTTTCGGCGTAGCGGCGGTCGTCCAGGTACCCATCGCGCTTGAGTCGCGACAGGATGTCGTCGATGTCTTCGGCGCGTTCGGTGCGGCGTTGTAGCTTTTGACGCAGTTCACCCGAGGAATGTGCGCGGCCGGCCAATAATCTGAGTGCGTACTCCCACAGTGAAGCGGCGTCGAGGGGGCGCGCGCGGCGTTCTGGCATACTCATGGGGAGTATACTGTAAGTGGATCGTACGGGGTTTACTTCTTTCTGATCTTTTCGAGTCATTCCAAATAGGAGGCACATATGGACAAAAACGGACTTTCCAGTTTCTTGCTCGGACTCGGCGTGGGTGTCGGGATCGGTATGCTGTTCGCGCCCAAATCCGGCCAGGAAACCCGCGACATGATCAAGAATAAAGCTGGCGAGAGCGGCGACTTCCTGAAGCAACGGAGTTCCGACATTCAGAAATCGGCCACCGAATGGGTCGATAAGGGCAAGGAAGCTCTTGGGCGCCAGAAAGACAATATTGCCGATGCAGTGGAAGCCGGACGGCAAGCTTATCGCGACACGGTGAACGCGCCACAATCGTAGGGGATTGGAGCGTTAGGGGGGATTGGTATGTCCGACGATGTTTTCCGACTGGTGGTGACGGCCGCCGTAGTGCTGTCCTGCATCGCATTCCTGGTGCAGGCGTTGGTGATGTTGTCGTTTTATAAGGCGTTCGGCAAGTTACGGGAGCAGGTCGAAAGCATTGGCGGACGGGTAGGGACACTGTCGGCGAAAGTAGGACCGGTGGTGGAGAAAGTCGGGCCGGTCTTCGACAAGGCCGCGCCGATATTCGAGCGGATCGGCCCGATGATGGATAGCGTGACGCAGACGTTGGAGCGATCCAAGCCAGTGATCGACCGCGCCACCGAGATTGCCGGCAAGGTCAATAAACTGGTGGACGAGGCGGGGCCGATTGTCACGCACGCCGGCGAGATAGTCACCGATGCGCGGCCCCAAATCGCCCATATCTCCGAGGAAGCGGTGGGGGCGGTACGCTCCGTGCGGGAACAAGTGGAGCGCATCGGCAATCTTCTTCACGACGCCAGCAGCCGCGCCCATGCCCGCCTGGAACAGATCGATCATTCGCTCGATCAGACGGTGGGACAAGTCGAGCAGGTGGGCGATGCGGTGAAGCGCGCCGTGCTGCGGCCGGTGCGGGAGGCCAACGGAGTGGCGGCCGGGATCTCGGCGGCGATGTCGACACTTGTCCACCCGCGGAAGTCTCCGGGCGTAGTGACGCAAGACGAAGAAATGTTTATTTGACCTGCCGCACTTTCCCGGCAGGCGCCTCTTGCAACATCTGGGCGGCTGTCTTGCGGGAGACCGGATGGCGCACATCGGGTTTCAGGTCGGCGAGAGGCGCCAGCACAAAACGGCGCTCCTGCATGCGGGGGTGAGGAATCTCCAGCCGCTTGGTGCGCACCACCGCATTCCCATACAGCAGGATATCGATATCGATGGAGCGCGGACCATTGGGGATGGTGCGCACGCGCCCCATCATACGCTCAATCTTACCGGTGCGGGCAAGGAGTTGCATGGGGAAGAGTGTGGTCTCGGCCTCCACCACCATATTCAGAAACCAACCTTGGTCGCGATACCCTACAGGCTCAGTCTCATAGACAGGAGACTCCCTGAGGACTAAGATGCCGGCAGCCGGCATGGCCTGGATAGCCTCCCGCAAGTTATTCTGGCGGTTGCCGATGTTAGATCCCAGCGCTAAGTAGATAGTCTTCACGGAATCGACAGTTGGTGGGCACTTACACTAAAACAATGCGGATTGCGCGCCATGTTCCGGCTTACGCTGCACATGAAAGTACTCGTACGCCAACCCGGTGGCTACACGTCCGCGGGGTGTGCGGTTCAGGAAGCCGAGCTGAATGAGGTAAGGCTCGTACACCTCCTCGATGGTGTCGGGTTCTTCGGCGATGGACGCGGCGATGGTATTGAGTCCCACCGGACCGCCGTGATATTTTTCGAGCACGGTGAGCATGATCTTCTGGTCGATCTCGTCGAGCCCGAAGCGGTCCACGTCGAGCAGGTTGAGCGCGGTTTGGGCCACCGGCTGGGTGATGCGGCCATCGGCGCGCACCTGGGCATAGTCCCGCACGCGGCGCAGAAGGCGGTTGGCGATACGCGGCGTTCCGCGGCACCGGCGCGCCAGTTCGGCGGCGGCGCCGTCGGCGATCTCGACGTTCAACAAGCGCGCGGAACGGTGAACGATGATTTGCAATTCTTCTTCGCGGTAGGGCTCGAGACGCAGCAGGAGTCCGAAGCGTCCGCGCAGCGGCGCGCTCACCAAGCCCTGGCGCGTGGTGGCGCCCACGGCGGTGAATTTCGGAATCGGAATGGAATGGGTGCGTGCGCCGGGCCCCACGCCGATCAGCAGATCGAGGCGGAAGTCTTCCAGCGCGGTGTAGAGCATCTCCTCCATGTCGGGCATCAGGCGATGGATTTCGTCGATGAAGAAGACCTGGTGAAGGCGGATGTTGCTGAGGATGCCGGTGAGGTCGACTTTCTTTTGCAAGACGGGCGCGGAGGTGGTGGTAAAGGAGACCTGCAACTCTTCGGCGATGATGGCGGCAAGGGTAGTCTTACCGAGCCCGGGAGGACCGTAGAGCAACACGTGGTCCATGGCTTCGCCGCGCTGTTTGGCAGCTTCGATGGCAATGGAAAGGTTTTCCTTGAGCTTGGCTTGCCCGGTAAAATCGGCCAGGCGGCTCGGACGGAGGCCCGCTTCATACTGCGCCTCTTCGGGCTGGAGCTTGCCGGAAACCAGGTCGGACATGGCGCTACCAGCTTAACGTACCAGTTCGAGCGAACGGCGGAATAGCGGCTCGAACTCCGTCATGCCGCCTCCGGCCTTAGCTTTACGCACGGCGGCTTCGGCCTGCGGGCGCGCACAACCCAGATTGAGCAAGGCGGAGAGGACGTCCTGATCGAGAGGGGAAAGAGAATCGGGGGCGGGAGTGGATTGCGGTTCGGCGCCACTTATGGCCGGCAACTTATCGCGCAGTTCGAGAACCATGCGCTCGGCGGTCTTTTTGCCGATACCGGGGATGCGGACCAGACGGTCCACCTCGCCGCGGCGAATGTAAGTAATAAGGTCGGGCGCGGCCAGCCCGGAGAGAATCTTGACTGCCAGGGTGGGACCGATTCCGCTGACGCCGATGAGCTTCTCAAACAGCGCCTTTTCATCCGGCGTGAGGAAGCCGTACAGCGCGAGAGCATCCTCCCGAACGTGGGTATGGATCCGCAGATGGACCTCGGTACCCACGTCCGGCAGGCGTGTATACGTGGAAACCGGGATGGCTACATCGTAGCCTACGCCTCCAGTTTCCACGATAGCTTGATTGGGATGCTTCTCCAGCAGAATGCCGCGTAAATACGCAATCATTATACGTATTGTAGCGGGGGCTGGAGCGAGACGAGCGGGGAAGAACTACTCGCCGAACTGGAGTTCCTGGGTGGTTCCGCTGAGGTCGATGGCCTGGATGACGGTGGCGTCGCCCTGCTTCGCGGTCTTCACTTCGGTCTCGTTATATTTCTTGGGGGTCGATGTAGCGTTCACTTTCACGGGCACGGTAAACTTTTTGCCGTCCTCCGAAGTAAACTGCGCCTGGTTGTTGTTCACTTTCACACTGTAATTTCCAGCGGGCAGAACAACGCTGCCGGCATGCGTATTGTTATCGACTACGATATCCCAGCTCTTGGCGGATCCGATGGCGACGAGGGAGAGCAACAAGGCTCCACTGGCAAACAAGGTCTTGAGTTTCATGTTTTGTAAAGCTCCTACTGATAGAGACGAGCATGTCAGAAGGAGGTTACCTAGCCCATTTGGGCCTCTACTAAGGATTACAATTCATTACAATAGCGTCTTGGCACGACGACGATTTTTTGTAACCGAAATCCGCGGCGGAATAGCCGAGCTTGCGGGTGAGGAGGCGCACCATCTCACGCGCGTGCTTCGGGTAGAACCCGGACAGCAGTTCGAGATTTCCGACAACCAGAGAGCGTGGCTGGCCGAGGTGGTGGAAGCACGGGGCGACCGCGTAGTCTTCCGCGCGATTGAACCGGTACCATCGGCGGCTCTGCCGGTGCGCATCACGCTGATCGCCGCCATGGTGAAGTTCGACCGCTTCGAATGGACGATCGAGAAGGCCACCGAACTTGGGGTGGAGCGCATTGTTCCCCTGGAAGCGGCGCGCAGTGAGAAAGGGCTGTTCGAGGCGTCGCGCAAACGGGCGGAACGGTGGCGCCGCATCGTGCGTGAAAGCAGCCAACAAGCGCGCCGCATCAGCGTGCCGGAAATTTTGCCGGCGGTGCGCTTCCCCACGTGCCTCGCGGAGGCGGCGGATTATCGCTATTTTATGGATGAAGAGGACGCGCCGCCCTTCGTGAGTCTTCTGCCGGCGATTCGCAAAGCAAGCCATCGCGTCGCCCTGATGCTGGGGCCGGAAGGCGGCTGGACGGAGGGCGAACGGCAATCGGCCATTGGTGCGGGATGGGTGCCGGCATCCCTGGGTCCGCTGATTTTACGTGCGGAAACCGCCGCCGCGGCGGCCCTGGCGGTGACGGCGAACGCATGGCTGGCCGCGAACTCACTACAATAAAGAAGTTGACGTCAGGCCCTGGGTGAATTCAGTTTGTTCGATTTCTTCGCTTTCCTCATATTTATCCCGGTACAGTGGCGGATCACTGTGCTCTGGTTGCGGGCCGCGGGGCGGCTGCCGGGCCAGTGGAAGAGTGCCGCACTGGCGGGCGTGGCGGTGCTGAACGTATTGCTGGCGGCCGGGTGGGCTCTCGATTTCGTGGCCGCTACGGGCGGCCCGCCAACCGCCGGCATGGTGCCGCTGGTGTTGGGGACCTGCACCACGACCTACAGCTTTTCGGCGATCGCCGTTCTCGCGTTGCTCACCGTCTTCCGATTCGTGCGCAAGATCGGCGGGGCGGAATTCCATCCCGGCCGCAGGAAGCTGATCAATGCGGTGGGTAACGTGGCGCTGGTGGCGCCCTTCGCGGCGCTGGCTTACGGCGCGCTCATCGAGCGCCTCGATTTTCAAGTGCACGAGGTGGACGTGCCCGTCCCCGGTTTGCCTGACGATCTCGATGGAATGCGCCTGCTGCAACTGAGCGACATTCACCTGAGCGCGTTCCTGAGTGAGAAGCAATTGGCGCGCGTGATCGACGCCGCCAACGGTCTCCATCCACATCTCATCGCGGTAACCGGCGACCTGATTTCGCGCCGCGGCGACCCGATCGACGCTTGTATCCGCCAATTGGCGCGTTTGAAATCCGATTCCGGCATCGTAGGATGCATGGGTAATCACGAACACGTCGCGGGAGTGGAGGACTACACCCAGGCGGCAGCGGCGCGCGTGGGAATTCCATTCCTGCGCAGCCAGTCGCGGCCGTTCCGATTTGGCAGCGCTACGCTGAATATAGCGGGTGTCGATTACCAACCGTTATCGCGGCGGTCCACCTATCTGCACGGTGCGGAGCGAATGATCTTGCCCGGCGCCACCAACCTTCTGCTCTCCCATAACCCCGACGTCTTCCCTGTAGCCGCGCAGCAGGGCTATAATCTCATGCTGGCGGGCCATACGCATGGCGGGCAGGTATCGGTGGAAATTTTCGACCAGGCGATCAATCCGGCGCGGTTCTTCACGCACTACGTTTACGGGCTCTACCGGCAGGGGTCCGCGTCGGCATATGTGACCCGGGGCATCGGCACCATCGGCATTCCCGCGCGCCTCGGCGCGCCTCCCGAAATCTCCCTCCTGCGATTGAGAAAGGTATAATCTCTCACCAGTGCGCTATCTCATCCTCAGCGACTTACATGCCAATTGGGAAGCCCTGGAAGCGGTCGCTCTCGAGACCCAGGGCAAGTACGACAAAGCCGTTTGCTGCGGCGACCTGGTGGGGTATGCGGCCGATCCCAACCGGGTGGTGGAGTGGGTCCGCGAACATTGCGAGGTGGTGGTGCGCGGCAACCACGACCGCGCCTGCACCGGTCTGGACGACCTGCAATGGTTCAACCCCGTGGCTCGCCAGGCGGCGCTGTGGACGCTCCAGAAGTTAAGCAAGGAGAACGTGGACTACACCGCGCTGCTGGCCAAAGGCCCGGTGGTGCTGGACGATTTCGAAGTGGTGCACGGTTCGCCCTACGATGAGGATGAATACGTGCTGGCCGCGGGCGAAGCCGGCCAGGCCTTCAGCTATCTGGAGAGCCGCATGGCGTTCTTTGGACACACGCACGTGCAGGGCGGATTCATCTGGAACCACTCACGGGTGGAAACCATAGGGCGGGTTTCGGCGCGCAGCGGCAGCGAGACCATGGATATCGACCCGGACTGCGTCTATCTGATCAATCCGGGGTCGGTGGGACAGCCGCGCGACGGCGATCCGCGCGCCGCGTTTGTGCTGTACGATTCCGACGTCCATGCGGTGACCTACTACCGCATCCCGTACGACGTGGAGGGCGCGCAGAAGAAGATTCGCGACGCGGGGCTGCCGCCGATTCTGGCCGACCGCCTGCAAGTAGGGCGCTAATCCCACAGGCGAACAGGTTCGCCAATCGCGTCACTGAAAACAAAGGCGATACTGGCGGCACGGCGCGTGCAGAAGTGGTCGGCGACTGGAGGTGTCCATGGCTAAGAACGTACGTATTCGCGAGCCTCTCACCGGTTCCCCCACGTTGGAATATCTGAACGAACGAATGGCGGCCGGCTGGAAACTGGTCGCGCTGGAATGGGAGAAGCCCGCTGAAAGTCAGATTTCCACCACCGAGGAAAAGGTGGAGGAGATCCCCTACGGGCTGCAGGTATCCACCGATTGCCTGCGCCTGGTGGAGAATCCCAGCGAGCGGCAGATCATTATCCTGGCACTCGATATGATCGTGGACGATTGTCCACTCTCACGCGTGGCGGAGGAGCTGAATCGCCGCGGCATGCGCGCGCGCGACGGCCAGCCATGGACTCCGGGAGCGCTGTTCAATCTGCTGCCGCGCATGATTGAAGTGGGTCCGCGGCTGTTCGTGACCGAGGAGTGGGCGCATCGCCGGCAGCGATTGCCTCGCGTGGTCTGACTCGGGACACGAGGCGAAGCCCTGTCAGGCTGCTCTCGCCAGCAGCCTTATCGGCAAGCGAGAGCGCGGAGACAAGCGGCCGCAGGGCCGGCATTTTGACGGCCTCCCCGGCGATGCGTCGTCGCTGCTATTTTGACGGGTTTGACCGGTAAGGATTCGCTACCATTTGACCAACTCGACGCGGCGGTTCTTAGTCCGCCCGTCTTCCGAATCGTTGGAAGCCGCGGGGGCGTACAGACCGCATCCGAAGGAATCCAACCGATTCGCCGCAATGCCATATTTGGTATTCAGTTCGTGCACCACGGCGGCCGCACGGCGGCGGCTCAAGTCCAGGTTGTAGTCCGATTTCCCCTGATTGTCGGTATGCCCTACTACCCGTATCTTCAAACCCGGGTTGGTTGTCAGCAGCTTGGCGATTTCTTTGAGCGTCGGTTCGGAATCCGAACGCAGAGTGTCCTTGTCGGTGTCGAAGTTGATTCCGTACAAGGCGACTTTTCCCGAGTCTCCGAGCGCTTTCGACATGTCCTCCGAATTCAGCAGGGTCATGTTCTGCTCCATCGCCTGCGGGGTAATGACGATCAACTCCGCCAGGGCTCGTCCCTTCGTCATTTCGGGGCGCAGCCGGTCCGGAATCACGCCATCGCGGAAGGCCGTTACGAAGCAGTAGTAGTATGTGGGCTGGGCATCTTTGGTTTTGGCCACCAGTACACGTTCCTGGTCCTGGTTGTACGAGAGTATCTGTCCCAGCCCGTCCTCATCCTCCACGTGGCCCATGGTCGGCCCGAACCATCCCGGTTCGCCAGCCGCCTTCTGGTAAAGAGTCACCAGCCCGAGACGCTGAAATTCCAGTTGATAGTTCCGGAATAATTCAGTTGGTGTGCGGCCTTCAGGCGCCAGATACCCATAGCGGCTGATGAGCCCTTCCACGTTCAGACTTTTGGTGTAGGCCGGACGATACATGTCCGTCGGAGGCCCGAGGGGCAGCACCAACTCGTCGAACTTCGGCGCTCGATACCCGATGATCTCGCTACCTGTATATCGCTTCACGCCCGCGGGGTCTTTGGAGCCCGGCACATCGGCGGCAAAAACAGGCAGAATGGCCACCAACCCCAGCAGCAGGCCGTACTTCGTATCATTTCGGACTTTCATCGCTCTCCTCCCACTGAATTCGACAACGGCACACTTCCTCTTGCGCTCGTCTAACGGATTGCGTAAAGCGCCCGGCGATTAGCTCAAAGTTTGCGACGCGGTTTGCCGGAGGGAGCTGCCGATTGCACCAATCCGGGTAAAATGGCGCTATCGCTGCATTGCGCCCGCCGTACTCACCGATACAATGAATCATGCCTTTCGTCCCGGTACCGGAAGCCGTGGAAGAGATTCGCGCCGGACGCATCCTCATCGTGGTGGACGACGAGGATCGCGAGAATGAGGGCGACCTCACCATTGCGGCCGAAAAAGTAACGCCCGAAATCATCAACTTCATGGCCACCCACGGCCGTGGACTGGTCTGCCTGGCGCTTACGCCGGAGCGCTGCGATACCCTGCGCCTGCCGCTGATGAGCCCGCACAACACCTCTACCTTCGGGACGGCCTTCACGGAGGCGATTGACGCGCGCGATGGCGTGACTACGGGAATCTCCGCGGCCGACCGTACGCGCACCATCCTCACCGCCATCGATCCCGCCGCGCGGGCCTCGGACCTGGCCCGCCCCGGCCACGTCTTTCCGCTGCGCGCGCGCGAAGGCGGCGTGCTGGTGCGCGCCGGGCAAACCGAGGCGTCGGTGGATCTGGCGCGGCTGGCCGGGCTCACTCCCGCCGGCGTCATCTGCGAAATCATGAACGAGGACGGGACCATGGCGCGCGTGCCGCAACTGATCGAATTTTGCGCGCGCCACGGGCTGAAGATGATCTCGGTGGCGGAGCTTATCCGCTATCGCATGAAGCACGAGAAATTCGTGCGCCGGGTGGCCGAGGGCACGCTGCACAACGACGCGGGGGAGTTCCGCACCATCACCTACGCCAGCGATCTCAATCCCGAATACCACATGGTGCTGGTGCGCGGCGACGTCACGGGGCGGGAGCGCGTGCTGGTGCGCATGCACTCGCGATGCCTCTACGGAGACGTCTTCGGGTCGAAGGATTGCGACTGCCATCGCCTGATCGACCGCTCGCTGCGGCGCATCGTGGAAGAAGGCGCCGGCGTGCTGGTGTACCTGCATGGCACCGGCACCGGCCTGCGCATCGACCATACGCGCGACTTCATGCACTATAAGGAGGCCGCCGGGCAGCGCCAGTTGCAGCACGAACACGGGCTGGGCGCGCAGATCCTCTCCGACCTGGGGCTGCACACCATCCGGCTGCTGACTAACCACCCGCGCAAAATCGTGGCGCTGGAGGGTTTCGGCATCGAAGTGGTGGATCAAGTACCCATTCCAGCCGATCCCTCCGGCTGCTAATAATGCAGAGAGGGGGGCGTCCTGACTAGTATGAACGCACGAATCCTGACCGCCTCGACCCTGTTCACCGCTTTCGCCGGCGTCTTTACCGCCAGCGCCGCCGATTCCCAACTGCTCAGCCTGGTGATGCCCGATGCCAAAGTCATCGCCGGCGTCAACGTGGATTCGGCCAAGACTTCGCCCTTCGGGACGTACGTCCTGAACCAGATGCAGTCCAACAACACGGACCTGCAGGACCTGATCAAGTTTACCGGCTTCGATCCCACCCGCGATGTGAACGAAGTGCTGATCGCGACGCCCAGCGGGGCGGGCGGGAGGACAGCGGGGCTGATCCTGGCGCGCGGCACGTTCGACCCGGCGCTGGCCACCCTGGCCGCGACGAAAGGCGCCGTAACAGAGGTCTATAACGGCGTGACCATTGTCGAGAGCCCGGATAAGCAGGTGGGAATCGCGTTCCTGAGTACCAGCCGAGTGGCCGCCGGCGATGTCGCCAACGTGAAGGCGGCGGTGGACCGTCAGGGCTCCACGCCATCGTTAAGCGCCGCGGTGCTGGCGCAGGTGAATATGTGGAGTGCCTCTCAGGATGCCTGGATGGTGACCACGGTACCGCTTTCGGGGCTGGTCCCGGCGCAGGCCGCGGGCGGCGCCCAGTCGAACGGTGCGGCGATGAATCCCATGGCGGGGGTGATGCAGCAGGTTCAGCAGATCTCGGGCGGCGTGAAGTTTGGAGCTTCGGTGGTAGGGACGGCGGCCATCCAGTCGGATAACGCCGCGGACGCCACGCAACTGGCCAACACGCTGCAGTTCTTCGTGAACCTGATGCAGATGCAGGCACAAAACAAACCCGAACTGGCGAATGTTGCGCAGGGATTCTCAGTGAAGACGGATGGCGCCAAAGTGAACCTCACTATCACGCTGCCGGAGGCGCAGTTCCAACAGCTCTTCCAGATGGAAAAGAAAGCTGCGGGTGCGGCTCCGCAAGGTCACGTCAGCAAGAACTAGGGAAGTTCGCGAACGACCCGGTGCCGGCGGGACACAGATCCTTGTAAAACGCGCAGCGCTGGCACCGCGCACCTTCGTTCAGCGGGAAAATCCCGGAAGCCTGCGCCTCCTGAAAATCGCGCACAAGCTGCTCCGGAGAATCGAGTAGTGAAGGCGCCAGATTCACTTCCACCGGGACGTTCGGGCGTAAGAAATAGACCCAGGCACGATCCACCGGCCGGCCGGCAAGCCGCTCCACCGCCATCGCATACAGCCGCAATTGGAAAGCATAGTCCGGCGCGCGCTGGTGGGCCTGGGTGGGCGTAACGTCGTCAGTCTTATAGTCCACGATCACCAGTTCGCCTGCCTCTTCGAACCACAGATCCACCTGACCGCGAATTACCAAATCCTCCAGCGCCATAAAGAAGGCGAACTCGCGCTCCACCCGCGACGCTTTGGCGGCACGGCGCGCAAGCGCACTCTGTTTGGCAATTCCCACCAGGCGGAGCGCTTCAGGGTCGGGATCCGCCACCGGGGCGCCCGCCAGCAACTCGTGTACCTGGGTGCCAACCTCATTGGCCGGCAAATCGGCATCTGCGCCAGGGAGCTTGCGCACGCGGCCATCGAACCCCACATAGCTGCCCAGGAAATACTGGCGCGGGCAAGCCGCGAATTCCGAAAGCGCAGTGACGGTGGCATTGGTGTCGTGACGGCCGCGCTGTTCGGGCGGATCGAGTAAGTGCTCTTCGGGGGCTTGGGGGCGCGCCACTTCGCCCGACCATTTCAGCAACTCCGGCGCCGCGGCCGCCACCGCCACTCGGAGGCTCCACTCCTTACCATCGGGCGCGGCGCGCGTGACGATAAGATCGCACGGCTGGTCGAGCGGCAACAGCAGGCGGCCCGTCACATCGCGCGCCCAATTTTTTTGGCCCGAGAAGCTGAGCACGAGGTGCTCTTCGGCGCGCGTCATGGCCACATACAGCAGGCGATCGCTCTCCTGCTGCTCGCGCGTGCGCCACTCCTCGCGCAGGGCGTGCTGGAACAGGTCGTCCTTATCTTCGCGCTCACGTTTCCCGGGATTGCGCCAGCGCGCGCCCAGCCCGTAGCGGCGTGAAAACGCCACCACCGGCGGGTTCGATTCCACGCCTTTATGCAGCGCCGCCACGAACACCACCGGGAATTCCAGGCCCTTGGCGGAATGTACGGTCATGATTTTAACGGCCTCGGCGATATCGTCCACCGGGGCGTCCGGCTCGCGCGGGTCGGAGTCGCGCACACGCGCGATTTCGTCGATGAAGTCGTCGAGCGATTGCTTGCGGGAAGCTTCGCGGGCCTGCGCGAGAAACTTTTCGATATTGGCGGCGCCGCGCGCACCGGCCTCCGGACGGTAGCCGCAATCGTCCATGGCTTCGAGAAGAAGGCGGTCGAAAGCGACGTATTGGCGGCGCGCGCGCCAGCCACGCAGGCGATCGCGAAAGGCGAGGAGTGTGTGAAGTTCGGATGGCGCGATATCGGCGGCGGCGTCCGGCGTGAGGCGCATGAGTTGCGCACCCAGATTCGGAGTTCTGACGGGCTGCGTGGCGCCGGCGTCGGCCGCCATGGCCTTTAGTGCCAGCAGTGCCTCGTCGGACACGCCCACCAGCGGCGAGCGCAGCACCGCGGCGAGGCTGATTTCATGGCGCGGGTTGGCGATGACGCGCAGCAGGTGCGCCAGATCGTTCACCTCACGGGTATCGTAAAAGCCCTTGCCGCGATTCACCACGAAGGGAAGGGCGGCCTCGTCGAAGGCCGCGGTGAAGTCGGGGATTACTTCGGTATTGCGCACCAGCACCGCGAAATCGCGCATGCGGAAGCCTTCGCGCGCCAATTCCACGATGCGGCGGGCCACCCAGCGAGCTTCGATTGCGAGGTCCGCCGCGCTGGCCACTTCCACGCAGACAGCGCGCGGCGTTTCGAACTCGCGGCGTGCCACCAGGGGCCGCGCCACCACGCCGGCCGCCGGATTGCTGATGGTTTCCACTGCGCGCAACACGGGCGCGCGGCTGCGAAAATTGTCGGTCAACTCCACCAGGCGTCCGCCGTGCCCGCCAACGTCGGCTTGATAGCGTGCGAACCCTTCGGGCTCGGCGTGGCGGAAGCCGAAGATCGACTGATTGATGTCGCCCACCGCGTAGAAGTTACCGGACGACCGCACCAGCCGCATAAGCCTGGCCTGCTGGCCGTTGGTGTCCTGGAATTCGTCCATCAGGATGTGGTCGAACTGCGCGCGGACGCGCTCGCACGTAGCGGGATGGGCTTCCAGCAGGCGCACGGTGAACTCTTCCAAATCGGAGAAGTCGAGTAGGCCGGCGGCGCGTTTGCGCTGGCGATAAGTGGCGTCGAAACGGCGCAGCACTTCGAAGAGGGTCTCACGCTCGGCCCGATAGTAGTCCGTGAGGAGAGAGTATTGAAGCTCTTCGACCTGCTTTTTGAGGCGCTGCAGCAGGTTGTAGGCGTTGTTGCCGCGCTTGCACTTGTTCAGATTGCACTCGAAAGCCTCCACGGCCTGGAGCGCGCGCAGCGGCCCCGCCGCCTCGACGATGCTGTCCGCGCCTGCGAGCGCGCAGTCGAGTTGCGCGCGCTGGGTAGGATTCCAGGAGAAGAGCGGCTCACGGCGAATGGCGCGCACAGCATCGGCAATCTCCGCCACGGTGGCGCCCGCGGGAATCGGAAAGCCGGCGAGGTCTTCCACGCGGACGCCCGCGCCCCGCATGGCATCGTAGGCGGAGAGCACGGCGCCCTCGAACTCGTAGGAGGAGAGGCCGCGAATCAGCTTGCGCATGGCGGCGCGATGGTCGGCCAACATGGCGCCAAGCGCATCGGCGATGGACTCCTGCTGCAGCCGCCAACTCTCGCGCTCATCGGCCACGGCGAACTCCGGGTCGATGCCGGCGAATACGGCGTTCTCACGCAGCAGGCGGGCACAGAAGCCGTGCACCGTGGAAACCCAGGCACGCTCCAGCCGGGCGCGGACCGCGTGGTCGTCGCGGAACGCCTCGGCCAGCTTGCTGCGCATATTGCCGGCGGCCTTTTCGGTAAAGGTGATGGCTAGAATGCGCAGCGGATCCACGCCCGCCTCCACCAGCTGGCGGAAGTGCTCCACCAGCACGGTGGTCTTCCCCGACCCCGGGCCGGCCACCACGCAGGCGTCCTCACGGCGGCGCGAGATATCGATGGCCGCGAGTTGTGCGGGGGTGTAGCGGACCTCTTTCACGCGCCCTCCGCGGCGGCCGGAGCGATCTCTATGCGGCACACATCGGCGCAATCGCAGAAGCGGCACTTATCGCGATCGGCGGGCGCCACTTCGGTGCGGCCGGCGCGGATCTGCTCCACAATGGCGAGGGTGCGGGAGCGCGCCTGTTCCAGCCAATCGGAATCGAGATCGGCCGCCTCCCAGCCTGCCGGCGCCACCCCTCCCTTGAGCCCGATATAGTACATGCCGGCAGCGTTCAAACCGAAAAATTTCTCCACCGCCAGCAGATAGAGCGGCGCCTGCAGCAGGTTGGGGTTGTCGCGGCGGCCGCGGGTGTTTTGCGCGTTGCTGTACTTGTAGTCCACTACGTAAGCGCCGCCGGCGGGGGATTCGTCGAGGCGATCGATCTTGCCGGAAATCCACAGCGAATCGTCGAGCGCGAACTCGAATTTCTCTTCCATGCGCGAACGGAATTGGCCGGCCGGAAAGCGCGGCGCGAGCGTGAAGACGATGAGATCGTCCAGCATGGCGTTGCGCAGGCGCTCGGTATGGTAGCGGCCGGGAATCTGCTTCTCGTCGATTTTGCGCGCAAATACTTCCTCGAAGAGGGCGGCAATATCGCCCCGGTCGGCGTACCAGCGCGCCAGCACCTCATGGACGATCTCGCCCTGGGTGAGAAAGTCGAGACGCTCTTCGGGGCGCAGCGGCGACCGCTTGAGGCGCAGCAGACTTCTGCCGAAATACTGGAACGGGCACTGCAAGTAAGTCTCGAGCGAGGTGGGCGACACCCTGGCCGTCTTGCGCGCCACGAATTCGAGCAAGTGCGGCGAGCGGATGCCGGCGGCCGACTTACCAGCGGCGCCTCGCGGGCGGGGTCGCACCGCCACTGACGGGTGCTCCTCCACCATCCAACCCTCCAGAAATGCCGACCGCAGATTGCGCTCCCCGCGCGCATCGCTCTCCGGAAACGACAGCGTGGCCAGCATGGTGGCGCGCGTGACGGCCGATTCGAACAGGGCGCGCTCCTCGCGTTCCATCTCCGCGGCGGTGCGGACGCGAATGCCGGCAGCGTTCAACTGGGCGCGAGCGCCATCGGGAAAGAAGACGTCCTGCGGATGGAATTTCGGAAACAGCTTTTCCACCAGGCCGCAGACGAAGACTACCGGCAGCACCCACTGCCGCGCCTCATGCGCGCTCAGCACGTGGACCACGTTGCGACGCCCATCCGACAATCGCAGCGGCTTCAAGCGCAGGATGGCTCTCAGAGGACGCCAGAAGGCCTCAAGCGGCATGGCGAGCGAGTGCCCCAGTGCGAGGGCCGTTTCGTCGAGCGCCTCATCGAAGAGATTGAGCGCCGCAGCCTGGCTGCGCCACAATTGCCAGCCCGCCCGATTCGCGGGGTCGGGCCGGGCCGGCCGGAAGAGATTGCGCAGCAGCCGCAAACGAGCCGCCCAGTGCTGCGGCGCCAGTTCGAACTGCCGCCACTCTTCGATCTGACCGAGGGCCTCCAGTTTGTGCGCCAGGGCCTCCGACCCCGGACCTTCGGCGAACGCCTTCAATCCTCCCAGCCCGGCATTGGGAATCTGTTCGCGTACCGTGAAATCGAAGCGGTCGAGCGCGTTCGAATCGGCAAATCGCGGCGCGAGGCGCAACGCCGCCAGTGTCGCCGACCAGTCCCATCCGCCCAGCATCGCGTCCATGGCGGCCGTGAGGAAGCGGACGGTGGCGTGCTCGTCGAGCTTTTCCTCGAAATAGAAGCGCGCGGGAATGCCGAAGCGTTCGAGCGTGGAACGGAGCAGCGGCACGTAGGCCTCGGATGGACGGACGACGATGGCGATTTCGCGGAACGGCCGCCCGGCCGCAGACTGTTCGACAATGCGCCGCGCGATTTCGTCGGCTTCGCGGTCCATGTTGGGGGCGCGCACCAGCGCGACGGCAGGCGCGGGGCGGACACGCGGCAGGCTCTCGCGGCGCGAACCCATGGCTTCCAGACGGCTGCGCAGCGCGCCGGTCAGATCGCGCTCGTCGAGCGTGAGCGTAAGCTCGGCATGCCGCGAGAGCGCTTCGATGACGCGCAATTCGGGATCGGGCAGGGCGTGGAATCCGTCCATCCAGATGGTGCGGACGGCGCCTGTACCTTCGAGGGCGATGCGTTCCGCGGCGCGCTCCAGACGCCGCGCCCGCAAGCGCAGTCCGCGCTCTTCGAGGATGCGATCGAGCTCGCAATAGACGGCGAGAAAGGCCTCCGCCAGAGGCGCATCGGGAAGATGGCGGCCCAACTGAGCGCTATCGCACCCGGCGGAAGCGAAGTCCTCGATTGTCTTAGTGAGCGATGCGTAAAAGCCTGTGGTATCGGCGACGCGCGCGAATTCCGGCCGATGGACGCGGTGCGCGGCTTCCTCCACCAGGAGTTGCGTCACCGGATCGGGGGATTGCGGAAGATCGCCCGCCCACGGTTCCACGAAATTCGACAGCGTCTCGATCAGATTGCAGGGGAAGACAAAGCCTTCGCGCGCCAGCAGATTCTGCAGGTGCTGCGCCAGGGTGGCGGTGGGGACCAGGAGACGCACTCCGAGGTCCCGGGAGCGCAAGGCCTGCCGCATACTATCGAGAATGTAGGGAGTCTTACCAGAGCCAGCGGGGCCCGTCAGCAGGCGCACGGCTTCAGTGTAACGCGGCGGCCGTCGCGCGCGTATCAGCGCGTAAGGTAACATGATTACCGGAGGTCCGAATGAAACTCCAGCCCGGGTCCCTCTTTTTGCTGTTCGCGGTAAGTCTCGCCTTCGCCGGCGACGGCATTCCGGCGCGCGGATCGGCCGCGGATTACACCGCGCACGATGTCTCCGGTAAAATCGCCATCGGGGCTAACTATGTGACGCCGGCACAAGTTAAAAAGATCTTCGGCGAAGACCTGGACAAGCGCGGATATGCGGTCTTCGAAGTGGGTATGTTTCCCACCGGAGATACGGAAGCGGATATTTCTCCCGACGACTTCAAATTACAGCAGGGTAAGGACCCCGGCGTCACGCGGGCAGCTACTCCCCACATGGTGGCCACCGACGCGAATCCGCAGATGTCGCCGGACACGGCGAGCGTTCCCAGTAAAGTTCACGTCTACACGGCGGACACCGTTGGGGTCTATCGCGGGCCTTACGGACAGCGCGGTGTCTATACCGACACCAGCGCCACGGTGACGAATTATCCCGCGCCGCCATCCGCTCCCGGGCCTGCCGCCCGCGTCAGCAATAACGATCGGCTGGAGCAGTTGCTCGACGATAAGTCGCTACCCGATATCAAGACGAAGCGCGCGGTGGCGGGATATGTCTTCTTCCCTAAGTCCTCAAAGGACAAGCACGCCGAGTTCGAACTGATTTACTTCGGGGTAGATGGGCAGGTAAGTCTGAAGTTAACGCCGCCGGCGAAATAGACGACTTACTTCGCCTCGTCCACCCGCAACTTGTCCCACGGACCGCTTACACGAAGTTCCTTCACGCCATCGCTGAGCAGTACCAGCAGTTTGCCGTCTTCCTGGGTGCCGCCGCGGCCGGTGTAAGTATCGTCCTCACTGCGCAGATTGAGCCCTGTCAGCCGCAGGCGCGGCGATGTTACCCCCCACGCCAGACTATATGTTCCGGAAAGCGCGCGGCCGGTGAGGCCGCCGAAATCGAGACCGCTGCCGGTGAACGTGCCATCGGCGGTTAGATTCGTAACTAACTGCAGACCTGTCCCGGATGTCTCCACTACCCCCTGGCCATCCAGCTTACCGGCCTGCCAGTCGATCCCCTTTACCTTGGCGTCCAGCCGGTAAGTGGGCCGGAGGCCGCGCAGATTCACAACCAGCGCACCGGCGATCGCGGCAGTGTCCAGCTTCGCCTGCAAGTCCTCGAATTGAACCCGTGCATCGTCCCACAACACATGCGCTCGCAGGTTCGACAGTTGGGTTCCGGCGATGTCGAACTCGTCCACCTGCAGGGTGCCATCCACGTCGCGCCGTTTGAGCCAGTCGGGCAGAGTGGAGCGGCCGAACGCCCGCGCCAGCAGGCCGGGATCGCGCCGCAGCGTGGGCATCCATTCCGCTTCCAGCGCGGCGGCGTCCAACTTCGCGGCCCGCAGACGCACGCGGTGCGGACGCGCGGCGCGCGGCTCGTAGGTGTACGACCCGGCAAACGCATTCGTCCCTACCTGCGCCTGAATGTGGTCAAGCACCACGCGCGCTCCTTCAATCTCGGCGTTGGCCGCGGCGATGTGCAGGGGGTCGACGAGTCCCGGCACCGGAATGTCGGCGTTGCGGATTTCCAGGCGGCCGGTCCAGCCGGGGAGATCGACGCCGTAATGGTAGTGCAACGCGCCGCTCCAACGCCCCGACCGCACCTGTTCGAGCAGCGGCACGGCGGCCAGCGCGGCCTGCGCACGCAGCGATTCCACCTTCATGCCGTCAGTCGAAATGGAAAGGTCGAAGGTGTTGTCGCCCATGGCATAATCGGCCTCCACTTGCGCCGCGTCCTGGTCGGGCGTACCGACCGCGGCGGGAGAGAGGCGAATGTGTCCGCTGTCGAAGACGATGGCGGCCTGGCCAAAGCGCATGGCGGGGGAGTTCGGAATGGCGATCGACCCATCGCGGACGTCGAGTTGCCCCTCCAGGATGCCGTCGGCATAGCCCACCGCGCCGTTCAGTACACCGGCAACCTGCAGGTCGGGCGGAAACTGCGCGCCCATGTGGCGCGCCAGTTCGAGCAGCGGCGCCACTGAGAAATCGTGCCAGGTGGTGTCGATCTTCCAGCGCGGCTGGGTGAGGTAATCGCTGGCGCGGAAGTGGATGGCGATGGGCAGCGGGGTCTTGCGAACGGAATTCGATTCCAGGTCGATGGTCTGGCGCACCAGGTTGAGCTTGCCGGTGACGTCGAACGGCCAACCTTCGCCCTGTACCGGCATCAAGTCCCAGCGATGCACGTCGGCGATCTCCACCCGGCCGGCGATCCCGATGTCGGCGATCGGGCCGCCCAAGTGGACATGTGACGAGACCGTGCCGTGGACGGTGCCGCGCCACCCTTGCAACAAGACGCTGATCTCACCGAGGCCGCAGTGGTCCAACTGGAGATCGAGATCCACGCGTTCGGGCGCCACAAACCAGCGGCCTTTGAGGGTGAAGAGTCCCAACCCTTGGGCGGGACGGTCGGTGCGCGCGGGCTTACCGGTGAGCGACACCTTCCAGCCGTTGCCGCCCGGACCAGGGGGAGAAATATCGAGATCGGTGTCCATTAAATAAAATACGGACTTGGTTTCGCCGAACTTGAAATTGATGCGGCTGTCGCGCACATGGATGGCGGGCGCGGCGCTCATCACCGAACGGTTCACGAACGAAAGAAAATTCCAGTTGCCCGAGCCGGACTTGGTGAGATTGATGTGCGCGCCTTCCAGATCGATGGAATCGACCACGAAACGGCCGCCCAGCAGCGACCAGATGCTGGGACGAATGGCGATGCTGTCCATGTAGGCGATGGGCTCCGGGCCGATGGCGGGATCCTCGTGGATCACCACGTCGTCCACCGAAAAGCCGGGGCCGCTGAACAGGCTGAATTTCACCGCGCTGCGGAAGTCCACCTGGCGGCCGAGCGCGCGGGAGAGAGAGCCGCGCAGACGGTCGGCATACGGCGTGGCGTTGATGTATGGAGCGCCGAGCCCCACCAGGAGCCACACTCCGGCGGCGGCCGCAATGCCTTTGCAGATGGCGCCGTAGGGGATCTTCATGCGCGAACCCCCAGCAGCGCGCGGTAGTCTTCCGGACTGTCGATATCGGCCACTACCCCGGGGTCGTCGAGATCGAGATATTGGGTGCGGGCGGCATGGCGCGCCACAACGTCGCGCGCCGGGCCGTCCGCGGGAAGCGCCAGGAACTCCGCCATCAGCTCGCGCGCGAAAAAGATGGGATGACCGCGTTTGGCGCCGTACCGCGGGACGCGCACCAGCGGTCCATCATGCGGGTGGCGGGGAGCGAGCAGGGCTTCGATGACCGCGGGCGATGCCGCCGGATGGTCCACCAGGGTGAAGAGGACGCCCTCGGCACCGGGCGGGACGGCGCGCAGACCGCACTGCAGCGAGGTGGTCATGCCGCGGGCATAGTCTGCATTCACGACGAAGCTGGCGGGGCTTGCGGCGGCGGCGAGGATGGTTTCCGCCTGCGCTCCCAAGACCACAATCACAGGGTCGCAATAGCGCCCGAAGAGCGCGGTCAGGGTATCGAGAAAAGTGGCGTTGCCGTAGGGCAGCAGCGCTTTGGGAGAGCCCATGCGCCGCGATTCTCCGGCTGCCAGAATGAGTCCCGCGGCTTTCACTTGCTGAGCACTGCCGGTATCTGTCCGCCGGCAAACACCGACATGGAGAGCGCGCGCCAGTTGGAGGTGGCGCCACGCCGCACGGCGATCATTTCAGCGGTGACGGAGATGGCGATTTCTTCCGGCGAAATCGCGCCGATATCCAGCCCCATGGGCGCATGGATTTTTTCGAACGCGGCGCGGTCCACACCTTCCTTTTCCAGCTCGCGGATGACGTTGAGGACTTTGCGGCGGCTGCCGATCATGGCGATGTAACGGGCAGGCGTCGCCAGCGCCAGCTTCAGTACGCGCATATCGTCGCGATGGCCGCGCGTCACGATGATCAGGTAGCTGGTCTCGTTGATCGCGAGATTCGGAAAGATTTCTTCGTATTCGACGGCGTGCACCGCTTCGGCTTCGGGAAAGCGTTCGGCGTTGGCGAAGCTCTCGCGATTATCCACCACCACGGTGGCGAACCCGGCGAGGGTGGCCACCTTCGAGAGGCTCTTGGAAATGTGGCCGGCGCCAAAAATAAAGGCATGGGGAATAGGCAGCACGGGCTCCACGAAGACATCGAGCTGGCCGCCGCAGATCAGGCCATTGTCATAAGCCGCGTCCTGTCCCAAATTGAAGGTGAGCCGCCGCGGCTGCTCGCTCTGCATCACTTCACGGGCGGCATTCCAGACTTCGGCTTCCACGCACCCGCCGCCGATGGTGCCCACAATCGACCCGTCTTCGCGCACCAGCAGCTTGGCGCTCTCATAGCTGGGAATCGATCCGCGCACTTCCACGATGGTAGCCAGCGCACACCGCTGCCCTAAATTGCGCAGCCGCACCAGCTCCTCGTAGACATCCATTCGAACTCGATTATAACGTGGTGCATTGCGGCGCAGACATCCGGCGGGCCCCGCGGTTATTCGCGCGGCTGGCGGCGCTTCATGGATTGCACGAAATCCTCCAGGGTTCGGCCGGCAGTCTCCTCGAAGCTCTCGGAGAGAATTTCCACTCCACCCAGGCGATCCAGACGGAAATTCCGGAAGTCGTTGCGCGACTCGCACCACGCCGCCAGCGTCCAGGTGGTCCCCCAGAAATATACCGCCATCGGGCGGATGGTGCGCTGCGAAGCCCGCTGCCCGGAGTCAGTGTAATCCACGCGCAGCTTGCGGTGCTGCAGAATCGCCTGGCGCGCTGTCTCCAGGCTGGCAGCGGCCTCCTGAGGGATGTGAAAGCCGGGGGCGAACAGGCGGCTGCGCGCAATCTCCTCACGCCGCGCCGCGGGGAGCGCCAGCGCGATTTTGGACAGCGCCGACCGGGCATGTGCCGCCAACGCGGGGCCGCCCCACGCTTCCACCATGCGCGCGCCGGTGACCATGGCCTCCACTTCGTCCAGCGTGAACATAATCGGCGGCAGGTCAAACCCTTTACTCAGCCGGTATCCCACCCCAGCCTCGCCCTCCACCGGCACTCCGGAGAGCGAAAGGTCCCGCACATCGCGATAGACCGTCCGCTCCGATACCTGCAGCCAGCCGGCCAGTTGGGCGGCGGTGGTGAGTCGCCGCCCTCGCAGGTGCTGGACGATTTGGAACAAACGGTCGGCGCGCCGCACCTTGTCAGCTTATCGCGTGGAGCCCTACCACGTTTCCTTCGGTGTCCTGAATGCGGGCGAAGTGTCCCATCCCGGGCGGGAGCGCCGTTTTGGGAAGAACGACTTTGCCGCCGGCCGGCTCCACGCGCCCCAGCACGGCGTCGAGATCCGGGTTGGCATTGAGGTACACCACAGTACCTTCGGACGCCGGGCGATGTTCGGGACTGTGAGTGACGCATCCGCTGATGGCCGGTTTTTCGTAGGGGAAGACGGCCATCGTTTCAGAGCCGAATTCTCCGCGGATCAAGCCGATGGCGAGGACGGTTTCATAGAAGAGGCAGGCGCGATTCAGGTCGGCCGCCGGGATTTCGAACCAGACAACGCGACTTTCGCGCTGCTGCGGTTGCGGTTGAGGTTGAGGTGTCATGCAGCGAGTCTAGGGCAGGCCTCCTGACAGCGTGGTGTCAGGAGGCTCAATCCTTCCGTTCAATGCTTCTTTCGGCAATTCAGACCTTATTTACTTGATAATCGCCCCAACTCTCCGGCAAACTGGACTGAAATGGGCATCAATCTCGGTCTGGATATCGGCGCCATCAGTCTCAAGCTCGCTGCCCTTGGCGAAGCGGAGGATCGCGCTATCCTCCGCGAACTGTGCGACAGCCATCCACAGTTCCGGCTGAGGCAGCTGGCCGGCGAGCCGCTGGTGCTTTCCGAATACCGCCGGATTTCCGGCAGCCCGATACAATCCACGTACGATCTGCTGCGCGAGTTCTACGAGGCCGTTCCCGAGCACCGTGTGGAGGGCATACGCGTTACCGGATCGAGCAGCCGCATCATCGCCAAAGTACTGGGCCTGTTCTTCGAAAATGAATTCCGGGCCATCGCGCGCATGGTCGGCGCCGTGTACCCGCAGGTGCGCACGGTCTTCGAGATCGGCGGCGAGAGTTCCAAATATATTCGCCTGGAAGGCGGAAACATCGTCGACTACGACCGCTCGGGCGAATGCGCGGCCGGCACCGGTTCCTTCCTCGATCAGCAGGCGCTGCGCATGCAGTATTCGGTGGAAGAAGTAGGGTGCGTGGTGGATAGCGCAGCGTGCGCGGCGCGCATTGCGGGGCGCTGCTCGGTATTCGCCAAGAGCGACATGATCCACGCCCAGCAGAAGGGGTATTCGCCGGCCGAAATTCTGCGCGGGCTGTGCGATGCCGTGGCGCGTAACTTCAAGAGCTCTATCGTTAAGGGCCGGCCGGTGGTGGCGCCGGTGGCGTTGATCGGCGCCGTCTCGCAGAATTCCGGCGTCACCGGGGCGCTGCGTGAGGCGTTCGGTCTGGCGGAAGGCGCACTGATCGTCCCTCAAGAGTACGCCTGGTGCGGTGCGATCGGCACCGCCATGCTGGAAGCGGCCGAGCCCCAGAAGCGCTCCATCCTGGAAATCCATCGCCTGCGGCAGCACACCGAAGAGTGCATGCCCGATGCCCACCCGCTCTCCAGCGAAAACGTGGTGCAATTGCGCGACCGCGTGGGGGCCTACGTGCCGCCTGCGGGCGATGGTCCCATTCCGGCGTATCTCGGGCTCGATATCGGGTCGGTCTCCACCAACGTGGTGGCCATCGACGAGTTCGGTACGGTCATTCACGATATCTACCTGCGCACCGCCGGCCGGCCCATCGAAGCGGTCCAGCAGGGGCTGGCGGAAATGGCGTCGCGGTGGGGCTCGCGCCTGCAGGTTTGCGGTGTGGGGACCACCGGTTCGGGCCGCGAACTGATCGCCGAGTTTGTAGGGGCGGATGTGGTGAACGACGAGATCACTGCCCACAAGACCGGCGCCATCCAGATCGGCAAGACGCTGGGCGGCGAGCCAGTGGATACCATTTTCGAGATCGGCGGCCAGGACTCGAAATTCATCGCCATCGAAAACGGGGTGGTGGTGGATTTCGCCATGAATGAGGCGTGCGCCGCGGGCACCGGTTCGTTTCTGGAGGAGCAGGCGGAGAAGCTCGGCATCGGCATCAAGGGCGAATTCGCGCGGCTGGCGCTGGCGGCCCGTTCGCCCTCCCGGCTGGGCGAGCGCTGCACGGTTTTCATGGAGCGCGACGTCACCGGGTGGCTCAACAAGGGCGAAACCGTGCCCAATCTGGTGGCCGGGCTGGCATATTCCATCGCACTCAATTACCTGAATCGCGTGGTGCGCGGCCGGCGGATCGGCAACACGATTTACTTCCAGGGCGGCACCGCTTACAATGACGCCGTCACGGCGGCGTTCGCCAGCCTGCTCGGCAAGAAAATTATCGTGCCGCCATACAACGGCGTGATGGGGGCGGTCGGGATGGCGCTCATCGCGCGCCAGTGGCATCTCGCCACGCATGGCGTCTCGCGTTTCCGCGGGTACGACCTACACAAGCTCCAGCTCACCACGCGCGATTTCGTGTGCAAGGCTTGCTCGAATTCGTGCGACATGAAGGAATTCGTCATTGAAGGGCAGAAGAGCTACTGGGGCGATAAGTGCTCCGATAAGTTCCGCAAACCGTCGCCCACAGGGCGCAAACCGGTGATCGACGATCTGTTTGCCTATCGCGAACAACTGCTGGAATGGGCGCCGTGCACTCCGGAAACCGCCCGCCTCCGCGTGGGATTGCCGCGCGCCATGAGCATGCTCGACCGCCTGCCCTTCTGGCGCACTTACTTCCAGACACTCGGCATCGAGACGGTGCTTTCCGCGGTTACCGACGCGCGCATTTCCGCCATTGGAATCGAGATGGCGGTGGCGCAGCCGTGTTACCCGGTGCAGGTGGCCCACGGACACGTGAAGGCCCTGCTCGATGCGGGGGTCGACTACGTCCTGCTGCCGAATATGGCCGATGCCGAGGCAGCGCCCGATTCCTGCGGATCGCATTACTGCCCGTGGAGTCAGACGCTGCCGTGGGTGCTGCGCTCCGCCCCCGCGCTGGAGCAGGAGCAGCACAAATTCCTGATTCCCACGCTGCATTTTCAGCTCGGCCCGACGCAGGTGAAGAAGGGACTGGCGGAGGCCATGCAGCGCCTCGGAGTGACGCGGCGCGCGAGCGATCGCGCCTGCGACCGAGCCTATACCGCGCAGCGCGAGTTCCAGGAGAAACTGCTGGCCGCCGGCCGGCGCGCGCTCGAAACACTGGAACGGACGGGTGAACCCGGATTGGTGCTCGCCGGCCGCGGCTATAACATTTACGATCGCGGGGTGAACTGCGATATCCCGCGGAAACTGCGGCAGCGTTACGGCGCCAATGTCATTCCACTCGATTTTCTGGTTACCGGGCGGGAATCGCTCGACCCCGGCGCGAACATGTATTGGGTCTCCGGCCGCAAGATTCTGGAAGCCGCGCGGATTGCCGCCAGCCAGCCCAATCTCCATCTTGTCTTCATCACCAACTTCAAGTGCGGGCCCGATTCCTACATCAAGCATTTGGCCCGCGAAGCTGCCGGAGCGCCGCTTCTGATTCTGCAATTCGATGGGCACGGCAACGACGCGGGATACATGACGCGCTGCGAAGCCTATCTCGACAGTAAAGGAATTCTGCGATGTTACCAACCGTCGAACCAGCAGCCGGCAGCACAGGCAGCAGCCATCCATTAACCGGCAAGCGCATCTATATCCCACCCATGGCGTGGGGCAGCGCGCAGGCTTTCGCCTCCGCCTTTCGCGCCGTCGGATTGCAGGCTGAACCCACGCCGCCCTCCGACCATCGCACGCGCGAACTGGGCGCCCGATACACCTCGGGAGACGAATGTTATCCCGCCAAGGTGACGGTGGGCGACTTCATGAAGGTGCTGGAGCGGCCGGGCGTGGACGAATCGCGGGTAGCGTTCTTCATGCCGACCGCTGAAGGTCCGTGCCGCTTCGGCCAGTACGCGCCGTATCTGCGCCAGATTCTGAATGCCAACGGCCACGGCGCGGTGGAAATGCTCTCGCCCACCAGCCGCAATGCCTATGACGGGTTGGGCACACTGGCCAAACCCTTCGTGCGGACCGCCTGGCGAGCCCTGCTGTGCGCCGACCTGCTGCAGAAACTGCTGCTCACCCAGCGTCCGCATGAGGAGCGGCGCGGCGATACCGATCTGGTCTATGAGGCAGCGGTGGCGGACCTGTGCGCCACGCTGGAACGCGCGCCGCTCACCCCCGGGGGTGCAACTCCTGCTGCTGCGCGATTCGCTGGTGCGCGGCCGCGATCGTTTTCGCGCGCTCCGGCCGTTGCGCAAGCGCGACCTGCCGCTCATCGGGATTGTGGGCGAAATATTTTGCCGCCTCAATACGTTTTCCAATGAGGACCTGGTGCGTTCGCTGGAAGCTTACGGCGCCGAAGCCTGGGTGTCCGACCTGGTGGAATGGATCTGGTACACCAATTCCGAGCACTTCCGTAAGCTCAAGCTTACCGGCCGCATCTGGACCGCGGAGGCACTGGGGGCATGGGTTCGCAAAGGCGTACAGAAACGGGACGAGCATGTGTTGTTGGCGCCCTTCGAGGAGGATTTCGCCGGCCGCGAAGAGCCGGATATCTACGAAATCCTGGAGGCTGCCCGCCCTTATTTGCCGCGCGAGGGCGCGTTTGGCGAAATGGTACTAAATGTAGGGAAAGCCGTCTGTCTGGCCCGCAAAGGAGCCGCCGGCATCATCGATATCAGCCCGTTCACCTGTATGAACGGTATTGTCTCGGAAGCTATTTATCCTCGCATCAGCCGCGACCACGGCGCTATTCCCATCCGTAACTTCTACTTCGACGGCACCCAGTCGGATCTGGATCGCGATTTAGGAGTTTATATGGAACTTACGCGGAGTTATCAGCGTGCGCGACGGAATTCCTAGCTACAGCGGCGATGGGAGCAAGTCGCCGTCGCGGTGCGAAGCGTGCCACGCTCCTGGACGGGCGGCCGTTTGACGGGGCACGATGCACTGCGATGCCTGTCTCGAGCCAGCCGCTCGAGATCGCCGATAGAGCGATTTACTTCCTCTAACTCGAGGCGTAGACAGAGAATCAGGATATCGATTTCAACGTTGCTGCACACTAGTTCGCTCCTGAAGGCTGATAAGTTTCAAATCCGGAGAGTTTTTATCAGGTGCCGGCCTTAGCTCCCACTAGAAGGGCCGGAGGTAGCATTGCGGATAGCCTATTTAAAATAAAAGAGTATGCCAATTCCATTTGGCGGTCAAGTAAGAGATCTAATTCTCTTTATCAGTTTACAAGCCAGGAAAAAATTGAGAATTTCAGCCAGGCCGTTATAACTAAGAATCAAAATGCCCCGAAGCTGGATGGTCCTGGCAGTTCTGGTATTAAGAACCTGCTGGGCGCAGGCGCCCGACTATACCGCCGCCGATATCGTGAACGCATCCGACTACTCGGCCGGGCCATTCGCACCGAATTCCGTCCTCACCGTTTTCGGTTCGAACCTCTCCTGGTACACCGCCTCATTCGGTGCAAGTGGGTCCACCGCTACGGTGCCAACGTCGCTCTCCGGAGTGCAGGTCTTTGTCGACATCACGCCGGCGCCGCTGCTCTATGTTTCGTCCTCGCAAGTGAACTTTCTGGTACCCAGCGGTGCAGGGACGGGAACTGTGGCTATTCGCGTGGTCCGGGAGGGTATTACCGGACCGATCGCTACGGTGGTGCTGATCGGCTCCGCTCCCGCCCTTTTCGATACCGGGACCGGATTCGCGATCGCCACCCATCTGGATGGATCGCTGCTCACCGAAGCTTCGCCGGCTCACGCGGGCGAAATCGTAGTGGTATACGCCACCGGCCTGGGCGCTACCGACCCCAATCCCGAGCCAGGCGAGATACCGACAGCGGCGGCCATCATTCAATCGGTCGCCAGCCTGCGGATTTCGCTGGATGGCGCCCCCCTGCCGCCCGGTCTGCTCTACTACGCGGGTGCCACACCTGACTCTGCCGGGCTCTACCAGCTCAATATCCAACTGCCCCAGGATATCGCCGCCGACCCCGCCATCCAGATCGCCATCGGGGTGAAATCCAGCTCCGCCGGCCTCCGGATCCCCGTCCAATAGCTTTCGGCGCAACGATTTGCCCGTCCGCCACGTTTGTAGAGATAAGCTAAAATCGATCCAGGAGACAGCATGTCCCTACGGCCCTTGATTCTCGTGACAATACTGGCGGGCAGCCTGGCGGCGCAAGAGCCGCAGCCTGCCGCGCCGCCCGCTGCGCCTGACTCCGGCAGTTATATGCTCGACGCTGGAACGCATGTTCCCTTGAGCCTCATCAACAGTGTCAGCACCAAGCAATCGCAGGAAGGCGACCGGGTCTATCTGGAGACGGCCTTTCCGGTACTCGCAAAGGGGCGGATCATCGTTCCGGTGGGCAGTTGGGTGGAGGGGACGGTCACCGAAGTCAAGCGGCCGGGACGCGTCAAAGGCCGCGGCGAACTCTACATCCGCTTCGACACGCTCACTCTGCCGAATGGCGTGACGCGCGATCTGCGATCCCGCATGGATGCCATGGACGCCAGCACGACCGGGGAACTCGACCGCTCCGAAGGTAAGGTGAAGAGCGAGGGCAATAAAGCAGCAGACCTGAAGACGGTGGCGGAGACTACCGGCGCCGGCGCGTCGGTGGGCGCGATCGCCGGCAACGCAGTAGGGCACGGGCTCGCCGGATTAGGCGCCGGGGCTGCCGCGGGACTGGCGGGGGGACTGATTTACGTCCTTGCCTCCCGTGGTCCCGACGCCGTGATCTCGAAAGGATCGACGGTGGAAATGGTGCTCGACCGGTCGATCGCTTTCAACACCGCGGACGTCGACTTCAGCAACGCACCGCCGCGCAAGGCCATCCAATAGCCCAGGCACCGGCGCGCGCATACCCGACGGTCAAGGCTCGATACCAGGCACGCCTTTGTCAAGAACGGCGTATCAGAGCCGTGACCGTGAGTAAGCGTTTTCTACGTGAGGCTCCAGCCTTTGCGGAACGTGGGCCGCAGATACTTGTTGGCTTCGGCGTTGTTGGTGATCTTCATCTTCACGGGATCGTACTCGATCTTGCCTTTTACCCGCAGCGCGATTACGCCCAGCAGCATCCACTCCACAAACGGCGCCGCGATGTTGAAGTTCGAACACGCGGGTTCGCCGCCTTTGCAGGCGCGAATCCAGTCGGCGTGGTGTCCCGGGGAGCGGGTCAGGAACTTCTCCGGGAAGGTGTAATCCTTCATCTTCTCCACTGGAATGAGTCGCGTGTCGGCTCCATAGGTGCCGGTGGTGATGATGCCCTTGTCGCCGATGAAGACACTGCCGTCGGGTTTGGGCAGGCGCGGGTTGGGATCTTCGAGGACC
The DNA here is from genome assembly GCA_036268475.1 of Bryobacteraceae bacterium. GTDB lineage: Bacteria > Acidobacteriota > Terriglobia > Bryobacterales > Bryobacteraceae > PALSA-129. The sequence continues at coordinate 35,908 of DATAUB010000011.1, read as the reverse complement.
TTCTGGAAGGCTTCGTAATCGAACACGCCACCCACGAATCCCGTTTCCTTGGGGGCCGGCGGACGCGTAGCGGGAGCCGCCGCCGGCGCTCCAGTCGCTCCCCTGCCCCGGCCGCGGCCGCGATTGGCGCTCGGCAGGTCGCCCAGATACTCGCCCTTCGGGACGCCGGGAATTTCCGGTGTCTTCTCCAGCCCGTCATGCCAGAACACTTTCACCGGCGGCATATTTCCGCGCGCCGGGAAATCGAACTGAATGACGGAATGCTTGGGGAACATGAAATCGCTGGTGCCTTCCTGCTTGATGGCCTCCACGCTTACCGGCGTCCCCAGTTTCAGCGCCATATTGGGCGCTCCCAAGATGTGACATGCCATGTCGCCCAGTGCGCCGCAACCGAAATCGTAGAACCCGCGCCAGTTGAACGGCTGGTAGAAATTCCCGTATTGATTGGGATAGCCTTCGCCACCGACCGTGAACGGCCGCGCTGCTGAAATTCCCGTCCAGAGGTCCCAGTCGAGCCCTTCCACCACCGGGGTGGGTGCCGGAATGCTGGTCAATCCCTGCGGCCACAGCGGACGGTCGGTCCAGGCATGGACTTCGGTCACATTGCCGATTTCACCCGCCCAGATCATCTCCGCGCACTGCCGCGTACCTTCGTTCGAATAACCCTGATTGCCCATCTGGGTCGCGACCTTATACTTGTTGGCCGCCTCGCGCATCTGACGCGCTTCCCAAATCGTCCGCACCAGCGGCTTCTCGCAGTAGACGTGCTTGCCGCGCTCCATCGCCCAGATCGCCGCGGTGGCATGCATAAAGTCGGGAATGGCGACGATCACCGCGTCGATATTTTTTTCTTTATCGAGCATCTGACGGAAGTCTTTGTACTTCTTGGCATCCGGATACTTGGCGAATGTCTGCGAGGCGCTCTTGTCGTCCACGTCGCACAACGCCACGATGTTTTCCGACGAGCAGCCATTAATGTCCGACGCGGCCCTGCCGCCCGCGCCGATCGACGCGATGTTCAGCTTTTCATTGGGCGATTTGTAGCCCAGCCTCGGCAGCGATCCGGAGCTTCCCCAACCCGCACTCGGTACGGCCCCAGCAAGCAGTGAACCGAAAAAGAAATAACGCCTCGTGAATGCCATAGCAAACCTCGCGTTTATAATAACGCCGGGCGCGGCCGCTTGCACAGGATTCTACAATTTCCGACGCGCGCGGCCCGGCGATCCTGCGTGCCGAATCGCACCCCGCACCACTTCTTACCCTCGCGGGGTTGTAAAATGCCTTATCTATGCGAAAAGTGAAGTGGGGTATCCTGGGCGCGGCCAAGATCGCCCGGCAGCGTGTCATCCCGGCGATGCAAAAGAGCAGCTTCTGCGAAGTGATCGCCCTCGCCTCGCGCGACGGCGACAAAGCGCAAGCCGCCGCCGCCGAGCTCGACATTCCGAAAGCCTACAGCTCCTACGAAGAGATGCTGGCCGATCCGGAAATTGAAGCCGTGTACAATCCGCTGCCCAACCACTTGCACGTTCCCTGGTCGATTCGCGCGGCGGAAGCAGGCAAGCACGTGCTGTGCGAAAAACCCATCGGCATGAATGCCGCCGAAGCCCGCCAGTTGATCGCCGTCCGCGACCGCACGGCCGTGACGATGGGCGAAGCCTTCATGGTGCAGACGCACCCGCAATGGTTGCGCATCGTCGAACTGGTACGCAGCGGGCGCATCGGCCAGCTTCGTTCTGCCATCGGGGCGTTCGGCTATTTCAATACGGACCCCGCTAACGTGCGCAATATCCTGTCCTACGGCGGCGGAGGACTGATGGACATTGGCTGCTATCCCATCAAGACGTCGCGTATGGTCTTCGGCGAGGAGCCGGTACGCGTTTCAGGGACCATGATTCGCGACGCCGGCCTGAGCGGTGTAGATGTCCTGACCTCGGCGATTCTGGAATACCCCTCCGGCACCTGCGTCTTCACCTGCAGCATGCAGCTGGCCGCCCACCAGGCGATGACCTTTTACGGCACCCAGGGCTTTATCAGCCCCGAGATTCCGTTCAATGCCACCCCCGGCGGCACGTCGCGAATCACCATTGACGATGGCCGCGACCTGAGTGGCGGCGGCGCTGTGGTAGAAGAGTTCGAGGCGTGCGATCACTACACGCTACAGGGCGACCGGTTCGCCCTCGCCATCCGCGAAGGTGGACAGCCGCCCGTTCCGTTAGAGGATGCGTTCTGCAACATGGCCGTCATCGACGCCATTTTCCGTTCGGCGGAAACCGGCGCGTGGGTTCGGCCGGAAAGCCTCTGAAGACCGCGTGCCGGCGATTCAGACCGCCCGGCCCAACAACCCCGCCGCGAACAGGCGCGCATCCACGCGCCCCAAACTTTTCACCATCGGCGGCGGCATGACCGGCGTGTGGCGAACGGTGCAGAGATATTCCGGTATCGCCCAGACGTCTTCCTCCGCCGTCATCCAGCCGATGCGGTCGAAGCGCCGCAGATTTACGGGGCGGGAATAATTGCGCAGAGTCTTTTCCCGGCGCAGATTGTAGTAGTGCTCGAAGTACGACATCACCAGTTCGCGCAAGGTGCGGTACACCGGCTCGCGATAGCGCAATCCCGTGAAGTTCGATTGGGCCACGGCGCCCCAACAATCATGCGCGCGGAAGATGGCAAGCACGTGATCGGAGTCCTGCACCGCCTCCAGATCGAGCAGCAGCGGCGGATGGCCGAGCATGCGCAGCGCCGCCGCTCCGAAGAGCGCGCCTTCCATGCAGTGGCCGGTGCGGTCGCGCAGCAGGCGGCGCGGCGACCGGCAGGTGACCCCGCCGTGCTCCTTGTTGTACGCCAGGTCATCGAGGAAGCGCTGGATTTTTTCGGGCGAACGCAATCGGCGGAATACGGCCCGTTCGGCGGGCGTGAACGTGTCGCGCAACATTCCCATCAGGGTAACTGAATTCCCTTTAGCGCGGCTGCTGCTGCGTCATGCAATGGAGCGCGCCCAGGCCCCAGATCAAATCGGTGCAATTAATGCCCGTGACTTCGCGATCGGGAAACAGGCGGGCCAGCGTGGTGAGCGCCGCGCGATCGTGCGGATCGTTGAATGTCGGCACCAGCACCAATCCATTGGCGATGTAGAAATTGGCGTAGCTCGCCGGCAGGCGCTGTCCGGCAAAAACGAGCGGGCGCGGCATGGGGAGCTTCACCACCCGGAAGCCGGCGGCGCGCAATAGAGCAAGATTTTCCCGCAGTGGCAGGTAGTTGGCGTCTGCGCGATCCGTTTCCGATGCCACCACTACACTATCGGCGGAGACGAAGCGCGCAAGATCGTCCACATGCCCGTGGGTGTCGTCGCCCACGATGCCATTGCGCAGCCAGATGACGCGCCGGATGCCGAGATAATCGCGGAAGTGCCGCTCGATGTCGCGGCGCGTCATACCGGGGTTGCGCTGCTGCACCTCGCTCAGCAGGCACTCCTCGGTGGTCAGCATCATGCCTGCGCCGTTGACGTCGATGCTGCCGCCTTCGAGCACCATGTCCGGCCGGAAAATCGGCAGCCCCAGATGCCTGGCCGCGGCGCCGGGCACCAGTGCGTCCTTCCGCCAGTCGTCATACTTGGCCCAGGCGTTGAATCGCCAGCCGGTGATGGCGACTTCGCGGCGATTCTTCACGAAGATCGGCCCGAAGTCACGCGTCCAGATGCGATTGGTGGGGCAAGGGATGAACTCCACTGCTTCCATGGTGGCGCCGGCCTTGCGCAACATCGCGCGGGCGCGCTTTTCCTCCGCCCCGTTCTCCACCAGGATGCGCACCTTTTCCACGCGGCTGAGTTGACGCACGATCTCGGCGTATACCCACGGAATGGGTGCGAACCGGCCGGGCCAGTCGCTGCGATTGTGCGGCCACGCGATCCAGGTGGCCTCATGCGGCTCCCATTCGGCGGGCATGCGGAAGCCGCGAGGACGCGGCGCTTCCGTGCTCAATCGATCACCCGGTTCAAGATCGGTCCGTAGGCGTCGATGCGGCGGTCGCGCAGGAACGGCCAGTTGCGGCGGGTGTCTTCGATGGCACGCGGGTCGCACTCCACCACCAGAATCTCTTCGCCGTCGTGCGACGCTTCGGCCATCACCTGGCCGTGGGTATCGCAGACGAACGATCCGCCCCAGAACTCGATGCCCTGCTGGGGCGGACCCTCATACCCCACACGATTGACGGAAGCCACGTACACGCCGTTGGCAATGGCGTGCGCGCGCTGGATGGTCCGCCAGGAATCGTGCTGCTGGCTGCCGAACTCGGCCTTCTCGGAGGGATGCCAGCCGATCGCCGTGGGGTAGAAGAGAATCTGCGCGCCGCCGAGCGCTGCCAGTCGCGCCGCTTCCGGATACCACTGATCCCAGCAGACCAGCGGGGCGATGCGTGCATAGCGCGTATCGAAGCAGCGGAAGCCCAGGTCGCCGGGCGTGAAGTAATATTTCTCGAAGTACAGCGGATCGTCGGGAATGTGCATCTTGCGGTAGAGCCCGAGCAACGTCCCGTCGGCGTCGATGACGAGCGCCGTGTTGTGGTACACCCCCGCGGTGCGCCGCTCGAACACCGACCCCACGATGACCACCTTCAACTCGCGCGCCAGGCGCGTGAAGCTCTCGCTGGTGGGGCCGGGGATGGGCTCGGCCAAGTCGAACAGGTCGGCACGCTCTTCGCGGCAGAAATATTGCGAGCGGAACAGTTCCTGGACGCTGATAATCTGCGCGCCTTTGCCGGCCGCTTCGCGGATACGCCACTCGGCCTTTGCCAGATTCTCGTTGGGATCGAGCCCGCAGGCCATCTGGACCAGGCCTACGCGGAATTTCGCCATCTGCACAAATCCATTGTAACGGCGTATCATTTCTATTGAGCTACAAAGCGCTGGTCCTCTTCGATATCGACGGCACGCTCACGCGGCGCGCCGGTCCGCACCACCGCGACGCCCTGGCGGTAGGCATCCGCCGCGTCACGGGTCTCGACACCACTACTGATGGCATTCCCGTGCAGGGCATGCTCGACCCGGTCATCCTGGCGACCATGATGCGGCGCGTGGGAGCCAGGGCCTCTGAGATCCGCGAGGCGATGCCCGCGATCATGCGCGCCGCCGAGCGCTACTACCTGCGGGTCTGTCCGGAGTTGCGCCACGCGCAGTGCCCCGGTGTGGAAACCGTGCTCGACCGGCTGACGCGGCGCAACATTCTGCTGGCGCTGGTGACCGGCAACCTGACGCGCATCGGCTGGCGCAAGTTGGAGCGCGCCGGTCTGCGCGACTATTTCCTGTTCGGCGCGTTCGGCGAAATGGCGAAGACGCGCGCCGGGCTGGCGAAACTCGCGATCCGCCGCGCGCGTCGCGAGAGCCTGATCGCCCGCGGCTCACCTATTTCGTTGATCGGCGACGCCACCTCCGACATCGTCGCGGCCCACGCCAACGGTATCCGCGCGATCTCCGTGCGGACCGGCATCACGCCGGTAGAGGAACTCGTCCGTGAACGTCCGGACGAACTGCTGCGCGATTTGCGCAAGCTCCGCCTGCGCATGGTGGAAACAGTATGATTATGGCCGCGCTACAGGGCGCGGTCTAATGCCAGTGAGCGCCTGTGGAGGAGCCCAACGCGGCAGCGTGCAAAGCCAAGTCCCGATTGCGGGCGGCCCGGCTGCGCGCGGCGGCGCGCACCTCGTCTGCCACGCTCCGAACCGGCTGGGGCGAAACCACTGCAGGAGGCTCGACCGATGCCGCGGTCTGCGTGGGTGGCACATGCCAGATCCGTAGCAGAGTGACAACGGTTGCTACACCAATGAAAAAGCCGGCGACGATCGCCAGCGGTTTATCTATCCACGAGCCGTACCGCCATGCCAGATCGGCAAAGCGATATCCAATCGGAACAAAGATAGCGAATGCAATCGTATAGAACCAATTTCGTAGAGTACGTTGCTCATAAAGTCGAAAGACAGACTGCCGGACCCAGGTCATCAAAACCCTCCGTCTCACACTTTATGCCCGTGGGCGCAAACGCGCCAGACTCTTCCGGGCAAGAGAAGGAGGGATATTTCGAGCCATGCAAAAACATCTTGTGGCGAGGCGCAAGTCAATGAATGCCGTAGCGCGCGTCGAAGTTTAACGGCAGAGTGTGCCTGCCCATACCTGAACGCGTTCAAATTTGACACCGGGCGAGAAATTCACGGCAGTTTCGGCGGGTGGGATCCTGCTGCTCAGGTGTGTGAGCTTGCTCGCGCGACAGCGTGCGACGTGCTTCGGTTAGCCAGCGGCAGTGCCGGCGTTGCTAGCCTTCGACGGTCAGTTCCACCCATCCCGGCAGAGTCGCCGGGCGATTGCCGATGAAGACGATGCGGCGCGTCTTGGGAAATGGCAGATTGGTGGCCAGGGCGCGATTGTAAATCTGGTATTGCTCCAGGATGTGGCGGTAATCGGAGTTGGTGGTATCGAGCCAGCCGCTTTTCATGGTGAGGCCGCCGCCCCAGCCGAGCGGGAAAATGCAGGCGCCCTTCTGGCGTGCTTCGGCCAGCTTCTGTTCCAGCTCATCCAGGTTCTTATCGAGCAGGCCCATGCCGGCCCAGGAAGCGTACTGACGCTGCAGTGCGAGCAACCCCTGCGCGTACACGTTGACCGATTCGAATATGCGCGCGCGTGTGACTTCGGGCCAGCGGATGGCGCGCCGCACTTCGGGTTGCTGGAAGAAAGTTTTCTCGTCCCAGGCTCCGCTGAAGGATGTTCCCGGCGCCGCCATTTCGGCGAACGTGGGAGTGCTGTCGTCGGGGCGGGCGCCGTCCACCGTGCCGCGCGGACTCTGTTTCCAGCCGAGCGTAAACGCGCCGGCGCGCGGCTGCAACGTCGACGTGCGCAGCAGGTACACTTTGAAGCCGGTGTTGGCGACGGGGGTGGAATCGCCCGCGCCGATGAATCGCATGCGATTGGTGCCGGCCGATCCGAGGGCCTGTTCTTCCACTGCCTCCGCGGGACGGCGCGGCGGGCGATCGGTCTTCACACGATTGGCCACGTCCTGCAGCATGCCGTCGCGCCAGTTGGCGAAAACCATACCGGTACGGAGCGCACCCTTGAGCGCGGTGCCGGGAAGATACGGGCCGGACCCGCCGGCGGCGAACGTCGGGATGTGCAAACTATCGCCCGCGGCGCGATTCCAATACGTCGAATACGCAGCGTTCTCGAAGGGAATGCGCCGGCCGGCGAAATTCTGGGCAAATCCGCCCCACGAGGCAAAATCCAGCTTCTCGGCGCTCTTAAGCTGCGTCAGGTAATTGTCGAGTCGCGGACCCTTCGCCAGCAGGCGGAAAATGCGCCACTGATCGAGCACATTGACGTGGTCCTTCCAGACCATATAGTCGATGGGACTGAGACGGCGGCCGTCTCCGACCAGTGTGGGAGTCAGGCATGTGACGCGATAGCGCATCATCTCACCTCGGGCAGCGGAATGGCGACTGCGAACCCGGCGCGGAACACCGGATGCGCGAAGCCGTCGGGCGCCACATCGGCGGCCGACCCGCGCGGCGGCGTCTCGGCATACAGCACCGAGCCCTCCGCCACCATTTGAATCTGTTTCTTGAGTTCGCCCGATCCGGCGGGGCTCTCGACGCGCCCTCCGCGGGGCAGCAGAGTATAGTTGCCGTGTTGCCAGTCCACCAGATCGGCCGGCGCCGGCGTGAAGAGCGAGAGGAGCCAGTGCGGATGGGTGGCTGCCGCCGGCGGCAGCGGCGGTGCAGGTTCTGCGGCCGGAGCTTCAGCGGTGATTTCGGGCTCGGTTGCGCCCTCAGGTTCCGGCACGTGAGCTTCGATTTCGAGAGGCGCGATAACCGGCGGTGCGATCACGGCTGCTTCGGCGCTTTCCGCAGGCTGGGATTCGGTAGCAGATTCAGGCGCTGCGTGAGCTTCTTCGGCGTGTTCCGCGTGTTGCGCCTCGCCAGCAGCCTGAGGCGCCGCGTGAGCTTCTTCCACGGGCGCGGAATCTGCCGGTGCGACCACAGCCGCCTCGACGCTTTCCGCGTGCTGCGCTTCGCCAGCAGACTGAGGCGCCGCCGCGTGAGCTTCTTCCACGGGCGCGGAATCTGCCGGTGCGATCCCGGCTGCTTCGGCGCCTTCCGCGGGCTGGGATTCGGTAGCAGATTCAGGCTCCGCGGGCGCGGAATCTGACTCTGCGATCACGGCCGCCTCCGGGTGCTGCGCTTCGCTAGCCGATTCTTCCGCCGCCGGCGCTCCTGCTTCGGTATCAGGCCCGGGCGAAGTCTCGCTGCCCTTCTCTGGCGGCGGTGCGCCGGCCGCGGCCGTCGATTCCTCAGGCGTCACTTCCGGGGCCATTTGAGACTCCGCTTCCCCAGGCTCAACGACGGCAACAGCGCTTTCCTCCTGCGCGGGCAAAATCAATCCGGGCAGCATGCCCTCAATGAATTCAGGGGCCTCCGAACGGCCCCAACCACGCGACCGCTCGCCGCCGAAGCCGCTATCGGCCAGCAGACGAAACGCCGCCTTCACCTTGGGCGACCAATGCTCATGCCCGCTTTCGCCGGCGAAGGACACCACCGTCCACAAACCCGACCCCGCGCGAAATTCGATGCAGGCAGTGGAATGTCGCTCGCTCGCGCCGGACAGGCGATCGACGCCCGCATTGGAACGGACCGCCGTGCGGAACGGGCCAGGCTTGCCGGCCGGCACCAGGCAATCGCTCGGACCATCGACGCTCCACTGGTTCTCATCCAGCCGCTGGCCGGAAAGAATCGACTGCACGACCGTCAACGGAACGAAACGCGCGCTCTTCCAGCGGATGCGTGCCGCTTTCGTCGAATTGGAAGCCGGCGGCCAGACGGTGCGCGGCGGAACTACGAAAGCGATGTCGCCCAGAAACGGGAAGCACGAACTGAATGAGACGGCAGGCGAAGCGGTGCGCGCAGTGGCGTCGAGCCACTCTTCCAGCCAGCCGAGGCGCGACATCGCCGCAGTGATCGCCGAGTAGAGCGAGTCGCTGTGATAGATCACGTCCACCCGGTTGCGCGCGCCCGAATCCGGTCCGATACGCCAGGGACCGGAGGGACGGAGTTTGACTACCAGTCCCGGATTCATTACTCCTCGTTCAGGAAAGAAAAGTTCGACGCCGTGACGGCCGATTGAATGGCGGCCAGCGTAGCTCCCGCTGCGATTTCCTTTTCGGCAGCGCCGGTGGCGTAGTGATTCTTGCCGCGCCAGACCAACCGTAGCTTGGAAAAGCTTACGCGACCGCTGCCGCGCGAACCGCCGCCGCCCAGGGTATCGTCCTCGAGCAGGCGCAGCCCTTCCACCACGCGCAGGAACAGCGGCGCGTCTTCGGTGCAGAGTACGTCCATCACCAGCCGTGTCTTGAAGCGGGCGCCGGCAGGAACGCGCTCCAGGGTGCGCGGATTGGCCTGTGAAGTGATGCGGTCGATGGCGTTCTCGCTCTTCACTTCAGTGAGTTCGTCGTCGAGATTCTCGCGCATCTGGGCGGTAATGCTTTCGGGATCGAGCGGCGCATCGAACACCGCGAGACGCGCGGGAGTGGCCTGCGAAGTCTCCAGCGTTTCGCCCTGCACGCGCTCCATGCGGCCGGGATTGCGGCCGAAGAGCAGGCAAATATCGTCGTCGGGCCGGTCGCTTTGATGGATGCGCACTTCCTGGCCCTTGCGGCGCGAAAGGTAGACCAGCTCCGAAGGAATCGCCATGCCGGAAGTCTGCTCCAGCAGGGAACGAATCTTGCCGCGCAGCGAACTGCCGGGCACGTAGGGGCGCCCGAATGCGTCTTTCACCACGGGATTATCGGAGCCGCCGATTTCCAGCGAACCCTTGCCTGCGCCGACGTGCAGTCCCGTCTCGCAGGTCATTTCCCCTTCCAGAATCAGCTTGCCGACGAGTTTCAACTCGGTTTGAGAGGTGTGTGCGCTCATGCTTTACTCGTTGTAGGCCACGATGGCCTCGAAAAGATCCTTGAACCGTTCGTATCCGCGGGCATCGTTGCGGCGCGTGACCTGAAGGAGCAGCTTTTCGAGCTGATCCAGGCTGCGCAGACCATGTCGCGCGATGGTGTAAGCCAGACGGGCGCGCAACATGACGAACTCGTGCTGCCGCTCGCTTTCGGGGGCGCGGACAGCGCGCCGCACCGCACTATACAGGCGCCGCAACTGGCTCTTGGTGCCGGAATCCATGTCGCGCATGCGGCTCACTACGGCGTGCGCCTGATTGTCGAGATACAGACTGTCGCCGATGAGCTTTTCGAGTTCGATTTCCGGCGGCCCTTCGGGCCGGCCGCGATCGAAACCGCGGCGCTCGCCGCGATCTCCGCGATCGCCGCCTTCGCGATGCGGCGGTCCACCCTGCGGACGGTCGCCACGCGGGCCTCCGCCGCCCCGAGGCGGTCCGCCGCCTTCCCGCGGGGGACGGCTTTCCTTTTTTGGTGCCTGCTCTTCTGCCATGTCCTAAACCTCAGTCACTAATCTGGCCCATTCCAGGGCCACCAGGCCCGCGGGCCGCAGCTTCACTTCCGCGGACTTCTTACCCACGATCTCGTTGATGATGTGGCTGCGCAGTTTTTGAAATTCACGGTCGCGCGTGCCGCTCAGAATTCGATTGAAGCGCCGCTGAAAACGCCACGTGCGTTCGGTAGCGGCCTCGCCTTCGGCGTATGCCTCGCGGCGATAAAAACTCCGCAGTTGATAGAGGAACTGTTTCGACATGCGGAAATCGTGGATCAGCCGGGTGACCGTATCCTTGAGTTCCGCCGCATCGTTCAGGTGCCGCCATTCCAAAATGCGGCCCAACAAATAAATGCAATCCTTGTCGGCGGCTTTGGCGAGATCGAGATTCCGGCCGGCATCCTCGTACACCGTCGCCAGCGGATAGTACGTCTCCGGCGCCAGCGCAATGGCCATCGAAATCGTCTTGCCCTCAGCGCCCGGATAATCCTTCAGATTCTCTTCCGTAAAACGATGGAAGAGGCGCTGCACCTCGCGTGCCAGCGCGATGAGGGCGTCCCAGGAGCCGTAGACCGCGAAATCGTCGCCGCCCGCATAGATCACCGTCACCTTGCGCCAGAATTCCGGCAACGAGCACAACACTTCCAGTTCGCCCGCGAAGAACTGCTTGTACAGGACCGAGAGCGGCACGTGCTCCTCGATGCTGTGCACGCGGCGCAGGCGGAGTCCGAAATTGTCGACGTCGCCGCGCAGCACGCCCCAGATGGAACGGCCCTGCGCGCGCCGCGCCAGAGTCTGCACCGGAGCGATGGACTTACTGTCGTCCGACGGAGCCGCGTGGCGCGCCAGCATGATGCCGTCGCCCGAGAGATTGGCGGTGATGCTCCAGGTGTGTTTGCCGGCGCCCGCCACGATCTTGCCGGGGTTCTCGGGCGACCAGCCCACCGAGCCGGCCTCGCGCACCTTGGCGCCCAGTTCCTTGGAAAAATATGCGTCGGCTTCGGCGTCGCGCGTGTGGGCGATGGCGTGAAACGCGGCGGCGCCGGATGCGGCCAGGGGCGCGTTGCGTTTGCGCTGCAGTTCGGTGTTCAGGCGCCGGCGGATGATCGCCCAGTCGCCCAGGTTGTCGGTAACGGCCCAGATGACGCGGACATACCCACCGCTCAGTTCGGATACCTGTTTGGCGGCGGTGGCGAGAAAGTCTTCCGCCGGACCGCGCGCTTCGCCGGGCAACACTACCAGGAACTGGCCGCCGCCGCTTGAGCCGAGCAAAATCCGTGCCAGCCCAAGTTCGGCCAGCAGCGCGCGAGGCAGCGCTTCGGACAGCAGAGCGATCCACTGCGACCGGCCGGCGAGCAGATCTTCACCGGCGGAGCGCGTAGAACGACCTTCTGCGTGACCGGCCACCAGGAACTCCCCAGTACCCAGAATTTTACCTTGCAGCAGGATCTGTTCGGACATTCGAAGCGGACAACCCCTGAGAAACCCTCACTTTAGCACAGAATTCTGAGACGTTCGGAAATTGTGCCTGACTCTACTGTCGAAATGAGACACGCTCTTGCGCCGATCGCCTCGCTATTGATGGCCGCTGCTGCCTGCACCGGCCAGACGAGGCCCGCGCCTTCGCATACCGCTCCGCAAACCGCCAAGGCTCCCGCCCGCCAGCCGATGAAATCGGACGCCCAGATTGAGGCCACGATTCGCGCCAAATTCGCACGATCGAAGATCAACGTCGAGAAATTTACGGTGCACGTGCAGGGCGGGGTCGCCACCATAGAAGGTAAGACCAACGTCATCCAACATAAGGGCACCGCTACGCGGCTGGCGAAAACCGGCGGCGCACTGGCGGTGAACAATCATGTCGAGATCAGTGAAGCGGCGCGGGCAAAGGCCGCGGGAAATCTGGAGCAGGGCCGGCGGCGCGCGCAGGTGAAGCGCGGCGACGCGCGCTCGCTCACCGATAAGACGAAGAACTAGGTCTGCTGCAGGCTCATTCTCCCCACGCAAACTCCGCCACCAGCGGAAGATGATCGCTCGCCACCAGCGACTTCGCCGTCCGGCAGAGGCGCAGTCTCTCCAGATGCAGGCTGCGATCGTAGTAAATGTGATCGAGATGGAGCATGGGCAGCAGCCCGGGGTAGGTGCGCCACCTGCCCAGGTGGCCGCGCACGTCGGCGCTTTCCAATTGCGCGGAGAGCAGCCGCGTGGCCAGGCCGCTGGTCCACTCGTTGAAATCGCCCATTACCAGCCGCGGCGCGCGTAGAGCGCTGTGCGTCAACAGTTCCGGAGCCACCAGCTTGCGACCCTGGTGGCGGCGCTCGAACAGCGATGTCCCCAGGTGAACGTTGAAGACGTGAAGCAGCGCCCCGCCGTTCACCGCGATATCGGCCCGTAGACAGCCGCGCTCTTCACGGCCGTGAACGCTCAAGTCGTAGTTTTTCGTCTCGCCGATCGGCCACCGGCTCAGCACCACATTCCCATAGCTATACCCGCGATGCCGTCGATTCTCGCCGAGCGCATACGTCATACCTAGCTCGCGCGAGATCGAATCGGCATGGTGGCCCAGCACTTCCTGGAGAGCGATCACGTCGGCATCGATTTCGCCAAGCACGCCGGCGATGCGCACCGCGCTGACGCGGCCGTCCATGCCGCGGCACTTATGCACGTTGTAAGTAACTGCGCGCAGGCGGTTCATTGCTGGCGCTCCAGAATCCAACCGAGCAATTCGTTGGCCCGCTCGGTCACCGGCCGCTGTTTCCAAGCCTCATAAGTGATGCATCGCGATTTCGCCAGATCGCTCCGAAAATCCTCCCCCAGCCGCCGGGCGAGTGTGTCGTCGAGCGCCGCCAGGTTTACCTCGTCATTGATGCCGAAGGAGCGCGAATCGAAATTGGTGGAGCCCACTACGCTCCATACGCTATCCACTACCAGCGACTTGGTGTGGATCATCGAGGGCTCGTATTCATAGATTTGGGCGCCATGCTTGAGCAGGTCGCCGTAGAGGCGGCGGCTGGAGCGGCGCGTCAGCAAATGGTCGCTGTGGGTTCCGGGGACGATGATTGTCAGTTCCACTCCACGATCCTTCATGGCGCGAATCAGTTCCTGGCGGGCGCTGCGGTCGGGTAGGAAATATGGCGTCGTAATGTGGATGCTATGGCAGGCTGACGCGATCAGAGTTTGAAACACCATGCGGGCACGCGTGCCGCGGCCGTGCGAGGGCGTGCTGTTGATGATCATGGCAGCCGTGCCCCCTTCGGTCTGCGATACCGGGTAATACTTCTCGCCGCTGAGCAGTTCCCCGGAAGACTCCAGCCAGTTCTCGGCGAACATGGATTGCAAACTGGCCACCGCCCGTCCACGCACACGGAACATGGTGTCGCGCCACCGGCGCTTATGCCGGCCGCGATCGCGATACCAGTGGTCGGCAATCCCCGCGCCGCCGATGAAGCCGATGAGGCCATCCACCACGATCATTTCGCGGTGCGTGCGATTGTTGATGCGCAGCAGGTTGTACCAGCGGAACGGCATGTACCATTCGACCTGTCCGCCGGCTGCAATCAGGTCTCGAAACGTGTGCCGCCATGTATTAAAACTGCCCAGGGCGTCGAGCACGATGCGCACTTCCACGCCGGCGCGCGCCCGCTCCGCCAGGGCGGCCGTGAAGCGCGTGGCAATCGAGCCCTTCTGGAAAATATAGGCTTCGATGCAGATGTGGCTCTGCGCCTGTGCGATGGCCGCCAGTTCCGCTTCGTAGAACGCCGGGCCATTCGTCAGCACGTCCACCTGCGTGTCGCGATGCGGTTCGGAATCGGCCACCGTTCCCAGAACGCGCGCGAACTCATCGGAGTTTAAGGTGGTGCGGGGACGCTGCTGGATACGATAGGCCAGCGGCGGCTCGAACAGCGCCACCAGTAGCAGCAGCACCTGCAACGCGATTCCCGAAATCGCCAGCACCAGTAAAAACTTCTCCATCAACTTCAGTTTCGACCCGGACACAGTGTCAGGGGCGGTGCGAAGGTGAGGAATGGCACAGATAGGCGCCCTGGTCCCCGCGATGTAACCGGGAGCCCATTGGTTCGCGGAGTGCTTCGCTCTGGAGTGGGAAGGCTGTTTGGGAATACCCGGACGGCATCAGCGACCTCAGGAAAGGATTACTTCCATGAAACTACTTCAATTCACCCATTGGCGCCAAGGCAGTGCGTTGGCGTGCGGAGCTCTGCTCGCCGCCGGCCTGTTCTCAGTCAGCGCCCATGCCGACGAATGGACTAAACGAACGATTCTCACCGTACATGAGCCGATTCAGGTAAAAGATACGGTGTTGCAGCCGGGGACATATGTGCTCCGGCTGATTCTCAACGGCACGCTCGGAGTCGACCGGCACGTCGTACAGATCTTCAATGGCAATGAAACCCACATCATCAATACAGTGGTGACACAAGTTGCCATTCGCCCGCACGCCACTGGTTCTACCCAGTTCACCTGGTGGGAAACGCCTCCCGGAACGGCGCCGGCGCTTCGCGATTGGTATTATCCCGGTGAGACTACGGGCGACGAATTCCCGTACCCGAATCAGCCGAAGCAAGTAGCCACCTACGTGCCGCCGCCCACTGGCACGGCCGTCGCCTCCACCGAGTCGACCGCTACGACCACCACTCCAGCGGTCTCTGAGCCCGTGCCTGCGGCCGCTCCGGAGCCCGAAACAGATCAGGTACAGCCGACCCCCACGCCGGCGGCCGAACAAGCCGCGCCCGCACCCGACGACAACACGGCCAACCGTGAGGCGCCGCAGGAAGCACCCGCGGCACTTCCTCACACCGGCAGTCCTTACCCCATGATCGGACTCTGCGGACTGATGTTCGCCGGTCTCGGCGGAACACTGTTACTGAAGCGATCTGCTTAACCATCGACGTAACATAAAAGCGAGGCGTTGGAACCGATGGAACGGCGCACGGCAATATACGGTCTGTTGATCGCCGGAGCCGCTTCCATCGTCCGGCGCGGCGCAGCCCGAGAACCGCAGGCCGAGCCGCAAGGCTTCACGATTCATAGCGATGTGCGCCTGGTGGTGCTGGACGTAAGCGTGAAAGATCGCTCTGGCGGCCTGGTTCCAGGGCTTGCCAGGAACAATTTCGCGGTCTTCGAAAACGGCACGCAGCAACACATTGCAGTCTTTGGCCGGGAGGATCTTCCGGTCACCGTGGGAATTCTGGTTGACGACAGCCGCAGTATGGGTCCGAAACGTCCGGACGTGATTACCGCGGCGCGCACATTAATCGCGGAAGGAAATCCGCGGGATGAAACTTTTATCTTGAACTTCAATGAAACAGTGCGGCGCGGCCTGCCTGAGAACGAGCTCTTCTCAAGCGACATCCGCTCGCTCAGTACAGCCCTCTATCGCGGCCGCGCGGACGGCAGGACGGCACTCTACGATGCTGTCTATGATGGCCTGAAACAGCTCGATCTGGGCCATCGCGAAAAGAAAGCCCTGGTGTTGATCAGCGACGGCGGCGATAACGCCAGCCGGCATGACCGGCATGACATCTTCGACAAGCTCGATGGCAGCATCGCCACCATTTACGCGGTGGGACTTTACGACGACGACGATATGGACCAATCGCCGGGAGTCCTCAAGCACCTCGCCGGAGTCAGTGGGGGCGAGGCTTATTTTCCGGCGAGTCCCGCGGACATGACCGATGTGTGCCGCGCCATTGCCAAGGACATCCGCACGCGCTACACCATCGGCTACGTTCCACCAGCCATCAACGGAGGATCGCTCCGCCACGTTCACGTAAAGGTGACAGCGCCTTCACATCCCAGGCTGACTGCGCGCGCGCGCACCCAATATCGGTTTGAAGAGCCCGGGAACGGAAAGGGCCGTTAGATGCGACGTCTTCTGGGCAGCCTGCTGTTGTTTGCCGGCGGGATCGGAATTGGCGTTTGGGGTTCCTCAGTGGTGCGCCAATCGCTCGATCAGAAGCACGATGAGAAGATCTTCGAGAGCGAACAGGCGGCCGACCGCGCGCAGACGGCTCCGTTGACAAAGTCCGCCGTGCCCGCCCATCCCGCTGCTTTGCCGGCGAGACATAGCGGAATTGTGGCGCGCCTGTCCATCCCGCGCATCCAGCTTCGCGCCATGGTGCGGGAGGGTGACGACGACGGCACGCTGGATGTCGCACTCGGCCACATTCCGGGCACCGCTTTCCCCGGCCAAAGGGGGAATGTGGGCGTGGCCGGCCATCGCGATCGCCTGTTTCGACGGTTGGCCGAAGTCGGCAAGGGCGACGAGATCCGCCTGGAAACACCGTCGGCGACGTATCGGTATCGCGTCGATGAGATGTCGATTGTCAGTCCCAAGGCTGTCAGTGTTCTGGCAGCGGGACGCGGTGCGGAACTCACGCTCGTCACCTGTTACCCGTTTTATTACATCGGTCCCGCACCCAAGCGCTACATCGTGAAGGCGCATCTGATCGCGCCGGGCGCGGCGGGCGGCGTTCTCGCCGGGTCGCTCCCCTAATTGTGGACCGTGGCAAGAGCGGCAGTGTGCGCACGGCTTTGGCGATCGAGTTTCAGCAGCGCATCGGAGATCTGATTCACGGTTCGCTCTTCCTGGTGACGGTCGGTGGTGGGGCTGCGCAACGGGAAAAGCGTAAGGTGTACCAACTCGTGCACCACCGTCAGTTCCATGTCGTCCAGCGCGGCGGGACACGACGTACGGTAATCGGAAATGTCCAGCACGCGCACCACGGCCGTCTTGTGGGGCGCGTCCCAGTGAATGTTGCCGAGCGTTTCGGGCTTCAGGTCGGCGCGACGGGTGGAGAGCACCGACAGTGTCCAGTCCTGTAAATCCAGCCGCTGCTGCCAAAATGACAGCCGTGCGTTGAGAAACTCGTTGGTGGATGCCGCGCACTGGGAACCGGCGCGCGCCGGCATCACAGCAGCCGAAACCAGCAGAAGAACCAGGAAGAAAAAAGGGGAACCGAGGGGTAGACTGGGGCGAAACCGTACGGACATCAAATGTATTGTATCCGCATCGGGATTTTTCGTCACCATCGCAGGCAGACGCATTTGCGGGTATTTGGGCTACAGGGAAGATCGTACTGACTCTTCCCCACCTCGAATACCAAGTTCCTACTACAAACGAAGTGCCCCGCCGCGCATCTATTCTAGTGGATCGACAATTCGGCGGATGCCGCCGGTAATTGTAGACGCAAATCGTTTCAAAGGAGAAAATCTACATGGATACCCGAAGTGTATCGATACGCCCAAAAGCCGCGGTTGTGGCGATGGCCCTGGCTCTTGGGGTCGGTGGCTTAGGTTTAGCAGCCGCAGAACACGCCTTCAGCAATAACCCCCCGGCATCGCTGAGGCTGGCTGATCCCAACGAGGCTCCCAGCCATACCGGTTTCGCACCCATCGTAAAAACGGTGCTGCCGACCGTAGTGACCGTCTCGTCCAGCAAAATGGTCAAGACTCCCACCTCATTTCAAGGGCAGGCGCCGGACGACGATTTCTTGCGCCAGTTCTTCGGCGGCAGCTTCGGCGGTAACGGCAACATGCGCGGCGTGCCGCAAGTGCCGCAGGAGCAGCGCGAGCGCGGGCTGGGATCGGGCGTGATCGTCAGTCCCAACGGTTACATTCTGACCAATGACCACGTGGTGGATGGCTCCACCGACGTGAAAGTGACGCTTTCCGACGGCCGTGACTATAAGGCCCACGTGGTCGGCAGCGACTCCAAGGTTGACTTGGCCGTCATTAAGATCGACGCCACCGACCTTCCGACCATCGTGATCGGCGACTCTTCCAAAATCCAGATCGGCGACTACGCTCTGGCAGTCGGCGACCCCTTCGGCGTCGGCAAAACGGTGACCATGGGAATCATCAGCGCCACCGGCCGCCACAATCTGGGAATTGAAGGTTATGAGGACTTCATCCAGACCGACGCGCCCATCAATCCCGGCAACTCGGGCGGCGCTCTCATCAACGACCGCGGCGAACTGATCGGCATCAATACGGCCATCCTCTCGCACGGTTCGGAAGGCAACCAGGGTATCGGCTTTGCGATCCCGGCGAATCTCGCCCGCACCGTAATGGACGAAATCATCAAGACCGGTAAAGTCACCCGCGCATACCTGGGCATCGTGCCGCAGGATGTGACTCCGGCCATCGCCAAAGCGTTCGGCGTGAAGGAATTCAACGGCGCGCTGGTGGGCGACGTCAGCGCCGATAGTCCCGCGGCCAAGAGCGGCCTCAAGGACGGCGACATCATCGTCTCCGTAGACGGCAAGCCAGTCGCCGACGCCAATGGACTCCGCATGAGCATCTCCATGATGGCTCCCGGCACCACCGTGAACTTGAAGGTCATGCGCAATGGCTCTGAGCAAGCCATGGCCGTGACGCTGGGCGAACTCCCCGGCGAGCAGGCCAACGCGGAGCCAGGCTCGGGCAATACCAACAGCGAACTTTCCGGCATCTCCGTGCAGAATCTGAATGCCGGTCTGGCCCAGCAACTCGGCGTGCCCGCGGGCACCTCGGGTGTGGTGGTAACCAAAGTGGATCCTTCCAGCGCGGCGGCCGATGCCGGTCTGCAGCGTGGCGACGTGATCCAGGAAGTCAATCGCAAACCGATTCACAACGCTAACGATTTCGCGTCTGCCATGAGCAACGCGAAAAACCAGACTCTGCTGCTAGTGAATCGCCAAGGCAACACGATGTACGTGGCTGTCTAAATTCCGCCAGTAGCAGATGCCGGCCGGTTCGTAGCGCTTCCTCCGAGCTACGGGCCGGCCGGCTGCTTTTGTCGGGGGCTAACGAAACATACCGGCCGGACAGCCCAGACTGTTGACTGCGCCCGCCGCTGTCGACAGGGCGTCGTTGTCGCGATGCATCCGGTGGTAGAGAATGGCGACGTTGCGGCTGGCGAGACAGAGTTGCTCGCGCACCAAAGGGCAACTGAAGTTGATGGCGCTGGCGGCGCCGCTGCCGGAGAGCGCACAACTTGTAGTGGCGGTCTGCTTGTAGAGGTCCACCACTTCAGCGGCCAGGCGGACTTCATCCGGCACATTCATGGCGATCCCTTCCAGCAGCGCGACCGCGGCCTGCGGCGCGTCGCCCATGGCGCGATAGGTCTTCGAGAGTTCCTCGAAGAGTTCCGCCTGCGGATCGGGCCATGGTGCGGAAGTCAGCGTGTTCAACGCGTCCTGGTATTGTCCCAGGCTGCGATACGTGCGGGCCAATTCCAGATAGAACGGTACGGCGTGGCTGGGGCCGGCCTCTTTCCCGGCCAGCCGGTTTTGCAGTTGAAAATCGGCATTGACGGCGGCATCCACCTTTTCCCCTTCGAGCAAAACCTGCAGTGCCTTGCGATACCAGACCTCACCCGCCTGGGGCCCCAGCGAGTCGCCGCGCGCGCGAAAACAGAAGCCGGCGGTGGTGTATACCAGCGCGACCTGGTCCTTCTCGGGCAGCGGCTCTAGGATGGCGAGCGAGCGCTCCACTTCGCGGTCGGCAGCGTCGAAATCCTTGGCGTTGGCGAGCCAGTCGGCCACGTGCTGATGCGGGCGATAGCTTTCCGGGCAGGCGCGCTCGGCGCTGCTCCAGAGGCTGTTCTCGTCATACCAATCGAAATTGCGCAGGAATGTGCGGACGCCCAACGCCAGGCATACCATCGCGATCAGTGCGGTCGCCGCCACGCGCGCCGCCGGCCAATGCGGCTGCAGGCGCTGAAAAAGTTGCCAACCGCCCCAGGCAATCAGGGCCGCCACTGCGATCGACGGCAGGTACAGGACGCGTTCCGCCATGATGGTACCGATCGGGAAGAAAATGTTGGCGGTGGGCGCCAGGGCGGCGAAAAAGAACCCGATGAAAAAGAATAGCGGCCGCCGCGTTCGGTAGCTGTATACCGCCAGCACGGCGGCGCCGCTGAAAAACGCCAGCGCGATCAGCGCCTGCCAGTTCTGCCAACTCGTGAGGTTGCCGGTGAACAGCGGAATCTGGTTGTAGGAGTAGTCGCAGGAAAGGTGCGCCGGCCAAAGCAGCAGCCACAAGCATTTGCCCAGTACCTTCACCGCCGTGAGCCTTCCTGCCAGGAAGGCCGCGCCCACCAGCGGATTGTCGGTGAACGGAATGGGCGCGACCGGCGTGTTCTGCAGAATCTGCGCCCGCACCGCCAGAAACACCGCCACCGGAGCGGCCGCCGCCGCATAGCCGACCACCCTTGCGCGAACGGGCGCGGCGCGGCACCAGGCAACGTCGTACAGAAATATCGCCGCCAGGATCACGATTCCGCTTTCCTTGGAGAAAATCCCGATGGCGCTGGCCGCCACGATCGCGATCTGCCACGGGATGGCGCGCCGGGCGTCCATGCGTACGCTGCGCGCGAAGCAGAGCAGGCCGGCGAGAACTCCGAAAGCGGCCAGCAGATCGGCGCGCCCCACCACGTTGGTGACCGATTCGGTCAGTGCCGGATGGACGCCCCAAAGAGCAGCCATCAGGAACGCCGGCCAGAATTCCGCCAGTACCAGCCAGCCGAGCAGATAGACCAGCGTAATATTGGCGAGATGCAGGGCCAGATTGATGGCGTGATAGCCGGCCGGTGCTGCCCCGTTTTTCAGTACCGCATAGTTAAACAGATAGGAAAGCGTGGCCAGCGGGCGATACAGCGAACTGACGCTCGTCTTGTACCAGTAATCCTTGGAGAGGATCAGGTGGATGTTCTCGCCGGTTGCCTGGCGAATGCGCGAATCCTGTTGGATGACGAACTGATTGTCGTAAATCAGGCCCGCGCGGAAAGAGTTGGAGTAGGCCAGGACCGCCATCGCCCACAGCACCAGAAGCGGGACCAGATGGCGTTTCCATGCGATGGGCGCGGCTGAAACCGGCGCCGGGACGGCAGCCTGGACCCCTGGTGGAGGGTTGCGCGGCTTGTCTTTTTCGCGAGCTGCCCTGGATCGATGCGCCAATTTTCCATCATACCCGCCCGGCACGGCGGGACGCGTGGCTTGGATTGCGCCGTTATTTTATGATCTTATAGTTAAGCAACAGCCAATAGCTTGGGAGAGGCTGCCCTATGACTCCGAACGATCCAACGCGCGTGCGCGAAGAGAAGGCGCGCCTCTACCAGAGTGCTGTCGAGGCTTGGGAGAAGGGCGAAGTAACGGCCGCCCTTGGCAAACTCGAAGAGTTGGCGGCGATGGACCGCGATTTTCCCGATCCCGATGCCGGCCGCGGCAGCACCTATCGCAATTTCTACAATCAGGTGCACTCCGAAAGCGACGCCATCAAGAACGCCTATGACGAGGCCCGTCGCCAGCTGAACCTGGGCAACCTGGACGGCGCCATGGCGCTGTGCCGGCAGTATCTGGCCAAATATCCCAATCACGCCCTGTTCAAGCCGCTCAAAGCCGAAGTGGAGGCGCGCCAGCCACCCCGTTCGCCTACCGCGGCGCAGGCCATCGTAGAGACGGAGCGCAAAGCCAACGACGAGCCGGATCTGGAACGGCGCGCCGCTATTCTGGAAAACACCCTCCGCTTGTACCCCGCCGAACCCCACCTGCAGAATGCGCTGCAAGCGGTCCGCGACCTGCGCGAGGTGGTGGATTCCATGATCGCCAGCGCACGCAAGTACGAAGAGGAAGGCCACTTCGCCGACGCCCTGGACCAGTGGCAGATCCTGAAATCGATTCACCCCAGGCAACCCGGCCTGGCCGCGGCAATTGAACGCCTGACCCAGCGGCGCGATCAGCCGCCACCGGCGCCGGCCCCGCCCGCAGTTGCTCCCCCACCAGCGGCTCCGGCGGCTCCGGCGGGGAAATCCGAGTGGGCCGGACACGCCCGGAGCTATCTTGAGGTCGGCGACTACCAACGCGCCGTGCAAGCCATCAATATCGGGCTGGGCGAATCGCCCGGCAACCCGGAACTGCTGGCGCTGGAAGACCAGGTACGCAAGGGCCAGGAGCGTGCCAACCAGGCGCTCGAATTGCTGGGCAAGGCGCACGACACCATCAACAAAGGTTCGATGGATGAAGGCCTGGATTGCCTGCGGCGGGCGCGCGATCTCGATCCGCGCAATTCCGTCATTCGCACCGTACTGGTGAACGGGCTGCTCGACCAGGCGCGGAAGAAGCTCGATAGCGATCCGTCCGGCGCCGACAAGTATGTGCAGGAGATCCTGCGGATCGAACCCAATCACGCTCAGGCCACGATCCTGGCACAAGGGCTGGTGGGCCGCAAGACCGCTCCGCCGCCCGCCGCGCCGCCCATCGTACCCAAAGCGACAGCGCCGCCCGGCCCGCCGGTTTCGTTACCCACGCGCGAATCCCCCACCATCCCACTGGCGGTGGTGACGCCGGGATTCCCGGGAATGGCGGCTCCGCCGCAACCCCCTCCGCCTACCGGGGTAACGGCCACTCCGCCTCCGCCTCAGATTCCTCCGCCCGTACCGTTGGCGGCCACTCCGCCCCGCCCGCCGCGGCCGCCCGCGCCTCCCGGCGGACATCCCAAGAAATTACTGTTCGGTACCGCCGCCGCGGTGATTGTGCTGGTGCTCATCGCGCTCGGTGTTACGGTGCTGCGTCACCGCGCCAAGCCCACGCCGCGGCCCACCGCCGCCGCAAAGTACGCGGTGGCTCTGCATGCCACGCCCACCGGAGCGGAAATCAAGATCAACGGCGAGACCTGCGGTATCTCCAACTGCAGTTCGGAACTGGCTCCCGGAAATTATCAGGTGCAGGCGCAAATGGCGGGCTACCAGAGCGCTACCTTGCCGATTGTGGTGGGACCGGGAGCGCCCGCGGAATTCAACCTCACGCTCAACGCGCAAGGCCCGCGCGCCTCGTTCTTTACCGACTTGGCCGAAGGCACTGTGAGCCTGGACGACGCAGCCGCTGGAATGATTCAGGGCGGAGGCGCAGAGATCGATAACCTCACCGCCGGCAAACATGTGCTGGGCTTCAAGGGCGGCGACTCCACGGCAACCATCCCCATCGAAATTACGGCCGGCGCCGCGCCTACCCTGGCGGGAACCATCGACGCCAAGAACGTGCGATGTTTCCTGCTGACCGGCATCGGCGGCAGCGCGCACCTTTACGGCAGCGCTCCCGGCTATCACCTGACGCTCGACAACAAGCCCCTCGGCATTCTGTCCGCGGCCGGCATGCCGCTCGACGGCCTCGCGCCCGGCTCGCATGAACTGGTGATCGATTCCGACACCGGTGCGCACGACCGCATGGATTTCGAAGCGCAGCCTGCCCCCAGCATTTATGTCTCGCTGGGAACGGCACAAAACCTGGGCACCCTTTCGGTAGAAACCAATGAAGACCAGGTACATCTGCTCATCAATGGCCAGAAGTACCGGCGCGACACCGTGCACGGACGGCTGGTGGTGTACAAATCGCCGGGGAAATACACTGTTGCCGTGCAGAAGGATGGCTTCAATCCGTCGGCGCAGCAGACGGTGGAAATCAAGGCCGGCGTCGACAGCAAGGTCGCCTTCACGCTGACGGCGGCCAAGTCTGTGCTGGCGGTGCACCACGCGCCGCCCGGCACGGATGTGCAGGTGGACAACATCAGCCGCGGCGCGGTGCATTCCGACGGCGAGTTTCAGGTGGGCGGCATCGATCCCGGCAAACACACCGTGACATTGAAGCATGACGGCTTCAAGACGCAACAGAGCGAGCAGACCTTCGCGCCCGGGAAGACGGTGGATCTGCAGGCGGCGCTCGAATCGGCGCCGACCACCGGTACCCTGCGCTTCGAGATTAATCCTGCCGGAGTGGACGCGCACGTGCGCATCAAGCGCGACGGTGAGGCGCAGGACCGCGAGGTCACGGGCCAGAGTGTGAGTGTGCCGGAGGGCCACTATCTGGTGACCGTCTCGGCTCCGCAGTACATCACCAATAGCGCTTCCGTGCAAGTCCTCCCGGGAGCCACCGTGGTGGCGGCCATGACACTTCGGCGAGCCGAAGCCAAAGCCCCCGTCAAGACCGGGCCCGCGATGTTGTTCGGCCTGGAGGATTGGCTGAAGGTTCCCGGATGGCAGGCGCAGAACGGCACGCTGGTCCACAAGGGCGGCGACTGGGTAATGGCGCCGCCGGACATATCGCAAGGAACCGTCCGCTTCACCGTGGTCTCCATGAGGGGCCGGCACGTGGAGTGGGCGGTGGCCTGGCGCGACGACAAGAATTTCATCCACTACGAATTGGACGATAAGAATCTGACCCGCTACGAAGTGCGGAACGGCACTAAGCTGGGGCAGGTCAAGTTACAGCACGGATTAGACAAGAAGAAGCCCATGGGGATTAGTCTGGCGGTGAGTCCCCAATCCGTAGTGCTCAGTATCTATCGCGATGGCTGGCTCGATCTGGATAAATGGGAAGTGGAGGGCTCGTCGGTGCACGGCCAGTTCGGCTTCCGGATTCCCGGCAGCGACGAAATCGGACTGCAGGCGTTTCAAATTTCGCGGTGATCAGACTAACAGGTCGGCCGTCATTACCGTGACGGCCTGTCCGCCCAGCAGCACGCGATCTCCAGCCAGGCGCACGCGCACGATGCCGCCGCGCGCCGACGCCTGATATGCCAGCATCTCCGTTTTGCCCAGCCGGCCGGCCCAATACGGCCCCAGCGCCACGTGGGCCGATCCCGTGACGGGATCCTCATCGATGCCCGACCCGGGGGCGAAGAAGCGCGAAACGAAATCGAACTCGCCGCCCGCCGATCGCGCGGTCACCATCACGCCGCGCACCGGGATCTTGCGTAGCGTGCTGTGGTCGGGCGAGAGGAGGCGCAGTGCTTCTTCGGACTCGATCTCCACCAGGTAATCGAAGGCATTCTTGCCAACGAATACCGCCTGCGGCAGGCCCAGCGAGGGTAGCAATTCGGCCGGCGCAGCCGCTGGGGACACGATCTTGGCGGGGAAATCGAGCTCGATCCAGTCACCCCGCTGGTCCGCCAGCAGGAGTCCGCTGCGGGTGTGAAAGCGAGCCTGCTGTCCTTGCGGGAGATGGCCGTCCTGCCAGAGGACGTGCGCACTGGCGACGGTAGCGTGGCCGCACAGGTCCACTTCCACCGCCGGAGTGAACCAGCGCAGCCGATATCCGCCATCTTCAGGGGTGAGGAAGGCGGTTTCCGAGAGGTTCATTTCGCGAGCCACGCAGCGCATCCACTCGTCTGGCGCGGAATGCGAAAGCACACACACCGCCGCCGGATTGCCGGCAAAAGGTTTGTCGGTAAACGCGTCCACCTGCACGATTCGGATGGCCATATCCCCACCAGCGTACCGCACCTGAAACCTTTCCCTGCGAGCTATAGTCTAAGGTAACGATGTTGTCGTGGCTGTGCGGGAGGGTATTGGCGGCGAGTGCGCTGATGGCGGCGGTCTGGTTCGTCGGTTCGGCGCCCGATTCCGGTGTGCGCTCCGGAATTCCTTCCATCGGCGGACCGCACGGGCCGGTGCGGATCCTGCGCTTCTATGCCACCACCGGAGCCATTCTGCGCGGCGACAAGGCGGAGCTTTGCTACGGTGTAGCCAACGCCAAATCGGTACGCATTTCGCCTTCGCTTGAGCCGGTGGCGCCGGCTGCCAATAAGTGCTTCGAAATCGTACCGGAGCACACCACCCACTACACCATCCTGGCGGAAGGATTCGATGGCGACGTGGTCTCCAGGGCGGTCACCCTCATCGTGGAAACGGCGCCGGCGCCCCGCCGGGGCGACACCAACATGGCGGTCGCGGCCAACCTCCCCTTTACGCTCGTTTCCGGCCGGCCGGTATTCATGTAAGCGGCACCCGCCGGCACGGTCAATTTGGCGTGTCCTCTCCCTCGCGATTCTCAACGTCCAGCCCTCCGGTGCACCCTTTCGGATCCCCTGCGCATCCATTGAATGCGTAATCTTGACTAAAAAGTATGGATTGGCTAATGTGGTACCAGCCCAACAGCTTAGGAGTCCATCCCGGTGAGTGATTCCACCCAAACCATCGAAACTTTTGCGAATCAGGAATATAAGTGGGGATTCGTCACGGATATCGCTGCCGATACCATCCCCCGCGGCCTGAATGAGGACGTCGTCCGCCTGATTTCCGCGAAAAAGGAAGAGCCGGAATGGCTGCTTGAATGGCGCCTGAAGGCCTATCGCCATTGGCTGACCCTGAAAGAGCCCACTTGGGCCAACGTTCATTACCCCAAGATCGATTACAACGACATCATCTATTATTCGTCGCCCAAGGCCCAAAAAGACGGGCCCAAAAGCCTCGATGACGTGGATCCGGAGCTGCTGAAGACGTACGCCAAACTCGGCATTCCGCTGCAGGAGCAGGCAGTGCTTGCCGGCGTGGCGGTGGACGCGGTGTTCGATTCGGTTTCCGTGGCCACCACGTTCAAGGGCAAGCTGAAAGACATGGGGATCATTTTCGGTTCGTTCTCCGAGGCTGTCCGCGAGCATCCTGACCTGGTGCGCAAGTATCTGGGAAGCGTGGTGCCGACGTCCGACAACTTCTTCGCGGCGCTCAACTCCGCGGTGTTCAGCGACGGCTCGTTTTGCTACATCCCCAAGGGCGTGCGCTGCCCCATGGAGCTTTCGACCTACTTCCGCATCAACGCCAAGGACACCGGCCAGTTCGAACGTACGCTGATTGTGGCCGATGAAGGCGCGTACGTGAGCTACCTGGAAGGCTGCACCGCGCCCATGCGCGACACCAACCAGTTGCACGCCGCGGTGGTGGAACTGGTGGCGCTCGACAACGCCCAGATCAAATATTCCACCGTACAGAACTGGTATCCCGGCGATAAGGACGGCAAGGGCGGAATCTACAACTTCGTTACGAAGCGCGGCGCCTGCCGCGGCGTGAATTCCAAGATCTCGTGGACGCAGGTGGAAACCGGATCGGCGATCACCTGGAAGTACCCGAGTTGCCTGCTGATTGGCGACAATTCTGTGGGCGAGTTCTATTCGGTGGCGCTGACCAACAACTGGCAGCAGGCCGATACCGGCACGAAGATGATCCACATCGGGAAGAACACCACTTCCACCATCGTGTCGAAGGGCATCTCGGCGGGCCACGGGCAGAATACCTATCGCGGCGGCGTGAAGATTCTGAAGTCGGCCACGGGCGCGCGCAATTACTCGCAGTGCGACTCCATGCTGCTGGGCGACCAGTGCGGCGCGCATACCTTTCCCTACCTCGAAGTGAAGAACACCTCGTCGCAGGTGGAGCATGAGGCGTCGACCTCGAAGATCGGCGAAGACCAGATTTTCTATTGCAAGCAGCGCGGCATTTCCGCCGAAGATGCGGTCTCTATGATTGTGCACGGCTTCTGCAAAGAAGTTTTCAAGGAGCTGCCCATGGAGTTCGCGGTGGAAGCCCAGAAGCTGCTTGGCGTCAGTTTGGAAGGCAGCGTAGGGTAACAAGAACGAAAATGTCACTTCTCGAAATCAACGATCTCCACGCCACAGTCGGCGAACGCGAAATTCTCAAAGGCATCTCCCTCACCGTGAATCCCGGCGAGGTGCACGCCATCATGGGCCCGAACGGGTCGGGCAAGAGCACCCTGGCTGGCGTGCTCGCGGGCCGCGAATTGTACAACGTCACCGGCGGCTCGGTGACTTACTTCGGCCAGGACCTGCTGGAACTGGCCCCGGAAGATCGCGCGCGCGCCGGCATCTTCCTGGCGTTCCAGTACCCGGTGGAAATCCCCGGCGTCAGCAACATGTACTTTCTGAAGGCCGCACTCAACACCATCCGCAAGAGTCAGGGCCTGGAAGAGCTCGATGCCTTCGACTTCCTCACCTTCGTCCGCGACAAGATGACGCTGATGAATATGGACCAGACGCTGCTCAATCGGCCGGTCAATACCGGGTTCTCGGGCGGCGAGAAGAAGCGCAATGAAATCTTTCAGATGGCCGTGCTGGAACCGAAGCTCGCGATCCTCGACGAGACCGATTCCGGGCTCGATATCGACGCCCTGAAGCTGGTGGCCCATGGCGTCAACACCCTGCGCTCGCCGGAGCGCTCGATGATCGTGGTCACCCACTATCAGCGCCTGCTGGATTACATCGTGCCCGATTTCGTGCACGTGCTGGCGGGCGGCAAGATCGTGAAATCGGGCGGTAAGGAACTGGCGCTGCAACTCGAGAAGGAAGGGTACGCCGGGCTGGGCATCGCCGAGGACGAAGAGGTAGCGCTGGCATGAGTGCCGTAGCAGAACAGACCGGCCAGTGGCTGGCGGAGTTCACCAAACAGGACGCGGTCGCGCCCTGGATGCAGGAGTTGCGCGCGGCCGGCTTTGCGCGCTTCGCCGAACTCGGCTTCCCCAACACTCACAACGAAGAGTGGCGCTTCACGAACGTCGCGCCCATCGCGCGCGCGCAGTTCGCCCACGTGGCTTCGATTCCCCATGTGACCGACGCCCCAGTAGCAGCCGATCCAGCACTCGCCGAGCAGTATCTGGGCAAGGTGGCTTCGTTTGGGGAACATGCTTTCCTCGCACTCAACACCGCTTTCCTGAAGGACTTAGTCGTCATCCACGTACCTCGCGGCACGGTTATCGAGAAGCCCATCCGTATTGATTACACAGCCGCCGACGGCACCCACGTGGCCCCGCGCGCCCTCATCATAGTCGGCGCCGACGCCCATTGCACGATCGTCGAAAGCTACTCTGGCACCGGCAAATACTTCACTAATGCCGTCACCGAAATCGTGGCGGGCGACCGTTCCGTCGTGGACCATTACAAGGTGCAGCGTGAAGACCCCAGCGCCTTCCATGTCGCCACTTTGCAGGCGCAACTGGGTCGCAGCGCCACCTTCTCCACCCATTCCATCGCGCTCGGCGGAGCAATTGTACGGAACGAAGCCAACGTGGTTCTCTCCGAAGGCACGGACGCCACGGTCAACGGCCTCTACATCGTCAACGGAACGCAACACGTTGACAATCATACGGTTATCGACCACGCCAAGCCCCACGGCACCAGCCACGAAATGTACAAGGGCATTCTCGACGACAAATCGGCTGCGGTTTTCAACGGCCGCATCATCGTCCGCAAAGACGCCCAGAAGACCGATTCCAAGCAGACCAACAAGAACCTGGTGCTCTCTGACGATGCCGTCATCGACACCAAGCCCGAGTTGCAGATTCTAGCCGACGATGTGCGCTGCACCCATGGCGCCACCATCGGCCAACTCGATGCCGAATCGCTGTTCTATCTGCAATCCCGCGGCATCGGCAAACAGCAGGCCCGCAGCCTGCTGACTTACGCGTTCGCCCAGGACGTCATCGACCGGATTCAGGTGCCGGACCTCCGCGAGCAATTGGAAAAATACCTCTTCGAGAAATTCCATGAGGTGGCGCGGGCTTAAGCCCGCGCGCAACGGACGGAGTTATGCCAACTAGCGTGATTGCAGCGGCTTTCGACGTGGTGAAAATCCGCGAGGATTTCCCCGTCCTCAGGCAGTTCATCCACGGCAAGCCGCTGGTGTACCTGGACAGCGCCGCCACCGCGCAAAAGCCCACCGCCGTCGTCGACGCTATTCGCCATTTCCATGAAGTGGATTGCGCCAACATCCATCGCGGCGTGCATGAGCTCAGCCAGCGCTCCACCGCGGCCTACGAAGAAACACGCGCCAAGGCCAAGCAATTCCTCAACGCCTCGAACGTCAACGAAGTGATCTTCGTCCGCGGCGCCACTGAGGGCATTAACCTGGTGTCCAATTCCTGGGGCCGCAAGAACGTCAAAGAGGGCGATGAGATCGTAATCTCGGCCATGGAGCACCACTCCAACATCGTCCCCTGGCAAATGCTCTGCGAGGAGAAGGGCGCCAAACTCCGCGTCATTCCCATGAACGACCGCGGCGAGCTCATTCTCGAACAGTACGAGAAGCTTCTCAACCCGCGCACCCGCATGGTGGCCTTCACGCACGTCTCGAACGCGCTCGGCACCATCAACCCGGTGAAGGAAATGATCGCGATGGCGCACAAAGCCGGCGCGCTCACTCTCATCGACGGCGCGCAGGCGGCCCCGCACATTCACGTCGACGTGCAAGATCTCGACGCCGATTTCTACACCATGTCGGGGCACAAAGTGGTCGGCCCCACCGGCATCGGAGTCCTCTACGGGAAGGCAGCGCTGCTCAACGCCATGCCTCCCTACCAGGGCGGCGGCGACATGATCAAGGTGGTCACCTTCGAAAAGACCACCTACGCGGACCTGCCCTACAAGTTCGAAGCGGGCACGCCTAACATCGCCGGCGGCATCGGACTCGGCGCGGCATTCGACTACCTCAACAAAATCGGACTCGACAAGATCGCGGCCTACGAACACGAATTGCTGGTCTACGGCACCGAAGCGCTCTCACGCATCGCCGGTCTGCGCATCATCGGCACGGCGCGCGAGAAGGCTGCGGTGCTCTCCTTCGTCATCGAAGGCATTCATCCGCACGATATCGGGACGGTGCTCGACCGGCAGGGAATCGCGGTGCGCACCGGCCATCATTGCGCCCAACCGGTGATGGATTGGTTCCATGTGCCGGCTACTACACGAGCGTCGCTGGCATTTTATAACACCGCGGCGGAGATCGACGCACTGGCGGCCGGTCTCGGAAAAGTGAAGGAGATTTTCTCCTAATGGTTGACGATCTTTACCAGGACCTGATTCTCGATCACAGCAAGCGCCCGCGCAATAGCCGTGTGATGGCGGATGCCAACCACAATGCCGAGGGCTACAATCCGCTCTGTGGCGACAAGCTCAAGCTCTACGTCAAGATGGAAGGCGACATCGTCAAGGACGCCAGCTTCGTTGGCTCCGGCTGCGCCATCTCCACCGCGTCCGCCTCGCTCATGACCGAAAGCCTCAAGGGCAAAACCCGCGAGGAAGCGCTCAAGCTGCTCGACAAATTCCACGACCTGCTGACCACCGACACGCCGGTATCCAAAGACCTCGGCAAGCTCGTGGTCTTCTGCGGCGTGCGTGATTATCCGGCGCGCGTGAAGTGCGCAACCCTGGCGTGGCACACACTGAAATCGGCGCTCGAAGGTGGCCAGGAGCCGGTGACCACCGATAATGACGCTTAAAGACCAGGTCATCGCCGCACTCCGCAAGGTCTTCGACCCGGAGATGCCCGTCAACATTTACGAACTCGGGCTGATTTACGATTGCTCCGTGGACGCTGAAGGCAGAGTCGCCATTCGCATGACGCTTACCGCTCCCAACTGTCCGGTGGCGGGAACGCTGCCCGGCGAGGTGGAGCGCGCCGTCCGCGCCGTCACGGAAGTGACGGACGTAAACCTGGAATTGGTTTTCGACCCGCCGTGGACCAAGGCGCGCATGTCGGAAGCCGCCAAACTGGCGCTCGGCATCGAAGATATTATTCCCATCACGAGGCTGCAAAGAAGATGAAGCTCACCGCCAACGAAGAGTACGGCATCCGCTGCCTGGTGCGGATTGCTTATTCCGGGTTCTCGGGGCAGGGCCTCACCATTCCCGAAATCAGCCTGGCGGAAGGCGTCTCAGCGGCGTACGCCGCCAAGATTCTGCGTGTGCTCCGCAAGGATGGCTTCGTGAAAGCGGCGCGCGGCAAAGAAGGCGGCTACACACTAGCGCGTCCAGCCGAGAATATCGTGATCGGCGACGTGATCGACGCACTCGGCGGGCGCCTCTTCGAGAGCAATTTCTGCGATAGCCACGCCGGACAGGCGGCGATTTGCACGCGCTCGGTGGATTGTTCGGTACGCTCGCTATGGCGCGCCGTGCAGGTGGCCATCGACCAGGTGCTGAGTAAGGCGACGCTGCGCGATCTGCTGCAGAACGAGGAAGAGATGAACTCGTGGGTGCGGTCGATCCCCGGCGTCAACGGGCTAAGGCTGATTCAATAGGGTCGCCTCTCTTCCGCGAAGGGGCTTAGCGAGGGCACGCGCGGCGGTTAGAGGCCGTTGCCCTTCGCGCCGTGTTCTGTTGGAAGCTTCAGACTCACGGTTCCATGCCGGGCAAGATTCTCTGCCACGACGCTTGTCGTCTCTGCGCCCCTCCGTGTTCTCGATCTTCTCTGCGTCTCTGTGAATCTGCTTCCCTGTCACCCACAGCGCTCGCCGAAAACCAGAGCTATCGGTTAAGATTAAGGCGGTGTAATGGTATGAAATTAGCGGAACGAATGAGCCGCATCGGGGTCGAATCGGCCTTCGATGTTCTGGTGAGAGCACGCGCGCTGGAGGCGCAGGGCAAAAGTATCGTCCACCTCGAAATCGGCGAGCCCGATTTTCCCACGCCGCCTCACATAGTGGAAGCTGCCAAGAAGGCGCTGGACGAAGGCTGGACGCATTACGGCCCCACGCAGGGCTTCCCCGACCTGCGCGAGGCGATCGCCGGATATATATCGTCATCGCGCGGCATTCACGTGGGCGCGGAGAATGTTTCCGTGGTGCCGGGTGGAAAGCCGATCATTTTCTTCCCCATGCTGGCGCTGCTCGAGCCGGGCGATGAAGTGATTTATCCCAACCCCGGTTTCCCGATCTACGAATCGATGATCCGTTTCCTCGGCGCCACGCCCGTGCCCATGCCGCTGGAAGAAGCGCGCGGGTTCTCCTTCGACCTCGATCTCTTCCGCGATCGCCTGACCGACAAGACCAAGATGGTTGTGCTCAACTCGCCGCAGAATCCCACCGGCGGCACCATTCCGGCGGCCGACCTGAAGCAGATCGCCGAGATGCTGCGCGATCGCGACATCGTCGTGCTGAGCGACGAGATTTATACCCGCATCAGTTATACCGACGAGCCACCGGTGTCGATTGCGAGCTTCCCGGGGATGCTCGAAAAGACCATTATTCTCGACGGATTTTCGAAGACATACGCCATGACGGGCTGGCGCATGGGCTATGGCGTGATGCCGAAATGGCTGGTGGAAGCGGTCACCAAATTGATGGTGAATTCCAATTCGTGTACCGCCAGTTTCACGCAGCGCGCCGGCCTCGCCGCCATCACCGGCCCGCAGGACTGCGTCACCGAAATGGTGGCGGAATTCCGCCGCCGCCGCGACGCCATTTGCGCCGGATTGAGCGCGATTCCAGGCTTCCACTGTCCCATTCCGGGCGGCGCATTCTACGCCTTCGCGAACGTCAAAGGCACGGGCGTGGATTCCAAGGAATTGGCCGACTATCTGTTGACCGACGCCGGCGTTTCCTGCCTGGATGGGGGCGCCTTCGGGGAATACGGTAAGGGCTATATCCGCTTCAGCTACGCCAACTCGATGGCAAACCTGATGGAGGCGGTGAGCCGCATCCACAAGGCCTCCCCCCGCTGGACCGGTTCGCTGGTGGCGAGCCGCTAAGTGACGCCGAAACGTATCCTGGTCACGGGCGGCGCGGGCTACATCGGTTCGCACACCGTGCGCTTGCTGCTCGAACAGGGGCACGAAGTGACGGTGGTCGATAACCTGTCGAAAGGCTACCGCCACAACGTTCCGCGCAAGATTCTCTATAAGCTCGATCTGTGCGACACGAAGGCTCTCGCCGAACTCATGCGCCAGGCGCGGTGCGAGGCGGTGATTCATTTCGCCGGGTTCATCGCGGTGGGCGAATCGATGCGCGAGCCGGAGCGCTA
Source organism: Bryobacteraceae bacterium (assembly GCA_036268475.1). GTDB lineage: Bacteria > Acidobacteriota > Terriglobia > Bryobacterales > Bryobacteraceae > PALSA-129. Next base: position 1,864 of record DATAUB010000011.1, on the reverse strand, counting down.
TTTCAATAACAACGTGGGCGGCTCGCTTTCCCTGCTCACCGCGATGGTGGAAACCGGCGTGAAGCACATGGTGTTCTCCTCCACCGCAGCGGTGTATGGCGAGCCGGCGTCCAGCCCGATTGTGGAGACGTTCCCCATTCACGCCGTCAATCCGTATGGCGAATCGAAGGTGATGGTAGAGACGCTGCTGCGCTGGTTCGACCGTATTCACGGGCTGACCAGCGTCTGCCTTCGCTATTTCAATGCCTGCGGCGCCGATCCGCAAGGGCGGCTGGGTGAGGAGCACGAACCGGAGACGCATCTGATTCCGCTGCTGCTGCGCGCCGTGATCACGGGAAAGCCGGTCACGGTTTTCGGCGACGACTACGATACGCCCGACGGCACCTGCATCCGCGACTACATCCACGTGCACGACTTGGCACAGGCGCACATTCTGGCGCTGGATTACCTGCTGTCGGGCGGCGTATCGGACCAGTTCAATGTCGGCACCAGCACGGGACACTCGGTGATGGAGACGATCCAGGCGGTGGAGGCAGTGACCGGCAGCAAAGTGCCGTATGAAGTGGGAGCGCGCCGCGACGGCGATCCGCCGCGGCTGGTCGCCGATTCCGCCAAGTTGCGAAGCAAACTGGGCTGGACGCCGCATTACACCGACCTGCGGACGATCATCGAGCACGCGTGGCACTTCGCGCAGAAGAAGCAGAAAAGTAAATAGGCTGTGAACGTGGATACGCTGAGCGGGAAGCTGCGGAACACTACGCACGGGGAGCCCTCACAATTTCCCAGTCTCCCGTCGTTGGCCCGAAGAGTGTCAGGGCATTGATACGATGAAAATGATAGCCTGCCAGGAGGACATTGCCATGCACATCGAAATACATGACGCGGCTGTGGAAGCCAGGATTAAAAGGCAGATTCAGGCTACCGGCGCCCGGACTCCGGAGGAAGCCTTGCTGCACCTGCTCGAAACACAGGAGGAACAGGACCGCTGGCTGTTGGAAAACCGGGAGGCCATCAACACCAAAATCCGGCGTGGGATCGAGCAACTCGACCGCGGCGAAGGAATAGGTGAAGACCAGCTCGACGCGTACCTGGCGGAACAGAAATCCAAGCCTGAATGACGCGGCGCTACATTCTCGCGCCGGAAGCCGCGCATGACCTCGTGAGATATGGCGGTACCTCAAGAGCAAGGCCAGCTTAGAGATCGCTGAGCAGGTGGAAACGACCATCCGCGGCCAGATCGTTTTTCTGGCACGGACCCCGGGCGCCGGCCACTGGCGACGTGACCTTACGGAAGAGCCGGTGAGGTTCTTTTCGGTGTATTCCTATCTGATCGTTTATAGGCCGGACACGAAACCGTTGCAAGTGGTCGCGATTTTGCACGGCTACCGGGACGTTGCACGTCTCCTGACGGAACGCCTGTAACTAACACTAACGTGCGAGCGTAAACTGAAGTGTCCTTTCGGTCGAGCTTTTCCCTTGCGTGACCGTCGCCCTTACTTCATAGCTGCCCGGCTTATCGGTCAACTGTAAGAGCATCGGAATGCCGCCGGTGGAGTCGGGCTCCGTCACTTCAGGCCGCAGCGTGGCGATCGTCTTTCCATCCCTCAGCAGGCGCACTCGGGCTACCGGCTGGGCGCGGTCTCCCGCTTCCGGGTAGATCATGAAGAACACGAACGGCCGCATTCCATGGGGAAAGTCGTTGGCGACGAACGGCAGCACGCGTTTGCCGGTGTATTCGAACGGGTCAGTGGGGTCGGCTGGAGCGGTGAGATTCTCCAGCTTGCGGACCACGGCCAGGTCGCTCAGTCCCACTCCTCGCTCGGGCCGGTTGTCGATGGTGAACGTTCCCGTGCTGGCGCGGTTG
>DATAUB010000010.1:0-153941 GCA_036268475.1 Bryobacteraceae bacterium | reverse complement strand
TTTTGGGCGGGCCACTCTTTTTTCGTGACAGTGTCGATATAGTGGTCCACTTCGCCGCGCAGTTGGAGAGCGATATCCTTATCGAGGCCGGCACTATCGAAGATCAGGGCAGTGAGGGAATTCGCCTCCTCCGATGCGATCCCTTTGCTCCGCTCCATGTTCTCAAACGTATTCCCGGCCACAAAAGCCAGGAGCACGGCGTAGACGCTTCCGCAGAGCGCGTAGCTCAGGCCCACCATAGCGGTGTCCTGCTCGCGATTCTCCCAATCTACCCAGCGGTGAAAAATATAAAGTCCGATGAGCGCGATTATGACGAGCGTGCCATCTACTACGAACCCGGTTTGCCAGGTCTTATGCGCATAAAACCATGCGTTCAACATGTCCTTGCCCTTTGAATAAAGATCAATGGTGCGGCAGCGCGGCCAACGCGCCGGCAGCACTCTGCTGTACATTCAGGAACGAATCGCTGGTAACGCTGACGGTGCCGCGGAACGGAAAATCCATGGTGATAATGAGGACGAAAACCAGCCCGATCGTAGCGGCGATCAGTCCCGTAATCGCCATGTGAATCCGGAACGTGCGCGCTCCGAACAGGAAGGTAAAAATCACTGAGATCGCACCCCCCAGCACCAGCATCTTCCAGATCACCACGGGCAAATGTTCTCCTGCGGCGATGATTCGGCTGCGCCTCGCCTTGATCAGCTCGTTCATGGCATGCAGCATCTCAGCCTTGTCCACGTTTTGTCCCAACGTCGCAGGTTCGAACACCGCCAATTCGGTGTTGATATGCGCCAGCAAGGTCCAGCCCGGCTCGAAGACATCCTCGGCGAGTTGGCCATCCCGTTGGCTGGGCCACTCTTTCTTCACGACGATATCGATGTACTTGTTGAGGTCCGACCGCATCTCCGCTGCCATCTGCGGCGGTAAACCGGTGGAATCGAGGATGAGATTGCTGAGCCGGTTGGACTCCGCGGTAGCGATGGTATCGGCTCTTGCGAAATTCTCGAAAACGTCTACTGTAATGAGTGCCAGAAGAACGGCGTAAACCACTGCGACGATCGCGTAAGTCAGCCCTACGGTCTCGGTATCTTTATGCCGTAGGTGAACGTCAACGCGTTTATGGAAGATATTCAAGCCGAGGAGCGAAAGGCCGGTCCACAATCCGATCACCAAAAATCCGACCAGCCATATCGGCGCCGAGTAAAGAAAATTCGCCAGCAAAAAACCGCCTCCTTGGAGTGTGTTCTGTTAGGTTATCATCTTCGCGCGGATCGCACAAAAATGACGCCTGCGCGTGACGCGGCTAGCGATTATAGCGCGGCGTAATGCCCCGCAAACGGTTCCACACGCTATCGCAAGCTGCCACCATATCGGCCGGCAGAGGCCCCTTTTGAAGAGCCTCGCGGTTCTCGGCAAACTGCGCTTCGGTGGAAGCACCGATAATGGCACAATCGGCAACCGTATGATGCAGTACCCAATTCAGGGCAAGGTCGACGAGCGTGCGCCCGCCCGCCGCGGCGATCGCCTTGAGTTCCTCCACGGCTTCGAAGTATGCGGGGTGCCAATACCGGTCGAGGTAGAGCGGATTGGAGTCGAAACGCGTGCCGGGGATGGGCCGCTCGATGTGGTGCTTGCCGGTGAGCAAGCCGCCGGCGAGCGGATTATAGACCACGGTCGACACTTCAAAGCGGCGGCACATCGCGAGGTACTCCTGTTCGATGCCGCGGGCCAGCAGGTTGTACATAGGCTGGGAGACATAGGGCGCGCGATAGCCGCACCGCTCGGCGATCGCGTGCATCTCCACCACCTGCCAGCCGGCGTAATTGGAAATGGCGGGATACCGCACTTTGCCGGCGCGCACCGCCTGGTCCATGGCGGCGAGCGATTCCTCGATGGGCGTATTCCAATCGGGAACGTGGAGGTAATAGAGGTCGAGACGATCGGTTTGCAGGCGCTGCAGACTGAGGTCGAGGGCCTTCAAAATGGACTCGCTCTTCAGACCGCTATCGCCGGGAGCGTCGCCCGATTTGAACCCCACCTTGCTTGCCAGCACCACCTTGTCGCGACGGCCCTTCAACGCGTTTCCCAGGATGGTCTCGGCGGCGCCGACACTGTACGAGTTGGCGGTGTCGAAGAAGTTGATGCCGGCGTCCAGGCAGGAATCCACCAGCCGGGTGGAGACCGCCTGATCGCTCTGCTTACCGAATGTCATGGTGCCGTAACAAGCGCGCGAGACCGTCAAATCGGTATGCGGAAGGGTGCGGGTTTCCATGGAAGAATCGTATCGCATCATCGTCCAGCCCGCGCTTGCTAGGATGGTATTGACCCCCTCCAATGGATTCCGCGATTGTCGATCTCCGTTTGAAAGCCTACGGCACCGGGGCAGCAGTACTGGTTTTGGATCGGCTGACCAAGTGGCTTATCGAAACCAACGTTTCATTTTTCGATTCGCTGAAGGTCATTCCGGGATTCTTCGACATCGTACGGTCGGAGAACAGCGGCGTGGCATTCGGCCTGTTTAACGACTCCACCTCGCAGTGGCGAACGCTGTCGCTGGTGTTGCTCTCGCTGGCCGCGGTGCTCGGCATTGCGGTTCTGTTGTGGCGGCCGGAGCGGCTCGATCGCCTGTCGCGCTGGGGGTTCTCTTTGATTCTGGGCGGCGCCGCGGGCAACGTGGTGGACCGCATTTTATATGGCAAAGTGACGGACTTCCTGCTGCTCTACGTCCGCGATTATCAGTGGCCGGCGTTTAACATTGCCGATTCGGCCATTGTACTGGGCAGCGTGCTGCTGGCCCTGGGATTGCTCCGTCCGAAACCGCAGGCCGCGAATGTACCCTGAAATTTTCCATATTTCCTTTCTGCACACCTATGGCGTGCTGGTGGCGCTGGCATTCCTGACGGGGTTGTGGATGGCGGCACGCCTCGCCAAACGCGATGCCCTGAACGTCGACGCGGTTACCAATCTCGGCATCTACTGCGCGCTGGCCGCCATCGCCGGCGCGAAGGCAATGATGCTCATTGTCGACCCGCGATATCGCGAAAATCCCGCGGAGATCTTTACGTTGGATACGCTGCAGGCCGGCGGGGTATTTTACGGCGGGCTCATCGCCGCGCTGGCCGTGGCGTGGTGGTATATGCGCAAGACGAAACTGCCGCTCTGGCGCACCGCCGACGTATTCGCCCCCGGCATCGCCATCGGCCACGGTATCGGGCGATTGGGCTGCTTCTCGGCGGGCTGCTGCTGGGGCGTCGAGTGCCACCTGCCGTGGGCGGTGACCTTCACCAGCGTGGCGGCGCATGAGAATGTCGGGGTACCGCTCGGCGTGCCGCTCCACCCCACGCAGCTTTACGAATCGGCGGCGGAGTTTCTTATTTTCGGGGTGCTGTACTGGCAGATCGCCAAGAAGCACCGTCAGGGCGCGATTATCGGCCTCTACCTGATGCTCTATTCCACCGCGCGATTCATCGTGGAGTTCTTCCGCAATCACGAGCAGGGCAATCTGTGGGGCACGCCGCTCGACACGTCGCAGTGGATTTCGCTGGGACTGTGCGCGCTGGGAATCTGGTGTTTCTTCCGCCGGGCGCCGCAGCCCGCCGCACCCGCCAAACCGGCACAGCGCGCACCGGTCAGCCGGTAGCTTAGCGCTTCACCTCGGCGGGCAATCGCCCGAGCCAGCGATATCCCGCCACCGTGGCGGCAACGGCGCAGGCCAGCCCAACCAGCAGTGCGTACCACACCGGCTCACCGCTGCGATTGATGATGGCATTGCCGATGGCCGCGCCCAGCAGCAGCGCTCCCAGAATGGTGGGGGCTTCGTATTTCTTGCCGATGGCGGCGGTGATGCATCCGCCGATCACCGCGTAAATCAGCCGCACGACGGCATAGGCCAGATAGTATGCGGGCGGAAGCAGGTCGACATCCATGCCCGGCCGGGTGTGGAAGAGATAGCGCAGCAGCACGATCTGCGTGGCAATCACCAGCACCGACATGATCAGGAATCCGGCGGCTACCGCCAGCGTGATTCTCAGCATCTGCGGGTAGCATAGCAGCTTGCACACCGGGGAAAGAGTTCACCGCAGGCACAGAGAACGGCAAGTTCGGAGAACGCACTGGGGGCAGAAGTAATATGCGTTTGCCGCGACTGTCGGCTGTGCGTTCCAAACGTCCAGGTGTTCGTCTGCGTCTCTCCGGAAACTCACCTGGACAAGCCCGGCCGCGAGTTTCTTGGTGCCTGAACGCCGAGCCTCCGGCGTCCGAGCTCTGCGGGAAATGCCTTTAGTTTTCCGAGGGCTTCTCCACGCGATCGATCACCAGCACTTCGACCGGATCGCGGCGCGGTTCGAGTTTCAGACCGAGGGTGCGCACCGACTGGAAGACGTCCAGGTCACCCAGATCGGGGGCGCTTTCGCGGTTGCGTCCGGTGGCGGGCGTGTACGCGAATTTGACGTCATAGGAGCCCGTGAGGCCGGTCTTATCCACGATGGGGCGATCCAGAAACGCGTTGCCGATGGCGTCGGCCACGTCGCTCATAGAAGCCTTGGTGAGCGTAACCACCAGGTTGCGGCCCTGCTGGTTGAAAGAGCCGGCCGAGTCGGCAGTGGGATCGGCATCCTGGAGTTTCGGCCCGTTTTTGTCCACCACCAGTGCGTAAATCGCCATTTCGTGAATTTCGCGATGGACCTTCAGATGGAAGCGGTCGGCAAGGAGCTGCCGGAGCATCTGTCGAAACTCCTCGGTGGTGGGAATGGCTTCGCCACCGGCCTTGGCGACGATGTCCCAGCGGGTATTGTCGTCCGTAACGCCGGCTAGTTGGAAGGTTTTCAGACGATACGCATACATCGCCAGCATGCCCTTGTTGGCGGCATAGGCAGTCAGCCGCAAGCCGGAAGTGGTCACCTCGATGCGGTTGTATCGCCCCTCGTGCAGCTTGATGGAAGCTACCTCGAATGCCGGCGGCGGCGTGGATTGTCCCACCGCGATTACCGGCAATAGTGCCAACAGGCTGGCGCGAAGCATAGGCACCTGAATGACGCCGCGACACACAAAATCGTTGAAACGATTTTAGAGCGCGTGGTGCTCGAACGCCTTGCGTCCGGAGGTGCACTCTTCGAATGCCTCCCGCGCCCCTCGTGCCGTCTGATAGCGGGCGGCGCGATCCACCGCGATCAGCTTGGCGACCACCGGCCCCATTCCCAGCGGCAACTCGATCATGTGTCCGCCCTGCACCGGCAAGTCTCCGGTGGCCAGTTCGTACAGCACCACTCCGAGCGAGTACAGATCGGAGCGGCCGTCCAACTGTTCGCAGCGAACCTGCTCGAGCGACATATACGGCAGCGTACCGATCAGCAATCCGCGACTGGTGGTGTACATGATGGCCGTGGGCGCGTCCGGGCCGAGGGGCCGTTCCGGCATGCGCACTTTCGCCAGCCCGAAGTCCAGCACCTTCACCTGCCCGTCATTGGTGAGGAAGAGATTGGCGGGCTTGAGATCGCGATGGATCACGCCGATGGCGTGCGTGGCTTCGAGCGCGCGGGTCACGCCCAGGGCGATATTGAGAACGGTCGCAGCGGGTAGGGGTCCCTGGGCCAGATGATGGTCGAGGGTGTGGCCGTTCAGATACTCCAGCGAAAGATACGGCCGCCCCAGCCACTCGCCGCTCTCATACACCGTGCAAATATTGGGATGGAGAAGCCCCGATGCCGCCGCGCCCTCCAGTTCGAAACGGCGCAGCATCTGCGGATCGTCGGCCAGCTTTTCGGCGATCACCTTGAGCGCTACAATTCGGCCGCGGAGGGTATCCTGCGCCTTGAAGACGATGCCCATGGAGCCGCGGCCCAGCTCTTCGAGAATCAGGAAATGCGCCGCCATCTTGCCGATCATGGGAATATCTATATGATAGCCGACCTATTCGGATATCCTCATACCAATGGCGAGGATTTGGTTCGTCCTGCTAGTGATTTCGTCCGCCCTGGCGCAAGAAGCGGCGAACGTCCACGAACCGCCCCGGCCCATCCTCTCCCCACTGAGCGTGGTGAACGCCGCCGACTATAGGAGCGGCGCTGTCGCCCCCAGCGAAATCGTAATTCTATACCCTGCCGGCGCCGGCCCCGCGAGAATGACGCCGTGGACCTTGGACCCCATGCACATGTCGCAATACTCGGTCGTTTCCATCGGCGAGACGCGCGTGCTGTTCGATGGCGTCGCCGCGCCCATAGTGTACGCGCTGGACGGCCGCATCTGCGTGATCGTACCCTTTCAGGTTGCCGGGAAAACGAGCACGGCGGTGGTGGTGGAGTATGAAGGGCAGCGCTCCCCGGCGGTGGTACTGCCGGTGGTTCGCAGTTCGCCGGCGTTGTTCACCCTCGATGCTTCCGGCAGCGGCCAGGCCGCGATGCTGAATGAGACGGGCTGCTGCAATTCCGTCCGGAACCCGGCGGTCCGTGGCACCATCGCGACCCTGTATGCCACCGGTGAGGGACAGCCGCTTCCGGGCGCGGCAAGACGCGGCGTGACGCCGCTGCCGGTGCGCGTTACGATTGGGGGAGTGCCGGCGCCGATTCTATGGACCGGCAATCTGGGCCTGCTGCAGGTGAACTTTCGGGTACCGCTAAAGGCGCCCGTGGGTGACGCCGTGCCGATGGTGCTCACCGTCGGAAACGCGCGCAGCAGAGCGCCGGTGACCATGGCAATCCGGTCGGAGAAGCAGCAGATTCTGGTGGTCTCGGAAGATGCCGCGATCCGCCGGCGGCTGTCCGCCATGCTCACGGCCGCGGGTTACGACCTCTTTACGGCCAGTGAAGTAACGCAGGCAACCCACCTTGGGCAGGATCGTAATGTCGACCTGCTCATCGCCGATCTCTCGCTGCCGCCGCTCGATCGAGCGGAGCTGGCGCAAGCCATTCGCGAAGCACATCCCCAAGTGAAGATGCTGGCGATCTCCGCCGCCCTGAATGCGGAAACCGTCAAAACCGCCGATCTCTTAGGCGCCCAAGCGGTAGTCGCCAGACCACTGTCGGCGCAAACACTGATGGCGCGCGTGCGCGCACTTTTACAGCGCCGTCCGGCGGTATATTAGCGGTCAAATTGCGATCTCGCCGGTGCTGTCGCCCACTTGCGCGGTGCTTTCTCCCAGCTTGTGCAGCACCGTCAGCAGCGCGTTGGCCTGCGGAGTCCCCGGCTCGCAAACACGATGGAGATTGCCTTTCAATTGGCCGCCCGCGTGCCCGGCGAGGAGCAGCGGCACGCGCCGGTGATTGTGCGATTGCGAGTCTCCCATGGGGCTGCCGTAGAGCACCAGCGCATGGTCCAGAAGACTGCCATCGCCATCGGGAGTATCGCTCAATCTCTGCAGAAAGTATGGCAGCCGGCCTACGTGATAGCGGTTCAAGCGGGCGAACTCGGCGATCTTATCGGGCTGCTCTCCATGATGGGATAGCGAATGAAATGGCGTCTTCACGCCGCTCCGGGGAAAGATGCGATTGCTCACGTCGTGGCTCATCTTGAACGATGTGACGCGTGTCAGGTCGGCGGTGAAGGCCAGCACCTGCAGGTCGAACATCAGGCGGACGTGATCTTCCCACGAGTCCGGCACGCCCAGGGGAGCGGCTGTGAGTTCTCTTCTTTCCGCCATGGCGTTGTGCATCTCGATGGCCTGAATGCGCCGCTCTACCGCGCGAACGTCCGCCCGAAACTGCTCGATCCGGCGTGCATCGTCCGGACCCACCTGTGCACCAAGCCGCGCAGCCTCCGCGGCCGAACCATCGAGGACACTGCCGGCGGGAGCCAAGCCGAAGAGCTTTTCGAAGATGGCGCGCGGATTGATCTCGGCGCGCAGAGGCGTGGTGGGCGAAGCCCAACTGATGGCGTCGGAATACGCGGCGCTATAGCGGTAGCCATAAGAGCCGGTGGGGTCGACTACTTCAATGCCGAGCTGCAGGGAATGGCAAGCCGTTTCCGGCGCCACCGACCGGGCGTACAGTTGATCGATGGACGTGCCGTTCCGCAGATCGGCGCCATCGGTCTGCTTGGGATGCGCGGCGGTGAGAAACACGGCGCTCGAGCGGAAGTGATCGGCTCCCACTTCGGACGGTTCGAAGGCGTCCGCCTGGCGCGCGTCGGTGCCGCTGATTACGGTGATGCAATCGCGGAACGGCGCGAGCGGCTCCAGGGAGTAGGAGAATTCGAAGCTGGCGCCCTCTTGCGCCGGGCTCCAGTACGGGTGGCTGGAAGCATTTATCGCGCTGCCGGCGGCGCCGTGCACCATCTCAATGCATGCCAGGCGGGTGCGGCTCTTACCGGCGGCCGTCTGGCGCAACGGCGTCTGGGCCGGAAGCATGGCATCCAGCAGCGGCAGCCCGAGCGTAACTCCCATCCCGCGGAGAACCGTCCGCCGCGAGAGATGTTTCCTGGTAACGAACATTCCAGTTGGCGCTATTATCGCGCACGGGGGCCTATTCCGGAAGCGGCACGCCGCGGGTTTCCGGCGCGAACGGCAGCGGCGCCAGCCCTAACAGGAATACTGCGCACATAGCGACCCCGGCGTAGCGCATGGGCTCGGCGTGGCCGGCGAACACGTCGCTGGTGAGATATCCCAGCCCGATCGGTCCGAACGCGGCGATCAGCCGGCCCATGTTGTAACAGAAACTGGTGCCCGTGGAGCGCAGGCGCGTGGGGAACAGTTCCGGCAGATAGATGGCGTACCCACCGAAGAGCGCAAGCTGCGAAAAGCCCATCAGCGGGACCATCCAGAAGATGTCGGAAATGGCGCGCAGATTCCAGAAGGTATACGCGGTAGTCGCCATGGCGGCGAGAAATCCGATGGCGAAAGCTTTCCGGCGCCCGGTATGGTGAGTGAGATACGTGAAGGCGTAGATGCCGCAGAAGCCGCCGAAATTCTGGAACATCGAGGTGATGCCGATCCACGTAGTGGTCTTGCCAGCCAGTGCCGCGCCGCTCAGGCCCTGCGCGCGGAAGGTTTTCTCCAGCACGGGACGAAACAGATCGTAGCTGAAGAATCCGATACCCCACAGCCCCACCACTCCGGCCACCGAGAGCAGCAGCCCCACCACGGCATTGCGTCCCCACGGCGGCTGCGCGAACAGTTCGCGCCACGATCCCATCGGCGTCTTGGCGGCGCGCGCTTTCAGCCAGGCTTCGGGCTCTTTCAGTTTGCGAAACACCAGCAGTGCCAGCGGCGCCGGAATCGCGCCGGCCAGAAATTCCCAGCGCCATGCCCCCACAATCGTGCCGGAGCGCTCGAGCGAGCCCACCAGAATGCCAATGGCCGCGGCCAGCATGTTGCCCACCGTGGAGAACGCCTGCAGCGTGCCAAGCGCGTACGGGCGCGCGCGCGGCGGCACCACTTCGGCCACCAGCGAGACCCCCACCGAAAACAGACCGCCCACGCCCAGGCCGCAGAGGAAGCGGTACAAATTAAAGTCCCCTACGCCGGTGGCGAACATGCTGGCGCCGGTAAAAAGCGAATAGAACAGGATCGTGACCGCCATGGTCTTCACGCGCCCAATGCGGTCGCCCAGGATGCCGAACACGATGCCGCCCACCGCCCAGCCCACCATCAGCACCGAAGTGGAAAAGCCCGCCTGCTGCGCCACAGCCGCTTCCGTGGCGTGGCCGCCCATCAGTTCCCGCAGAGCCGGCTTGCGCGCCAGGCTGAAGAGCTGCTGCGCCATCAGGTCGAACATCCAGCCGAAAGAGCAGACTAAAAGGACGAACCACTGGTAGCGATTGAGCTCGCGATACCAGGCGTACTTAGGCGGGTGTGGCGGCATTTCTCGCGGCGCGGTCAAGCGCCTCCACAAAAAAGTAATCGCCCCACATCACCGATTCGTTCACGCCCAACCCTTTGTGGAGATGGTAAACGCCGCCTTTGAGAATGCCCTCCCAACCGGGATCGCCCTCCGCCGAATGGTGGGCGCACAGGCTGGTGAGAATGCGGCCGGCCATCTCATCGTAATAAGTGCGCATGGAGGCATCGTCCGCCACGGTAGCCAGTTGCAGCAGGGCCGATGCGGCGATGGCCGCCGACGACGTGTCCAGCAGATCGTGGCTGGCCGCAGGCGCGTCGAAGTCCCAGTGCGCCACGCCGTCGGCGGGCGTGTTGGAGAGATAAAATGCCGCGCAGGATTCCGCGGTGCGCAGAAAGCGTTGGTCGCGGGTATAACCGTACGCCGTGCCGAAGCCGTAAATCGCCCATGCCAGTCCGCGCGCCCAACAGGAATCGCCGCGAAACCCCTGATGCGTGGTCTGCCCGAGGAACTCGCCGGTTTCCAGATCGAAGTGCCCCTCATGGGCGGTGGACCCGTCGCCGCGCACCAGCACGCGCCGCGTGGTCAGGCAATGGCGCATGGCGATGTCGAACAGTTCGCGGTCGCCGGTCTGGCGGGCGGCGTAAAAGATGATGCCCACGTTCATCATGATGTCGATGAAGATGGAATTCTCACTGACGAATGAGCGCAGGTAAGCGCCCTTTTGGCGGTAGCGCTGCGCCATGGTGCGGCCGGCCTGCACCAGCACCGCATTCAGCGCCGGCTCGTGCGTGAGCGCGTACCAGCGGCCGTAGGTCGACATGAACAGGAAGCCGAGATCGTGCACGTCGCGGTCGAACTGGCGCGGCGCCAGGCGCCGCGTGTAGATCTCGGCGGACGGGCGCCACGACGCGTCTCCGCGCGCGCACAGAATCCACATGATGCCCGGCAGAAAGCCTTCGCACCAGTTGGTCCATGCTTCCATCTCGTGGCGCCAGTGTCCACGCTTGGTGTACATGGGGTAGAAATCCGGGTCGCGCTCGATGAGGGCGCGCACCTGCCGTGCGGCAAAGTCGAGGGTGCGGTGATAGAGCTGATTCACTTGGGTCCTCTCGCGGCATCGCGCGCCGCCTTCATAATCTGGCCGTACCCTTCCTTGTCGAAGGGCGGACAGCCGGTGGGAAACTGGCCGAGCGGATGATTCTTCTGCCGCATCAGATAGGAGCAATAGGTCAACGTCTTGCACACGCGCCGTTCGGAAAGCGCGCCGGTCTCCAGCGCGTCGCGCGCAAATTCCGGGTTGGCCAGCGCGTTGCGGCCCATGCCGAAAAATCGCGCCGCGCCCGTCTGCACATTGTACGCCCCCGCGTTCACCGCAAATTTCTGCAGCCAGCTATAACCCGCCCCCACCATGGGCACGTGCGGAAAGGCGCGCTGCAGTTCGCCGGTCACATAGAAGTGCCGGTCCACACCGGTGAGCGGATGCTCGGGCTGCTCGTAATTGCCTTCGTCGGGCTTTTCGAACGGCCGCCCGATGTGCGGATTGAAATACGGCACGCCCAGCGACACGCTCAGCAACTCGACGCCATCTTCGAGGAACCAGCCGACGGCGCGCTTCACTTCCGCCATGTCGATGGCGTGCGGGTCGGCGGCATCCGTGCCGAACCCGTACTCGTAAGGGACAGCGTAATCCATGGGTACGCCGATGCCGGTGGCGGCGTCGCGCACGTACGGCAGACCTTCATAGCAGCCGAGGCGCATGGCGATGGTCATCCGCCGGCCGAACTTGGCGCGAATCTTGCCGATGATATTGCGCACGAAGCGCGCGCGATTCTCCAGCGGGCCGCCGTATCGTCCCGCGCGCGTCTTGGCGCCCAGCAGTTCGAAGGCGAGATACCCGTGCGTAGCTTTCACGTCCACCGCGGTGAAGCCGGTGTCGAACGCCAGGCGCGCGGCCTCCACGAACCGGTCCTCCAAACGCTCCAGCTCGTCGTCGGAGATGGCCGGCAGATCGGCGGACGTGCCGGTCTTCATATCGACCAGCGGATTATGCACCGCGATAATGCGCTCGGGCCAGGAAAAACGGCCGGAATGCGTCAGTTGCACGGGCATCAAAAGATCGCTGTCCGTGCCGCACGCCTCGCGATGTGTGGTGCGCACCATTTCCACCAGGCGCGCGATCTCCGCCTGGCTGCCGCGGTGGATCCACAACTGCCGCGGATTGGCACGGCCTTCGCGGCACACCGCGGTCGCTTCGAACCAGATGAGTTTGGCGCCGCCGCGCGCGAAGCGCTGGTACCGCCGCCACGTGAGCTCGGAGGGACGCCCCTCGGCATCGCTGTCGCACCCCTCCATGGGATGGATGGCGAGCGCATTGCCTACCGCCATGCCGCCCACCGGCACCTTCTGCGAGAGGGCTGCGCGAACCGCCTGCGGGTCCTCCAGAAACTCCACGTGGCGCGCTCCAGCGGCGGCCGCTTCCCGGCGGATTTCATTGAGGGTTTCGAAATGAAAGTGGCGCATGTCCCAGCAAGCACTTTAGAACGGCGGGAACGGGTGGCGCAACACAGCCGGCAATAATTCCGCCCGGTTGGTGTCGCGGCGCTATACTGCTCGCATGACCGCCTCGATCCCGAAGGATCCCGTCACCTGGCTCTACCCGCCCGTGGAGCCATACAACACCGGCCGCCTGGCGGTGTCGGACGTTCATGAACTCTACTACGAAGAGAGCGGCAACCCGTCCGGCAAGCCGGTGATCTTTCTGCACGGCGGACCGGGCGGCGGGTCGGACGCCAAGCAGCGGCGCTTCTTCCACCCCGAAAAATACCGCATCGTCAATTTCGACCAGCGGGGCTGCGGCAAGAGCACACCCTACGCCTCGCTCGAGGCCAACACCACCTGGGACCTGGTGGCCGATATCGAGAAGCTTCGCCAACACCTCGCCATCGAGCGCTGGCAGGTATTCGGCGGATCGTGGGGCTCCACGCTGGCGCTGGCCTACGCCGAGACGCATCCCGAGCGGGTCACCGAACTCATCCTGCGCGGCATTTTTCTACTCCGCGACCAGGAGATCGAATGGTTCTATCAGCGCGGGGCATCGGTGCTCTACCCGGACGCGTGGGAGCCCTACCTCGCTCACATCCCAGAGGGCGAGCGCGGCAACCTGCTGCACGCTTATTACGCGCGTCTCACCAGCGAAAACCCTGCCGTGCGGCTGGCAGCCGCCAAAATCTGGAGCGGTTGGGAAGGCGCCACTTCCAAATTGCTGCCCGATGCAGACTTCACCAGCCACTACGAGGAGGACGAATTTGCGCTGGCGTTCGCGCGCATCGAAGTCCACTATTTCTTCCACAAAGGCTTTCTGGAACCCGACCAGTTACTGCGCGATGCGGTGCGCCTTCGCCATATTCCCGGCGCGATCGTGCAGGGCCGCTACGACGTAGTATGTCCCATGGAGAGCGCCTGGGCGTTGCACCGCGCGTGGCCGGAAGCGGAACTCGTCATAACACCCGACAGCGGCCATAGCGCCTTCGATCCGCCGAATACGCGCGCACTGGTCGCCGCCGCCGATCGGTTCGCGGGCTAGCCCGGCGGCCGTGACGATTGCCATTTGCGACAATCCCGTATTGGCTGCGGCCGTATAGCAATTCCCCACGCTGCCCGAGCCGACTGCTATCGGACGCCACCATCGCCCGCTGGACATCCCCCGGCCCGGCCGACAGTTGAAGCCTCGCGACTTACACCATCGCCTTATTGCGACCAGTTCGCCGTCACCAGTCCGATCGAATACCCGGGATTCAGCGTCACCGTAGCGGTCGCGGTCGACGAGCCTAGCGTCCCGGCCAGCCCCGCGCTGGCGGCGATCGTCTGATCGGGGTAATTTTCCGTGTAGAAGTAGATGGTCGGCACCGTTCCCAGCGGAATGTTGGAAGCATGAATCGTCACCGTTAGAGGCGAAGTGGAATTCAGCAGGACATCGGGCACCGTGAAACTGCCGGTCGGGCTGGCCGGGACGGCAATCCCGTTGATGCTGGTCACGCTGATGGAGGGCAGAGTGGCGAGGGAGGGCAGGAACAAGCCTACCGGGCTCGCCGTGTAGACCATGCCCGCGGTCTGGCCATTATAACTATTCTGAAAAGCCTCAATTCGGACCACGCCGTTCGCCCCGGCGTTGGTGCAGGGACCGGTGATAAAACCGGCGGCTCCGCCCGCCGCGTTGAGCGTACCGCCGCCCGTGATGGTCGGCGCCACCAACCGGATGGTACCGCCCGCGCCACCGCCAGAGCCGTTCGGTGAACTGTATCCGCCCGCTCCCCCCGCGGCCGTAATGGTGCCGTAAACCGCTATCGAGACCGAACTTGCAATCAGCAGCCCGCCTCCACCTGCTCCGCCGTTCGCCCCGGTGACCCCGGCGGCACTCCCCGGCGTACCGCCGCCGCCCGAACCGCCGACCAGCGGCACCGCGAAGGACGTCACCGTAACGCCGCCTGCTCCGCCCATCGGCCGCGGAAAGCAGCCGTTGACATTCGCGGTCCCTCCGTTCGGACCCATTCCCGGCAGTGCCGCGTTAGCTCCGTATGACGCCGACCCGCCACCGTAACCGCCGGCGCCCGGTGTGGTGGGGCCGGTCCGCTGCGTCGAGGCGGTCGGCACGTAACCCGCCTGCCCGCTCACGTCGATCGTGCCGTAGACAATCACCGTCCCCTGCGCCAGGAAGTAGAGCGGGTTCGGAAACACCGCGCCGGATAGCCGCAAAGTGGAGCCGGAGGCGATCAGAATCGTTTTAAAGTTATAGATGTTCCCGCCCCCCACCGGAGCCGCCGTGTAGTTAGTCACTCCCTGCGCCGTGATAGTCAGGTCTCCGTCGGCGCCGGTCGAGCCGCTGGTAAAGGCTTGTCCATGAAGCCCGGCCGCGAGCGAAAGAATCAGCGCTGCCGGCGCCGTGCGGCCCACGGTCTCCCGGAATAAACGATCGAGAATTGTTTTCATAGAAGCTCCTTACTTTTGGGGCTGGACAATTGCCAGGGAAATTCGATTGAAGAAACTGAATGGAGTGGCGATGGCATAGCTTACGCCGCTCACGTTGGGGATGCTTTTCGGGTCGAGAGGATCCGAGCCGAGCGCCAGTTCCAGGCCGTCCGGATAACCGTCGCCGTCGGAATCGGCGAGAAACGGGCTGGTGCCCAAAAGCAATTCATCGGAGTCGCAGATGCCATCGCCGTCGGTATCGACGCAGAACTGCTTTCCATTGGCGTTAGCGGCGCCGCGCGCCAGGATGAGCGCGACTAATTTGGGATCGAGCGGCATCCCGTAACGCCCACTTGGACCCGACCGTTCGGCAGTCAAAGAACTCCCTTGCAGCCCGTTGTATAGCGAGAACTCCAGGCCAAGCTGTTCATGTGTTTGCGCACCCGTGGGCACCGGTGACAAGGCGTTTTCGACCGACACGGGCGATCCATTCAGCGAGTAGTTCTGTAGACCCGTGGGCACCGGCGACACCGTATTTTCCAGGGAGAAGGGCGCGCCGTTTTGCACGTACAACGGAGGGTTGGCCGCCACCGGCGTGGTGTTTTCGACCGAAACGTGCCGGCTGGCGATGGCGAACGTATGCGGCCCCGCCGTCGAAAAACACCCCTGCCCCAAAGCCGCCACCAGCGGGTAGAGTGTGTCCGCGCTGTCGACGGCGCCGTCGCCATTCAAGTCGTCAGTAGGCGCCGCCACGGAGCGCGCCTCATTGACCATCGTCTGGATATCCACCACGTTCACGCTGGAATCGTGATTCACATCGCACCGCGTGATATCCGATACCTGGCATAGGCCGCTCGCCCCTGTGGCCAGAAGGACAAACAGACGTATACACACCTGGTTTGTAGAAACCACTGCGAAAGCCCCCGTTTTCTGTGCCCTGGGAATCCCGTTACGGGACGGAGCATGTTTGGCGCGGCCCCTCAGAAATGTTGTTGCGCGTACCGTTTGGTATCTTGCGGCATAACCGCGTGCCGAGTCAAGGGCGCTTTCACCTGGGCGTACTGGGGGATGTGCGCGGCAGTAGCGAACCGCAGCTCATGTCGGCCCGGTATGTACTTCTAAGTTGCAGAGCCGCGATCGCCGGCAGCGGTAAGTGCTCTTCGATACCCTATATTAACCGTCGGCCGGCCATCTTACTCTGACCGCCGCAACACACAGAAACGGCAGGATAGTGGGGACGGTGGTGGAATGGAAAAGCGCCGTGGTAGCGGCGGCGGCGAAGTAAGTCACCAGCATCGCCGCCAATAAAAGCGGCTGGCTGATGGACGAATCGACCTGTCGCTCGCCCGAGAGCCAGTCGGCGATGGCCGACGTCATAGTGCCCGTCATAAAAGTCGTCGCCACGCCCGCAATCTTGAGGCGGCGCACCGCGATGCTCTGTACGCCCATGGCGGCGGCGCCGGCGACGATCACCCCGGCCTTGATTGCCCCTGACTGGCTGCTATCGCGGAGGCTGCAAAGCGCCGCGAATGCCAGCAAAAACGGCAGTTCGATGCTCAATCCAGCCTTCACCTCGACCGGCGGCGCCATTGGCGCCCGCCGGCGGAACAGCAGGGCCCCGGCCAACAGCGCTCCCGCGATAAACGCCGCGATTGCCGCCAGATTCCACTCGCCGCGGTGTTCCTGGTCGCGCACCAGGTTTAGCCCCAGTAAGACAATGTTGCCGGTCATATTGGCGGCGAATACGTGCGCCCGCAGGTAGCACAGCGCATCCAGCATGCCGGCCGCCCAGGTGAGCAGCACCAGATCGAAGGCGCGCGTTCCGCCGATCCTGCCGTATTTCGCTTGGGCCACTCCTTTCATCATCGTCCACGCCCCTGTGCAGTGTAAGTGCTTCTTACTACCATGGGCGGAACAGTAACTGCCGGCCGCGGGATACAATAGAAACAGTTACCGCCGCCACGGGTTGCGAAAGGTTCCCTGAAATGAGTTATCGCACCGGCGTCATATACTTCCTGGCCGTAATTGCGGCGCACGCCGCCGGCCACCCCGACGTGCACAGCATCGTCCAACTCTCGGTGCAAGCCAACCAGAAAGATTGGGACGCTGCCCCGCAATACGACTATACAGAGCGATCCCGCGATAAGAACGGCGGCACCAGGACGTATGAAGCGGAGATGCTCGACGGCAGCCCTTACCAGCGTCTCATAGCCGAGAATGGAACTCCTTTGCCGCCCGGCCGGCAGAAGGAAGAGCAGCAAAAGCAGGCCGGCGAACTGGCCCGCCGCCGCGCCGAATCGGGGGAAGCTCGCGCCCAACGGGTCGGAAAATTCCAGGCGGATCGCAAGCGCGACCATCTGCTTATGGAACAGCTCACCGCCGGCATGAATTTCACATTCCTGCGCGAAGAGCAGTTGGGCGCTTACAAATGTTACGTCCTCCGCGCTACGCCGCGGCCCGGATACCGGCCGCCCAACACCGAATCGCAGGTGCTCACCGGGATGCGCGGCAGATTATGGATCGACGAAGATTCCAAGCAGTGGGTAAAGGTGCAAGCCAGCGTGATGAGCCCGGTTTCCATCGAAGGCTTTCTGGCGCGCGTGGAACCCGGAACGCGATTCGAACTCGAAAAGCGCCCGGTGGGCGGCGGCCTGTGGTTCAAGAGCCACTTCTCCATGGCGGCACGGACCAAAATCCTCCTAGTTTTCACTTATCGATCTCAGGAGGAAGACTGGTATTCCAGTTATCGGCCGGCAGGCTCTCCATCGCCCACGTCCACGGCGAGTTCGCACAACACCGCTCACCGCTAGCTTGGTCTTGTAGCCGCGCGCAACCGAAATGGGTTCGAAACTCACTCCCGCGGCCAGGGGGGCGGTTTGGGTCCGCACCAATCTGCGCTTCACCTCTTGGGAGGGTAATCCGCGGCCGTCCGTCCGGAGGCCGCTCCGCGCGCGGCAGGGCTGGTTATCTCATTAAAGTTGAGGAACTTCCACCGCCGCGTAACCCTTGACGCGGGGCCTACGCCCTAATATAATCTCGACGGTGCTGTAAACGTGCCGGTCGACCTTGTAGTTGCACCGGACGGCCTCTTTGGGGGAGGGATGCGAAACGTACTAAATGGCTGCGCTCTAGCTATATGGGCGGCATGCGTGGCCTATTCACAGTCCGCCTCCAGTTTTTCGACGCCGGCAGCGCAGGGCACTTTTCTCAAGCAATATTGCGTATACTGCCACAACGACCAACTCAAAAGCGGCAGCATGAGCCTCACCCGGCTCAACCTGGAGCACCTCGATAAGAGTGCCGAGCTCGCCGAAATGGTGGTCCGCAAGTTGCGCGTGGGAATGATGCCGCCTCCCGGCATGCCACGCCCTAACGTGCAGACGGTAAAAGCCTTCGCGGCGTCTCTCGAATCCGCGCTCGACCAGTCCGCCGCTGCCAAACCCAACCCCGGCCGCCCCGCGCTCCACCGGCTCAACCGCACCGAATACGCCAACTCCGTGCGCGACCTGCTGGGTGTGGAAATAGACGCGTCCGCGCTGCTCCCACCCGACGACATGAGCCACGGGTTCGACAACATGGCCGATGTTCTCACCATGTCGCCGACGCTCATGGAAGGGTACATCCGCGCCGCCGGCCGCATCAGCCGCGAGGCGGTGGGAGATCCCGAAGCCCTGCCGCTCACCTCTACCTATCAGATTCCGCGCGTGGAATCGCAGAATCGCCATGTGGACGGCACGCCTTTCGGCACCCGCGGCGGCCTTTCCCTCGTCCACAATTTCCCCGCCGACGGAGAGTACGTTTTCAAGATCGGCTACTATTACGCGCCCACCGGTCCGCTGTTCGGCGTCAATCAGGGCAAGGGCCAGCAGGTGGAACTCGCCGTGAATGGCGAGCGTGTGGCGCTCATCGACGTGAATCCCGCCTTGACGCTCGCCAAGGACGGCGTGAAGACTCCGCCCATCCATATTAAAGCCGGCGACCAGCGCATTTCGGCTTCGTTCCTCATCAAGGCCGACGGCCCGATTGAAGACGAGTTTTCCATGGTGGAGCAGACCCTGGTGGATGTGAGCGCGGGCGCGGTGCCCGGCATCACCACCCTGACCCACCTGCATGAGCTCTCCATCACCGGTCCCACTAACGTAACCGGCGTCTCCGACACGCCCAGCCGTCTCAAGATCTTCTCCTGCCGTCCGGCGCCGGGCAGCGATGAAGTCCCCTGCGCGAAACGGATCGTTTCCGCACTGGCGCGCCAGGCGTATCGCCGTCCGGTGACCGACCGCGACGTGGAAGACCTGCTGAATTTTTACCAGGCGGGACGCAATCAGGGCAGCTTCGATTCCGGCATTCGTACGGCGATTCAGGCCATGCTGGCAAGCCCCGAGTTCGTCTTCCGTTTCGAACACGTATCGGCCAATGCCGCGCCCGGTAGCAATGTGCGCGTGAGCGACCTGGAACTGGCCTCGCGGCTTTCCTATTTCTTATGGAGCAGCGCGCCTGACAACCAGCTCATCTCGATCGCGTCGCAGGGCAAGCTGAAAGATCCGGCGGTGCTGCGCCAGCAGGTGCGGCGCATGCTGGGCGACGCGCGCTCCGATGCTCTCTCCACCAAATTCGCCGATGAGTGGCTCCATCTGCAGAATCTCAACGACGGCAACCCCGATCTCTTCCTGTTCCCGAATTACGACAAGACGCTGGCGCAGTCCATGAAGCGCGAGACCGAACTGCTGTTCGACAGCGTGGTGCGCGAGAACCGCAATGTGCTCGACCTGCTGACCGCCGATTACACCTTTGTGAATGAACGGCTGGCCCGCCACTACGGCATTCCCGACGTGATGGGCGGACGCTTTCGCCGCGTGCCCGTGACCGACGACAATCGCAAGGGATTGCTGGGCGACGCGGGCATTCTGATGCTGACCTCGACCGCTATTCGCACTTCGCCCGTGCAGCGCGGCAAGTGGGTGATGGAAGTGCTGCTTGGCACGCCGCCACCGCCGCCGCCGCCCAATGTGCCTGCGTTGCCGGAGAACTCCGAGGGCCGCACCGGCCATGTGGCCAAGCCGCAATCGGTGCGCGAACGCATGGAAGAGCATCGCGCCAATCCCACGTGCGCGGCCTGCCATAAGCTGATGGACCCCATCGGCTTCTCCCTGGAGAATTTCGATGCGGTGGGCGTCTGGCGCACCAACGATAGCGGCTTCGCCATCGACGCCGCCGGCCAGATGTTCGACGGCGCGAAATTGAACGGCCCGGCGAGTCTGCGCCAGGCCATCCTCAATCACTCCGATGCCTTCCTGAGCACTTTCACGGAAAACCTGCTGGCATACGGACTCGGACGCGTGATCGATTATCGCGACGAGCCGGTAGTGCGCTCGATCGATCGCGAAGCGGATAAAGACAATCATCGATTCCTCGATTACGTCATGGGAATCGTCAACAGCCCGCCCTTCCAGATGCGTCGAACGGAAGACCCCGGGCCGGCCAAAACGGAAATGGGAGCGGGCGGCGACCCGCAGCACCGATAAGGGAGCACAAAATGCATTTTGTGACGAAGAAGCATATCTCGCGGCGCACCGTGTTGCGCGGCGTTGGAGCGGCGTTATCCTTGCCGCTGCTCGAATCCATGGTTCCGGCGCAAACGCCCATCCGCAAGACGGTGGCGGCATCTTCTCCCACCCGTCTGGCCTGCATCGAAATGGTGCACGGCGCGGCCGGCAGCACGGGCGAAGGGACAAATAAACATTACTGGTCGCCCGAGAAGACCGGCCGGGATTTCGAACTCACCCAGACGCTGCAGCCCATCGAACCCTTCCGCGACTACCTGACCATCGTCAGCGATACCGATCTGCATCCCGCCACGGCGTACTCCGCCTCGGAGGAAGGCGCCGACCATTTCCGTTCGAGCGCCGTTTATCTCACCGCCGCGCACCCCAAGATGACCGAGGGCTCCGACTACTACGTGGGGCCGTCCATCGACCAGATCTACGCCCAAAAGTTCGGGCAGGAGACGCCGCTGCCGTCCATCCAGCTCTGCATTGAGATGGTGGACGCCTCGGGCGCCTGCGATTACGGCTATGCGTGTGTGTATGCCGACACCATCAGTTGGGCC
Organism: Bryobacteraceae bacterium; assembly: GCA_036268475.1. Lineage (GTDB taxonomy): Bacteria > Acidobacteriota > Terriglobia > Bryobacterales > Bryobacteraceae > PALSA-129. The sequence continues at coordinate 133,100 of DATAUB010000010.1, read as the reverse complement.
GATGCCACCACGCCGCTGCCCATGACGCTCGACCCGCGCATGGTGTTCGAAAACCTCTTCGGCGAGGGCGGCACCGCGGCCGAACGGCAGAAGCGCCAGAAGGTAAACCAGAGCATCCTCGACTGGATTTCGCACGATGTGGCGCGCCTGCAGAAGGATCTCGGGCCGAGCGATCGCAATCGCCTCGATTCCTATCTCGATAACGTACGCGAGATCGAGCGCCGCATCCAGCGCATCGAGAAGTACAATGCCAGCGGTGAAGCGCGCCAGTTACCGGCCGCTCCGCTGGGCGTGCCCGATTCCTACGAAGAGCACGTCAAACTCATGTTCGACTTGCAGGTGCTGGCCTTCATGACCGACACCACGCGCGTCTCGGCGTTTAAGATGAGTCGCGATGTGAGCGGCCGCGTGTTCCCAGAAAGCGGCGTGAAGACGCCCTTCCATCCCTGCTCCCACCACGGCGAGACTCCCACCAAGCTGGCGGAATTCGCCAAGCTGAATCGCTATCACGTGAGTCTGCTGCCCTACTTCTTCGACAAGTTGAAGAACACGCCCGACGGCGACGGCAATCTGCTGGAACACTCCATGATTCTGTACGGCAGCCCGATGGGCGATGGCAACGTGCACAATCATAAGCGAGTGCCGCTGTTCCTCGCCGGCCACGCCAATGGCAAGCTCGCCGGCAATCAACATTTACGCTGCGAGGACGGCACCCCGATGGCCAACCTGCTGCTCACCATGCTGCAGAAACTCGGCGTGGAAACCGACACCTTCGGCGACAGCACCAAGACATTAGCCATATGAAACGCGGTATGGGTTCGACCTGCTTGCCTATCGCCACACCAAGCGTGATCCTCCTCGCGCTTTGCGCGGTGGCCTGGTCCGCCGACAGCCCCGATATGCGCGTGGCTGACGCTGCTATGAATGGCGATCGCGCCGCGGTGCGCACTCTGCTGGCGGAGAAAGCCGCCGTCAGCGCGCCCCAGGGCGATGGCATGACGGCGCTGCACTGGGCGGCCTTTCGAGACGACTTGGATCTCACCCGCGTGCTGATCGCCGCCGGCGCCGATGTGAAGGCCACGACGCGCGATGGCGGCATCACGCCGCTATTCCTCGCCTGCACCAATGGCGACGCGGCGATTATCGACGAACTGCTGAAGGCGGGCGCCGACGCCAACGCCGTCAACGCGAATGGCACAACGGTGTTGATGACCGCCGCGGCATCGGGGAGCGCTCCCGCCGTGCAAGCGTTGATCGAACATGGCGCCGACGTGAAAGCCAAGGAACACGCGCACGGGCAGACGGCCCTGATGTTCGCCGCGGCGCTCGACCGCACCGCAGTGGTGAAACTGCTGATTGCACGCGGTTCGGAACTCGACGCCATCACGCCCGCCAGGACGGTGGAGCGCGTACGCTTCGATCAGGACGGCAATATCGTGGATTCCGCTGCCGGCGGCCGTGGAGGCCGCGGCGGTGGCAGGGGACGCGGCGCACGCGGCGGCGCGGCCGCTTCCGCACAGGAAGCGGACAAGGCCGACGAGGCTGCCGATGCGGCGGCCGCGGCCCACGCCGCGATGTCGGCCACCGAAACGCTGCAGGCCGAACTCGACGCGCTGGGCCATGCCACCGGATTTCAATCGACCGAGATGCTGCTGGCCAAACCGCGGGCCGTCGCCGGCGACGTAGCCGCGCGCGCCCCCCGGCGTGTGGGCCCCGAATTCTCCGGCGGGATGACCGCGCTCCTCTATGCCGCGCGCGAAGGCCATATGGACTCCGTCCGCGCCCTGGTGGAAGGCGGCGCCAACATCAACGTACAGAGCGCCGACAAATTCAGTCCGCTGCTGGAAGCCATCACCAACGCTCATTTCGATGTCGCCATGTATCTGCTCAGTCATGCGGCCGACCCCAATCTTGCGGCGGTATCGGGCATGACGCCGATCTACGCCGTGGTGGATACGCAATGGGCGCCGCACGTCTGGTTCCCGCAGCCCGCTACAGACCAGGAGAAGACCTCCTATCTTCTCTTGATGAAGACGCTCATCGATAAGGGCGCCAACGTCAATACGCCGATCGTGGAGCGCATCTGGTTCCGCTCCTTCACCAACGATTACACCTGGGTAGACCCCTCCGGCGCCACGCCGTTCTGGCGCGCCGCGCAATCGAGCGACACCGCCGCCATGCACCTGCTGGCCGAACATGGCGCCGATCCCAAGATTGCCACCAAGGCGGGCGATACCCCGCTGCACGCCGCCGCCGGAATCGGCTGGGCGGCCAACTGGAGCGTGAACGCGCCCCTGCCGTTGGTGGACGCAGTCAAATATTGCGTGGAACTCGGCAACGATGTGAACGCCGTGGATAATCGCGGCTACACCGCACTGCACGGCGCGGCTTATCTGGGCAACAACGACATGGTGAATTACCTGGTGAGCAAGGGCGCCAAGATCGACGCCCGCAGCAAGACCGGCGATTCGCCCGCCGACATGGCCAACGGCCCCACACGCTTCGGACAGCCGCATCCCGACACCCTGGCGCTGCTCGAAAAGCTGGGATCGCACAATTCGCACAATTGCCGTTCCGATCAGTGCGTGGTAGAAGCGGGCAAGTCGATCTACGCCAACCGCGAACCCGAATTGACGCCCGCGCAGCTTAAGCAGAAGGCCGATATGGATCAGCTCGCGGTAGCGCTCGGCTTCAAAGAAGTTGAATTCCTGCCCGACGCCCCGCCCACCGGACGAGGCGGCCGCGGCGGGAAGTAGCACCGATGGCATTCCGTGGCGAGTTGGTAGCCGGTTTCCTCCTCCCCGCCGCGCTGTTCGCCCAGGGCTATCTCGCGACACTTCCTGTTGACCCCTCGGCGCCCGCCGATAACGCGGTGGAGCGACTGCTCTCGCGCCAACTCCCGAAAGATCTCGCCGGCCTTCTGGCGCAACTCGACATCCCCACGGACTCACAGGCGCTGGTCTTCTCGAAGACCAGCCTGCAGGCGGCCAAAATCGGACCGCGCAATCCCCGCGCCATCTACTTCAATGACGACATCGCGGTGGGATTCGTACCCGGCGGCGACGGGATGGAGGTCGCAGCCTCCGACCCGCGCCAGGGCGCGGCCTTCTACAAATTCCGCGACGGCCAACTCACGCGCGGCGAAGAGTGCCTCCACTGCCACCATGGCGCGTCGACTATGGGGGTGCCGGGAATGTTCATCGGCTCCGTCTTCCCCGACCGCAGCGGCGCCCCGGCGCGCGCCGGCGCCATCATCACCGACCATCGCACTCCCTTCGCCGACCGCTGGGGCGGATGGTATGTGACCGCCGCCGCCGGCGAGCAGCGCGACCGTGCCAATGCAGTGGCGCTCGACCCCGCCGAGCCGCTCACGCTCCTGGGCCGCCAGAATCTGCGCTCCCTGGCGCGCGAATTCGACACCTCGCGCTATCTCGCGCCCACCAGCGATATCGTCGCGCTCATGACCTTCGAGCATCAGACGCAGATGGCGAATCTGCTCACGCGCCTGGCGTACGACGCGCGCCTCGGGCTGCCGCTCGACGCCGACCTCACGCTCACCGCCGAATACATGGTGTTCACCGGGGAGCCTCCGCTGACTGCGCCCATCGAAGGCGTCTCCAGTTTTACCGCAACCTTTCCGCGGCGCGGTCCGCGCGACCGCCAGGGCCGCAGCCTGCGCGATTTCGACCTGCACACGCGGCTGTTCCGCTATCCGCTGAGTTACATGATTTACAGCCGCCTGTTCGACGCGCTGCCGGCAAGTGTGAAGGAGCCGCTCTATCGCCGCCTCTATGATTCTCTCAACGCCGCCGGGCGGCGCGATGCCATCGAAATTGTGCGCGACACAAAATCTTCGCTGCCGGCATACTGGCGCGCGGCAGTGGAGTAGTATGATAGGCCAATGCGCCTAGTCGCCGCATTTTCGATGATGGCTTTTGCCCTGGCGGCCCAGCAGCCGGCTGCGCCCGCCGCCAAGCAGCCGCCGCCCAATCCAACAAATCTCAAGATCCTGAAAGTTACCAGCGGCGCGGAGGTGATTCAGGTCATGCACACCTTCACCAGCGGGCTCGGCGTGCAATGCACCTATTGCCACGTGGCCGGCAATTACGCCAGCGATGAGAACCCGAAGAAGGACGTGGCGCGCAAGATGATCGCCATGGCGCAGAAGATCAACGCCGACTTCCCCGATGGCAAGATGCACGTCACCTGCTACACCTGCCATCGCGGCGAGGCCCAGCCCAAAACGGCGCCCGAACCGAAGCAGTAGCAGGCGCCGCCGGGGGGACCGAGCTTTACGAATTCGCCTTGGACAACGCGTCCTGCGCTGCCGCGTAGGTCTTTTGACTTTCGATGCGCATCATGTTGGCGCCCTTGTATGTGTCGCCGGCATGTTTCCCCAGCTTGACCGCTTCATCCTTCATCTGCTGGAGAATCTTCTTGGCATCGTCCGGGTGCGGAACCTTCCACTTTCCGGACCCCAGGGGGGCCATCACGACATCGGCGATATCGAAGGCTTGCTTAGCTTCCTTGATGGCATCCCTCGCCAGGTCGCAGCACTCGGCCAGCCGGTCGGCGTACGCTTGCAGATCCTGGAATTTGAAGGGCCCCTTGGTGTTCTTATCGAAGCCCTTCATGGGCGCCGATCCGGTGGTCTGAATCAATTCCTTGGCTCTCTTCAGGAGGCCCAGCGTGTCTGTCTGGCGCTTGGCCAGGTCAGTGAGGTGCTGCTTCGCCTGGCCGAGCCGTACGGCGATGGCTTCCACTTTTAGTTCGTGAGCCTGTGCTTCGCAGTCCGCAGCCTGTTGCAGCAAGCCGCTGGTTGCCATGTAGCTGATCGCCTTCCCGAGGCCTTCCGCGGCATCGTCCACCAGGTCCAGCGCCGACGCCGGATCCGCCAGGGCCTTTCCGGCTTTGAAGGCGATCGTGAATAACTTGAAGGCCCCCTCGATCATTTCGGCCTCCTCCTGAGCCTGCTTCTTCAGCTCTTTGGCCTTTTCCTCGAGATCTTCCGCCTGCATATCCTTGAGGGCGGAAGAAACACCCTTGCCGGCATTTTCGAAATCCTCGTTGACCTCCTCCATCTTTCCGCGGATCTCATCGAAAATGAGAAACGCGGCTTTCGCCTGCCTGGCCTCGTCGGAGCTGGCCCGGTCCGCCTTCTTCACCCAGTCCATGATGTCGCGGGTCGACGGCACCTTCTTCTTCAACTGTTCCGACTCTTTGTAGGCCGCGTCCATCGACTTCACGTCGTCCTCGGCGCCCTCAATATTCTCCACAGCCTTCTCGATCGTTTTGATCACGCTGGCGTTGGCGCTATCGGTCGAGAAATAGGACAGTGCTCCGTAGGGAGTCTTGACGGTGGCTACCGGGCCGGCCGGTTTCGCGGCTGCTACCGCCGCGCCTCCGCCCGCCCCCGGCATCATGATTTCCTTTCCCAGAAGTTCCTTGAAGAGGGTGGCCTGCGATTTGAGAAGGTTATATTCCACCTTGCCGCTCTTGGCGACAAAGCTGATTTTCCCGTTGTCCAGCGAGCACAAACCGCTGGCGGTGGGCTTCTTACCGCCGTGCAGATCCTTTAACAGCGGAGTTACCGCATTTGCCGGGCTGCCGACTACCAGAAACGGCCGCAGGGTGTGCATCTTCTTGGAGGCGTCCGGTATTTCGACGTCACTGTACAGGCAAAATGGAGTGTCTTTCTTGATTTGCGAGGCGGCAGCGTGCGTCGCTTTCTTGTACGCCTCGTAGTTTTGAAGGTCCTGAGCTTTTAGTGGCATGTTTGAATCTCCCTCTCGGGGGCAGCGCTTGAATCCCCATCCCGTCTCTGCCCCACCGGCTTTCGGCCGAAGCTACTGCTCAATTCCACCTGCGAGAAAGCTGCGCCGAATTATACGATTCGCACAAAGTTTTCTCGGAACGAGAGGGCGGGCAGCTCGAATCGCTAGATTCCAAACAGTCGGGGACCGGAGTTTACAAATTGAAAATCACCTGGCCGGCGATTCTGCCGCGGCCTTCTGGCGCCGTATGAAGGCATTGTTGGGCAGCTTCGCGTCCCACACACGCCAAAGTTCCCGGCGGCCGGCCTCCACGCCGGCGGCTTTCGCGCTGCTGCCGGTGCGGCGGAGCGTTGCCGCCAAAGCCGAGTCCACCTGCGAGAGCGAAAGGGCGGCGGGCAGATCGTTGGCGCAGGAACTGCATGACTCCAGATAGCCGCCCAACTTCTCGTAAACTTCGATCGCCTGAGCGGCTTGCCCCGTTTCGGCGTAATGGTCCGCGAGCGCCAGGAGAGCGGTGTTGGCCTCACTTCCGGCACTGACGGCGGCGGCGGGATAATCTCCGGTGGCCTTCAAAAGTCGAAAGGCAGCGTCAATCCGGTCTTTGGCATCGCGCTCGCGATGCAGCCAGCGTGCGGCATAAGAAGATCCGGCAAGCAGCAGCGCTTCGGCCCGGCGTGCATCGGCATCGTTCGGCACTTCGCGAATTACCGTCAGGGCGTAATCGTAGACTCCGAGAGCCTTCCGGGGATCGGTATGGCGCAGGAGATCGCCCAGGTAGTGGCCGCTCAACGACATCGCCAAACGCTCTTCGTATTCGTTGCGGTCTTTGCGTACCAGTTCTTCGGGAGCCGCGAAGGCTTCCCGAAACAGGGCTTCAGCCTCGCGCGGCCGATTCAGATTTACGTTGTTGTCTTCCCCCAGCAACAAGGCCTCCCGGCAGCGTGTCTGGTAGAGAATCAGCCGGGTGTACTTGGTGTCTCCCTCGTCATGCCGCAGTTGTTCCCAAAGACTGCGGGCTTCGCGCACGGCTGCCAGCGCGCCCGGCAAATCGCCCTGGTACGTCAGCGCGCCGGCCAGCATATTGAAGGCCTGCGCCCGCGGCCCCGGCACGGTTGGGGTGTCACGCGAGTACTCGATGGCCAGCCTGGCATAGCGAGCGGCGTCCGCAAATCGATGAAGACCGATGTGGACTTCCGCGAGGTCTCCGTAGATGTACGTGCCTCCATTGATTTCGCGGCGCGTCAAATGGCCCAGCTTTGCCAGCCTCTCGAAGCCATCGACTACCTTCGGCGAGTAGGCCGCGACATCCTGCGGACGGCGCTCGGAATAGGCGATCACCGCGCGATCGTGGGCGGCGTTCGCCAACAGCCACAAAGCCTGACGGTTGGAGGGTTCCGCCGCCAGCGCGGTATTGGCTAATTCGGAGACTCGGTTCAGACTTCGCTCCGCCTCCACATACTCGCCTTGCTGGTTCCATTCGGGCACTCCCTGAATGCGCGCGATCCGCAGATATGCGTCGCCCAGCGACAGCATCAGTTTCCGGTCGCGGACGTTTGCCGGCCAGGCGTTCTGAAGGAACTGGATGGAGATCGCGACCAGTTGGCGGTGCAGGTTCAGGTCGGTGCCGGCGCCGGGCAGGTTCAGTTGCGATTCCAGGCTGAGCAGTTGGCCGGACAGGCTGCGCAAATGGGTAACCTGCCTTTCCGCGGCGGAGCGCTGGCGGTCCGCGTAGTAGAGCCCCGCCGTGAGACCGGCGATAACCGTGGCCGCCGCGGAAACCGGTATCCAGTAGCGCCGCACGAATTTCCGCGAGCGGTACCACCAGTCTGCAGACCGGGCACGCACGGGCCGCGATTCCAGGTATGCCCGCAGATCGTCGGCGAACTGTTCCACCGTGGCATAGCGCTCGTGCTGATCCCTGCGCAAGGCCTTCAACAGGATGGATTCCAGATCGCCCTTCAGCTCCGGCGCCCACCGGCTCGGGCGGATGGCGTCGCAGGTGGCGATTACGTGGGCGATCCCTTCGGGAGAGGGATCGTCAAATTCGTGTACCGGCTTCCCGGTGAGCAACTGGTAGAGGACCACTCCCAACGAATAGATGTCGACCGCGGTGCTGATCCGGCCCCCGGTCACCTGTTCCGGGCTGGCGTATTTGGGCGTCAGCATGCGCTGGTAAGTCAAGGTAGGATCGGTCGCCAGGTCGAGCATCTTGGCGATACCGAAATCGAGGAGCATGGGCTCACCCTCGGCGGTCACCAGGATATTGTCCGGTTTCAGATCGCGATGCACCACCACATTGCGATGCAGGTGCGCCACGGAGGCGCAGACTTTGAGGAACAGGGTGACGGTCTGGCGAATGGTGAATCCGGCGGCGAAGACATCGATCGGCTGGCCGTCGATATATTCCATCACCAGGTAGGGTTGGCCGTTGTCGAGGTGCCCGGCGTCGATCATGCGCGCAATATTCGGGTGGGTGAGCGATGCCAGAATCCGCCGTTCCTGCAGGAAGCGGTCGCGCTGCAGGTCTCCCGAGCCCAGGGGAAGCAGCTTGATGGCCAGCGGGCGCGTCCCTTCGCCATCGGTGCGCTCCGCCCGATACACCGCTCCCATGCCGCCGCGTCCGATCAGATCCAGCAGCCGGTAAGGTCCGCACAGGCAGCCTTTACCCTCCAGTTCCGGTAGTGAGCGGCTGGCGGCCAGGCTGATGTCACGCGTCAGGAAAGAACTAGCGCCCGGATCGAAGGCCAGCAGCGCTTCCACTTCCTGGCGTGTGGCCTCGTCCACGGGATGTTCGGCGAAGTAACGGGAGCGGGCCTGCGGCGCCAGGTCCACCAGTTCGTGGAACAGCCGTTCGACCTCCGCCTTCATCCGGTGAGCTCCTTATGCAACCAGGCTTGCGCCAGGCGAAGCTCGCGCCGGACCTCATGAACTGAAATCGAGAGTATGGCGGCGGATTCCTCGGCGGTCATGCCGCCGAAATAGCGCATTTCGATGAGCTGCACCTTCAACGGATCGGTGCTCGCCAATTGGTTCAAGGCGTCATCCATCGCCAGCAGGGAGGCGTCCGGCTGGCTCCCCAGGTCCGGAATGTCCGTCATGGGCAATTCTTGGCGGGCGTTCCGTTTGGCGGCCGCCCGCGCGCGGGCCATGTCCACCAGGACCTGGCGCATCAACCGGGAAGCGATTCCATAAAAATGGGAGCGATTTTCATAGGAGGGATGCTGGCCGTGCGAGAGGCGGAGAAACGCTTCGTGGACCAGCGCAGTGGTATCGAGCGGCCGCGCCTTGCCCTCACGGCGCAGGTGGCCCGCCGCCAGTCTCTTAAGTTCGTCATAGACCAGCGGAATCACCGAATGCAGAGCCTCCGAATCGCCGGCGTGAACCCGTTGCAGGAGTTCGGTGATCTGCATGGTAAGCCATGATACAGCAGACGCGGCCAGAGCGGCCAGCATCCTCTGTCAGGCGCAGTGTTCCCCATACTGCTACCTGCGTCAAAAGTGGCTGAATTTCGGTGCGGGTTGCGCGTTTTTTACGCCGCGCGCGGTCGAAATGAGCGGGAACCGATTAGAGCTTGCTATTGAGACCGGGTATACCGATGATCACTCCCGATTCTCTGATGCCCCGCAGCATGGGATCGGAAAACCCGGGATTCTTGGTCTTGAAATCGGCCCAGCTCTGGTATGGCCGGTTCTTCAGAATCAGGTTGAGCGAGTCATCGCCCACCGGAAAAACGGTCCTGAGTTCCTCTAAATTGGACGCGTTGATATTGACGATACGCATGACTGGCCCGCGCAGCACGTGCCCGGTGTATTCGCCGGGCGCCTGTTCGAAAAGCTTCTTGCATTCCTTGGAACAGAAATGGTAAGCGACGCCTGAGTAGGTGACTCTCCCCGCCGCTTTCGCTTCATTCACTTGCTTGCCGCAGACCGGATCGATCGAGATTACGAGCGAACCATCGGAATGATCCTCAAGCCCCCAATCTTTCACGTCTCCCCAAACGCCATCGTTCATCACGGCACCTCTGTTCCGATTATCGCGCCGGGCTCAGAAATGCTCCGGGCTAAATGGCACAGCAATGTCATCCCTGCAGCCTCGCTGCCTCCAGTTGCTAGGCCTTCATGTCTTTGCCGCTGATCTGCAGATCGAACCCGTCGGGGTCTTTGACATGGAAGCTGTTTTCGGTGTCGGGCCGCGGACTGAGGCCGCGCTTCTTCAACTCCGCTTCCACCTGATCCTTGTCCCAATTCTCGATGGTGTAGGCGATATGGTCGACGCGCGGCACCTGGGTGGCCCCAGCACGTGCGTTGCGCGGCAACAGGAAGGAATCGCCGAACGTGAGATTACACTGGTGGCCGTTATCCCCCTTCACTCCCATGCCGAGCAGGTCGACGTAGAAATCGCGCGTCTTGGCGTAGTCGGCCACCTGGTATGAGATGTGGTTGACGGTCACCGCTTTGAAGCCGCTCGGCTCCGGCGCCCCTTGCACCGCGCCCGCCGCGGCGGCGGCGATGGCGATGCTCTGAATCAACTGGCGGCGATTCATCAGACCGCGTTCGAAATCGTTCAAAAGTTTCGCGACGATGTGTTCCATAAGCTCCCTCACTTCAGCAATTCGTGAATCTGCGCGACCGCGTCATCCACTTTCATGTCGAAAATCATCTTGCCCAGTTCCGGCGTGGATTGCCGGGCATCGCCTTGGATGCCGTTATTCGGCGGCCTCGGCGTATTCGCGTCGGGCGGCGGATCGCCACGCTTGCGCGGCGGCCGTCCTACGGCGCCCGGGATCTCGTCTTTGCGCACCCACCCCTTGTCGGCACCGAGGTACAGCATCTCCGAGGTGTCCGGAATGCCGGCGTGCGAGCTCACCGGCAGATTGTGCGCCACCAGGTACTTGTCGAAATCGCCGTTGGCCTTCTCATAGACGTCGCCGCAGAAGACCACTTTCACGCCCTGCGCGGCGTGCTTTTCGTTGAGTTTTTTGGCCAGGTCGGCGAGTTCACGCTGGCCGCCGCCGTGGTCGCCCATAAAGACTACACTCTTGAAGCCGTTGACGATCATCTGCTCGGCCACCTGCTCATTGATCTCCGAAAAAAGCGGCGCGGTGATGCCGATCGTTCCCGGCAGAGCAGCGCTGGCATTATTCACGGAGTACGGCAGCACCGGCGCGGCGATGGCGTTCCCCAGTTTTTCGGCGATCGCTACGACAGTGGCGTGGCCCATGAGCGTGTGGCCGCCATTGACGTTTTGCGGTCCACGCTGTTCGGTGCCGCCGTTATAAATGAGGATAGTAGTTTTGCCCTGTTCAAGGGCGTGTTTGACCTCCGGCCAGGTCATCATTTCGAAGTCTACCAACGTAGTGGTTTTGGGCTGCGCGAAGCCGGAAAAAGCAGCCACAGCCAACATACAGACAGCCGTCCCACAGAGACGCGTCATCAGTTACCCTCCCGCCATACCGGAACAGCATATCGCAAGTGAGGGAGGATGGCATCCGGCATCGGCCGTCACGGCGGGAATCCGGGACCGCCGGCCATCGCCACACCAGGCGGATTGCCGATCACTGCGCCGTTTGCACCGCCGATGGACCGAGCAGCACTTTGCCCGGGCGCTCCGCCGTCACCTTGCCTTCGTGCAGCACCAGCTTGCCGTTCACGATCGCTTCATTGACGCCCACCGAATACTGGTGCGGCTTGTCGTAAGTGGCGCGGTCGCCGACGGTGGCCGGGTCGAAGACGATGACGTCGGCCTTCATGCCCGGCAGCAGCAGGCCGCGATCCCATACCTTCATCCTCTGCGCCGGAAAGCCGGACATCTTCCACACCGCTTCCTCCAGCGAAATCACGTGCTGCTCGCGCACGTAAACGCCCAGCACGCGCGCGAACGTGCCATAACTGCGTGGGTGCGGCGACTGCTGGCCGAACACGGGGATTTCGCCGTCGCTGCCGATCATGGCGAAGGGCGAGCGCATGATGCGCACCACGTCGTCCTCCGAAATGGCGTGGTAAACGGCCGAGCACCCGCCCTTCGACACCAGGTCCATGGCTGTCTCGGCGGCATTGTCAAGAGTCGCGGCCTGGCCGCGAGCCTGGGTGATTTCGGCCAGATTCTTGCCGGCAAGCGAACGGTCAAACCCGCAGGTGACGATGGCGACGTTCCTGGCATCGCCCGCGCCGCGATCGAATCTCAGCCTCTGCACCACCTCGGTCTTAATGCGTGCGCGCTCATCGGGCGCGGCCAGCCGCTCCGCCGTGGCCCGCTGGCCCCCTTCAAGCGCCCATTGCGGCAGCAGCGCCGAGATTCCCGTGCTAGAGGCGGTGTACGGGTATTGATCCATAGTCACGTCTACCCCGCGGGCGCGCGCCGCCTCCACCAGCTTCAGTGTCTCCACACTCTGGCCCCAATTCGGTTGGCCGATGATTTTGTGGTGGGTGATCTGCGTCGGCAAGCCGCCTTCCTCGCCGATGCGGATGGTCTCCTTCACACTATCGAGCACGTGCGCCGCTTCATCGCGCATGTGCGAGATGTGAAATCCGCCCATCCGTCCCACTACTTTGGCTAGTTCGATGACTTCTTCGGTGGGAGTGAAATTGCCGGGCACGTAGAAGAGGCCGGTGGAGAGACAGAAGGCGCCATCGCGCATGGCCTGTTCGGTGAGAACCTTCATTTGCGCGATCTCTTCGGGCGTCGCAGTACGGTTGGCCAGGCCGATCACCTTCGAGCGAATGCTTCCCTGCCCCACGCAGGTGGCGAAATTGACGGAGATGGGCGTCTTGCGCAAGCTGTCCAGGAAGGGTCCGAGAGGCACAGCGGAGCTGCCGTCCTGCCCTTCGAGGAACGTGGTGACGCCTTCGCGCAGGTAATTCTCCGCGGTGGGCACGGCATTGATGCCGCGCCGCCCGTGGGAGTGAATATCGATGAAGCCGGGCGCGACCACCATCCCTTTGCCGTCGATGCGCACCGTGGCGTCGGCCTGCGGAATCAATCCGACCGCCGCGATGGTGTCGCCGCGAATGGCGACATCGCCGTAAAACCACGGCGAGCCACTGCCATTCACCACCTTCGCGCCGGTGATCAGGATGTCGTAATGAGTGGCTTGCGCGCCGAGCGCGGAGCCGCCGAGAATGGCGAGGAGGAGGGTGCGGAGTGCATTCACGGCATATTATTGTAATGGAGTTTTGGGAGGACCACGCATGTCCAAGCCGCTCGTCTCGCTCGCTCTGATTTGCGCCGCGTGCGCAGGGGCGCAGACGTATCAGCCGAACTGGCAATCGCTCGACCAGCGCGCAACGCCCGCCTGGTTCACGGAGGCGAAGTTCGGCATCTTCATCCACTGGGGCGTTTACTCGGTGCCTGCCTACGCGCCGGTGATTCCCGGCAAGCTGGCGTACGCCGAGTGGTACTGGCACGCGATCACCGAAGGCCGCAAGCCCAACGCCAACCCGGTGGACGCCGGAAGCTGGGAGATGCACCAGCGACTCTACGGCGCGGATTACCCATACTCCAATTTCGCTCCGCAATTCCGCGCCGAGCTGTTCGACCCACAGCATTGGGCCGACGTCTTCCAGCGCTCAGGCGCGAAATACGTGGCGCTCACTTCCAAGCATCACGAAGGGTTCGCACTCTGGCCGAGCGCGGAGGCATCGCGCACGTGGGGCCGCCCATGGAACGCCGTCGAGATCGGACCGCATCGCGATCTGCTGGGCGATCTCACAGCCGCGGTGCGCGATAAGGGCCTAAAGATGGGGATCTACTATTCCCTTTACGAGTGGTACAACCCGCTCTACCTGAGCGACAAGCCGCGCTATGTGGCCGAGCACATGATGCCGCAGTTCAAAGACGTGGTGACGCGCTACCGGCCTTCCATCATCTTCAGCGACGGCGAGTGGGAAATGACATCCGCGCAATGGCGCACGCCGGAACTGCTGGCATGGCTGTATAACGACTCGCCGGTGAAGAACGAAGTGGCCATCGACGACCGATGGGGCAGCGACACGCGCCACAAGCACGGCGGCTACTGGACCACGGAATACACACCCGGGATGGCGGCGACCGAGCATCCGTGGGAGGAGAGCCGCGGCATGGGATTCAGCTACGGCTACAATCGCGCCGAACGCATCGACCATTACCACTCGGCGCGTGAACTGGTGCTGATGCTGGTGGATATCGTGAGCCGCGGCGGCAATCTGCTGCTGGATATCGGGCCGCGTGCCGACGGCATGATTCCGCCGGTGATGGAGGAGCGGCTGTTGGAGATGGGCGCGTGGCTGAAAGTGAATGGCGACGCTATCTACGGCACCAGGCCGTGGACGCAAGCGAAACAGTGGACCGCCGGCGCGCAGCCCAAAGTCAGCTACGGGCAGGAATACAACACGGAGTACGATTTCGCCAAACTGATCGAAGCACCGCGAAACGGCCACGCGTCTATCGAGGCGTTCTTCACGTCGAAGGGCGACAGCCTGTTCGCGATTCTACCGCGCTGGCCGGGCCGGCACTTCACGTTACAAGGGCACAGCAGCGGAAAGCCGAAATCGGTGAAGCTGCTCGGCGTAACGGCGCCGCTGCAATTTCAGGTGAGCGGCAATTCGGTGATCATCGATCTGCCGGAGCTCCCAGCGGACCGGCTGGGGCAGCCGGCGTGGGTGCTGCAGATCGCCCGGTAGCGACCGAAAGTCACGATGCGAGTGGCGAGATTCGGAGCCACGCTCACTCAGTTCGATTTGGAAGTAGAAGCGAAGAGAGCTGCGGGCCGGTCCTGCTGCTTATCTGCCCGAACGTTGTCGTAACATTCGCTGCGGAACTGGAAGCCGGCGCGATCGTTGACTGCAAATATCTTGAAGAGCGACAGGCAGGTTCGCGGCTCCGTAGGTCGCCGTCCAAAAGCAGTGGCGTTACGGAGCCGCGACCGGTTCGATTTAGAAGTAGAAGCGAAGAGAGAGCTGCAGGGTTCGCTGCAGGCCGGTCTTGCTGGTGATCTGACCGAACGTTCCGGCGGTGGCCACGAAACTCGGTGCGCTCAGGTTCGGATGGTTCGGGAAGTCGTAACACTCGGCGCGGAACTGGAAGCCGGCGCGCTCGTTGACTGCGAATGTCTTGAAGAGCGACAGGTTCCAATCCTGGAATCCGGGGCCGTAGATGGAATCGCGAACTCCCTGCTGCAGATTGAAGGTGCCGGCGGCCGGAGCGGTAAAGTTCCCGCTGAAGTACGACGGTGCGCCGTTTTTAAGGTTGCCCGTCGCGCCGGCGAAGGCGCCGGTATTGACCTGGACGGGACCGTTGATCATCCAGAACTGGCCTTCGTTGCCGCAGCCGAAGCTGCCGTACTCGCCGACTCCGGCATAATCGTTGTTCACGCCGACGCCGCACGGGGTGCCGGTCTGGAACTGCGCCGTGCCGGCGATGGACCATCCGCCCAGCGCCTTATTGTTCTTCATGAACGGAATGGTATAGATGTAATTGATCAACACCACGTGGCGTTCGTCATATTCCGAGGGACCCCAGAGATTGCTGGTGTTGTACGTGTCCGGCACGATATCGCGGTAATTCGAACCGTTGTCATTGCTTTTCGAAAGGGTGTAACTGACACTGAAGCTGGATCCGGCAGTAAACCGCCGCTCCCAATAGAGTTGGAAGGCGTTGTAAGTGGAATTGACGACGCTCTCTTCCTCTTGAATAGCCGCGAAACCCTTATAGGGCCGGAGCTGGTTGACGTTCTTTCCGGGGTTCGCCTGCAGCGCGCCCACGGTCGGCTGGTTGATATCGTATACCTGCCACGCGTGATTCCCTTGATGCGACACATAGGCAACCGTCAGCACGCTATTCAAGGGCAGTTTGCGCTCTACGGTGAAATTCCAGTTATAAGCCTTCGGCGGCTTCAAATTGGGGTTGAGCGTGGTGATGGTGAGAGGAGCTGCCGTCCCGTTGGTTAAGGCGGCGCCAGGGTTGTCCACCGACACGTTGCTCACTGTGAGGAACGGCTGGAAGGGCGAGTTGCCGCCGGGGAAAATGTTGTCGATCTGCACCATGCGGGTGACGAAACTGCCAGCACCGGCGCGGATCACTGTCTTGTTATTAAGTTCGTAGGCGATACCGATGCGCGGCTGGAACGCATTCTGGGTATGGATGTAGCCTTGCGGCAGATTGGGATCGAAGAGGCCGGTGCACGATGCCCCGTCGCATAGGTTGGAACTGGCCGCGCCCACACGGCCGTTGGCGGACGAGGGGAAGGCGCTGATACCGGGAATCACGACGCCGTTATACGGGTTGCCGGTGCCCAGCACCACATTGCCGGAGGAGTTCACCGTAACCGCGCTGGCAGGATTGTACACGTTGCCATCGAAGTAATCGGCATTTCCCCACAACGGGTGCTGTCCTTGAATATTGGTCCAGCGCAGGCCGTATTCAAGGTGCAGTTTGGGAGTGAGTTTCCAGGAATCCTGTGCGAAGCCTTCCACCATCCAGGAGCGCCAGATGGTGAGGGCGCGCGGGCCGATTTCGGTATAGGTGTCGGCGAGCCCTAATGCGAGGTTCGCCATTCCGATTCCCGAAGTGCCGCCCAGACCGGTGCGGGCATCGGTGAAAGTGAAGTTTCCGTTCTGGTCGCTGGCGCCGCCGGGGACGGTGCTCACGTTGATCTGGTCGCCATCGTTCTCGCCCGAGTATTCGGCGGAGACACCGACCTTAATGGTGTGATTGCCCCAGACCTTGGTGACGGTATCGGCGAAGGTCCAAATGGTCCCCGACGAATGCGAGGGGTAAGGTCCGCCCGCCAGTGAGTAGAAATTGGGGACGCTAACCGTGGGGATCTTGGTGGGAATATCTTTGCCGCTCGGCAGGATGTAGGGGAAATTGATGCAACTGCCGGTGATGGGAGCGCACAGGCTCCCGCGATTAAACCCGGGGAGCGCGGTGTTGACCGGGATGTAGACGTCGTCGATGCTCAAAGAGGCTTGCGCTTCGTTAATCAGCGTGGGGCTGATGGTGCTGGTCAAACCCGCCACGTTGGTCTGGTTGGGACGCTTGAAGTACTTGCCGGTGAGGCCGGAGCCTTGATCGAACGGCTGGTATTCGAAGTAGGATGCGTCCGTACGGCGGCCGAACAAGCGGTTCTTATCGTTCAGAAACATGTCGATGTTGACGGTTTCCTTGCGCTGGTTGATGGGGTGCGCGGCTTGCGCGATAAAGTTGGCGCTGCCTACCTGGAATCCGGGAGTGGGCTGGGGATATGCGTTGATGATGGCGATGCCATTGGGGCTGAGCTTGCTGACCGGAATGGTGTTGTTGGGAAACGGTGCGCAGGTGGATGCGCCAAGAATCGGGCAGGTGGTCGGGTCGTAGATGGTATGGCTGCCGGAATACCAGGGGTTGGAGTTCAACAGATCGCTGAAGTTGCCGTTGCGCATGTTGGCAGTGGGGACAGCTTCCGTGGTGTAGTCTTCATAGCGGTAACGGATCCAGTCCTCGGCGACGAAAAAGAACAACTTCTGCCGGAACCAGTCCTTCATCCCAGGCGCCCAGATGGGCCCGCCGATGGTGCCGCCGAAATTGTTGTACCGGAAAGGCTGCGTATAATCCGTCAAAGTGGCGAGATTGCGTGTCCAGGTGTTGGAATTCATCGCCGAATTCTTGAGGTATTCGTACAAACTGCCGTGGAAATCGCGCGTGCCGCTTTTGCTGACGATGCGGATCTGGCCGCCGGCGGCCCGGCCGTATTCGGGAGAATAGTCGGCCGTCATCACCTGAATTTCTTCGGTGGAATCCACGTTGGCGACCCCGATGATGGCGCCGTTGGCGCGCGTGCGGACAGCGGGCGCGCCGTCGAAGGTGACGTCGGTATCCTGGGGCCGGGCGCCGTTCACGTTAAAGGGGACTCCGCCGCCGACGGCGAAATTGAAGTCGCCCATGGTGGAACCGCTGCGCAATCCAGGCAAAAGCTGGGCGATGTAGAGCGGATTCCGGCCGTTCAATTCCTGCATGTTCACCGTGCTGCCGGTGATTTCGGTCTGCACGGCGGAGGATTCTGTCTGCAGAACTTGGGCGGTGGCAGAGACCTGGACGGTGTCGGTGACGCTCCCCACAGTCAGCAGGGCGTCTAACGACAGGGCCGTGTTGGAATCCAGCTTATTCTGTCTGCTCTCGAAGCGCTTAAACCCCGGCGCTTCGGCGCTGACGGTATAAATTCCCGGCGGCAGTGTAGGTGCGATGTAATACCCTGCGTCGTTGGTGGTCAGGGCAGTGACTACGTTTGTCCCTTCGTTGCGGATCTTCACCTCGGCTTTCGGTATCACTTTGCCCGAGGGATCCTTAACATAACCCCCTATGGAACCGGTATCCGTCTGAGCGAACCCGGGGACAACCGATGCCAGCAACGCACTGAAAAAAAAGGCAAAAAAGCGCACACGTAGACGGCTCATTCTGTCTTGCCCTCCGATAGATTTTTTTGATAACCCCGAAAAACGATGCGAAAGAGCGATGATACGCCTGCATCAATCTCAGCGTCAAGTGTTAATTGGTTTCAACTTAGTCACCGCTGTCATCGACTTCCGAACCGCGTAAGTTGGGCCGAAAAACCTTCCAATATCCATATATCCGAGCGCGCATTGACAATCGTAGTGGCGATATTCTTACCGTCCGGCGAGAGGCTCATGGGAAACGCGGGATTGAAGGCGGTACCGAATCGTACTTCCGGGGCATACTCGTAGATGGTTCGTTCCGCGCCGCTGGCAGCGTCGATTGCGCCGAAGCGCCAGTTGCCGCCCTCCAGCTTGCCGAGGGCGTAAATTTCCTTTCCATCGTGCGACCAGGTAGTGTAGGCCCGCCGCTTGCCGACCGTACGGCGATCTTTGCCGTCGGGCGAGATCAGCACCACTCCGCTGCCCGTTCCGCAGGCGATCCACTTTCCATCGGGCGACCATTGCGCCGCATTTTCGCAGCCCTCGGAAAACCCCAACTTCACCGGCGCATCCCCAGACCCGACCGTAACGTTGACCAGACCGTCATCCGACGAGAAGTAGGTGAGTGACTTTCCATCCGGCGACCACGCGGGCGCAATCTCATAATCCTTGGTCTCGCCGATGCGCAGAGGCGAGCCGCCGGCGATGGGTGAAATCCACAATTCCCCCAGATGCTTATCGCTGATGCGGCTGTAGGCCACGCGGGTCCCATCCGGCGATACGGCGGGCGTCATCAGCCAGACGGTCTGGCTGTCGGGGAAATCGTGCTGCGTAACCAGTGGCCGGTCGCTGCCGTCCTCGGTATTCTTCAGCCAGATTTCCCGGCGGCCGGAGCGATCCGTCACATAAACGAAAGTCGAGCCCTTGGGCGCCCATGCCGGAAACAAATCGTTACGGCTGGTGGCGAGCAGCGGCTGTACCGGTCCGCCGGCCACCGGAATCTCCACGATATCCAAGTTGGAATCCGCGGAGTCGAACGCGATCCTGGAGCCGTCAGGGGATACCGCGGGCGAGTCCCGGTCGAGTTCTCCGGGAATGAGCAGTTCCGCCGTTCCGGAGCGCGCATCGGCCATCCAGATCTGCCGGGCGGTGTCGGTGGGGCGGATGAACGACATCGCGAAATGGCGGCTATCGGGCATCCAACTGACGCTTGGAACTTCACCGCCGGCCACGACGTTCGACAACACCTGCCGCGGCTTGCCTTCCGGAAAAGGCAGCAGCCAGAGTTGCGGCGTGGTTCCACGGGTCAGCGATAACAGAATCTGTTTGCCGTCCGGCGAGAAGTGCAGGTACACGGGCGTAAAGGATCCCTGGCTTGCGAAGGCCACCGGCTCATACTTGCGCGGGGCGGCGCCGGGGGGCGAAGAGAGCCAGACTTTCGGCTCGGACTTATCGGCTTCGCCCACCGTGAGCCATAGCGCCATCGTCTTGCCGTCGGGCGTGAGCGTGGCGCAGAAATAATCGCCCTTCAGCACGAGTTGCTGCTGGCCACCGCCGCGGCTCACCGACCAAACGCCTCCATCCGTCACGAAGTACACACGCGCACTGTCGGGCGACCAGAAAAGCGATCGCGGACCGCTTGCCGACGCCACCACCGACGGTACCGGGGAAGACATACCGCGCACCAGGATCTGGTCCGGCCGTCCCGGCGATTCGCGAATGTACGCAATATTCTGGCCGTCGGGCGACCATGCGGCGCCGAACTGCGGCTGGGCCGCGGTGGCCAATGGAGTGAACCGATAGGAGGCCAGCTCGGGCCCTCCCGGTTTGCGGGTGAGCAGCAGAGCAATCGCCGCCACGGCGATGGACGCGCACGCAATTAGCCCGATGACCGCTGCCGAAAGCCGCCGGCGTGGACGCGCCGGTACCACCGCCGGGACCGTCCCGGCGGTGCTGCCGGGCATGATGGCTTGCAGGTTGAACGCGAGATCCTGCGCCGATTGGAAACGCCGCGCCGGCTCCTTTTCCAGGCAATGCGCAATCACTTGTGCGATGGCCGGCGGCATGGTGGCGGGCAGCTCCGGCGGATCGTCGCGTAAGATGGCGCTCATTGTCTCGACTGTGGTGGCGCGCGCGAACGGCAGCTTCCCGGCAAGCATTTCATGCAGTACGATGCCCAGGGAGAAGATATCGGAAGTGGCGGTGGCCGGAGAGCCGGTCACCTGTTCGGGAGACATGTAGCCCGCGGTGCCCATGATCATGCCCGGCATGGTCATGGTGCCCGAGCCTTCCGCCGCCACGGCCGGCTGATATCGCGCCAGACCGAAATCGAGAATCTTGGGACGGCCTTCGCGCGTAAGCATCACGTTTTCCGGCTTGAGATCGCGATGCACCACGCCGGCGGCATGCGCCGCGGCCAGCCCGCCGGCAATCTGCGTGCCGATCTCGATGGTTTTTCGCAGCGGCACGGGACCGCGGTCGATCAGGTCGCGCAGGGAGTCGCCCTGTACCAGTTCGGAAACCATGTAAGAGATGCCGTCCTGATCGCCGACATCGTAGACGGTGACGATGTTGGGATGCGAGAGCGCACTGGCGGCGCGCGACTCCTGCTCGAAGCGGCGGCGGCGGTCGGGATCGGACGCGAATTCGGCGGTCAGGATCTTGATCGCCACATCGCGGCCCAGACGGCTGTCGCGCGCGCGATAGACTTCGCCCATCGCGCCCGCGCCCAACACGGCGACTACTTCATAAACGCCCAGGCGGGCTCCCGGAGTCAGAGGCATAACCGTTGATAATTGTATCGCGGTGTATACTGATGGCACCGCGGTGGGATCGGGCCTGCCAATTCACATGTCTCTTATCCAGAAAGTCGCGATTTTCGGCGCCGCCGGCGCCATCGGTCAAGCTGTGGCAGCCGAGTTCGAGCGGCGCGCCATTCCCTTCCGCGTGGTAGGCCGCGGCAAAGCGAAACTGCAGGCCGCGTTCGGCAGCATGCAGCACGCCGAGATCTTCGACGCCGACCTCACCGAGCTACGATCGGCTGGTGCCGCGGCTCGCGGCGTCGACACCATCGTGTACGCCGTGGGCGTTCCTTACCCCTCGTTCCAACTACATCCCGCCATGATGCGCACCACCATTGAGGCGGCGGCCACTATGCAGGTGGCGCGACTGGTGCTGGTGTCGAACGTTTACACGTATGGAGTACCGCGCACCTCGCACGTTGCCGAAACGCATGCACGCGAGCCGCAGACGCGCAAGGGCAACTTTCGCAAAGAGCAGGAGGATGCAGTGCTGGAGGCGCATCGCCAGGGCCGCGTGCAAGGGATGGTGGTGCGGCTGCCCGATTTCTACGGGCCGAATGCCGATCTCAGCATGGCCAACCCCATCTTTCGCGCCGCGCTCGCGGGACAGACGGCCAACTGGCTGGGACCGGTGAATGCGCCCCACGAATTCCTGTACGTGCCGGATGCCGGACCGGCCATCGCCGATCTGGCGGATTGCGCCCGGTGTTACGGCGAGGCGTGGAACGTTGCCGGCGCGGGAGAGCTGAACGCCATGGATTTCATCACGCGCGTGTATCGGGCGGCCGGACGGAGTCCGAAATACCGTTCGGTGGGGCGCGGACTGCTCAAGATGATGGGCTGGTTCAGTCCGCTCTATCGGGAACTGCCGGAAATGCTTTACCTGACCGAGACGCCGGTGCTGCTGGACGATTCCAAGCTGCGCGCTCAGTTCCCGGCGCTCCATAAGACGAGTTATGACGAGGGCATACGCCAGACTATCGCTTGGATGCGTAAGTGATACAATCGCCGTTCGCCTAGAGTCGTGACGAATCGCGCCGTTCGGTACTCTCCCCTGCTCGCCGGGCTCGCTCTCTTCGTGATGGCGTGGAGCGTGGCGCGCGCCTGCTTGCAAGCGGTGACCATTGATGAGGCGGACACGTATGTCGCGCTGGTGGCGCCGGGAAATCTATGGGCGGCATCGGCCAACAATCATGTACTGAACACGCTGTTGATGCGCGTTTCGACGGCGATTTTCGGGGCGTCGGCCTTCACTCTGCGTCTACCTGCCCTCTTCGGCGCGGCGTTGTACCTGGCCGCCGTATATTGCCTGGTGCGGCTGATTTCGCCGCGCCGCGTGCTCCAAGGGGCGCTGTTCGTCTGCCTGACGTGCAATCCGCTGGTAATGGATTACCTGGTAGCGGCGCGCGGATATAGCATGGCGATGGCATTCCTGTTGTGGATGGTAGTGCTGGCGGCGCGCTACCGGGAGGCAAAATTAGTTCGCACGTGTGTACTGATTTCGCTGAGTGCGGGGCTTTGCGTGAGCGCCAACTTCTCCTTCGCCATCGCCGATGCGCTCACCGCATTCGCGCTCTATATATGGATTGTTCGCCAACATCGTGGCGAGTACCTGAAGATTCTCGGCGCGTTGGTGTTTCCCGGTCTGGCCCTCGGGCTTGCGATTACCGGTCCGGTGCTGCCGCATTGGTCGCGGAGTCAACTTACATGGGGTGCGGACTCACTCTCGCAGATGGTGACTGGCTTGATTCGCTCCTCCGTCAACTCTCCGTTGGGCACGGCACTGTACCTCACTCTGTCTGTTCTGGCGGTCTGGCGGATGACCATGTTACTCCTGGAAATGCCGGTCGAGAATCAGTTACAGCCCCTGGCGAATCCCCTGGCCGTCATCTGCGGGACAGTATGGCTGGCAGCGGTAGTCTGCCACGAGGTCCTTTTACTGGCATATGGCATCCCGCTGCCGCTCGACCGTACCGCGCTCTGGCTGGTATTGCTGTTCTTCGTCATGGCGGGAGCCATGGCGGCGCCGCGCCTGCCTTCACCCGCCGGGCGGTTTTCGGGCCACGCACTGGCCGCTATTCTGGTGCTGACCGCCGGCTATAACCTGACCTGCCTGCGGCTCACTTACTTCCATGAGTGGAAGTACGATGCCGATATCAGGAACGTGTACCAGGTTCTTGCCGCTTACAACCATCGTGACGGCTTGGTCAGCATCTCCGCGAACTGGCGCTATGTGGCGGCGCTCAATTGTTATCGCCTGCTCTCCGGGCGGGAGTCGTTCGAACAGATTCCCGGCCCGCCAGCGGCTCTGGGCGACTACCCGACAGGGTATCGGGCCTACGTGCTCTACTACCCGGTGGACCACGATTTCATCGGTCGCCAAGGCCTAAGAGTGGTCTACCACGGCGAGTTCACGGGCGCCGCGGTGGCCGTTCGTCCGGACCCCCGATAGCCCCACCAAACTGTGGTGGCATATGCTTGAGACCCGGAGTAGAATAGAACCGGTGCCACTCGTTCCTCCCAATATTGAAGCCCTCCGCCCCTACGAAGCGGGGCGCACTATCGAGTCCGTGCGCCAACAGTATGGCCTCGCACGCATTGCCAAACTGGCATCGAACGAGAATCCGCTGGGGGCATCGCCTAAAGCCATCGAGGCCATGAGCAAGACCCTGAACGGCCTCAATCTTTACCCTGATGGCGGGCTGCGTCTGCGCGAAGTGCTGGCCGCGC
Organism: Bryobacteraceae bacterium; assembly: GCA_036268475.1. GTDB lineage: Bacteria > Acidobacteriota > Terriglobia > Bryobacterales > Bryobacteraceae > PALSA-129. Next base: position 109,409 of record DATAUB010000010.1, on the reverse strand, counting down.
AGTTCGATCTCAAAGTGGAAAACGTGATCGCGGGCAGCGGATCGGAGGGCATCATGTCCAACATCATCCGTGCCTTCCTGTGCGATGAAGATGAAGTGCTGACTACCGAAGCGGCCTTCATCGGATTTCAGGTGCTGGCGCGCTCCCGCGGCGTGAAATACCGCACGGTTCCGTATCTCGACTGGCATTACGACTTGCCCGCGCTGGCCGCCGCCATTAATGAGCACACCAAGATCATTTATCTGGCGAATCCCAACAACCCAACCGGCACCATCTTCACGCGCCAGCAGTTCGACCAGTTCTACCAGCATGTGCCGGAGCGCGTCCTCATCATTCTGGACGAGGCTTACTTCGAGTATGCCCAGGACAACCCGCGCTATCCCGATTCCATGCACTATCGCTACGACAACGTGATCACGCTGCGCACGTTCTCCAAGGCTTACGGACTGGCCGGCGCGCGCATCGGCTACGGGTTCGCGCACGAGGAATTGATTCGCAATCTACTCAAAGTGAAGCTGCCGTTCGAACCTTCGACGCCGGCGCAGGCGGCCGGCATCGCGGCGCTGTCCGACAAAGAATTCTTGCACCGCTCGCTTGAGTTGAACGCGCGCGGGCTGCGCTTTCTCAGTGAGGGGCTGCGCGATCTGGGCCTTCCGCTGGCGCCTTCGGAAGCGAATTTTGTGATGATCGACATGGCCTCCGAGGGGGAGGCGATGCGCGTGTTCGAGGAACTGCTGTCGCAAGGGGTGGTGGTGCGCCCACTCAAGGCCTTCGGCCTGCCGAGGTGCCTCCGGGTCTCCACCGGAACGGACGAAGACAACCGTTTTTGTATCGATGCATTCAGGAGGAGCTATGCAAACTCTGGAGCAACCCACTCGGGTTGAGAAGGACTTTCTGCCGCTCAACGGCACCGACCACGTGGAGTATTACGTGGGCAATGCGCGACAGGCGGCTTATTATTACCGCTCCGCTTTCGGCTTCCGGCTGGCGGCTTATCGCGGCCCTGAAACCGGCACGCGCGAGAGCGCCTCTTACGTGCTGGTGCAAAATAAGATTCGCCTGGTATTTACCACGCCGCTTTCGCCCGAACATCCGGCGGCTGAGCACGTGCGAGTGCACGGCGATGGCGTGCGCGACATCGCCTTGTGGGTGGACGATGCGGAATCGGCATGGCGCGAAACTACCAGCCGCGGGGCGCGCAGCGTGCGCGAACCGGAAACTTTGAGCGACGCCGGCGGTACAGCGCGCGTGGCCTCGATCGCCACATACGGCGACACCATCCACACCTTCGTGGAGCGCGCGAATTATCAGGGAGCATTCCTGCCGGGATTCCGCGCGGTGGAGGCGGAAGACAGCGTCTCGCGTCCCGTGGGGCTGCTGCATATCGACCACATGGTGGGCAATGTCGGCTGGGGCGAGATGAATCGCTGGGTCAATTTCTACCGCGACGTGATGGGCTTCCGCATGTTCAAGCACTTCGACGACAAGGACATTTCCACCGAGTATTCAGCCCTGATGTCGAAGGTGATGGCGAACGGCAACGATCGTGTGAAGTTTCCCATTAACGAACCGGCCGAAGGGAAGCGGAAATCGCAGATCGAGGAGTACCTCGACTTTTACCGCGGTCCCGGCGTACAGCATATCGCCATGGCGACCGGTAACATCATCGAGACGGTGGGGACATTGCGGCGACAGGGGGTGGACTTCCTGCGCGTACCCAACACTTACTATGAGGACCTGCAGACGCGCATCGGGCCGATCGATGAACCGATCGACGCGCTGCGCGAGCTGGGTATCCTGGTAGACCGCGACGACGAAGGCTACATGCTGCAGATTTTTACTCGCCCGGTGGAAGATCGTCCGACACTGTTCTATGAGGTGATCCAGCGCAAGGGGAGTCGTAGTTTCGGCAAGGGAAACTTTAAGGCGCTGTTCGAGGCGATTGAGCGGGAGCAGGGTCTGCGGGGAAATCTATAGCTCACCGCAGAGACGCAGAGAAAACCGCATGATGGGGCAAGACAAAGTCACAAGCCGAGAGCGCAGAGGAGGCAGAGGGAACCTGCGTTTCTCCAGGTTATTCCGGGTGGTGCTCTCACCCCTCGCTGGCGTCCGGGCAGAACTGGTTACCGCTGCCTCCTCTGCGCGCTCCGCTTTGTGCTGCTTCACAACTCTGCGTCTCTGCGTCTCTGCGGTGAAAGGTATTTAGGGAGTTTCTTATGTATCCACTCAAAAAGGGTAAGTTCGCGCCGCAGGCGCATGTCGGTATTCCTGATGGGACTTATGAAGAAGAGCATGGGCGCAAAGGATTCTACGGGAAGAGCGCGCACCTCTATCATGCCCATCCGCCCACGGGGTGGACGCGATTCGAGGGCAAGCTTCGTCCCCACTTATTCGACCTGAACCAGCTCGCGCCTTCCGATGGCAGCGATCCGCAGGGCATGCCCGTCGCGTTCCTGGGGAACGCCGACGTGACGCTCTACGTTTCCCGGCGTTCGCAGCCCATGCCGTTCTACTATCGCAATGCCGATGGCGACGAGCTGATCTTCGTCCATCGCGGCAGCGGCACGATCGAAACGGACTTCGGGCCGCTGACCTTCGAGCCCGGCGATTACTTAGTGGTTCCCCGCGCCGTGACTTATCGCATCGTCCCCGAGACGCAGGATAACTTCTTCCTGATTATCCAGTCGCGTACCGAATTCGAGCCGCCCGATAAGGGACTCATCGGCCATCATGCGCTCTACGATCCGGGCGTAGTCACCGTCCCCGAGCCCGATGCCCACCTCAACGACGAGCACGAATGGGAAGTGCGCATCAAAGTCGACAACGAGATTTCCAAGGTATTTTACCCCTTCAATCCGCTCGACGTGGTGGGTTGGAAGGGCGACCTCACCGTATGGAAGCTGAACATGCGCGACATCCGCCCGATCATGAGCCATCGCGCGCATCTTCCTCCCAGCGCGCACAGCACCTTCGTCACCGAAGGCGCCGTGGTCTGCAGTTTCCTGCCGCGTCCGCTCGAACAGGACGCCGAAGCGCTCAAGGTGCCGTTCTTCCATCGCAATACCGATTATGACGAATTCATCTTCTATCACGACGGCGACTTTTTCAGCAAAGACAACGTCAAGCCGGGCTACGCCACGCTGCACCCGCGCGGCATCCATCACGGACCGCACCCCAAGGCACTGGCCAACCAGGGTAAGAAGACGCATACCGATGAGTACGCCGTGATGCTCGACGGACTGAACCCCATCCACGTGCTGCCGGCCGGCGAACAGGTGGAATGGGCGGACTATTGGGCCAGTTGGAAGGAGAAAAAATAGGTGATTGTCGATCCCGCCGCGAGCAGTATTCAGGTGCTTGAAAGGCTGCTCGTGGGGGTGATCGTGCCGCGCCCGATCGCGTTTGTCTCCACCATCAGCCTGGACGGCGTGGCGAATCTCGCGCCTTTCAGCTTCTTCACCGCCGTCTGCCCCAAGCCTCCGGTAGTTTGCTTCTGTAACTCCGTCCGCACGCGCGACGGATCGAAGAAAGATACCTTGCGCAACGTGGAAGCGACCGGCGAATTCGTACTGAACGTGGTGTCCGAGGATTTCGCCCAGCAGATGGTGACCTGTTCGGGAGAGTATCCGCCCGACGTGAGCGAATTCGAACTCTCGGGGCTGACGCCGATTGCGAGCGACTTAGTCAAGCCCCCGCGCGTGAAAGAATCCCATGTACAGATGGAGTGCCGGCTGTTACAGGTTGTCACGGTAAGTTCCGAGCCCGGAGGCGGCAGCCTGGTAATGGGCGAAGTGCTGCGATTTCACGTCGACGATAGCGTTCTGGTGAACGATAGAGTCGATCCCGATCGGTTGCGCCCCGTCGGCCGCATGGGCGGACTTGAGTATGTGCGCACGACGGATCGCTTCTCGATGACGCGGCCGAAGGTTTAGGCGTTCTACAGGCCCGCACCGGCCAGGGACGCGCGGAGTCTCGCCTCGTCTCTTCCGCCTTTGAGAAAGAGCGCGATCTTGCCGTTCTTGTCGATCAGGAAGATGGTGGGGATGGCACGCACGCGGTACAAGCGGTGGGCCTTGGAAGCGGAATCGTCGAGTGTCGGGAAGGTGAGGCCGGCCTGTTCCGCATATTTGCGCGCGGCAGGCTTGCCTTCGTCGTTGACTCCCAGGATAACGAGGCCTTTGTCCTTGTACTCCTCCGCGAGCTTGGAGAGCGACGGGAGTTCCCGCCGGCAGGGGCCGCACCAACTTGCCCAGAAACTGAGCAACACGGGCCGGCCGCGGAGACTGGCGAGATGGACCTTTTCGCCATCGAGAGTCCTGAGTTCGAAATCGGGCGCGGGCTGATTGAGCAGGAAAGAGCCAGTCTGGCCGGGAATCGGGACGGCATCCACGAGTTTGACGCCCTTGGGTGGATTGAAGTCAAACGTGGACTCCGGCACCGGGCCGATCTGGAAGGCGGTGAAGTCGACCGTCATCTGCATTTTGGTGTTAGTGGCCCGCATGACGGTGGCATAAATCATGCGGCCGATATCTAACGTGGAGGGATCGATGGCCAGTTGGGTGAGAGTCTGACTCTTGTCTTCTGCGGGCGCGGACATGACACGTAATACCGGCCACTTATCCTTGCGATTTCCGAACTTGACCGGCACCGCGGCAGTGAAGTCGGCGTCTTTCACATCCACGTCGAGGCGGGCCAGCGCCGGCATCACCATGCGGGCAAATGTTTCGGCCAGATTGCGTTCCGAGTCGGAAGCGTCGTCCCCGCCGCTCTCATCTTCGCGTTCGGCGGCCTCTTCTTCGGTGTACTGCTTGAGGCGCGGCACCCATGCCCAGCTCTTCTGGCCGTTGGACACCAGCACATAGGCATCCGTACTTTCAGGCTCGATACGCAGGAAGAACTTACCCCCAGGCGCCAGGGCCAGGTTTACCTTGGCGTGCGCCAGCGACTGGACGGGGCCGCCGGCCCGCTGGCCTACCAACAATAACTCCCCTTCGAACGAATACTCATGGGCGGCCAGGCACTTTTGACCGATGGCCTGAATCGTCTTAGCGACCTCAGGAGTGACTGCCAGGGCTGAGGCAGCCATCAGGAACAAGATCGGGATTGGTTTCATAGTGACCTTGATTCGCGACTTTCCAGATCGTAGCAGAAGGCGGGACTGGGGGAAAGCCAGACCGGAGTTACTGAAGGCGCCCCTGAAATGCGGGCGTGCAGATCGAGTGGGGCTCTTACAGGTAGTCAGCATAGGCGCGATCCCGGCGGAGTTGCCTTGTCATGAGAGAGGTGGACGTATCAGGCCTTCACCGTCGCCGACGTCCAGGCGGTCCTCAATCAGGCGCTGGGGATCGATTCGCCGGGAAATGACGTCAATGTCGATGGCGTGGTGAACGCTTTGGACATTCAGCTCGCGGTCAATTCCGTTTTCTGGCAAGTCTGCGTGCTCTAGCTTAAAAAAATTAATACGATACCCCTTGAAATATCAATAATCTTGAAGTACAACTGAATTATGGCGAGTGAGAGCCGGGGGAAGCCCTCCGACTGGCAGGAACTGACGCAGTTCACGCAGGGGCAACCCCTGGTAGTGGAGCGCGTCCGCCTGCTGGGGAGGGAGATCGCCATCGAGGGCTCCTTCGAACTGCCGCAACTGGCCCGCCTGAGCATGGAAGACCAGGTTTTCATCACGGCATTCGTGCGGTCGCATGGCTCCATCAAAGAGATGGAACAGGTCTTCGGAGTCAGTTACCCCACCGTCAAGGCGAGGCTCACGCGCATCGCCAACAGTCTGCCGTTTGTGGAGAGCAATCCCACGCCGTCGCGGACGGAAATTCTGGACCGGCTGCAGCGCGGCGAAATCAGCGCGCAGGATGCCATCCGGGAACTGGAGAGTACTCAGTGAGTAAGTGCCGCAAAGAAAGTGCGCAGACGCGCTATTCCGTGGGCGTTCCGTTTATTCTGCTTTTGTTTCTGCTCTCGCCGCTGGTAGTGCTGACGCCGATAGCGTTCGTGGCGTGTCTGATCGCGCGCATCGACCCGTTCGAAGCGGCGCGCTTGATCTGGGACGTCCTCACCGCGTTGCGCGGCACCAATGTCGAAGTGGCGAAGCGCGACCGCTCGGTGCTGGTGCACATATCGTAAGGAGACTCCGATGAACGAAGATCGCCGAAAGATTCTGGAGATGCTGGCCTCAGGGAAAATCACCGCCGAGGAAGCAGATCGCCTGTTGGCCGCGCTCGATCGCTCGCGGTCCGATGCGGCGGCCTCGGGGCCCAAGCGCAAGCCGCAATTTCTGCGCGTGCTGGTGGAGGATGAGAACGCCTGGAAGGGTCCCGTCAAAGTCAACGTGCGCGTGCCCATGCAGCTTCTCCGCGCCGGAGTGCGGCTGGCCAGCCTGATTCCGCCGGAGGCGCGCGATCGCGTAAACTGGCAGTTGCGCCGCGAGGGTGTACCGTTCGATCTGAACCAGATCACCCCCGACAATCTGGAGGAACTGGTGGAACACCTCGACGCGTTCACGCTCGATATCGATGAGCGCCATACGAAGGTCCGGCTGTTTTGCGAATGACGACCATGACTCGATCTACACATGCGATCCTGGCGCTTGCCTGCGCCCTCACCGCCACGCCGCAATGGCTGGCGGCAGAAGTATTAGACTCGTCCGCCGCGGGATTTACGATGAGGGAAACCGTCGAGATCCAGGCAGCGCCGCAGGACGTCTACGCCAAAATCTTTCGCGTAGGCGAGTGGTGGAACCCGGTCCACACCTTCTCGCACGACACGCATAACCTGATCATGGAGCAGAAAGCCGGCGGCTGTTTTTGCGAAAAGCTGCCGAACGGCGGCGGCGTGAAGCATATGGAAGTGGTCAACTTCTCGCCCGCGAAAACCATCGTGCTGCACGGCGCGATGGGCCCGATGCAAACCATGGCGGTCAGCGGGAGCATGCAGATCCAACTGTCACCCTCGAACGGTGGGACGAAGGTAGAAGTGACATACGCCGTCGCCGGCTATCTTCCGGCGGGCCTCACGACCTGGGCCACGATCGTGGATGGCGTCATCAAAGACCAGTTCACGCGTCTTAAGAACGACATCGAAAAAGGCGACCCGGCGGCGAAATAAGCGCTCAGTCTCTCCACATCAGTTCCGCGTCCGAGCGCCGCACATAATTGGCATCGAGCGCCGCCGGATCCTGCGGCTCGGCGTGCCATGCGAGGCGCGCTACCGCACCGGCCAGCGACGCTGGCGCCATGCGCACGCCGGGAAGCGGCGGCGTGAAGCCGGACGCCACGAACTCCAACTCGCCGGCGGGCAGCGTCGCCACCCACTGCTCGAGCGGCCCTACAATTTCCGGCGATACCAGCCGCGATTCGGCATCGTACACCGCGCCGTACACTTCGCCGCGGCGCGCATCGAGCAATGCCGCGCGCAAGGGCGCCGTGCCGCACCACGCGATCGCCTGCAGATTCGAAATGGCCACCGCCGGCCGGCCGGTTGCCTCCGCTAGCCCTTTCACGCAGGCCAGCCCGATGCGCACGCCGGTGAAGGATCCCGGCCCGGACGCCGCCGCGAAGCAATCGATCTCCACCACTTTCAGCGCGTGCCTGCCCAACAGTTCGGCCAGCTCGCCGTAGAGCACGTGGGCGAAGCCTTTGGGCGCGTGGACGGGCACTTCTTCCATCAACTCTCGATCGCGGAGAAGCGCGATGCTGCCGAATTCGCTCGCGGTATCGACCGCCAGGATCAGGCGGCTCACTTCTTCAGCCCGCAGCCGGTATCCACTTCGTAGACCTTGCCGTTGGCGTTCATGCCGTACAAACGCAGGTGCATGGTGGCGGGATAAGTGGCGGTCAGGTCCTTGGGCAACTGGACTGTGGCGTTCGCGCTGCTAGCCAGCACGCGGTAGCCCTGCGCGCCCGCCGATGCGTCACCGGTCCACTCCCACATCATGAAGCGGGTGGCGCGCGTATCGTGAGTGATTTTGGCGGAGAACGTGACGGGCTTCGACATCGAGAGATCGCCGGTGGGCTGCTCGATCGTAAACGGCACTTTGGCGGTATTGGCCTCGATATCCTGCAAGGCGATGGGAATAAAATTGTCGTCCTTGTCCACGCGCGATTCGAACTTCCACGACTTGTTCATGCTCTCGAGGTGGGAGAGCCGGACCACGCGCAGAATCCAGTCGTGCGAAAGATCCGGCGGCTCCATGGTGAAATGCATGCCGCTGAATTTCTTGCGAACCGATTCGCCATTGGCGGGGTTGATCCAGAAGACGTCGTAGGAGTGGTTCTCCACGCTCAGTTCGAGCGGCCCGGGCTTCTCGATATAGATCAAATAATCGACGCCTTCGAGCGCCAGGGCGCGGCCGTTGTCCACGTCGAAATACGGCTCCATCTCCCAGTAGCGCGTGTCCGCCATAATGTCGTACCACGCGCTCATCTCCTTGGCGCCGGGGGAATCGAGGTACTGCGCGCCGCTGCCGGTGTTCGCGTAGGTCGGGGAGAGGCCGTCCATGGTGGCGTTCCACAGACGGTGGCGGAAAGTGGCGGCGTCCACATCGTTGGGGCCGTGCTTCCCCGCCCCGCTATCCTCACGGCCCAGGTTCAGGCCGACGAACGGCACGGGAAAGAGCTGATGCTCCACCGACGCCACCGAATCGTCGGGCGATCCGTAGGCGGCGAAATTCATCCAGCCGTCGTCGAGCATGGGCGCGGATGTGATTTGCGAGCCCGCGGTGCGCGGGTGCTGATAAGGGTCGGCCTCTTTCAGATCGGTGCCGAATTCCTTCAGCAGCGCGCGTGAATCGAGCTCGCCTTCGAAGCTGTCGACCAGCTGCCAGGTGACGTGCATAGCATCATACCGGCCGGCGACATAGCGGGCGAAGCGGCGGAGCTGATCTTTCGACGGAAAATAGCGCAGCAGATCGGCTGGGCGATGGACCAGCACCAGGTCGGCAATCAAGCCCTTCTGATTGAGATAGCGAACACGCTGGTCGAGCCGCTGGAAGAAGGCCACGTTCGGGACATCGGGCCCCTGGAACAGTGCCGGGTCGGTATCGTCGCCCAAGATGGATCCGCGGAGATGGGTGAATTTCTGCGCGGCGCGCGCGTCGGCCATGGCGTGGAACGCGGCATCGTCCACGAAGGCGAAGCGCGGCTCGCTCACCCCCATCCACAGATGACCCTGGTCGAGCCCGGCGGCCTTCTCGGTGTACTGCCAGTGGTGCAGCGCGGCGGGGTGGATGAAGCCTTTGGAATCGGACGCAGTGGCGGTGAAGTTGCCAGTCTTCTCATTCCAGGTCTCCACGTTGCTGGTCACCAGGAAATCCCACTGGCCGGCTTCGATGGGAGCGAAGCGGACCACCAGGCGCAGGCCGCCATCCCAAAACGCGGGCAGCACGTAGCTGTGGCCCTGCGGCGAGCGGAAATTCACCGAGAGCTGCACCGTACGATAGGGATCGGGAAACTTGGCGGCATCCGCGGCGTTCAGATCGAACACCATTTCGCAGGGCGAATACGCCGCGGTCCCGGAGCATGACGAGGAGGAGGCGGGTGGGGGCGCGGCAGGAGCGGATTGCTGCGCGGCCGCCAGTGTGGCGAGCGAGAGAATTCCGGCGGCGAATCGAATGCCCATAAATTATAGTGTAAACTCACCTGATTGGGAGACGCCTTGAAGCTTGGTGTAGTGCTGTTTCAACTGGGAGGGCCGGACTCCGCGGAAAGCATCGAGCCGTTCCTCTACAATCTGTTCTGCGACCCGGACATTATCGACTTTCCCTTCGCCCGGATCGCCCGCCAGCCGCTGGCCAAGCTGATCTCCACCACGCGGGCGCGCCACGTGGCCCATCACTATGCCGAGATCGGCGGCAAGAGCCCGATCCTGGAAAATACCGTGAAGCAGGCGGTGGCGCTGGAAGCGGCGCTGCGCACCGATCGCGACGCGCGCGTAATCGTGGCGATGCGCTACTGGCATCCGTTCACCCAGGAGGCCATCGCGCGTCTGGAGGAGTACCGGCCCGAAGAACTGGTGCTGCTGCCGCTCTACCCGCAATACTCCAAGACCACTACCGGCAGCAGTCTCAACGAATGGAAGCGCCGGTTCCATCCGAACGGCTGGGCGCCGCGCGTTCACACTATCGAGGAGTTCTACCAGGACGAGGCTTATCTGGACTCCGTAGTGGCTGGGATCGACGCTACTCTCACGGGCATCGGCGATCTTTCCGATACCGATTTCGTGTTCAGCGCGCACAGCGTCCCGGTGGCAGTGATCGACAAGGGCGATCCTTACCAGCGTCAGGTGGAGCGCACGGCGGAGTTGGTGTGGCAGCGCGGCGGCTGGCCGGGGCGGAAGCACATCTGCTATCAAAGTAAAGTGGGGGCGGCGAAATGGCTGCGTCCCTCCATGCATGAGACAGTGAAACGCCTGGCGGCGGAGAATCGCCGTCATCTGGTGGTGGTGCCGATTTCGTTCGTTTCCGATCATGTGGAGACGCTGCACGAAATCGCCATCGAGCATCGTGCGCAGGCGCGCGAACTCGGGATCGAAGACTACCGTATGACGCCCGGGCTGAACGATTCGCCCCACTTCATCGCCGCGCTGGCCGGCTTGGTGAGACGAGCTGTGCGATAGGCCACGCCGCCAACAGCGTCCAGGGAGCGGTCCGACGTTCCCTACCGTCCGCCCTGCAGCCGGTCCAGAATTTTACGCAGACGGTCCACGGCGGCACGGAGGTCGAGAAGTCCCTGCTCGGCTCCGGCCGCGAGCACGCCCAAGGTCCCAGTAAGAGGAAGACCGCGTCTCTGCGCCTCCCGCCGTCCGCGCATCTCGTCGATCACGATCTGATCGGCGCCCGTTCCTCCGCCAGCAGAATGGCATCGCGCTCGCCGGCATCGAGGTGGGCCATATACCCGCGTCGGGCAAGTTCGTTGGCGTCAGGATATCCAGCCAGGATGGGGGCTGGGCGATCCATGCGCGTACTGGTTCCGGAGCTCGCAGCCGTTTGAGTTCCTCGCATACGGCAACCGGAACGGTCACGCGGCCGTAGAGCGCCGGCAGCAGTTCAATTTCCCCAATCAGAATCAGATAATTGATCGGCCCGTGTCGGCAATGACGATCATCCGGCGCGCCGCTGATCGGATGGATCTCCTGGACGCTCCGTCCGAGGCCGCCGCGCCACCTGGATAGCTACTTCACGATCGTGACTGAGGTCCTCTGTCGAATAGTGCAGAAATACGCCGTGTTCCTTCAGGAACCCATGAACCTCCATACGGGTCTCAAACCCGAGCAAGTCGCGAATGTCCGCCTCCGAGAGGCGGTCACTCCGGTATCCCTTTAGAGCTAGCGCTTCAAGGGTCGCTCGCACCGGGTTCTGGCCGGTAGCGAGCAGGGGAGCGGCGAGTTCTTCTGGAATCTCAATGGTGATGGTCACAGCGTCATGCCGATTTGATTTTACCCGGTCTCAGGCACTCTTGCCGACGCTCCCTGGGACCGGGCCAAGCAAGGGTCGAGATAAGTCTCGACCCGGCAGGCTGAAGCCTGAGCGACGAGATCGTCTGCCTACCGCGAGCCCATCGCCACTGCCGCCTTCAGCGGTAAGTCGTTCGATGAGCCGCCGGCGGATACCGTATAGCTTCCCGGCACTAACTCCCACGCTTCGCGATCGGCATTAAAGATCGAAAGGTAATGCGGCGTCAGAGGGAGCGTCACTGACTTCGTTTCGCCCGGCGCTAACGCCACCTTCTGCCATGCCACCAGGCGGCGGAAAGGCTCGCCCGCGGAGGCCGGGAGCGTCACGTAGACCTGCGCGGCTTCCTCGCCGGCGCGCGATCCGGTATTTTTCACCTCGAAAGTCACGGTGGTGGGCGTCGCTTTCAGATCCGAGTAGGAATAAGTGGTGTAAGAAAGCCCGAAGCCAAACGGAAAGAGCGGCGTCTTGTTCTCCGCCTCGTACCACTTATAGCCGACCTTCAAACCTTCGTCGTAGTCGACGTCGAATTTGCGGCTGTTGATCTTGAAGTCCAAGCCGGGAATGAAATCGACCATGTCTCCCGGGCTAGCCTTAGGCTGCTCGGCCAGTTTGGGACGCGGCACATCCTGCTCGGAGCGCGGGAAGGTGATGGGCAATCGACCGGAGGGGTTGACGGCGCCGAATAGCACGTTAGCGATGGCTTCGCCGCCGCGGATGCCGGGGAACCAGGCTTCCACAGCCGCGCTGACGTCGTCGATCCACGGCATGGTGACGGCGGCGCCGGTTTCGAGCACCACGATGGTGTGCGGATTGGCGGCGGCCACTGCGCTGACCAGTTCGTCCTGCTTGCCGGGGAGGGAGAGCGTGGCCATATCCGCGCCTTCGCTCGAGGGTTGATTCACGAAAACGATGGCGACGTCCGACGCCTTGGCGAGGCTGGCGGCGGCCGCAGCGTCGGTACCGGGATCGTATTCCACCTTGGCATGCGGCGCCTGGGCGCAGATAGCTTTCAGCGGCGACGAGCGATCCCATACCACCACGCCGAATGTCTGCTGGCCGGGCGAGGCGACGGCGTTGCCGCCGGGAGGATCGACCTGTGCCGATCCGCCGCCGGAGATCACGCCGACGTCGGCATGCGAGCCGATTACCGCAATGGAGCGCACGGAAGACGAAAGCGGCAACTGCGCGCCCGCATTCTTGAGCAGCACGATACTTTGTTCTTCGACATGCTGCGCCACGGCGAGGCCGTGTTCCACATCCGGCGCCTGCCGGTCGGCGGGGCGATCGAACAGCCCGGCGGCGAATTCGGTGCGCAGGACGCGATGCACCATGTCGTCGAGCCGGGCGGAGGTAACGGTGCCGGAGTCGACGTCTTTCTCGAGTTCCTTACCGAAGAAGTCGCCGCCGGGTTGCTCCATATCGAGCCCGGCATTGGCGGCTTTAGCGGCGGAGTGCGTGCCGCCCCAATCGGACAGCACAAAGCCCTTGAATCCCCACTGCTTCTTGAGCACTTGGTTCAGCAGATAGTCGTTTTCGCAGGCATAGACGCCATTCACCATGTTGTAAGAGCACATCACCGCGCCCACGCCGCCTTCTTTAATGCCGATTTCGAAGGCGAGCAGGTCGCTCTCCTGCATGGCGCGCTTGTCGATCTTCATGTTGACGAAGTTGCGGCCGTTCTCCTGGTCGTTGATGGCGTAGTGCTTGATGTGAGGGATCACTCCCTGCTCGGAAAGCGCCTTCATCTCCGCGCCCGCCATGGTGCCGGCGAGAATGGGATCCTCGCCCTGATACTCGAAGTTGCGGCCGTTGCGCGGCTCGCGCGTGAGATTGACTCCGCCGCCCAGCCCCATGCTGTAGCCCTGATCGTGCAGTTCGCTGCCGATCAGCGCGCCATACGCACGGGCGATCCCGGGATCCCAACTGGCAGCTTCGGCGATGGCTGAAGGCAGCGGCGTGGAATAGCGGCCGAACACCGCGCCACGCGCCACACCCACGGCGGCGTCTGCCATCTGCAGATCGGGAATGCCGAGGCGCGGAATGCCGGGGACGAATCCGGCGCCGCCGAGCGAATGCTGCGGAATGTCGCCGAAGATTGCCAGCCAGCCCGTGCCGTGCACGAGCTGGATTTTCTCATTGAGCGTCAACTGCTTGACCAGCAGCGCCGCGCGCTCATCGGGCGAGAAAGTCGCGTTCATCCAGGGCCCCTTGGGTTTGGCCGGCGGCGGGCCAAATTGCGCGAGCAGGAAGGCCGGGACGAGTAACATTACCAACCAGGACTTTGACATGGCTACTTCTTTTCGTTGGCCAGCTTCTCCACCAGATCGAGCCGGGATTTCAAGGGGTCGGGTTCGGCGACCGGACCGGTGGCGGTGAAATTCATGAGGATGTCGGTCTTGGGCGAATACTCCGGCCACTTCGGCAGGCCGGGACCGTTGGGATTGCCGGTCTTGGCGAAGTTGGCCCAGTAGGCGTTGGCAGCGCGGGCGGCAGCGCGATCAGCGTCGGTGAGTTCTTTGCCGTAACGCGCCTCCACGGTGTCGAACACGAAGGGGATCTCGGTGGCGTGCGGCGCGCCTGTCAGCTTGCTGCGCAGCGATTCGGCCACGTAGGAGAAGCGATATTCGTAGGCGGGCACGCCCAGGGCGGCGAGCGTGCGGACGGCGAAGCGCGCCGGCTCGATCATCATCTGGTCGGCGCCGAAGAGCGGCGACACCTTGCCTACGGGAGTCGAACTAGTAGCGCCATACGCTTCCATCGCCTTGTCTTTATCGGCGCCGAACGGCTTGAACAAATCGTCCACCGTGCGGGCGAAGGAGAATCCGATATCGGCGCTGTTGGCCCCGATCATGAACGGGACTTTCGCGCCGCGGCCGGCGGCATACGCATCGGCCGGGGATTCGACCACCACTTTGCCGTCGATCATGGGCCCGGCATAAGTCGGCGTGCCCATGCTGGCCATATTGAGGCCGGCCACTACGTCTTTCCACGGTAACTTGCGGAGCGCGGCGAGCGCCGCGGCATCGTCACCTTCGATATTGTTCTTCTTGGCGAAGGCCACGCCCACCGATTCGGCGGAAGCCGGCCCACCCTCCACTTGCTTGCTGAGGTAGCGCTGGCCCATGAGCAGCGTACGTCCGCCGCCCGATTCCACCACCGCCCGCTTGAACAGACCTTTCGCCATGGGCGAAGTCATCAGCGTGAGCACCGAGCCGCCACCGGCCGATTCGCCGAAGATGGTGACGTTAGAGGCATCGCCGCCGAAAGCCGTGGCGTTGCGCTTGACCCATTGGAGCGCGGCGATCTGGTCCATATAGCCGTAGTTGCCCTTGGGCTCGTTGGGATTCTCTTTGGTGAGTGCCGGGAAACCGAAAAAGCCGAAGCGTCCCACCCGGTAATTAAAGCTCACGAAAACGATGCCGTGCTTGGCGAACTGCGAGCCGTCGTAAACCGAGGGCGAACTGCCGCCGTTCACGAAACCGCCGCCGTAAATCCAGAGCATCACCGGGAGTTTCTTGCCGGCGGAGCCATCGGGCGCCCAGACGTTGGCATAGAGGCAATCCTCGGCCGGAGGCACGCCGAGCGGAGCAGCGTCACCGGGAAACGGAAGCTGCGCGCAATCGGGGCCGTACTCGGTGGCGGCGCGCACTCCGGTCCACGCCTTCACAGGCTGCGGCGGGCGCCAACGCAGGTCGCCCACGGGCGCCGCGGCGAATGGGATTCCTTTATAAGAAGTGACGCCGTCCTGGGACGCACCTTGCAATTTGCCGGTGTCGATTTTGGTCTCAAAAGATGGCGTGGCAGCGCTGGCTAACATCATAGCGGCCGCTACAAGGAGGAGCATATGAGTGGTTCGTTTCATTCGGGTGGGCTGTCCGGCTGCATGCAGCATGGGTATCTGTGGCAGCGCGGCTTGTCGCTTTCCTTTCTTTGTAGGCCCATTGTATCTCAACGGGCCCCAGGTCCTGCATGCAAAAAATGCCATTTGCCCGCTCACAAGGGGATCACTCCGAAGGCTACGGCCGCTATGGTCATGAGAATCGAAGCCAAAAAGAGGAACGGAATGGAGAATTTCTGGTGTTCGCCCAGGTCGAGATCGGCCAGCCCCACGATGAGGAAGGTGGCGGGAGTCAGCGGGCTTACGGGAAAGCCGGTGGTCATCTGCCCGAGCAGCGCCGCTTGCGCCAGATGGACGGGCGCGACGCCGGCCGCGCGGGCCGCTGCGGCGACCACCGGCAGCACCCCGAAGTAGAACGAGTCGGGGTCGAAGACCAGGCTGAGCGGCATCGACGTCAGGCCGAGAGCCACCGGAAGGTGGCGCATTGCCGACGCTGGAGCGAGGTTGGCCAGCGTGTGCGCCATGGCGGCGAGCATGCCCGATTCCTTCATGATGCCGGTGAACGCCCCGGCGGCGAAGAGAATGCTCGCCATCATCAGAGCCTCGCGGGCATGGGCGTCGACACGCTGGCGCTGGGCGGCGATGTCGGGATAGTTCACCGCCAGCGCGAGCACCAGTCCCAGCATAAAGATGACCACCGGCGCGGCCGTGCCCGCGATCATCGATGCCACCACCAGCAGTGTGATGGCGGCATTGATCCAGATACGGCGCGGACGGCGCAGCGCCTTTTCGGAGGGAGTGAGTTCGCGCGGCGCACTGCGGAGCGCGGCGCCGGCAGTCCATCCCAAGCGCTTCTCTTCCCGGCGGCCGAGCCACCAGGCGAGCCCGAACGTATAGACCAGTCCGACTATCTGCACGGGAATCAGGGGCCGAAAGATAATGGCGACGGGGATGTGGAGGGCGGCGGAGGCGCGGATCATGGGACCGGTCCACGGGAGGAAATTGACGCCCGCGGCGAGCGATGCGGCGCAGGCCAGCAGTCGGCGATCCATGCCGGCGCGCGTGAACAGCGGCAGCATGATGGGGATGGTGATGAGGAACGTCACCGCGCCCGAGCCATCGAGGTGGATCAACAGGGCCAGCAGCGCAGCCCCCACCATGAGGCGGCTGGGACGGCTGCCGGCCGAGTGGAGGATGCGGTCGATGAGCGGATCGAGCAGGCCGGCGTCGCTCATGATGCCGAAAAACAAGATCGCGAACACGAACATGCCGGCGATGGGGGCGATCCCTTCGATGCCCTTCACGATGAAGGCGCCGGTCTGCAGGCCGAAGCCCGCGGCGAGCGATGCTGCCACCGGCACGGCGATCAGCGCGATGAGCGGGGAAGCGCGCTTGCCGATGATGAGCACCAGCAGGGCAACGATGGCGAGGATGCCGATCAGGGCCAGCATCAGGTTCGGGTATTGGCCGGACGGCCGCGCAGAATGATGCCGGCATCCGCCAGTTCTTCGATCGCGCCCGGGTCGAGGCCGAGCAACTCACCCAGCACCGCCGCGGTGTGTTCGCCCAACTCAGGCGCGGCCGCACCGACGGAGGCTGGCGTGGCGGAGAGTTTCACCGCCGGACCGGTAACGCGCTGCGGGCCGGCGGCGGGGGTTTCAATGACCGGGAACATATTGCGCAGGGCGGTCTGAGCATCGGCCGCAACCTCGGCGAAGTTGCGGACCGGCGAGCAAGGGACGCCGGCGGCGTGCAAGCGCGCGATCCAATCCGCGGCGCTCCGCTGGTGGAATACTTCCGCCAGAATGGCGTCAAGCGCGGGCCGGTTCTCGACTCGCTTGGGATTCGTAGCGAAATCGGGATGAGTTTCGAGATCGGGGCGTTCGATGACGCGGCAGAAGGTGGACCAGAGCTTTTCGCTGCCGATAGCAATCGACAGGGGACGGTCGGAAGAATTGAAGACACGATACGGGACCACGGTGCGAAAAGCGCTGCCCAGGGGACCGGGCACAGTGCCCGATCCGAGGAACGACATGTAATTCGACGACATCGCGGAGATCATGCTGTCGAGCATGGAGACGTCGACATACTGGCCGCGCCCGGTGGTCTCCCGCGCACGCAGCGCCAGCAGGATTCCGATGACGGAGAACAGGCCGGCATTGATATCGGCCACGGCATATCCGCTGCGCACCTGTTCGCCTTCCTCGGTGCCGGTAATGCTCAGGAAGCCGCTGGAGCATTCCACGATGAGATCCATAGCGGCCTCATCGCGCGACGGGCCGGCCTGTCCGTAGCCTGAAATGGAGCAGTAGACCAGACGCGGATTGCGCTCCGCCAGGGCGGCATAGCCCAGACCCAGGCGATCCATGGCGCCGGGACGGAAGTTCTCGATGAGGACGTCCATGCGATCGATCAGGCGCAGGCAGAGGTCGAGGCCCTCGGGTCGTTTGAGGTCGAGCGAGATGCCCTGTTTGCCGCGATTGAGGCCTAGGAAGAAGTGGGAATGATTGCCGGCGAAGGGCGGTCCCCAGCCGCGGCCCATATCGCCGCCCGAAGGGCTCTCGAGTTTGAAGACACTGGCGCCGAAATCGGAGAGGATGAGGGTGCAAAACGGCCCGGCCAGGGCGTGTGAGAAATCGAGCACGCGAATTCCGCCGAGGGCCGAGGATTGGTGGTTCATGAGGCCGGCAAGGGTCAGTATATCGAAGGTTCCAGTCAGATCCAGCCATTTCAGAATTGAATTATTGCTATCTCAGCTATCGCCACAGGTTATAGCTGCCCGACGACAGTACGATTCCGCATATCTCCGATGACCGGTGGGTTTCTAGAATTTGGACATGCGGTTAGCCGCCCATCTCTTCGCTTGGCTGCTTCACATGGGAGGCGTCGGACTGCTCGTGCTGGGCATTCTGGATTCTTCCTACCTCTTCGCGCCGTGGGGCAACGATCTGCTCCTGGTGGCGCTCACATCGCAGCATCCACAGTGGCTCTACATGGTCTATCTGGCGGCCATGTCGACGGTGGGATCGGTTCTCGGCTGTCTGCTGCTGGACGTGACGCTGCGGCCGCTGGGTGAGAAGGGGCTCGAAAAGTATCTCTCGAAGAAGCGCGTCAAACGCGTGCGCGACAAGGTGGGTAAGAATGCGGGCAGGGCTGTGGCGATCGCCTCACTGGCGCCTCCGCCGTTTCCATTCACGGCGTTTCTAATGGCCGCCGTGGCGCTGCAATATCCGCGTACGCGCCTGCTGGTCATCATCTCCGTCACGCGACTGCTTCGCTTTGTGATCGTGGGCGCGCTCGCCATTCACTTCGGCAAAAGCATCTTAGGCTGGGCCAAAATTCCCTGGGTGCAAGGATTACTCATCGGTCTGATCGTGATTTGCACGGTGGGTAGTGCGGTCTCGGTTTACGGCTGGATCCGGAAGAGCAGGACCGCGCACGCGTGAGTGGGAGTACGTTGGTAGACGGCATGCCCTAAGCAGACGCGAGGAGGACGAATAAGAATGCTGCTCTTGCTGATAATAGTTATCGTATTGCTCTTCGCAGCCGCGCCGGCCTGGCCCTATAGCCGTGGCTGGGGCTATTACCCGAGCGGTGGGTTGGGGACCATTCTCCTGATTCTGATTCTGCTGATGCTGTTCGGATACGTCCACGTATAGGATAGCGTCGCGGCGGCGAAATGCCCGCTATATAAGAAGCGGGCATTCGCCGTTTGGGAGTTCCTTCTTAGTGAACCTGCGATTCAGCCTCACGCGCCATCTTTAAATGCTCCTGTAAAGTGGGAAGCGTCTTAGCAGCAAAGGCCTTGAGATCCGGATCGTTGCCGGAATTGGCCTCGCGCTGAAACTCAGCTATATCTTCTTCGTGATCTTTCACCATATCCTGCATATAGGCCCGGTCGAAGGCCGCTCCGTTAAGGCTGGAGAGACGATCCATGGTGGCCTGCTGTTTAGCGTCGACCCCCGCGGGCGGTGTGAAACCTTTCCGCGACGCCACCGCTTTCAATTCGTCATTGGCCTTGCTGTGATCGTCTACCATGCGCTGGCCGAACTGCTTCACGGCGGCGTTCGACGCGTGTTGCACAGCCACTCGCCCCATCTCCACTTCGGCGGTGCCGCCTTGCGCAGCCTTTATCAGAAAGTCATTGTCCGGCCGGCGCAACCGCTCCGCATTTTGCGCCGAAAGCATGCCGGCCGCGAGAACCGTCGCTGCCGAAACCGTTAAAATCCTCTGCCTGATTCTCATACCCGTAACCCTTCGATCCTTTCGATATACCCGCACTTCCGCAAACGCACCGTGGAAGCCGGGGATACAAGAGAATCTGCAGGCGCACTTCCCTTGTGGCGGAACGCTCGAACGGGGGGGACTTAGGGGTGGGAACGGGGCGGCCCGTGTGGAGGCCGCCCCGCGAAACGGATTACGGCCGGCCCGTGTGGGTCTGCTCTTCCTGCGCGGTCTTGGCCCACGCGTCGGCCCGCTTTTGGGCCTCTTCCTTCGCGAGACCGTATCGTTCCTGCAGCACCCCTACAAACTTCTCACGGTTGCCGTTGATTTTGGCCAGGTCGTCATCGGTCATATCGCCCCATTGCTTACGGACGGACCCTTTCACCTGTTTCCATTTCCCTTCGACTTGATCCCAATTCATGGTCAGTTTCTCCTTATCGGAACATTGACGAATCGCGCTCGCTAGGCGCGCAATGGAAAGTGCAGCCAGCGCGCCAATGTACGATCGCACGCGATTCTGCAGATTGAGTGGGGAGGCAGCATTATGGGAGTGAGGAGAAAGCGATATCGGCGGAAAATAGAGCACGGGGCGGAATGGTAAAATCGAACGAACGGGGCTGTGGCGGAATTGGCAGACGCACCAGATTTAGGTTCTGGCGTTCGAGAGGACGTAAGGGTTCAAGTCCCTTCAGCCCCACCACTCGAATTCGTCCCCCACCTCAACTCTTATTTCGCGCGCGCGTGCGAGCTGCTTTTTGCGCAGCGGCGCTGCGTTCCGCCGCACCTTTGGTCCGGACTGCCTTTTTCGCGGCACTGCGGAGCGAGGCGCTGCCTCGTTGGCGTGCGCTCGCCTTGGCGTGGTTCGACAGCTCTTTTGGAGAGGCCGCCGAATGGCCCTCGCGCTTCAATGCATTGAGTGTGGCTCGCGATCGCCTCGCCGATGGCTTACGGTCGGTAGCTTTTGGAGTCTTCTTGCCGCCGGGTGGAGGCGGTAGTTTCACCCCCGCCCGGCGGGCCTTCGATAACCCGATGGCAATCGCCTGTTTAGTGGAGCGCGCTCCGTGTTTTCCTTCGCGGATATGCTCCATCTCCTCGCGCACGTATTCGCCGGCTTTCGAACTGGGCGTTTTTTTCTGCGCCGCGCGGCGGCGCGTCTTGGCATCGGGCATGTCGGTTCTCCTTACTGCGTCACCGCCGGACTAAACGCCGCCGCCGCCCCGAAACGTCTTTTCGCGCGTGGTTCCGCCATAGGGCTCCACTTTGTAATAGGTGGATAGCTGCGAGCCGAAACTGCTGTCGCTCATGTCTGGCCAGTTATCCTTGTCGAATCCCGGGGCCTGTTCGATGGTCTGGCGGTCGACATTCAGGATGAAGCATTTTTCGTCTTCATCCACCTTCAGAGCGTTCCACGGCACAGCGAAGAGTTTATCGCCCAACCCCAAGAATCCGCCGAACGAGAGAACCGCATAGGCTACCCGTCCGGAAGGAATATCGATCATGATCTCGTCGATCGTTCCGAGATCCTCGCCGGCCGCGTTGCGAACTGAATCGCCCGCCAAGCTACTGGCGGATAATACACTCCTGAATTTTTTATCCGGATCGTTTTTCTTAATTTTACTGGAAAGCATCGAAAATCTCCTCTTTCTGTTATGTTGCGGATTAATTGCCTACTCCGCCGTGAGTGAGCGGTGTCACATTCCGAATGACGGCTCCAACGAAGGAGAGCCGCCAACATCAGGACCCGGCATTTGAGGTCTTGGTAGCGGTATGGGCTCGCCCTCGTCCGGTTCGGGATCGGGATCGGGTTCCGGCAGTTTTGGTTCCGGTTCCGGCTCTTTTTTTAGTTTCATGAGGCAAGCTCCTTTCCGCACCATTGCCGTTCGCCGACGGGACGCCTGATTGGTCCCAGTCGTGTTCATCGGGATGATGATGCCCGTGAACCAGATCTTTGATGTGTTTTCGAAATTGATCGTCATTCATGGCAGAGAAAAAAACCCTACCCCGGGCCAAGCTTGACGCTGCTGTTCTTGAACTTGGCTTAGGATATCCCGGAAGCAGCAGAAACGGTCACCTCCGAGGCAGGGGTGCAACGTTCACCTTGCAGGTCCGTGAGCGCTGCGGAAATGGAAAGATTCTTTCTGGGTCGCAACAAAGCCCGCTCCGGACTCGGCGGCGGCCGCCACATGCTGTCCCCCCACACTCTTCAGCACGTTCTTCGCCCGTTTCACGGCATGCGGACGTTCGCAGTGGACGGACAATAACGCTCGGCCCTCTTTGATGAGGCCGGCGTAGCGCTTGGCTTCGAACTCCGGCACGCCTAAGCCGAACAGCATGCCTATAAAGCCGCCAACCACGCCGCCCGCCCCCACTCCGGCGAGCGCGCACATGATGGGGCCATTGGCGGCATAGCCGGCCAGGGCCGGAACCGCGATCCTGCCGAGTCCGAGGAGAAGGCCGAATGTGCCCACCAAAAGCAGCCCGACCAGGGCGCCGAGGGCGACACCTTCCGGGGCTTTGGAGTGCTTCTCGTGCGCCAGGTCCTTACTGCCTCCGGTTTCAGCCATCAACACGGAGATATCTTCTTCGCGAAATCCGTTATCGACCAGTGCCTTCACCCCCGCGTCAGCGTGCGGCCGATCTCTAAGAATTGCAAAAACCGCGATGTTCTTCATGTGTAATCTCCGGGGAAGGCTCCCCGTTTTAGAAAGGTGCAATCGGCGTTCCCACATGTGGAATCGCACAATTTGCGCGGCAGCCACTGGGAAATCGCGCGAAGGCGGGTGCAACATGTTGCTGCCCCGGGCAAGTTCTGCCGAAACACCGGCGCCGGGTACGCCCGTAAATCATTTGAACGCAAGCGGACTATCCTCGTTTTCTTATGGCATAGCGCGTGCTGTGATGAGACGTACTGGAAACAGTCCAGAATTTTGCCGGGAGAAAACTCCACGTGTCGCCTGCAATTCTTGTGCAAGCTCAATCCGACGTCCCTGTGCTGGTAATCAGTCCCGATGAGGGCGTTCACTCTTCGCTCGCCCGCATCCTCAAAAAGGACTGCTGCCTACACCGTGCAGCGGGCCGGCGCGATGGAATCTTGTATGTGCGAAAGCTGCGTCCCTGGGTGGTGGTATGCGATCAGAATCTGGCGGATGGCGATTGGCGCGACCTGTTGCGGGATCTGCAGGCTGAAGAGGAAATGCCGCCCCTGATCGTATCGTCGCGCGTGGCAGATGACAGATTGTGGGCAGAGGTATTGAACCTGGGCGGATACGATCTGCTGTCGACGCCTTTCGCTGCCACGGAGGTTATCCGCGTGGTTCGCATGGCGGCGCACCACGGGAAGGCGACCGTAGGAGGTTAATGCCGGCTGGCCGTCGCGGGAGCCGGGTAAACCTTAATCTGCACCTGGCCGTCAGGCTGGTCGGCCTGCTTCGGAAGGCCGATGGTCTTCAGGCGGGCATCCGGCAGCTTGAAATTCGTCACCAGATAATCGCGCACCACCGCCGCGCGCGCCAGGGTGAGCTTCTGTTCCGCAATGCTATCGCCCTTGGGCTTGCCGAGCGCGGCCACCACCGCAAGGCTGAACGGGCTGCTCTGCAGGAACTGTCCTGCCGGCTTTAGTTCTTTCCCGTCTTTCAGTTCGGCGGTATCCGGCTTGTCGAAGAGGCCTTTCGCATTGTATGTAAACTCGCGGGAGGGAGATTCGGTGGGCAGGGCGTGAATTTCATTCTTGGTCAGCTCCGCGGCGTCCTCATATCCGCGCTTCTTGAAGAATCCGCGCAACAGGAAGTTGTGCTTGAGAGCCTCGGCGTCGTCTTGAAATGCCTCCACGCCGGCATTCGCCTCTTTATATAGCGACTTGTTATTGATGAGAGCGCCCACCGTGCCCGTGCCGTTATTGATTTTCCCGCTGATATCTTCCATATTCTTCGAGGCGCCTTCCAGACTCTGCGCCATCACCTGTACCTGGTCCAGGATGCCGTTGGTTTTGTCGAACAGTTGCGACATCTGGAGCGGCGGGCGGCCGGCGATGGTGTCGCCGTCATGGATGGCCGCAGCGCCTTTCGACCCGAAGGAGACCTCCACATACTCATCGCCTACCAAGCCTTCCGCCTGAATGGAAGCGACCGAATCCTGCTTCACAACACCCTTGGTCTGGTCGGCGAGGTCCATGACTACCGATACCTTTCCTTCGGGCGATTTGGGAAGCTCGATGGAGTGCACGGTTCCCATATGGATGCCGCCCACGCGCACGTCTGCGCCCGCTTCCAGTCCGCCGGCGTTGGCGAATTCGGCCTTCAGTGCATAGGTGGAGCGGAAATCGAGGTTCCGGTTGCCGATGAAAAAAATGCCGGCGCACAAAATCGCCAGTCCGGCCACGATAAAGATTCCCAACCGAAATGAGTTCATAGCTTCACCTTTAAGCGGCGGCTTTCACAAACTGCTGCACGAACCGGTCGTCGCTCTTCTGTAAGTCTTCGAAACTGCCCTCGGCCGCGATCTTTCCCTCGCGCAGCAACACCAGACGGCGCGCGAAACTGCGGGCGCCGCGGACATCGTGCGTCACCACGATGGCGGTGAGGTTGCGTTTCTCGCGCAGTTCCACAATCAAGTCGTCGATCTCCGCGGCGGTAATCGGGTCCAGCCCGGAGGTGGGCTCGTCGAACAGCAGGATGTCGGGGTCGAGCACTAACGCCCGCGCCAGTCCGACGCGCTTCTGCATGCCGCCCGAGATCTCCGACGGCATCTTCTGTCCGTGGTCCTGCATGCCGACGCTTTGCAGCAGTTCCTGCACTTTCTCTTTTTGCCGTTGCGGCGCGTCGCTGCTGTGACGGCGCAACGGAAAGGCGACGTTCTCTTCCACCGACAGCGAGTCATAGAGAGCCGCTTGCTGGAACAGGAATCCGATCCGCCGGCGCAAGTCGTTGAGGCGAGCCGCGTCGAGTCCGGTGATATCCTGGCCGTGAATGCGGATGGCGCCCGAGTCGGGCTTTCGCAAGCCGATGAGCAGCTTGAGGAGCACGCTCTTGCCGGTACCGCTCTTGCCCAACACCGCGACCGTCTCGCCCGACGCCACCTGTAGGTTCAGTCCGTTGAGCACCTTTTGCTTGCCGAAAGCCTTACAAAGATTCTCTACTACTACCGGGCTCTGTTCGGTCTGCGACTCCACTATGCCCTCCTAACTCCAAAACGCCAGAATCAGGCGTACCAGCAGCACGTCGGCGAGGATCACGAAAAGCGAGGCGAGCACCACCGACCGCGTTGTCGACCGGCCGACACCTGCGGTACCGCCTGACGTTCGCAGCCCCTCAAATGAGGCGACGGTTCCGATGATGAAGCCATAGACCATAGTCTTCAGAGTGGGTGGTAGAAAATCGCTGAAGGCCACATCCTTGAAGCCGCTCTGAAAGAAATAACGCAGCGAAATCGGCTGCTGCAGCGTGTTGGCGACCCAGCCTAGAAAAACGCCGCAGAAATCGGCCGCGAGGGTGAGTAGCGGCAGCATCAGAATGCAGGCCAGCACGCGCGTGATCACCAGATAACCGAACGGATCGACGCCGGAAGCCTCCATGGCGTCTACTTGCTCGGTGACTTTCATGGAACCGAGTTCGGCGCCGATGCCGGCGCCCACCCGCCCGCTCACCACCAGCCCGGTGATGATGGGACCGCTCTCTTTGAGAATCGAAAAGACGATCACCGACGGCAGCATGCTGCCGGCGCCGAAGCGCGTGAGGCTGTCGCGTGTCTCCATCGACAGCACCACTCCGGTAGCGGCGCCCGCGAGCGCCACCAGCGGAAAGGAGAGCGAACCGATCAGGTCGCACTGCCGCAACAGTTCGGCCCATTCGTACGGCGGGCGGCCAAAGGCGCGCAGCATTCGTACGCAGAATACGCCGATCTCGCCGAACCAAGTGAAGAACCCGTCCAGGAGCCGTACACCGTGCGGAGGTTGACGCTTCGCCGCCTTCCGGCCAATATTACTCGCTGCCAGTTCCATAGCTCTCACATGTTGCACGTGGCGGAGCATTCTCTCTCGCGCGCCGTGCCCGTCAGTGAAGGAAGCACATGAGCTGCCATCGGTTGGAGGGGGAATGTGAGCGATTCCGCAGTGGCAATGAGGGTGCAACGTTATTGCCGAAAGCGGGATCGGCGCAGCTTCTCCTGGCTCGACGGGGGCTTCCGTGGGGCGACTGGCTCTCGCTTGCCGTTCCATATTGACTTGTAAGGGGGCAGTATGTGTGATTACTCATTGATGGAATTTCCGAATCGCCTGGCTGTCGAGGGCGAACTGTTAGTGGTGCATCGCTTCCGGTCCGGTTCCCTGGGGCTGGCGTCGCAGGAGGATTGCGAACGCGCCCGCATGAAGCCGCCCCGCAAGGCTAAATTCTGGGACCGCGTGAAGGACATTCTGTTCGTTCCCGAACCGCCGCAGACGCCCGCTGTCTGCATCCCCCCGGGCGCCCGTCTGGTGCTGCACGATGTGCCGGCTTCGCAACAAAAGCAATTCGGAGTCTCTGCCATTGAGGAGGTCGGTTTCCTGCAGACCAGCGCTATGGAAAATCGTCACCGCGACGCCATCCGCTTCCGCACCGGCCACCTTCTGCGACTGCAGGAGTTGACGGTGGGACAACGCGTCTTGGTCTTGGATATGGGGAACGCCGCCGACGAAGACCCCAACATCTCCGAGAACCTGCAGTCGACGCCAGCCGGATTCAATTGGGAACGGTAGAACACGCGCCGGGAGAACCTCCGTGCCCCTCGAAGAATATCGCCAGAAACGCGAATTCAGCGTCACACCGGAACCGGCAGGTGGGCGCGTGCGGCGCCAGCGCAACTTCCCCATCTTTGTAGTCCAGAAGCATCACGCGACCAGCCCCCACTATGATTTCCGCCTGGAAATCGATGGTGCACTGGTGTCGTGGGCGGTGCCCCGCGGGCCGTCCTTGAATCCTGTCGATAAGCGGTTGGCGATCCTGACGGAGGACCATCCGCTGGAGTATGCCGGCTTCGAGGGCACCATCCCGGCCGGAAGCTATGGCGCCGGTCCGGTGATGATCTGGGATCGCGGCACGTTCAAATTGAGCGGCGAGGCGCCAGCCGCCGCGCAACTGGGGGGCGGCGAGTTGAAGTTCACGCTGAATGGCGTGAAGCTGCGCGGTGAGTTCGTGCTGGTGCACACGCGAGCCAAACAATGGCTCCTCCTCAAGCGCGACGATGAACACACGGACCGCTCGTGGGATATCGAGAGTGTGGCACTCGATCGGTCCATCGTCAGCGGCCGCACGCTGTCGGAAATCGCCGCGGCGGCGGGTGGCAAGCGCCGGACGGCCGGCGGTTGACTGATTTTGGCTGATACTCCGCTTCGACGTGAGCTTCTTACAACTAAACGCCCTCTGCGTGTTTGAGAATCAGCACCGAACAGGCAGCGTGCTTGACCACGTGCTCCGACACGCTCCCCACCAGGAACCGCTCCAGACGCGTACGCTCGTGCGAGCCCACCACGATCAGATCGGCGCCCCAGGTGCGGGCATGCTCCAAGATCTCCGTCTCGGCGTCGCCTTTCGCGCTGACGCCTTCGGCCTGATATCCAAGTTCCCGAAATCGGAGCGCAGCGGTGCTCGCGATGGAGCGCACCTCATCGACCGTGGGATTTTGCAGATCGCTGGTATCCACCGGGTCCGGCACCATCCCGACCATGGGCGGATAGTTGGCCTGAGCCACGCTCAAGACGTGGATCTCGCAACCTCGCGGCCATGGAAAAGAGAAGGCGCTGTGGCCGGCATCGATCGCAGGGTCGTAACATCCGCTGGTGGCGACGAGAATCTTCATGCCTCCAGTCAGTGCAATTCGGTGCCCGCTAGGAATTCCGACAGCGCTTCCTGCCAGGGGCGGAGTTTGGGCGCTTTGGTGTTATGCAGCACAGCTTTAGGCGGCCGCATCGCTTTGCGCGGAAAGTGAGTGGAGGGAACCGGCAGCAGGTTGACGTGCTTCCCCTCAATCCGAAAAATTTCGGCCGCCAGATCGAACCAACTGGCGCTACCGCTATTGGTGAGGTGATAGATTCCGGGCGCGGGCAGACTCTGCAGCAGCGCTTTGGTGGCGGCGGCGAGGTCCGGCGCATAAGTCACGCTGTTGATCTCATCCGATACCGCCTGAATGGTGTCGCGCTTGCCGGCAAGGTCCCGCATCAGGTCGACAAAACTTTTCTTGGAGAGATCGCTTTCGCCTTTCGGGCCGAATATCACCGCCGTGCGCACCACATAGGCGTGTGCCCCGGCCTCCGCGATCCGCTCTTCCCCGCCCCGCTTGGATCGCCCGTAGGCGGAAACTGGTGAGGGCTCGTCGCTCTCGTGGTAGTCGCCGTGGACGCCGTCGAAAACGTAGTTGGTGCTGTAATGCACCAGCGGAATTCCCGATTCGCGTGCAAAGTGCGCCAGCCGGCCGGGAAATTCTTCATTGAGCGCGCTCGCCGCCTGAGGACGATCTTCGGCGCCATCCACGTCATTGAAGGCGACGCAGTTGACGATGGCATCGGGCGGCGCGGGCAGACTGGCGATTCGCGCACGGAGCGCCGGAAAGTCGAGAACGTCGACATCTTCGCGATCCCAGCCGGTGGCTTCGGGGTACAGCTTCATGAGCTGCCCGCCCAGAGTGCCCTTACATCCCAGGATCAAAACGTTGCTGATGGCCATGCAGCAACAATTATACGTGTGACCCAGCCGGCAGGCATGCGGTGCGCGAAACCTGTTAGATTGGTGTGAAATCGCATGATTGTCCGGATCCGCTTCGGCCGAGGTACGCCGGTGGGCCGCAAGCCGCGCAGGCGGCGCCGTTTCGCCGCCGGATTGGCAGGCCTGCTCACGCCGGCGGCAGTCTTGACGGCAGCCCTCGCTTTCTGGGGGATCGCCGCCGACCTGAATTGGGCCAGCAGCTTCGCCATCTCCGCCGGACTGTTCTCGCACTGGCAGGTCTGGCTGGCGGGGGCCGCGGCGCTGCAGGTTTGCGCGCAACTTCTGAACCGGTACGCCAAAAAGGGCGAGACGGCTGCATCCTGACAGCCGGGTTGTTATTCTAATCTCTAGAGAACCCGCCATGGCACAACCCCGGTATAGGCTGAGCCGGTCCCTGATCAACGAATACTTCCCCCCTGGGGTGAAGTGGCTCCTGATCATCAATACCGCGACCTTTTTAGTTTCCTATCTCAGCCCTACCATGGAACGGCTGTTGTCGCCGCTCGCGCTGGTTCCCCGGCTGGTGGTATACAGCTTTCCCTTTTACCTGTTCCAATTGTTCACTTATATGTTTCTGCACGGCGGCATCGGCCACCTGCTGTTCAACATGCTGGCGCTGTGGATGTTCGGCCTGCCGCTGGAGCAGACCTGGGGAACTCGCCACTTCCTGAAATTCTATTTCTTGTG
Organism: Bryobacteraceae bacterium; assembly: GCA_036268475.1. Taxonomy (GTDB): domain Bacteria; phylum Acidobacteriota; class Terriglobia; order Bryobacterales; family Bryobacteraceae; genus PALSA-129. The sequence goes on along the minus strand of DATAUB010000010.1, from coordinate 80,470 downwards.
CGGCATTGGTGCCGGCATCTGCGACACCGCGGTCAATACCATGCTGGGACACAACACCAGCACCATCGGCGCCTCAGGCGCTATCTATGGCCTGCTGATGGCGTTCGGCGTGATGTTCCCCGATACCAAGGTGCTGATGTACTTCCTGTTTCCGCTGAAGGCGAAGTATCTGGTGATGATTTACGGCGCGGTGGAACTGCTCTCGGCCTTCGGAAGCGGGAACAGCGGCATCAGCAACATCGCGCACCTGGGCGGAATGTTGTTCGGCCTGTTGTACCTTAAGGTGCCGGTTCGCGCCGGGCGCCTGCATTTGCCCGACTTCGGCGGACGCTACCGGCAATGGAAGATGCAGCGCGCGAAGAAGAAGTTCCAGGTTTACATGCGCAAACACGACGGACGCGGCCCTTGGGTAAATTGAGCGCGCCCCGCCCGAAACCCACCCCCCGCGCGATACGTCATTTGGTATATTGACCTCAGAAAGTGTGACTATGCGAGCCTCGATCACTGCGTTTGTGTGCGCCGCCGCACTGCTGGTAGCGCTTGCGGCAACGGTTTCCGCACAGGACCAGGGCCCCACCACCAACTCCAGCGGCACGGTAGCGAAGAAGAAGCCTGCCACCGATCCGGGCGCCGCCGCCGGTGACGGCAGCACTCTCCCGAAGATTCCCTCCGTCTACACCAAAAAGGACAAGGTGGACGTCGGCACTCTCCAGACCTTTAAGGCGGACGTGGACACCGTATCGGTGGATGTGGCGGTCATGGACAAGAACGGCCGCTTCATCCCCAACATCCCCAAAGGCTACTTCCGCGTGCTGGAGGACAACGTTCCCCAGCAGGTGACCAGTTTCAACTCCCACAGCGAAGCGCCCATGACGGTGGCCATTCTGGTGGAGTTCGACGACAAGTTCGTCAAGTTTTACGGGATCAACTGGTTCGAGACTTTGAATCTCGCCTACGGGTTCGTCAGCACGCTCAAGCCGGAAGACTATGTGGCGGTGATCGCTTACGACATGAAGACCGAGATCCTGTCGGATTTCACCACCAATCGCATGGAAACGCAGGAAGCTCTACACCGCCTCACCATCCCGGCGTGGCAAGAGGCCAACCTGTTCGACGCCGTGGCGGATACCGCCGACCGCATGTCGGGAATCGAAGGACGGAAAGCGATTCTCCTGCTTTCGAACGGCATCGACACCTTCAGCAAACTCACCTACGACAAGACACGCAAGGTTCTACAGGAAGCGGGCGTGCCGATCTATGCCATCGGCACGATGCAGATGCAGCGCCTCATGATGGGCGCGGCAGGCGACAACATCAGCTTCCTGCAGGCCGACAATCAACTCCGTACGTTCGCGAACGAGACCGGCGGGCGCGCTTTCTTCCCGCGCTTCTACGGCGAGTTCGGCAACATTTTCGGGCAGATTCAGCAATCGCTGCGTGAACAGTACGTGCTGACCTATTCTCCCAGTAATAAAGCGCACGACGGCACTTATCGCAAGATCAAGGTGCAACTGGTGGATCACGACGGCAATCCGATTGCGCTGCGCGATGAGAAAAATAAGCCGCTGAAATATTCCATCGTTGCCAAAACCGGCTACAAAGCGCCGCGCGCGGTGGAGTGATCGCGGGAGCGCAGGGCGAGGGGATTGTCAAGCGCTCCATCTTGCGGTTTTCCATGACGATGCAAAAGCGTTGACATTGCAATTACAGCTTTGTTACTCTCGCTTTCGTCCCGAATGAAACCCGCCCCGTTAGCGAACCCTCACATACTGCTGGTGGACGACAACCGCGATGGCTTGTTGGTTCGCAGATCCCTTCTGGAAGAGGTTGGATACCGCGTCGAAATCGCCACCGATGGCGAAGAAGGCCTGAAATTATTTGAATCCTTCCCCTTCGACGTGGTGGTGACCGACTATCGCATGCCGCGCATGGATGGCGCCCAATTGATTCAGCGCATCCGCCAGTTGAATCCCAATGCCCGCATCATTCTTCTCTCCGGCTTCGTAGATCCATTGGGCCTCACTGAGCAGGCCACGGGCGCCGATGTGGTGATCGCGAAGACGTCGCGCGAACCGGTCTATCTGCTGAGTTGGGTGAAGCGGCTCATCAATCGCTCTGCGCCGCGCAAACCACCAGGACGGCAGAGTGGCGCTCCGCCCCAAAAAAGAGCGGCGGGTAATTAAAGCTGCCTCGGATGGCCAGGAAGATTCCTTCGCTCCTGTTGGCGGCCGGGCTGGCGTTCGCCGCGGCTCCCGTAAAGAACCCTCCGGCGAAAGTATCGGCCACCGTACGGCGCTGGATGAAGACCATGACGCTGCGCCAGGAAGTGGCGCAACTGGTCTTCATCGAGTTTCACGGCGGCTCGCCCAACACGCGTTCGCGCGACTACCAGAAATTCGTCCGCCTGATTCGCGATACCAACATCGGCGGCCTGGTCCTTACAAACGCCGTGACGGCGCGCGGTGTGCAGAAGGCCGAGCCCTACGCCCTGGCGGCGTTTCTCAATCGCATGCAGCGCCTGGCGCGCGTGCCCTTGCTGGTGAGCGCCGATTTCGAACGCGGCGCGTCCATGCGCATGTCCGGCACCACGCCTTTTCCGCCGGCGATGGCGTTCGGCGCCACGGGCGATCCGGAGTTGACGCGTTTCGAAGGCGCGGTGACGGCCCGCGAAGCGCGCGCGTTGGGCGTCCAATGGGTGTTCGCGCCGGTGGCCGACGTCAACAATAATCCCGACAATCCCATCATCAACATCCGGTCGTTCGGCGAAAATCCGCAGGACGTGGCCGCTCACGTGAAGGCGTTCATCGAGGGCGCGCACTCCGATAAGCGCAACTACGTTCTCACCACGGCGAAGCATTTTCCGGGACATGGCGACACCGCCGTGGACACGCACCTCAGCCTGGCCGCGGTGACGGCGGACCGCGCGCGCATCGAATCGCTGGAACTGGTGCCTTTCCGCGCCGCCATCGCCGCCGGAACGGACTCCGTGATGACCGGCCATCTGGCGGTGCCCGCGCTGGCGCCGCAGGATCTTCCCGCCACTCTCTCGCCGGCCATCCTCACCGGGCTATTGCGCAACGAACTGGGATTCAAAGGGCTGGTGATTACCGACGCGCTGGGCATGGGCGCGATCGTCAACGGATTCGGCGCGGGCGATGCCGCGGTACGCGCGCTCGAAGCGGGCGCGGACACCCTGCTGATGCCTGCCGATGCCGACGTGGCGATTCACGCCGTGCTCGCCGCGGTGCAGAGCGGCAGGTTGACGCGCCAGCGCATTCAGGCGAGCGTCGCCAAGCTGCTCTCGGCGAAAGAGCGGCTGGGGCTCGACCGCAGGCGTGCCGTCGATGTAGAGTCGATCGGCGACGTGATTGACGACCCCGCGGTAAACGAGAAGGCGCAGGAGATCGCCGACCGCGCGGTGACCTTGGTGCGCAATAGCGGCGGAATGCTGCCGCTGGCCGCGCCCGAACACGTCTGTTTCGTCACCATGGCGGAGAGCCGCTTTTCCACCGACGGAGTAGCGTTCGCCCAGGAAGTCCGGAAGCGCGCGCCGAAGGCCGCATTGATCGCGCTCGATGGCACCATGACGCGCGATCAGGTGGACGATTCCGTCGCCCGCCTTACGGAGTGCGCGCAATACGCGATCGCGGCCTTCGCACCGGTGAATGCCGGGGCAGGCGCGGTGGGGATGTCGAGCGAATTATCGCGCGCCATTGAGGGCATGATCGCCACCGGCAAACCGGTGGCGCTGGCGGCGCTCGGCAATCCATACCTACTGCGCGCCTACCCCAAGGTGGCCGCCTACCTGGCGACGTTCAGCACGGTGGTGCCGTCGGAAATCGCCGCCGTAAAAGCGCTGTGGGGCGAGGTGGCGATTCGCGGCCATCTGCCGGTCACCATTCCGGGCGAGGCGCGCTACGGCGAAGGGATACAGTTGGCCGCTACCCGCGGGACGACAAAGGGCGCTAACCAAAAATAGCTGTACTCGCCGGGTTTCGGTTTTCGATACTCGGAGAGATATGTTCTCTGTTCCTCCACCGGGAGCCGTAGCGCTTCTCCTGCTAGTGGTGCTGGGGGCGGCGGTGTACGACGTACGTTCGCGGCGCATCCCCAACTGGCTGTCGATGAGCGGCGTGCTGCTCGGGCTGGCGCTGAATGCCTTCCTCTATCAGGGATGGCCTGGGCTGAAGTTGTCGCTGCAAGGTCTGGCGATGGGCTTCGGTGTCTATTTCGTGCTCTACGTGCTGCGCGCCATGGGCGCGGGCGATGTGAAGCTGATGGCCGCGGTGGGCGCCATCGTAGGCTGGCGCGACTGGTTCGGCACGTTCCTGATTACCGCCATTGTCGGCGGAATGATGGCCTTGATTCTGGTGACGTCGAAGGGACGCGTCAAGAAGACGCTGTGGAATCTGAGCTTCATCGTGAGCGAGCTCAAGAGCGGGCGTCCGGCCTATATGAAGAGGGAAGAGCTGGACGTGCGCAGTCCCAAAGCGCTCGGGCTGCCGCACGGCGCGGTGATCGCAGTGGGTACGATTTTCTTCCTGGCGCTGGCCGCGCACTTCGGCTGATAGCTGACACTCTCAGCGCACGTCGGAGTGCGCGAACCGGCTGCCCAGCTTCCACTGCGGGCGCTCGGCGGCGTTGCTCACCGCTTCCACCACGTTGGCGAAAAACTCGTTGAACCTGGCGGCGGCCGGCGGATCCCAGGGCTGGTTTATATCGTCCGCCGGGCTGTGATACCGCTCCGCATACCAGCGCCGGTAAATCGCTTCCTCGGGCGATCCGGGCGTATATCCGAAAACAAACCCTACAGCCGGCACGGCGATCTGCATCAAGCTGTAATTGTCGGAGCGCTGAATCAGGCGGCGCTCAGGCTCGGGATCGGCCTGTATGCGGATGTCCATGGAATCGCCCACGCGGCGCACGGTCTGTCCCAGACTCGATTCGTCCAGCCCGATACACGTGAGCGTCTTCAGCGGAAACAGCGGCCGCAACTGATCGAGATTGATGTCGGCTGCCAGCTTCTCTTTCGCCACCGTGGGATGGAGCGCGAAATATTTTGACCCCAGCAGGCCCTTCTCTTCCCCGGTGACCACCAGGAACAGCAGCGAGCGCCGCAGTTTCGTGCCCGATTCGTGCAGCTTCTGTGCAAAGTCGATGAGCGTGGCCACGTACGCCGCGTCGTCGAAAGCCCCGTTATAAATCTTGTCGCCATTGCGCGGCTCGCCGATTCCGTAGCCATCCAGATGCGCGGAGACCACCACGTATTCGTCGGCGAGCTTGGGGTCGGACCCAGGCAGGGCGGCCACGATGTTGTCCGAGGAGAGCTCGCCCCCGGTCATTTTGATGGTGGCGTGCAGCCTGGCGGGTATCGCGAATTCGGGCAGCGGCTTATGGTCGGCGGCCAGCTTCTGAAGTTCGTCGAAGGTGTGGCCGGAGCCGCGGAAAAGCTCTTCCGCGAAGGCCGGATTGAAGCGGAACGACGGCGCGGCATTCGACCCCGTGCGCACCGGACTTTCCGCCAGCGTCATCGAGACCGAATACGGCACCGGCCAGTGCGGCGGTTCGGCGCCGGTGGTGGCGTCGATGGCGATAGTCCCGGCGATTCCCGGGATCGGCGTCGCCGGCCGATGGCCTGGCATCTGCACTACGATCTTGCCGTGCAGATCGAGCGCGGCAGTTCCGGCAGGTGCTCCGTCGCCCGCGAATACCAGGTCGGCGTCGATGGCGGCCGGCACTCCGGGACGCGCCGTGACGCTGATCTGGCGCAGCCATTCCAGTTTGGTCGCGCCATCCGGCCGCACCAGTTCTACCGGCGATTCGGCAGGCTGCAAACGCACTTCGCGCAACGGGACGGCCTGCGTGTATCCTGTCTGGCCGGCCGGTTTGAGCCCGGCCCTTTGGAACTCCGCGATGACATATCGCTCCGCCGTACGATATCCCGCGCTGCCGGTGTCGCGGCCTTCCATGCCGTCGTTAGCCAGTGCCAGCACATGCAGCCACCAGCGTTGCGTAGCGGCGTTCGGTTCGGTGGCACAGAGCGCCAGGGCGGCGCTGAACAAGGCGATGGGGCGGGACCACTTCATGTTCAGACCAGCCTATCAGATCCATGCGGAACAGCCTCACGCATGAGCGCCAACGCGCGCAGGATGGCGCCCGCGCTCTCGAAGGCATACGACAGGCGCAACTGCCGGCGGCCGCTGGCGGCCAGGCCGCCGCGCGGATGGACGCAATACTCGCCCGGTATATACATGACGCGCGGCAAGCCGCCGGGAGCGTCGGTGAGCAGATGGAAGAACGGCGACGCGGGGTGGGTCTCGGCCTCCCGCATGGTGAGGTAAAAATAAAAGCCGGCGCTGCCGCCGCGGCACTCGGCCAGAAAGGGTCCGAGCTGATGATCGATAGCGGCGCGCACCGCGAGTGCCTTTTCGCGATAACCGGCATTCACCGCGCGCAGTTGATCCTCGATGCCGTTTTCCAGAAGATAGGCCGCCATCTCCTGCACAAACGGCGGCGCGCTGAATCCAATGTCGCTGGTCTTCTGAATCATGGCCTGCATAAACGGTCCGTCCGGGCCCAGCAGGTATCCAATGCGCAGCGCGGGCGCGATGACCTTCGAAAGCGTGCCAAGTTCGTAGACGATGCCGAGCTCGTCCTGCGGCAGCACCGACTGGAACGGCTCCGCCTGCGGGTCGTGGAGCAGCCATTCATAGGCCAGATCGAAGAAGATCGGGATGCGCCTCCCTTGCTGCCGCGATAGTTTGGCGGCAACCTCGTAGAGCGCCCGGCGGCGGCGATTCGAAAGGATGGTGCAGGACGGATTGTTGACGGTGATCGCGTAGAAGAACGAAATCTCGTCGGCGCGATCTCCCAGTTCGCTGAGTTTGCGTTCCAGCGCTTCCAGGCTGATGCCCTCGCTGTCCTCCGGAACGGACAGCACCTCGAAGCCGTTGCGCTCCAGCGCATCGGCATAGATGTAGTACATCGGATCGGAGGTGACCACGATGCCCTGCTTGAGCACGGCGGACATGCTGTCGAGCAGGCTGGTGGCGCCGCAGGCTCCTACGATGATGCGGTTACGATCGAGCGTGGCGGCGTCCAGGCGGCCGAGACCGGTGCGCAGCAGGAATCGGCGGATGGCGCCGATGAGGTTCGCAGCGCCGGCGGAACTGCCGTAGTTGAATGCCTGGCGGTAGGTAACTCCATCGGCGGCGACAACCTGCATCGCGCGCTCGATGAGCGCCACGGGGATGGTCTGCTCATTGACGAAGCCCACTCCCAGATTGATGTCGACCCCGTCGCGGAAGGTGCTGGTAAAGGCCGCCATCATGCGATTGACGGGGGAGGGCTGCGTAGACGCCGCGCCATACCACGATAGGTGCGTGTTCATGAAACTTCTATTTTACTGTGGTATGGCATGCTTCAGCTTGCCGCAGTGGTAGGGCATGCTTCAGCTGAGCTGAAGATTGTCCTCCGGAGTCTCAATGGCCAGGGCGATCCTGCGGCGGGGCCGAGGCGTGGTAATCGCGCGCCACACGGGCGCCATAATCGTCGAGCAGTTCGCGCACGCGGGCTGCGCTCGCCGAGCGTACGATCAGCCCGATGTGGTGCTCCTTCGACATCCGCCAGACGATCTCGGGATCGGCGAATTGCGAGGTGTCGGGGTGCTGCTGCCGCGCCAGCGATACGATCAGGCCGGCGTAATCCTCACGCGGCACCGGCGGAGCATAAGCTGCCTTGCCGCCCGCTATCTCCACCTTGGCCCACTCGGCCCACAAGTTGATTCCGCTGGCCGCCTCCACCAGCTCGGCGATGTGCGCGCCGCCCACACGCGCAGACGTCTCCAAGAAATAGACGCGGCCATCCTCGCGCCCAATAATGTACTCGGTGTGCGAGACGCCGCGCAACAGCCCGAGCGCAGCCAGCACACGGCGATTCTCCGCCAGCAGGCGCTGCGACGTGTCGGAATCGCGCTCCAGAATGCGCGTAGTGAAGATGCCGCCGCCGTGCGCCACTTCGAGCGGCGGAGTGCCGTATCCGCTGGCGATGGCGAAAACCACCTCGCGCTCCGACATGATGGTGTCCACGTGAAAGATGTCGCCGGGGACGAAGCGCTCCAGCAGATAGCCCGACTGCTCATCCCCCAGGCTTTCGAGAATGGCCCAGAATTCGTCCTTCGAATGTACCTTCTTAATGCCAATGGCGCCGGCCGAAGAGCGCGGCTTGAGCACCCACGGCGCCGGCACGCGGTCCAGGAACTCCGCGAGCTGCCCGTGATTCAGCACGTGGATGAAATCGGGCACATTCAGTCCCTCTTCCGAGGCACGCATGCGCATCGCCAGCTTGTCGCGGAAATAGCGCACCGTGGTCTCGCCCATGCCGGGAATGCGCAGGTGCTCGCGAATCATGGCGCCCAGTTCCACGTCGAAATCGTCGAGCGCCGCCACGCGGTCGAAGACACGCGTACGCGCCAGGTAGCTCACGGCGTTGCGCATGTGCAGCGGATTCCACTTCTGTCCGTCGTCAGGCAGGTAGAAAATCTCGTCGATGGCTTCCATCGGCCACCGCGCCTTGTCGCGAATGCTTTCGGCGGTGATCAGCACCACGGTGCAGCCGTTCCGTTTGCACTCGCGCAGGAACTCGTGGCCTTTTTCGTAGCTTGAAATGCAAAGGATGGTCATGCGAGGAACCCCGCGGAGGCGCCCACCCACTCCAGATTCTTGTTATGATCGACGCCCATCTGGGAGCCGCGCCCCATGCGCACAATGGTGTTCACGGCGCGCATTTCGTCGAGCCAGATATACATGATCCGCACCTCTATCTTGGCCTTGCCCTCGGGCGTGTCGATCACCGGGACGAAATCGACGCGCTCCTGCAGCAGGAATTGGCTTCGCTTCTCACGCGGGACAGCCGCGATATCCTCCGCCGTGGGACCCACCACCACACCCAGCCCCGCGAACGAATACAGCGGCTTGAGCACGTATCGCTCGGGATCCTCGACGCGCTCCACACGGTCCAGAAACTGCGCGCGCGGCGCCGCCGGATGGCGCAGGTAGGGCAGCGAGAACTTACTCAGGCGGAAGAACCAGTTGGGATGGCCGGCCCATTCCACGTCGAGATCGTCGCGAAAATCGAACGGCAGCTCGATTGCGCGCCGCTCCAGTTCGTCGACAATCGTTCGGTTGTAAATGCGCTCCACCGGCGTGGGGCGCCCGTCGCGATCGTACCAGAGGCGATTGCCCTGTTTGCGCAGCGCTCGCACGTCCACCGCGGCCACGCCGAAGAGGCGCTCGGTGACCAGGAAGTCGCAGCGCGTTTTTTGATGCGCCGGGTCGATCTCGAGCAGGATGACGTTGGCCGGATCGTGATCTCCCACGATGGCGGCGCGCAGCAGGCGGTGGTATTCCTCCAATGCGAGCCCGCCGGGAAGCGCGGCGAGAGAATCATCGAGCCCATACGCGTCGCGATAGCATTCCGCCATCACCGGCTGATAAGAGTAGAGCGAAGGAAAGCCCTGGATCTCCACAAGCTGCGGTTCTAGATTCCGGTCGAGCCCGAAATCGGCTTGCACGAACAGCGGCACGCGCGCTTCATGCGGCACCCGGTACCGCTCCGGAATCGCCGCCTCGGACTCGCGCCGGTATTGGCCGTCGGCAAGCAGTTGCTCCACCATCTCGCGCCCGTAGCGCGCCATCTTTTCCACCAGCGCCGCGGGCAGAAAACACGCCGTCTCACTGTGGCGGAATTGCGCCGCGACTCCGCTGCGCTGCTCGATCAGTTCGAGAAAACGCCGGTAGCCCTCCGGTGTCCAGTTGCGATTAAACTGCTGCCGCAGCGAGGGTATCAAATAAGAACGCTCCGCCCTGCATGATTTGCGTGCCGTCGATCCAGATATCGAACTGCCGCCCCACCACGTCGATATGGGTAGCGGAATACCAATCCGCTCCGGTGTGCGCGCCGTACGGGTTGCCGAACGCGATGTGGATGCCGGGTATCTTTTCGTCCTGCAGAATATTGCCGATCACGTCGCGTACGCCGATGTTGGTGCCGATGGCGAACTCGCCCACACGGTCGCTGAACTCGTCGGTGTGGCAGTAATTCCAGAACTCGCTCTCCAGCGTCTGGTTGGTGCAGTGGACTTCGCGCAGGCGGCTGTCTTCCACACGAATGGTAAGAGGCGTCGCACCCAGGTCGCCGTACTTTTCGCAGAGATAATCGCCCACCACTCCGTCGATGACGAACGTACCGTCCACCCGTTCGGGCGTCGTGAAGGTTTCGCCGCCTGGCAGGTTGCCCCACTTGTGCGGACTGATGATGCCGCTGGTCTTGAGCCACTTCAACCGCGGCGAAAATTGTCCCACGATGCTGGTGCCGGCAGGATTGGTGGCGCGGATTTCGCGCGCCGTGCTGGCCATGCGCCACACCTGCGTGGAGATGCGATCCACCTCGTCGAAATCGGCGCGCATGCCCTCCAGCATGATGCGGCGGTCGATATTCACCATGTGGGCGTGGCGCATCTGGCGGCGATTCACCACGTCCGTCATCTGCATGCGGGTGCGCAGTTCATTGGCCTGCGCGCGCACCGCGAAAATACTCACCTGGCTCGATTCCATATCGTCCAGCACGGCGCGCGGCATGTCGGCCAACGGGCGCGGCGCCAGCTCTTCCAGGATGAACGCGCGGAATTCCAGCCCGTGGCTGGCCAGTTCCTGCGCCAACGCGGCGGCGATTTCCCGGCAGGCGTTATCGGTGATGAGGGTGACTTTTTCTTCCGGCCTGATGCGCAGACAGTGCACCACCGCGTTGCGCGCGCCGGGCGCCAGTTCGGCATCGAAGGGCATCGCCAGCAATTCTTCCCGGCCGCTCACTGTGCGGCCCCCACAAATAGGCCGTGTTCGGTTTCCGTAATCATGTAATCCACTACCTGTTTCAAATCGTTAGTCTCATGAAAGACGCGCAACTGGCGATCGGCTCCGCTGCCCTCGTCTAAAATATGCTCAATATAGGCGATCTCATTCTGGCTGCCCAGTTCTTCCACCACATCGGCGGTGAAATCGATGATCTCGCCGATCAACTGGCGCACCGGGACCTCCTGCTGCTTGCCGAAATCGATCAGTTTCCCCTCTAGCCCATATCGCGCGGCGCGCCACTTATTTTCCATAATCAGCGAGCGCGAATAATGGCGGAAGGTCAGATTCTGCTCGTGCAGCTTATAAAGCTTAGCGATCACCGCCTGGCACAACGCGGCGATGGCGATGGTTTCATCCAGCCTCATGGGCATATCGCAGATGCGGAATTCGAGTGTCGGAAAATGCGGGTGCGGGCGGATGTCCCACCAGATTTTCTTGGCGTTGTCGATGCACTTGGTGCGGATGAGCAGGTCGACATAGTCCTCGAATTCCGACCAACTGGAATACACGTCGGGAATGTTGGTGCGCGGAAACTTGTCGAACACCTTGCAACGATACGACCGCAGGCCGCTATCCATGCCCATCCAGAAAGGCGAATTGGTGGAGAGCGCCAGAATGTGCGGCAGGAAATAGCGCGCGCCGTTCATGATCTGGATGGCAGTCTCGCGATCTTCCACCCCGATGTGCACGTGCAGCCCGAAAATCAGGTTGGCGCGCGCCACCATCTTCATGTCCTCGACGATAATGCGGTAGCGGTCGTCGGGATAAATTTCCTGGTTGGCCCAGTGGGCGAAGGGGTGCGTTCCGCCGGCCGAAAGGCGCAGGCCGTTGGCGCGCGCGAGAGTCACAATCTGCCGGCGGATATCGAGAATCTCGGCCCTGGCTTCCTGAATATTGGCGCAGACTCCGGTGCCGATCTCCACCACCGACTGGTGCATCTCCGGCTTGACGCGTTCCTCCAGCAGCGTCCGGCCCTTCTGGATGATCTCCGCGCTGATGTGCGATTTGAGATCGCGCGTCTCGGGATCGACGGTCTGGTACTCCTCCTCGATTCCGATGGTCAGGCTGGGACGCTTGTGAGCGCTCATTCGATCTCCCCCGAAAGAAACGACGCCCAGCGCAACTCGGGCGTTTCCGGCGGCGCCAGCGCGCGCGCCACCGCCATTTCAGCAACGTGATCTACCACCCACTGGAAGTTGTCCGGGCCCACCGATTCCAGGCCCGCGTCCGGCGCCGGGTTCATGAAATCGATCGCGTAAGGGACGCCGTCTTCCACCGCGAACTCCACCGTATTGAGATCGTAGCCGAGCGCGCGGCAAAGCTTCAGCGCGTCGCCCACCATGCGATCGTGCAGGTGCCGGGCAGCCGGCGGATTGCCGGGCACGTAACGCAGATGATGCGGCGCAGTGGGATCGTAGCGCATGATGTGGACGTGCTTCCGATCGATCACATAGCAGCGGAAATACTCCTGGAATTTCACCCCGGCTTGCAGCGTCATGCACAGGTCGCCGCTCTCGTGGTAAGCGGCGAAGAGTTCCTCGGGCGAATCTACCTTCGACACGTTCTTCCAGCCGCCGCCATCGTGCGGTTTGAGGAACGCCGGGAACCCGATGTAGCGGAAGATGCCATCCCAATCCAACGGATACTCCAGGTTCCGCATGGAGCGATCGGTGGTGCCGGGCGGGTGCGTCTGATGCGGCAGCAGCACCGTGGGCGGCACGGCCACGCCTAACTTTGCAGCCAGCGCGTAGTTGAAAAACTTATCGTCGGCGCTCCACCAGAACGGATTATTGACGATCTTGGCGCCGCACAGCGCAGCGTTCTTGAGGAAGGAACGGTAGAAGGGAATGTCGTGCGAAATGCGGTCTATGATGACGTCGTAGCCGCTCGGCTCCGCCATGCGGACGCCGCCCACTTTCAAATGTTCGGCGTGCACATCCGCCACTCCCATACCATTGATGCGGTCCACCAGCGCCGGTGGGAACGACTCTTCCATGCCGTATAAAATGCCGATGCGCGCCATCTTCTCCCCTTACGCCACGAAAAATTTGTGGGCCATCTTCTGCCACCACGGCCAATCGTGCCCGAAACCCTGCCATACATCGAGAACGTGCGGAATGCCCTTCGATCCGAACGCGTGCGCCAGCTTGACGTTCTGGTCGAAAAGCGGATCGCCGTTACCGACTATCAGTACATAATAACTACTCCGGATGCGCGACAGAAACCACGGATCGTCGAGCTTCGGCAAATAATCGAGCGGCGAATTCAGGTAGGCGTCCTGATTGTAGAAACCGTTCAGGAAGCGCGACGGAATATTGAACGCACCCGACATGGATACCGCATAGGTCACGATGTCGGGATGGCGCAGCGCGAAGTTGATGGCGTGGTATCCGCCGAAACTGCACCCCGTGGTGCCCAACTGGCCCCAGGTGGTGCGATTGCGAACAAAGGGCGCCACCTCCAGGGCGAGATAAGCATCGAACGCATTCTGGCGATTCAGACGATCGGACGGCGCGGCCCGCTTGTTGTACCAGGATTCCTGATCGACCGAGTCGACGCAGATTACCTGTAGCTCGCCACGCTCGATTTTGGGGGCGAGAGCCTTCACCATGCCGCGGTCTTCATATTCGAAGAAGCGTCCGCCGGAGGTGGGGAACACGATAATGGGAAAGCCGCCGTGGCCGTATGCCAACAGCTCCATATCGCGGTGCAGGGATGGACTATACCACTTAATATAATCGCGGCGCATGTAGGAAGGGACTAGTCCTTATCGTACACTGAACGATTGACTCCCCGAGCGAAGGACGACGGCCGGCTCCGTCTGCACGCACGATTTGCCACCCGCTACCTCTCCACACCGCGCGACGTTCTGGTCTACCTTCCGCCGGGATACGACGAATCGGACGCGCGCTACCCGGTGCTTTATCTGCAGGACGGGCAGAATCTCTTCGACCCGGCCACGGCCTTCGCGGGTAACGAATGGCGCGCCGACCTGATCGCCGATGAGGAGATCCGCTGCGGGCGCGTGGAGCCTCTCCTTCTGGTGGGCCTCTATAACACCGGCGTGCGGCGTATTTCGGAGTACACCCCCACGCGCGACCCGCGCACGCGCAAGGGCGGAAAGGCCGAGCGCTACGCGCAGATGCTGGCGCGCGAACTCAAGCCGTTCATCGACACCACGTATCGCACGCGAAAATCGGCCAACGATGCCGGCGTGGGCGGATCGTCGCTGGGCGCGCTGGTATCGCTGGTGGCCGGGCTGCGCTATCCGCGCGTCTTCGGCAAGCTGGCGCTCATGTCGCCCTCGGTGTGGTGGGACCAGCTTTCGATCCTCTCGCTGATTGAGGCATGGACGCCGCCGCGCCCGCAGCGCGTCTGGCTCGATACCGGGACGGCGGAGGGCAGCAATCCCGACAAGGTGGTGGCGGACGCGCGCCTTATGCGCGATGCTCTGGAGGCCAAGGGAGTCGAGTTACATTACGAGGAAGCGCAGGGACACCAGCATAACGAAGGGGCCTGGAGTACGCGCTTCGCCCCCATGCTGCGCTATTTGTTCCCCGCGAAGCCGGCTGGTTGAAGGCCACCATACTGGCGGCGCAGAAGCACCATAATCTCGCGCGGAGCGGCCCAAACATGCTCGAAAGGCCCTGTTTGCAGGAATTCCGCGTTTGGCATAAGCCTTGCACTATAGAGGGCGTGAGGAGGGCAAGAAAATGAAAAAGGCACTGGTTACGATGATGCTTCTGGCGGGCGGGTTGTTCGCCGCTCCGCGGGTACGGTTCGATGTCGGAGTGGGCTTCCGCGCTCCCGCACGGGTGGCAGTGGTTCGGCCGGCTTGCCCCGGGCCCGGGTATACGTGGGTGAACGGCTACTACGGTTCCAACGGCGCGATGATCGCCGGCTACTGGGCGCCTCCCGTGGTGCGCGTCGCTCCGCGGGTACATTTCGATCTGCATGCCGGAATTCGCGGCCACGAACATTTTCGCCGTTAAGCGTTTTCGCGGCGATCGAACTCGGAGGACAGAGGCCCGCCTGGCATACGTTGCCGGACGGGCCTTTCCTTTTCCCACGAGGGTCAGTGCGGTCTCCGCAATTTCGGCTCGGTGGCCCCGGCAGCACTGCCGGGAAGTTTTCCAAGAAGCGTCATTAGCGCCGCGTGGAAGTGAAGAAATGCCGATGAATCGAGCCGGTAACCGGTCCGCGGCACGCTCTCACTCTCAATCGGCAGCCTCAATTGCAGCAAGTCATCTGGGCTAATCGCAAGCGCCCAAGCGGGATGTTCATACGCAAGCTCGGAGAGCAACCCGAGCACCGGCTCCGGATCGAAACCGGCAATCTTCAAAACCGAAATGGCGGATGCCGTTGCCGCCAACTCGCGTGCGCGCTGATCGACGGGCCATGAAGATGTCGTGGGAGAAGACATCACACAGCGATTGGCCAAATCATCGTGGGCCAATTCGTGCGCGATCAGTCCGGCGAACTGCGCTTCGTTTTCCAATCGTGCCGCCAACGCACTGCTGATAGAGAGGACTCTCTTCGGCCGCAGCGACACATACTCCTGACCGCTTCGTGTAAGTCGAACCTGAACGGGATGTACAGCAGCGGCAGCCACTACCCGGTCGACCAGTTGCTGACAATATCCAACCATGGCGGGATCGCCGATACGCCCTTCCGGATTGACCGAGGGACGTCCGACTTCCCATGTGTGTCCTACCTGAGTTGGATCGCTGGTCGACTTTGCCTGGCAAAACCCCGGCGTTTCGGCGAACACGAATACAAGGCCCGACGCGACAAGTACCGCGTTGCTCAGCATAGTACCGCCTCGCTTGCAGTCTATCAGGACGCGCAGGCAAGCACCTGGTCTTCGCCGCCTGCGGCGACCCTCCAAGAGATTCGCTATACCGGCGACGGCATCCACACGCAGTCCATCGTCACTTCAAGCTCCGCTTCCGGTATTTCAACCCCGGTGGCTGAAGGCCACCATACTGGCGGCGCAGAAGCACCATAATCTCGCGCGGAACGGCACAAACATGCTCGAAAGGCCCTGTTTGCAGGCATTTCGCGTTTGGCATGAGCCTTGCAGAATAGAGGGCGTGAGGAGGGCAAGAAAATGAAAAAGGCACTGGTTACGATGATGCTTCTGGCGGGCGGCTTGTTTGCCGCTCCGCGGGTACGGTTCGATGTCGGAGTGGGATTTGGCGCCCCGGCGCCGGTGGCGGTAGTTCGGCCGGCTTGCCCCGGGCCCGGGTATACGTGGGTCAACGGCTACTACGGTTCCAACGGCGCGATGAACGCCGGCTACTGGGCGCCGCCGGTAGTTCGCGTCGCCCCGGCGATGCGAATTGCGCCGGTGATGCGCGTCGCGCCGGCCGTCCATTTCGACAGGCATGCCGACATTCGCGGCCGCGATCGCGATCGCCGTTAAACGATTTCGCGATGGAACGCGCGAGCTAGGGAGAAGCTCGGCCGGAGGAAGAGAGGCCCGCCAGGCGCATCATGCACCGGGCGGGCCTTTTCGCGTGAGAAGGCTCCCCAGCGATGAGTGCAGGTCAGCCTTCAACACGATGGCGCGTCTCGACGAAGTGGTATAATTTGAAAATGCGGCCTTCCTCAGGAAGGTCCGAATCCGTGGCGGATGTAGCTCAGCTGGTAGTAGCGTCAGATTGTGGTTCTGAAAGTCGTGGGTTCGAATCCCACCATCCGCCCCAACTCCTCCCAATCACATCATCACTGCGGCGCGTAGTCCGCCCCAATCGGCGCACGGGACGGCGAGGGCCATATCGATTGGCGCCTTGCGGAGACAAGGTGGACACTTGCCGCGCACGAGCTCACATCGTTCGACATGCAACGTAGACGAATAACGCAGAGTTCAACACTGTTGCGGCGATAGACTTTTCGCGATTATCGATGATATCGTCACTCGTCAAGATAGGCCTCGGGCCTGTCTCAATTCCCCTGACAATGGTGGCCTAATGCGGCCTAATGCATCGACGACGAGTTGTAACTCTGGCAGCGGCCTTTCTGGCGATGGGCGGCGCGATTGAGGCGCAGACAGGCGTCCTATACACCTATCACGGAACTACTGCCGGCCTGACGCTGGTGGGCAACGCGGCTACCGCTGCCACCTCTGACGGGACCGTCTTGCGGGTGGCGCCCGCGCTGTTCGGGCAGAGTGGCGCCGTCTATTACACACCGCCGGTACCGCTCGGCAGCGGCGACAGGTTCAGCACGCAATTCCAATTCCGCTTCACCAATCAGGGCGGCCTCGATCCCGCCGATGGACTGGTGTTCGTGTTGGGAACCAGCACCACGGGCCTGGACCTGTCCGGCGGCGGCCTGGGATATCAAGGGCTCACCGGCAACAGCGTCGCCATCGAATTCGACACCTTCGAAAACGGCGGCACCGACTCCAGCAGCAACCACGTCTCCATCGATCTCAATGGCGCCCTCACCGATACCGCGCTGGTCAACGTCTACGGAGTGGCGAACTGCGACTTCAGCAATGGATACACGCAACCCGGATGCATGCCTAATGGCGACCTGTGGACCGCTAACATCAGGTACGACGGGGCTCATCTTACGGTCACTCTGAGCGATCCTCGCGAAGGAACCACATTCACCGCGCTCAACAATTACGCCATCAATCACGCTTCCATTCTGGACAGAATTCGGCGTAATCCGGATTCTCGTCCAGCACCGGGTCGGGTTGGGAGAACCACGATGTGGTGACGTGGACCTTCGCCAACACACCGACACTCTCGCCGGTCACGTCCGCGCCGGCGCTCTCCGCTGCCGCTCTGGGCGTTCTGGCGCTCCTCCTTTCGTCTGACGCACCGCGCGGGGCTTCCCTGCCCTCTCACCTCTCCACCGCGCAAGTGAAGCTCGCGGCGTCGTCCACGCTGCCGGTACCGTTATATTGCGCGACCTTCGGGTATGCGCAGAGAGGGCGCGTGCGGTCCACCGTTCCGCTGGTGGAATGCGACGCGATCATCATTTCGGGCGCGACTCCTCCGGTCACCCACTGATCGAGCGCCGACAGTGCATCGAAGGTATTCGGACCGGGACCCCCACCGCAGTGGCCCATGCCCGGCGCCATGAAAAGGCGGAAGAACGAATGCACATTCGCCGTCCCGCCCATGGCGTGTTCCACGCTTTCGTAATAGCGGATGCCGTCTTCCGGCGGCACCACCGGGTCGGCCCAGCCGTGATACAGCAACAGCTTTCCTTTGTCCCTCTGAAACGCGCTCAAGTCGGGATTGTTGGCGTCGATGTAGCCGACCTTCGCGTCGGCGGTCGCGATATCGCGGTCGAAATCGAAGGTTCGCGGATTCCATTCGGGATTGTCGAAGACCCAGTAGCGCCAGAAATCGGGGCGTGCCGGCTCCGGCTGGCCGGCGAAATACGCCGCCCAGCCGCCTCCGCGTCCGCCGAGTGCTTCGCTGCCGCGCGCCCATCCGGCGAAGATGCGCTCGCCGGTTCGCGGATCGTGCGCGCCTTCGTACACCTTGCGCGCCGCCTCCACTTGCGCGGCGGTGAGGCACTGTGGGCCGTCGCCGTTCTTGCACTCCAGTACGCCGGGGTCGAACCGGCAGCGGCGCGGGTCGGAAATCAGTCCGTCCTTCAGGCCGTCGGCGGCGTCGCACGCTTCCACCACGGCGCGATTCAGTATGGGCAGCTTGGCGGCCGGCAGATCTTGCGCCGCCAGCCACGACCAGAGGAAGCCTGCGTTCAGGCGAATGCGATTGTTGCCGGGGTCGCCCGCCACGATGCCGTCATAGTCCGCGGGGTAGCGCTGCGCTTCCATCAGCGCCTGGTGGCCGCCGGTGGAGCAGCCCTCGAAGTAGGCATGCGCGGCGGCGCGGTCATAATAAGCCCCCACCACCTGCTTGGCCGTGGCGGTCATCACGTGGGTGGCGCGATAGGCCCAGTCGCGAATTTTCTCCGGATGGCCGGCCCCGAATTTCAGGTCGCCGCCCTCATGGCCGGTGTTCGAGCCGGCCGTAGCGTAGCCTTTCTGCAACGCCGCGTGCATCTCCGCATTGGAGAGCGCGCTCGAGTATCCGCCATTGCCGGTACCGAGGAATTTGCCGTTCCACTGTTGCGGCGGGGGCAGCCAGATCTCCACGTGGATTTCCGAATCGGCCACCGGCTTCACCACCGCCGCCACGCGGCAATACGCCGATAGATTCTCGGCCGTAAGGGTGGTATTGGCCAGCGTGAGCGACGCCAGACTCTCGCACGTGGCGCCGCAAGCCAGCGGCGCCAGCGCGCCCAATAGTAGTAACGCCCGCCGCATGCTATCGCGCCGCCTGCGCCGCGTGCGGCCCCAACAGGTACTCCTCGAAAAAGGCGAGCTTCGCCTTGTCGCCCGCCACCGGGATCACCGTATAGCGGTCGCCCACTTCGAACGTAGTTCCGGGTTGCTCCTGCACCGAAGGCCAGTGGGCCAACCCCTTGCCGTTGGGGTCGCCGGTGCAAATGAAATTCACCCAATAGGACGACATGGTGTCGGCGATCCGGCGATCGTCCGCCGTGAAGGGACGGTCGGCCGTGTAGAGCGTATTCATCACGTAAGGGATCTCGGAGGAGTGGAACGCGCCGTAGCGGTCGGCATCCGGGCCGGGCAGGGCGTGCTCCCAGAAGTACGTGTAGACCTTGGTCTTGGCCGTT
Organism: Bryobacteraceae bacterium; assembly: GCA_036268475.1. Lineage (GTDB taxonomy): Bacteria > Acidobacteriota > Terriglobia > Bryobacterales > Bryobacteraceae > PALSA-129. The sequence continues at coordinate 60,890 of DATAUB010000010.1, read as the reverse complement.
TTGGCGCGCATCACTGCCCAGAAATATTGGTCGGCGCGCTCGGAATCCCAAGCGCTCCGGTTCGCCGCGGTACGCGCCTCTTCATCGGTCGCCGCGGGATAGAGCTTCAGGAATTCGGCGGCCAGAGCGCCATAGCGCTGCGCCTGATGTTGGAACTGCTCGGCTGTCACAGTGGGGTGAGTGGAGCCTCCCCCGATGTCTTCACGCGTGCAGCCGGTAAGCGTGGGAACGTCGTTCTGCTTGCCCTGCGCGAACGCCTCGCCCGCCGACTCGGGAAGCACATAGCCGTCCACCACGATTCCGAAACGGACGCCGGCCCCGGGCGCCATCAGTTCCTTCCACGAGAGCTTGCGCAGATCGGCGAGGGAATGCGCGCCTTTCGCTTCGGTAAAACGCTCCCCCGCTTTCTCCTGGGCGGCGAGCGTCGTGGAGCCCATCAGGCCGAGCCCGCGGACGCTCGATCCGCTCTCCGCGATGGCGCCCTGGAACAGCCCTTTCGCCAGCGGCGAGGCGACGAGACAGTGGACGTCGGCCGCACCCGCCGATTGGCCGCCGATGGTCACACGTTGGGGGTCGCCGCCGAACTCTGCGATGTTGTTGTGCACCCAGCGGAGCCCTGCGATGAGATCGAGCAGCGCGTAATCGCCGGAAGCGTGGTGCGGCGATTCGGCGGTCAGCTCGGGATGGGTGAAGAATCCCAGAATGCCCAGGCGATAGTTGACAGTGACAACTATCACTCCCTTTTTGGCCAGGCCTTCGCCATCGTAAGCAGGGACAGCGCCGGAGCCCTCGGTGTTGCCACCGCCGTAAATGTACACATAGACGGGGAGCTTATCGCCCGCCGCTTTGGCTCCGGTCCAGACATTCAGGAAGAGGCAATCCTCGCTCACTGCGGTATGTGTCATGAATTCGTAGGTCCAGGGCTTATGTTCGTCGACGATGTTCTGCATGCAACTGGCGCCGAACTCGCCGGCCTTGCGCACGCCGTGCCACGGGATGACGGGCTGAGGCGCGCGCCAACGCAGACTGCCCACCGGCGGCGCGGCGAACGGAATCCCTTTGAAGGCGGCGATGGAGGAATCTTTACCGGCCACGCCCTGCACTTCCCCGCCGTCCACTTTGACGGGCTTTAGAATGGCCGCGCTCAAGGGCAGCAGCGCGCATGACAAAAGAGTGATGACGCGTCTCATAATGCCCCGATCTTATCGCAGATCCCACCGGGGGCACGATGGTATCCCGCCACTCAGCGCTGCGCCCAATAGCGTTTGCGCGCGCGCACGATGAGTCCCTTCTGCCGGGCCGTCAACCCGATCGCGCGGAACTCCGAAAGCTCCACCGGCTTGTCCGACTCGTAGCCGATGCTGTACTGATTGCGCAGTTCCTCTTCGAGGATCGCGAAGATATCGTCGATGCTCAGCTTCTTCGAGACTTCGAAAAAACTGCCGCCGCTATCGTCGCACATGCGTTGCAGAACGCGGCGGCCGTCGTGGCCTGCGCCGAAGATGCCGTAGGCGCCGGAGTCGGAATAGAGAATCGAGTAGACCAGCAGATCGGCGCGCTGTGCCGCTTCGATGGCATCGTCGAGCGACGCTTCGCTGCCGAAGTCCACGCCATCGGTAAGCAGGATCAGCGCCTTCCGTCCCGTCTCCTTCTTCATCACCTGGTTGGCGGCGCGCGCCACGGCATCGTACAGCAGCGTGCCGCCGCCGCCCTGCATGCGAAGCTGGCGCATGGTTTCGCTATCCACGAAGGCCATGGCGTCGTCGAGCTTCCTGATGGAGCCGGTGAGCGGCTGGCGCAGTTGCACACTGGTGTCGAACTGCATCAGGAACGCGTGGTCGATATTGTCGCGGAAGACGCGATCGAGGAAGCGCAAGCTGGCGGCGCGTTCCTGGTCGAGCACCTTCACCTGGCTGCCGGAGGTATCGATCATCAGGCCGAGAATCAGCGGGAGATTGCTCTCATGCTGGAAATAGCGGATGGTCTGCGGGCGGCCATCTTCGGCGAGCGCGAAATCGTCCTTTGTGAGGTTGCCGACCAGTGCACCGGTCTTATTGCGGACGGTGGCAAGTACGTTCACCACCCGCACTTCGGTGGAGAACGTGGGCTGCTGCTGCCCCGGAGCGAAGCGCGCGCCCCAGATCGCCGCGGCCGCGCCCAACATCCGCCGTCTGGTCATCACTCATACTTTAGCGCGACTACCGGCTCAATCCGCGACGCGCGCCATCCCGGGATGAAGGCCGCGGCAATCGCTACCAGCGCGAGCAGCAGCGCTCCAACAGCGAATACCGCGGGGTCGGACGCCTTCATGCCGTAGAGTTGCGATGCCACGTAGCGGCTCACCAGGAACGCCGCGACGAGCCCGATCGCAATCCCGATGCCCGCCATGCGGCCGGCCTCCAGCAGGATCATGCGGAGCACTACCCCGGGCCGCGCGCCCAACGCCATGCGCACGCCGATCTCCGCCGTGCGGCGGGTAACGGCGTGGGCGATCACACCGTACAGTCCGATGGCCGCCAGCAGCGTGGCCAGCAATCCGAACGCGCCGGAAAGCAGGGCGATCAGGCGGTCGGTATAGATGTCGTCCTGAATCTTGATATCGACGGGCTTGAGGTTGCCCATGGGCACGTTCGGGTCCGCCGAGCGAACCACCTGGCGAATGGTGCTCGCCAGGCCGCTCACATCTCCGGCGGTGCGCACATAGAATCCCAAGCGTTCGGGCTGGCTCCATTGCGCATACGGGAAGAAGAACGTCTCTTTCGGCAGATCGCGCACCGCGATATGGGTGTCGGCTACTACGCCGACGATCTCGTGGTCGAACTTGGGCTTATCGCTGCCGCCCATCATCAGGTGGCCGCCGATGGGATTCCGTCCGGCGAAGTACTTGCGCGCAAAGGTCTCATTAATGACGACGACCTTAGGCGCGCCGGCATCGTCGCGGTCTGAAAACTCGCGGCCGGAGCGCAGCGGGATGCCCATCGCGCGGAAGAAGCCCGCGTTGACGGCGATGGACGAGGAGCCGACATACTCGTCGGCTTTGGGACGATAACCTTCGATGGTCAAGTTGCCGGCGGTTGTGCCGCCGCCGAATGGGCCATCGGCCGCGGCGGCCACTCCCACCACTCCGCTGACCGTGCCCAGTCGCTGTTCCAGATCGCGATAGAAGCTGACGGCGGATGCGAGTTGCGGACGCGTTGTGGTGGCGTTCACGTCGAACATCAGCAGGCGCGCGGTACGGAAACCCAGGTTCACGTGAGTGAGATTGACCAGGCTGCCGGCGAACAGTCCCGCGCCTACTACGAGCAGGAGCGAGAGCGACATCTGCGCGACCACCAGGGACGCGCGGAATCGCGCGGCGCCTCCGGAAAGCGTGCTGGCGGAACGGTTCGTCATGGCCCCGGCCAGGTTGGGGCGGGTGGCCTGGAGCGCCGGAACCAGTGAGAAGAACACCCCGCACACCAGCGCCACCGCCAGGGTGAACAGCAGCAGTGGGACGCTGAGTGCGGCGCTCAGCCAGGGACCCGCGAAGCCCTGGGGCAGCAGACGAATCAGGGCCGCGGTACTCCAATAAGCCAGCAGCAAACCCAGCGCGCCGCCGGCGATCGCTACCAGCAGGCCTTCGGCCAGAAGTTGCCGCAACAGGCGCGCGCGGCCCGCCCCCAGCGCCAACCGGATCGCGATCTCGCGCTGCCGTCCGGCGGCCCGCGCCAGCATGAGATTGGCGACATTGGCGCAAGCGATCAGCAGCACCAGGCCGACCATCGCCATCAGCACCCGTAACGGCGTGCCGAATTTTTCGCCCAGACCGTTGATCCCTTGCGCCGCTGGTTTGAGTTGCACCTTGGAATTGAGAAACTCCCCGCGCTCCTTGGGATCGTGCATGCCGGATCGCGCCGGATCCGCTTCCAGGATGGCGCGGTAAGTTACGTTAGTGGCTGCCTGGGCTTGCGACAGGCTCATGCCCGGCTTGAGACGGGCGAACACGTTGAGCCAGCGGAAGCTGCGATCTTCGAGCGCATTCCACGTGGGGCGCACCACCTTTTGCATCGAAATGGGGACGTACAGATCCGGCGTGCCTCCGGGCCGAATGCCGTGAAAGCGCGCCTCCGCCACCCCGATGACCACGGTGGGATGGCCGTTCAGGGTCATTGTCTGGTTCAAAACATCCGGATTGCTGCCGCATTTCGCGGTCCAGTAGCTATGGCTCAGCACGATCACCGGATTGGCTCCGGGCGCACCGTCGTCTTGCGGAGTGAGGACGCGCCCCATCGCCGCTCCCACTCCCAGCACCTGAAAGAAATTACCGGACACCATTTCGGCGGATGCCTGCTCGGCGGCGCCCTGGCGGGCAATTGTGACGCCCGCTCCCATGCGGGCGATCACGCCGCTGAATGCCGGGTCGCTATCGCGCAGGTCGCGATACATCGGGTAGGAGGAGACCGTTTCATTGTTATCGCTGGCGCTGCTGCCGGAGGCATTGTATTCGGCGTGGAGCAAGACGAGCCGCTGCGGATCGTTCACCGGCAGCGAACGTAGCGTCACCTGGTCGAGCAGGGAGAAGATGGCGGTGTTGGCGCCGATTCCCAGAGCGAGCGAGAGCACAGCCACGGTGGTGAACAGCGGACTGCGGCGCAGCGTGCGCAACGAAAACACCAGATCCTTCCACATGCCTCAATAGACGAGTGGAAGGGGGGAAAGGTTGGCTATTTGTATTTGCCGGCGATGCCGTTCCAGCGGACCTTCAGCGGATCGAGGAACGCCGCCAGCGCGCCCAGCATCTTCACCTTTGTGCCCGCCACGTCATTCCACCGGACCGGCACTTCCAGTGTGCGATACCCCAGGCGCTGTGCGATGTAAAGCACTTCCACATCGAAACCGAAGCGCTCCACGCGCTGGCGGCGAAAGATCTCGTGCGCCGCGGCGCGTTCGAACAGCTTGAAGCCGCACTGCGTATCGTGAATCGGCAGGCCGGTGCTGAGCCGGATCACCAGATTGAAGAATCGGCCGCCCATCTCGCGGAAGAGCGGCTGGCGGACACCGATGAGCGAGCGATCGAGGTCGCGCGAACCGATGGCGGCGCTGGCGTGCTCGCGGTCGATTGCCGACCACAATTTTTCCACTTCTTCAATGGGGGTGGAGAGATCGGCGTCGGAGAACAGCAGCCAATCGCCCTTCGCTTCCAGCATGCCGTGGCGGACCGAATAGCCTTTGCCGCGATTGCCGGGATTTTGCAGCACACGCACTCCCGCCTGCCGCGCCAGCTCTGCGGTACCGTCGCGCGAACCGTCATCCACCACCACGATCTCGCTGAACTCCCAGGTAGTGGACGCCAGGTAGGCCTTGACGGCGGTGAGGGTGGCCGGCAACCGCTTCTCTTCGTTGTACGCAGGAATAACGATGGAGATGGATCTTCGCAAAGGAAGCAATATGATAACCGATTTACCGCCGGGCAAGCCGAGGGAATTCGTGCGCGCGTTTTCTACAAATTGGAGATGGTGTCGGCCACCGGATGCAGGGAGAGGATCGCCTTATTCACGGCGGCGGCGATGTCGTCGCTGCGATCGAGGAAGGACTGCGCGTCCATTGCCTGTACGGTGATCTGGATGGGCTGGCTCTGGGTCTGGCCCGCGCTCCCGCCGGCGGGCGGTGCGGATGCGCCGGCCGCGGGCACCGTGGTCGTCGTATATTGCGAAGACGGTGTGCCGTAGGAGCGAGGCTGTCCCGTCTGTCCGAAATCGGCATCGCCGGTAGCGCCCGCGTCGTCCGTCGATCCCATGAATCCGATACTGTCCGGCATGGCATAGTGCGTCAACGGGGGAGGGGTCGACGACCCTCCCCCGAAGATACTGGCGATCTCGAGCCCCAGGGGAACGATGCCGAGACCGCCCGTGAGCACGCCCTCTACATCATTGAGCAAGCCTCCCGAGGAGCTGGTGGCCGAGGATTTGGAGCTGCCGCCATAATCGACGGTGCCGGTCTGATCGCCCAGCGAATCCACATCGCCGCGCGGCGCGGTATCCGCCTGCGCGCCGCCGAGGCCGCCGTTACCGCCGCCGCCGCTCCATGCCTGGGCGCTCGCACTCGCGGCGCCCTGGATCTGCTGGAACTCTTCGTAGAGGGTGTCCTGGAGGCTCGCCATTGCCTTACGCGTCCGCCGTTCCTGAAACATGAAGCGTCGCGCCGCCGCTGAGCGAGAGCACATTCACGCGCAGCGCGTTTCCGCTGGCGCCGGCGCGCAGGTTGGCCACTTCGTCCAGCTTCGCGCTGACGGCGATGCCGTCGGCAGGCTCTCCCGCCGAAAAGTGCCAGACTTTGACCGGGAGCGCATCCGCGAACGTGCCGGTGGCCGAGTCCTCAATTGAGACCCGGCAGGTCCCCGAACTGAGCCCGGTGACGTCAAGATAGAGGGTGGAAAGGTTGGGAAGCGCCGCCGTGCTGAGCGTGCCCGCGACGGGGCCAGTGGCTGTAACGGTTTGCGTTCCGGTAGTAATCGAATATCGTGGCATCGGTAATCTCCGCGCCGAGACTAGCACCGGCAGCGCGACTTGCCCGCCACGCTGCCCGCCCAACTGCTTGAAAAAATGCCAAATATAATTTCCTCCCGCGCGTGACGGCCGAAAATTGAACTCCGCTGTCCGGATGTGGACAGCCGTTTTCGTACGCACCGGGCGTCGGAATGTAACGAACCCACGCCGGCAGCTTGGCAGCTTGGCGTGAAGGCCGGGTCGTCGCCGGGCCAGCGGAACGAACCCAAGCCGGCCTTTGAGCGAATGCCGCGATCATCGCCGGTGTCTGGCATAAGCGCCGCTTCCAACGCGCCCGCCCACCGGGATGTAACGAACCCACCGGGCAAGTCCGCGACAGCCGCGCTCCAGTTTGCAGGATAGCGGAGGTTGCTTTCCCTTCTCCGCGATATCCGGTATTCCGTTCGCAGCTTGGCGCGAACGCCCGGGCCGTCGCTGGTGCTCCTGCGCACCATCGCCCCCGGGACCGGCGCCAATGCTTCGGTCAGCGAATTCGTCAGCGGCCTGGTTGGGGCCCCTTCGATTGGGTCTGGCTGGCATTGCCGCTGAGCGCGCGGCTTTTCGGACGTCGCCCCGCCAAATCGGCGATAATTATTCTTTCCCCCTTGTCAGGAGATTCGATTGTCGCTGGAAGACGAGTTACTCAAGCAGCGCCTCGCGCGCATTCGCGAGATTGAGTCGCTGGGATACCGCCCCTATGGCAGCCGTTACGAGTTTACCCACACGGTGCCGCAGATCCTGGCGGAGTACGGCGCGAAGACGGCCGAAGAGCTGGTGCCCGAAGTCCGCGTCCGCGTGGCTGGACGCCTCATGGCAATCCGGCATATGGGTAAGGCCGGGTTCGCACACGTGCAGCAGAATGGCGAGCGCCTGCAACTTTACCTCAAGAAAGACGCCGTCGCGGAACGCGACTTTCAGCTCTTCAAGATGCTCGATATCGGCGACATCGTCGGCGTGGAAGGGTATCTCTTCCGGACGCGCACCGGCGAGCTGAGCATTCACGCCGAAAAGCTGGAATTCCTTTCGAAGACGCTGCTCTCCATGCCCGAAAAATGGCACGGCCTGGAAGATGTCGAGGTGCGCTATCGCCAGCGCTATCTGGATCTCATCGCCAACCCGGATGTGCGCAAGGTCTTCGTCACGCGCGCGCGCATCGTGTCGTCGCTGCGGCGGCAACTGGAGGCGCAGGGCTTCATCGAGGTGGAGACGCCTATGATGCAGCCGCTCTATGGGGGCGCGGCGGCGCGGCCGTTCGTCACGCACCATAACACGCTCGATATCGACCTCTATCTGCGCATCGCGCCCGAGCTGTATCTCAAGCGGCTGGTGGTGGGCGGCATGGAGCGCGTGTATGAGATCAATCGCAACTTCCGCAATGAAGGGCTGTCGAAGAATCACAACCCGGAATTTACGATGCTGGAGTTTTACCAGGCCTATACCGACTATCAGGGCTTGATGGATTTCACAGCCGCGCTGCTCAAGCAGGCCGCGCTTGATGCCAACGGGACTGCGACCGTAGAGTTCGAAGGCCATACGCTCGATTTCGGCAACTTCGAGCGATACACCATGCGGGAAGCGGTGGTCAAATTCTGGGAGGGCGACGGCAAACCGACTCTCGAAGACGTCGCCAATCGCGAATGGCTGCGCGCCCACTCGGGCAAAGCGACGCCCGGCGAGCAGCTCACCGAACTGTTCGAGATCCACGCCGAGAAGAAGCTCATCCAGCCGTGCTTCGTCTACGATTACCCGGTGGAGACATCGCCGCTTTCCAAGCAGAAGCCGGACGACCCCACACTGGTGGACCGCTACGAGATTTTCGCCGCCGGTATGGAGATCGGCAACGCTTTCACTGAACTCAACGACCCGCAGGAGCAGCGCCGCCGCTTCGAAATGCAGCTTGCCATGCGTGAGCGCGGCGACGAAGAAGCGCACCAGATGGACGAGGATTACGTGCGCGCCCTGGCGTATGGCATGCCGCCGGCTGGAGGAGAAGGCATCGGCATCGACCGGCTCACCATGATCCTCACCAACTCGCGCTCCATCCGCGACGTGATTCTCTTCCCGCTGCTGCGGCCGGAAGGGCCGATCGAGCTGATCGGTCTGATGCGCGAACTCGACAAACTGTGAGTACCTTCGAACTCTTCATCGCCAGTCGCTACCTGCGGGCCCGCCGCAAGCACACCGTGGTGTCGGTGATCACGGTGATCTCGGTGATCGGCGTGGCGGCGGGGGTGATGGCGCTGGTGATCGCCATGGCGGTGACTACGGGATTCCGCAATCAACTACAGCGCAGCCTGCTGGGGGCGATGGCGCACATCAACGTGGTGCCGCGGGTTCCCGGCGAAGGGATCGAAGACTGGCGCTCGCTGATGGCGCGATTGCGGACCGCACCGCATGTCACGGCGGCGGCTCCGGCCTTGTACAGTCCGGTGTTAATTGTGGGAGCGGTGAACTCCAAGCCGGGAGTGCTGAAGGGCATCGATCCCGATGCCGAACTGGCGATCAGCGACACGCTGCGGCACCTGAAAGCGGGCTCGATCGATCGTCTTCGCGACCCCGAGGCCCGCCCTCCCGGGATTCTGATCGGCAAGAATATGATGGACGACTCCGGCATCCGGCTGCACAACCGCATCCAGGTGCTCTCGCCCGAAGGCGGCGACATCAACCCCGTTCTGGGCGGGCCGATGCCGACGGCGAGGCCGTTTTTCGTCAGCGGAATCTTCCAGAGCGGCTTCTACGAATTCGACGACGGGTATGCCTTTGCCTCGATTGCGGCGGTGCAGAAAATGCTGGGGCTGGAAGACGAAGTGAACGCCATCGAACTCAAGGTGGACGATCTCAATCGCGCGCCGGAGATTGCGGGTAAACTGCAGGAGATGCTTGGCCCGCACTTCACCGCCACGGCGTGGCAGGAGCAGAACCTCCACCTATTCGACGCCATGCGCGGCGAACGCATCGTGACCATCATTATTATCGGACTCATCGAACTTGTGGCCGCGCTGAATATTCTGATCGTGCTGGTGATGATGGTGATGGAAAAGTATCGCGATATCGCGGTGTTGATGTCGATGGGCGCGCGGCGGCAGCAGATTCGCACGATCTTCATGCTGCAGGGCATCCTCATCGGCGTGGTGGGGAGCGCCATCGGACTGACGGTGGGCTATACGCTCTGTTATTTCGCCGAGAAATATAAGTGGATCCGCATAGACGAATCGGTCTACGCGTTCTCCTACGTGCCCTTCGAGATCCACTGGGTGCATGCCATCTGGATCGCCGGCGCGGCAGTTCTGATCAGTTTCCTGGCGACGCTTTACCCGGCGCGCAACGCCACCCGCATCTCGCCGGCGGAAGTACTCAGGTACGAATAGAACGACGGGGTTAAGCGGCCGGCGTCTGTTCGCCGGCCATCTTCTTACGCAGAAAGCCGCCCAGTATGGGGTCGCGCTGCAATCGCTCGGCGCGTCGCTTGCGCGCCTCTTCCTCCCCCAGATCGGCCGCTTCGCGCAAGAGCGTCTCCTGAATTTCCGTCTTCATCTCGACGCAGTCGAATCTCTTTTCCTGGTCCATAATGTCACTACCTCTCGGAGCGAGTAAATCCTGGGGCTGCGATATCCGCGCAGACTGTTCACTCCTTCGTACCCACCTATCTTCACAAAATGGACGATGTGCCTGAAATTCCAACTTACTACCAGATCCACATTGGAAACGGTCGCCACAGCGATATGGCTCGCATCATTGCTAGAAGCAGGTCCCACAACGCCGGCGTCAAGATAGGCCGTTCTCAGCCCCTCCGATTCCACCGATGTAGCGACAAGCTCGACCTGCGCCGATGGCAAGCCCGCCAGGACGCCACGAACCACTTCCGGCGCCAACTCCAATTCGTCGAGCGTGACATCCGACACAACGAGGACGAAACGTCCCTGTCGAACCTCGTCAAAGAACCGGACGCTCTCCGCCATGAACTCTTCGTCAAAGCAGCCGCCGAATACGGACGTGTCTGCGGAGACTCGCAATGCCCTCTTCACACTTGTCATTATGGCTCGACGGCCAATTCTGCGCCGGGTCCGTCATCCATCGCCCGCACCCGCGGCATTGCCAATCCGTCCCGCATTGCTAATTCTCTGTCGGGACTTTGTCTACGTGATCTACCACGATTACATCCAGCGGGATGTCGTGCGTTTTTTCGAGCTTCAGCCCTAGCTGCTTTTCGAGTGCCTGGAAAATATTCGGCAGCGTGCTGGCAGGTTCGGTAGCGGCGGGAGAATCGCCGGCGACCGGCAGATTGGCGCCCAGCCCGCGGCAACCCTCGCAGGCGAACTCGAGGGTGAAATCGTAAGTGCCGATGAGGCCGGTCCGATCGATGACGCGCGGCTTGCGCGACTCGAAATCGTGGGGATCGCCTCCTTGCGATTCCACGATCAGTCTGCCCATCGCTTTCACCAGGACGGCGAGCGTTTCCCCCTGTGCCTGCACACGAGTCATGCCGTGGCCGAGGGAGGTGGTCATGTGCGGGTCAGAGCCGGGCGCGGATTCCTTCAGCTTCGGTCCGGCCTTGGCGACTGCCAGCTCATATCCGGGAAAACTTCGCGTCTCGCGGTGCAGGGCGAGGTGAAAGCGCTCCGCGAGCATCGCCTGCAGCATGGCCTGATATTGCGCTTGTGCGGTGCCCGGCGGCATGGTGGCGTCCACCTGGTAGAGATTCGGGCCCATGTTGTCCAGGATCCAGGACGGCCCGTCGATCCGATCGAGTTCCACGCCGTAGGCGCGCATGAGGAGCGCGTACATGCCCACGCAGCAGAGGTGAATGCGGCCCGGATCGTCCGTTCCCGGGCCGCCATGGTTTCCAAAGACGGGATGCGATGCGAGATTGACGGTCTTCACCGATACCGCATCGAATGCCGGCGGCTGCGCCAGACAGACGAATGCCGCGAAGAGCAGGGCCGCGATACGCATCCGGAGCCTACCGATTGAGGGTGTAGTTGACGGCTATGGTGGTCTCCACCTGTACCGGGTTGCCGTTCAGCCGGCTCGGCCGGTAGACCCATTGTTTCACGGCGTCGAGGGCCGACTGAGTCAACTCCGGAGGACCGTCGACCACGGTCAGTTCCTGTACCGTTCCATCGGTGCCGACGATCACGGAGAGATTGACCGTACCCGTGATTCCGGCGGCCTTCGCGGCGGCGGGGTAGACCGGCGCAACCTTGGTGACAACCATCGCGCTTTGCACATTGCCGCCGACGCGGATGCGCGACGGCATGTTCGAAATCACCAGGTCCAATTGTGGCGTGCCGCCGGGTAGCATCATCGATTGCTGGCGGATGTTGAGGTGTTCATCGAAGGCGTGGACGGCCTGTTGGGCGGTGCGGGCGCTGTCGGCATTCCACTCATCGCCCTGGTGAATCGGCAGGCTGGCGAGCAGTTGCGAGGCGGCCTGCTCCGAGAGTCCTTCGACGCGGATGGTGTGGACGGTGCCGATGGGGAACGGCGGGCGCGGGGGGACGCCGGCCGCCGCGCCGACGGTGGGCGCGGCTGTCTGCTTGGGGAGGGCGAAGGCGATATCGATGGTGCGCGTGGTCCCGGCCGAGGACTCTCCGAAGTGCCACTGCAGAACGGATTCCAGGACCGGCTTGCGCAGTTCGTCCGGCCCGCTCAATACTTGAGCGTCGTCCACTTCGCCGGAGGAGTTGAGCTTCACCTGCACCGAAACGGTGCCTTGGACGCCGCTGCGGATCGCTTCCAGGGGGTAGACGATGGCGACGCGGTGCAGCAGTTCCATGCCATTGAGCGATACCGTTACTCCGGGTGCATCGTTGGCGCTTTGCGGCGCCGCGCAGACCAGAGCAGCGGCGAAAAGTGTGAGTAAAGTTGTCTTCCACATGGTTCGCTCCGAATCCTTATTGCAACAAGCTGAAATTCACCTCGACAGTAGTTTCGACGGCCACCGGCTCGCCGTTCAGCAGGGTCGGTCTGTAGACCCACTGTTTGACGGCGTCGAGGGCCGATTGGATGAGTAGCGCGGGGCCGCCCAGGGAGTGAATTTCCTGCACCGTGCCATCCTTGGCGATGACCACGGCCAGGTGTACCACTCCCTGCACGCGCGCGGATTTGGCGAGTTCGGGATAGACGGGAGCCACCTTGCTCACGATATTGGCGGCTTGCACAGGGCCGCCCACCCGGATTCGTTGCGGGTTTTCCGAAACGGCGCCGGGTGGAGGCGGGGGCGGAGCGTCCTTGGCCACGATTATGCCAGGCGCCCACATCGGTTCCGCACCGGGAGTCGAAATCAGCAGCGATTTCGCGCCGTTAGCTCCGAGCATCCATCGCACCCCGAGGTGTTCGTCGAAGGCATTCACGGCGCGGGCTGTCTTGGCCATGTCGTCGGAAGTCATGGTATCGCCTTCGTGGACCGGTAGTGCCGCGAGCAACTCGTCGCGCGCCTGGTCCGACAATCCCGACACCACAATGTGGGTGAGCAGACCGGAACTCAAGGAACGCGTCACAGAATCGCGGTAGGTTTCGAGGCCGCCGTCTTTGATCACTACGCCGGTAACTCCGCTGACGACTCCTCCCGTCACTCCTCCGGTCACGCCGCCTGTCACGGCCGAGGGCGGCAGTTCGAACGCCACCTGCACATCCCGCGTGGAGTTGGCCGCGTCGCGGGTGAAGTGCCAATCGAGGACCGACTGCAGCACCGCCGAACGCAGTTCGTCGGGACCGCTCAGCACGCGCGCGTCGCTGACGTTGCCGGTGGAATCGAGCTTCACTTCCACCGATACCGAGCCTTGCACGCGGTGCTGTAACGCCGACGCCGGGTAATGCACCGCCGAGCGATGCAACACTTGCGAGCCGTTGAGATACACCGTGATGCCGGCGGCGTCGGCCACCGATTGCGGTTCGGCGGTGAGCGGGAATACGCCGGTGATGAGCCAACCCGCCGCCACCAGCACGGCGAGTCCGGTTGTCAGGGTTGAAACGATGCGTGTTTTCGACATGCGTGCTTCCTCCAGAATTAAAACCACCCGTTGACGCAGGTGCCGTTTGCGCAGAAACAGCGGGGCCGGCGCCAGATCGAGGTGCGAGCGCGCGCCGGCGATGGCCAGCAGCGCGTCCATGTAGTGGTCCCGTTCGCGCGTGATCTCAATCGCCAGGCGGTCCACCTCCTGCTCCCGCGCCAGCCCGATCTCTCCCAATAGCCACCAGATGGCGGGATGGAACCAGAAGACCGCGCGGATGACCTCTTCGGCAATCGTAAAGAGCCAGTCGCGGCGCCGTACGTGCATCACTTCGTGGCATAGGATGGCTTCCCGCAGTTGGGCAGTGAGTTCGGGGAAGTTGGCGGGCAGCAATACCACGGGCTTGCGCCAGCCGAAGGTGACCGGGCTTGCGATCTCGTCGGACAGCAGCAGCGATGCTTCCACGCCCCACGCCGGCGCGGGATCGAGGGGCCTGGCGTGGCGGCGGTAGCGGCGCAGTTTCCAGAAGCCCACGGCCAGCCAGGCCAGCCGGATGGCCACGCCTGCCAGCACCAGCAGGATCGCCAGTTCGCTGCGCGGCGGAAGGTGGGGCATGACGGACAAATGTGGCGAGCTGACGGCAGTGGCCACGCCGCTGGTCACCTGGACGGTGCCGGTGGCCACCGATTGCTGCCAGGGCTGCAGCGGCAGCAGCAGGCAGGCCGCCAGCAGAAGCTGCCAGTAGATCAGGCGGGCGCCGGGCTGGCGCAGGCGGAGAACGGCGGGGATCGCAGCCCCCACCGCCACCAGCATCACGATTTGCAGGCTGTACGCCGCCAGGTTGGCGAAAGCGACTCCCCAGCTCATGGCTTCCTCCTCAGGCGCGCGATCTCTGCCAGTTCCTCAGGCGACAGGTCATGATCCTCCACCAGGTGGACCAGCAGCGGCTCGGTGGCGCCATTGAAGACACGATTGATGAACTCGCGCACCATGGCGCCTACCACCTGGCGCTTAGGCTGCGCGGGACGGTAGACGTAAGCCCGTTCGGCCTGCGTGCGCTTCAGGTATTTTTTCTGTTCCAGGATCTTCATCATGGTCATCACCGTGGTATAGGCCACTTTGCGCCGTTCGAGCAACGTTTCATAGACGTCGCGAACGGTCGCGCTTTCGCGGTCCCAGACGATCTTCATGATTTCCAGTTCCTGTTCGGTAAGGGTGGTGCTGCGCCGTCGCATACTAATTTATTAGTACGAACGGAGTGCGATGTCAAGCGGAATCTACAAGTGGGGGGAATATACGGCCGAAACGAACTTGCCGGGCGGCCCGGATGATAGGTATCGGCGCTCACGATGTTAAACTCGTTTCAGGGCCCCGAGCGCCCGCGCTCAACCATGCTGAAGAAAACCGTCCGATCCCGATTCAGTCACGAAGTAGGCGAGAAGGTGGAAGGCTGCACGATTCTTGCGAAGCACGTGGTCATACCGCCGGATGAAGTGGAACGCCGCCGCGGCGTCTACGACTATGAAGTGGAAGTGCCGCCCACGGTGGAGAAGCCTCGCGCCGCGCGCGGCTCACGCGCCCCGGCTCCGGCACGCGCCACGTCGCCGTCCGATTTTACGCGGAGCACCCCGGAAGAGATGGGGTCGGTGATCCGGCGGATTCCGCCGCGGTAGCGCGAGAATCCGCTCCTGACAATCGCGCCTTTGGTACACTGGCGGTTTGTTTCCTCAAGTATGGCGTGCCGGCGAGTGGTTTCGTCGATCCGGCATTCAAACTCCTCAAGGCGGCGTGGCCCGCTATTATCGACTCGATCTGGAACGGAATCATCCCGTCTCGACGGAAATTACGGGCTACGCGGCCAGCGCCCTGGTGTTTCTCGACGACCTGGAACGGGCGCGCGCAGCGGCCCGTTTTCTGATGGCCGCGTGGGACCCGGTGGGGCGCGCCATGCCGTTTGAGACGGAGCCTTCGCAATTCACCTACTTCTTCGATTGCGGGATCGTGGTGCGCGGTCTGCTGGCCGTATGGCGGGCCACTGGCGAGGAAACGTGGCTCGCCGGCGCGCGCGCCGTGGGCGACGCCATGGCGCACGACTTTCGCGCCCCCGATGGCGCCATGCACCCCATTCTGACCCTGCCCGATAAGCGTCCGGTGGAGCGCGAAGCGCAACGCTGGTCGCGCGCACCCGGCTGTTACCAACTGAAAGCCGCGATGGCGTGGTGGGATTTGTGGGAGGCCACCGGCGACCCCTGTTATAGCGAACTCTACCGTTGCCTGCGCGAGGACGCACTGCGTACGGCGGACGATTTTCTGCCGGGGCATGCCGATCCGCGCAAGGTGGTGGACCGCCTGCACGCCTACCTCTATTTCCTGGAAGGATTGCTGCCGATGCCGTGTGCCGCCGTCGGCGCGGGCATCGATCGGGTGGCGGAGCTCTTGCGCGCGCTGGCGCCCAAGTTCGAACGGTCGGATGTGTACGCGCAATTGCTGCGCGTGCGGTTGTACGCCGATCGCCTCGGGGTGACGGCCGTCGATCGCGCGGCAGCGGAGTGGGAGGCCGGGCGGCTGGCCGAGTTCGCGGCGGTGTCGCAGGATCCGCGGGTGGACGGCGGCTTCTATTTCGGGCGAACGGGCGCAAAGTGGGCGCCGTACGTCAATCCGGTATCGACGGCCTTCGCGCTGCAGGCGCTGGCGATGTGGAGCGGCGCGCCGGCCAGCCGGCAGCAGTTGATCTGATCTTGCAGGACTCTCTACAGTTCGCAATCTGGCACGCGGCGGCGCGGGTTGCCGGATGGCTGCGGCCGCGGCGCGCGGCCGGGCGGCGCGAGCCGGAAGGTTCGGCGCCGGCGGGCATCTCGGTAGTGATCCCTTCGCGCGACGGGCGCGCGCTGCTGGCGGCGCAACTCCCGGGCATTGTGCGCGACCTCACCGGGACAGCGGAAACGATCGTGGTGGACAACGGGTCGGGCGACGGCACGGCGGAGTGGCTGGCAAGGGAATGGCCGATGGTGCGGGTGGAACTCTCGCGCACGCCTCTCTCTTTCGCGGCGGCGGTGAATCGCGGGATCGCGCAGGCGCGCTATTCGCATGTCTGCCTGTTGAATAACGACATGCGGATCGAGCCCGGCTTTTTGGCGGCGCTACAGGCCGCCTTCGGCCAGGTGCCGGACCTGTTTTGCGCGACCGCGCAGATTCGTTTTCCGGCGGGAGTGCGGCGCGAGGAGACCGGCAAGGCGGTGATGGCGCAGGCGCACCGCGACGATTTTCCGGTTCGCTGCGACGAGCCGGTAGCGGGCGAAGACCTCACCTGGGTGCTCTACGGAAGCGGCGGGTGTTCGCTTTACGACGCGGGCATGCTGCGCGCGCTCGGCGGCATGGATGAGGCGTACGCGCCGGCGTACGTAGAGGACCTCGACGCAGGGTATCGCGCCTGGCAGCGCGGATGGCCGAGCGTGTTCGTGGCGGGCGCAGTAGTGGAGCACCGGCATCGCGCGACTACCTCGCGCTTCTTCACGGAAGCGGAGCTGACGGCGATTCTGGAGACCAACTACCTGCGCTTCCTGGCGCGCGCGGTATCGGATGGCGCGCTGTTTCGCAGGCTGTGGAGCGAGGCTACGGGCCGGTTGCGGCGGCGGCGCGATGGCGTACTGCGTGACGCGGCGAGGATCGCGCTGGCCGGTGGGCAGGCGGATGAGAGCGCGATCGCGGAGGAGCAGTTTCTGGCGCTCACTGGTGGAGACGTGGCGGTATTCCCGGGACGAGACGGGTCGGCCGCGCCGCTGGTGATGGCGGCGGAGGAACTGGCAGCGCCATCGGAGATCCTGCTGCGGCGGCATTGCGAAGTGGTGGTAGTGAGAAGCGGCAAGGAAGTGGCGCTGGCGGCTGCGAAGGAATGGACGGGGAGGAAGTGGCGGGACCGGAACAAATGGGCAGGTGAAATAACCTCGCGGGAACTCCGCCTGCCCGGGGAAACCTAGGAGGAGTGTTCTTCGCTGGTGCTGGGAGCTTCCGGCGCCGGAGCCGCTGGTGGTTCCGGAGCGTGTTCGGCCGGAGGCGCGGCAGCGGGAGCCGGCGGAGGAGGAGCCGGTTGTACAGCCTTTTTCTTCGGGGCTGATTTCTTGGGAGCGGCCTTCTTCGGAGCAGCCTTCTTCACCGCTTTTTTAGGAGCGGCCTTCTTGACTGCTTTTTTCGGGGCAGCCTTTTTCGGGGCGGCCTTTTTCGGTGCGGCCTTCTTCGGGGCAGCCTTCTTGGCTGCCTTCTTCACAGGTTTAGCAGCTTTCTTCGCGGGCTTCTTCTTGGTTGCCATTCTCATCTACCTCGAACATTCTTATGCTCCGCTGTGCGGGTCATCTCATCTTAGCTCACTCGCCTGCGGAACGCGCACGATTATTCATGAGCGCGCAAGAATGATGAGAGCGTTGCGGTGCGCCGTCGAGTGCGGCGATTTCGGCATACAGGATGCCAAACTCGACTACTTCGGAGGAGGTTCGCGGCGGAGCGGATGAGGGCGAACGCGGCTTTGGTTCGGTGACGCGCGGTCTGCCAACTGCGCCCTTCGGCTCGATTGCGTCCTGATCAGTACTCAAAAGAAAACACACATCTTTACGAAATGAGCCAATATTCACGGCTACAAAAAACGGTATTGTCGGTTAAAATAATTCTAATAAGCGAAATGCGCACTTTTACGGATCGGTTACCCGAACGAAGGGCCCTGGATTTAGCGCGGGTGCTGTTAGTACATGGCCAACTAGCCTCCCGTCTTACGCTGCAAACCATTCTGCAAGCAGGCGGTTACGCCGTTGATGTAGCGGCCACTCCGGCGGAAGCCATCAACAAACTGGATGCCGGACAGTATGAACTGGTGCTGAGCGATTCCGCACTGGGGTCCGGTCCGTCAGGCCGTAATGTTCTGGCCTACGCGCGGGTGAAGGACTATCATCCAGCCACCGCACTGGTGACCTCTTCCGAGGGCGTCGGCAAAAGCATCAGCCGGACACGGCAGCAGCTCTCAATTTACACCGAGAACCTGCCGCATTTTCTCGCGGAAGTGGCTGAGTTAATTGGAGTTCGTGCCAGCCGGCGATATCGCCCCCTGCGCCAGGCTGTATAGGCGTTACACGCAAAAAATAAGGCCGCGCTCTTGAAGTCGAGTGCGGCCGAAATTCCGTTTGTGGATGCAGTGAACTACCTGCCGTGCCCGCCCGTACCGCCGCCGCCCATATGTCCGCCGCCGCCGGACATTCCGGCGCCCCCGGACGAAGGCGCGGAAATTCCGCCACCGCCCACCGTACCGCCGCCGCTGCGCGCACCTAACCCGCCGCTGGAGAATGCTCCGCCGACACCGCGCGATGCGGTAGAAGCCGCGCCAGTTCCGATGCCGAGAGCCGAGCCGCGCGATCCGCCGCCCGACGCTCCGTAGGGAAAGCCATACCCGTACCCACCCGAATAGAAGGCCCGGTAGGCGGTCAACGGACTATAGAAGCACGAGCCATAGAAGGAATTGCACATCGTTCCGGCACCCGGCATGTAGGTGTACATCCCGTAGTAGGGGTTGTACATCCAGGTGTTGCCCGAGCCCGCACCCGCAGAGGTGTAGGCGTAGCTGTCGTTGCTGTATTTGGCGCCAGAAAGATTGGCCATCGCCATCGCTTCGGCGCGACGCGAACTCCAGTTGTCGAGCGCGTCAGTCTGTTCCACGTCGAACTTTTCGGCCGACGCCGCAGTACCCGCCAGAGACAGCACTTTGCCGGTGCCGACCAGAACCGTCTGTCCGCCGATCTCCACTGAGGCCGACCCGCGGAAGACCTTGAGTTGCGCCGGTTGGGTGTCGAAGCGATAGACGCCCACTTTCGACAAGGTGACCGTGCCGTCCTTGAGGGCGATCGCGACGTTGAAATCGGGCTTGGTCTGGTCGACTTCCACCACCGACGAACCCGCCTCGATCTCCACGCGGGTGTCGATGAGCCGGTTGGCCAGGAGTTTGAGCGCGCCGTTCTCGCCCATGCGCAGCATGAAGCCCGGAGGCAGCATGAGTTCCACGCGGCCCGCTTCGGTGCGCAGCACCGATCCCTCTTTCATCTCCGGAAAGTGGGTGACCGAATCCGGCACGTCTGTGTTGTCGAGGGTGACCTTGCCTTCCACACCGGCAATCACTCCCGACTTGGCCGAGAGGATGGGCTGGGCGTACGCCGCTCCCGCGGCTAAGGCCAGGATTGCGACGGTTGCAAAACTGCGGACAGGGCGCATCGCTAAATCTCCTAATCCAGGGTGAAGGGTCATGCTCCCGTTGTCAATAGGGCTTCTGTTACTCTTTCGACACATGGCCGGCAGAGGAGCGCTTTACCTCGATGACGGATTCTCCGGCAGTCCGGTCGCCTACGCGAACCGCGAATGATGCCGTTCCAAGCGGGACTTCGCCGGTAAATGCCGCATTTGCCTGGCGTGCCGGGCGCCGCCGGAACCTGGCGAGCAGGCCGCCAGGCTCCGGCCGGACCGGCGGTTCGAGATAAAGCATCCGTAATTTACGTCCGCCCAACGTCGCCTTCACATTGTTTAAATCGGCATTTTCGGGCAATCCCTCCAGCCAGAAGCTGATGGCCGAGCCGCGGGCGGTGTCGAGTTCGTTCGGTTTCCAGGTAGTCCCGTCGCAGACATTGCCCAGACGCACGCGCCCCGGGAGGAACGGCAGGTCGAGCGCGATGGCTTGCGAGTTGCTCCGCGGACCGCCCGCCAGGCGGACATGGACGTGGTGCCATCCCGGCCCGGTCAGCGGAGGAAGCTTGAAATTGACCTGCCAGAAGTGCGGCCGCAGCTCCGTAACCGACATGGGGCGCGCGCCGAAGCCGGCCACTTCGGGCTGCACGTTGTCGACGTTCAGCGCCAGCGGCGAATCGAACCAGATAGAGACGTAGTCGTCCTGATCGGAGCGGAAATTGATGCCGGCGTTGTGCATGTGCAGGGCGGAGTGGAGCAGGGGCGGTTCGCCCGGACCCTCCGGATCCTCCCAACGGCGGTAGCAGGCCACGCAGGCGCTGAAATCGAGCAGCGAGCGCAATTCCACGCGCGCGAATCCGGCCACCCGGCACATACCGAGCAGGGCCGGAACGCTGGGACCGAACCAGTTGTCGGTCTGCCCGCCCATCTCGTCGGTCTCGAAGAATTCGAGCACCGGGCGGCGGAGAACTGCGGGCGGATACTGGCCTTCGCGCAGGACGAAGGAATCTACCGCGGCCAGCGACGTGGAGAGCGCGCAGACCCGTTCCAGCGCCAGCAACGGGTGCTTCAGATGGTACAGCACACCCATAAAGAGGACGATGTCGAAGCGGCCCACACGGTTGGGTGTGAGCTCGTACATGTCGAGTTGGCGATACTCGACGCGCGACTTGTAGAGGGCATGCATCTGGCGGAAGCGCGGATTGTCCCAGCAATCGACGGCCATCACTTCGGCGCCGCGGCGTTCGAGTTCGAAGCTGAACCAGCCGTCCCAGCAGCCGATATCGAGGACGCGCTTGCCGTGCAGGTCGGCCGGGATGGGGAATTGGGCGAGGCGATTTTTGAGGCCGGGGAGATCGCAGACGCCCTGGATGAGGGACCCGTCGGGGAGTTCGAAGCTGTGCCACCAGCCCTTTTCGGCGCGCTCGGCGTCCCAATCTCGGACGTAGTCGAAGGAGGAGGGCATCAATTCACCGCAGAGACGCAGAGACGCAGAGAAAGCATAGAAGAAAAATCTTGGAGATCGCGGAGGGAGCAGAGGGAACCGGCGTTTTCCCCGAAGGCATGCGGGCTTGGGGACTCGCGCCACCCCTTCACCGCGGAGACGCAGAGACCATGCCTTTCCCTGGCGTTGCTTCTTCCCCGGCGACTCTGCGCCTCCGCGCTGAATGCCTCGTTCTTCCAGCTCATAGCCTTACGATCTTGGGGGAGACGACGCCTTTCAAAGCGTTGCGGGAGTCGACCACCAGGGGCGCCTTCTCTAACAGGAGCCGGTAGTCGAACGCCTTGTGGTCGGTGACGATCACGGCGCAATCGGCGGCGGCGGCGGATTCCAGGGGGGACGACGCCAGGGTGGTGCCGTCCAGCTTGAGCGTTGGCACATACGGGTCGCAGTACGTCACGATGCCGCCGCGGCGCTGGAGGAGGAGCATCACGTCGAGGGCGGGCGATTCGCGCATGTCGTCGATATCGCGCTTATAAGAGACGCCGACCACCAGGATGCGCGACCCTTTCACCGGCTTGCCGGCGTCATTGAGGGCGTTCTGCACCTTGTCGACCACGAAAAGCGGCATCTGCCCGTTGATGTATCCAGCCAGTTCGATGAAGCGCGCTTCAATGCCTGCCTGCTTGGTCTTCCACGAGAGATAAAAAGGATCGATGGGGATGCAGTGGCCGCCCAGGCCGGGGCCGGGATAGAACGGCATGAAGCCGAACGGCTTGGTGGCGGCGGCGTCGATGACTTCCCATACGTTGATGCCGATGCGGTCGCACATCAGCGCCATCTCGTTGGCCAACCCGATATTGATCATGCGGAAGGTGTTCTCGAGCAACTTCACCATCTCCGCCACCTGGGTGGAGCTCACCGGGACCACGGTCTCGAGCGCCTGCGAATAGAACAAGTCGCCCATGGAGGTGCAGGCGGGCGTGCATCCGCCCACCACTTTGGGAATATTGGCGGTCTGGAAGCGCGGATTGCCTGGGTCGACGCGCTCCGGCGAAAAGCAGAGGAAGAAATCGCGGCCCACTTCCAGCCCGCCCTTGGTGAGCATCGGCAGGACGACTTCATCGGTGGTGCCAGGATAGGTGGTGGACTCCAGAATGACCAGCGTGCCGGCGTGAAAGTGGCGGGCGATTTCCTGGCAGGAGGACACGATGAAGCTCATGTCCGGGTCCTTGGTCTTGCGCAGGGGAGTGGGCACGCAGATATTAATGGTGTCCAATTCCAGGACGGCGGAGAAATCGGTGGTGGCGGAGAGCTTGCCGGCCGCTACCAGGGGAGCGAGCGTGCCGCTGGGGATATCGCCGATGTAAGAGTCGCCTGCATTGACGCGGCGCGTTTTCTCTTCGCTGATGTCGATGCCGGTGACGGTAAACCCCGCCTTAGCGAATTCTACGGCCAGCGGAAGTCCGACATATCCCAGGCCTACAATGCCCACACGCGCGCGCTTCGAACGGATCTTATCCGCGAGCATGGCGGCGGTAGCGGAGGTAACGGCTTCGGCCGGTTGCATGAAAGCCATTCTCTCACGCCTCGCAGAAGAACTCGCCCTCGGCCACGATCTCGGCCGGGCCGGTGAGGTAGGCATCGCCGTCGACCCGGAAATGGAGCGATCCGGCGGGCGTGAGCACTTCCACCGGCGAATCGGCCATGCCGCGCGCAATGGCGGCCACGGCCGCGCCGGTCGAGCCGGTGCCGGAGCTCAGGGTCTCGCCGGCGCCGCGCTCATAGAAGCGGACATCGATGCGGCCGCGGTCCATCGCGCGGATAAACGAGACGTTGGTGCGGTGCGGAAAATGCGGGTGCGCTTCGATCTCGGCACCCATGGCGCGCCAGTCGAAATCGAAATGGTCCACCGGGACGGCGCATTGCGGGTTCCCGACGTCGAGGATGGTGACGTCGCGGGGGCCGGTAGAGAGGGCGAGGTCGAAGCGGGCGGCTACCACCTGCGGACGGCCCATGTTCATTTCGAACTCGAAGACGCGGCCCTTGTGGCTGAGCGTGCGCAGCGTCTTGACGCCCGCGCCGGTGCGGATGCGGACCAGGCCGGCGGCGTGTCCGTGATGGATCAGCAGCGCCGCGGCGCAACGGGTGCCGTTGCCGGAGATCTCGGCGACGCTGCCATCGGAGTTATAGAGCTGGATGGCGCCCTCGGCATCGACCCCAGCGGCCGGCGCGACGAGCATCCAGCCATCGGCGCCCACGCCGGTGTGGCGGTCGCAGATGGCGCGGGCGAGCGCCGGAAGATCGGAGGCGGGCACGTCGGCTTGCCAGGTGAGGAGGAAGTCGTTCTTAGCGCCGTGGGCTTTGGTGAAGGGAATTTTCATGCCGAGGGTTCCACCTCGA
This sequence comes from Bryobacteraceae bacterium, assembly GCA_036268475.1. GTDB lineage: Bacteria > Acidobacteriota > Terriglobia > Bryobacterales > Bryobacteraceae > PALSA-129. Next base: position 37,356 of record DATAUB010000010.1, on the reverse strand, counting down.
CGGCGGTGCCATAGGCCAGCACTTCGGTGACGCCCTGCATCACCTCAGTGGCGTCATAGCGGGCGCCGATGACGGCGTTGGCGCCCAGTTCGGCGGCGTGCTGCAGCATGAGCTCGAAAGCGTCCTGGCGGGTCTTCTCGCACAAACTCGAGAAGAGCGAAATATTGCCGCCGACGAGGGTCTGCAATCCGGCGCCGATGGTGCCCACGAAAGAACGCGAGCGCACCACAATGCCGCGCACCACGCCGAGATTCTTGCGGATGCGGTAGCCGGGCAGATCGAATGCCGTTGTGACGTTATTATGAGGAACCACTGACGCCTCCAGTGCGCCGGTAGATGTGCATCTCCGGCGCGTCATTCACTTTGAAAGTCTGTTCGAGTGTAAAGCAGCCGGCGTGTTGGACGGCCTTCTCGGCATAATCGCCGGCGATTACGACGGCCCACGCGTCGTGGGGGAAAGGATTCGGACCGCTGGTGGCGGCGCTCCACACCGTGCCGTTATCGCCGGAGAGCGTTTCGCGCAGCGGAATGCCGAGATCGCGATAGATGGCCGTGGTAGCGCCGAACTCGGTGACGATGCCCGACCCGCGGACGTAGCGCGGGCGGAGATAATCCTCCACCTGGCGTTCGAGCGCGCGATGGCCGGCGTAATTCTGTTGTCCTTCGAGGAATACGATCCAGTTTTCGGGATGCGGATGGAGGAGCCACGGTACAGTGGCGACAACCACGACCGCCGCCGCGACGCGCGTGCGCATCCAGCGCGGGCAGACGGCCACCAGGGCGGCGGCGGCTACCGCCAGCAGCGGCAGAATCGAAAGGCCGTAGCGTACGTTGTAAATGCCGCCGGAATACAGCACCGGCACCCAGATGGGCGTGCCGCCGGAGTGCATACTGCACAGATAGAACGCGGGCGGAAGCAGCAGCAGAATCAGCGGCCAGAAGGCGCGTTTGGCGGCCACGGCGATCACCCCAATGGTTCCGAGGACGGCGAGGCACGGCCCGGCGCAGAACCAGGCTGTGAATCCGAAGAATTGAAAAGCACGCGGCCAGTAATGCTTGCCGGGGTAATCGGCGCTGCCCTGGATGGCCATGGCGGAGTACGGCCCGCGATAGAAAGAGAGCGCGTCGCCGGTCATCTTCCAGTTGTGGACGAACCAGAAGAGCGGTCCCAGCCCGGCGACCAGACCGAATACGATGGCAATACGCCAGCGATGCTGGCGTGCGGTCCACAGGAAGTAGAGGGCGACGAAGGGGATGAGAAACCAGCCATCGTAGCGTGTGAGGGTGCCCAGGCAGAGGGCGATGCCCGCGCCGATCACCGTCCACCAGGCCTGCGTCTCGCGGAATCGCACGGTGAAATAGAGGACCGCCATCAGGCAGCCGAAGAAGATGCCCTCGGACATGGGGGTGGCTTGGATGTAGAGCAGATTAGGATTGAGCGCGCACAGCGCGACGGCTGCTGCGGCGGCGGGCGTCGACTGGAAGATGCGGCGCACAGCCGCAAACAGGAAGCAGCCGCCCATCACGAAGAAGAACGCGCAAGGAATCGAGCCGGCGATGCCGGTACGCCAGAGATTATCGCGGCCCACGAAGGGCAGCATGGCCCAATGGGTAAGCGGCAGCCAGACCGTGCCGATTTGCGAATAGCCGGGGGTTTGCGAATCGACCATCTTGCGGGCGATATCGAGATGGCATTCGGCGTCGCCGTAGTAAAGCAGCCAGCCGTGCGCGGAATAAAACCAGACGGCGGCGGCGGCCCACAGAGCCAGCACCAGACCACACAACAGGACAGCGGCGGCGCTAAAAGTCGGTGCAGTTTTTGAACTCGGAATAGCGCGCATCGATTTCCTGGCGGGTGAGAGTCCGGAAGCGGTCCACGCCGAACTTCTCGCAGCAGAAACTGCCCATCACGGAGCCATAGATGACGGCGCGGCGGAGGTCGTCGAACTCCAGGTGATCGTGATGGAGATCGAGGCCGCGTCCGGCGAGGTAACCGATGAAACCGCCGGCGAAGCAATCGCCCGCGCCGGTGGGGTCGAAAACCGATTCGAGGAGGTAGCCGGGAGCCATGAAATGACGGCCGCCGTGGAAGAGGATAGCGCCATATTCGCCGCGCTTGATGACCAGGGTCTTCGGTCCCATGGCCTGGACTTTGGCGGCGGCGGCGCGGAGGTTGTATTCGCCGGAAAGGAGGCGGGCTTCGCTGTCGTTGATGAGCAGGAAGTCCCAGTCCTTGAGGGTGGCGAGCAACTCGGCGCGGAAATCGTTGATCCAGTAATTCATGGTGTCGCCGCCGGTGATTTTGACGCCGTCCATCTGGTGACGAACGCTGCGCTGCAGAGCGGGCTGGATGTTGCCGAGGAAGAGGTACGGCTCGGTCCGGTAAGACGGGGGAAGTTTGGGCTGGAAGTCGGCGAAGACGTTGAGGTCAGTGCGCAGGGTGGTGCGGTCATTCATGTCGGCGGAGTAGACGCCCGCCCAGAAGAAGGTCTTCCCGCCGGCGACGCGCTCCAGGCCATCGAGATTGATCTGGCGGGAGGCGAGCAGATCGATATCCTCCTGGGCGAAATCGTCGCCGACCACGGCGACGAGTCCGACGGGAGTGAAATATCGGGCAGCGAGCGAGATATAGGTGGCGGCGCCGCCGAGCATGCGGTTGACCTTGCCATGAGGGGTTTCGACGCCGTCATATGCGACGGATCCTACGACGATGAGGGACATGTAAGGTTTGATTGTAGCGAAATGTGGAAACCTATTGATATGTGTGGAAGCAGCGGTGCGAAAAATAGCGTTTGGGCGCGTTCGGAACGGTGCTCTCGCTTAGCCCCGAGAGGGTGAGCGCTCAGATCGGTTCTTACGGCAGGGGAATTCTTAGGATTCGGTTTTCCCACTCCGCGGCATCCGAAGCGCTCCAGATCAACACAAGTTCTTCGATCGCCTCGGCAATGGGCAAATACTGCGGCACGAGAAGAACACCCGGGCTAGAGCCGCGAGCCTGAAGGAAGTCACCGAAGTGGTGCGGCATAGTCTGAAAATCGTGCGAAACCAGAAGACGATTTTGTTCAGCGGCCAACGCCAATACTTCGCTGTCGGGAAGCCCCTCCAGGTTGGCCTCATTCGCAGAGAGGAAACTCATAGTGGGCTCTCTGCGCAAACAGCCGGCGACGATCCCTTGGTTAGATCTGCGTCCGCCAAAAAAGCGGATCATCCGTCAGGTTCGTCGCGCCAGCGGTTGCTGTCGCGCGCGCTCCAGCTTTTCCTTGAGCACGGAAGGCGCCGGGTGCGTCTTCATGAATTCGTCCTCTACGCGCTCTCGCTCCGCTATGTCGTTTTCCACTTCTCCTTTAGCACCCAAGTAGAAGGTGATCGCGCCGTAGACCTGCTCCAGGCTGAGCGAAGGATAGTGGGAGCGGATGGCTTCCGGAGGCTCGCCCTGCTGGAATTCCCGGGCGAGATGGGCTAAGGGCACACGACTACCGGTCAGGTAAAAACTGCCGTCCCGGCGTACGACGAATTCTCTATTCATGGCCAGCCACCTTCAGTTTACCCCTCAGGGCGCTTCGTTTGGGACAACTTCGAAGTGGAGGGCCAGTCAAAAGAGCGGCGATCCGCCGGCAGGTTCTACAATGACGCCGACCGGTCGACGGGTCCTAAACCTTGTTGCGCACTCGAACCCGTTCTCCTGGCTCACTCCGTCAACGGGAACGAGTCTTGCCGGTGTGCCGCGGTCGAGAAGTAGCGGTGAGCCCATGCCCCGGATCATTGAGTGGTACAAACTGAATTTTGAGGCCTAAGGTGTGCACAATTCCCGTGAGATTCGCGTACGTGGGGTTCCCATCTTCTTTGAGCATTCTGTATAGAGCCTCACGCGCCACCCCGACATCCTCGGCGGCGCGCGCCATCTGGCGCGAGTCGGCGACGTCCCGAAGCGCGACGAGCAGCATCTGGGCAGAATCTTCCAGTGCCGCGTTCAGGTAGCTGGACGCCTCGGCAGGATCGGTTAGATCGGCGAGAAGCTGTTCTCGAAAATCGGTTGTCCGTTTAGGCATTGTAGTCCTCCCATCGGCTCTTCGCCTTAGTGATGTCCGCCCCCTGGCTGTCTTTGTCTCCGCCGCCGAGTGGCACGATCTCCTCTTGGTCGATTCCAAAGTAGACCCGATAGCCAGGCCCGAAATCGAACCTTAATTCAAAGACACCCTCACCCAGTGGAGACATCAATCATGAGCGGCGTTTCTCAACCCTTGCAGTGTTCCATTCGATCTTCACATTTCACGCGCAGGGAGCCTGTCTGCGGCGCGGCTTCCAGTGCCTCAGAGATCGCCTTCGCTCCGAGCGGATACGAAAGAGCCTGCGGAAGTTTCACCCTGTTGCCGGTCGGAATCAGGGGGACCGTTTTTGATTCCGAAGCATTGTCGGGCACGTTCATAATTATGTTCCATCTACCCGAGCCATGCACGCCCCACACAGCTTAGCCTCGGGCGTCCGCAACGGCCTGCCGCAATTCCGGCAGGGTGGGCCGTACATCGACCATTTGTGGTGCCACACAGCGTTGATGTTGGCCTCATGGAGTCCCGTGATCCGCTCGTATTCACACAAGGCAAGAGCGAATTCTCATGGTTGAAGATTGCCATCCATTCCCTTACCCAGAAGCGACATCACACTCTTGAATTCTTCGTCATCAAGCATAGGAACTTCCGTTTTGCAACGCCAGCACCTGAGAATCTTCATGGCTCACCGAGCATGATCCCGATCACTGAACTCGATCACGAGGCTCCACGATTGTTTCTTCCACTGCTCCTCAGCCTGATGTTCAAAACGAGCCACTGTCGAGTATCGTGAACCAGGTGGAGGTTGGAGCCGACCGCCCTCATCGGCCCGAAGCCAACGGATTTCAGCAGTCTCCGTCATGATTGGTTCTTTCCAAGTTCGGCCAAGAATTGCGCCGCCAGCTTCGGTTCACCGGGCGAATTGGCCGACCACATCTGCCGGTATTCGAGGTATCGCTCGAAAGGCTTGAAGGGTTCGCTGTACCCGAGTTCCCGGCGCAATCCACGAACGTTTCCGCCCGCTTCAAGCAGCCGTTCGCCGACACCCGAGCGTAGCATCTCCCTCACCGGTTCTGGCTGCCTCTCGATCACGGCATCGTTGCGCCCGAACATTCCCCATTTCCCCGCAGCACATTCTCGCAATGCCGCAATGAGGTCGTGCAAGAACTGCTCCTCGCAGTTGTGGAGTTGCGCTTCGCTTTTCTCCCTGCGCCCTGATCTGCTCATGAGGGTAGCAGCCGCTGTGCCCGAGTGCGCCGTGGCATTGATGTCACCCCCACGGTCCCCCAGGACTCCACTTCAGATGGAAGATGTCCCCCTGCCCGGTCGCCGACAGTGGCGCCGAGGCGAAGCGCCGCACTTGCGCCACGATCTCGTCCAAGCCGGATTCGGATGCGAATCTACTCCGGCGAACGAACGCTCGCCACTGCACCGCTCGGGCGGGATCTGCACTGAAAGCTTCGGTCAACCCAACTGGGGTCGCGTCGATAGCGGTACCACGATGTCGAAAGGTCGATCGAATGGCCTCGGCCAGAAGATCGCCGTCAAACGGGTACAGCCGCGCCAGCAGGGCGATGTCGTAGAAGTCCTTGATGCGGCTGTTGAGGAGCCCGAGGACGGTGAGGGCTTCGAGCTTCTCGGCCACCACGGTTTCCTTTGGATATGCCATGAGCACCGGCGGGGGGAATTCCAGCATCGCCGGGTACTCGATCTCGCTTGGACGCGGGATGATCGTGTCCCCAAAACCAATGTCGATCTGCATCGGGACTCTCGCCTTCTCTAGCGCCGCGTTGAATCGGACCCGCACACCCGCGTACTCCGCGTCTTCCCTGATGCGCTGAACCTCGATCGAGGCCGCCGTGAACTCAAGGCCGTCAGGTTCAGTGACAAATTCGCAGACTTCGCCGACCAGCGACCGAATGTGCTCCAACTCGTTGTTCGTCTTTCCGGCCAGATCGATGTCCATCGTTGGCCGAGCGACAGGCGCCCTCCAAGCCGTCAGCAGAAGAGCTCCCTTCAGAATGAACCGATCCGCGAAAGGTGACTTTGCCAGGCGATACAGGAAGCGCTCCATGGCGAAGTACTGCAGCAGTTCCTGAAAGGGCCGGCCTTGCGAGCGGGCTTGGTTCAGGAGACGTTGGCGGACGGAGGCGGCCAGATCGCGGCCACTCACAGCACCGCCTCCAGGTACGGACGCACCACCTTCTCCACGCGGTTGACCTTCGCAAATCCGGATAGAGCCTGGTAGTCCCGCTTCCGCGTACGTTCACGGTAAGTTCGCAGGGCTTCGATAGCCACGTCGAGACCAATCTTGTTTCGGTACTTGAAGCAGTCCGCGATCGTCTTCTCCGGCGAATACACCCGGACGGGAACGTGGTCAATCGAGATGACATCGATCCCGGCGCTGAACGAAGGTTCGGAGTACCAGAATACCCGTAGTGGAATGCCATCGAGCTTGGGGACTTGAGCGTGGCTGGGCAGCGCAACGTCCACGGCATGCGGAACCTGTGTCGTGAGCCCATGGTGTGCGAGAGCCGAGATCAGGCAAATGACAGCGAGTGGTATCCGGATCGCGACGACGATCAGGTCAGGGTTGGTGAGCGGCGGGGCAGAGGAGAGCCGGTAGATGCCGCGGCCCACTTGTTCGATTTCGCCGCGGTCCCGAAGAGTGTACAGCGTCCGAGGGTGAACGCCGAGTCGGATGGCGGCGCTGGTGCGGAGCATTCCTCGATGTCTGGTGAACACCTGACGCGCCTTGGCGAGACTGGCGTCAGCGGTTGGCATTGGATAGATCCCACGGACATTATACACGGTTTCCGAACATTCTATCCACGACGATTATTCCGGGAAAATGGTGCTGGTGAGGTCCTCGTGCGGCTTTTCGCGCGAGGTGCTCCACATCGCCGACGAGAACGCTACCAGCGCTAGCGCCCACACCATCATGTCGACGAAGTCGAGCGGGAAGCGGAAGGCCACGGCGACCAGGCAGAGCAGACTGCGAATGATCCATGCGTAGAGACGCGAGGTTTTCTGCCAGCCTTTGCGGACGGCGATAAAGGCGCGGCCGGTCATGTAAGCGCAGCCAATGCCGAGCAGCCCCAGCACGCCGCGCAAGAATTCCATGGAAACGGGCATCTGCTTCAAACATGCCGCAGACCGGGCCGGTTTGCAAGTGGGACGATGCGATATCCTCTCAAGGGAGGGAAACGGAATGGAATTCACGCGGCGGCAATTCCAGCGGCTGGCGGCGCTGGGAACGGTGGCCGGGCTGACCGAAGGGGCGCGCGCTCAACTGTCCACCCGCAAGCTGGGATATTGCATTGTGGGCTTGGGGCGGATTTCGATGCAGCACTTCATGCCTGCCACGAAGACCTCCCAGTATGCGAAGGTCACTGCCATCGTCAGCGGCCATCGCGATAAGGCCGACCGGCTCGCGGCGGAGTACGGCGTCCCTGCCAAGAACATCTACAGTTACGACAACTATAACGGGATCGCCGGGAACCCCGATATCGACGCGGTCTACATCGCGCTGCCCAACAGCATGCACGCGGAGTACACCATCCGCGCGGCGCAGGCCGGCAAGCACGTGCTGTGCGAGAAGCCCATGGCGACTTCGGTGGCCGACGCGCAGGCCATGGACGACGCCTGCCGGCGCGCCAATCGCAAATTGATGATCGCCTACCGCTGCCATTTCGAGCCGTCGCACCTGCGCGCGCGGCAACTGATTCGCGACGGCAAGCTGGGGAAAATCCAGGCGATCGATAGCTCGTTCGGGTTCAACATCGCGGCCGGGGAGTGGAGGCTGAGTAAGAAGATGGCGGGCGGCGGTCCACTGATGGACGTGGGGATCTATTGCCTGAACGCGTGCCGTTTCCTGACGGGCGAGGAGCCGGTGGAGATCAAAGGATACCCGACCGTGGTGGATCAGGACGGGCGCTTCCGCGAGGTAGAGGAGAACGTCTCCTGGAGCATGAAGTTCCCGTCGGGCGCGGTGGCCAGTTGCACCACCACCTACGGCGCCAACATGACGAGCTATTTTCGCGTGATGGGCTCGAAGGGCGAGATCGTTGTCGAGCCGGCGTTCCCGTACGACGGGCAGCACCTGCGGGCGAAGATCGCGGGGGAGCCGCCCATAGACGAGCCTAGCACCATGCGCGATCCGGGCTGTTTCGTGCTCCAGGCGGACCACTTCGCGGAGAGCGTGTTCAGCAATCGCGAGCCGGGTCCGGATGGGGCGGAAGGAATTCGCGATATGAAATTGATAGCGGCAATTTATGGGGTGTGAGAAGGAAGAGTTCAGGTGAGCCCGGCGTTCTTATACCGCCAACACGCCGTGGTACAGCATCTCAGACGGATCGAACTTCGCCTTCACGGTCAGCTTGCCTAACTGCGTCGAGAAGATCACTTCGTGATCTTTCTTGCCGAAATCGAGGAATTCTTTGGAGAAGCCGAACAGGAAATAGGTGCCGCCGGGTGTCATTTGCTTCACCACTCCGGCTTGTGCGGAATCCTTCCCTTTCGGCTGCAGGCTGGTCATGAATTTCAGTTCGTCGAGATCGTGCTGGGTGAGCGTCGACTCGTCGTTGTCGGGAGTCGAGAGCTTGGGCGAATCCGAGTCGCTGTCTCCGGAACTCCGCTGCGGGCGCTGCTGGTAGCGGATCAGCGGGATATCGCGCACACCGATTACATATCGGTTGGCGAAACCTTCGGGAAGCGGCGTTTTGAGCGCGTCGAGAATCGGCTTGGCGCTTTCCCAGCGCACCGTACCCTTATAGTTGGACTGCTGCGGATTTCCGCCGCCGGGGCGACCCATGCCGCCGCGGCGCGGCATGCCGAGGCCGATTCCGCCGATCCCGATGCTCGGTCCGCCCATGCCGCCGCGATTGCGCGGGTATCCGCCGCCCTGTCCGCTGCCGCCGTTATTGCTGCCTGGCGCGAACTGCGCGGCCACCGATTTTGCCCACGGCGATTTCGTCGTAAGCTCGTCTATCTCTTCGCCGCTCCATTGCGACGGGTCCTTCTTGTTCCAGAACTCACCGGCGTATAGGTTATCCCAGGGCATCAAACAGGCGCCGGTCAGCGCCAGTAGGCCGCGCCGGCTCAGACTCCAGGCGTTCGCTTCCTTCTGCATGCTCCTTTGGACGTGCCCACCCGGCGAATGCGTTTCGCGCATTCCTAACCGCTCAGTCGACCACTCGTCGGCACCGAAAGGCGCGACTACCCCGTGAACCGCGGGGACGGTGAATCGTTCGGTCGCCGAACCCTATACCGCCAGCCTGAGCTTATTATTTGTCTGCCGCCAAACCGAACTGCCGCTGGCGATCGCGCAGCCGGCCTGGAGGTCACCGTGAAAGTGGCCGGCGCGGCGGCGAAATAGCAGGCAGCAGCACCTTCTCATAGCGGCGGCCGTCCTCGCCGTCTTCGTAGTACCCGCGCACCAGCCGGCCCTTGCAAAAGTCGTAGCGCTCATAGAACCGGATCGCGGTAAGGTTGGTTACTTTCACCATGAGAAAAACCCGCGGAATCCCCGCGCGGCGCAACCGCCGGAGGGTGCTATCCATCAGGAGGGTAGCGATTCCCCGCCCCCGATCCTTGGGGTCGACGGCGAGCGAGACGAGTTCGGCCGAATCCGTCCTCCCTCCCGTGCAGGTAAGGATATACCCGCAAATATTCCTGTCCTTCACCGCTACTAAGAAAAGCCGCCCGCATTTGTGGTAATAATCTGCAAACAGGTTGCGATCCCACGCATATTCTCCAAAGCTGGCGTGTTCAATCTGCAGGATGCGATCCAGATCGGCAGGCCGGAAAAGGCGCACAGAAAATTGAGGTGTCATTCTGTTATCCTTTATTTTGGCGCACTTGGAGGCCCTACTCATACCGTGGGATCAAAAAAGCGCAAGAAAGGGCGAAGTTCTCTTGACAAGGATTTCGGACCGGGGCATACTGAAATCGAGATGCAACTGAGTGTCAACTGTGATCTTCCGGAAAGTCTGCCGGCCAGCCTCATGGACTTGCGGCAGGGCGACGCCGCGATCCTCGAAGGGATCGATTTGCCGACCGATGACGCACGCCGCCTGATGGAGTTGGGGTTCCTTCCGGGGATGCAGATTACCGCCGGACGCAGCGCTCCGGGCGGCGATCCCCAGGTCTTCCAGGTGGACGGTTCGGAGATCGCGCTCCGGCGCGAAACCGCACGGCGTCTCAAAGTTCGCGGCCATAAATTTAGTAAGCTGGATACGAAGCCGGGGGCCTAATGAGCGGATGCAGCGATTGCCGCAGTTGCAACTCAGCAACCGTTGTAGAGTTCCCGGGGTCGCGGACCGCGCCCACGGCGGTGGCCGTGATCGGCCCGCCCAACTCCGGTAAAACCACCCTGTTTAACCGCCTCACGGGCCTCCATCAAAAGGTCGCCAACTTCCCCGGCGTGACCGTGGAGCAGCACACCGGGCTGGCGATGCTTCCCGATGGGCGCGCCATCAACCTCATCGACCTGCCGGGTGTCTACAGCCTGACGCCGCGCTCGGAAGACGAACAGGTAGCGCACGACGTCCTCACCGGGCAGCGCGCCGATGCGCCCAAACCGGAAGCCGTGCTCCTGGTGCTCGATTCCACCAATATGGGCCGCCACCTGATGCTGGCGGCGCCGATTCTGGCGCTGGGGTTGCCGACGCTGGTGATCCTGAATATGGCGGACGACCTGAAGAAGCGCGGCGGCCGCGTGGAGATCGACAAACTCTCGGCCGAATTGGGCGCTCCGGTAGCGCTGGTGAGCGCACGCCGCGGGCAAGGCATCGATCAGGTTTTCGATTTTCTGGCGGGCGCCATGCCCAAGCCCACCCCCAAAGAACTGCCGGTCCTGCAAGACATCCCCAAGTGCCGCCAGTGGGCCGGAAATGTCGGCAAACAGGCCGCGTATCACCCGCCTGCTCCTCCCAAGTGGACGCGCCGGCTGGATGCGGTGTTCCTGCATCCGATCGCCGGACCGCTGCTGTTCCTGGCGGTGGTGGTGGCCGTCTTTCAATCCATTTTCTCGGTGGCCACTCCCGCTCAGAATGCGGTGGACTGGCTGGTGCAGCATTCCGGCGACTGGGTGGCAGCGTTATTGCCCGAGGGTCTGCTGAAGTCGCTGCTGATAGATGGGATCTGGCGGGGAGTCGGGTCGGTGATTGTATTTCTCCCGCAGATCCTGCTGCTGTTCCTGTTTATCGGCATCCTGGAAGACTCGGGCTACCTGGCGCGCGCGGCGCTGATCGCCGACCGCACCATGGCGCGGGTCGGACTGCAGGGAAAATCGTTCATCCCGCTGCTCTCGGCATATGCGTGTGCAGTGCCGGCAATCATGTCGACGCGCACCATCGAGAACAAGCGCGATCGCATCGCCACCATTCTGATTGCACCGTTCATGACGTGCTCGGCGCGCCTTCCGGTATACACACTGGTGATCGCGGCGTTCATCCCCAATCGTCCGGTGCTGGGCTGGGCATTGTCGGCGCGCGCCGCCATGATGTTGGGACTGTATCTGCTGGGGTTCGTGGCGGCGGTGATTACCGCGAGAGTGCTGAAATCGTCCGTTCTGAAGAGCGGCCGCACGCCGTTCCTGTTGGAAATGCCGTCGTACCGCTGGCCCACGTTCACTTCGCTTGGGCTCCGGCTACTCGACCGCGCCAAGGTCTTCCTGGTGCGCGCCGGCACAGTGATCCTGCTGGTGACGGTGGTCCTGTGGGTGATGAGCAACGTGCCGTTCTCCAATGGCCACCCTCCGCAGATTGCCAACAGCCTGACGGGCACGATCGGACGGACCATCGAGCCGATCATCCGGCCGATGGGCTTCAACTGGAAAATCGGCATCGGGCTGATCACCGCGGTATTCTCGCGCGAGACCATCATTGCCACACTGGGCACCATTTACGGCATGGACAAATCGAATACCGACGGCATCCAGGCGGCGCTCCATCACGATCTTACTCTGGGTGGCGCGGTGGCGTTGCTGGTCTTCTTCGCGTTCGCCATGCAATGCATCTCGACCATCGCGGTGGTGCGGCGGGAAACCGGCGGATGGAAATGGCCCATCGTGCAATTCAGTTACATGACGGTGCTGGCTTACCTGAGTGCCGTCGCCGCTTACCACCTGATTTAGCGGGATGCGGAAAATCCGTGGAACAGCGATGAATTCTCCGTTTTCCGGGTGTGTTCGCGAGCCCGGCGAGCATCCGGTCGGCGCCATCCTCCAGGAGACCGAGATACCCGCTCCACCCCAGATCGTCGAGCACGAACCGCAGGACTCCAATTGCTTCCCTGCGTGCCTTCGCCGCGTACCATCTGATTTAGCGGGATGCTGAAATTCCGTAGAACACCGATGAATTCTCGTTTCCACCTGTGTGTATCCGTCTAATTAGACGCCATGTGCGTTTCGGCTTCCTGCCAGACGTTCGCGAAGAACTCGCGCGAGTCCGGCGAGCAGCCGATGTGCAGCCGGTCGGCGCCATCCTCCACGAAACCGAGATACCCGCTCCACCCCAGATCGTCGAGCACGAACCGCAGGCACTCCAGTTCGTCCGGTGGAATGCGCGCGATATCGAGGTCGAAGACCTCGCCCGAACTGTGCGCAAAGGCCTCATGTTGCGCGGATTGCTGCAGCGCATAGTCCTCCGGTTCCACCAGTGCCACCACAGGCAGCGGCTGGAACGGCTCGCTGGAGCGTTCCCCGAAGACGCGGCGCGTTTCGAAGGCGATGTAAGTCAGGGTGCCGAGCGCTGCCGGCGAAGCTTCCGGAAGTTCTCCTGCAGCCGGGGCGCCGGCAGGAAGATCGAGACTATACCCGAGATAGCCGGCGTCATCCGCCGCTTTCATGAGGCGCGATCCCGGATTGGCGCGGATATCGTCGCCGGTGCGATAGATCAGGTCGTCGGGACGCAGCCAGGTAGCCAGCCGGTGGGGCGCGCGCGGGCCGGCGGCGAAACGATTCTTGTACTCCTGCTCGAGCGATACCAGGTTCTCCGGGTCCTGGCGATAGAGGGCGAGTAACTGCGCGGCGCGCTGAATGCGGAAGTAGTAAGTGGGCGAGTAATCGCGCAGCATTTGCTGCTGGATGGCCTCATACAGGTCGCGATTCCAGCCCGGGCTACAAGAGAAGAACATGCGCGCCACAGTAATATCGTTAGGCGGGATACCTTGGGCGCGCCCGGTAAGATCCTTCATGTAAGTTACGCAGCCGGTGCCGCAGTGATAGGCGAAAATGGCCCAATCCTCGCCGCCGAACCTACGCTCCAGCCCGGCCAGGTAACGCGCCGCGGCGGGAATGGCGCGCTCGGGTATGAGGCGGTCGTCGCGCACCAGCACGGTGTACGGCTCTTTGTGCGTAATGGTCTTATACTTCGCCCGGGCGTTCCGGCCGCGGCCCTTGACCAGCACCTTCTCGCGCGTGATCTTATAGCGGGTAGCGTGCACGATGCTCAATCCCATATCGTGCGCGGTCGCGTCGGAGATCTGCATGATCCCCTTCGGACCGGCCGGGCTCTCCGCCTTGGGGTCGCCCCAGCTCTCCAGGTAAATAATCGCCTCGATGGTCGACTTGGGGAATCCGCTGCTCTCGGCAGCAGACCGTATGATGGCCTGCAGTTTCGGATCGATCACGCGGCGGGCGCCGTCGATGGCCCCCTGCTCGCGCATGATGCCGAAGGTTTGCGCCTGCACCATCAGGTCGGTGCGCAACTGGAGGAGTTCAGGCGTCAGCGCGTCGCGGTCGATGCCGACACCGGAGATGCGGTGCGCCGGGGAGAAATACTCGCGTGAGCCGGCCTGCGCCCAGGGCATCAGGCTCAAGAGTAATACAAGCTTGAGTTTCATCCGCTTCTTACAGTGTAAGCACCACGGCTCGCGCCGCGGCATATTTTCTTGGACGCGCGAAGCGTTGAATTGGTTTTCCCAAACTGTATATATGCAGGGGCGGCCGTGCGTTCGCCACCTTTACCAGCCGGTCTGCGACATGCGGCGCAGAATCTCGGCGCTATAGTCGGTCATATGTTCCGGCTTCCAGCGCAGGGGTGAGGGGAGAATCGCCGCCATGCGCGCCGCCTGGTCGCGATCGATTTTCATGGCGGGCACGCGATACCAGAACTGCGACGCGGCTTCCGCGCCGTACACGCCGGGCCCCCACTCAATCACGTTGAGGTACAACTCCAGAATGCGGCGCTTGCCAAGAATCACCTCGGCGGCGGGCGCCAGGGTGAACTCCACGCCTTTGCGAAGGAGCGAGCGGTTGGTGGTGAGAAAAAGATTCTTCACCAATTGCTGCGTGATGGTGGATCCGCCGCGCCCCAGTTTTCCCCGTTGCATATCCTTATCGACCACCTTCTGCACTTCCTGCCAGTCGATGCCGTGATGCTGATAGAAGCGGCCGTCTTCGGCAGAAATGACGGCGTGCTGCAGATCGGCCGAGATGCGGGCGAGGGGGACGAACCTCTGCGCCTTGCGGTAAGGCTTGCGATGCCACCACGCGCCCACGCGCCGCTCCGCCTGCACCGCGGTGGTGGGCGGATTCATCCAGCGGAGCGCCGTCAATTCGCCGAGGCATATGGCGTAGAAAGCGGCCACCAGAAAGAGCGCCGTGCGCATCACAATGCGAAAGATACGTCTTCCGCGGGATTTTGCCACGTTACGATAGTAGCTTAGTGGGACCCGGAAATTGAGTGACGGATTTCGCTGGACGTCGGTGTTGCCGGCGGCTATCGACTGCCCGGCCGGAACTCGATTCGGCGCCGGTTGCGAGCGGCCCGAAGGCCTCCACCGAAGGTTCTTGCTCCGTCACCCGGATCGGCGGATCTCCCAAGCAGTCCTGGATTGCCGATGAGCCGTCTCGACAACTTTCTGGCCTTCGCGGAGTTGCACAAGATCACGCTGTCTTGCCTGGCGGCGGTCATGATCTTCATCATCGCCTACCTCGACTGGCTGGTGCCCAATACATCGGTAGGGTACCTCTACCTGATCCCCATCCTGCTCTCTTCGGCGGCGCTGAACCCTTACGAAATCCTGCTGATGGCGCTGGTCTGTGGATACCTGCGGGAAGCAGGCGACCCTTTGCAGGGAGCGGCGGGGAATTACTCGGGCTTCGTTTTGAACCCCGCTCAATGGGTAGCGGGATCGTGGCCGCGCCTGATCGTGGCGGCCAGCGGATTCGCCACGACGGGCTTTTTTCTGGGCGAGTTAAACCGGCGGAGAAGAATGTTGTCGGCACATCTCGAAGAACGCGAGCAGCAGATGAAACTCCGCCTGGACGCGGAACTGAAGGTCCATATGCTGATCGAAACCACGCCCCTGGCGATTCTCACTCTCGATCATGCGGGGCGGGTGACGCTCGCCAATGAGTCGGTGCGGCAACTGCTGGCGTTCGATCGTGAACCCCTGCAGGGTACCGACGTGACGCCGTATTTGCCCATCCTGAGCCGCATGCTGCATAGCCAGCACTCCGGCGGCAACATTCGGACCAATGTGGAATGCCGCGGCCAGAGGCTCAATGGCGACGTCTTTCTGGCCCACGTCTGGTTGTCCACCTATCACACGTCGGAAGGGCCGGCACTGGCCGCGGTGGTGTGGGATGCTTCCGAGAACCTGCGCGACCGCGAAGGCGCCGGCCTGGATTCGATGATGGCCACGTCACGCGTTCTGATTGGCGCCATGTCGCACGAAATCCGCAATCTGGCGTCGGCGGCGAGCACGGCATACGCTGCGCTGGCGGACGACGGGTCGGCCACGCAGCAGCGGCAATACCAGGCGCTCGGCAGCCTGATCCAGGGGCTGGAGAAAATTGCCTCCACCGGTTTGCGCATGGCGTCCAGCCGCGAGGCCGTGGTCGCCGACCTGGGGACTGTGCTGGATGAGACTCGCATCCTCATCGATCCCGCGCTGCGTGAGGCGGGCATCGCGGCCGAGTGGGAAGTTTCCCCGGGGCTTCCGCTGGTGAGGGCGGACCACCACGCACTGCTGCAGGCCTTCATCAATCTGGCTCGCAACAGCCTGCGCGCTTTGGAAGACAGCGCGCGCAAAGAGGTGCGCATCGTGGCATCGATGGAGCGCGATTTGGTGGTGGTGCGCTTCTACGACAGCGGTCCGGGAGTGGCGCAGCCCGACGAGTTGTTCCAGCCGTTCCAACCGGGTGCGCACTCCATGGGCTTGGGACTCTATATCACGCGCGCGATTCTGCGTTCGCACGGTGGCGGCTTGCGGTATGAAGCGCCGGCGGAGGGCAGTTGCTTCGCAGTGGAGTTGTGGCCCGCCGATCGCGTGGCGAAAGAATAAAGGAAGGGAATTCGAAAATGACCCGCGTGCTTTTGATCGACGATCACGCTCTGTTTCGGGAAAGCGTGGCAATGGTGTTAGCCACGGATTCGCAGTGCCAGGTGGAGCATTGCGCCAGTATCGCCGCCGCGCTGCCGCTGATGGCGCAGCGCAAATTCGATATCGTCCTGCTCGATCACGATCTGGGCAGCGAACGCGCATCGCAGTTTCTGCCGTCGGCCAGGCAAAGCGGTTTCGCCGGCCGCGTCCTGGTGGTCACCGCGTGGGTGAGCACCACGGAAGCGCGGCGCCTGCTGCAGCAGGGCGTGGCAGGCATTTTTCTCAAACATTCGCAGTTGGATGAGCTCTCCAACGCGATTCGCACGGTGATGGCGGGAGGAAACTGGATCGACAAATCGCTGGCCGGGCACGAAGAAAACGCAGCCGACCCGGAGCCGCAAACGCCGCAGTTCAACGACCGCCAGCGGAAGGTGCTGCGCTTCGTCCTGGAAGGACTCTCGAATAAGGAAATTGCGTGGCGCCTGCAGATCTCCGAGAGCTATGTGAAGGCGATCCTGCAGAGTCTGTTTCAGAAGACCGGAGTGCGCACGCGCGGGCAACTGGTGCGCGTCGCGTTCGAACAATACGAAGACCAATTGTAAATATGCGGCGCACGACTGTGTCGCTCGATTCGCCCGCGCTGCCATGTATACGAAAGATACCTCCCGCCGCATGTCTGGCTACGATAATGTAACCTCATATCGCCGGACCTCAGACCCGGCAAACCGAGGCTAGGGGTGAGTGCCGCTGTCAAAAAGGGGGCGCCGCAGGTAAAAGCGCGGCGCACCCAGGGCTAAAATAGAAGCGTGTTCAGCGCGCAAGCTCAAATCCCCGACATCCTGGAAAAACTCCACATCGAGCCGGTAAATTCCGGCGCCTGCTATGGCGACTGGATCGCCGATCCGGCGGGCGGCCATTTGGAGTCGATCAACCCCGCTACCGGCGACGTGCTCGCCAAAATCCAACTCGCCGGGCCGGCGGACTACGAGACCGTAGTGCAAAAGGCAAACGAAGCGTTCGCCGAGTGGCGCATGCTGCCCGCGCCGCAGCGCGGCGAAATCGTCCGCCAGATCGCCAACGAATTGCGCGAAGCCAAGGATGACCTGGGCACGCTGGTCTCGCTCGAGATGGGCAAGATTCTCGCCGAAGGCCGCGGCGAAGTGCAGGAGATGATCGACATCGCCGATTTCGCGGTGGGGCTTTCGCGCCAACTCTACGGGCTGACGATGCACAGCGAGCGGCCGGGCCATCGCATGTATGAACAGTGGCACCCGCTGGGCATTGTGGGCGTGATCAGCGCGTTCAACTTTCCGGTGGCGGTGTGGGCCTGGAACGCTATGATCGCGGCGGTGTGCGGCGATTGCGTGCTGTGGCGTCCGTCCTCCGATACTCCACTGGCGGCGATCGCGGTCCAGAAGATCTGCAATCGCGTGCTCGACCGCCATGGGATGAAGGGAATCTTCAACCTGGTGATCGGCAAAAGCAACCCGATTGCGGAGACGCTGATTCACGATCCGCGGATTCCGCTGGTGAGCTTCACCGGCTCCACCGAAGTGGGGCGGCATGTGGCCGAAGCGGTGGCGGGCCGCCTGGGGCGGAGCATCCTTGAACTGGGCGGCAACAACGGCATCATCGCCATGGACGACTGCAATACCGACCTGCTGCTGCGCGCGGTGCTGTTCGGCGCGGTCGGCACGGCGGGGCAGCGCTGCACCACCACGCGCCGTCTGTTCCTGCAGCGCGGCATCGCGGCCAAGATGACGGCGGCGCTGGTGAACGCTTACAAGCAGGTCAAGATCGGCAACCCGGTGGAAGAGGGCACGCTGATGGGACCGCTGGTGAACCGGCGCGCCGTGGACGACATGATGGACGGCATCCGGCGCATTCGCGAGCAGGGTGGCGAGATTCTGGCCGGCGGCGGCAAGATCACAGGATGCTTTGTCGATCCGACGCTGGTGCGCGCCCGGCCCGATATGCCGATCCTCAAGGAAGAAATTTTCGCTCCCATTCTGTACGTCGTCGAGTTCGACCATCTGGACGAAGCGATCCACTGGCACAACGATGTGCCGCAGGGCCTCTCGTCGGCCATCTTCACCAACAATCTGATTTCCGCGGAAACGTTCCTCAGCCATCGCGGCAGCGATTGTGGCATCGCCAACGTGAATATCGGGACCAGCGGCGCGGAAATCGGCGGCGCGTTCGGCGGCGAGAAAGAAACCGGCGGCGGGCGTGAGTCAGGAAGCGATGCCTGGAAGGCTTATATGCGGCGGCAGACCAATACCACGAACTGGTCGACGCAATTGCCGCTGGCGCAAGGCATCCGCTTCGAGTAAGCAGTCGGCTACTTCACCGCGATGGTGACATTGTCCTGGCTGGTGTTGTTGCCGATCTTCACCGACAGCGGCACGTGGTTGCCGAAATCGATGCCGGTGGGAATGTAGGCATTGATCTGCATCAGGCCATTCACAAAACCCGGAGCTGCGCCGGCGTATTGTACACGCGCATCCACGCCGCGCATGCTGACCGTCACATTGGCCAGCGCGGTGGCGTAGGGTGGCGCACTCACATCGCCGTCGATCACGTCCGACATCAGGCCCGCGCCGCACACGTATAAGGTGATGTAATCGCCGCGCTCCGCGGGGTTCGCCACCGTGTTCAGACTGTAGTCGGAATTCACCACCGCGGCCTGGCTGGGATCGTTGCAATAAGCGCCGCACAAGAAGATGGCCGGCACAGCGGACACCACCGGCATGGGAATCGGCCCGGCGGTGAGGCTGCCGTTCGTCACCGTCATACTCGTGCCGGAAGTGTGGATGCCATAAGGGACCACGGCGTTGAGCTGGCCCGGGCCTGCATAGAGAAGCGGCGCCGGAATACCGTCGAACAGCACGCTCATGCCGCCGATCGCAGTAGATACCGTGCCCGATGCGGTCAATTGAAGGGGCGCCGCCGGGGTGGGTCCAAGCCCGAGACCGAACAGGCTGACGATTTCGCCGGGCGCGACCGCTCCGGTGGGATAGGACGATACATTGCCGGCCAGGTAGCTCGCCGCGTTCACCACGCAGCCGACGGCGAGCGTGGGCTGCGTGGCAAGATCGACGCGCGCCAGGAAGGAATCGTCATCGCCGCCGCCATAGGTGGCTTGCGCCGCGCCGGGCGTGGCAAAGAAGACCACCGATTCCACATTGCCCGCCAGATAGACCCCGTTGTGCGCCGCGTCGAGCGCCATGCCGTAAACCTGGTCGTAGCCCATGCCGCTCAGGCCCGTGGTCACCAGCAGCTTGGCGCCCGCGGGGTTGAACTCAGCAAGGAAGGGCCGGCTGCCCAAGTGGCAATCGGGCACGGGACTGCCGGCCACGGGGAAGTTGGTCGAGCCGTTATCGCCCGCCACGTAGATGTTGCCGGCGGCATCGAGCGCGATGGCGGTGCCGACGTCCTCGCCCGCGCCTCCCAGGTAGGTGTACCAAAGCAGGCCGCCGGTGGGGGAGAACTTCGCGAGGAAGGCGTCGCCTTCGGGGTCGGGATAGTTTGGGTCGGCAGCCGGGCCGGCGTAGGCGGTTTGAAATGTGCCGCCGGCCGGTCCTGCAAGCCAGGTGGCCGACTGCGTGGCGCCGGCCACGTACGCATTACCGCTGCCATCGAGCGCGATGGCGTATCCCGCGTCGGCAGCCGCGCCTCCCAGGTAAGTGGAGTAAAGCAGCGTCGCGCCATTGGAATCGAGCTTGGCGACAAAGGCGTCGCCGAACAGTTCGCCACCGAGGATGGGAAGAACGCCGCCGAATTGCGTCTGCGCAGCGTTGGCCAGCGGGAAATCGGCGGATGTCGTCGCGCCCGTGACAGAAACGTTGCCGCTGGAATCGACTGAGATCGCGTTGGCGGAATCGACACCGCTGCCGCCCAGGAAGGTGGCGTAGAGGGGCATGGTTCCATCGGCCGAAAGCTTCAGGATGAAGGCGTTGAACACTCCTTTGAGAGCGGGCTGCAGCACTCCCGTGGTGGTGACGAAGGAGGCTTGCGCCGATCCCGCCGCGTAGACGGCGCCAGCGGAATCGACGGCGAGCGCGATGGGGCTAGCGGCGAAGGTGTAAGTCCACGCAGGGGCAGCGAGCGCGGAGCTGAGCTTGGCGATGAACCCGCTGCCCGCGGCCTTGGTGCCGGCCACGAAAACGTTATTCGAGGCGTCGAGCGCGATGGCTGCGATGGGAGAGCCGGGGAGGAGAGTCGCGGCTAACCGGTTGCCATTGGCGTCCAGCTTGACGACGAACCCGCCGCCCGCGGCGGAGACGACCGGGAAGTCGGTGGACTCGGTAGAGCCGGCAAGGTACAGATTTCCAAGAGAGTCGCGGACCACTCCGGCAGTGGCTTCAACTGCCGACCCGCCCTGGTAGGTGGCGAAGGTCAACTGTTGAGCGCAGAGCGCCGCCGGGATGAGAAGAAGGAGAAGAGACCGGAACATCCAGTTCCAGAGTAGCAGCAGGGGTGACAAAAATAACAGAGCCGCAACCGGCCCGGACCGGTGGCGGCTCTGAGGAGAAGCACTACTACTTTTCGTTGTCGGTATTTTCTTCTTCTTCGTGCTCGCGGCCGGTGCGTTGCGCTTCGAGCTTGGCTTCCTTGCGCTTGGCGCGCTCGGCGGCGCGCTTCACGAGTTCGGAACCCACCAGTTCCAGCATGGCCTGTTCCGCGCCGTCGCCCTTGCGGGGTCCCAGTTTGGTGATGCGGGTATAACCGCCATTACGCTGGCCGAACCGCGTGCCCAGCGTGTCGAACAGCTTCTTCACCGACGCCGGAGTCCGCAGGATCGCGGCGGCCTGGCGGCGCGAATGGAGAGTGTCCTCTTTGGCGAGCGTGATCATCTTCTCCACCCACGGGCGTACGGCCTTAGCCTTCGGCACGGTGGTGATGATGCGTTCCTGCTCAATCACGCTGGTGGTGAGGTTCCGCAAAAGCGCGTTGCGGCTATCCACCGGCCGCTTCAGTTTATATCCGGCGTACTTGTGTCTCATTGTGCTATTCCCCGGCCTGGTCCTGCGGCCCTTCGTCTTCCTGGCTGTAGTCCACCATGCCGCCGGCTTGCGGCGGCGGGGCGATGAGGCGGCCATGCTGGTCGATACGCATACCCAGCGCGAGCCCCATGTTGGCCAGGATTTCCTTGATTTCGTTGAGCGACTTGCGGCCGAAATTCTTGGTGCGCAGCATTTCGGCTTCGGTCTTCTGTACCAGCTCGCCGATGGTCTGGATGTTGGCGTTCTTCAGGCAGTTATAGGAACGAACGCTGAGCTCCAGCTCTTCCACCGAACGGTTGAGCACTTCGTTGATCTTGTCGAGCCCGTGCTCGGAGATTTCCTCGGTCTGCTCGGGCACTTCCTCGAAGTTGATGAAGATGGACATGTGGTCCTTCAGCAACTTGGCAGCGTAACCGATGGCGTCCTGCGGCGAAACCGCTCCATTAGTCCAGACTTCGAGCGTGAGCTTGTCGTAATCGGTCATCTGCCCGAGACGCGCGGCCTCGACAGCGAAGTTGACCTTGCGGACGGGCGAATGGACCGAATCGATCGGGATGTAGCCGAGCGCAAGGTCTTCGTCGAAATTCTTATCGGCGCTGACGTAGCCCCGGCCGGTCTTAAGCCGCATTTCGATCGAGAGCTTGCCGCCTTCGCTCACGGTAGCGAGATGCACGTCGCGGTCGAGTACTTCCACGTCGGCATCGGTTTCGATCTGGCCGCTGCGCACATCGCCCGGCTGATCGATGGTGAGGCGCACGGTTTTGATGCCCTCTCCCATGATCTTGAACGGAATCTGCTTGAGGTTGAGAATGATATCGGTGGCGTCTTCCACAACGCCGGGAATGGGGCTGAATTCGTGCTCGACGCCTTCGATGCGCACGGCGGTGATGGCCGCGCCTTCAATCGAGCTGAGCAGCACGCGGCGGAGGCTGTTGCCAATAGTCGTGCCGAATCCGCGCTGGAAAGGCTGCGCCGTAAACATGCCATACCGTTCCGTGAGGGTTTCGGTATTAGCAACCAGTCTTTTGGGTTTTTGGAAGCCTTTGAACATTTAGTAAATCCTCATTGGACACACGCAAAGCGGGAGCCGGACGACGGCCCCCGCTTGTTAGTTGACTTACTTCGAGTACAACTCGACGATGAGCTGCTCGTTTAACTGAATCTGCACCAATTCACTGCGCTGCGGCATGCCGGTGACTTTGCCGGTCAAACCTTCGCGGTCCACATCGATCCAATTGGGTGCGGGAGCATGGGCCGTGGCGTCGCGCGCGGCCAGGATGGCAGCGTTCTTCTTGCTGCTTTCGCGCACTGAGACGATGTCGCCGGTCTTCACGACGGCCGAGGGGATATTGCACTTGCGGCCGTTGACATCGATGTGGCCGTGGCGGACGATCTGGCGCGCCTGGGCGCGGCTGGTGCCGAATCCCATGCGGTAGATCACGCTATCGAGCCGGCGCTCCAGGAGCGACATCAGATTCTCGCCGGTAATGCCTTTCATGGCGGCTGCTTTTTCGAAGGTGCTGCGGAACTGGCGTTCGAGAACCCCGTACACGCGGCGCGCCTTCTGCTTTTCGCGTAATTGCAGACCGTAGCCGACGATTTTCTTTGCCCGATCTTTGCCGTGCTGCCCGGGAATGAAGTTGCGCTTTTCGATGGCGCACTTCTCGCTGTGGCAGCGCTCGCCCTTGAGATAAAGTTTCATGCCCTCGCGCCGGCATTGCCGGCACACGGGGCCAATGTATCGTGCCAAGTGAACTCCTTATACCTTTCTTCTTTCAGGTGCGGTTTACAGCCATGGCCGGCCTTCGTCCCGCTTTGGAAGCTGTCAGCGATCCGCTATCAGCGTCCCCTTCTCTTGACGGCTACTACTTTTACCGTATGGCTGCCGCTATCCCGCATCCAGCAAGCTGATGGCGGATAGCCGACAGCTTTCTTACACGCGCCGCTTCTTCGGGGGGCGGCAGCCGTTGTGCGGAATCGGCGTGACGTCCTTGATGGCGCGCACTTCAATACCTGCGGTGGACAACGCGCGCACAGCCGATTCGCGGCCCGAACCGGGGCCGCTGACCCGGACTTCTACTACACGCAGTCCGGTCTCGGTAGCCTTATTGGCCGCCGTGAGAGCTGCCTGCTGGGCGGCAAACGGGGTGCCCTTGCGCGACCCGCGGAAGCCGAGCGAGCCGGCGCTCGACCAGGAGATGGTGTTGCCTTCCTGATCGGCAATGGTCACGATGGTGTTGTTGAACGTGGCCTGCACATGCACGACGCCCGCGTGGACGACGCGCTTTTCCTTCTTCTTGAAGCTCTTCTTCTTGCCGGCTTTTGCTGGAGCTTTCGCGGCTTTTGCTGTTGCTTTCGCCATATAATTCGGTCCGCCCTTTACGTCTTGGCCGAAGCTTTCTTCTTATTGGCCACTGTGCCGCGGCGCGGTCCTTTGCGCGTGCGGGCGTTGGTGTGGGTACGCTGGCCGCGAACCGGCAGACCGCGGCGATGCCGCAAGCCCCGGTAGGAGCCCATCTCGATGTGACGCTTGATGTTCATCGAGATCTCTTTGCGCAGGTCGCCTTCCACCGCGCCCTCTTCTTCGAGGATCGTACGGACCTTGTTGACTTCGTCTTCCGTCAGGTCGCGAACCTTCTTATTGAAATCGATGCCCGCGCGGTGAAGCAGTGACTTGGAGCGGGTACGGCCGATACCGTAAATATATGTGAGCCCGATCTCAGCCCTTTTTCCAGGCGGTAAATCCACACCGGCTAAACGTGCCATATTATCCCTGCCTCTGTTTGTGTTTCGGGTTGACGCAGATGACCCGCACCACGCCCTCGCGGTTGATCACCTTGCATTTGTCGCAAATCTTCTTGACGGACGCTCGAACTTTCATAGTCGAAACCCTGTTTGCCGCAGAGAAACGCAGCGGCTAAGTCATCTTTCTTGTAATTCTTCCTCTGGTCGGATCGTTGGGACTTAACTCCACTTCGACCCGGTCGCCCGGAACCAACCGGACGAAATTCCGCTTCACCGTGCCCACTACATGGGCCAGAACCTTCTGCTGCGTCGGCAGCACCACCTCGTACAGCGCCCTCGGCCGCTCCGATACCACTACGGCCTCCACTTTCACGGCCGGGTCAGGGCTCTTACCTACGGGCGCGTCAGCACCCACGGCCCATTCTCCGTCACCGCGATACAGTGCTCGAAGTGCGCGCTCTTCGAACCGTCCCTGGTTACCGCCGTCCACTTGTCCTTCAGGACGACGGCTTCCGGCCTGCCGGCATTCACCATCGGCTCGACCGCCAGCACCATCCCCGGCTTCAACCGCGGATTCTCATTCTTGCGGTCCACATAATTCGGAACCTGGGGTTCTTCATGAAGCTGCGTGCCGATGCCGTGGCCCACATACTCCCGAACGATTGAAAATCCGTTCGACTTCACGTGCTGCTCGACCGTACTGCAAATCTCGAACAGCCGGTTGCCGTTCCGCACCTTGTCGATGGCCTGCTCGAGCGACTCCTGCGTCACCTGCAGCAACTTCTTCGTCTCGTCGCTCACTTCACCGATCGGCACCGTAATGGCCGAATCGCCGTAATATCCGTCCAGCTTCACGCCGGTGTCGATGGAAACGATATCGCCCTTCTTCAAGATGCGCTTCGCATTCGGCATCCCATGCACGATCTCATCGTTCACCGAAGTACACAATACAAACCGGAAAGCTTCCCCGGCGGCGGGCACGTAATACCCCTTGAATGCGGGCTTCGCTCCGGCATCGCCGATCATCTTCTCCGCGGCCACTTCCAGGTCCATCGTGCTGGCCCCTTCCACCGCGATCTCTTTCAAACTATGCAAGACCTGGTAAACCAGCAGGCCACTGCGCCGCATCTTCTCCAGTTCCGCGGCCGTCTTTCGCACGATCATCAGTTTTCCATCGCCTGGCCGATCCTCTGAAACACGGCCTCCGGCGGATCGCTGCTGGCATCCACTTCGATCACCCGCCCGCCGTTGTTCCGCAGGAACTCCAGAACCGGCCGCGTCTGCCGATCGTATGCGTCCAGCCGCGCACGAATTACTTCCTCGCGGTCGTCGTCCCGCCGCACCAGGCTGCTACCGTCCAGATCGCACAATTCGTCCACTTTGGGTGGCCGCAGTACAACGTTGTACGGGGTTCCGCAGCGAGGGCACTCGCGGCGTCCGGTCAAACGGGCAATAATTATATTGTAATCAACCGCGAGATGAATCACCAACTCGTGGATCTGACGCTGTCCCAGCCAACCGGTGAGATGCTCGGCCTGCACCAGCGTTCGCGGATACCCATCCAACACAAAACCATTGACGGCGTCCGGGCGGCTCAAGCGATCTTCCACCATGGCCTCCACCACCGCATCCTTTACCAGGATTCCGGCCTGCATTTTAGCGGCGGTCTTGGGAGTTACACCTTGCCCCTTCCGGACGCCTTCCCGCAACATCTCGCCCGTGGAGACGTGGGGAATGCCCAGACACTCCGTCAGCAACTTGGCCTGAGTCCCTTTTCCGGAACCCGGAGAGCCGAACAATACGATGGCTTTCACAAACCTCTTGGCGCTTGAAAACCTGGCGCTTATCTAAAAACTGCTCCGCCGGCTACGAATTCTGCCCGAACGCGGAGTGAATCCTTCATAATGCCGCATGATGAGTTGCGCCTCAACCTGATTGATGGTATCCATGGCCACACCCACCACAATCAACAGCGAGGTCCCGCCGAAATAAAATGTCACGCCCATGCCGTCCAGCAGCCACCGCGCATGCAGGGTGGTGAGCGTGTTATCCATCCAGTTGCCGATCAGCGGCAAGTGGTTCAACTTGATGCCCGAGATCATGATGTCGGGAATGAGGCAAAGAATCGCCAGATAAACGCCGCCCACCACCGTGATCTTGGTGAGGATCTGGTTCATGTAGTCGGCGGTATTCCGGCCCGGCCGGATGCCCGGAATGAAGCCACCGTACTTGCGCATGTTGTCGGCTGCTTCGTTGGGATTGAAGATAATCGAAATATAAAAGAAACAGAAGAAAATGATGCCCGCTACGAACAGCACGTAGTACATCGGCTCGCCATGGCGGATCGACATCAGGGTCGCTTCCAGCCAGTGCATGTTCTTAACCGAGTTCATCTGCAGGAGCGTGGTGGGAAATGCCAGAATCGACGATGCGAAGATCACCGGGATGACGCCGCCGGCGTTGACCTTCAGCGGCATGTGGGTCGATTGTCCGCCCATCACCCGCCGGCCGACCACGCGTTTGGCGTATTGCACGGGAATGCGGCGCTCGCCGCGCTCCACCAGCACGATGAACGCGACCACGGCCACCATCATGACGATCAGCAGGATCAGATTGATGGGAGTCCACTCGCGCGTCACGAAGGTGTTCTGGTAGACGCTATTGATGGCGCCCGGCAGACCGACTACGATGCCCGCGAAGATGATCAGCGACATGCCGTTGCCTACGCCGCGTTCGCTGATCTGCTCACCCAGCCACATGATGAAGGTAGTGCCGGCGGTCAGCGAAAGCACAGTCAGCAGAACGAAGCCCATACCCGGGTTGATGACGATACCTTCCTTCATCGATTCCAGGCCGAAGGCGATGGTCACCGACTGGATGACCGCCAGAATAATGGTCAGGTAACGTGTCCACTGGGTGATCTTGCGGCGCCCGAGTTCGCCTTCCTTCTGTAGTTTTTCGAGCGTGGGCACAACCACGGTCAACAACTGCAGAATGATCGACGCCGTAATATACGGCATGATCCCCAAAGCGAACACCGTCAGGCGGCGGATGTTGCCGCCGGAAAACATGTCGAAGAAGCTGAACAGCGACCCGCCCGAGGAATTCATGAACTGCTGCCAGGCCGAAGTGTTGGTGCCTGGCGTCGGCACGTGTCCGCCCAACCGGTATACCGCCAGCAGCGCCAGCGTGAACAGTAAACGCTTGCGAAGGTCCGGTACGCGAAAGATGTTGGCGAACGCTTCCAAAAACTTCATGGGTTCCCTTCGATTCCCGGCCGCTTACTTCGCGGCCGCGCCAATTACCTGCGCCGTTCCGCCGGCCTTCTGAATTTTATCCAGCGCCGACTTGGAAAAATGGTGGGCCTCCACCGTGATCTTTTTGGTCAATATGCCGTTGCCCAGCACCTTCAGCCCTTCACCCAACTTCTTTACCAGGCCGCTCGCCTGCAGGCTGGCTACCGTGAACGTGTCGCCGTCAGCCTTCTCCAGTTGGATCAGGTTCACGATGGCGAACTCTTTCTTGAAGATGTTGGTGAAGCCCCGCTTCGGCAGGCGGCGGTGCAGCGGCATCTGGCCGCCTTCAAAACCGCGCTTCTGTCCGAAGCCCGTGCCGGCGTGCTGTCCCTTGGAGCCGCGCGTAGAAGTCTTGCCATGTCCCGAGCCCATGCCTCGGCCGACGCGTTTGCGCGGCTTGGTCTGTCCGGCGGGCGGTTTTAAACTGCTAAGGTTCATAAAGTCTCTTTCGACGATTTCTGACCGCCGCCGTCCGGGCGCGGTCGTCTCATCATTCCACTACTTCTAAAAGGTGCGGGACTTTCTTCACCATACCGCGGAACTCCGGCCGGTCGGGCCGCACCACGATCTGGTTGACTTTCCGCAAACCCAGGCCCTTGACCACGCGTTTGTGCTTCACGGGCGTGCAGATGGGGCTGCGTACCAGTTTGATCTTGATTGTCGCTTCCATCAGAGTTTCTCCACTGCCAGACCGCGCATGTCGGCCACAGTCGCCTTGTCGCGCAGCAACTCCAACGCTACGATAGTGGCCTTGACCACATTGTGCGGATTGCGCCGTCCGATCGACTTGGTGAGCACATTGGGGATGCCGCAGGCTGTGATGACCGCGCGCACCGCGCCGCCGGCGATGACGCCGGTTCCGGCCGGGGCCGGTTTGAGCAACACCTGCGAACTCGCGAACTCGCCCAGAACCTTATGCGCGATCGTGCCTTCGAGCACGTTCACCTTGCGCAGGCCCTTCTTGGCGGCTTCGATTCCCTTGCGGATGGCCGACGGGACTTCCTTCGCCTTGCCGACACCGTAGCCCACCACTTTCGCGGAGGGATCGCCGATCACCACCAGGGCCGAAAAGCTCATATTCTTGCCGCCCTTCACCACTTTGGTGACGCGGTTGATGGCAACCACCTGTTCCTTCAGATTAAGGGTTGCCGGATCGATCCGTTTCGCTATGGTCGCCATTAAAACTCCAGTCCTGCGCCGCGAGCGGCATCGGCCAACGCCTTGATCCGGCCGTGGTATTGATACCCGCCGCGGTCGAAAACCACGCTCTTGATTCCCTTGTCCTTGGCGCGCTCGGCCACCAGTTTACCGATCGCCTGCGCCGCCGCCACATTGCCGCCCTTGGTCTTGCCGCTCTTATCCACGGTGGAAGCCGACACCAGCGTGGCGCCTGCATTATCGTCGATAACCTGCACGTAGATGTGGGCTACGCTGCGGAACACAGCCAGGCGCGGCCGCTCGGCGGTGCCGCGCAGCTTGCGCCGGATGCGCCTGTGAATGCGATTGCGGATTTCCTTCTTCTCAATCTTACGAATCATTTCGCACTAGCTCCGGTCTTTCCGACCTTTTTGCGCAGGACTTCGCCAGTGTACCGCACACCCTTGTTCTTATACGGATCGGGTGGGCGAAGCGCGCGAATATTTGCCGCCACCTGGCCTAACATCTGGCGGTCGTAGCCGCTCAGCACCAGGTGAGTCTGCTTGTCGATCTTCATTTCCACCCCGGCCGGGAGCAGGAATTCGATCGGGTGGGAGTAGCCCAGCGTGAAGGTGGCCACGTTCCCTTTGACGTCGGCGCGATAGCCGATGCCGACGATGTCGAGCTCACGCGTGAAGCCGGTGGATACGCCCTGTACCGCGTTCGCCAGCAGTGCCCGGGTGAGCCCGTGCAGCGCCGCGTGAGCGTCGGAGTCGCGCTTGAGTTCGAGCTTGCCGGCCGATTGCTCGATCGTGATGCCCTCCGGGATCGGCACCGTGAGCTTGCCCTTGGGCCCGGTCACTTCCAGTTGTTCGCCGACCTGTACTTTGACGCCGCCCGGCAGCGGGATCGGTTTCTTACCAATTCTCGACATAGCTCAAACCTCGTTACCACACGCGGCAGAGGATTTCCCCGCCGACGTGTTCCTTGTGCGCATCTCGCCCGGTCATGACGCCGCGGGCAGTGGTCATGATGTTGATTCCCATGCCGCCCAACACACGCGGGATGTCGGTCTGGCCGACATACACCCGGCAACCGGGCCGTGAGACGCGCTCGATCTTGGAGATCACCGGCGAATTGCCGGGACCGTACTTGAGATAAATCTTAATGGTCCTCTTCGCGCCCTCATCAGCCACTTTGAAGTTGGCAATGTAGCCTTCTTCCTTGAGAATGCGCGCGATTTCCGTTTTGAGCCTGGAGGCCGGCACGTCCACCTTGGGGTGGCGAGCCTGGATCGCGTTCCTTACGCGAGTCAGCATGTCGGCAATGGGATCGCTTGTCATATTGCTCCAAAAAAGGGAACCGGTAGTCAGAAGCGGGAGGTCGGAATGGCGCGGCCGCCGTTCTCTCTCGTTCTACTCCTTGGTTCCAGCTTCTAAATTCATAAATCCTCGTCAGGCGGCGAAAGGGGCGGCACAGCCATGCGGTTTCGCATTCCGGCCAGGGACTTCCGACTCCTGACTTCTATCTCTGTCCTACCAGCTCGCCTTAGTCACGCCGGGAATCTCGCCGTTCAAAGCGAGTTGGCGGAAGCACAGGCGGCACACGCCGAACTTGCGCAGGAATGCGCGCGGACGGCCACAGCGCCAGCAGCGATTGCGGTGCCGGCATTGCAGCTTCGGGGTCTTGGCCTTCCGGGCCACTTCGAGCTTGATGTCTTTTGCAATTTTGGCGGTGGTAGCCATTATTTTTCTCTTTTTACCTTCTATTGCCGGAACGGCATTCCCATCCCTTTGAGCAGCGCCAGGCCTTCCGCGTCGGTACGCGCGGTAGTGGTGATATTGATATTCATTCCCTTGGTCTTGTCAACCTTGGAATAATCGATTTCCGGGAAAATCAACTGATCCTTAATGCCCAAGGTGTAGTTGCCGCGCCCGTCGAAGCTCTTGCTCGAAACGCCGCGGAAATCGCGGACACGCGGTAACGCCACATTCACCAGGCGGTCCAGAAATTCGAACATCCGGTCGCCGCGCAGCGTTACCGCGCAGCCGATCGCCTGCCCTTCGCGCAGCTTGAACTGCGCAATCGATTTGGTCGCCTTGGTGATGACCGGCTTCTGACCGGCAATCTGCGTCAACTCCGCTACTGCGCCGTCGATCAGCTTGGCGTTCTGGGTGGCTTCGCCCATTCCGATATTGATCGAAATTTTCTCGATCTTAGGCACGCCCATGCTGTTCTTGTAACCAAATTCTTTGGTCAACGCCGGGACCACCTTGCTTTGATAGAGATCTCTCAAACGTGCTGCCATGAAATCCTCACTTCTTGTCGATGGTCTGTCCGCACTTGCGGCACACCCGCACGCGCCGCGATTTGCCGCCCGCCACGTGATCTATATGATGCCCGATGCGCACGGCCTTATTGCAGCCGGGACACACTACCATCACGTTGGAAGCCGCAAAAGCGCTTTCGCGCTCCGCAATTCCGCCCTTGATCTGTTTGGCCGGGTTAGGACGCGTATGACGTTTGATCATCATCGCGTGCTCCACCAGCACCCGGCCGGTGTCGCGGTCGATGCGCAGCACCCGCCCGGTCAGCCCTTTATCGCGGCCGGCAATCACTTTTACGCTGTCATCCTTCTTCAGGTCGATCCGGAACGGTTCCGGCTTTTTCTTAGCAATTCCCATCAGATTACCTCGGGGGCCAACGAAACGATCTTCATGAATTTCTTCTCGCGCAGTTCCCTGGCCACGGGTCCGAACACGCGCGTTCCAACCGGCTCGCCCACGTCATTGATGAGCACCGCGGCGTTGCTGTCGAACCGGATATAGGTGCCGTCTTTGCGGCGGGTTTCCTTGCGCATGCGCACCACTACGCAACGCACCACTTTGCCCTTCTTGATTGCCGAATCGGGAGCGGCTTCCTTCACCGCCGCGGTGATGACGTCGCCCAGCCCGGCACGCAGCCCGAGGTCGCCGCCGCGCGGCAGAATGCAGGACAGCCTGCGCGCGCCGGAGTTGTCGGCCACATCGAGAATCGTTCTCATTCCAATCATAAAAACTCCAGTCGGCAGTCGAAAGTCAGAGCCGCACTTGCGGCTCGCGCCTTCTCGCCACTCTTAAACCTTTACGTCCAGATCCGACGGTTGAGTCCCCACCTGCACAGCCTTCCGCACGATGTCGGCCAGCCGCCAGTGCTTCAGCTTGCTCAGCGGCCGGCACTCCACGATGCGAACGACGTCGCCCATCTTGGCGCGTCCCTCTTCGTCGTGCGCATAAAACTTCTTGCGCTTGCCGATGATCCTCTTATACAGCGGGTGCGGCACACGGCGGCTCACTTCCACCACGATGGTCCTGGTCATCTTGGTGGAGACCACCTGTCCGATTTTTTCGGTCTTGGTTTTATTACCCGCCATGTTATTTCTTCTCCGCCACTTCCCGCTCCCGCAGGATAGTCAACATACGCGCCCGATCCTTACGCATGGCGCGCACCTTCTTCAACCCGTCCATCTGTCCCATGGACATTTGAAACCGCAGACGGAACAACTGCTCTTCCATTTGGGCGAGCTGACCGATCAGCTCCGCTCCGTCGAGATCGCGAACCTTTTGCGCCTTCATAAATTACTCCACCACATCCGCGCGGCCGACGAACTTCGTCCGAATCGCAAACTTGTGGGCCGCAAGCCGCATCGCCGCGTCCGCCACGCTACGCTCCACGCCTTCCATTTCGAAGAGAATCTTGCCCGGCCGGATCACCGCAACCCACTGTTCCGGTGCGCCCTTGCCCTTGCCCATACGGGTTTCAGCCGGCTTCTTGGTGATCGGCTTATCGGGAAACAATCGCACCCAAACTTTGCCGCCGCGCTTGATGTGGCGGGTCATGGCGACGCGAGCGGCCTCAATCTGCCGGTCGGTCACCCAGCCGCACTCCATCGCCTTCAGCCCAAACTCCCCGAAAGCGATCGACGATCCGCGCCAGGCTTTGCCGGTCATGCGGCCGCGCTGCTGCTTCCGGAATTTTACCTTCTTTGGCATCATCATGGCGGTTTGTCCTCAGTTACTCGTTCTTACCAGGCTCGCCGCCCGATTCCGGCTTCGATTCCGGTTTAGTCTCGGTGTCATGCCGCACTTCCTGCTTCCAGGAAGGCTGCTGCGGCGCCATCAGCGGCGGCAGAATCGGGGCTGCCGGACGCATGGCCGGACGCGGCAGATCTGCCGGCGCCTGCTGGGTGGCCGGCCCGGTGGCCTCGGGAGGAGGCGCCTGTTGTACCGGCGGACCGGACGGTCCGCGATCGCCATAACCACCGCGCCCGCGGGGCCCGCGATCTCCGCGGTCGCCGCGATCTCCACGGTCGCGACGCTCGCTGCGCTCACGGCGCGGTTCGGGTTCCGGCAGCGCTCCGCGGCGCTTGGTCAGATCCAGAATCTCGCCCTTGTAAATCCACGTCTTGATACCGATCACACCATAGGTGGTGTGCGCTTCGGCGAAGCCGTAATCGATGTCGGCGCGCAGCGTGTGCAGCGGAAGCTGCCCTTGCAGATACCACTCGGAACGCGCGATTTCCGCGCCGTTTAAACGGCCGGAGACACGCACCTTAATGCCTTTGCAGCCGAAACGCAGGGCCGAATCTACCGCTTTACGCATCGCGCGGCGGAACGCCACGCGCTTCTCAAGCTGCAACCCGATCGATTCCGACACCAGTTGCGCGTCGAGCTCGGGCTTGTGCACTTCCTGAATGTCGATGAAGACCTCGCGCTTGGTCTTCTTCGCCATATCCTGCTTCAACTTCTCGATTTCAGCGCCCTTGCGACCGATGATGATGCCCGGCCGCGACGTGCGGATGGTAACTCGCAACTTATTCCCCGGCCGGTCGACTTCGATCGAGCTGACGCCCGCCGATTTCAGCCGGTCGCGCAGGTTTGCCTTCAGTTCCAGGTCTTCCTGCAACAGGGTGGCATAGTTCTGCTTGGCGAACCAGCGCGAGCGCCACGGCTTATTGAAGCCCAGCCGGAATCCGTACGGATGAACTTTCTGTCCCATCTATGCTTCCTTCTCCGTCACCTTGATGACGATATGCGCCAGGCGGCGCTGATACCGGTAAGCGCGGCCCATGGGCGCCGGCCGCACGCGCTTCATGCGTGGCCCTTCGTTCACGTACGCTTCGCTCACGTACAGCCGGTCCACGTCGAGATCCTCGAACCGGTTGGTGGCGTTGGCGATGGCCGATTCCAATACCTTGAGGACGGTCGGCGCAATCCGTTTATTAACGGTTCGCAGGGTGGTGCGTGCCGTGCCCGCCTGCTGGCCGCGGATCATGTCCACTACCAGGCGCGCTTTCTGCGGCGACACCCGGATGTACCGGGCTTCCGCTTTGATCTTGATGTCGTCGTCTGCCATGGCTTTCTCTTTACGTCCCTTAGGCCCAACGGCTTAAGCCGGCTTGGCCGTTTTCTCCGTGGCTGCTTTCACGGAATGGCCTTTGAACGTCCGGGTGGGCGAGAACTCGCCCAGTTTGTGCCCGACCATGTTCTCCGTGATGTACACCGGAATGAATTTCTTACCGTTGTGGACCGCGACGGTCTGCCCCACGAACTCCGGAAGAATGGTGGAACGGCGCGACCACGTGCGCACCACCTTCTTCTCATTGGCGGCCGCCAGCACGGCCAGTTTGGCCTCCAGGTGCGTGTCGGTGAACGGTCCCTTCTTGACGGATCTGCCCATTTGTTACCTCTTCTTACTCTTACGCGTGACGATCCACTTGTCGGTGCGCTTGTTGTTCCGGGTCTTAAATCCGCGGGTCGGTTGACCCCAGGGGGTCACCGGATGGCGTCCGCCCGAGGTCTTACCTTCGCCGCCGCCGTGCGGATGGTCGACCGGGTTCATGGTAACGCCGCGGTTGTGTGGGGTCTTGCCCATCCAA
Source organism: Bryobacteraceae bacterium (assembly GCA_036268475.1). Lineage (GTDB taxonomy): Bacteria > Acidobacteriota > Terriglobia > Bryobacterales > Bryobacteraceae > PALSA-129. Next base: position 2,876 of record DATAUB010000010.1, on the reverse strand, counting down.
CGCTTGCGTCCCGCTTTCCCGAGCGATACGTTCTCGTGATCCAGGTTGCCCACCTGGCCAACCGTGGCCATGCATTCGGCCGGCACGCGCCGCACTTCGCCCGAAGGCAGTTTCAGCAGCGCCACGCCGCCTTCTTTCGAAATCAACTGAGCCTGCGATCCCGCCGAACGCGCCATCTGCGCGCCCTTGCCGGGTTTCAGCTCGATGTTGTGTACGATGGTGCCGGCGGGCATGTTCTTCATGGGAAGTGCATTGCCCAACAGGATATCGGCCGTGGGGCCGGACATCACTTTCGCGCCCACCTTCAGCCCTTCGGGATGAATGATGTAGCGTTTCTCGCCGTCGGCGTAATTCAGCAGCGCGATGCGCGCCGAGCGGTTGGGATCGTACTCCACCGCCGCCACCACCGCCGGAATCCCCACCTTATCGCGCTTGAAATCCACCACACGATAAGCCTGCTTGTGGCCTCCGCCGATGAAGCGCGAGCTCACCCTGCCGGTGCTGCTGCGCCCGCCGGTGCGCTGTTTCGATTGCACCAGCGATTTCTCGGGGGTCTGCTTGGTAATCTCGTCGCGCGTGGTGATGGTCTGGAAGCGCCGCGTCGGAGTAGTCGGTCTGTAAGTCTTGATCGGCATGTTAGATCTCCGCGAACTCCGGCACTTTCTGGCCGTCCCGTAGCTTCACGTAGGCCTTTTTCCACTCCGGACGGTAGCCCGCGAACTTGCCGCGGCGCCGCAGTTTGCCTTCGAAGTTGGCGGTACGAACCTCCGCCACTTTTACCTTGAAGAGCTTCTCTACGGCCGACTTGACTTGCGTCTTGGTGGCGGCAGGCGCCACTTCGAAGCACAGCGTCCGCTCGTTATCTTTCTTTTCGACGCCCTTCTCGGTGACGAGCGGGCGATGGATGACTTGATAGAGTGTCATTTTGCGAGCGCCTCCGCGAATTTCCGGGCAGCCGCTTCCGAAATCAGCACATTCTGGTGGCCCAGCAGGTGGTAGGGGTTTACGTCACGGGTGGGGAGCAAGGTCACGCCTTTGAGATTGCGCAGACCGAGGCTCAAATTGCGGTTCTCGCCGATATCGACGACCAGTACCGTCTTGCCAGTGACCAGTCCGGCGAGGGTGTTCATGGCGCTCTTGGTCTTGTGATCGGCCAGATTGAACTGGTTCACTACCTTCAGTTCGCCATCCTTCACCTTCGCCGAAAGCGCCGAACGCAGCGCGCCCAGCAACATCTTCTTCGGCAGCTTATAGCTGTAATCGCGCGTCACCGGTCCGTGGATGGTGCCGCCATGGCGCCATAGCGGCGAGCGGACGGACCCGACTCGCGCGCGGCCCGTGCCCTTCTGCTTCCACAGCTTCTTGCCCGACCCGGCAACTTCCCGGCGGGTCTTGGTCTTGTGAGTACCGGCGTGCTTGCCCGCCTGGAACTGGCGGACCGCCTCATAAAGCAGCGCTTCGTTGACCTCAGCGCCGAAAACTTCGTCGGCCAACTCCAGTTCGCCGACCTTACTATTAGTTAAATCCACTACGTCTACTGTGGGCATCGCAGTTACCTCTTGGACCTCCGCACCAGCACGTAGCCGCCGTTGGGACCGGGAACCGCGCCCTTAATTACCAGCACGTTGTCCTCGGTATCCACCTCCACCACTTCCAGGTTGCGCACCGTCACGCGGGCGTCGCCCATGTGGCCGGCCATGCGCATTCCAGGCACTACGCGTGAGGGGAAGCTGGATGCGCCAATGGATCCGGGAGCGCGGTGGAACATAGAACCGTGCGTGCCTTCGCCGCCGCGGAAGTGGTGGCGCTTCACCAGGCCCGCGAATCCGCGGCCCTTGCTGACGCCGATCACGTCCACCTTGTCCTTGGGCTTGAATTGATCCACCAGCACCTTGTCGCCGGCCTTGAAATCGTCGTCGCCCGGGCGAAGTTCAAACTCGCGCAGGAACTTCGCGCCCTCCACGCCGGCCTTTTTAAGATGGCCGGTGGTGGGCTTGTTGATGCGTTGCGGTTTGACGAACTCCACCAGGCCGAGCTGGATGGCATTGTACCCGTCGGTAGTGGGCGTCTTGCGCTGCACCACCATGCACGGCCCCGCCTTCAGCAGCGTCACCGGGACGGCCTGGCCGTCTGGCCGGAACATCTGCGTCATACCAATCTTTTTGCCAAGGATTCCTGGACTCATACTTATCAGCTCTCAGCTTTCAGCTTTGAACTATCGGCTTTTCCGCTATTCAGCCACCGGTAAAAACCGGTTTGCCGACCGCGGAGCCGATAGCCGATAGCTACTTTCCAAACGCCTTGATCTCTACGTCCACACCCGCCGGCAGATCGAGCTTCATCAGCGCATCCACCGTCTGCTGGGTCGGCTCCAGAATATCGAGGAGCCGCTTGTGCGTCCGGATTTCAAACTGCTCGCGTGACTTCTTGTCGACGTGCGGCGAGCGCAAAACGGTCGTGATACTGCGGGAAGTGGGCAGCGGAATCGGACCGGCGACTGTCGCGCCGGTCCGCTTCGCGGTGTCCACGATTTCCGTCGTCGATTGGTCCAGCACACGATGATCGTATGCCTTCAGACGGATGCGTATTCTCTCTCGAAGGGCCATTGATATGCCTACTTAATGATTTCGGAAACCGTACCGGCGCCTACCGTGCGGCCGCCCTCGCGAATCGCGAAGCGCAACCCCTTGTCCATGGCGACCGGCGTAATCAATTCCACCGTCAACTGCACGTTATCGCCGGGCATCACCATCTCCGTGCCCTCCGGCAATTGCGCCACTCCCGTCACGTCTGTCGTGCGGAAATAGAACTGCGGCCGGTATCCTTTAAAGAACGGCGTGTGACGGCCGCCCTCTTCTTTACTCAGCACGTACACT
>DATAUB010000009.1:0-93839 GCA_036268475.1 Bryobacteraceae bacterium | reverse complement strand
TGGCGATCGGCAGCCCGGTGGCCTTGGCCACGAACGGCACGGTGCGACTGGCCCGCGGATTCACCTCGAGCACGTACAATTGCCCGTCGCTCTTGGTGATGGCGAACTGAATGTTCATCAGGCCGACCACGCGCAGCTTGCGGGCCAGGGCGGCGGTCGCTTCGCGCAGCTCGGCCAGGATCGGGCCCTCCAGGCTGTAGGGCGGAATCGCGCAGGCCGAATCGCCGGAGTGGATGCCGGCCTCCTCGATGTGTTCCATGATGCCGGCCACGATCACTTGCTGGCCGTCGCAGATCGCGTCGACGTCGACTTCGGTGGCATCTTCCAGGAACTTGTCGATCAGCACGGGCTGCCCCTGCGCGACGATGAACGCCGCGGCCACGAACTTCTCGAGCTGCGCGTCGTCGTAGCAGATTTCCATCGCCCGACCGCCGAGCACGAAGCTGGGCCGCACCAGCACGGGATAGCCGATCTTCGTGGCTTCAACCCGCGCCTGGGCCATCGTGCGGGCGATGCCGTTGGGGGGCTGCTTCAGCCCGACCCGACGCAGCAGCTCGGCGAATTTCTCGCGGTCTTCGGCGTCTTCGATCGTGTCGACGCTGGTGCCGATGATGGGTACGCCGCAGGTCGAGAGGGCCCGTGCCAGATTCAGCGGCGTCTGCCCGCCGAATTGCACGATCACGCCGTCCGGCTTTTCGGTATCGACAATGTTGAGCACATTTTCGAGCGTCAGCGGCTCGAAATACAAGCGATCGCTGGTGTCGTAATCGGTGGAGACGGTCTCCGGATTGCAATTGACCATGATCGATTCCACGCCCATCTCTTGCAGCGCGAATGAAGCGTGGCAGCAGCAGTAATCGAACTCGATTCCCTGCCCGATACGATTGGGTCCGCTCCCCAGAATCATGACCTTCTTGCGGTCCACCGGGTCGGCTTCGCAGGAGCTCTCGTAGTTCGAATAAAGGTATGGGGTGAAGCTCTCGAACTCCGCGGCGCACGTATCGACACGGCTGAACACCGCGGTCACACCGGCTTGCTTGCGCCGGTTGCGGACGTCGATCTCGGTGGCGCCCCAGGCTTTGGCCAGCGCGACGTCGGAAATCCCATAACGCTTGGCTTTCCGGAAGGTGACCGCGGAAATCTCACTCTCCGGCCTCATCCGGGCCAGTTCCGCCTCGAAGTCGGAGACTTCTTTCATCTGCTCCAGGAACCAGCGGTCGATGGACGTGAGTTCGTGAATTTCCTCCACCGTATAGCCGTTGGCAAGAGCAAATCGCAGGTAATTGAGGCGGTCCGGTGTCGGCGTGATGAGCTTCTGCGCGATTAGGTTTTTGTCAAAAACTTCGGAGCCGAAAGCCTTTCCTGTCTCCAGGCTGCGGATGCCTTTCGAAAGCGCCTCTTTAAATGTGCGCCCAATCGCCATCGCTTCGCCAACCGACTTCATCTGCGTCCCCAGCGTAGTGTTGGCGCCCGGGAATTTTTCGAACGCCCACTTGGGAATCTTGACCACCACGTAATCGATAGTCGGCTCGAAACAGGCCGGCGTTTTGAGTGTAATGTCGTTGCGGATTTCGTCCAGCCGGTACCCCACCGCGAGTTTGGCGGCGATCTTGGCGATCGGAAACCCGGTCGCCTTCGACGCCAGGGCGGAACTGCGCGACACCCTGGGGTTCATCTCGATGATGACCATCCGCCCGTCCGCCGGATTGATGGCAAACTGTACGTTGGAACCGCCGGTATCGACGCCGATTTCCCGAAGACAGCGCAGCGCGCCATCGCGCATCATCTGATACTCACGATCGGTAAGGGTCTGGGCGGGGGCGACCGTGATGGAATCGCCGGTGTGGACTCCCATCGGGTCGAAATTCTCGATGGAGCAGACGATGATGCAGTTGTCCGCCAGGTCGCGCATGACTTCCAGCTCGAATTCCTTCCAGCCGAGCGCGCTTTGCTCCATCAGGACTTCGTGCACCGGCGAAAGCGCCAGCCCGCGCTCCAGGATCTCGACCAACTCCTCCTGGTGATACGCAATGCCGCCACCCGTTCCGCCCAGGGTGAAGCTCGGGCGAAGGATGCACGGATACCCGATCCGCGCGGCGAACTCGATGCCGCCATTTATCGAGGTGATGAGCTGCGACTGCGGCGTTTCGAGCCCGATCTTGCGCATCGCATCTTTAAACAAGAGGCGATCTTCGGCCTTCTTGATAGCGTCGATCTTGGCGCCGATCAGTTCCACGCCGTACTTTTCGAGCACGCCGGCTTCGGCCAGTTCGACCGCGAGGTTCAGGCCGGTTTGCCCGCCCACCGTCGACAGCAGCGCGTCGGGCCGTTCGCGCCGTATGATTTCTTCGAGATACGGGAGCGTCAGCGGCTCGACGTAGGTCTTATCGGCGAGATTGGGGTCGGTCATGATGGTCGCCGGGTTGGAATTGACCAGAATGACTTCGAACCCGTCGGCACGAAGGGCCTTGGCCGCCTGGGTACCCGAATAGTCGAATTCACAGGCCTGGCCGATGACAATCGGGCCCGAGCCGATAATGAGGATGCGATGAAGGTCGTTTCGGCGCGGCACTAACGCTGCTCCCGATTTTGGCTCATGAGCTTCACAAAATCGTTGAATAAATAGTGGCTATCGTGTGGACCAGGCGCGGCTTCCGGATGGTACTGTACGCAGAATACCGGGTGATTGCGGAAGCGAAAACCTTCCAACGTCTGGTCGTTGAGGTTGATATGCGTAATCTCCACGTCGTTCTGGCTGAGCGAATCGGGGTCGACCGCGAAACCATGATTGTGGGACGTGATTTCCACTTTTTGGGTCAGTTCGTTCCTCACAGGGTGGTTGGCGCCGCGATGGCCGAACTTCAACTTATAAGTGCGGCCTCCTGCGGCAAGTCCTAGTAATTGATTGCCTAAGCAGATACCGAAGATGGGTTTCTTACCAATCAATTTGCGGATGTTGGCCACTTGTGGCTGGAGCGGCTCAGGGTCGCCCGGACCGTTGGAGAGGAAAATCCCGTCGGGATTGAGCGCCAGGACATCTTCCGCGGAGGTCAGCGACGGAACCACTGAAACCCGGCATCCTACATGTGACAACCTACGCAAGATGTTCAACTTGATCCCGTAATCATAAGCCACCACATGATACTGTGGTGAGGCCGGTTTGCCGATCAGGTCGGAGGGCGAACAAGGATCGACCGGTTGGCTCCATTCGTAAGCCGTAGGGGTCGAAACGCGCGTCGCCAGGTCCAGACCGGCCATTGAAGGGATGGAGCGAGCCTTGGCGACGAGCTTTTCGGGATTCTTTTCCGCCGAGGAAAGCACGCCGCGCATCACGCCTTTGGTCCGCAGATGGCGGACCAGCGCCCGGGTGTCGAGATCGTCCACCACCGGAATGCCGGCATGCGCCAGAAAGGCGTTGGCCTCGGTATCGGAGCGCCAGTTGCTCGCGATGGCCGAAAACTCGCGCACCACCAGGCCTTCAATGTAGGGATGGGTGGCCTCGTTATCGCCGGCGGCAGTTCCGTAATTGCCGATTTGGGGGTTGGTGAGGATGACGATCTGCCCGGAATACGACGGATCGGTGAAAATTTCCTGATAGCCGGTGAGAGCGGTATTGAAGACGACCTCTCCTGAGCGCTCGGCGGGCGCACCAAAGCTCCGGCCCTCGAAGACGCTTCCGTCTTCCAGGGCGAGGATTGCAGAGTTCAATTTAGGCTAGTCCTCCAGGAAGTGGATAAACTATATTCTAGCAGGGGGCACGGCCGGGGCGAAACCCGGTTCGCTGGACACACGCCAGCCCCCCATCCTGCAGCGGTTCAAACATCACAGCGCGTTCGTACCGTAAGTCCTAAACTGAAATTGTAAGCACCCTATTTCAGGAGAGGAGAAAAAGTAATGCAGAGTCATGTACAACCCATCCCGAAAGGTTTTCATGCGGTGACGCCGTACATGGTTGTTAATGACGCCGCGAAGGCCATCGACTTCTACAAACGGGCCTTCGACGCCACAGAAATCACACGTATGGAAGCACCGGGCGGCAAGATTGGACACGCCGAGATTCAGATCGGCGACTCCATCGTGATGTTGGCCGAGGAGATGCCGCAGATGGACACCAAATCGCCCCAAACACTGGGTGGGACCACTTGCGGGATCTTTCTCTATGTCGGCGACGTGGATGCCGTGTTCCAGAAGGCGGTCAGCGCCGGCGCCAAGTCCACCATGCCCGTCGCCGATATGTTCTGGGGCGACCGGTACGGAAAAGTGACCGACCCGTTCGGCCATTCGTGGTCACTGGCCACGCGCAAAGAAGAGGTTTCTCCCGCGGAGCTCCATAAACGGATTCAGGCCGGAATGGCGCAGCAGCAGAGCGGTCAGAAAACCAGGACCGCAACCTAAGCGGTCCGCTATTTCCGGACAAAAAGGCGATAAATATCGGGCCGGAACTCCTTCATCAGGTTGGAACCAGCCTGGAATATCATGCCGAAATTACCGGCCTGCACACCCTGGTGTAGCGGACTGTATCCCCGCGGATGCCAGAACATCGGAATCATGGCCCCGGCATAGACCCCAGCCAATCCCGAAACATCCACCACGCGCGAACCCGATTGATCGACCGTAAACAGTGTTCTTTCCACTGCGTGGCCCATGCGTTGGGCCACGCCCCGCTCATGAGAGCGCAGATAGCGTGTGTCGTGACCGAGCAGGGCAGCCAGCGACGCATGGACGCTGCCGTCGATCATGTTGCTATAGATGCGATTCTCCAGACGATGGGTGTAGCCGTGGAAGCCCACACCCCATTGCACGGGCGCATGGCCAATGTGGTCGATCAATGCCGAACTGAAAATTCGTAGCGCTGGCTGGGTACCGAGGAAAGTCTCGTGCAGATACCCATGCCAGCGTTCGTGCCGTGAAAGCGGCAGGTAGTCGTCACCCGTTATGGCAGCAGACGCCGGCGCCGGGACCAGCGAAACACAACTCGCCGGGAGCAATTCCTGTCCATACATACCCGGCAGCATCAAAAATGCCAGGACGAACCAGGATCCAGACGGGCGGCGCCGCCTGGATAATCCCGTGAATGCCGGGAAATCGATCAGCAAGTTTCTCGACTATAGCCCGAAAGAGCTATTCGACGCAAGCGGAACGGCGGAAATATTTTACAGGTCCCTCAATGAGGGAATTTGAGCGCCTGCTTGAACGCTTCCATCGAATTGAACACGATGGGGCAATAGCAGGCGCGATCGATGAACTGCCACATCCGGCTGGCAAGCGACCCCTGCCCGCGCACCAAGTGCGGGAACCGCTGGCAGGTATCCGGCCGCACATCGTAGACTGAGCAGAGATTGCCGGCGAGAAAGACGCACCCGGCCTCAGACCTGCGGAGTATGCGGCCTTCTTCGGAACTCTCTTCGGTATACTCCGCCAGGAACTTCGCGGGCTTGATGCGAAGGAATCGCGCCAGCCGTTCCACGTCGCGGTCGCCGACCGTGGTGGTGGCCGACTTGCAGCAGTTGGCGCACTGCGTGCAATCGATCTCCGCCTCGATTTCCTGGGCGATATAGCGCAGTTCCCGGTCCGAATGGCTGTGCGATTTGAGATGGCGGCGGAAGCGCTCGTTTTCGGGCCGCTTCTTTTCGCCCTGCAGACGGATCTGCACCAAGTCGGTGAGCATGCAGATTTCAGATTAATACAAGCGCAAACAAGCGATAATCGGGAACATGCATCGCCGCAAGTTTCTGGGGGGCGCGGCCGCCGCAGTGTTCGCCGGAATGGCGCAGGGCCAGACTCCCAACCTGGAGGAGGCGACCATTGCCGACCTGTCGCACTTCCCTGCCCGCGAGCTGACCGAACGATACCTGGCGCGCATCCGCGAATTGGACCCGGTGCTCCGCTCGGTGATCGAGATCAATCCCGATGCGCTCGACATCGCCGCGGCCCTGGATCGCGGACCGAAGCGCGGCCCGCTGCACGGCATGCCGGTGCTTATCAAAGACAACATCGATACCGCCGACCGGATGCACACCACGGCGGGCTCGCTGGCCCTGGTGGATGCGCCTTCGCCGCGTGACGCCGGCGTGGTGGAGCGATTGCGGGCGGCAGGCGCGGTCCTGCTGGGCAAAACCAATTTGAGCGAGTGGGCGAATTTCCGCTCGACCCGTTCGGTGAGCGGATGGAGCGGCCGCGGCGGGCAGACGCACAATCCGTACGCGCTCGATCGCAGCCCGTGCGGGTCGAGCTCCGGCTCGGGCGCCGCGGTGTCGGCAAACCTGTGCGCGCTGGCGGTGGGGACAGAGACGGACGGCTCGATCGTCTGCCCCTCATCGATGAACGGCGTGGTCGGAATCAAGCCGACCGTGGGACTCCTGAGCGGCCGCGGCATCATCCCCATCTCGCACAGCCAGGACACCGCCGGCCCCATGGCGCGCACGGTTCGCGACGCCGCCATTCTGCTGGGCGCCATGGCGGAAGGGCCCCATGCGCAGCCCGACTACACCAAATTCCTGGCGGCTGACGGACTCCGCGGCGCCCGCCTGGGAATCCCGCGGAAGTTCTACGACCTCGGGCCCGACGTGCATAAGCTGATGGACACCTGCCTGGCGCGCATGAAGGACCTGGGCGCAACGCTGGTGGATCCCGCCGATCTGCCCTCGTTCGGCAAGTACGACGCCAACGAGACCCTGGTGCTGCAATACGAATTCAAGAACGACCTGAACGCCTACCTGGAAGCGCGCAAGACGGGGCTGACACTCGGGCGGCTGATCGCTTTCAACGACGAGCACCGCCGCCAGGAGATGCCGTATTTCGAGCAGGAGATTTTCGTGGCGTCGCAGCAGCGGGGCAGTCTCAACGATGTGGCGTACCTCGCGGCGCAGGCCAACAATCGCCGGCTGGCACGCGCCGAAGGGATCGACGCGGTGCTGAAGAAGTATCGGGTGGATGCCATAGTGGCGCCCACGGCGGGACCGGCATGGCTCATCGATTGGGTCACGGGCGATCACGATACCGGCGGCTGTTCTACCCCCGCGGCCGTAGCAGGCTATCCGCACATCACCGTGCCGGCGGGGTTCGTGCATGGATTGCCGGTGGGACTCTCGTTCTTCGGCACCGCGTGGAGCGAGCCGGTGCTGCTGCGCCTGGCATACGCCTTCGAACAGGCGACGAAGGTCCGCCGTCCGCCGCACATGCTGCTGACCGTGCAGTTCGGATAGGTTAGGCCGCTCAATCTGTCAATGCGGGCCGGCGGATCGAAGAGCGATCATTCATGACTTCGAGGTCGCTCCCGTCGTGTACCCTGCATACCGCTTTGAGACTGTCGGAGATTCCACGGTGAACCTCCGGGACGATGCAACCGCAGCGACCCACACCGGGGTAATGAGCGCCATACCAGTCACCTGTTCTCTGGGTCGGTCCTGTGCCTCAATGCTTGTAATTCTCTGAGAATTGGCCATTCGCTGAATGCAAGGAATACTAACATGATGAGATTCAGAATCGGAATCATCATGACAATGGCCAGCGCCCCCGGATAGCCAGCCTTTGAAAAAATCTTCCAGAATGGCAGAATGACAATGGCAGCCAACACTGCGATAGCCGCCGATTCAGGTATACCGAGACCAAAAGCCCGACTGCTCCCTTCGAACATAGACCGTCCTTTCAGGTTCAATTGTACTGAATCACTCATATCACCTAACGGCGTCATACACGCAAAATCTCAATCCGAACTACTGCCGTGACGACGTACCACGCTGAATGCGGCCACAAGAACTTGGATTCAACAGTTAGGAGCAAACTATGTTGGGGCTCCGAGTCGGTGAACAGCTTCATAAGCCGAACCAAACACTCCGTCAACTGCATTCCAAAGCGGCGTGAAGTGAAATACAGGTAGAGGCGGCGATGATCCAGCGGTTGAACAGGACCTCCTTAAGTCGTCTTCCTATTCGCTGGCTCCTCTCAATTTTTCTGGACCCGTTTTTGCTGGCGTTCGTTACACTGCTTTGTATGGCGTCATTCAACCTGGAGCATCTGAGACCGGAGCCTCACCGGTTGGACGTCAATTGTACGCAGCTATCGCAGCAGTAGCAGGCAAATCTCTTTCAGGAGGATATCCCGCAGTGCAAATTACCTGGCTTGGACACGGCAGTTTCCAGTTTCAACTCCCCTCCGGGCACACCATTCTGATGGACCCCTGGATCGACGGCAATCCCGCCTATCCCAAAGGTCACACCATCGATCGCGTGGACACCATCTGCATCACCCACGGCCATTTCGACCACATCCACGACACGCCCGCGCTCGCCAAACAATTCCAACCCGACGTGGTGGCCATCTTCGAGACGTGCGCCTGGCTGGAATCGAAAGGCGTGCAGAAAACGCGCGCCATGAACAAGGGCGGATCGCAGAAAGTGGGCGAGGTCACCGTCACGATGACGCACGCCGTGCATAGCTGCGGCATTCTGGACGACGGCAAAATCATCTACGGCGGCGAAGCATCGGGATATGTGCTGCACCTGCCCGGCGGACGCACCCTCTACTTCGCCGGCGATACCAACGTGTTCACCGACATGCAGCTCATCGAACAGCTCTACCGGCCGGAGCTGGCATTCCTGCCCATCGGCGATCTCTACACCATGAGCCCGCGCGAAGCGGCGTTGGCATGCCGTCTGCTGAAGGTGAAGAAGGCCGTCCCCATGCACTTCGGCACGTTCCAGGCACTTACCGGAACGCCCGCGGAGTTGAGCAAACTGACCGCCGGCAGCGGCACTGAAATCTGGCCGCTCGAACCCGGCAAACCGGTCGACTGGTAGCGCGCCGGCGGCCTACTGGCTCACCCACTTCGCCACATCGTCCACCAGTGCCTGGGAGACGTGCTGCCCCGGCTTGCTGTATTCGGCTTCCGTGCTTCGGCCGGTGCCTTCCACCAGCAGATGGTCGAGCGCCGGATAGGTTTTCATGGTGACGCCCGGCATCCCCGCGAGCCCGGCCTTCCAGCCGGCGAAATCCTTCATGTTGACCTGGAAATCGCGCTCGCCTTGCAGAATCAGCATGGGAATCTTGAGGAGCTTCGCCTGGCTGGCGGGATCGTACCCTTTCAGGTCGAGCAGGTAGGCTCCCGTCATGCCGAGTAGCTTCGAAGTGTCGACATCTCCCGGAGTCAGTTTCTTGACCTTAACGGCCTGCTCCTGGATCACCGCCATCTGCCGCTTCCACTGTTCCAGTTGCGGCGGCGACAGGTGGTCTTTCAAGCCGTCGAAAACATACTGCGCTTCGTCCACCGCCACATCTTCCAGCGGACGCTCATTTCCGTTCACCACGATCATGCCCGCCAGTTTGCCATCCGCCTCGCCCACCCGCGGCAGCAGGTATCCGCCGAAGCCGTAGCCCAGCGCGTAAACGCGGCCCTGCTTCACCTCCGGCTGCGAGCGCAGCACAACCGCCGCCATCACGGCATCGTCGATAATCTCTTGCACAGCGGTGTAGTTGTCATTCTGCATCACTGTGGGATAGATTCGCGTCCGCTTGTCATAGCGCAGCACCACCACGCCCTGCGACGCCAGCCCCTCGGCGAGATCCTTGAACACCTTCACGGTTCCGTTCTGCTCGTCGCGGTCCGCCTGCCCGGTGTCGTGCACCAGCACAATTCCAGGGAATGGTCCGGCGCCGTTCGGCACAGAGAGCGTGCCGGACAGTTTGTACTGCGTGCCGATGGTTACCGCGCGCTCTTTGAACGAATCGGCCTTGCTGTAAGCGGCTGGCTTCCAGGGGTCGACACGAGGAAAGATCAGCCCGATCTGCCCTTCCGCATTCACGGAGATTTCAAAGCTCACGTTGGCGGCGGCGAACTTCACGGGCGTGGTCACGATGCTGGCCGTCCCGATGGCTCGCACCGCCGGCGTACCCACGGTCTCCACGGCGCCCCAGGCGGCGGGAACTTTCGCGGCCAGCTTGTCCTCCGTGTTGGCGGCCTTCGAGGCGGCCGAGAACAGCGGCATCATGTCGGAATACTTGTGCGCCAGCAGGAGGTCGAGAGCTTTGCGGGCGGCATCCTTGGGATCGGGCACCGTCTGCGCCAGCAGCACCCCGGCGGACAGAAAGCACAATACGCGGCTAAACATCACACTTCTATAGTACTGCGGGGCACCCTGGTCACAATGCCGCTATAATCGGGGAGATTCCAAAGTGGGAGGAACAATGGCCGAGTACGCACATCCGGAAGCGCTGGTATCCACCGATTGGGTGAGCCGGCATAGCGGCGATCCGAACGTCCGCGTGGTAGAAGTCGACGTCGATACCAAGGCGTATCAAGAGGCCCATATACCGGGCGCGATTGCCTGGTCGTGGCACACGCAGCTTTGCGATAGCGTGCGACGCGAGATTCTCTCGCAGCAGCAATTCGAGGCGTTGATGTCGGCATCCGGTATCACTCCGGAAACCATCGTGGTGATCTACGGTGACAATAACAACTGGTTCGCCGCGTGGGCTCTCTGGCAGGCCCGGATTTATGGCCACCAAGATGTTCGCCTGATGAACGGCGGGCGCAAGAAATGGCTGGCCGAAGGCCGCGATGTGGCGACCGACGATCCGCACATTGCTCCCACGGCATACCGCGCCCAGCCGGCCGATGTGTCGCTGCGCGCCTATCTTCCGCAAGTGCAGCAGGCCTCCGCCACGCACGCCGCGGCGCTGGTGGACGTGCGCAGTCCGCAGGAATTCTCGGGCGAAATTCTGGCGCCTCCCGGTTTGCCGGAAACCTGCCAGCGCGGCGGCCACATTCCCGGCGCGCGCAGCATACCGTGGGGCCGGGCGTGCAATGACGACGGCACCTTCAAGTCTGCCGATGAACTCCAGGCGCTCTATGGCCACGAGGGCATCGACGGTTCCAAGCCGATCATTGCCTATTGCCGAATCGGCGAGCGCTCCAGTCATACCTGGTTCGTTCTGAAGTACCTTCTGGGATTCGAGAACGTGACCAACTACGACGGCTCGTGGACCGAATGGGGCAACCTGGTGGGAGCGGAAGTGGCCAAAGGGGCCGCAGCATGAAGATCGAGGAATACCGCGAGCGCAAGTTGGCCGCGGATGGCTGGGAAGTGAATCTCACCAGCTACCGCATGGGTGCCGAGTGGCATGCCAAGGCCGACAACGTCTCGCCGGGCGCCACCTTGTGCCGCACCACCGGCGCATCGCGCCAGGAAGCGGAAGACAAGGCGCTGCATCGCGCCGAAGAACTGCTGGGGCGAACCCGCCGCCACACGGTTTAGACGATCGTCTCTGTAACGCCCGGGTGCCTGCCGCGACTGGGACGCGTATTTGTCTAACCTGACCCCGTCGATATAACTATAGTCAGCAACCATCGATTAGTTGCGCGGCAAGGCTGCGAGAGAGGAAAATAATCGCCGGGGGAGGTTGCTCATGAAATCTCGCATTCGTTGGGGCCGGGTGATCATGGCGGCGCTGATTTCCGAAGTCGCGGTGATGGCTCTGATGATGACGATCCTGGGTGCCTGGGTGCTGTTTGCCCGCAACGGCTCCCCGGGCGGTGTGCAGCAGATCGGCCAGGCCGTAGGCTTCTACGTCGCTCCCCCGGCCAGCGGACTCGCCACCTTTCTCTCGGCGCGCTGGGCCACCCGGCAGCTCTCGGCAAACTTCGTTCTCAACGGCACCATGGTCGGCGTGGTGACGGTGATCCTGACTTTAGGCTTTCTGTTCGGCGCCCGGCCTGAGGACCGCCTCATGTACCTGGTGTCGTTCGTCATCCGGTTGGCCGGCGGATACCTGGGTGGCTGGAGCATGCAGTCAAGGACCGCGTCGACCCTGGAACAAGTGCGGTAGCTTCCGTAGGGCTCACTGAATCAGGTACTGTTCCAGCTTCCCACCGGGCATTGCCAGGGTGCTCAGGTGCAAAACCCTCTCTTTGAACTTCAGATCGAAGTGGCGATACGTCATACCGCCGCGCAGTTCCACCGACGTTTGTTTGAGCGATTCCAGGGGCCCCTGCGCTTTGAGGCTGGCTTCGGCATCGGCCAGCACTTGCGGAGTGAAAAACGCGTCCGCGTCGGAGGTGAGCAGCGTACGGTCGATCTTGCCGGCCAGCAATCCATCGAAGATTTTCCGCGCTTGCGCCAGCGCCGGCGCCGCGCTGGGGTCGTCTGCTTCCGCCAGCAGCAGCGGCGCGATGCCGCGCGCAATCTCGCCGGTGGCGGTGGATCCGTCCTCGTTCGCGAACACCACCACCGCGGCTTTCCGGTCCGGCCACACGGTATTCAGGCTCACGAACCCGGAGACGGCGCCGCCATGCTGCCATTTCGGATGGCCGCCGGCGTCTGTCACTCCCACTCCCAGGGCGTAATCGGTGGGCGCGCCGTTGCGCAGGCGCGCCGGCGTGGTCATCGCCTCCATCGACGCTGGCGTGAGCAGCGTATGCTCCATGAGCGAGATATCCCAAAGCGCCAGATCGTGCGCCGTCATTGCCAGTTCTCCGGCGGCGAACAGCCATCCGCGCCCTTCGGGCTCCGCCGGACGCAGCGGCGCCAGCGCAAAACGCGTATATCCCGCGGCGTCCGCAGGGGACATCGACTGGTCTGCGCGATTGATGGCGCTGCTCATCCCCAGCGGCTGCAGAATCCGCCGCGAAAGGAACTCGAAGAACGGAACCCCCGCCACCTTCTCCACAATCCGTCCGGCGATCACGTAGTTGGTATTGCTGTACTGCCAGCGCGTTCCCGGATCGAAATCGAGCGGCTTCCGGGCCCACTCGTCGATGATATGTTCGGCGCTCACCGGCTTCAGCATGAACGGGGCCACATAGTCTTGCGGGTAGTAATCCTGATAGCCCGAGGTATGTGTGAGTAACTCGCGGATAGTAACTTCGTCGGCGCGCGTAAGACCTGAAAGATACTTGCCCACATGGTCGTCCAGCGACAACTTACCGTCCTGCACCAGCAGCAGCACGGTGCCGGCCAGAAACTGCTTACTTACCGACCCGATGCTATAGCGCATATCCGCGCGCGCAGCCACCGGGGGCTCCAGGCGGGCCTTGCCGTAGGCCTTCTCGAAGGCGATCCTGCCGGACTGCACCACCGCGATGGAAACGCTCGGGGCGCCGCTATGTTCCAGAGCCTTGACGGCCAGTTGGTCTACGCTGGCGGCGGCGATTTGCGCACCGAAGGCAGGAATGCACGCAAGCAGATACAGAATGAGATGGCGGGAACGCATAGAGGTGGCTCCGGCCAAGTATAACGCAAGCTGCCCGGCCTACCGCCGCACCTGATGCCGCTCGCTCTCGGCGCCCATCGATCCGCTCACCAGGTGCACCTTCCGCCCGCTGCCGAGTGCCCGCAGCCCCACTAACATCCCGATGGCGGCAAGAAACAGCAAGGTTCCGCCGATCGCCGGAATATACTTATTGATCGCCGGAGCGGCCGGCGCGGGCGGAACGTAGACTTTCGGCATGGGGATGGTGCTGCGGGTGACTGCCGCCGCACGCGCCGGCGTATCGAGGATCGGCTCGAATGCGCCCGCGATTCCCACGTTCGCCACCGTCATTTCGACAGGAAAGGCTTGGGCGGGCTGCAGGCACGGTGAATTGGTGACAGCGCAACTGATACAAATCGCACGCAGCGAGGTGGTGTACTTCCCGAGCGCGTGCTTACCGGCGCGCGCGGTGATCTGAACCCCGAATGCCGTACCGGACGGCGCATTCACCGTCGCGGGTTCGAAACGCAGCCACTCGGCCGGCGGATCGGTGCTCACGCGGTACGATTCCACGTCCTGGCAGTGGTTCACAAACGGCGCCTGGGTGCTCTGCCAGCCATTGGGCGGCAGCGTAACCCGGGCGCCGGACTGCGCGGCCGCCATGGCAGCCAGGCTCCCGGCGATTACAACTGCGGAAACGGCATGTTTGCGCACGCAGGCACACTCCTTCTATGATTTCCAGGGAATATCGATGGGAACCGCGGCTACGCGGGGCAGTTCACGGAGAGAAGGAGCAAGGGTAGTGGCGCGTCCGGAAACCGCAGCGGCTCTGACAGGATTATAAATGGCGAAGCGGCACGGAGCAAGGAAACGGTCCGCACCTCTGTACGGAGTTAGACAGTGAGCCGGAATTTCTAACTCAAGTCAGCATTCTGCCAAAGTCGCGTGCGTGCTAGCGGCGAAACATCGTTGGCTTGTGCGCGATCTGTTACAGACCAGTGACGCCGCGAGCGCCGCTCACCCGCCGTGATGCGCCGGCTCGTACAGGCAGAATGGATCGGAGGCCAGAGGATCGCCCGTGGCCTCATAGGCCCGGGCGCGCGACCCGCCGCACAGCGCGCTGTACTCGCAATAGCCGCAGCGTCCTTCGAACTGGTTCGGGTCGTGCAGCGATTGGAAGACCGGCGCGGAACGGTAGACGTCCGCCACTTGATCTTTGCGCACATTTCCCAACACCAGCGGCAGGAAGCCGGCAGGACAGATGTCGCCGGTATGCGATACGAACATAATGCCGTGGCCGTCGCGAATTCCGAATCCCCGATAAGCGCCGCTGCGCTTGATCTGTTCGCCCGTCATCCCCTCGGCGCGCATAAGTTCCAGAGCCACGCGGCGGTATGACGGCGCTTCCGTGGTGGCCATAACGAACGGCGCCTGGAGGGAAGTCTGGTGGATCCATGCCATCAGCTTTTCCCCTTCCACCGGCGAGAGCGGCTGCAGCACTTTGCCGCGGCCCACAGAGATCAGAAAAAAGAGGCTCCAGCGCGTGACGCCATACGCTTTCAGCAGTTCGTACACTGCCGGGATATCGCCCGCCGTCTCTTCCGCCACCAGCGTATTCACCTGCAGCGGCATGCCCAATTCCTTCGCCCAGCGTAAGGCGTTCAGCGTTCGTTCGAACGTCCCCGGAATGCCGCGGATGGAATCGTGCGCCGCGGCGGTAGCCCCGTCAAGGCTCAGCCCGAGGCCTTCCAGGTGATGCTCTTGCAGGCGTACCAGCACCTCGCGGGTGAGCGCTTCGCTGGCCGCCGGCGTAATTGAGACGCCGATACCGAGGCGGTGCGCTTCATCCATTAAGTCGTACAAATCCTTGCGTTCGAGCGGATCGCCGCCAGTGAGAATCAACTGCGGCTTGGGCTCGCCGAAGCCCGGGATCTGCCGCAAAAACGCCACGCCTTCTTCAAATGTGAGCTCATTGGGATGCGGCTCCGGCACCGCCGATGCGCGGCAGTGACGGCAGGCGAGCGGGCAGGCTTGCGTCATCTCCCAGTAAACATTCACGGGCGTCCGGGCGTAATCGCGGGGCGCATGGCGGGGGTTCCCAAAGTGCGCTGTCATATGCCTAAGAGCATATCATATATTTAAGACCTTTTTAGTCTAAAAAGCGCGAACGCAATTCGGGAGTGGGCAGCAGGCACTGCTCGCGCCTTCCGAACCAGCGGTAGCGATGGCGCGCCACCCAGTCATAAACCGCATCGCGCACCGGCCGCGGAATTGCCATCAGACCGTAGAATAAAGGCCACGGAAAGGACAGCCCGCGTGCAATTCGCAGCGCCGCCGTCGACTTCAGATAGATCCGGCCGCCCTCCATCAGGACGACCGTTTCGGGCGGCAGTTTATCTCTTAATAAGCGGTCCGCTGCGGCCGATTGCAGCGAGGCAAAGCGGAATCGGCGGGCGGGATCGCGCGCCAGCACGAATTGCACGAACCCGTTGCACAGGTTGCAGACCCCGTCGAACAGCACGATCTTTTCATCCATGTTCCGCGGCCTGTACGCCTAGCGCACCGGGACCGGCACCGCCGACAGCCCCGTGTCTTCGATGATCCGGTTCAACCCTGCCACCGCCGCGATGCCATCCGTCCAGACGCGGTCGAGATCGGCCATTTGCGCAGCCGTCGGCAAGCCCTGGTACGCGTCCATGGCCGTCTCTACGCTGTAAGCTTCGGTTTGGCAGTGGGCGATCTGGTCCAGCAGGTCGCCGGCCTGCATGGTCATTCTTTCCGACCCGTTCTGCCGCGCGCCGGCCATCTGCCCCGCCATCCTCTCATATGCCGTGCGCGCCGCCGCCAGTTGCTGCTGCAGGGAATACGCGCTCATCACCGCGGTTTGGCGCGTCATGCGGTCGGCGTCGGAGATCGCGAACGCCGGGTCGGGCAGCACCGTCAGTGGTCCGCTTAGCGTGACCGCATCGCCGATCTTCACCGTCACCCGATACTCGCCGGGTAAGACTAACGGCCCCACCCTGCCCACGGGCATTCCGCAATTCCCCGGCAGCAGCCCGCTGTCGAGCGGTGCGGCGTGCCGCAGGTCCCAGCACAGACGATTGATCCCCGCTTGTGCCGAACCGCGCAGCGTGCGGACGGTCTTCCCTGCCGCGTCGGCAATCGCCACCTGCACGTCGCGCGCCCGCGCCGGCAAATAATAGCTGATCTCCGCCCCCAGCGGTGGATTGGGGGCGAAAAACTCGCCCGCGCCGAACCAGTATTGCCCCACGAAGATCTTGCGGTAGTGCGCCGCCGGCACCGGAAACAGATAGCCTTGACTCGCCAGCACGTCGCCGGTCAACTCTCCCAGCGGCTGGGCGTGGTCGAGAATCCAGACGCCCCGCCCGTGCGTGCCCAATACCAGCGCGTGGTCGCGCTGCTGAAATACCAGGTCGTAAACCGGCACCGGAGGCATGTTGTTATCGAGCGGCGCCCAGTGGGCGCCGCGGTCGAATGAGGCGAACACGCCGGTCTCCAGCCCGGCCACCAGCAGATTCGGATTGGATGGGTGTTCGCGCAGACGGTGTACGGAGGTCTCCGGCAAACCGTCGGAGATGCGCCGCCAACTGGCGCCGTAATCCTCACTTACAAACACATATGCATGATAGTCGTCATTGAAATGGCCGTCGGCAGTAACATAGACCCGCCCGGCAACATACTGCGACGCTACGATCCCGCTGATATTCAGGCCCGGGGGCAGATCGTGTAAGTTGGCGGTAAGATTCGACCACTGCTTTCCTCCGTCGCGAGTCACTTCCACCGTGCCGTCGTCCGCGCCGGTATAGAGGAGGTTCTGGTCGAGCGGCGACTCGGCGATCGTCGTGAGCGCAGAGAAACTGGCTTGCCCGTCATGCCGCGAGAACGCGCGCCGCGGTACCGGCATGCCCATCATCTGGAGCCGTTCGCGATCGACATTCGCGGTGAGGTCGGGACTGACCGCCCGCCAGCTCACCCCGCTGTCGTCCGAGCGGAACAGAACGTTGGCGCCCGTATAGATGGTGCCGGCATGAAGCTGGGAGGCGATCAGCGGAGCGGTCCAATACCACCGATACGGCGGCTTCGAGTGGTCGAGCGGCTTCACGGCCCCAATCACCTGCCGCTCCATGTTGTTCAGGTCCACTCGCGCGGTGTTGCCGTTTTGCGAGCTCACCAGCACCGTATGGTCGTCCTCGAAGACGGTCTGCATGCCGTCGCCCCCGCCGATATTGAAGGCGTCGCGGAAGGAGATACCATAGTCCATCCGCGAAGAACTGGGAGTGCACCAGTTGCCGTTATCCTGCAGCCCTCCGCAAATCAGGTACGGATCGCTATTATTGACCGCGATGTTATAAAACTGTCCGATCGGCAGATTCGTGCGGAACAGCCAGGAAAGGCCGCGATCGTAAGAGATGGAAACACCGCCGTCACCGCCCACAATCAGGCGGCTGCTGTTCTCCGGGTCGATCCACAGCACGTGATCTTCGCCATGCACGCCGCTAAAGATGTCGTGGAAACTGCGCCCGGCATCGTCGGACACCCATAGCCCGCGGTTTGAGCCCATCAGGTAGATGCGGTTGGGATCCCTGGGATCGATATAGATGCGGCTGTAATACATGGGGCGCGGGTTGAGGCTGGAAAGGTGTTCCCAGCTATCGCCGCGGTTGGTGCTGCGAAAGACCCCGCCGGAGTTCGCCGGGTCGGCCTCCACCACGGCGTACACGGTATGGCTGTCGCGCGCCGAAAGCGTGATGCCGATCCGGCCCTTATCGCCGCCCGGCAGCCCATTGGTCAATTCGGCCCAGGTGGCGCCCCCATCGGTGGTCCGGTAGATGCCGCTGCCCGGTCCGCCGCCATTGAAGCCCCAGCCCTTCCGCTGCCGCTGGTAGAGCGCGGCGTAGACCACGTTCCGGTCGTGCGGATCCATCGCCAGGTCGATCGCGCCGGTGTTCTCGTCCTTATAAAGGACCTTCTTCCAGCTTGCTCCCCCGTCGATAGTCTTATAGACGCCGCGCTCGTCGTTCGAACCCCACAAGTGGCCCACCGCGGCCACCCAGACCACATTCGGGTCGGCCGGGTCGATGACGATTTTACCGATGTGGCGCGTATCGGCCAGCCCCATACGGATCCACGTGAACCCGCCATTCACCGATTTGTAGACGCCATCGCCCCAGGACGAGCTCTGGCGATTGTCGGCCTCCCCGGTGCCCGCCCACACCACCCTGGAATCGGACGGCGCCACCGCCACCGCACCGATCGACATCATGCCGCCCGCATGGTCGAAGACCGGTGCGAAGGAGACGCCGTCATTCATGCTCTTAAAGATGCCGCCGGAAGTGGTGGCGACATAAATGGTGGTTGGCTGGTTGGCGGTTTCCACCACCGCCAGGTCGGCGATGCGCCCGCCGGTCGCGGCCGGCCCGATGCTTCGCCATTGCAGACCGGCCAGCATGTCGGCCGGCGCCGTTTGCGCCGCCAGGAGCGACGAGGTTACCAGGAAAATCGCGCCCAATCGGCACATTCCTCTATGATAGACCACGCCGATTTCCCTCCCGGAAGAAATTGCCGCTGCCCGCGCTGGCACCGCTATGCACGTGACAATTGTAATCAACCCGTTGCCTCTTTGCCCCTTCACTGGACGTGCAGGATGGCTTTCCGCCCGCAGGACCGGCTCTCTCGATCCCGCGCCCAATGGCGCCGGGAAGATCGCGGATTGCCCACATGCTGCTGAATGCCATCCTCGGCGTGCGCGCATATCTTTAGTAAGTGCCGTCGATAACCTTACTTAGTACGTCACCGCTATCTTTCGTTATTACTAAGTTTCTTCACTACTACCTGTTTATGCAGTTGTTTCATCAACCAACGTCATCCTACATTGGTTAGGTGCAGACTAGTAGACTTCTGATCGGTGCCCTCCTGCTCTCGCTGTGCGCCCCCGCGATGACGGCACAGACCGTCACCATCTCGCCCTCCGGCTATCTCGCGGTGCCCCTTGCCGGCACCACGCAATTTACCGCCGCGGTCGTCGGACTGTCGAGCACCGCGGTCACTTGGAGCGTCTCCGGTAGTGCGGCCACCTATGGTTCCATCAGCGCCGCCGGTCTGTATAGCGCACCCGCCACTGCCCCGGCAAACCCCGCGCAAATCACCGCCACCAGCGTGGCCCCTCCTGCTACGAAAGCCACCCAGTTCGTATACTTCCTCTCAGCGGGACCTGCTCTTACGCAAGTGGCCCCCAGTCCGATTCCCACCGGCACCTCGACCGTAACCCTCACCGGCGTCGGGTTCCAGAAGGGCGCTACCGTTCAGTACAGCGTCGCGGGCGGGACACGCGTGCAGGCGAGTACGTCGTTCGTCAACTCCACCACCCTCAAGGCCGGAGTCTACTTCGCCGCCGCCACCACAGCTTCGTTCTATGCGGTCAATCCGGGAACAGCGCCCAGCAACACCCTGATGGTTCCGGTCGGCAGTGCCGCCACTTATGCCCTGACGGTCGTCAACGGTACCGGTAGCGGCAGTTACGCCGCCGGCACCGTCGTGTCTATCTCCGCGAATGCCCCGCCTGCCGGACAAGCGTTTAGTTCGTGGACCGGCGCGACAGTCGCCAATAGCAGCGCCGCCAACACCACCATCACCATGCCCGCCGCGGCCGCCAACGTCACCGCGACCTACACCTCGTCGACTTACGCCCTGACGGTCGTCAATGGTACCGGGAGCGGCAGTTACGCCGCCGGCACCGTCGTCTCCATTTCGGCGAATGCCCCGCCTGCCGGACAGGCCTTCAGTTCGTGGACCGGCGCGACGGTCGCCAATAGCAGCGCCGCCAACACCACCATCACCATGCCCGCCGCGGCCACCACCGTCACCGCGACCTACACGTCGTCGACTTACGCCCTGACGGTCGTCAATGGTACCGGGAGCGGCAGTTACGCCGCCGGCACCGTCGTGTCTATCTCCGCGAATGCCCCGCCTGCAGGACAGGCCTTCAGTTCGTGGACCGGCGCAACAGTCGCCAATAGCAGCGCCGCCAATACCACCATCACCATGCCCGCCGCGGCCGCCACCGTCACGGCGACTTACTCCTCTCCCGCGCACATCGGCATTTCGCCCTCGGGCTACGTCGCCATTCCCCCGGGCACCACCGTCCAGTTCACCGCCACCGTCACCGGGGTCGCCAACACCGCCGTCACCTGGAGCGTTGCCGGCAACAGCGCGACCAATGGCACCATCACGCCCGGCGGCCTGTACGCTGCGCCCGCCACAATCCCCGCCAACGCGCCGCAGATTACCGCCACCAGCGTCGCGAGCCCCGGTACGTCTGCCGTACAGTACATCTATTTCCTCGCTCCTGGCCCCACGCTGATGCAAGTTTCGCCGAATCCCGTACCTTCGGGCACGACCACCCTCACGTTCACCGGCACCGGATTCCAAAAAGGCGCGGAAGTCATCCAGTCCGGCATTCAGCTATCCACTACCTATATAAATGCCACCACGCTCACCACCAGCAGCTACCTGTCTGCCGGTACAACCGTGAGCTTCTATATAGTCAATCCAGGCAGCTCGCCCAGTAACACGATCGCCGTTCAGGTTTCCGGTCCGGCATCCTACGCACTAACAGTAGTCAACGGTAGCGGCAGTGGAACTTACACCGCCGGGACGTCGGTGTCCATCACCGCCAACGCGCCACCCGCCGGACAGGCGTTCCTCAACTGGACCGGCGCCGCCGTTGCCAATTCCACCGCGTCCACCACCACCATCGCCATGCCGGCAGGGCCCGCCACGGTAACCGCCAATTTCGGCGCGCCGCCCGTCACCTATCCGCTCACCGTAGTCAACGGAAGCGGCACCGGCAACTATCCGGCCGGCAACATCGTCAACATCAACGCCACGGTCGGCGCGGGACAGACCTTCCAGAGTTGGACCGGCGCGGCGGTGGCCAACCCTAATGCGGCAGCCACCACCATCACAATGCCTGCGGCCGCCACCACCGTCACCGCTAATTTGATCGCCCAGACTTTTACTTTGACGGTGGCCAACGGGACCGGCAGCGGCGTCTATGCGGCCGGGGCAACGGTTCCCATCGCGGCCAACGCCGCGCCGGCCGGCCAGTATTTCCAGACGTGGACCGGGACGGGCGTCGCCAATGCCAACCAGCCTGCCACCACCCTCACGATGCCCGCCGCCAACACCACTGTGACGGCGAACTTCTACGCGCCGGCTCCGGTTCCCTTCCCGGTCACCACCCATCCCCGTCTCTGGGTGACGCCCGCCGACGTGTCCCGCCTGCGCAGTTGGGCCACACCGAGTAACTCCGTGTATCAGGCTTACACGGGCTTAGTAAGTCAGGCGGTAGCTAATTACAATGCCGCTTTCCCGGGCGCCGGCCTTGCCGCCAAGAACCCCATTCCCGTGAGCCCTTATACCGATTTCGGCGACGTCCAGGGCTACCAGGGAATGCTCTCCGAGGAGAACGCCATGATCCTGGCGTTCCAGTCGCTGATCGATCCGAGCCTTGCCAACCGCCAGCAATACGCGCAGGCGGCTCGCAATCTGATCATGTACGGCTTCAATCAAGCCGCCCTCGGGCACCTTTCCAACGCTCCCTTCCGCGATCCCCTCTTCATGGTCTACAATCGCGGCAGCGCCACCGGGCATGAGTGGCCCCTGGTAATCGACTGGATCTACAACGCCACCGACGCCAGCGGCAACCCCATCCTTACCGCCGCCGACAAAGGCACCGTCCAAAAGGTTTTCCTGATGTGGTCGAACGACTGCGTCAACGCCTCGACCACCGGCGGCGATTCCCCGCAGATCCACGGCGTACTGAATAGCCTGCAGCTTCTGCCGAACAACCAGCCGTATCGCATGGCGTCGAATAACTACTACCTTGCCCACGCGCGGGTACTTACTATGATGGGGCTGACGCTCGATCCGGCCGACGATCCGGCGGTCGACGCCGCAGTGGCGCCATCAGCCGTCGGTAACACCGAGCGCAGTTACATTCTCGAAGGCAACGGCGCCTGGCTGTATCAGATCTGGGCAATGATGGGCGAACCGGCTGCGGTGGCACAGGCTTACGGCATCCCCAACAATCCCAGCGGCGCGGGCTTCGGCCTGGCCAGCGGCGGATTGCCGCCTGAGGGTATGCTCTATGGCGAGTCGTTCGCTTATGTGCTGGGCCAACTGCTCGCCCTGCAAACCGCCGGGTTCGACGATCCCACCCTCGCCGGGCCGCAGATTCAGATGATCGGCTCGCCGGTGTGGGACCGCTATGTCACGGGCTACATCTCGTCGCTCATCCCCGCGCCGTTTATCGCCCCCACCGAGACATATCTTGGCCCGATCTATCAATATGCCGGCTACGGCGACTTACTCCGGAGCTACGCCACGCCTGACTTCATGCGGCCGTTTGCACTCCTCGCGCTGCTCGATCAGGAGAACAACCAGACGGCTCATCTCAATGCCGCGCGCTGGTTCTCCGTCAATGCCGTGGAAGGCGGCGCGTCGGAATTGATCCAACGCGTCAACGATCCCTGGACCTGGGGCGCGACGTCCTCGCTCCTCTATTTCATGCTGCTCGATCCCAATGCGCCCACCGCCGCCGATCCGCGTCCCGCGTTCCCCGCCCTCTTCTATGACGCGCCTGCCGGCCGCGTTCTCGCGCATACCGGGTGGACAGCCAATTCCACCATGTTCGATTACCGTGCCAGTTGGATTTCCATCAATCATCAGGACGGCAACGGCGGAATGTTCGAACTCTATCGCAAGGGCGAGTGGCTCACCAAGGAGATGAGTAACTACGATAACGGCGGCGGCGGCAACGGCGCCACCACCGAGTTTCACAACACGCTCGCGATGGAAAACTGGTGCGCGCGAGGAACACCGCAATACCTGAACGGCGTCGATGTCCCGGCCTGGGACAACGGCAGCCAGTGGATGGAGGGCGTGAATGCAGGCGACCCCACTACCGTCACGAGCAACGGCGCCGCCAATGGCGCGAGTTACGTCTACGCCGCCAGCAATCTCACCAACCTGTTCAACCGGCCCGAAATCTGGTCGCCGCAGGACGCGGCAATGGATGTCACCCAGTCCACGCGCTCGATCCTGTGGCTGAACAACGTGGCGGCCAGCGACTACATCGTGGTCTACGATCGCGCCACCACCGTCCACACGGGCCTGTTCAAGCGTTTCAATGTGGCGCTCGTAACGAATCCGGCGGTCACCGGCAACACCGTGACGGAAACCATGCCCGACGGCCAGCACCTTTTCATGCAGACGCTGCTGCCGCTCAAGCCCGCCATTACTTACTTCAACGGCGCCAGTTCGCTCGAACCCCTGGCCGAGCTCGAACCGACGCAATTCATCCTGCAAGTGCAGGACCCCAACGACCCCGCCGACACGCGTTTCCTGCACGTCCTGCAGGCTTCCGATTCGGGCGTCTCGATGGCCGCGGCAACCTACCTGGAAAGCACAGCCGGGACGGCCTTCGATGGCGCACAATTCTCTGGTGTCGCGGTCTATTTCCCGTTCAGCACCGGTGCAGCCTTCACCGCCACCACCCTGCCCGCACCTGCCGGAGTCCACACTGTAATGGTCACCGGCCTCACGCCCGGCGCGGGTTACTCGGTGACCTTCGCGCAGAATGCCATCACCGTGGCGCCCGGCGGTAACTCGATGCCGGATGCCGCGGGAGTATTAGTAATTAGCTTCTAAGTTCACTTACGCCATCGAACACAGCCGTCACCGTGAGGGAGCGCCGCTTACTCGCCTCACGGGATGGCATAATAGCCGGGAATGCCCGATGTGGATGTCTGGATAGTGCATCTCGACGCCGAGATCGAGTGGCCGCCGCCCACCGCCGGTGAAGCCGACCGGGCGGCGCGATTCGTAAGCGAGCCGCTGCGCCGGCGCTATCTGCGATCGCACGCCGCATTGCGCGTCATTCTCCGCAGCTATACGAGTGCGTCCCCCGATTTCTCCCTGGGTGAACACGGCAAGCCGTACCTCGCCGCCGAACCCGCGCTGCAATTCAATCTCTCGCACTCGGGCGAACTGGCGCTGGTCGCAGTGGCGCGCGAAACCGAAATCGGAGTCGATGTCGAACACTTCCGCCCCATGCGCGACTGCATGGCGATCGCCGAGCGCTTCTTTCCGCCCCTGGAAGCGGCAGCCCTCGCCGAGGTGCCTGCCGAGCATCGGGAAGTGGAGTTCCATCGCCGCTGGACGCGCATCGAAGCCCGATTGAAAGCCACCGGAATCGGCCTCTATGGCGCCAGTGCGGAGCCCGAAGGCGACTGGAGCGTGGTCCCGCTCAATGTAGGAAACGAATATGCGGCCAGCGTCGCGGCCAGGTGCGGCATGCTCACGCCGCACCTGCGCAACTATCCGGCTTGAGGCGCGCTGTCCAGCACTCGCTCGGCCATGGCGAATTTCAGCTTCTCGATTCCCATGCCCGTGGCGCTCGAGATTTCGAAGAACGGCAGACCGCGATCGGCCGCCAGTTGCCGCAGTCCGTCCACACGTGCGGTATCTTGCGCGGCGTCCATCTTGCTCGCGACAACAATCATGGGCTTGGCCGCCAGGTCGTCGCTGAAGCTCGCCAGTTCCTGCATCACCGTCTCGAAGTCTTCCGCCGGATCGCGCCCGGAAACGTCCGAAACGTCCACCAGATGCACTAGCAGGCGCGTGCGTTCGATATGCCGCAGGAATTGAATGCCCAACCCGTGCCCCAGGTGCGCCCCGGCGATCAGACCCGGCATGTCGGCCACCACGAAGCTGCGGAAATCGGCAATCTGTACGACGCCGAGATTCGGTTCGAGCGTGGTGAACGGGTAGTTGGCAATCTTGGGACGCGCCGCTGAGATGCGCGAGATGAGCGTCGATTTACCGGCGTTCGGAAAGCCCACCAGCCCAACATCGGCCAATAGTTTCAGTTCCAGGCGGAGGCGTTTCTCTTCGCCCGGGAAACCGGGCTGGTGTTCGGTCGGCGCCTGGTGGGTTGACGTCGCGTAACGCGCATTTCCCTTCCCGCCGCGGCCGCCGCGCGCCACCCGGTACCGCTGGCCGGCCTCCGTAAAATCGAAAAGGCGCTCGCCGGTGGCGTCGTCGTACACCACCGTCCCTACCGGCACGTCGAGTTCGACATCGTGGCCGTCGGATCCGGTGCAGTTGCTGCCTTCGCCGTGCCGACCCCGTTCCGCCTTGTGCTCGGGATTGTAGCGATATTTCAGCAGCGTATTTTCATGCGGATCGGCCACCAGCGTCACATCGCCGCCGTGGCCGCCGTCGCCTCCGCTCGGGCCGCCGCGCGGGACGTACTTCTCCCGCCGGAATGCCATGCAGCCGTTACCGCCGTCGCCGGCCTTTACTGAAATTCTGACTTCGTCGATAAACACGAGGTGTCCAAACAGAGAAATGCCGCCGGGTTCGGGAGAAACCGGCGGCGGAAACTCTCTACCGATTCGGGCGAATGGTTACGCGACTTCCTTCACGCTGACGAACTTGCCAAGGCGGCCGCGGTCCCGGAATTCCACCGTGCCGGTCACTTTGGCAAACAGCGTATCGTCCTTGCCCCAGCCCACGTTCAGCCCGGGCTTCAGCTTGGTGCCGCGCTGCCGCACGAGGATCGAACCGCCGGGAATCAACTGCCCGCCGAAAACCTTCACACCCAGCCGCTGCGAATTGGAATCGCGGCCGTTTTTAGAACTGCCTAAGCCTTTTTTATGTGCCATACGTCACCTAAATCAGGTCGCCCACCTTCACTTCGGTGAAGGACTGGCGATGCCCAATGGTCTTCTTATATTGCTTCTTACGCTTGAATTTGAAAACCAGAATTTTGTCGCCCCGGCCGGCGCCCAGAATGGTCGCCTTCACGGTGCCGCCGGCAACCAGTTCGCCGCCATCTTTGAAAGCGGCCTTCACCGGCAGCTCAACTTCCGAGCCGATTTCGCCGGACAACTTCTCGACGCGGATTACGTCCCCGGAAGCTACCCGGTACTGCTTTCCGCCAGTTTCTAGAATCGCGTGCATTGCAACCTCATTTTGGGAGCCCGAACACACGAAGTGTGCCGGAACCACAGGAGTAAATATCGAGTGTACTACAAGTTGGGGCTTATATACAAATGCAGGGCAGGCCGCTACTCGGTGGCCGCCGTGGCGTGCACGCCCGCCCGCGCGAATCGTCCCGGCACCAGCTTATAATGTACCGGGTCGCGCGCGATATCCGGACGCATGATGCCGGCGATCTGCGCCAGCCGGTCCAGGTTCACGATGCACCGCGTCTTGCTCGACGCGGCCGGCATCAGAACGGTGGCGTCGAAGGCCAGGCCGCGCGTATGATCGGACGACGTCACCGGCTTCTGGCTCTCGATCAGATGGTGGCCCTTAAACTCCGCCTCCACATCGGCGCGTAGCAGTTGGCAGCCGGGATCGCGATTGTTGCGGAGTTCCATCCATTTGAACCAGACCTGTTGCAGATGCGCCTGGTAAGACGGCGGCCGGTATGCCGATTTCAGCGTAAAGATGCCGCCGGCGGACTTCACCAACTGCTGGAACTTCTGCAGCGCGCGCGACATCGCCGGCACCAGGCCGCCAGTATCGGGTGTCGTGGCGCTGGCTTCGAACTCCTGCGCCTCGGGATCGGTGATGGGCGGCAGCGGCGGCACCTTGCAGGTGAAGGGCGTCGCGACGGGCGCGGCCGGGGGCGGGTCGGGTATCGAAAAGAAGGGGCTCAGCCAGCGGGTAACCGGCAGGTTCCAAAGGCTTTGCAACCAATTGGAGGGGGTGGGCGACTCGGGGGTTTGCGCCGCGAGTAAGGAGCAGCAGAGCGCGGCAGAGAACCAGACACGTTTCGTAAGCCGAACAAAAGACAAGCGGAACTCCTGAGGTCTGATCTTAGTTAGCTTCTGGAAATGCGGAAGGGGTGAGGAGTGAGAAGGGCCCCGTAAAGCTGCACAATAGCATAGACGCTTCGGTCTATCCGCAGGATACGCGGAACTTGCGGGGTGCAGTACCCCCACCGATGCGGGGGGTGCCGCGAATTCGTCAGCTTGCCTTCAGCTTGCGCTCCTGCTTTTGCGCTAGCCTGCTCCAGCGCGCCACCTCGCGCCTTCGATAGCGCGGCGCCGTGCGGGCCGCTTCCACCGCGCGCGCGTACGCTTCGCGCGCTTCGCCAGGCTTACCCAACGCTTCAAGCGCCTGCCCGTAATAATACAAGCCCTCGGGATCGTACGCCCTGCGTTCAATATAAACTTCGAGCTGTTGGCGCGCCGTCTGAAATCGTCCGGCGGCCAGATAGGCGGCGCCCAGTTCGCGCAGGATCTCGCTCAGATTGTGCTTGGGGTCCTGCTCCACCACGATTTTAAACTCGCGTAGGGCGTCGTCCGTCCGGCCCTGTTCGCGCGCCATGCGGCCCAGTTGATAATGCGCGTCGGTCTGCTCCGGGTCGATGCGCACGGCGTTCTGGAATCGCTGGATGGCCTCGGTATAATTGCGCCGCTGCTGATACACGATTCCGAGCTGGTATTGCGCCTCACCATCGTGCGGATTGAGCGCCGCCGCATCCATCATGCGGCGGAAGTGCTGGCGATTGCGCATCGCCGCGCCCAGGCCGGAGATCTCGCCGCCCAGCGCCCACCAGGCATAAAGCAGGAAGAACGGCGACGCGATCCACCCCATCAGAAAGCTCAAAGGCCGCCACAGAAAGGCCGCCGCCACCAGCGGAATCCAGGAGAGACAGACCACCGCGACCGCCAACCCGGCGCTTGCGCCAAACACCGTCCGAATAGCAACGAACATCAGGAACGCAAAGTACAGATAGGCCATCGCGGCGAGCGCCAGCACCGCCACCGGCGGCAGGAACCAGCCCGCAATCGCCAGCGGAAGATTGGCGGCCGACCACGCCATCGCCGTGCATGCCAGCATGGGGAAATAGTCTCGCCGGAAAGACACCATGAATCCGCCCAGGCGGCCGAAAATCCCGCACAACAGCAGCACTCCGGGGACGTAAGCCGCCGCCAGCACCAACAGCGGCAGATAGAACGGAAGGCGCACCCAATTTCCCGCCGCCGATTCGAGCGCCAACGATACCGCGACCGCCGCGATGCTCGCCCACATCAGGCTGCCGCGATCGAGGATGGCGCTCATCGCCACCACCGGTTGCGAGAGCAGGCGGAAGAGGAGTCGAAAGCTTTCGCCCATGGTCACTGGGAGAATAACACGGCGGCGTCAGTTGGGCGAAAGACCTTCAATCACCAGCGAAGCCAGCGACTCCGCATATCTTTGGGAAGGGATTTCGTTCTTCACCAGAAAGCGGTAGTACAGCGGACCGTAAAGAGAATCGATCACCAGGTCGAGATCCGCATCCGGGCGCAATTGCCCGCTCTGTTGTTTCTGGCGCAGCATCGATTTCGCTTCGGCGCGGCGCGGATCGCTCCAGATAGTGCGAAACGCCGCGGCCAGTTCGGCATCGCAGCGCGCCGCTACCAGGAACGATCGCAGCATGCGGCCGCCGCGGCCGGAGAGCACACGCACGAAATTCCGCATCTGGGTGGTGAGATCGTCGCGCAACGATCCGGTATCGCGCAACGGCAACTCCGGCGCCACCGCTTCGCGAAATGCCTCGATCGCGAGTTGCGCTTTATTCGGCCACCACCGGTACACCGTGGTTTTGCTGGCCGCCGCCCGTACCGCAATCGCTTCGATGGTGACCTGCGAGAAGGACGTTTCGTCCATCAGTTCGAGCGCGGCGTTGAGGATTCGCCGCCGCGCCGCTTCATCGCGCGGCCGTCCGCGTCCACGTGCGAGTTTTGCTGGAGTGGCCATCCCGTGCGACAATTTGAATATACGAATTTCGAAACGCTTCTGTCCAGTAATTTCGGCGCGTAACACGCGCCAATGGGAGTAAGTCTGGAATGTGGATTGTCCGGCTAGCGCTGGCGCGGCCCTATACGTTCGTTGTTTTGGCGTTGCTGATTCTGATTCTGGCACCCGTCGTCATTCTTCGCACCCCCACCGACATTTTTCCCAACATCGATATCCCGGTGATTGCGTCCGCGTTCAACTACACCGGCCTGAGCGCGGAGGAAATGGAAGAGCGCATCGCGTCCATTTACGAGCGCTCGCTCACCACTACGGTCAACGATATCGAGCACATGGAATCGCAATCCATTAACGGGCGCTCCATCATCAAAATTTTCTTTCAGCCCGGGGCGGATGTGAAGTCGGCCATCGCGGAAGTGACGGCGATTTCCCAGCCGGTCCTCCGCCAGATGCCGCCCGGAACTACGGCGCCCTTCCTGCTGGCCTATAGCGCCTCCAGCGTGCCCATCCTGCAATTGGGCCTGGGCGGCCAAGGATTGTCGGAACAGGAGCTGTTCGATTACGGAGTGAATTTCATCCGCACCCGGCTCGTCACTATTCCCGGCTGCTCCATCCCGTACCCGTATGGCGGCAAGCAGCGGCAGATTATGGTGGATATCGACCCCACCGAGATGCAGTCGAAAGGTCTGTCGCCCGCCGATATCACCAACGCCATCGCCAATCAGAATCTCATCATCCCGGCGGGCACTTCTAAAATCGGCCAGTTCGAATACGACGTCGACCTCAATTCCAGCCCCGAGACAGTGGATGCCTTCAACGACTTTCCCATCAAGGTGGTGAACGGCACACCGGTCTACATTCGCGACGTCGGCCACGTCCGCGACGGCTTCTCGCCGCAGACCAACATTGTGCGCCAGGATGGCAAACGCGGCGTGCTGCTCACCATTATGAAAGCCGGCAACGCCTCCACTCTTTCGGTGGTGGATGGCGTCCGCAAAATGCTGCCGGTGGTCGCCGCCACGCTGCCCCCGGAGTTGAAGATGCAGCCCCTGGCCGATCAATCCATCTTCGTGCGCGCCTCCATCAACGGCGTGATCCGCGAGGCGGTGATCGCCGCTTGCCTCACCGGCCTGATGATTCTGGTCTTCCTGGGAAGCTGGCGCAGCACCGTCATCATTGCGGTTTCGATTCCGCTCTCCATTCTCACTTCTATCATCGTGCTCAGCCTGCTGCACGAGACCATCAACATCATGACGCTGGGCGGACTCGCGCTGGCGGTCGGAATCCTGGTGGACGACGCCACCGTGGAAATTGAGAACGTCAACCGCAATCTCGATCAAGGCAAGGAAATCGAGCAGGCCATTCTCGACGGTGCGTCGCAAATCGCCGTGCCGGCGATGGTCTCCACGCTTTGTATCTGCATCGTCTTCCTGCCCATGTTCTTCCTCAGCGGCGTGGCGCGATATCTCTTCGTGCCGCTGGCGGAAGCGGTGGTCTTCGCCATGCTGGCCTCGTATGGCCTCTCGCGCACCCTGGTGCCCACGCTCGCCAAGTACCTGCTCAAGCGCCAGCATCACGGCCCGTCGCGCAATCCGCTGGTCTTGTTGCAGCGCGCTTTCGAACATGGGTTCGACCGCCTGCGCGACGGTTATTACGCCATCCTCAATATGCTGGTGCATGGGCGATGGGTCTTCGTGCCGCTGTTCCTGGTGGTCTGCCTCTCGGGCTTCCTGCTTTTTCCCTGGCTGGGGCAGGATTTCTTCCCATCGTCCGATACCGGCCAGTTCAAACTCCATCTGCGCGCCAAGATGGGGATGCGCATCGAGGAGACGGCCCGTATCTGCGATTTGGTGGAGCAAGCCATCCGCCGGCAGGTTCCCCCCGATCAGTTGGAAAATATCCTGGATGAAATCGGCCTGCCCTACAGCAGCATCAACACCATCTACAGCAATTCCGCTCCCGTGGGCACGTCGGACGCCGACATCATGGTGGCGCTCAAAGAAAACCATCGGCCCACGGAGGAATTCGTCCGCATGCTGCGCGCCAGTCTGCCGCGCGAGTTTCCTGGCACCGAGTTTTACTTCCTGCCCGACGACATCGTCAGCCAGATTCTGAATTTCGGTCTACCCGCACCCATCGACGTGCAACTCATCGGCAAGAATGTGGAGGCCAATCGCGACCTGGCCGACCGTATGCTGCGGCAGATGAGACGCGTCCCGGGAATTGCCGACCTCCGCATTCAACAGACCTTCGACCAACCCATGCTGCACGTGTTTACCGACCGCATCAAGGCCGCGCAGAGCGGCTACACGCAAGCCGACATCGCGCAGAGCCTGCTGATTTCACTCAGCGGGAGCTTTCAAACCGCTCCCACTTTCTGGCTGAATCCACAGAACGGCGTCAGCTACAGCGTGGTGACACAGGCTCCGCAGTACGATGTGGATTCGCTCCAGGGGCTGCGCAACCTTCCGCTTACCGCCGGACCCACGGGCACACCGGAAATCCTCAACGACCTCACCTCCATCAGCCGCGGCGACTCCATGTCTTCCGTCAATCATTACGATATCCAGCGCACGATCGACATCTACAGCTCGGTAGACGGCCGCGATCTGGCCGCCGTAGGCCGCGACGTGCAAAGTATCGTCAACCAGAATCGCAAGAACCTGGTGCGCGGTTCGGAAATGCTGGTGCGCGGGCAGGTGGAGACCATGCAGACTTCGTTTGCCGGGCTGGTGGCCGGCCTCATCTTCTCCATCGTGCTGGTTTATCTCTTGATTGTGGTCAACTTCCAATCGTGGCTCGACCCGTTCATCATCATTACCGCGCTGCCGGCGGCGCTGGCGGGAATCGTGCTGATGTTATTCGTCACCCATACCACGCTGAGCGTCCCGGCGATGATGGGCGCCATCATGTGCATGGGCGTGGCCACCGCCAACAGTATTCTGGTGATCAGCTTCGCCAAGGAGCGGCTGATCGAAACGGGCAACCCGGTGGAGGCCGCGCTGAGCGCCGGCTTCACACGCTTCCGCCCGGTGATCATGACGGCACTGGCAATGATGATCGGCATGGTGCCCATGGCGCGCGGCCTGGGCGAGGGCGGCGAGCAGAACGCGCCGCTGGGGCGCGCGGTAATCGGCGGATTGCTCTTCGCCACCGTCGCTACCCTGACATTTGTGCCGGCGATATTCGCCATGCTGCATGGGCGCAGAGCGCCATCGCAGACTCCTGAAGGGACCGCCAATGACTAGCCCAGAGATCGCCACCCCGGAAGACCAACGGAGGCAGCGGTTGCCGGCGCTCGCCTGGATTGCCATCGTGGTAGTGCTGTGCCTGGGGGGCGGACTGATCGCCTATGCAATATCCACCGGCCTGGCGCAGCGCGTGCACGCCCAAGCGGCACTGAAAGAGGTCACCCTCGATCAGTCGGTGCCTACCGTTACCGTCATCCATCCGCAGCGCGGCGCGCCGGCCGAAGAGGTGGTGCTGCCCGGCAATGCCCAGGCCTACGTGGCGACGCCGATTTATGCGCGCACCAACGGCTACCTGAAGGCCTGGTACTTCGATATCGGCGCGCACGTGAAAGCGGGACAGTTGCTGGCGGAAATCGAGACTCCCGAAGTGGACCGGCAGCTCGACCAGGCGCGCGCCGATCTGGCCACCGCGCAGGCCAATCTGCAACTCTCGCAGTCCACCGCCGATCGCTACGAAGCGCTCCTCAAGAGCGACTCCGTGGCCAAACAGGACGTCGAGGATCGCGTGGGCGATCTGCACGCCAAGAAGGCGATGGTGGATTCGGCCACCTACAACGTGCGACGCCTGGAAGAGACGCAGCATTTCCAGAAAGTCTACGCGCCCTTCGACGGCGTGATCACCGCGCGCAACATCGATATCGGGGCGCTCATTAACGCCGGGGGCAACGCGCCCGGCAAGGAACTCTTCGATATCGCCGCCACCAAGAAGCTGCGCGTCTATGTCAACGTGCCGCAGCAGTACTCGCGCGATGTGCGGCCGGGCGCACGTGCCGATCTCACGCAGGCGGAATTTCCCGGACGGAAATTCAACGGCACCATCGTGCGCAGTTCGGACTCCATCGATCCCTCGTCGCGCACCTTGCTGACGGAGGTCGACGTCGACAATCCCACCGGCGAATTGCTGCCGGGCGCCTTTCTATCGGTGCATCTGAAACTCACCACCAAGTCCGGCACGGTGATGGTGCCGGTGAATGCGCTCATTTTCCGCTCGCAGGGAATGCAGGTCGCGTTGGTGCGCGACAACAAGGCGGAACTGGTGTCCATCACCATCGGCCGCGATTACGGCAACCAGGTGGAAGTGGTATCGGGCGCCACGGCGGCCGACCAGATTATCGAGAATCCATCGGACTCGCTCACCTCCGGAACGGAAGTGCGGCTCGCCAGAGGTACGGACAAATGAAGCGGCGCGATCACCACCGCTATTGGCCCGCCGCTGCCGCGGCGCTGGCAGCGCTGTGCATGGCCGGTTGCATGGTAGGGCCGAAATACAGCAAGCCGCCGGTAACCACCGCGCCCGCGTTCAGCGAACCACCGCCGCAAGCATTTACCGAATCGAACGGCTGGAAACAGGCGCAGCCCTCCGACACCACACTCAAATCCAATTGGTGGGAGCTATTCGGCGTGGTGGAACTGAATCGCCTGGAAGGTGAGATCGACGCCAACAACCAGACTTTGAAAGCGGCGGACGCACGCTTCCGCGAGGCGCGCTCGCTGATCCTGGCGAATCGTTCGAACCTCTACCCCACCATCTCCACATCGCCTTCGATCACCACGAATCGCGGCTCCACCAATTCGCCCCTGGGCTCGGTGCACGCCGATTACGGCGAGTACACGCTGCCGGTTGACGTGAATTACGAATTGGACGCCTGGGGCCGCGTGCGCCGCTCGGTGAACGCGGCGCGCGAAGAGACGCAGGCGAGCGCCGCCGATCTGGAAACCGTGCGCCTCAGTCTGCACGCCGAGCTGGCCGTCGATTACTTCGAACTGCGCGCGCTCGACGCCGAGAAACAGCTTCTCGACGAGACCATGGTTGCGTACCAGAAGGCCCTCGACCTCACGCAGAATCGCTATAACGGCGGCCTGACTTCGAAGGCCGAAGTGGCGCAGGCGCGCACCCAACTGGAGACGACGCGCGCGCAGGAGATCGGCGTGGGAGTGTCGCGGGCCACTTACCAGCACGCGATCGCGGTGCTGATGGGGCGCAATCCCGAGAGCCTTTCGCTCGAACCGGGAGCGCTGAATTACGTGCCCCCGGTGATACCGGTTGGCGTGCCCGCGCAATTGCTTGAGCGCCGTCCCGACATCGCCGCCGCCGAGCGCCGCATGGCTGAAGCCAATGAACAGATCGGCATCGCCCGCGCGGCGTTTTTTCCGCAACTGTTGCTCACTGCGACCGGCGGTTTCCTGGGTAACACGCCCGCCGATTGGCTGAACTGGCCGAGCCGTTTCTGGTCGATCGGCCCCACCCTGGCGCAGACGCTGTTCGATGCCGGCCGCCGGCGCGCCGCCTCGGAATCGGCACTGGCATCGTTCGATGAGACGGTGGCCAATTACCGCCAGGCCGCGCTGACCGCCTTTCAGCAGGTGGAAGACAACCTGGCGACGCTGCGCATTCTCGAACAGCAATCGCAGGCACAGCGCGTGGCGGTGGAGGCGGCGCAGGAGTCGCTCAATTTGTCGATGAGTCGATACAAGGGCGGCCTGGTGACATACCTCGACGTGATCAGCGCGCAAAGCATCGATCTGCAGGATGAGTATGCCGAGGTCGATATTCTGCGGCGGCGCATGGACGCGAGCGTGCTGCTGATCAAGGCTCTCGGCGGCGGGTGGGACGTGTCGAAGCTGCCAGGGACTTAGGGCGGGTCCGCGTCCTAGATACGCAGGGTTCGGTGCGATATCCGGCATCGTCGTAACATTTGCCAACCCGCTCAAACGACTTTTCGGGCACGTTCCAAATCCGCGAAGCCCGACGGCGAATTCAGGATTGCGATCGCCGTATCTCGAACCAGCGTACGCCGCCGCCGCGTTGGAAACGGCAGAGTTCATACTGGCTTTAGGACGCCGAGCAGCCCAGGTTGAGCACGGCATTGATATCGATCTGCAGATCCACCAGGCCGATCGCTCCATCGCGGTTCAGATCGCGGCCGCTGCCATTCTGGCCCAAGGCCGCGTTAATCAGGACCTGCACGTCCGTCACATTGACGGACCCGTCATTGTTAATGTCGCATACGTTCTGAATCGCGGTGTTGGTGAGAGCGAAAGGCGCGGACGGCAGCGCTCCTACCGTGCCATTCACGTAATAACCGCCCGCTGAGCCGTTCGCTATGGCATTGACCGTCGCAATTCCCAAGGAGTTGGTGATGGCGCTGGCAGGCACGAGCAACGCGCTGGCCCCGGTGGTTGGCGCAGTAAAGTTGACGGTAAAGCCGGGCAGCGGATTGTGTCCCGAGTCGGCCACCAGCACGGAAAGGCCGGTGGCGAAGGATGTTCCTACCGAGGCGCTCTGCGGCGTGCCGGCATACGCCGTGACGAAGGCGGGAACCGCGGTGGTGTTGGTGAGATTGAAGACCACGTATTGGCTGCCGTAAAGGACGATCGGGCCGAACACGCCGGCGGTGCCATTGGCCAGCAGGGCGGGTGCGGTGGCGATACCGTTATTGTTAGTGGTCACGCTGGTGGGGGAGCCGCTGAACGTGCCGGAAGCGCCCGATGGCCCGGCAACCGCCAAGAGAGGTGCGCTCCAGCCGGCAGCTACCGGATTGCCATAGGTATCCAACAGTTGGACCGCCAGATTCGTGCCGTAGTTGGTATTGATGGTGGCGCTTTGGTTATTGCCCGCATAGATCGACATGGTGGCGGGAGCGCCGGCCACATTCGTCAGACTGAAAGTGGTGGTAAGGGCTCCCGTTCTGGCGGTGACGTTATAGCTTCCCGAAACCGTGTTGGCGGTAAAGCCCGGCGCGGTGGCCATTCCGG
This sequence comes from Bryobacteraceae bacterium, assembly GCA_036268475.1. Classification (GTDB taxonomy): domain Bacteria; phylum Acidobacteriota; class Terriglobia; order Bryobacterales; family Bryobacteraceae; genus PALSA-129. The sequence continues at coordinate 57,810 of DATAUB010000009.1, read as the reverse complement.
CGCCGTTCGTGAGGATTGGGGCCGAAGCGGCAAAAGTCCCCGTAGCGCCGCCTGCCGGGGCGGTGAAAGAGACGCTCGCGCCGGGAACCGGATTGCCACTGCCATCCTTCACCAGCACCTGGAATGGTGTGGAGAAGGATCCGGTCACGGGCGCGGATTGCGGGGTGCCCGCGGTGGGCGCGATGGAAGCGGGCGGACCGGCGTTGTTGATGCTATTGGTGAGAAGGAAGTTCACCGTCATCCCACCCACGCTGGCGGTAACGGTATAAGGCCCGACGGTGCCATTGGCGATGGCCAGGACGCTGGCGTTGCCGGAACCATCGGTGGTCCGCGTGCCGGCCGAAAGCGTGGCACTGGCTCCGGAAGCCGGCGGGATGAAGGTGATCACCACGCCCGGCAGCGCCGCGCCCACGCCGTTAGCGGCGTGGACCGCCAGCGGTATCGCGTATGGCGCTCCCGTGGGGGAGATCTGCGGCGATCCGGCCGTAATCGACAACAAGATGGGCTGCGGCGTCTGTTCGGTAAGTGTGAAAGTGGCAGTCAAGCCGCCCACGCTGGCGGTGACCGGAAAAGTACCGGCGCTCGCGTTGCTGGGCGCGTTGGCGATCGAGCTCGCCACACCGGACGCGTTGGTGGTGGCCGAGGCGGTCACAAGCGCCGACGCGCCATTCACACTTCCCGAATTGAAATAAACGGTAGCGCCGGAGATGGGATTGCCAAGAGCGTTCTGCAGCGTGGCTTGCAGATGGGTGGCAAAAAGGTTGCCGAGGTAAGTGGATTGCGGCGTGCCTGCGGTAGCGGTGAGCGTCGCCAGGCCGGTCCCGTTATTCAAGAGGAAAACATCGGCATTGTCCCCTCCGCCCGCGATGGCTGCGCCAAACGTGACTCCCACCGCGTAGGGGCCGGAAGTTCCGTTGGCGGTGGCCGTTACGCTCGCCACTCCCTGGCTGTTGGTGGTGGCGGTGTTGCTTGAAAGCACGGCGCTCGCGCCGGTCGCGGGTGGCGTAAAAGTGATCTTCTGGTTTGGCACCGCGTTGCCGTATTCGTCCGTCACCGTCACCGTCAGCGGCGCGGCAAAAGGCTGTCCTGGAAGGGTGGCCTGCGGGGTTCCGCCGAGGACCAGGTTGGATGCCGGCCCGTCGCCGACCACGATCCCGCCGAGCGTTCCCTTGATGGCGGGATTGGCGGCGTCGGTTGCGGTGAGGGATTGAATGCCGAAGGTCTGCAGGGAGACGATGGTGGTCTGCTGTCCGGCGTTACTGGGGGCAATCGTAATGGTCGAAGTGCCGCCGCCGGCAGTGAAAACGGTAGGCGCCGGATCGCTGCTGGTGAGGTTCACGGTGCCGGTAAAGGTCGGGACGGGCGTGCCATTGTTGTCCGCAGCGGTCACTGTGAGAATCGCCAGGCTGCCGGCTGTGAACGTGGTTCCGATCCCGCTCAGAATGAATTGGCTAACCACGCCGGGCACCACCCCCGCTGGGACAACGTTGAAGGGCAGAGTCTCGCCGCCCGAAGTGGTGACCACCGCCACCTGCACGGTCGCGATGGCGGTGAACTGCGACTGAAGCACGGTGATGGTGAGGGCGGTACAGTAGTTGCCCACTCCCAGACTCAGGCCGCAATCGGTGGGGTTCCAGTTGGGGACGAACGTGGAAGCATACGTCACGCCGTTATAGGTAACCACGCTGCTGGAAGTGAAGCCCTCGCCTACCAGCGTGATTACGGTATCCGGACTGCCGACGTCGACGTAGGCCGGCGAAAGGTGATTCAGCAGGGGATTGTAAATAGCCGTCTTGCTGAATGTGGCGCTGTTGTTGGCGGCATTGGAATCGGGAGTGCCGGAGGCCACCGAGACGGTGTTGGAAAAAGCGCCGGTCACGGTGGGCACGATGTACGCCGTTACTTCCACCGTTCCGCCGGCCCGCAGATTGCCTAGGTTGCAGGTAATAGTGCCGCTGGCGAAGCTACACGTGCCTTGGGAAGCGGTGGCAGCGATGTACAGAAAGCCGGCCGGCAGGACATCGGTCCAGGTGACCGATGTGGCGGCGATCGGCCCATTGTTCCGCACCACCGCGGTAAAGGGCAGGGATTCGTTCAGGTTGACGGAACTCGCCCCCTGCGAAACGGAGTTCAATGTCACACTCAAGTCCGCCTTGGTGAGGTCCAGGGAAGCGTTGAGCGAGGCCGCGCAATTCGCGGCGGAAGCGGCGGTGGTGACGGTGGCGCTGCCCAGATAGACCTTGCCCTCTCCGTAACCGGAGGCGTCGCAGGACGGGTTGCTGAAGTACTCGATGGTATAGGCGGTAGAGGCCGAACTGACGAGCGTCCCGGCGATGGAGAGGACGTTGCCGGTGAGCGAAGCGGGCACGCAGTTGGAGAATTCGCTGGTGTTGCCCACGGGGTCGGTCGCGGTGGCGCTGACGGAGATGTTGCCCGTTCCGGCGGTGAGCACCGGCGCGTTCTGCAGCAGGTTGGCGCCGGTGGCGGCCTGGCAGGAAATGCCGGGAATCAACACCCCGGCGGCATCGATATCGATTCCCAGAGCGCCATTGGAATAGATCTGGTTCTGACTCATCTGGTTGCCGGTGCCGCTGGGAATGCGCACGCCGGCGCCGGTGTTGGAGTAAATCGCGTTGCCGATGACGTTATCGCTGCTCACACCGTAGGTGGCGGCAGCGGGCGCGCCGGGATCGATGGTCACGCCGTTGCCGGTGTTATAGGCAATTACATTGGCGGCAGCCGGATCTGTTCCGCCCACGGTGTTGGACGAGGCGCCGGTTTCGATGAGGACTCCATCGCCCTGGTTCCCGAGGGCACTGAGGCCCGTGACATCGGTGCCAATGAGGTTGCCGGCGATGGTATTGTTCTGCGCGTAGCCGCTAAAACTGATGATCTCGACTCCGGCGCCCTGGTTGCCCGAAATGACGTTGGCCGCACCCGCCGGTTCGCCGCCGATGGTGGCGGTAAATGTGGGAACGCCAACATAATGTTTGCCGAAAACATCCATGTAAGCCGTCCCGAACATCACCCCGATGCCGATGTTCGGAATGGCCTGCTTGCCGGTAATATCGACACCGATATAGTTTCCTTCCACCAGATCGTTTTCGTTGCCGCCCACGAAATTGATCCCGAAGGTGCCGTTGCCGGAAATAATATTGCGCGCGGCGGGCGTGGTGCCGCCGATGGTGTCGGCGTCCGAAAACGCCATCTCGATTCCGACAGCGTCATTCGCGTTGACGCGCACCGATCCGTTGATCTGCGTGCCGATCAGATTGCCCTGGATCAGATTGCCGTGAGGCGCGTCGGCTTCAATCTCTGTGACCACATTGAAGTCGAGATTACCGGAAATGAGATTGCCGGCGCCGGCCGCGGTTCCGCCGATGGTGGCGTTAAAGCCGACCAGTTGAATTCCCGCATACCCGTTTTGCACCGGCTGCGTTCCGGTCTTGTCCGTCCCGATGTAATTTCCCTGAACCAACATGGTGTTGGCGTAGGCAATGGTCAGATCGTCCACACCGCTGAAACGGCTGCCGGAGATCAGATTGCGAGCCTGCGGCGTGGTGCCGCCGATGGTGCTGCCGTTTTCAGCTTCGCCGTTTGGGTCGGCCGGGGTAAAGACGCCCGCCTCGTTGCCTTTGGCGAAGGTTCCACCGGCGTCGATGCTAAGGAAGTTGCCTTCCACGATGTTGTTGTCGCTCTCAATATCGATGCCAGCGCCGCCGGTCACGTACCGCGGGTCGGTGGTGCTGGTGGAGCCTTGGAAATTGGTCAGGGTCAGGCCGCGGACCACCGAGCCATTGCCGTAGAGTTCAAGTCCACTGGGCCCCAGGCCGGCCAGGCTGCCATTGATCTCGATCAGGAGGTGGGCGTTATCGCCGGCGGTCAGGGTGTTGGGGCTGCTGCCCGGCTGCGTGTATCCGTCGATGGTCATGCTCTCCATGGTGGGCAGGGCGACGAACGTGTTCTGGCCGATGGGCTGAATCGTAAACACTCCGGTGGTGGGGTCGCGATTCAGATCGCTGGAGGGGATATTGAAATCGATTTCGGCGGTCTCGCTTGCAGCCAGCACCTGTTCGTTGGCATTCTGAATCCCCACGCGCAGCGAACCGGCATCGCCGTCGCTGGTATCGGTCACCGTGAAAATGTAATCGGCGGCGGTGGTGCGGACGATGGGCTCGGTCCGGTCTTCGGTCAGGATAACCAGATCGTGCAGCGCGTCTTTGTTGATGCGCATCGGCTCCACGGCGGCCGGCGGACCGGCGACGTCGAGCGAGGCAGAGACGGCCAGGCTGGTGGGATCCCGGCGACTGCGATGGGAGACGATGTGGAGTTTGCGGGCGGCGGGGTCGATGACAATCAGGCTGTCGCGGCCGGAGGCGGCCACATGCGCCCTCACTAGTTTTGCGCCGGCGCCGCTCACTGAGAGCGGCAGCGCGATAGAAGTGCGCAGGTTCATGGCGGTGGTTTTCGCGCGGGCTCCGGCGGCCGCCGCGCCCGGCACACTTCCCCGGCCCGGCGCCACGGCGCGGCCGGCGGCGCCGCGCCCCATGGCCATCCTGGAAATGGGCACGCCGAGAGGCTGATTGACGTCCGACCGCTCTAATATGTGAATGCGGCCATCGTCACCGAGCGCCGCCAGGTCCAGCCCGGCACTGGTAAATTGGCCCACGGCGAGCGACCGCGGCGCGAACGGCAGGGTCTGCCTGGTGACGGTGGCCGCGGGGACGCTCTCGCGGTCAGCCTGGCTGCGCGTCAGCCGGCGGTCGCGAGCATGAATGAGGAGCAACTCGTTTCCGGCCGCTACCGCAATTCCGTTCCACAGACCGCCATCCAACGGGATTACGGCCAGCGCGGCGGCATCGGCGGGCAGCGGAAATACTTCGGGCTTGCCGCGCAGCGCGCCATCCGGCGATTCGAAGACCAGCACTTGGGCGCCGCCTGCGCCGGTAATTCCTACGATCAGATCCGTCAAGCCGTCGGCGCGGTTGATATCGCCCCAGGTCATAGAGGTTACGGTACCGGCCAGGGCGATGGCCTGCGCTTCGGCGAACCCGCCATGGCCGTCGCCTTTCAGCCAGTAAAGCGTACGGCTGCCGGCGTGCGCGGCGGCGATGTCCGAATGTCCGTCGGCATCGAAATCGCCCGCCGCCAGGAAATCGGGTGGTTCGGGGAGGGAAAAGACGCGGGCATCGGGCAGAAAGGCCGGCGGATCGGTCCCACGCAGGGCTCCGTACGGCCACAGTGCGTCCACATTCCCGCGATGTACGGTGACGGCTCCGGCGGCGGCGCGGGTGGCAAAACCGCTGACCAGGTCGGGCACGCCGTCCTCGTCGAAATCGCCTGCCGCCGTGCTGAGAGCTCGCGCTCCGCTGGTACTGAAGGAGCCGCCGCGATAGCGGGTGGCCACGCTTCGGCCTTCGCTCAAATTCAGAAACGGCCCGCGATGCTGCTCCGGCCGCGGCTGGCCAAATGTTACGCCCGCGAGCGCCACAATCGACGCGAATCGAAGATAGGTGTGGCGAGAACTCTGCACTGCCATTTCTTTTCTCCTCGGGCAGGTCCCTGACCCCTGACTCTTCCCGCCACGCGCCAAGACTGGACACCTGACTATGGTATTTTCTCCGGGTGTCTCGCTGGAATCAAGGGAAAACAACACCGAATCGAAAGAATAGGAACGCTAGAGCCGAAATTAACCGGACACACCTTTTCCTTTGCTGGAAACACGTACCGTTCAGAATCATATTTTTGGGACCGAAATACTGCTACAGTGAACCTTCACTCGTAAGTAGAAAGGCATTCTTCATGGCTATCGACTCACCAACCGCCAACCGTGTTCTCAGCTCCAGTCTGGAGCGCAAGATCATGACCGCCGACGAAGCCGCGGCGCTGATTCGATCCGGAGAACAGATCGGCATGAGCGGCTTTACGGGGTCCGGTTATCCCAAGGCCGTTCCGATCGCGCTCGCCCGCCGCATTGCCGATGCCAATTTCCGGGGTCAGAAGTTTCAGGTCAGTGTCTTCACCGGCGCCTCCACCGGTCCGGAACTGGATGGAGCACTGGCCATGGCGGGAGGCATCCATCTGCGTCTGCCCTATCAGTCGGATCCCGAAACGCGCAAGCGGATCAACGCGGGCGAGATGGATTACATGGACATCCACCTCAGCCACGTGGCGCAGTTCGTGGAGTATGGATTTCTGGGCAAGCTGGATGTCGCGCTGATCGAGGTCGCCGCGGTACTGGAGGACGGACGAGTGGTGCCGAGTTCGTCAATCGGCAATAACAAGACGTGGATCGACCAGGCGGAGCGCGTGATTCTGGAGGTGAACTCCTGGCAGCCCACGGCGTTGGAAGGCATGCATGACATCTATTACGGCCTCGAGACGCCGCCGAATCGCGCACCCATTCCCCTGGTGCGGCCCGGCCAGCGCATCGGCTCACCGTACCTGCAGGTTCCTCCCGAGAAGGTGGTGGCGATCGTACTGACGGACTCCCCCGACCGCAATAGCGCTTTCAAAGCGCCCGATCAGGCTTCCAGCCGCATCGCCGGCCACATTCTGGAATTCCTCAGTTGGGAAGTGAAGAAGGGCCGCATGCCGGCGAATCTGCTGCCGCTGCAATCCGGGGTAGGCAACATCGCCAATGCGGTGCTGTTCGGGTTGGAAGAAGGGCCATTCGAGGGGCTGACGGCGTACACCGAAGTGATTCAGGACGGCATGATCCGGCTGCTGAAATCAGGCAAGGTAACATCGGCCTCGGCCACAGCGTTCTCGCTGAGCCCCGAAATGCTGACAGAAGTCAATGCCAACATGGCAAGCTACCGGGACCGCATTATTCTGCGGCCGCAGGAGATTTCCAATCATCCGGAGATCATTCGCCGCCTCGGCGTGATCGCCATGAACGGGATGATCGAGGCCGATATCTACGGCAACGTGAACTCCACACACGTGATGGGATCGCGCATTCAGAACGGCATCGGCGGCTCCGGCGATTTCGCGCGCAACGGATACCTGTCGATCTTCATGGCTCCCTCCACGGCGCAGCGCGGGACCATCTCGACCATCGTACCCATGGTGTCGCACGTGGACCACACGGAGCACGATGTGCAGGTCCTGGTGACGGAGCACGGGCTGGCCGACCTGCGCGGGCTGTCGCCGCGCCAACGCGCGCACCTGGTCATCGAGAAGTGCGCCAATCCGGACTACAAACCCTTGCTGCTCGACTATCTGAGCCGGGCGGAGCGGCTGTCGTACGGGAAGCACACGCCCCATCTCCTGACGGAGTCGCTGGGCTGGCACAATCGTTATCTGCGAAGCGGGCAGATGCGTCCTCGCGACGCGGAGTGAGGAGCGCACGGGGCGCTATGCGATCTCGTCCAGGTGTTTGCCGGTAGTCGATGGCGCCAGTAACGCGATGTCGAGAATCACGATCGCCATCGCGGCCGATATCAGAATGAACATCGGCCCCGCGCCTTGCGATCGCAGCACGGGCAATAGAACGAACGGCATGGCCGCGCTGGAGAGACGGCTGAGTCCATAGGCCGAACCTGCCGCGGTGGCCCGCACTCCGGTGGGAAAGATCTCGCCCTGAAAGATGTGGAACGCGTTCGAGAAGACATTGCTGACGGCGGTGTAGAGCACTCCAAATATGGCGATTGCAGCGGTCGCGGTGGAGAATCCGAGCGCCAGTCCGAAGATGGCCATGGCAGCGGCGGAAAACACGATCAGCCACTTGCGGTCCACGCGTTCCACAATCGGCAGCGAGAGCGCCGAGCCCAGGGGATAGCCCAGCGTCGAAATGCCGGTATAAGTAAGGGACGAGAGCACCGAGAAGCCCTTGGCCGCCAGGATCAACGGCACGATGCTCCCGAAGCCGTAGTAGCCCACCGTCTGGAAAATCTGGAAGACGTAGAGCATCAGAGTGCGGCGCCGGTAGCGGGCGGTAAACAGCACCCGGAAGGGCGGTTTCGCCTGCTTCTGCGCTGCTCCGCCCGGCACAAGTTCCGCGCCCAGCGTTCCGGCCACCGCCGCCGCTTCACTCCATCTCCCCTGGTTCTCCAGCCAGCGCGGCGATTCCGGCAATCCGCGGCGCAAGGCCCAAACGATCCACCCGCCGAGCGACCCGGCGAGGAACAGCCATCGCCAGCCGGCGATTCCCAACGGTTCGAGAGGTGTGAGCACGCGCGCCAGAAATCCCACCGCAGGCACGCCGCACAGTCCGATGGTGTAAGCCCGCGCGATGAGGCGGCCGCGTTCGCGCGCGGGGAGCAATTCGCTTAAGTACGCGTCGGAAAGCGGAAGTTCGCCGCCGATCCCGATGCCGGCCAGGAACCGCATGGCCACCAGCATGGCGGCACTGCCGCTGAAGGCGCCAAAGAGCGTGAACAGCGAATAGATGCCAAGGTTGGCGAGGAACGCGGGCTTGCGCCCGAAGCGGTCCGCGATGGCTCCCGAGCCCATGGCGCCGAGGAACATCCCCAGGAAACTCGACCCGAGCAGCACCGGCACCACAGTCTTGCTGAGGCCGAAAGCGTTGGTCAGAACGGTGCTGAGAACGCCGGCCAGGAACACATCGAACAGGTCGAAGAATAACCCGATTCCTACCAACCGGACGGCACGGCGGTGGGCGCGCGAGACGGGGAGCGAATCGAGTTGGCTGGAGATGGTGCGACTGGGGACCGCGGTGTCCGCCATGGGGCTACCAGTATAGCGACATCTTTCACTCCAGCCGGCGGGCGGCGGATTGCGTGAGAGCGGCGCGTGCCCGTTTGCGCATCATCGATTCGAAGGACACGCGCGGCACATCGACGAGCTTGCGCAGATCGGGCTGGCGGAGGAGACGCTGTGCGGCGTTGGGCATGCGGGCGGCGGCGCGATCGAAATCGCCGGAGGAGGCCGCGCGCATGCCGGCGATGGCGCGGTAGTAGCCCTGCTGGCCTTCCACTTTGTGGCAGCCGAGGACGAGCGCTTCCAGCACTTCGTGGCTCTGCGCGAGCCGCGCGATCACGCCGCCCCACTCGTCGAGGAACGGGCACAGCGGCAGCAGGGTGGCGGGCGACTGGCGGAGCACTTTCACGGGCCGCAGCGGATAGTGGCGATGGCCCTCGGCCGAAAGGCCGGTGTACTGATAGATGAAGACGGCCGCGGCAAACCGGCCGTGGGTGGAGAGATGCTCCATCACCGGCGCGGTGGCGGCGTTGCGCTTCCAGAAGCCCATGCCCTGGGTGAGATCGCCGCGGTTGTGCGCCAGCGTCATGGAGAGGCGGAGCAGATCGAGTTCGCTGTCGCGCTCCGCACAGAGCGCGTCGAACACCGCCTGCTGGCGGACGATCTCGGCGTCGATCGCCGCCAACGCTTCCTCGGCGGGAGCCGTGTCACCCAGTTCCAACAGATATCCCAGGCCGGCGGCGATGGCGCTCCACTGTTCGCCGTGGTGACCGCTCACTCCGCGAACGGCGCGAATGGAGATGCCTTCCTCGGTCCAGGCGCGCGAGCCGAGAGCGAAGCGCAGCATTCCTCGAACGGCATCGCGGTCGCGCGTTTCACGCCACACGATTCCGCGGATCTTGGTATCGACATCGGTGGGGACGAAAGTGGCGACGGTGGCGTGATGGCAGGCCAGGCAGAGAGCGAAATAGTCCTGCAGCTGCTCCTCCGGTGTGAGCCCATCCTGCAGCATGTTCTCCCAGCTGGCCAGCACGCGCAGAAATCCCACGGGCGAATCGCCCAGCTGGATGAGGCGCCCGCTCTCCGGCGCGGGCAGGCGGGCGTCGAGAAAGGGCGCGGTGCTGCGCACCTGGGAAATGAGAGTCTGCGGCGAGATCCAGTGCGACCAAGCGTCGCGCGGTTTCGGTTCGGGGAGGGCCAAATACTAAGCTAACATCCCCGAAACGCAGCGCCGCGACGGTGGCCCGATGAGGGCCACACGTACGCGGCGGCGGCGATGGGAGATTGCCTAGTTGACCAGCCCGCCCACCAGGCTGGGGTCGGTAGTGACGGCGTAGAATTTACCGTTGATCCATTTAGCGGAATCCATGACGCTCGGCGAGGAGCCGTCTTCGTTGCACTGCCACATCTCAAGTTCGCCGGATTTCGGATTGCGGACCATGGTGAAGAGGGTCTGGTGATCGCCTCCGCCCCAGTTGGTGTCGCCGAACGGCAGTCCGGGAGGGGTGGGTGGCGGCTGTTGGGCGCGGCAGACACGCGCCGCGGCCTGCGCCTCGTCCGGAGCCACGCCGTTCATCTTCATGGCGCGCGCGATACGCTTCTCAATGTCGCTCATGGAACAGGAAGTGGGAGGCGTTTGGCCGGGCACATTGAACTGCGCCATGACGGTGGACTTCACGCGCGCGGCGTTTTCGCCGAGGTTCAGTTTTTTCAGGACCTCATCCACGTGGCCCTCCAGTTTGCCGCCCGCAAGTTCCACCGGGGGCATCACGTTCTTCATCAGACTGGTAGACCCGCGGAAGTGCGCCTCCTCGGCAAACTGATGATTATGGGGGTCGGAATGGGTGGCGAAGTAGCGCTCCGCCTGTTCGGGTATGTCCTTCGCCTTGGGCGTGGGCAGTCTCATCACGTTCTGGAGCACGGCCTGTTTCATGTCGTCCGGCCAACCTTTGAAAGCGTCGTCGAGGAGCATCTTAGCCAGTTCGGGAGTAAGTGGCTCATCTTTCTGCTGATTGTACTTAGCTTCCTCCTCGTCCTTAAACGCCTGCGCGTCGCCGCCGCCTTCGAGCACTTTCAGCACCTTAGGATCGCCCGGGCGCAAGTTCCAGGTATGCGGACCGCCCGTCATGGGGATCTTAGTCTCCGGAGTCAGGTTCTTCTTATCGACGTTTGTCAGCAGCTTGCGGCCGGATGTCAGCAGGAACTCGGTAAGGTCCTGTGGGTTGGTTGGATTTGTCTTCTCCAGCCCGGCGGACATATCGTTGCCATAGTAAGTTTCGAGTTCCGCTTCCATGCTGTGCCCATCCACCACCACCCACGGTTCCTTGAACTTCTCGAAACCGCGGCCCTGGAGATCGTCGACCGACTCCTTTGTGTAGTGGTCGGGGAAGCTGGCCATGTCTTCGCCGGTTGTAGCGCCCATGCTCTTCACGACTTCGGTAATTTCCGGATCGGTCTCGGTGTCCAATATCTCCTTGGTGGCCTTGGCGATCAAGCCTTCGATGAGCTTGGTATAGGCGTTCTTGTCGTTGATCGCGATGTGCTTGCCAGGATCGTCGATACCGGCCTTATCGAACAGGCGGAAGGCTCCCTTGCTTGAATTTCCATCGGCAGACAGTTCTCCCTCAATAGAAGCGTCATAACCGACACGAACGTTTTCGTCCCACAGCTTGTCGAATTTGGCCATGATGGCGTCGAACGCCTGTTGTGCCTTGGGAGATCCCGCATTATTCCCCGCGATGATACAAAGGCGTTCGACTTGTTCGGTGGCGGCGGACTTCATGGCCGGGCCGTGTTGATCGGAAACGCCGGCTTCGGCGGTTGCCCCTACCGAGAATTCCCAGGCGCGCAGCAGGCGATTGTCCTGCTGGCCGGCACAGGCATTCTTGCCCGCTCCCGCTAATTTGTCGTATTTGGCATATTTTTCGGCCTTACCGGAGACAGTTTGAGACAGGAGCTGGTAATCCTCCAGCAGTTTTTTGGTCTCATCGTCGTAGTCTTCGGTTTCGATGCCGCGGAGACCTCGCAACTGGAGGCTCATGGCGTCCAGACGGTCGCGGGCGGCGAGATCGGCCTCGGTGAGTTGCGCCTGCGCGAGCGCCGTATGTTCCACCAGATCTTCAGGAGTAACCTCCCGATCGGGCGCCGTGAAGTAATTATCGAACGCGGCCAGGATCGCGACCTCTTCGGGCATGCCACTTACTTCCGCTTCCAGCGCGGCGCGAGCCTTGACCATATCTCCCTCTTCGGCGAGAAGTTTGGGAATGCGGGCCAGCAAATCTTTCTTGACGGCATTGGGAATCTTCTTGGTGGGATCGGTGGGGAAATCGGGGTCCTGCACCAGGTCGGGCAGCGAGGCCAAGGCGGTTTTCGCGGCCTGCTTCTTGCTGGTCCGCAGGGTGCCCAAAGCGTTGGTGACGGCGACGCGGTGCTTGTCGGGCGTCAATCCCATCCCCTTCAGAACCCCGGCGACGGCGGGCGTCGCGGAAAGGTGCTGTTCGGTGACACCGTTTCCATCGACGGAAGAGATGTTACCGTTCGCCTTGATCTTCATCTTCTTGGTGAGGGTGCGGCCGGCCACCGGCAGACTGATCGGGATTTCGAACGTTTTGGTCTGGCCGTTCTTGGTGACGGTGCGGACCATTTTCCCGGTCTCAATTAATTGTTTGAGATCGTCGAGCATGCGGCCCGGCTCGGCATCGTGGACGCGGATGGCGGTGCCGGTGGCGAAGCAGGAACCGACGTCGTCCTGGCGCAATTCGGCGAGCATGGCGGAGAGCGCGGCCTTGCGGGCATGCACTTCGGTGACCTCATCGTCCGGTCCCAGCCCGAGAGTGTTGCGGATCATCTGGCAGACCGGATTCTTGGGGTCGGGCTTGCCCAGCGAGTTGAGCTTTTCGGCGAGCTTGGGATCTTCCTTGAGCTTCTTGAGCGTCTTCGCGAGCTGTTTGGAGTTGGGAGAGATGCCGAGTGCCTTGGCGACATCCTCGGGTTTGTTCATGTGGAGACCGACGAGTTCCAGCTCGCCGTCATCGTTAATGAGGCGCTCGGCCAAATTACGCGCGACTTCGGTGTTGCGCGCGCCTTTGCCGTCCACCAGACCGGTGGAGTCGTGCCGGTCCCCCAGATTCTTGGCAAGGACGGAGTCCCCCGACATGGCTCCTTTCGACTTCTGGCGGTTGAACGCCGCTTCCACTTCGCCGCCCATGGATTTGGCGATTTCCTCCATTTCGGCAAGGTTGGTGGCTTTGGCGAACGCCTTGTTGGCCTTCTCGCGGCGGTCGGAGCGCTCTTTCGCTTCAGTGGTGACCTGATCCTGCAGGTCGAGGTAGGCGGCCAGCGCCTGCTTGAGCTTGGGAATCCCGGAGACGGCATCGGAGTAGTCGTTGCGCGAGGCCGCGGCCTCCACATTCTCGCGCATATCTTTATAGTGGTTGCGCGCCTTCTCAGTGGCCTTGGTGACGGTAGTGATGCGGTCGGCTTTCTGCAGGTCGGCCTGCATGGGATTGTAGCGGGCTTCGAACAACTCCTTCTCTTTACTGCCGCCCAGAACGCGCGCGATTTCGCGCTTGCGATCTTCGCTGTCGCCGGGCTTCACCATGCGAGCGGCCAGTTCGCTGTAGCGCTGGGTGAGCATGGTCCTCACGTCGGGCGCTTTGGCCAGCTTCAGCATGTGCACCAGCAAAGCGGCTGCCTTGGCGAGGCCTTCCTCGCCGGAATTTTCGAGCGTGCTGACTTTGCGCATCACGGGGGCGAGCCCGTTGAGCGACTTCTTCATCTTGCCCAGATTGAGGCGCAGCTTCTCCGCCACAGCGAACTTCTTCTTGTCGTCCTTATCGCCGGTCTGTTTGTGCTCTTTCTGGAACTTGGCGATGGCTTCGAGAGCGATATCGATGTCGTCCTCCACGCCCCCCATGCGGCTGGGAGCGCCCGAGAGAATCGCCAACTTGTTGGCGCGGTCGATGTTCTTCACCTGCACGAGGATTTCCTGCAGGCCTTTGCTCTTGGTGAGCACCTTGTCATTGGCGGCTTCGTTGTCGACGTCGTCGGTAACGCTGTTGTCGACCGGCATCCCCTTGGCGGCTTCCATGTCCTCCTCGGAGTCCTGCAGAGCCGCGGTCTTAGCGTTGCCGATCGACTGGGCACGCTGCGTGTCGGCAACCTCCATGGCGTCGAGGTAGGCCTGGGCATCGTGATCCACCCCGGGGACCGCCAGGTTCGCGCCGGCGAAATCGAGCGCCACCGCCTTGTTCTGCATTAAGGTGTGGGAGTCGATGGTGGTCTGGCGCAAAACGTCGAGCGGCGGAGTCTTCGGGCCCGAGTCCACCACCTTAAACTTGGGACCGAGCTTGGCGTAGAGCTCGGCGTATTTGCGGCGGGCGATGTCCTGGTCGCGCTTGCCGTCCACCAACTTCTTGAGTTCGGCTTTCAGGGTATTGACGGCGCTCTGGGCGGGGATCCAGTCCTTTTCGCCGATGGCCTTGGTGACGGCGTCGCGCGCCTTGCTGAGGACGCCCAGTTGGGGCTTCAACGGATCGGCGAGCTCGGCGGGAGGAATGGCGAGCGCCTCTTCGACGTCGGGCTTGATCTTTTCGTAAATCGTCTCAGCGCCCGACTTGGTGGCGTGGACCTGCTTATCGGCAGTGAACTTCTGGAGGTCGAGATCGAGCTGGGCCAAAATCCGGACGGCGCGGGTCAACTCATTTTCCGCGACGGCGGTGCGATAATCCTGCACCGCCTGCTTCATGGATATCTGAAGCTGCTGGAGCGGCTGGTCGAGTGTTTCCGGCTTGGTGTTGACGGCCATTGCCAACCCGGCATTCATCCTTTTCACGTCGATTGCGCATTGCTTTTTGACCTCGGCCAGCTGATCGCGATCGGTGTTGAACTTCTTGGCTTTTTTAACGGCCTCTTCCAGCAGGGTGGTGGCGCCGGCCCAATCCATATTGGCGACCGCTGCGTCGATGCGATTTGTTTCCTTGCCGAGCTCGATCTGCTGGGCCTTGAGGTTGGAATCGAGCGTTGCCGGAGCCAGCCCGGCGATGGTTTCGAACGTGAGTTTGTGGACCGCGTATTCTTTCTTGAAAGTGTCGGCGGCGCTATCCAGACCCTTCTTGCCTTCCACGGCATCGGTGGCGCCCTCGATCATCATCTTGAGGAATTCCGAGGCTTTGGCCCATTCGCCCTTGCTGGTACACTCGTTCATCTGCTGGCTGATTTTGGGCAGTTGCAGCAGGAAAGCCTTGATGGAACCCGACACGCTATCGGGCACGATGGCGCGCGCCTGGCCGAGGAGCGGCTTGGCGGCCTCGAAATCCTGCATGAACTTGACGCGGGCCGGCGACATGCCGGGGATGGTGGACTGCGGCGACGTCTGCGGCGTCGGCTGGGTGGTGGTCTGGGGAGAGCCGCCCACACCGACCGAGGACACGAGGATTTCTCCGTCCTCGCCCTCGCCTTCCGGCACTTCCTCACCCTTCGGAATCAGGATTTTCTTGGTGCCGAAGAAGCGGGCTTCCACTTTCTTCAGGAGGGCATAGGGAACTTTGCCCTTCTCGGGGCTGAAGGAGATTTTACCCTCTTCAAGTTTGACCGTGCCGTTGGCGAGCAGCGGGCTCTTCAGCAGGCTGGTGACCTTACTGCGGTTGATGAGCACCACGAGGACCGACTTGGCGGGCTTGCCCTTGATCTTAATGGGAAAGTCCTTATAAATCCAGAACGGTTTCTCATCGGCGGTGATGAGCGCGGTGTCCTTCTTGTTCTTTTCGCAGTAAGCCTCTAACGTTGCGAGATCGGCTGGTTCTAACGGCATGTTGGATACCTCAAAAAGATGAACTGAATTGTGCGAGCGAGGGTCGTCCCTCATGATATTCCGGCCGGGACCCGGGTGCAACGGGTTCGGTCCCGGGATAACAAGAGTGGTACCACTGGCGCAGCATATTTGGCGATTGGCCCGCTAGGAAGAGAGGGGTGCCGGTGGGCGGGCCGGCTCGCGGTCGGCGGGGAGCGGGTCTGGAAGTGGCGAGGGAGGTGTTGAGGAGGGAGAATGCGGAACGAACCCACATTGCGGATTGGCCGTTTCGATGGAAGGAGTTATGGGCTCAGCGGCGGCCTGGAGGCGCTCCAGTTCGTGGAGGGCGTTGCGGTAATTGCGCTGGGTAGCGTCAATGCGGCGCTGGAGGCGGGCAAAGGTTTCGTCCATACGGTTGAAAGACTCGCCGAGGATGGTGGGATGCACACGATCGCGCATGCCTTCGACCCAGAGTTCGGCCTCAGTGCGGCGGAAGCGGCGGAGGAGCCACTCGCAATCGATGAGGGTATCGACGAGCATGCGCTGCTCGGGGGTGCCGGGCAGGAAGCGGCCGTGGTACTCGAACTTGAGGTGCTCGAGTTCAGCGGGAGATTCGTTGTGGATGATTTGGGCGTGAGCGTCGATGCCGGATTTGAGTGCGTTTTGGGAGGAGCGGGCCTTGCCCTCGGGGGTGCGAGGTCCGGTGGACTTTTGCGCGTTGCGACGATTAGCGGCGATCTGTTTTTGGGTAGGCATACGGGGGGAGGATAGCCGGGGGGACAATCGGCTGGGCGGGCGGCGGAGGGTAAGTGGTGGGAAACAGGGGAAAAAGAGATGGTAGATCGCGGTGACTTTGTCGGGTGGGCCTGTCGTCCGGTGATTAGGAAGGCCGGTTCGCGTATGCCCGCTCTACATGGGCTGCCTTCTTGCCTGTTTGTCGCTTGGGGATCAGGGTGGGCCACAATTTTGCACTTGGTTCACAGGACGGAGACATCGGCGCGCTCCCTCTGGGCGGTGGGCTTTGGCTGGGAAAACAGAATCTTGAGTCGCGAGGCGCATTTCAACTTTCAACGGGAGGTTCAATTTCCGATTAACGCGTCAATCAGACGGAGCGGCACGCCCGATAGGGCGCTCACGACTTGTGGGGAGTAATCCGGAATCGGCACTTCTCACCATAGACGACATTACAGCCAAGTGCCGGCGCGCTGTGGATCGCCGGCCGGCCGAGCGTTACTCGGAAGCGCGTCCAAGATCCAGGGCAAAAGCCAGCGCGTCCTTGATCCGCTCCATGATCTCTGTGGAAAGTCTGCCAATCCTGCGTTCGAGACGCGCGGTTGGCAGAGATCCCAGCCCCTGAACGTTGGCTACTGATTGACGATCAAGGAGTGGAAGCCGCGGCAGCGGCACTTCATACGGACTGTTCCGCCGCTGGGTTGTGAGAGGCACGTAAAGGACAAGGGATCGCGGCGGATCAGGGTCTTGGCGAGAGACAACGACGACGGGACGCGTTTTGGCAGCGAGTCCCAGGTCCGCTAGCCAAATCTCACCGGGTTGGGGGCTCATCGAGCAGGTCGAGAACATCCTGTTCGGCGGCGCGCGAGCGCGCGACGTCAACGACGTCGTGATCGGCGAGTTCTATCACCTCTGCGATGCGCTCCCTGGCTTCTGCGGCCGTCTCCGGTTTCCACTCGCGCAACCGAGCGTCCAGTTTCTCCGCTAAGGAATCCACGATCGTCTCCTGCCCTCGTTCCTAGTGTAACGCCGTCCGCCCTCGACGATACTGCCACGTCCTCCATTGCGGGACATGGAGGTCCCAGTTCATGAAACGTGGCAAACGCGGTCAAGCGAAGGATTCTTCCCCGAAGCGCAGTCTGCGCATGGCTGACCTGGATCAAGCGAGATCGGCGGTCCTCAATAGCCTGCCGTCGAGGGAATCGCAGCGGGGCTACCGGCACGCGATAGACGAGTTCATCGCGTGGTACTGCTCGGAACCCAGACTATCCTTCAATAAGGCTGTAGTCACTCGCTACCGAATCCACTTGGAATCGCGTCAACTCGCACCGGGCACGACTAACGGCAGGCTCGCGGCTGTTCGTCGGCTTGCGTACGAGGCCGCTGATTCCGGCTTGCTCAGCCCGGATCTCGCAACTAGTATTAGGCGAGTCAAAGGACCGAAGAACCTTGGTGTTCGTCTGGGCAACTGGCTCACGGCGGATCAGGCAAGAGCGCTCTTGCAGGTACCCGTCGAGTGCAGGATCTCCACAGTTTGACGGTGCAAATCGAAAACAAAAGATATGGTGGTGGCTTGCAAGGCCAAGTGCCTCAGAGTTCATCTGGACTGGCTATTATGCGGCATCTTCGAGAACTCCCCGCGCAGCGATCATCGCCAGTCGAGACCCACGAATTGAGGAAGGGGTGACTACCGCCGGCATACTATGCCAGGTTGACGTATGTACATAATGTAAGTACACTATGGTCGTGGGTTTCTAGTGGGATGCAGGGACCAAAGCCGGGACTAATTTCCGCAAGCACGGCGTCCGAATACCGGAGGCGATTCCGGTCTTTGACGATCCCTCCGCCATCACGATTTCAGATGACGAATCGGATCCGAATGAGCAGCGATTCGTCGCACTGGGCACGGGAGCATTGGGACGATTGCTTGTTGTGGTGTACACATGGCGTGGCGAGAACATTCGAATCATCTCCGCGCGCCCGGCCGAAGCCCACGAGCGCGAGCAATATGAGGCGAAGCGATGAAAGACCGATACGACTTCAGCAAAGGCAAGAGGGGGAAAATCCGTCCGCCGGAACCGGAGCCGGAGGGCAAGACTCGAATCACCATCCGGCTTGACCAGGACATAGTGGATCGCTTTTTCGAACTGGCGGAAAGATCTGGCGGGGCGGCCGGCTATCAAACGCTGATCAACGCCGCGCTTCGGGAATACCTCGATGGCAAGGCCCCACGATTTGAGGACACGCTTCGACGCATCATTCGCGAAGAGTTGAAGTCGAATGCAGCCTGAGGTTCCGAGAGCGGCGCAGCGGCTGGCGACAGTGCAGGCGCGTCGGAGACCTGATCGAGGGCCGGCCATAGTCACAGCAGGGGACCGGCTGTCCAGCAGACGTTGACTGTTCGACGGCACCTTGCCAGGAAACGATGCTCTGCTTTGGCCGACGACTATTGACTGTGGCGCTCAATCGATGCCCGCTGGGTCTGAAAATGCGCCTCTGGGACCGTTGAGGCGGACTCAGCGCGAGCTCGCGCTTCCGGAGACTTATACGTGTGTGAAAACATGGTGGACAGGGACAGAGCCGCCAACACCAGCCTTTTTCAGACCTGCATTCAGCCAACAAAAGTGGGATCGGGAACCATAAACGCTATGACCTGCGTCTTGCCCTCAGCACCTCTGGGAGGAAACGCTCGAAAGAGTCGCGCGTGTGGCCGCGGAGCCCGGCAAGCCGGTGGAATTCTTCATAGACGAGGTCGGCATTGGTGGATCCTGTGTTCTCGATGGCTTGTACGATGGTGTCCTTATAGACACCCTGCTTCATATTGCGGGTGTCACCCACGGCGACGCTGTGGTTAGCCGCGCCCTGCTGACCGTTGATGACCCTTTTCGGGCGGACGACATCAGTCAGGCGCTGGCTTATGCTGCATGGCGCGTCGAAGAAGTAGAAGTGCCGCTGCCGGCGGCGATGATTTTGTCCGGTGGGCGCAGTTGCGGCGTTCTACTTTGAATGGCATTTGAACAATCGATTCCAGGCGTGATTCGTTCGCGGGCGGTCAGATGGGACAGCGCATGCGGAAAGCCGACTTAGTGGGGAGTAATCAGGACAGCGGCAGCCTGCGAATTCTCCATTCAAATGCAAAATTTGATTAATTGAGTCTTAACCGTTTGTTCCAAAAATGGGGGCAGGTCCAAGAAGTGTCTCACCTATATTGGCACGGAGGGCGTTCACTAAATAGCCGGCCGACCGCAGCGGAAGCGTGTTATGATACAGGTGTATTCCCCTTCCAAGTCTTAAGGTCTGAGCGCCGTTCCATCCCGGCGAAAGCTCGCAGTCTTCACCTATACGACAGATACAGAGCAGAGGAGTCCGGTGTTATACGACGGCACCAACACCTCGTAGAACAAAGCGGCTTCCCCGGCAGGCTGAGCCGGGCCATGGCGCACGTGAGATTGATGGATATCGCTATTCGGCACAGAGACCGCACAAGGCGGTTGAGAGCGGCAGGGCGGGTCTTGCCGAAAATAACTGCACTGATGATTTGACGGTTTACGCATTGCTTCTGTCAGCCGAGCGTAGAAATGAGAAAAGCGAAAATGTGGTACGGCAGCACGAAAAGCCTGTTAGAAAGCATCGTCCGGTGGTTGAAGAGCGAAGCACCTCATGACGATTCCGAGTGGCAATTGCAAATTGAAATCGTTCAAGCCTGCCTTTCCGAGATGGTGGAGATGTCGAAAAGCAGCGTCAATTCGCCGAAGACAACTTCACGATACGTTCATCGACCCGCAGCGGAAAAGCTGAATCGAGCAATCCTGCAAGTTCGTTCCATGTTGGGAGCGATGGCAGGCCATGACCGGATGGTTGCCTTGGCGCTCGGGGAAACTACCATTCAGCGGCTCTGACCCGCATACCTGTGTCCGTCTTCTTCAAAGGAAAAATTATAATGACCAAGACCGTTCGTTCACGATTCCCGCACCAAATTGGCGAGAAAGTCGAAGGCTGCATGATCCTCCAAACAACCGTGATAACCCCACCGAACCCGGCTGAGGAGCGACGAGGAGTGTACGACTATCTTGTAGAAGTGCTGGTACTTCCGCCGACCCCAATGAAAACGAAGGCATCTCGCAGAGCGGCCTCGGCTTGCCAGAGTCGCTAGGTACACACCACATGGAAAACGAACAGACGAAGATTGCTGACCTCTGGACCCAACTGACGGGACGTGAGCGAGTTTTGACGTTCCATCTCGGAAATATACCCATGATGAATCTTTCCTGGAGCGAACTGGATGACCGGCAACGAGGGATCGTTCTGAACGCCGGGACCATTTGTGGTTTGGATCACTCCAGGCTTCCAGATCCAAGTTCTTCCCGACGCCCAGGTCCAACCGTTTCCTAGCCTCCTGTCTGATTTAATCGTTGAAGCCGATGAGCAATCAGCCGAAGGAAGCAGCCCGCCAAACCATCAGGCTCCGCCCGGATGAACCGAAGGTCGAAATTGGTGACAGCATTCCCGTGAAAGAAGGTGTGATCGGCGTGGTTATTGCCCGCTACACGCTTTCCGGCGACGAGCGGAACGAAGTCTCCTACGTCGTTGAGTTAAGATCCGATGGCGGCGAGAAGTGAGGTCCGCAGATGCCGAGACACGGGGAAGGTCCGAAAGGGTTTCCCCAGTCCAACAATTCGGCCCTTGTCGATTTCCGGCACGTCAGGCCATCACCACGATACTTTGTCATCGCCCGGTCTGCTCCTTCGCCTTCGCCTCAGCGGGGCCGATCACCTTGTCGTTGAGCGCCGCCAGCAGCCGGTCCTGATCTTCGTAAAGTAGGGTTCCAGTACCCACGGATCTCTCTTGAAATGCTCGAACATGCCGTACTCCCGCTGGGACGCTAGAAGAAGCGGCTGGACTGGAACAGAAGGAAGCGCCGGGGCAATCGCCATCAACCCCTGCGAGATACTCTTGGCGTCGGTGATGTCGGCGATCACTAATTTCGCCATGTGCGACAGCGTCGAGGCGGTTTCGGTGATGTCTCGATTCGATGGCTTATCGAAATCGAACAGTACGGGCAGGTAGTCCCGCTTTCTGAGTTCGTCTCGGATGCCGTCGAGAATGCCCTTGCGTTCGGGAGTGAAGTATTGGCGGCGGCCGGCCGGGGCGCCATTTTGGCGGGCCGGCGGGGACCACACCGCCAATGCTGGGTGACAATCAATGACGAAAGCTCCCGAGGTGTTCGCGAAGCGGGTCAACTGGGGGCGTGTGATCGCTGGCGGCTTAGCCGCTGGTGCGATCATTAACGCCTTTGAATACGGCGGCCACCGTGTGGTCCTTGATGATGCCTGGACGGCGGCCTTCCACGCTCTAGGGAAAGTCCCCACGGGATGGTCCACGTACATCCCAGGCAACTTCGCCGTGGGCATTTTGCTGGTGTGGCTCTACGCGCGCCTCCGGCCACAGTACGGTGGAGGCCCAAAGACGGCTTTGCGGTCGGGGCTGGCAGTTTGGACGGTCTTCTGGGTGATTCCCATGCTCGCCATCATGCCCATGGATCTCTTTCCCAATAGTCTGCTGGCCACTGTGATAGCGCTGGGTCTGGTGGATGCCAATCTCGCAGCACTGTTGGGCGCCTGGCTTTACAGAGAATCGTGAGCTCATCCCGACCCGCCACGGGTGAGGCTGGAAACAATCCCCTTTCCCTGCTGTTGGGCTTCGGGACGACTGCGCCGTTTCGCAATTCACGCGGTACGCTGGCGACGAAGAGGCAGACACTGGCTGGCGGCTTCCAGTTTTGTGGGTCGCTCGGAGTGGATTCAATGCTGCCGGCCCGCCAGCACATCCCCGGTAACCCGTTCCTTCGCGGCAAGTTTGGAACTATCCTGAAGCGCTGGAATGTGCGAAGGCATGACTCGTAACCTGTGTTTTCTTCACGCCTGCCAAGGTCCGTTTGTGTCCCGCCCGCTCCAGCACCTATTCTGTCGACGTGTATTAGGCGGAATGATCGCGGAACGCCTGACTCGCGAGGCGGACGGCTTCCGAAATGGCATCAGAGGAAATATTCCCACGCCACCCTCCAGCCACCTGCTCCATCACATCAGCCACCAGGATCCGGGTACCTCGGAACGTCGGTTCGCCGTGGCAGATGGCGGGGTCGGTGACGATGTATCGTCCAATCATCTGCCCGGCCGGTTCGTGCTGCCTGCGCTTCGCCACTGTGAGCACCTCAATCCCAAGGATAGCCAGAACAACTGCGATAGGCCGTTGCGGTTGCGGAGGGGTCGAACCAGGCAACTCCCCGAGGCCGGGAAGCACGCGGTAACAGCCCACTGGACGCTGCCGCCGCCCAAGCATTTACCGTTGCGGATACCTGGCGAGGAACTCGAACTTAGACCGCGCCTGATCGGGACCCGACGTAATCTCGCTGTCGAGGTGAATCAGCGAGCCCTCCTTGTCGTAGCGCGGCCAGTGGGGTAGCCCTGCGCCGTTGGGATCGCCGGTGCGCGCGAAATTCGTCCAGTATTGCACCATCCGGTCGCTCAGCTTACGGTCCTCCGAACGCCACTGTGCGCCGGGCCGCGGCATTTAGAGACGGGCTGGGGGCAAGCCCCGCGATGGCCAGAATCGCAATTGCACGGAATGCCGGCTTGGTGGTCACGTTCATAGCGTACGCCAGTTGGCGGGGGCTTGAGCAGCTCTCCGGCGCACGCGCTCCTGCTATCGTCGCCGTACCCGATTGCAATTCCCTGCCCCGCCGCTGTATCCTCGTCTCTCACCCTTGCCGAGTCGCATTGGACCCTGAAAGGAGCTGTATGCGCACCCTCCGCCTGACGCCGATCGCCGTCATCCTCGCCGGTCTGGCTTTCGGTCAGCAGATCACCACGCCCGAGAAATACTTCGGATTCCAGCTTGGCGCCGATAAAAAGATGGCCCGTTGGGACAAGATTGTCGACTACTACGGCGTGCTCGAAAAAGAGAGCAACGGCCGCATGAAGGTCATCAACATGGGGCCCACCTCAGACGGCAATCCGTTCCTGATGGTGATCATCACCGCGCCCGCCAACTTCGCCAAGCTCGACCGCCTGCGCGAAGTGAACCTGCGCATCAGCGATCCGCGCGGCCTGACCGACGCCCAGGCGCACGCGCTGGTGGATGAAGGCAAGGCCGTCATTGTGCAATCGATGAGCATGCATGCCACCGAAATCGGCGGCACCCAAATGGCGCCCGAGCTGGCGTACGACCTGCTCGCGCGCACCGACGACGAGGCGCGCCGCATTCTCGACAACGTCATCTTCATCGAAGTGCCGTGCTTCAATCCCGATGGCGAGATCATGGTGACCGACTGGTACAACAAGACGCTCGGCACGCCGTATGAAGGCACCAGTCCGCCGTGGCTCTACCAGAAATACGCCGGCCACGACAACAATCGCGACGCGTTTCAGACCAATATTCCGGACTCGCAGTACATGGCGAAGATCCTGTTCACCGACTGGCGGCCGGAAGCTTACGTCGATCACCACGGCATGGGCTCGAACGGCGCGCGCATCTTCCTGCCGCCCTATGCCGAACCGGTGCGCCCTTTCGCCGACCCGATTTTGTGGCGCGAACTGAGCTGGTACGGCGCGGAGATGGCGGCGAAAGAAGAGGAGGCGGGATTTTCCGGCGCCATCAACGACGCCATCTATTCCGGGTGGGGCCACTTCGGCTTCCACTGGATCACACCGTTCCACAACATCGCCGGCATGCTGACGGAATCGGCCGCGGCGAAGCTCGCCTCGCCGCTCTACGTTCACCCCGACGAGTTGCGCGGCAACACGCGCAATCTCCCGGTGTACGAAGCCGAGACCATCTTCCCCAATCCCTGGCCGGGCGGATGGTGGCACCTGCGCGACATCGTGGACCGGCAGAAGGTATCCGCCCTGGCGACGCTCGACCTGGCGGCGCGCAATCGCGAGACGGTGCTGTGGAACGCCTATCTCAAGGGCAAGCGGCAGACGGAGCGCGGCGCCGCCGGCAAGCCTTCGGCATACGTGATCTCGGCTCTCCAGCACGATCCGCTGACCAGCGTCAAGATGATCGACAAGCTGCTGCTGCAAGGCATCGAAATCCATCGCGCGAGCAAGTCGTTCAGCATCGCCGATGGGATGACGTATCCCGCGGGCTCGTTCGTCATCTCCATGGCGCAGCCCAAAATGGGGCTGGTGCGGTATCTGCTGGGACGCACATTCTATCCCGATAACGAGTGGACGCGCAATCGTGACGGTACGCCGATGCGCCCCTACGATATGGCCACCGATACGATGTTCGAATACATGGGCGTGCGCGTGGACCCGGTAGACGAATTGGGCACGGTGGCGCTCGAAAAGCTGAACGGCCCGGTGGAACCAGCGGGCAAAGTGACGCGCGGACCCGGCGGCTATACGATGGACGGCCGCCTCAACGACAGCTTCCGGGCGATGAATCTGCTCTTCGATAAAGATGTCGCGCTGCGGCGCGTGGATCAAGCCGAAGGCGGTTTGCGTCCCGGCGATTTCCTGGTGGCGGTGGGGTCGGAATCGGTGCTGGAAGATGTGGCGCACCGCACGGGCGTCGACTTCAAACCGGTATCGGCTGCCGTCAGCGGCGGAGTGCACGAGATGAAGCGCCAGCGGGTCGCCATGTATCAGCGCTTCGGCGGCGGCAACATCGACGAAGGCTGGACGCGGCTGGTGCTGGAGCAGTTCAATTTCCCCTACAAGTCGATCTTCGATCCCGAGATCAAGGCGGGGAATCTCAATGAGAAATACGACGTGCTGATCATTCCCAGCGACAGCACCGCGACCATCACCGGTGAGGCGACTCCGGGCGCTGGACGGGGCGGGCGCGGCGGCGGTGGAGGTGGCGGCGGTGGCGGGCGCGGCGGCAACACACCGCCGGAATACCGCACCGGCCTGGGGACGGAAGGCGTCAACGCCATCCGCGACTTCGTGCGCGACGGCGGCACGCTGGTGACGCTGAACGGCGCCACAGCGTTTCCCGCCGATCGCCTGGGTATCGGGGTACGGAATGTGCTGGCGGGCAAATCGACGCTCGAGTTCTGGTGCCCCGGGTCGACGATCAAGGCGGAGTACGACGTGAACAATCCCATCTCGTACGGGATGCCGGCGCACGGGCTGGCGCTCTACCTCGACAGCCCCGCTTTCGAAATTACCGCGCAGAACGCCGAGGATTACACCATTCCGGTGAAATACGCGAGCCGCGATCTGCTGGAGAGCGGCTGGCTGGTGGGTGAACAGAATCTTGCCAATCGGGCGGCGGTGGTCACCGCCAAATTGGGCAAGGGCCGGGTGGTGCTGCTCGGCTTCCCGGTGCAGCATCGCGCGCAGATGCATGGGACGTATAAGCTGCTGTTCAATTCGTTGGTGAACTAATTAGCGCGGCTGGCGAGTTCCACTCGCCGTGACAAGCTGAAGCTTGTCCTACTACTGTTTTTTATGCGCCAGGCGACTGCAGGCCGTGTCGGCCCCGGTGGGGTCGATGGCGGCGCCGCCTTCCTCGATATAGGCGATCTTTCCATCCATGTCGATCACAAAGGTGGTGCGATTGGCCATGCCCAACTGCGGGATGAGCACGCCATACATCTCGGAGATCTTGCGATCGTGATCGCTCAACAGGGGAAATTCCGCTCCCAATTCCTTTGCCCAGTGAGACAACGTGGGCGCCGCGTCAGTACTCATCGCCAGGACCTGACTGTCCTTGGCGGTAAAGTTAGCGATACCAGCCTGGTACGCCGTGAGTTCCTTGGTTCAACCACCGGTAAACGCGGCCGGGAAGAATGCCAGGATGACGTTCTTCTTGCCGCGAAAATCCGACAATTTCACCGCAACGTGATTGCTGGTGCTGTTGGCGGCGACGGAAAAATCAGGGGCCATATCGCCCACTTTGAGAGTTGTTTTGGGCGGTGTGACGGCTTGGGCGAGGGCGGTGGCGGCAGCCAGCGTGCCCAAGGCGAGTATCGGCAGGAGTTTCATATTTTCCCTCACGATTCGGACGAAGTATATCAGAATCAGGCCATAGCGTACGGTTTACTCCATCGTGCGGAACGCGCCGCGAAACCCTTTGGGGGAGTGGAGTGTCTATAGCCTGTCGGACTATGGAACAGGGATTTCTGGCTTGGCTCGACGCCCAACAGGGCCGGCAATACGAACTGCACGAGCGTCATATCAATCCGGCGTTCGTCAAAATGATCCGCACTATCGGATTCGATAAGGAGTACGTTCGCGGGCAAGGCTCATGGCTGTTCGATGCCCAAGGCAATCGCTACCTCGATCTGCTGACCGGCTGGGGCGTTTTCGCGCTGGGGCGGAACCATCCGCGCGTGCGCTCGATTCTGGAACAGGTGCTGGCGCGCGACATGCCCAACCTGGTGCGCATGGACTGTTCCCTGCTCTCGGGCCTGGTGGCGGAGCGCCTCACGCGCCTGGCCTGCACCTATTCAGGCGGCGGACTGACGCGCGTTTTCTTCTGCAATTCCGGAACGGAGAGCGTGGAAGCGGCCATTAAATTCGCCCGCTGTTACACACGCAAGACGCGCATTCTGTACTGCGACCATGCGTTCCACGGGCTGACGGTCGGTTCGCTTTCGCTGAACGGGTCGGAGTTCTTCCGCGAACGGTTCGGCAGTCTGATGCCCGGCACCGCCAAGATTCCGTTCAACGATCTGACGGCGCTGGAGCAGGCGCTGCACGACAAAGACGTGGCGGCGTTTATTGTAGAACCGGTGCAGGGCAAGACGTGCGAAGTGGTGGGCGATGGCTACCTGGCGGAGGCCGCGCGACTCTGCCACAAGGCGGGCGCGCTGCTGGTAGCGGACGAAGTGCAAAGCGGCCTGGGCCGCACCGGCAAATGGTTCGCCTACCAGCACTGGCCGGAGGTGGAGCCGGATATCGTATGCGTCTCCAAAGCGCTCTCCGGCGGGTACGTGCCGGTGGGCGCGGTAATCGCGCAGGCGCGCATCATGGACGCCGTGTTCGACAGCATGGAGCACTGCGTGATCCATTCGAACACGTTCGGACAGAACGATCTCGCGATGGCCGCGGCGCTTGCCACGCTGATGGCGATGGAGGAAGATAACGTCGCCGCGAACGCCGCGCGCCTGGGAGCGAAGGCCATCGCGCGGCTGGCGGAGATGGGGAAGACTTGCCCGTTCTTCGCGGAAGTGCGCGGCAAAGGGCTGATGTTCGGCATAGACTTTCGCCGTCCGGAGGGGCCGGTAAAGCTCAAGGCTGCCTGGGACGCGCTCCATCTGCTTAACGAGGGCGTCTTCAGCCAGACGGTGATCATGCCCCTGATGCATGAGCATCGCATTCTGGCGCAGGTGGCGGGGTATCATACCGAGCTCATCAAGTTTCTGCCTCCGCTGAATATCGCGGAAGAGGATCTCGATGTTTTTCTCAATGCGATGGAGAGCGTGCTGGCGGGGCTCGGCAATATTCGCGGGAGCGCGTGGAAGACGGTTCGTAAATTGACGCGCGGGGCGGCGGCGGAGTTCGTGCGGTAAGGCGTGGGTGTAAGGGAAGGACGCCGCCTCGCGGTCGAGTCTTCGGACTCGCGTTCATCTAACCCTGTAGTACGCCGCGGATCTCAGCGTGGAAGATCGTACCTGCGCCTTCTATATTCCGGTCGCTTTAGGAGAGGCCGGTACGCTCGTTGCAACAGAACCGGAATTTGAGGGATATTGGCGAGCTGCAATCGACGAGCGAAGCGATCTGCCCTGGCCGACCGCGGCCCCCGAGTGGGCAGGCCGTGCTGTTTTTCTACGCCTTCTGGACGGCATTGAAGCTCGCGCAGAGCGAATCGCCTATCGCGGAATATCTATTTGCCGCGTCTGCGGCCGCGACAACGGATATGAAGCGTTTCGCTTAGCCGGCTGGGAATGGCCGGCAGGCTACCGCCACTACATTGGGGAACATGGAGTGCGCCCTTCCCTTAAGTTTGAAAACTATATCCTACGCCTCACGAACGGCCACCGCTGATCTCTCATCGCAAGCGGATAAGCACCCCAACCTCATCGACTCAAACAGCGTGGGTCCGGTTTCCCAAAGCAAAGCCGGGTCGATATGGCAAGCGCAGAACATCAAGGTCGATTTCAACGGGGGCTCGTGCTCAATTCCGCCAGAAGCCGCGCCCGGCCGCGTCCCTTAACTTCCTGAGCAAGCTGCCGCACGGATTCCTGGGTCATCACACGGCCTTCGCCACGTGCAATGGCCGTGCGACCATCGTCAAGTGTGAGCAGAAACTCGATCCGTGCCCGCTCGCGCTCCTCCCACAAGGCGAGGGCTTCCCGTACGGCGTCCTGTTCGGAATGGAAACGGCCGCTTTCGATGGCGCGTTGCGTGAAAGCCTGCTGGTCCGGGGTGAGTTGGACATCCATGGCTTCAGATTACGGGAAAGCTCGCAGCTAGGCAAACGCTCCAGTTTTCGCGATTTTAGGTAGTTCGTGAGTGGCCTTGCCGTGTATGCTTAATGCTAAGTCAAGGCTTGCGGGAGAGCTACCCAACCAGCTTCCGTGAAAGAGTGACTCAGCGTTTTGGCGACATCTTCGCAAATGTTGGAGTTTCATTTAACCGAATCACAAACGAGCCCCTGCCGGAAGACACCATGTGCCTGGCCACGCTTCCACCGCTCGCCTCGCGGCCAAACCAGCGACTGCGCGCTCGCGATCGCGTAAACTGAAACCAGGTATGGACGCGCTACGCCAGGTCGAAGAGTTGCTGCCTTCACTCAGCCGCGCCGAGAAGGCGCAGCTTTTGCGGCTCGTAGTACAGGAGTTGGACGACGCCTTTCCCGGTATCGATTCGAGTCCGGGAGTTTGTGGCGGTGAGGCGTGCATCGTCCGAACCCGTGTTCCGGTGTGGGCGCTGGAACAGTCGCGCCGGCTGGGGATGAGCGAGGACCAGCTTTTGCGCTCTTATCCGACGCTACGCGCGGAAGATCTGGTAAACGCCTGGGCGTATGTCCGCTCTCACCGCGTCGAAATAGAGGACGACATCCGCGAAAACGAAACCGCTTGAACCAATGGCCCGCTTCTGATGTGCTTACCGCCTTGGAAGGCGGCAACGCAAATCAGCGGTTAGCCGATGAGGCGGTTCTCGCGTAGGCGGTCGCGGTCCATCATACGCGCCTGACTATTCATCGAAATACTTTGTCCACCTTCACGGGGCCCCCGGCCACTGCGATATCGCGGTGTGCTCAATCATCTGGCCCCATGAACCGGCCGAATCAACCGCATCCGAAAGACCGATCCCCGCGCTTTACCCCAATTACCGATTCTGCTATTCTCAATACGTTGAATTCATAACATTTACCGACCGGCCGTTGCGGCCGGGTCCTCGCGAGGTCGATCATGTCAGGCCACTCCAAATGGGCCACCATTAAGCACAAAAAAGCGGCGCTTGACGCCAAGCGTGGAAAAAGCTTCACGCGCATTATTAAGGAAATCATGATCGCCGCGCGCAGCGGCGGGGACCCTGACGGGAATCCGCGCCTGCGCACCGCCATCCTGGCCGCCAAAGCGGTCAGCATGCCTTCGGACAACATCAAGAAGGCTGTGATGCGCGGCACCGGCGAACTGGAAGGCGGACAGATCGAAGAGGTTATGTTCGAAGGCTACGGACCGGGCGGCGCTGCCGTGCTGGTGAACGTGGCCACCGACAACCGGAATCGTACGGTCGCCGATATCCGCCATGCCTTCTCCAAGAATGGCGGCAACATGGGGGAACAGGGCAGCGTTGCGTGGATGTTCGAGCGCAAGAGCCAGATCTTTATCCCGCACGATAAGGCCACTGAAGACCAGCTCATGGAAATCGTCCTGGAAGCGGGCGGCGACGACATCCGGGACGACGGCGATCAGTGGGAGGTGCTGTCCGATCCCAACGCCCACGAAGCGGTACTCAAAGCGCTCGAAAACGCCAAGATTCCTACCGACGAGGCCAGCATCGCCATGGTTCCGAAGAACCTGATCAAGCTGGAGGGCAAGAGCGCCGCTGCCATGCTTCGCCTCAACGAAGCCCTGGAAGAGCACGACGACGTGCAGAGCGTGTACTCCAACTTCGATATCGACGAGAAGGAACTGGAGTCGCTCTCGGCCTAAAATGCGAATCCTGGGCATCGATTGCGGCTCGGCGCGCACCGGTTACGGCGTGATCGAGAGCGACGGCCGGGATCATCGCATGCTCCACGCGGGAACCATCTGCACGAATGCGCGGTCGCCGTTCGAGCGCCGGCTGATGGAGATCGCCGGCGAATTGCGGCGGGTGATGCGCGAGTACCAGCCGGAGTTTGCCGCCGTGGAAGAAGTTTTTCACGCGGTCAATGCCAAGACGGCGCTCAAGCTGGCGCACGTGCGGGGCGTGGTGCTGCTGACCATCGCGGAGGCCGGCGTGGAGCTGGCGGAGTACTCTCCGCTGGAAGTCAAAGTCAACGTGGTGGGCTACGGGCGCGCCGAGAAGTGCCAGGTGCAGTTGATGGTGCAATCGGTGCTCGGCCTGGCGGACGCCATCCAGTCGGAAGATGCCGCCGATGCACTGGCAGTGGCGTTGTGCCATGCCACGCACGAGGCGACGCAGCGGAAGCTGGCATAATCGAGGTGTAGATGAAGTGGCTGTGGCTTCTCCTGTTGGCGAGCGTGGCTTTGGCCGGCGACGGCGCGCGGCTGTACTACTCGCGGACCTTCCCCGGGAGCGCCCCGCCCTACTTCGACATAACTCTCGAAAGCAACGGCGATGTGGTTTATCGCGAGGCAGTGGACGACGACTTTCCTACTAAGTTCCGCCTGTCGGACTCCGAGACCGCGCAGGTGTTCGGACTGGCCGACAAGCTGGATCACTTTAAGCATCCGCTGGAATCGCCCCTCAAAGTCGCCTTCATGGGCACCAAGATTTTCCGCTATGAACTGGGCGCCGAAAAGGACGAGGTCAAGTTTAATTACACCGAGGACCTGAATGGGCAGGCGCTTCTCGATTGGTTCGAGCGCATGGCGGATTCGGCGCAGCAGCGCGACAATCTGGAACGCGCCGCCAAGTACGACCACCTGGGCGTGATGCACGCGGTGGAACTGCTGGCGGGGGCCTACGAGCGCAAACGGATGGTGGGGCTGGACCAGTTCCTGCCGATTCTCGATCGCATTTCGAAGAACGAGAACTATATGCACCAGGCGCGCGCGCTGGCGGCCGAGATCGCCGAGTCGATTCGCAAAGGCGGCCCGTGAGGGCGCGCTGGCTGCCGGCCCTGACGGTGTTGTGCGCTTTCGGTCAACAGACGCCCGCCCCTTCGGCGGCTGAACTGCAGGAACTGCAGCGCTCGCTGGCGGAGGCGAATACCAGCCAGATCGAAGTCCTGCGGGTGATCGAGAAATATCTGGCGGTTCATCCGGCGACCATTTACCGCCCCGACCTGGAGCACCGCGCCGCCGAAGCCGCCATCGCCATTCACGACAACGCGCGCATCGTTCGATACGGCGAGGCGTCGCTGGCGCGCGTTCCGGACGACACCAAGCTGCTGCCGGCGGTGACGCGGGCGCTGCTGGCGCTCGATACGCACGAAGCGGCCACGCACGCCTTGCAGTTCGCGCGCCACACCGCGGAGCTGGTGCGGCACATGCAAACGGCAGGCAATCCGGGCAACGTGAGCCCTGTCGAGTGGCGCGATCAGACGGACCGTCTGCTCAACCGTGCGCTCACCGACGAGGCTCGTGCCACGGGAATGCTGGGGAAGCCTGACGAGGCGCTGGCCCTCGCCCGCCAGGCGTTCGACACTTATCCCGATTCGCCGGCGGCGCGCGAGGTGGCTTACTGGTACGATCGCCTGAAGCAACTGAAGGAGTCGACCGACTGGCTGGCAGACGCGTTCATGATTCCCGATGCGAAGACCGGCGATGCAGAGCGCGCCGCGGACCGCGCCCTTCTGGGCGAACGATACCGCCAACTGCGAGGGTCGGAGGAGGGGTTGGGCGCGCTGTGCCTGGCGGCTTACGATCGTACGGCGGCGATACTGAAGGCACGGCAGCAGAGTCTCGACAAGGGCGAACCGAATGCCGGCCGCAGCGGTGCGCTGGCCTTCACGCTCACCGGGCTGGACGGTAAGAAACTCGCGCTCCAGACGCTCCACGGCAAGGTGATCGTGATGGACTTTTGGGCGACGTGGTGCGTTCCCTGCCGCGAACAGCATCCGCTCTACGAGCAGGTGAAGCAACGGTTCCGCGACAATCCGGCGGTGGTGTTTCTATCGGTGGATGCGGATGCCGACCGGTCGGCCGTTGCGCCCTTCATCGAGAGGGCTAAGTGGACCGGCCCGGTTTATTTCGAAGACGGCCTGATGCAGGCGTTCTCGATCGACGGACTGCCGGCGACGATTCTGCTGGATCGCAACGGCAGCCTTTACACGCGGCTGAATGGCTTCGCCGATAAGAATCACTTCGCCGATCTGCTGGCGGAGCGCATTGGCGATGCGTTGGCGGTGGGCCAAAAGTAAGTGAGCCGGAGTGGCGCGCCGCAGTGATCCACTGCCTGGCGGCGCAATCGGCTTCCGTTTGCTATACAATGTCTGGCGGGGTGGAAATTACGCCTCCGGAGGGAGCGGGACAGCGGACCATGTCTGATCGTGCAGCGTTATTCCTTTTCAGTATTTTCATGATTCTGGTGTCGCTAGGCGCCGCAGGTTGGCTACTGGCGACGGGGCAAGCAGGTACCGTGGACGGTCTCTTCTTGCTTCTGACGGCCTTATTGAGCGCAGCAGCATTCGGGCTATACGTTAAGTTTGTTATCGGGCGAGCCATGGACGCGCAGAAGCAGCCGGAGAAACCGGCGGCAGCGGCGGCTCTGGCCGCCAAAGTTGCCAAGCAACCGGTGGCTCCGGTAGCCTGAATCTGTAACAAAATATACCTCGCCATCGGGGCTGGATTGGTATAGACTGATCTTCAGCGAATTTCTAAGTGGAATTCTTATAGACGCCGATTGTTCACGCGGAGGCGGCGAACAGTGAGTGACTCCGACGGTATGCCGGCTGTGCTGGTGGTGGAGGACGATTCCAGCCTTCTATCGTTGATGGAGCGCATGCTTGCGAACGGCGGGTTCGCGACCGTATCGGCCGGCAAGGCCGCGGACGGACTTGCCATCGTGCGCCAACGGCAAGGGGCGTTCCACCTGGCAATCGTCGACATGGTCATGCCTGGAATGAGCGGTCTGGATCTTGCCACGGACCTGCATCGTGAATTTCCCAACCTTCCCATCCTCTATATCTCGGGCTACGTGGGCAGTCTGGCTGCGGAAGCCCTGGCACGCCGCACGCCCGAACGAGTGCTGATGAAGCCGTTCAGCGAACAGGAACTGCTCGATCGCGTTCGCATGCTGCTCGCCATCCGGCCGGAAGCGGACCCGGCGCCGCGCAGCACCCGAGGATAAATCCATGGCATTCCGCGTTGTCCTGGTAGACGACCATCAAGTGCTTCGCGATGCCATCAAGGAGATCCTGGTGCGCCACCCTGAATTCGAAGTGGTGGGCGAAGCGGGATCGGGCCCGGATGCGATCGATGCATGCCGGCGGAATGAACCGGACCTGGTGGTGATGGACATCGGGTTGCCGGGCATCAATGGGATTGAAGCCACCGGCGAACTGGCGCGCCATTGCCCACGGGTGCGCGTGCTGATGCTCTCCATGTTCGACGATGAAGATTCGGTGATGGCCGCCGTGCGTTCCGGCGCGCGCGGTTTCGTACTGAAGAAAGCGTGCGCCACCGAGTTGGTGGATGCGATGCGAACGGTAGTCCGCGGCGGAACTTATTTCAGCGCCCAGGTTTCCGACCGGTTGCTTTCGGGGGTGCAAAGCGGAAAAACGCGGCCGCAGGCGCACCCGGGGCGCGACTCACTCTCCCCGCGCGAGCAGCAGGTGTTGCGGCTTACCGCGGACGGCAAGAGCAACAAGGAAGTGGCGACCCTGCTGCACCTCGAAGTACACACCGTGCGCAGCTATCGCAAGAGCCTGATGGCGAAATTAGGCGCCAGCAACGTCGCCCAGTTGATCCAGGTGGCGGTGGCAGCGGGATTGATCGACACCGCCGGCACGAAGCCGGCGGGTGGCCCCGGTGAACCCTCGCAGCCCGGCGATTAGTTAATAAGAGTTTGCTAACCAGCGTACGCATTGAAATCCATCGTTCCCCGTATCGTGATGGAGATATGCAATTTGCGCGCGTACTCCTACCGGTCCTACTCACTCTGACGGCGGTTCCGGCGAGTGCCGACACGCTGACCGATCTGCTCCCGCCGGACACTAAAGTGGTCTTCGGCGTGCGCGTCCACAATCTGGCGCTGTCTTCCATGGCCACGACATTGGCTGCGCAGGCGCATACCGTTACGGCAGCGTGGCTCAAGACGGCACCGCTCCAGGGAATCGATTTCCTCCACGATATCGACGAGGTTCTGGTTGCCACTTCGGGCAAAGGGAAGACTCCGCCGGCCCTTATCGTAGCCACCGGACGCTTCGATGTGGCGCGCCTGGCGGAAGGCGCGCGGCACTATTACCGGAATGTACCGCTGTTGGGAGGCGAGAAGGAGAGCGATGGCGCGATCGCCCTGCTGGACCGGGGACTGGCGGTGCTGGGCGATGCGAATCTGGTTCGCGCGGCGATCGACCAGCGCAGCGGAGAGAATCGCATCGATGCGGCGCTGAACGACCGGATCACGTCGCTGCGGCAGCGCTACGATATCTGGGGACTGGGCGAACAGCCGGAGGGTTTCACTTCATCCGTGCCGGAGGCGAAGGCGTTCGAATCCATCGACCGTTTTGAATTCGGAATCCAACTGGCGAGCGGTTTGGAACTGGGCGCGGAGCTGCATACCCGCAGCGCCGAGGACGCCGGGAAGCTGCACACCATGTTCGGCATGATCGCCGCTATGGTGAAGGGCCAGAAGGCCGCGAACGGGGCGAAATTCGACGTGCAACTCGATGACCGCACCTTCAAGTTGAACGTGTACATTCCGGAGGCGGAGTTGAAAAAGGTGGTAGAGGCGCAAACCGCGGTCCTGTCGCCGGTCACCATTTCGGCGCCCACGGCCAGCCCGGAAGCGGCCGAAGCGGGTACGGAGGCTGCCCCCGATCCGCCGGCAGCAGCGCCTGCGCCCGCAACTCCCACGCCGGCGCCGCGCGCCGCGAAGCCCACGACGGCAAAAGTACGCGACTCTGTTCCGGACACGGTTGTGTTCACGCTCCCCGGGAAAAAGTAGCGCGTCCTATACTGAAAGGCGTGTTGCGTTACGCCGTGTTTCTGCTGACCGCCGCGCTCTGGGCGCAAGATACGCGCGTCATCCTGCTGGGCACCGGGACTCCGAACCCCGAGCCGCAGCGCATGGGGCCGGCCGTGGCGGTGGTATCGGGCGATCGCGTCTACCTGGTGGACTGCGGTCCGGGCGTGGTACGGCGCGCCGCGGAAGCGGGAATTCAGATGGCGCAACTCACGCGCGTCTTCATTACGCACCTTCATTCGGACCACACTGCCGGCTATCCCGACCTCATCCTGACCCCGCCCAACTCCGGCCGTATCGAACCGCTCGAGGCATTCGGGCCGCCAGGCCTGCACGCGATGACGAAACACATTCTGGCCGCCTGGAAAGAGGATCTCGCCATCCGCCTGCATGGCACGCAACCGGTATCCCCGCGCGGATTCGAGGTGCAGGCGCGCGACATCAAGCCGGGCGAGGTCTACCGGGACGCCGGCATGCGGGTGATCGCATTTGCGGTGAGTCACGGCGCCTGGCAACATGCATACGGCTATCGTCTGGAAGCACCCGATAAGACGATCGTGATTTCGGGCGACACAACTTACAGCCCCAACCTGATCGCGGCTGCAAAAGGTTGCGACATCCTGGTGCACGAGGTGTACTCCGAGAAGGGCCTGCAAGGACGAACGGCGGAGTGGCAGCGATACCACTCGGCGTACCACACGTCGGCGCCGGACGTCGGCCGCGTGGCTGCCGCGGTTCAGCCAAAGACGCTGGTGCTGTATCATCTGCTGCCGATGGGCGAATCGCCGGAAGAAGTGGTGGGCGAAGTCCGTCGCTACTTCGACGGCAAGATTGTTTACGGCAAAGATTTGGAAGTAATCCGCTAACAGCCCGCGCGTTCCGGGGTGGAACAGAAGCGCGTTTCAGACTGGAACGCCGGTCCACTGTGGAACGTCGCCGCGGCGTTCTATTTCAGTAAATAGGCTACTTAGCTCCTTTTATCTTTGGCACTAAGGCTGCATTCCTAAGGTCATCGGAAAACAACCCGAGACCCTAAAGAAATCCAAAAACAGGACGAAATACGATGCAGGCCAAGAGTGTGTCCATACAGCGAAAACAGAGAGTCTCGCAGGAAATGCGCGATCGGATCATCATCGAGCA
The DNA here is from genome assembly GCA_036268475.1 of Bryobacteraceae bacterium. Classification (GTDB taxonomy): domain Bacteria; phylum Acidobacteriota; class Terriglobia; order Bryobacterales; family Bryobacteraceae; genus PALSA-129. The sequence goes on along the minus strand of DATAUB010000009.1, from coordinate 21,225 downwards.
TCTTCCCTTAGTGAAAGCGATTGCGATCCGTGTTCACGAGAACCTTCCGGTGCACGTCGATCTGGACGACCTCACCCACGCCGGCGTGCTGGGCCTGTTCGATGCCGTCACCAAGTACGATTCGCAAAAGAATGTGGCCTTCCACGCCTATGCCAAGCATCGCATCAAGGGCGCCATCCTCGACAGCCTGCGGCAGCTCGACTGGGCCTCGCGGGATCTGCGCAAGCGCCAGAAACAGGTCGATTCGGTAACCCACACGCTGAGCGCGAAACTCGGGCGCACACCGCTCGAAGGCGAAGTGGCGGAAGAACTCGGCTTGAGTCCCGACCGCTGGCACAAGATCCAACTGGAACTGCGTACCGTGGGTACGGTCTCGGCGAACGCCACGGCCGATCCGGAATTCGACCGGCCGATGGAGTTCCCCGCCGCCCCGGAATCGCAACCCGACCGCATGTGCGGCCATCGCCAGCTGCAAACCACGTTGGCGCGTGTAATGGAGACCTTGCCGAAGCGGTATCAGAAGGTGGTGTTTCTTTACTACACCAACGAAATGACGATGAAGGAAATCGGGGAAGCGATGGGCGTAAATGAAAGCCGCGTCTCGCAGATCCACAAGATCGCGCTGAAGAAAATGGCGACCGTGCTGGAATCGGAAGGCATCCACTCGGCGGACGCGTTTTGACAGTTGCTACTGGCTGGCGCCGGTATCCGGCAGGGAGAAAAGATAGGCGGTCAAATTGGCCATATCCTTGGCGCTGAGAGAATAGGACGGCATCATGGAACCGGGCGAGAGCGCGCCGGGATCGGCAAAATGTTCCACTACCCAGCTCCGGCTGCGGCGCTGCGCCAACCCATTCAGCTGCGGACCGATCTTCATGCCGTAGCCATTTACCATGTGGCACCCCCCGCATTGATTCGCCTGGTACACGAGGGCGCCGGCAGTAGCGAAGTCGGGAGCATTGCCGAGGGCGCTGGCGTTGGCTGGAGTAAGTTTCAACAGGAAGGCGGCCAGCGAATTCAACTGCGCATCGTTGAGCTGGATGGGCGGCATGGCTGTGCCGGGACGCATCGCCGAGGGCCGCTTGAAATGCTGGATCATCCAGGCGGCGTCCTTGTGGATGGAAGCCCGGGTCAGGTCCGGGCCGAGCTTGGTGGAGCCATCGCCGGTAGCGTGACAGCTCTGGCACTGCTCCTGGCGGAAGTAGGCGATGCCGGACATTTCCTGCGGAGTGAGCTGCAGCCAGTCGGTGGGCGTGGAGTAATCGATCTCGGCGGCCTCTTGAGTCTTGGGCGTGGTAACCACGGCGGCGGCCGTTAATCCGCCCCAAGCGATCGCCGCCAGCGCCACGGCCCCGATGGCGAACGTGCGCCGGGTGACTTTTACAAGCTGGCTACGATCGAGAAACGGCACCAGGATCAGCGCCAGCACCGCCAGACCGGGCAGGACCACGCTGCCGACCACTTCGAGCGCACCGGGGAACAGCTTGAGCGTCTGGAAGAGAAACAGGAAATACCATTCGGGCCGCGGTATGTAGGACGTGTCGGTGGGGTCGGCCAACTGTTCGAGGGGTACGCGCGCCACCAGCGCGAGAGTGTACAGGATAGCGAACGCGGCGAAGATGGCCACGGTATCTTTGAAGACTTGCGCGGGGAAGAACTGACGGCGCGGCAGCAGATCATCGCCAGGCGCGGGCGCCACGCCGTGCTTGCGCACCAGGAAGACGTGCAGCGCGATCAGCAGAATCGTGGCGGGCGGCAACAGCAGAACGTGCATTCCGTAAAATCGCGCGAAGGTGACCACGCCCACCGCGCCTCCGCCGCCCAATAGACGGGTGAGATACGGCCCGACCACCGGGGCCGATCCGGCAATCCTGGTAGTCACTACGGTGCCCCAGTAGGCGCGATTGTCCCACGGGAGCAGATACCCGGTGAGCCCGTACGCCAGGGTGACCAGCAGTAGCACGACGCCCACCATCCAGGTGGCCTCGCGGGGCTTTTTGTAGGCGCCGTAGAGGAAAACCTGCACCATGTGGAGCACCACCACCACGATCATCATGCTGGCGCCCCAGTGATGCAGGCCGCGAATCAGGCGCCCGCCGGTGAGTTCGGTGAGGATGTAGCGCAGGCTGTTGTAAGCGTCGCCCGGGGTGGGCGCGTAGTTGAAGGCCAGTAGCGCGCCGGTAAATGCCTGCACCAGGAAGAGGAACACGGCCACACTGCCGAAGACTTGCTGCCAGCCGCTGGATGCCGGGATCTCCTCATAAAGGAACTGCCGCACTGCGGTCTGCACGCCTGTGCGTTGATCCAGCCATTCGCGGAAGCGGTCCCAGCGCCCCCTCACGCCTGCCGCTCCGGAGCCAACAGTCGGCCGATCATGAGCTTCTTGCCGGCGATGCGGGTCTCATACCGGTCGAGCGGGCGGGGCGCGGGTCCGCCGAGAACCTTGCCGTCGATGGAGAAGAAGGAGTTGTGGCAGGGGCAGATAAACTCGGTCTTGCCGTCATCCCAGTGGTAGGCACATCCCAAGTGGGTGCACTGCGGACCGAATGCGGTGATCGAATTATCGGCATGTTTGACCACCCAGGCGGTGGCCTTCTCGCTGGTGACCTTCCAACCGTCAACGCGATTGTGGCGAAAGGTCATTTCGGTGGGTGAATCGGCGGTGAGACTGCCGACGTCGCCAATCTCCACCCACTGGCTGGCTTCCCGGATCTTGGGGGGAAACAGAAGATAAATGGCGGCCGGAACGCCGAGAGCGGCGCCGATCAGCGCACCGATTCCATAGATGGCGCCGACATAAAAGTTGCGCCGCGTAAGGCTTTCCTTTGCGGTTCCGGAGGCAGGTGGGCCTGTCACGTTCTCCATGGTAGAGCGGCGTTCCGATGCAGTTGTTTTTCTATTGTACGAAGTTTGCAAAACTTCGGGGCGCGGGCGGCACAGCGGTGCGCCGCGCGGACGCACCGGGAGTGGATGGATGAAGAGTCAACGGGAGCGCGGGCGCGCGCTTATTTGGACTCGGGATCTTGTGCGGTGGCGGGCTCGGGACCGTAGTGCTCATGCACTACCATGTTCTGGTCGGAGTAGAAGGTGCGGCTGCCACCGGTGTTAAACACCTCCGGGATGGCCTGCACAATGTATCCGCCCTGATTGCCGGTGACGGTGAAAACGTAACCTTGCTTCTTGCCATTCGCCAGATCGTTGCCGATAAGATCAGCGGCGGACGCGTTCGCCGATCCGCTGGCCGGCGGCCCCAACTCAGCGAGCGAAACGGCATAGCGATTGTACTGCGAATAATATTGCGTTTCGGCAGTGTGGATAGTGCGGATGGCCGCGATGGCCGCGACCTCCGAAGTATACATACGGGCACGAGTCAACTTCGGCAGCGCGATGGTGATGATGATCAGGATGATCGCGATCACGATCAGCAATTCAATGAGCGAGAAGCCACGGCGCCTTTTCAGGTTCCACATAGAAGTCACTTTCCTATATTATGACGCTTCCAGCGCCGGGGGCGTGCAGGCGAACAGATCGGCGCCGGACAGCTCGGCTTCGATCTCCTCCGCCGAAGGCAGCTTGAATTCCGAAACTCCCAAGGGCGTAGTGACGTTGCGGAGGGCGTACTCGGCCACAATGCGATTCTTTTCCCGGCAGAGAATCAGTCCGATGCTCGGCCGGTCGTCGGGATGGCGAAGCAGGTCGTCGACCACCGCCAGGTAGAAATTCATCTTGCCGGCATACTCGGGCTTGAACGAACCCATCTTCAAGTCAATTACCACGAAGGATCGCAGCTTCAGGTGGTAAAACAGCAGGTCGAGCCGGAACTCCTCGCCGGCGACATCGAGCGGCACCTGGCTCCCGACGAAGGCGAATCCGGCGCCGAGTTCGAGCAGAAAGTCGCGCAGGTGGGTCAGGAGACCGCTCTCCAGTTCCCGTTCGCGGGCGTCCTGGCCGATGGTCAGAAAATCGAATGTATAAGGGTCTTTGAGAATCTGCTGTGCCAGATCGGAGTCGGGCTCGGGAAGGGTGGTACGAAAATTGGTGACCGCGTTTCCCTGGCGGAGATGAAGACCGGTGGCGATCTGCATCGCGAGAACATTGCGGCTCCAGCCGTTGCGGATGGCCTGCTCAGCGTACCAAAGGCGCTCTTTGGCGGTCTTCAGCTTGTCGAGAAGTGCGAGATTGTGGTACCAGGTCAATTGTGCAAGAGGTGCTTGCACTATTGGTTCGTCCTGCCACGCGTCGGCGAAACTCCTCATATACTTGAGGTTACGAGCCGAAAGCCCGCGCATGCCGGGGAATTCCGCGCGCAAATCGTGCGCCAACCGGTCGATCACCTTAGTTCCCCAGCCCTCTTGCGCCTGGCGACAGAATCTCTCTTCCGATCCGCCAATACAGCAGGACCAGTTCGCGATTTACGGCCAGCGCGGCCTTCACTCGAGCAGTCTTGATCTGCATCTTCAAGCTGGCCAGAAGGTCCCGATACACCGTCGAAGCGGAAATCGTCTGAGTCATAGCTCACCGCCGTAAGAACAGGTGCCGGCGATGGCCCAGATGTCTCTGCGGAATCTGGCGACAAAATGCGAATGGCAGGACCGCCGAAGCGGGCCCGCCATTTGCACCTTACGAAGTGCCGGGCGGTTAGTTCTTCACCGCGAGAGAGAGCGTCGGCGATGTTACTCCGTTCACTGTGACGCTGATGGGGTAGGTTCCATCCGCGAGGCCAGCGGGAACGGTTACGCCGACCTGGAACAGGCCGGCGTTACCGGCTGTCAGGAAGGCCATGTTCTGGTATACCGTCGCGGGCTGATTATTGATCATTACCGAAACGGTGGCGGTGGAGATGAAAGGACCGCCAGCGGTCGGAATGGCCACGCCGAACGGATTGGCGGGCGAAGTGGTACCGAAACCGGAGCCCCAGAGGACAATGGTCTCGCCCGGTTTGGCGGGGACGGAGGCAGTGGTGAACGTCCCGTTGGCCGCCGCAATCGTGTAATCCGCGTGGGTTGCCACGGGCTGTTGGGACGTGTCGCCCGGGGTCATGGCCATCGCGTTGGGCCACTCGAAGAAGCCCGGAACGTCCGCCTGAGAGGTGATCATGACGGCGTTGCTGGTGCCGGTAGCATTCGTCACCGTCACAGCCAGGGGTCCGAATCCGATGTTGGGCGTCAGAACGTCGATCTGAGTCGAGCTGAGGTAAAACACGTAAGCCGGCTGCCCGCCGATCATCACGCTCACGTTGTCGAGCACCGTGGGCAGTGCCCCGGTGCTGCTGTTCTTGATGGAGTTGGTCCAATTGTCGACAAACCCGGCCGTGGTGAAGTTGGTGCCGTAAATCGAGAGCCAGGTATTGGGCGCGATGAGCATCTGCCCTTCGGTGTTGGCGGAGACGCTGGTGATGGTGGGCGATCCGCTGGCCGGATTGATCTTCACCGTGTAGGTCATGGTCGCCGTAGCCGAATTACTGTCGGTCACGGTCACAGTGACGTTCGACGTACCGGCAACGCCGCCGGACGGCGTACCGGTGATGGCGCCGGTGGTCGATCCGATCGAGAGGCCGCTGGGCAGCCCGGTGGCCGACCAGGTGTAAACGCCGCTGCCGCCCGCCGCGGTCACGGTAGTGCTGGTGTACCCGGCGCCCAGGGTGCCGGTCGGCAGGGTAGCCGGCCCGGTGATGGAAAGCGTAGAAGCGATTGCCACACTGTACGCCATGGTAGCGGTCTTGCCGGTGCTGTCCGTAACGGTCACCGTGGCGCTATACGGACTGCCGGCGGCGCTCGTCGGGGTTCCCGAGATCACGCCAGTGGCTTGCGAGATAGTCAGGCCAGGGGGCAACCCGGTAGCCGTCCAGGTGTAGGGAGGAAGACCGCCGCCGGCCGTGACGGTGGTCGGAGTATAGGCGGAATTCAGGGTGCCGGTCGGAAGAGTCGTCGGCACGACAACCGTCAGATTGCCGCTGACGGCGAGCGTGAACGTGCGGCTCACCGAGGTCTGGGTGGCATCGGTCACCTTCGCGACGACAGTAAAGGGGCTGCCGGTGGTGGTGGTCGGCGTACCGCTGATGTCGCCGTTACCGTCGGTGGTCAAGCCTGCGGGCAATCCCGTGATACTCCAGACGTAGGTTCCGACACCGCCTTTCGCCACAAGGGACGTGTACGGATACGGGGCGTTGATGACACCCGTGGGCAGCAGGCCGGTGATGATCTGGAGCGGGAGCGCGCCGACGGTGATGGTGTAGGTCATGGTCGCCGTCGTCAAGTTGGCGTCAGTGACCTTCACGACCACCGAATAGGGGCTGCCGGCTACTGCAGTCGGCGTGCCGCTGATGGTTCCCGTGCTGGCTCCAATGGTCAGACCCGGAGGCAGATTGGTCGCCGACCATACGTAGGGCGGGGTTCCGCCGGTGGCGGCGATGGTGGCTCCGGCATACGCGACATTTACGGTACCGGCTGGCGGCGTAGCGGTAGTGGTGATGGAAAGCGGCGGAGCCACGATCATCGTGTAGTTGAAGTTGGTGGCCGCCGAGATGCTATCCGTGACGGTCACGACCACGGCGTTACTCGCCTTGGCGTTGGATGCCGGCGTACCGCTGATGGTGCCAGCAGAATTGATGGTCAGGCCGGTGGGCAAGCCAGTGGCTGTAAAGGTGTAGCCCGTGCCGCTGCCGCCTGCTGCCGTAAGCTTCTGGGAGTAGGCCGCGCCGGGAACTGCTACCGGCAAAGTGTTCGGCGTGACCGTCAGGGCCGGATCTACCGGCAGGTTGAAGTTTTGGAAGGACGTGGCGCTATTGGCGTCAGTGGCCGTCACTTTTACGGTGTACGGCTGGCCGGTGTTGGTGGTCGGGGTGCCGGTGATCGTTCCGCTGCTGTTGATGCTCAGCCCGGAGTTAGCCGGCAGACCGCTGATAGACCAGGTAATCGGCGTGGTGCCACCCGTTACGGTAACGGTGGAGCCGCTGGTGTAACCCACACCCACAGTGGCGGTGGGCAAAGCGGCGGGGCCGCCAACTACCAGAGCCGGGTTCACGGTCAGCGAATACGTCTTGGTGGTGCTGGCAGTGTTGGCATCGGTGACCGTAACCATGACGTTGGCCGTGGTCCCGGTTCCCGTCGGAGTTCCCGAAATGGCGCCTGCGGTGCTCAAGCTAAGACCGGCGGGGAGGTTGGCCGCGGTCCACGTCAGCGCTCCGGTACCGCCGGTGGCGGCGAAAGCCGGGGGCGCGAAAGCGGCATTCTGAGTGGCCGACGGCAGCGGCGATGCGGTGGTGATGGAGAGCGCCGGATTTACGGTAAGGGTGAAGGTCTTGGTGATCGACGAAGCAGAGCTGTCGGTCAAGGTGATCATGACGTTCGCGGCGGTGGCCCCGGTGACGTTGGTCCCGGAAATCACGCCGGTACTGGCGTTAATCGAGAGACCGGCGGGCAGATTCTGCGCGCTCCACACGTAGCCCGTTCCGGTGCCGCCCGATCCAGCCAAGGTAACGGCGGGAGTGGGGGCGTACGGTCCGTTCAAGGTCGCCGCCGGCAGACTTGCGGTGGTGATCACCAGCGCGGCATCCACGGTCAGCGTGGAGCTCGCCTGCGCGGTTGCGCCGTTGGCGTCGGTCACCGTGACCTGAATATTGTCAGGGGTGCCTGAAGTGGCGGTGCCGGTGGCGGGCGTGCCGCTAATGACACCAGTGCTGGAATTCATGGTGAGCCCGGAGGGCAGCCCGGTGGCGGTCCACTTCACGGGCGGCGCACCGCCTGTCAAAGTGAAGGGGTTGGCGGCGGCAACATTATAAGCCGACCCAACCGTAGCTACCGCTAAAGCGCCAGTGGTTAAAACAGGCGCCGAATACACCGTGATGGTGTACATCTGCGAGGCGTGAATGGAATTCGAGTCCGTCGCCTGCACGGTGAACGTGCTGGTGACCGGGGTGGTGATGGGGCCGGTCGGAGTGCCGGTGATGGTGCCGGTGGCATTGTTGGCGCCGGTCATGCCGAGAGTGAGGCCGGGAGGCAGGGTTCCGGAAGAGAGGCTCCAGGCGATGGCACCGCTACCGCCCGAACTGACGATGCTGACGCCACTCGGTCCGGCGTAAACGAGGTTCACAGTGCCGTTGGGGAGCGCGCCACCGGCGGGCGATGTGATCGCGATGCCGGTGATGGTCAGGGAGAGGGTTCCCATCCCCATGGCGCCATTGGCGTCCATTACGGTGATCGGAATACTCAGATTGGTAACGCCCGACGTGGGCGTGCCGCTAATGGTGGTCGCGGTAGCCGGACCAGCGGCCAGGGTGAGCCCGACATTCGCCAGATTGGCGGTGGTGCTGAATACATAGGGCGCCGTGCCGCCCGTTACGGTAATATTTCCGGAGGTGTACGCCGCACCGACGGTGCCGGTGGGAATGGTTGCGGGGCTGATTCCGCTGATGGCCGGATTGACCGTGATGCTATAGGTGGCGGTGGCCGTTTCCACGGTACCGCTGGAGTCCGTCGCAGTCACCACAATATTGTTGAAAGTTCCGGTGGCGGTCGGAGTGCCGGAGATGAGGCCCTGTCCGCCGGCGTTGGTGCTGATCGCGAGACCGGCCGGCAGGCTGCCGCTGTTGACGGTCCAGGTGTAGGGAGACGTGCCGCCAACCCCTGTAATGACCTGGGAGAAAGCGGCACCGGCAGTGGCCGAGAAGACGGCATTGTTGGCCGGGGCGGTAATGGTTAGGATACTCGGCCAACTCACAGATTGGGTGGTGCCGCTGACCACGAAGTTCGTGCCGGCGCCCCCGTTCACGGAGAAGTTACCGCCGGTTAGCGCGATGGAATAGGTCTGCCCGCCGAGAGGGGCGACATTCACTCCCGAGGCGTTGACGGTTTGAATCTGAATCCCGAAAGTACCGATCACGCCATTTCCGGTTTGCACCGGTGAGAGGCCCGACCACACCGGGGCGGCGACCGTGCCGCTCGCGCCGGGGCCATTGACTCCGCAACTATTGCCGTTCTGGCACGAGACTGACATGTCGGTGTACATAATCTTCACCGGCGTCGGTGCCGAGGCGCCCGGCGTGACACTCACCGCCAAGGTCATGGCGTCAGCGCTGTCCGAGTTCAGGTTCATCGTCACATCGCAGTTGATCTGGACGCCGCTCGTCTTACCGGCGGTATACGTAGTTACCGTGGTGCCGTTGACGGCTGCCACAGTCGGACAACTCAGGCTGATGGTATCCGCCGCCCAAACGGGGCTTGCCAGCAGCAGTGCGGCAAAAAGCCCAAACCCACAGAATAAACTCTTCGCAGACATTTAACGTTTCCTCCGGAGATACTGTCGCAAAACTGTCAAGCTATCACTGATTACTGCGCCACGGCACCCGAAACGCTGAGGCCCACGAGCTCCGAATCGCCGAGACCGGCAGCGGACGAGCCGAAGACCTTGAGGTTCGAGGCGACCCCAGCGGGTCCCATCACGTAGCCCAGCAACACACGCTGGCCGGCCCGCACATCGATCCCTCCGAGCCACGCACCCATCACCACTCCGGGGATGGTATCCGAAGTCAATGTCGGAGCCAGACCGGCGGCCGCCTTGAAGTGCAGCGCGGATTTGGAGTCACCCAGAGCGAAGGTAAACGCCAGATGGGAGAGGTCGCGGCCGCCTTCGAGATAGACCGGAATCTGCTCCTGGCCGTTGGCGGCCGGCGTCGCAGCACCCAGAACGATCGAGCCACCCATCTGCGGCGCCACTTCGGGCCGCCGGGCATTGGAGGTCGCGGTGCGCGTTCTGGCCGTGCAGGTGCCATTTTCGTTCAAGCTGGCGCGCATCGGATGGGCGGTATAGCCGGGGACGCTGTCCACGCGGAACAGGGTCACCACCACATCGTTGACGTCTACGCTGCCATTGCCACCGCGCACCGTCGCCGTGTCGAGCGGGGCGCTATCCATGGCATCGAAGCGGTCCGTACAGGCCGGCGGCTTGGTATAGCCGGGGACGGAATCTACCGCGAACAGCACCTGAATGACGTCGTTGACGTCGAGCGCGCTACCGAACTGGCCGACGTTGTCACCGGTCTGCGGCACCACGTCGCCCACTTGATAGATTTTGGAAAGATCCAACACGCCGGTCGAATTGGGATCGTTCGACCCGGCGCCAACCGTCAGCGGAATCAGCGTCGCCGCGGTGTTGGTGCCGCCCTGCGTAGTGCCTGCCAGGTAAGCCGCCGGCAGATGCAGCGTCATATCGGTGGGAGTGGCGGTGGGCTGCACCGTGAGCGTCGCGACTACGCCATCGGCGATCAGGTTCGACGTGGGCGTTCCCTGCCCGGTCCCGCAGCATCCAATAATGATGGCGCGCTGCCCCGGACCGTTATTCTGGGCGACTTTCGTGGAAGGATTGAACGACGCCGGGGTGGTGCACGTTCCGATCGCCTGTCCCAGACAAACCGTATTCAGTTGCTGCGATGCCGCGGTAGCGGCGGCGCCCAACCCGAGGGTGACATTCAGCGACGCCGGAGCGTAGTTCAAATCGAACTGCAGTCCCGCCGTCTGTCCGGCGTAAGCCGAACCGGCCGTGGTCAAGACCAGATTCACGGTGTAGGTCGGCGGTGTAGTCACAGGTGTTACGAGTGTGACCTCACCGAACGACAAGGTCTGGGCGGCGAGGCTTCCTGCCAGTCCCAGCAAAAAGCTCAAGCGTGTAAATTGAATCATTGCGGATCCCTCCGATCTACTTCAAACTTGCAAATCCTACCGAAACGCCGGACACTGACTCCGGTATCTTTAACTAAGCCGCTTCCTGGACTGGAAAAATTCGCCGGCTTCCCTGCACACGGTAAGAGCCGCCAAACATCGCCATCCAATATAGCATTCTTATGGAACAAGCTGACCCACCTATTTTGCTGCTATGCTTCCCCACTGCCTGATTCAGAACGATTTCACACCTTTGCAACACTACGGTGGCAGTACCGTTACTTCTCTACTTTGACTCCGCCGTCCTGGACGGTTACGGCGACCGGTTTGGCGTCGGCATTGGTACCCGCCGCAGCGGTGACATGCACGGGGAACGTCTTACCGGCGTCCGTCCCCTTGTACGATACGTGAACCACGGCTAACACGCCATCTGAGATGGTATTCCTGTTGAATCCTATAATCAACACTCTGAGTTTTCCGGCGCGGATTTGCCCGGTGCGGACGTTCTTGGCGGCCTTTTGCGCCACCGGCCCGGCGTCGACACTGAGATCGAGGGCGGCCGGGTCATACTCCAGATCGAACTGAATGCCGGTCGGCAGATCTTTGCCAGCCGCCAGCGTAACATCCAGCAGCGCCGTTTTGCCGACCGACAGGACGCCGCTCGCCAAGCGGAGTTCGGAACCTTGCGCCGTCGCGGCCAAGATGGCCAGGGCCATCGCAATCCTGCGAATCATGGTCTCCTTAATATATCCCCGAATTCCATTTTTCGTCCTTTATCTTTGGGTACCGAACGTTTGCCCGCGACGAACACACTCACTCCTCTTTACATAAAGCGCGATCCGAGGTCGAAATGCGTCACGAAACTAGTGAAATTCTACGAAGTCGGGTAATTACCGGACGAATCGGGACGGATTTGGGGGGCGTCCACGGGGCGCCTCCTCGTTGTACCTTAAGGAAGCGGCGCTAAATCTTATGGCAAACGTGGACTCAAGAAAGCTTGCGGCCGCCGAAGCCGCGGCCAAACTGGTGGAAGACGGCATGATCGTGGGCCTGGGCAGCGGATCGACTGCCTCGCTGGCGGTGGCGGCGATCGGCAGAAGGACGGCGGGGGGCCTGCGCATCGTGGGCGTCCCGACCTCGGAGAAGACCGGCGAACAAGCGCATGCGCTAGGGATACCGCTCTCCACCCTGGCGGAATGCGAGAGCATCGACCTGACCATCGACGGCGCCGACGAGGTGGAGCGGGAGTCGCTCGACCTGGTAAAAGGGCTGGGAGGCGCGCTGCTGCGTGAAAAGCTGGTCGCCACGGTAAGCAAACGTCTGGTGATCGTGGCCGACGCGGATAAGCTGGTGAACCGCATCGGCGAACATGCCCGTCCCATCCCGGTAGAGGTGGCGCCCTTCGGATGGCAATCGACGGCGCGGCGGCTGACTGCCATTGGGGCGGCGTGGACGCAGCGGATGACGGCCGACGGGAAGCCGTTCATCACCGATGGCGGCCACATCATCCTGGACTGCCGCTTTGAAGCCCTCGACTCGGCGCGAGCGCTCCAGCAGCGGCTGGATGCCATGGTGGGCGTGATGGAGCACGGCCTTTTCCTGGGGATGGCGACCGAGGTTATGGTGGGCCGCGAGGATGGCGAAGTCCTGCGGTTGGCCGGGCGCCGCTAGATGGAGCGCACCGGCATGGCCACGATATCGTCGATGCGGATGGCTTCCTTTACGACGAACGGCTCGCCATATTTGACGCCGATCTGATTGCCGTAGAAGCGGGCGACGGCGCCTAGCCGCTCGCGGATCTCGGCCTCATCGGGGAATAGCGCGTCCCCTTCCCCTACCGCGCCATACTGCGATGCATAGCTGAGCAGGGCCGTCATCCGGCGCTCGAACTGCGCGCTGATATCGACGATGAAAGACGGCTTCACGTCGGCGTAGAGGCTGGCGTATAGAATCTTCTGCGGGCGGTGCGGGTTGGAGTACTCGTCGATCTTCTTCAGTCCGGCGAGAAAACAGGCTTCGAAGCCCATTTCGCCGCAGCGGTAGTGATCGGGGTGGCGGGCCTGCCAATAAGGCAGGATCACCACGCGGGGCTCCAGTTCGCGGATCTTCATGGCCAGCGTGAGACGCGCCGTAAGGGTGTTTTCGAGGCGGGCGTCGGGGAAATGGAGATTGCCGCGCCAGGCCAGCCGCATGTGTTTGGCAGCTACTTCGCTTTCGGCCACGCGAATCTCGGGCGATCCGCGGGTCCCCATATCGCCGGCGGTCAGGTCCAGCACGCCGGTGCGGTAGCCGGCTTCGGCCATGCGGATGAGCGTGCCGCCGCAGGTCTGCTCCACATCGTCAGGGTGGGCGGCGATGGCCAGGACATCGAGGCTCATGCGCGCGCCGCCAGTTTTTTAAGGAATTCGTCGCGAGTCACTTTGTATTTGAACGCTTTCACCTGGTTGATGTCGATTACCGGCACTTCGTCATTGTAGCGGCGGCAGAGATCGGGATCGAGGTCGATATCGAATTCCCGGTATTCGAAATCGGCGAGGCGGCGGGCTTCGGCCAGGACCCGCTTGGCGTCCTCGCAGAGGCAGCAGCCGGAGCGCGTGTAGAGAGTCACGATCGGCCGCATTACCAGGAGAGATCCTTGCGCCGCCAGTAGCGCTCGCGCGTCCCCATAATATAGATCAGCGCGATGCCCATGATGAAGCCGCCGATGTGGGCGAAAAATGCCGTGCCTCCCTGCGACGCCTCGCCCAGGCTGCCATAGCCGCCGAAGAGCTGCATGGCGAACCAGTAAATGAGCATTGCCCAGGCCGGCACATCGAAGGTGAAAATCAGGATGAACCAGGCGAGCATCTTCACTTCAGACCGCGGGAACTTCACCAGGTACGCGCCCATCACGCCCGCGATGGCGCCGCTCGCGCCTACCATGGGAATTCGCGAATAGGGATCGATCAGGACCTGCGACAGGCCTGCGGTCATACCGCACACGAGATAGAAAATCAGGTATTTGAAGTGGCCCAGGATGTCTTCCACGTTGTCGCCGAAGACCCAGAGGAACAGCATGTTTCCGAGCACGTGGATCCAGCCGGCATGCAGGAACATGTGGGTGAACAGGTTCTCGGCGTGAAAATACGCCGGCCGCAGACTGTAATGAGCCACGAATTGATTGCGCGCCCACGGATCGAGCCACTGTTCGTGCAGGAACACCAGGATGTTGGCGGCAATCAGCCCCACGGTAACGATCGGCCGGGAGTAGCTCGGCTGTGTGACTTTGATGGGAAACATCTATTTGGCGCAGGATGCGGCCGCGCGCCCGGCGAAATCGGTTTGCGACCGTCTCTCCGCGCGTGCCATCAGGGCGCGGATATCAGCGAGGCCGCGAATGCCGGCCCGGGCACCGAGAGCGGTACAGTTCAGAGCAGCCATGGCGTTAGAAAACTCGAGCGCTTCGAGCATCGGCATGTTCTGCAAAACAGCATAGCAGAACGCCCCGTGAAACACGTCTCCGGCGCCGGTGGTATCCACACAGTCCACCACAAATCCGGGTGCGTAGAAGAACTGATCTTCGAAGCGCGCCAGCGCGCCATGCGACCCCAGTGTCATGGCGGCCACTTTCATGCCGTATTCCTTTTGCAGCGTCTCCAGCGCGCGGAACGGGTCGCTGCGGCCGGTCCACGCGCTGGGAAATTCCGAACTCGCCACCAGGTAATCGACAAACGGCAGCACGCGATCGAAACCATGATAGATGGTGTCGACGTCGACCGTGACCGGAATGCCGTGGCTGTGCGCGATGCCGGCGGCGCGCGCCACGGCGGCGGTATCGTGTCCATCGATATGCAGGAGCCGGGCGCAGGCGATTTGCTCCGGGGTAATCTCGTCGGGCTCGAGCATGAGACAATCCGGGCGGCTCCAGAAGACGGTGCGCTCTCCGCTGGAGCGGTCCACCACAATATAAGCGGATTGATTGGGGCAGCCTTTACGGCGCTGCACGTGATCCAGGTTCACGCCGGTGGATTGCAGGCTCTCCCACTGGATATCGCCGCGCTCGTCGTCGCCGATGGTGCCGATATACTTGGCGCGCAGTCCAAGATAGGCGCAGGCCACCATGGCGCTGGCCACCTGTCCGCCGGGGCTGACGATTTCGCGCTCGAACGGCGCCTTCCCTGCGTAGGGAGGAAATCGCGGCACGATGAGTAAGGTGTCGGTGGCATTCAACCCCACGCCCACTACGTCGAAATCAGGCATTCTCCATATTGTGGCATGGGGTTCTCAGGTTGAGAGGCCGATACTTTTTTCCGCATCCTGCCAGACGCCGGGCGGTCGCTCACTCCCGCTCTTCATCACCTCTTCCGTCACCCAATCCGTCCAGATGGCTTCCTCGCCGGGACACATCACCGGAGTTCCGTCGGCCACCGCGCCGGCGAAGTTCGCGACCGCCGGGAAGTGCAGGTTGGCGGGCGCCGGCAGATGCTCTTCGCGGCCACAGCAGAGCAGCGTGGGGCCGTTCAACGGATCGAGATCGATCGCGCCATCGGTGCCGATCACGCGAAACTGGTCGCGCTCGATATGCGAGTTCCAGCGCACATCGACGATGCCGCGGATACCGTGTTGGTAATCGATGAGCACGGTGGCGGAGTCTTCGACACCTAACCGATGCACTGCATTGGAGAGCAGGCCGGTGGCTCGCATCGGCCGCCCGAAGAAGAAATTGCATGCATCGATGCGATGGCTGGCGATATCGTAGAGCGGACCGCCGCCGGCGAGCGCGGGATCCCACAGCCAGCTTCGCTCCTGCACCGGCAGCCAGCTATGACAGTTCGCTTCCGCCAGTACGGGTTGGCCGATGGCGCCCGCGGCGATCAGTTCACGCGTGCGCAACAGCTTGGGATAGAGGCGCCGATAGAAGGCAATCCCCCAGAGCCTTCCGCTGGCGCGCGCCGCCTGCGCCATCGATTGCGCTTCGGCGTAATTCAGCGCGGCCGGTTTTTCGCCGAGCACGTGCTTGCCGGCGCGCAGGGCGGCGATGGTCTGCGGCGCGTGCAGTGCCACCGGAGACGCCACGTACACGGCATCGATCGCGGGATCGGCAAGGGCCACATCGAGCGATGTGAAGACACGCGCCGGAGCATAGGGCGCGGCTTTCGCGGGATGGCGCGTGAGCAAGCCGTAGAGTTCACTGCGCGGCTCCGCCAGGATCGCGGGCAGCACACGCTTGCGCGTAATGTCGCCGATTCCGATTACCAGCCATTTCACCATATGGTCAGCATAGCCTGACAGACCCGTCAATTTCGCGATACACTACCCTCATCTTCCAAACTGAGGGTTTATGCGAAGGATCATCGCCACGGGCGCCGCTGCGGCAGCGCTCACGTATGTTTTGTTGTCTCCAGCCGGGTTGGAACGGGCACACGCCCAATCCCGGAAAGCAGCGAAGGCCGCTCCAGCCCCGGCCTACGGCAACGCCGATTCGATCACCGAAGACGAGCTGAAGGTTTACGATTATTTTCTGGCGTCCGATCAACTTGAAGGACGCTACTTCCCTTCCCGCGGCTATGACACGGCGGCGCTCTATGTGGCCAGTCATCTGGCGGAGTGGGGTTTGAAACCCGGCGGCAGCACTACCGGCACGAACGGTCCGCTGCAACCTTACTTTATGCCTATCGAGATGGCGGCGCGCGAGATCGTCCCAGAAGATAGCAGAGCTACGCTGGTGGCGCCGCCTGCTCCGGCGGGCCGCGGCGGATTCGGCGGCGGCGGTGGCGGCGGCGCTGCCGCGGGCGGTGCGGGACGGCGCGGTGGACGCGCGGCGGAGCCGGTGAGCACCGAATACGAATACGGTAAGGACTGGACGTTCGGCGCGGGCGGCGGCGGCCGCGGCGCCACAGTGCCGGAAAGTCTCGACGTCAACGGCGACCTGTTCTTCGCCGGCAACGGATACGTCATCACCAAGAGCGGCGACGATCCTTATAAGGGCGTCGACGTGAAGGGCAAGATCATCGTGGTGGCGGGCGTGCCGGAAGAAGTCGCCAAGGCGCAGGCAGCGGGCCGCGGCGGCCGCGGTGGCGCGGGCGCGACCGATCCTTTGGGAGAAGCCTGCAAGGATTATTGGACGCCCGAACAGTACGCCTACAAGAACGGCGCGCTGGCGGTGGCGACGGTGGCCAACTTCCAGACGGCTACCGGCATGGCTTACCCAAACTCCGGCCGCGGCGGACGCGGCGGGCGCGGCGGCGCCGCATTGAACGGCCCTCCGTTCACGCCGGTGAAATTCCATACGGTCTCGGCATGCCCGGCGGCGCCCAACGTCACGCTCGGCATGGAATTCACCAACTCGCTCTTCCAGGGCGAGAAGATTTCCGGCGCGCAGGCTTTCAGCGCTACCGAGACGAACAGCAAGCTCGATCCCTTCGAGTTCAATTCAGTCAAGAAGCTTTCGCTCCACCTGGGAGTGCACAGCCAGGAAGGACACGCCGAAAACGTGATCGGCATTCTGGAAGGCAGCGACCCGGTGCTGAAAGATGAATACGTGATCATGAGCGCGCACCTCGATCACATTGGGCTGAGCCAACCCATGGCCAACGGCCACAACGTCAATAACGGAGCCGATGACGACGGCTCGGGGTCGACCGGACTGCTGGGCGTGGCGCACGCTTATGCCGAAGGCGCCGCCAAGGGCATCCGCCCGAAGCGCAGCATTCTCTTCCTGTGGAACGGCGGCGAAGAGCGCGGCCTGTGGGGCTCGGAATACTTCAACGAATTTCCGCCGATCGACCTCACCAAAGTAGTGGCCGATCTCAATATGGACATGATCGGGCGCACCAAGAATGCCAACTCGGTGGATAACAATCCACAGCATTATCTGGTAGACCCGGGCGGCGTGCTGGTCATCGGGCCGAATATCTCGAGCGACGATCTGGAGGGCACCATCGAGAACGTCAACAACGATTACCAGAAGCTCAAGATCAACCACTTCTACGATGTGACCAAGCCCGATGCCACCCACGATAACCTGGGGCCGCAACCGCGCGGGCAGCGCATCTTCTATCGCAGCGACCACTACAATTTCGCCAAGAACGGCATCCCGATCGCGTTCTTCACCATCGGTCTGCACGTGGACTATCACCGGCCCACGGACACGCCGGAGAAGATCGATTACCACGAGATTCAGATCGTCTCGAAGACCGTCGCCGCCGTCGGCTGGAAGCTGGCGAACGAGTCCGGCCGGCCCAAGTTGAACGCCAATTTGCCGGAAGATTTGGTGAAGGACATGAAGACGGCAAAGGAACAGGGCTGGGGTAAGATGACGCCGGTGCTGCCTCCGCTGCCCGGCGAGCCGTTCTAGTTCGCTATCGCCCCATGGTCTGAATCTGAGACTCCACGCGCTTGCGCAGACGCTCTTCCGTGAGGTCTTCGCAAGCGCGTACTTTTTCCGGGAGCGCCGGGAACTCGGTCGCCGGATGGCAGACCTCCGGGAAGCCGATAGCGGCGGCGATCCGGCAGGAAAGCTGCACCAGGGGAAGCGGTGCTCCCGGCGGCCCCAGGTCGGGATCGTGATGGCCGAGCATGGACTTCTGCAGGAGCGCCGGAAAGCCCCACTTCTCGGCGACATGGAGCGCGGCCTCGCAGTGATTCATGCCGAAGCGCTCACCCTCCATCCGCATGGATTCGCCGATGCCGGGCACTTCCTCGAGCGCCCACTTCTCGTAGTTCTGGCCGATGCTGAGCAACAGGCCGAGCCGCCCCAGGTCATGCACCAGACCGGCGGTGTAGAGATCGGGTACGCGGTATAACTTGCCGAGCACCTCGCCGATAGTGGCGGTGGCCACGCTGTGCGCCCAGATGTGCCGCACGAACGCCGTGCGGGGCTGGTTGCGCACAAAAAAGCTCAGCGCGATGGTGGTAGCCAGGGACCGCACCCGGTCGAGCCCGAGAAGGGTCAGGGCGTGGCGGATGGACGCGATACTGGCGCGCGTTCCGAAAAGCGGCGAGTTCGCCACCAGAAGAAGATCGGCGGTAAGGGCAGGGTCGGTACGGAAGATCGCCTCGAAATCGTCGATGGCGCTGCCGGTATCGCTCGCAATGTTCAAAAGCTTGAGAGCGGCAGGGTGAAACGGTGGCAGCTTCGAGAGGCAGACAACCGTCTGCGCGTGGCGCGCCGCAAGCTCGGCGTCATGCTCCGGGGGCGGACTGATCAGAGTGGCCAAAGAATAGCTCCTCCCATCCCACATCGGCCGCGTCGCCGCATTTTTCGACAGAAATTATCGGATTCGATAGTGTTATCGAAGGAGAATGGAGAGTGGCTAACCAATGGCCGCTGCCGGTGGAACCGCGATGCCTACACCACTTTCGCGACGACCAAGGTGATATCGTCGGCCTGCGGGGCGGCGCCGGCGAACTCGGCGAGCGATTTCGTGACGGCATCCACAATTTCGTTCGCAGGCTGGGTACGATGCTTCTTCAGCACTTCGATGAAGCGCTCTTCGTCGTACTCATTGTGGTCGATATCGTTGGCCTCGGTCACGCCATCGCTATAGAGCACCAGCATGTCGCCTTTTTCGAGCTTGATGTGCATCTCGCTGTAAGGCGCGATCGGCAGGATGCCGAGAACGCAGCCGCCGCCCTCCAGCATTTCAGCCTCGCCCGAGGCGCGCACCACGATGGGCGGATTGTGGCCGGCATTGGCGAAGTTGAGTTCACCGGTCTGGGGATTGAACACGCAAAAGAAAAACGTGATGAAGCGATTGCTGGGGCACTTCGCGCAGGTCGCTTTATTGAGGCGCGTCATGAAGGCCGCCAGGTCGCCTGGATCTTCGGCCAGAACCTGTACGCGCGCATGGAGGGCCATCATCATCAGCGACGCGGGCATGCCCTTGCCGGAAACGTCGCCCAGGGTAAGCGCCACGCGGCCGTCGGAGTAAGGGAAGAAGTCGTAATAGTCGCCGCCCACGGTGCGGCAGGCGGCGTTGTATCCCGCCAGGTCTGTGCCGGCGACCACGGGCGCTTTGTCGGGCAACATGCGGCCCTGGATTTCGGCGGCCTGCGAGAGTTCGCGCTGCATGATGCGCTCGGTCTGCTCGATCTCGGCGAGGCGGGCGTTTTCGATGCGGATGGCGGCCACGTTGGCCATCACGGTGAGCAGGCTCAGGTCGTCCTTGGTGAACTCGCGGAGGACGAACGGCGAGTCCACGTAGATCAGGCCGATAATGCGCTCCTTGGTTTGCAGGGGCACGGCCATCATGGTGTGGACCTTCTGCTCCACGATGCTCATGCGGCCCTTGAAGGCGTCGTCAAGCTGCGCGTCGCGGACCAGGATCGAGCTCTTCTCTTTGAGGACGCGGTCGCGCACGCCGGTAGAGATGCGGAACCCGTCACCCTTGTGCGCTTTGGGCAGCAGATGCTCGCCTTCGAGAATCAGCAGCACGCCGCGCTGCGCGTTGACGGCCTGAATGGCGAGGTCTAGAATCACCGGAAAGAGTTCGGCCAACGGACGATTTTCGGATAATTCCTGGCCGGCGCGAATGAGAGCCTGCATGGGCGCGGACGATTTGGCGCCGCCGCCCTGGATGGCCATCGTCTGGTTGGACAACGCGCCTTCGAGACTGGTGACGACGGTGGAAGTGCTGGGCGAACTGGACTCTGCGCCGTCGAAGACGACGACGCCCTTGTCGGGATCGGCGGCATCCGGCTCAAACACGACGACAAGATGGCCGGCGGTGATCCGGTCGCCGGGCTTGAGAGTGAGGCGGGCTTTTAGCGGAATGTTATTGACGAAGGTGCCGTTCTTGCTGCCCAGGTCGCGCACACTCCAGTGCTCGCCTTCGGGCTCGAACGCGAAGTGTTGGCGTGAGAGGCCGGCGTCCTCCGGAAAGCAGAGTTCCGCAGCGCTCGATCGGCCGATGGAGAGGCGCTCGCCAGTGAGCGGCACCGTCTTCATTTGACCATCGGGACACTGGATCAAGAGTTCGGATGGCATGCTGAGTTCTCATTATAAGCTAGCCGCCTCCCGGTAAATGCCTCGTCCTTATTCAGTCTACAGAGGCGATTCTGCCGGCCAGCACTGCCGAGGGGGCTGGCGCTTCCCCGGACTCCGGAATCGGTCGGCCGTCCGCTTGGTAGCTCTCACCGCAGAGGCGCAGAGGCGCGGAGAATTCAACATCGCAAAACGGAAAACGCCGAGAGGGCGGAGGGAACCGGCGCTGCCCCGGACTCCGACGTCGGTCGGCCTTCCGCTTGGGCGCTTTCACCGCAGAGGCGCAGAGGCGCGGAGAATTCAACATCGCAAAACGGAGAACGCCGAGGGGGCAGAGGGAACCGGCGCTTCCCCGGACTCCGACATCGCTCGACATTCCGCTTGGTAGATTTCACCGCAGAGGCGCAGAGGCGCGGAGAATTCAACATCGCAAAACGGAGAACGCCGAGAGGGCGGAGGGAACCGGCGCTGCCCCGGACTCCGACGTTGGTCGGCCTGCCGCTTGGTAGCTCTCACCGCAGAGGCGCAGAGGCGCGGAGAATTCAACATCGCAAAACGGAGAACGCCGAGAGGGCGGAGGGAACCGGCGCTGCCCCGGACTCCGAC
>DATAUB010000008.1:0-1705 GCA_036268475.1 Bryobacteraceae bacterium | reverse complement strand
TGCCCGCGACCCCCGCCTCAATCCTCCCCCTTTCAGCGGGAGGAGGCAGAAGTCGTCACAACTGAGTTTGAGGAAATGCGCTGAGTACGCCGCTTGCTCATCCTCCCCCTAAAAGGGGGAGGATGGGTGGGGGTCAGCGGACTCGCCGAATTAAAGGAACGGGTGATAGCGTCACCACGCCGGATAGCTCAGCGTCTCCGGGTTGCGATTCTTCAGGGACTGATCGAGCCCCTCGTCAAAGTCCTGACGCGGCAGGGGTGCGCTAATGAAGCGCTCGCCGCGGCCGAACGTGGTGAAATCCCACCGGTGGAACGGTCGCGGGGCGACATGTGCGCCCCGCGTCGTTGCGATCAGACCAGCGATAACGTCGCGGTCTCGTAGGCGCCGGTTCCCATTCCGCCTTCGCCGAAGATGTGATGATCGGCGATCCACTCGCGGGATTCCTCGAACACTTCCCTGGTGTACGGCTCAAACACCAGCCGCTCGCCGGGACCCCACCGCCGCGTATCCATCAGCGGGTGGAAACGGTCCGGGAACTCGTTTTTGTAGTAGTGCGTGTAAAGCTCCGGCCGCAGGTCGATGTCGCGCTGCGCCCGCCGCAACGCGCGGAAAAACTTGCGCAGGTCTTCCGGGTCTGGATTGCCGTGGATCATGGTGGCGATCATGAACGTGGTGTCGATCACCTTGCGGAAGCCGAGCTGCTCGGCGAAGTAGTACGGGCCGCTGAACAGGCTCACCGCCGGCGCCTTGCCGTCGATCAATTGCTCCATGCGCGCGAACAGCATGCCGTCAGCATAATGCAGCTTGATCTGGTCGGGCTTGAGATAGGACTCCAGCCCCTGCACGGTGGCGTAATGGCTGCCGGACTGGTAGCCGACCGAGACCGGCACGCCGGCGAGATCGGCGGGCGTTTTTACCGGCGAATCCGGCGGCACGAAGATGCCGGCCGGCGACACCGAATAAACATCGGTGTACATGCGGCCGAGGCCCTTGGCGGCCGCCACATTAACGGTCCAGTGGCAGGCGCAACTGACGTTGGATTTGCGCCCCTCTTCGAGCGATTGGAAGGCGCCGACCTTGTCGCCCTTGTTGTGGATCTGGCCGCCGGTGGCGCGCACCAGTTCGCGGAATTCATAGTCGAGCCCTTCGTCGCGGAAGTAGCCCTTCTCTTCCGCCACCCATTCGTGCAGGCGGAAATGCGGTTCGATCAGAAAGTTCGCCATGGTCTCTTCCTCCTTGTGGTTATTTGATTGACGGCGTGCCGTTCCGCAGCTTCTGCCCGTGTTCGGCGACACGACGGGCGCGGATCATCTTGACGTGGTCGTCCATCAGGGTGCGCGCGCCGCTGGGGTCGCGCAGCTCGATCAGGTCGGCGAGTTTGGTGTGAATGTTCAGAATGTGGCGCGCCAGCCTGGGCGTGGCGGTGACATTGCGCCGCGGCCACGACACGTGCTCCAGCGAAATGAGCTGCACGATCAACACGCGATTGTGCGACGCCTCGGCGACCGCCAGATGGAAGTCGCGGGACAGCCGGGTAAATTCGTCAAGGTTCCCGATCGCCGCGTCCGCTTCGCGCAGCAGCCGACGCAGCTTGGCCACATCTTCGGCGGTGGCGTTCTCGGCGGCAAGCTCGGCGCCGAGCGTCTCGATGGCGCGCTGCGCGTCCATGATCTCCGCGGCGCTCACCCCGGTCAGATCGAGCTGC
>DATAUB010000007.1:0-134018 GCA_036268475.1 Bryobacteraceae bacterium | reverse complement strand
ATACGCTCCGGTGCCGCGTCCGCCGCAAACGCGAGCGGCTTCCTTCAAACGGCTCTATCGAAAGTAACGCGGCGATACAATGTCGCGTCTTCCCTGAGGCTATTTGCGCCGCGTCACTTCCGATAGAGTGCTAACGTTTTCCTGGAGTTATCGGACAGGACGCACATCGACCGGGTTCCGGGCGAGCCCGCAAGCACACCGAGACGGCGATGGCCTTCTCGGCGAAAGAAACAACTTGGTATGATTCTTCGGGAACCTCGAAACCGGAATATATGTCTGAACTCAGAAACTGCATCATCTTCGCGATATTTTCCTGGGCGGGGCTCGGCATATTTCCGGCTTTTGGCCAGACTACGCTGAATCTCTCGACGGACCTGGTCCCGCTTGGGATCGCCTCGTCCAACATGACCCCCAACCAGCCCTCGCTGGACTCACGGCCGCTCCTGGAGCAGGGGATAAACTATGCCAATACACACAATTACAGCGAGGTGATCGCCGATCAGGGGTCGTATTATTTCCTCAGCCTCAATAATCCCTCTCTGCATGTCAACCTCAACGGAGTGACCAACCTGACGATCAATTTGCAAGGTTCCGATTTGTACTTCCTCAGCCCCCTTGCCACAGCCATTGGCTTCGCCGGCGGATCCAATTCGACCCTGGAGAATTTTACCGTCGACTATCTCCAATTACCATTCACTCAACTGCTGGTTACGAACCTCGACACGGCGAACGGCCGCCTACAGTTCACCGTCCCGCCGGGTTGGCAGACGCCGGACGGCCTCAATACCATACTGAGCGCACAACCGGCCGTATATCCTACTTTTTTCATTTACCGGGATGGACGGCCCGCGCCTGGCACGACCCATATCCCGGTGCAGACCCCGTTTTCGGCGAACGAGATTACGGTCTTGCCGAGCGGGTCTACCACAGTGGCTGACTACATGGCTCAGATTCGGCCTGGGGACACGGTCGTCCTTACCTTGCGTGGCACTTATGGTCTGCCCTCTACTGTCTTCATAGGTGGAGGGCCGCCGGCGGGGTGCAATCAGTGCACATTTCGAAACATCAGCATTTATGCCGGCGGCTCTGAGGGGTTCTCCATGGAAGCGTCCCAAAACTCGCTGCTCGACCATATCTACGTTGAGCCGCGGCCCGGCACGGACCGTCTTATCAGCACCATGGCCGATGGCATCTCGCTCTTCATGTCGGGTCCCAATAACACCGTCCAGCACTGCCGGTTAATCCGCACGATGGACGACGCGACCTCGATTCCCGAGTGGGTCTTTGCCTTGATTGTGGCTGCCCCAACCGCTCAAAGCCTCCAGGTCGCGGCCGATGGCGGTGTCGAACTGCAGCAGGGCAATCTCAGCCCAATACCGGCCGGCTCGGCGGTGGCTTTCGAGGGGCCGGATGGAACCAACCTCGGAAATGCGACGATCACATCCGAGCAGACGCTTTCGCCAGCAAACGGCGTCGCCCAGATGCTGCTGACATTCGATAGGGCACTGCCTTCGGGCTTGATCGGCGCCTATCTCTACCCCACGGATCCAGCGTTGCGCGGCGGAGGTTTGCGGATTGCGCAGAACCTCTACCTAGAGCCAGGCGCCAGCAACGGCATATCGGTCTGGGGTCCGGAAAATGCAACCATAGAGGGCAACTATATCTGGCGGCCGCATTGGGCCGGCATCAACATCTTTCATACCCTCGGGGGCGGGTGGATTACATCGCCCACGGTCAATCTTACGATTACCGCCAACGTGATCGATTCAACCAATTTGGTTTTCGATGAGGGCGGAGGCCAATTTGGCGGAATCTATTCGATGGGTTGGTACGGGGCTGATTTTCTGCCGATGGTGACCAGTCCGAATCAGAACCTCACCGTGAGTGACAATTTCGTGGCTGATCCTGCACGCTCCGCCGTCTGGATCGGAAACACGACCGGCGGCTTGGTAACCAACAACTATTTCCTGAACCCGAATAACAATGTTGGGAATGTCGGTTACTCTCAGTCCTTCGAGACCGGAGTGACCGAGCCGGTGGCAATCGAGAATTCGGTGAATATCACGACTGCGAACAATACTATCGACCTCACCTCGGGCCGTATGTTCGTTACCGATGTGCAGTTCAACGAGCTTGCCGCTTACTCTCCCGGGATCACTTACCGTCTCAATGCATACGGACTGGGATCGCTGGTTAGTCCGGCGATTACCCTGACGGATTCCGCGGGAACAGTCTGGCAAGTGGCGATTCAGAATACAACGGCGCACGCGTTGGATATCCAGATTCCGGCATTAGCGGCCCTCGGCGGCGCATATTTCACGCTCACTTCGGGCTCCGCGAAGTATTTTGCGACGCTCTTCCTGGACAGCCAGGACAACGTCCCCGGCCTGAATGGATGCCTTTACGAAACGAGTGCAGCGTCTGCATCATTGGCGGGCGGCTCGACAAGCGTGCCGATCCTGGTGGTGACACAAGCCGGGTGCAGCTATCAGGTTTCGGCCGGCGACCCGTTCGTGTCCGTTGGCGCGGGCGGGACAGGAACGAAAGTTGTGACGGTCGGGCTGGCTTTGAATACCGGGGCCAAGCGGACGACGACAGTCGAGGTCGCGGGGCAGCCGATTACATTCACCCAGTTCAACGCATGCGATGTAGGTAACTTCGGCACGGTTAACGTCGCGGACGTACAGATGATGGCGAATCAGGCGCTTGGAAGGTCAACGGCCATCAACGACCTGAACGCGGACGGGAGCGTGACGGTAGCCGACGTCCAAATCGTAATCGCTGCAGCACTCGGTCAGGCGTGTGGTGCGTCGTAAGGGCAATTTCCGATAAGCTCCCGATACGTGGGCTTATCGGAAAGTGCGCCCGCCAGGCTGGAAGCGATGCCAAATATTTGCGTAGGGTGGAAGCGGAGGATCCTGGGAATCGTGCTGTTCGCCACGGCGTTCGGATATCTGGAAGCAGCGGTGGTGAGCTATCTCCGGCTGTTGCACGAGCCGGCGGCTGCGCTATTACCCGGGCCGCGACGCAGGCGAGCTGTTTCCGCTGCTGACGCTGGATCAGCTTCGGGCGACAGGGCCGCAGCAGGGGCGACTGCTGACCGCGGAGCTGGGACGGGAGGCGGCGACCATCATCATGCTGGCGGCGGTGGCGCTGGCGGTTTCGCAGAATGCGGGGCAATGGGAGGCGGCGTTCGTGATGGCATTCGGGGTGTGGGACCTCTCGTTCTACGCGTTCCTGAACGTGCTGCTGGGTTGGCCGGCGTCGCTACTGACGTGGGACATCCTGTTCCTGATCCCGGTGCCGTGGGTGGGGCCGGTGCTGGCGCCGACGCTGGTCTCGGCGGCGATGATCGGGGGAGGGGCGTGGCACCTCCGGAGCGAAGCGCGGGGGCGGCCGGTGGGGATCGGCACGGCGGAGTGGGTGGGGATTGTGGGCGGGGCGGTGGTGATCGTATTCGCGTTTGCGATGGACTACGCGAACGTGATGAGCGGGGGAATGCCGCGTCCGTTCCATTGGACGATATTCGCGGCGGGGCTGGTGCTGGGCGTGGGGAGTTATGCGATGGCGGCGCGGCGGGCGGAGTAAGCGGATGTTGAGGCCGGCTTCAGAACGACGTCAATCCGAAAAGCGCAAACGCCATGACGATAGGAACGCGGGCTAACGATCGTTGTCAGCCGACGAAAGTCACAGGGCCACCAACCGGAGGTTCCGGACGTGCTCATAATCCCGCCGGTTATTCGTTGCGAGCGGGGCATGGACCGCCAATGCTGTCGCGGCAATCCAGGCGTCTTGCGGACTCATTGGCCGGCCCGCCGCCCGTGCATCCGCGCGAATTCTCGCCCAGAACGTGCACAGGTCATTGTCCGCATAGGACACCTCGAAACCTTGCATGAATTGCTCAAGAAGAAGGCGCCGGCGCCACCCCAACCCGCCGAAATCGCACCCATGCGGAGTTCGGCAACTGACATGAAGGACAGAATCAGTTCCGAGCCGCGCAGTGCATCCGCGTAGTGCTGCGCCGACGAATGCCAATTGAAGATATAAGGCGCGACGTCGGTATCGACACAATCTGGCTCATTCAGACGGGGAGTTTTCGGCAGCGTGGCGGCGATCCGCATAGATGGCCGCAACAAAGCGCTCCGTCTCCTCGTCTGGCGCAGGGTCGACGTTTCGCAAGATGTCATCGAACGAGAAGGGCTGCGGGCCGACGAGCGCTGGTTTGTATCCGGCGTTTAGAAGATCCTGGATGTCGTCGTTCACCTCGTCGCTCCTTGCACCCAGTATATCGTGCTCCGTTTCGGCCGGCTCTACGGACCGTCATCCGGCAGACTCACCGTTCCGCAAGAGGCAACTGGTTCGGAAGGGAACTGGCTACGAACAGGAGAAAGCTAAAGCCGCGCTATCCCACAGCGGTTCGCGGGCTGCGCGAGCCGAGCTTCCGGTAGCGGTAATCCACAGGTTTCTCCGACGAGGCAAAGAAATAGGGCAAACGGAAATCATGCGGCGGCGATCCCGGATGCCAGTCCAGTCTTCAAGGAAAGCAGCCATCAGCCAAGATGCAGTACGCACTCACTCTCGGCCGGATGCGATCAGCGCGATTGCGCGCCAGTCGGCGTTCCGCGCGCCTGGCAACGACCGGTTTGCAAGAAGCGACCTCACGGCGCTGTCGCGAGTCGCGGTCAACTGGGCGTCCGGGCCATTCGTCACAGGACTGTTTCCGCGTTGTAATCAGCCAGTAAATCGCAACTGGCAAGATACATATACCCCCGTTTCGAGGAACAACTAAATGCCAAACACTCGCAAATATATATGTGTCTCTACGCTGCTTCTGTTTACCGCCGTCCTGGGATGGGCCCAGTTCGAGTCCGGTACGGTTCTCGGCACAATTACCGATCCGGCGGGGAATGCGGTCTCGGGTGCGTCGGTGACGCTCAGCAACGTGCGCACCGGCACTTCGTTCAAAGCGGTAAGCGATAATAGCGGTAACTTCCAGTTCGTCAGCCAGCGGCTGGGCGCGTACCGCGTTCGCGCGGAGAAGACGGGCTTTAAAGTAGCCGAGACGAGCGCGTTCGACCTCAGCGTGGACGCCCGCCAGCGCGTCGATCTCAAGCTCGAGATCGGTTCCGTCGCCGACTCGGTAACGGTTACCGATGCCGCCGCGCTGCTCGAAACCGACAATAGCAGCCGTGGTGAAGTGATCAACTCCCGCGAGATCGCCGAGGTCCCACTGAATGGCCGCACGTACGCCGACCTCACGCTGCTGGTGCCCGGCGTGGCCAAGTCGCCGCTTGAAAATGGCACCGACTCCAGCCGCGACGCCTCCTACAACGTCAACGGGCAGCGCAGCGAACTGAACAACTTTATGCTCGACGGCGTCGACAACAACGCTTACGGCACCAGCAACCAGGGCTTCTCAAATCAGGTGATGCAGCCGAGCCCGGACGCCATTCAACAGTTCAAAGTGGAGACCAACAATTTCAGCGCCGAGTACGACCACGCGGCGGGCGCGGTGATCAACGCCACCATCAAGAGCGGTACCAACCAATTACACGGGTCGGCCTGGGAATACAACCGCAACACGATTCTGAACGCCGTGGGTTTCTTCAAGCCGCTCAACGGAACGCTGCCGTTCAACCAGAACCAGTTCGGCGCCGCGGTTGGCGGCCCGATCGCCAAGAACAAGCTCTTCTTCTTTGCCGATTATGAAGGCTTCCGGCGGGTATACCATCCGCTGCAGTTCGCCACGGTCCCGACGACCGCCATGGATCAAGGCGATTTCAGTGCGTTCGGCCTGCCCATCGCCAATCCTTTCACGGGCGTCGCCGCACCCAACGGCATCATCCCGGCATCGCAGTTCAGTCCTATCGGCGGGGCGCTCACGTCTCTTCCGGCACCGAACCTGCCGGGCCTTTCGAATAACTACGAATCGTCGCCTTCCGACATTATTAACAACGATAAGGGGGACATCCGGGGAGACTATTACATCACTTCTAAGTTGACAGCTTTCGCGCGCTATAGCCAGCTCAATACCCGCATCTTCAGCCCGCCCAATATTCCGGGACCGGCGGGCGGCAATGCGAACGGTAACGTGTACGTGCAAACCTACGAGGGCGTGGGCGGCCTGACCTGGACTGCCAGTCCGACGTCCATTGTCGAGTTTCGGCTGGGCGGCAATTACAGCCACAATGGCAAGCTGCCTTCAACGGTGGGGCAGCCGACTGCCGGCTTCACGATTCCGAATGAGCCCCTGGATAAGTCATACGCCGGAGGTCTGATCAGCTCTTCCGTGAGCGGCTTTTCGCAGTTCGGCAGGCAAGGCAGCAACCCGCAATACCAGTATCCGCTGGTCTACAATCCGAAGATCAATTACACGTGGATCCTGGGGCGCCACAGTTTGAAGATGGGCTTCGAATACCAGCGCATCGACACCGACGTCAGCGATTTCAATCCGAAGTACGGCCAACTCTCCTTCGGCGGATACTTCAGCGATCCTTGTTACGCCACCACGCCTTCCTGTGTGAACAGCCTCAGCACCACGGCGAAGCAGGTCTATGGCCTGGCCGACTATTTGTACGGCGCGTCCAGCAACTATACGCTCAATAACAATCCGGTGGCCCACTACCGGCAGCGCATGTACTTTGGGTATATCCAGGACGATTTCAAAGTCAATACCAAGCTGACGGTGAATCTCGGGATGCGTTATGAATTCGCCACGCCACAGTATGTCAGCGATAACCACCTGGCTAACTTCGATCCCTTGACGCAGACTCTGATTTACGCTTCGGACGGCAGCCTGTACGACCGCGCGCTGGTCCATCCCGACCCCAATAACTGGGCGCCGCGCGTCGGCCTGGCCTATCAGGTCTTTCCGAAGACGGTGATCCGGTCGGCTTACGGCATCAGCTACATCCAATTCAATCGCGCGGGCGGCGAAAACCTGCTGGCGTATAACGGACCCTTTATCATCAATTCGTCGATCAATCAGCTACCGAGCCAGGGCTTGTGCGCGAGCGCCGCCGCGGCTGCCGGCACCTGCTTCCGCTCGGTGGCGCAAGGTTTCCCAAGCGGCCTGATCGACCCATCGAATTTCAATACGGCCATTTCGGAGGTCCGCTATATCCCGGGCAGCAATCGCACGGGCTACGTGCAGAGCTGGCACTTCACCGTCCAACAGGAACTGAGGAAAGACCTGCTGCTGGATGTCGCATATGTGGGCAATCACAGCGTGGGTCTCAATATTTTGTCGGATGCCAACCAGGCCCTGCCCAATCCACAGGGTCAGAATCTCAGTCTGCTGTCACGCCGCCCCATCCAGGGCTTCACGGACATCGAAATTGCCTACGACGGCGGCTTCGGCAGTTATCAGGGCCTGCAGGTGAAGCTCGAGAAGAGGAACGGGAACGGCCTCTACTTCCTCAATTCGTTTACCTTCTCGAAGGCGATCGATAACGCTCCGGGCCACCTGGAGAATTATGACGGCGACAACTCGCGCATCAATTACTACAATCCCGGGATCGAGCGGGGCCTCTCCGGTTACAACCAGCCGGTCAACGATACCTTCACGGTACTTTACGACCTGCCGGTGGGCCATGGCCGGCGCTTCGATGTAGGCAGCAAAGCGCTGGATTACGCCGTGGGGGGATGGTCATTGAACATGATCAACACCATGACCTCCGGGCTCCCGATCGATGTGGGCTACTCCGCCAGTTCGCAGCAGCAGATCAGCGACCTGGTATCGGAACGGCCCAACCTGGTGCCCGGCCAGCCGCTCTACTTGAGCACCGGCAACCCGATTTACTACCTGAATCCGGCGGCGTATACGGTGCCGGCTTATACCCAGCCTTTCGGCAATACGCCCCGCAATAACGTGAAGACTCCCTTTGTGTACGAAACCGATTTCAGCCTGCACAAGAACTTTACGATCGCCGAAGCGCGCTTTGTGCAGTTCCGGGCGGAAGCATTCAATCTACTCAATAAGACGAACTTCGCGACTGTAAGTGGGACTAACTCGAACAGCAGCGGCTTCGGTGTCTTCAACTCTACTTTCCCGGCGCGCCAACTGCAACTGGCGCTGAAGGTGGTGTTTTAGACGGCGAGAGACGCCTTTGCAAATGGCTCGGAAGCCGGAGTCGTCGCCGGCCGGCTTCCGCAGCATCCCAATCGTCACCGGCACACGAGCGACGGCGCGGGTGTTACCGTTGCTCTATGAGGTGGGGGCGGATTGTGTTTGGGGCGTCGGCCGTGCTGTTCGGCGTCATCGCACTGATGTGGCACGACCCCGACACGTGGCAGACCTTGAGCCGGATCTGGAGCCTGCCTTTTGGAACCGCCATCGGCGGGTGTCTCATGATCGGGCAAATCGCCGGCGGGTTGGCGATGCAGCAGCCCAAGGCGGCGCACCCGGCCTCAATGGTTCTCGGCATCGTCTATCTGCTGTTCTCGCTGGCATGCGTCCCCGCCATCGTGGCCGCGCCGGCCGTCTATGTACATTACGGCAGCTTCTTCGAGCAGTTTTCCTTACTGTGTGGGGCGCTTGCGCTTTACGCTGCCACGGTGAGAGATGGGGCTGCGGCTCGCGGGGTGGGACGGGCGGCGCGTGTCGGGTTGGGCCTCTGCGCGATTTCATTCACGCTGAGCCAGACGGTCTATCTGTCGATGACCGCCGTACTGGTCCCGACGTGGCTCCCGCCCAATCAGACGTTCTGGGCGATTCTTACGACAATTGCGTTCGCGCTGGCGGCGATTTCGCTTCTCACGAATCGGCATGCGGGTCTGGCGTTGCGGCTGACGACGGCGATGCTGGCTCTCTTTGGGGCATCGGTATGGATTCCCCGCCTGATCGCTCACCCGGAGGTCCATTTGAACTGGTCGGAATTCAGCTTGACGTTGCTGATTACCGGCGCTTTTTGGATGGGGGCTACTTCGCCGGCTGCGAGGCGGCGATGAGGATCTCAACGGCACTCGGATGTAGCGGGAGTGCTGCCCACCGCCGCCGAAAACTCTGAGTGGCTTCACCGAAAGAATCTTGCAACCGGAGACTGTCTCCGTTAATCTGTTAATGCGGAGAGAGGAAGAGGAAGATGGCGTTTTTATGATCGTTGTCACGACTCCAACAGGGCACATCGGAACGAAGCTGGTGGCGGACCTTCTGGCGACGGGCCAGCCCGTGCGAGTGATCGCGCGCGAACCAGCGAAACTCGCGCCGGAGGTGCGAGCGAAGGTAGAAGTGGTCCAGGGTTCGAGCGATGACGAAGACGTGGTCATGCGGGCGGCGGATGGTGCGGAGAGCTTCTTCCTGGTGGTGCCACCGTCGTTCACCACCGAAGATCCGCGGGAGTATTATCTGCGCTTCACCCGTCCGGTTTGCCGGGCGATCGAGAGGAAGGGC
Source organism: Bryobacteraceae bacterium (assembly GCA_036268475.1). Classification (GTDB taxonomy): domain Bacteria; phylum Acidobacteriota; class Terriglobia; order Bryobacterales; family Bryobacteraceae; genus PALSA-129. Next base: position 124,627 of record DATAUB010000007.1, on the reverse strand, counting down.
GTGAAGCGGGTGGTCGCGGTGTCGGGAATCGGGCGACGAGTTTCCGTAAATGCGGGGCTGGTGACCGCATCACTCGAGAAAGACGTGGCGATCGAGCGCACGGGAGTGGATTTCCGCGCGCTCTGGTGCCCCGGATTCATGGAAAACATGCTGCGGCAGATCGATGCCCTGCGGCATCAGTCGGCTTTTTTCGGCCCCTTTCGGGCCGATTTGAAAATTCCGCTGGCGGCGACCCGTGACATTGCCGCGAGCGGCGCCAGACTGCTGCTTGACCGGCGATGGACAGGGCAGGGCGGACTGGCGGTCCTCGGGCCGGAGAATCTCTCTCCTCACGACATGGCGGCGATTCTGAGCGAGGTCCTCGGCAAGCCGATCCGCTTCCAGACGGTGCCCCACGAGGCGTACAAAGCACAACTCATCGGCATGGGTGCTTCGGAAGCGTGCGCCCAGGCGATGATCGACATGTCCGCCGCCAAGAATGATGGCCTGGACCTGTCGGAACCGCGAACCCGGGAGAACACTACGCCAACGACTTTCCGCCAATGGTGCGAGGAAGTGCTGAAGCCCGCGGTGCTGAGCCGCTAACGGTCGAAAATACGACAAGGAGAATTGTTTATGGCAGTGGCAATTATCACGGGTGGAAGCCGGGGGCTGGGCCGCAATACGGCGATCCACCTGGCACGCCGCGGAGTGGATGTGATCTTCACTTACCGCGCGAATCGATCGGCAGCGGAGTCTCTCATTGGCGAAATCGAAGAATCCGGACGGCGAGCGGCGGCGTTTCCACTCGATATGGGAAATGCCGGTTCCTTCGAGGCGTTCGCCGGCGACGTCCGCAATACCCTGGATGCCTGGGGACGCACGCGTTTCGATTACCTGGTGAACAACGCCGGCAACTCACTGCACGTTCCCTTTGCGGAAACGACGGAGGCGCAGTTCGATGCCATCGTGAACGTGCACTTCAAAGGTGTCTATTTTCTGACGCAGAAGCTGCTGCCGTTGATGAACGACGGCGGCCGGATCGTGAACGTCTCCTCCGGGTTGGCGCGGATTTCTCTTCCCGGCAGTTCGGCGTATGGCGCCACGAAAGGCGCGGTGGAGGTTCTCACACGGTACCTGGCGAAGGAACTCGGGCCACGCCGGATCACGGCAAACGTGGTTGCGCCGGGCGCGATCCAGACCGATTTCAGCGGCGGCATGGTGCGCGACAATCCCGAGGTCAACAAACGCATCGCGGAAATGACTGCTTTGGGGCGCGCGGGCGTGGCGGAAGATATCGGACCGATGATCGCCGCTCTCCTCTCCGACGAGAATCGCTGGATCAACGGTCAGAGAATCGAAGTATCGGGCGGCATGGCGCTGTGACGGGGGAGTGAAGCCCCGCGCTCTACACGTTGGCGATGGAATCGCTCTTCACGTCGGTCTTCACCATGGAGAGCACCTTGTCGTCGAATTCGAAGCTTGCAGTGCGCGGCTTGTGATTGCGGGTGTACCAGCGGTAGGTTTCTTTCAAGCCGATTTCGAAGGGCGTGGGCTTCAACTTTAAGATGCGCGCCACTTTGCCGATGTTTTCGGTGATGGGCGGCAGGTCGAGGTATTCGCCGAAATAATAGGGCTCGTCCATGGCATTGCCGCCGGCCTGCTGGATGATGTCGCGGGGCACGCGGGCTAACGTCACTTCGGTATTGGCGGTGCGCGCCAGTTTTTCGGCGAATTCCACCTGCGTCACCGGCTTGGGGTCGCCGATATTGAACGACTCGCCGACCGCTCGGGGTTCCTCGATGGACCGGGCCATGGCCTGCACGAGGTCGGTGAGATAGACGAACTGCATGAGGCGATGGCCGTCGCCGGGGATGATGATGGGGCGGCCGGCGCGCAGGCGATCCCAGAAGAACTGCTCGCGGTAGAAGGGATTTCCCGGCCCGTAGACGAACGGCGGCCGGAACGTGACGAGCGGCAATCCGCTCTGCGCCTGCATGCGGAAGAGCAATCGTTCGGTGGTGGCTTTGTGGCGCGTGTAGGGGATGGTGTGGTAATCCGGCGCCAGGGGATCGCTCTCCTTGTGATTCAGGCCGTCGCCATACGCCGCCACGCTGGAGAGGAAGACGTAGCGTGTGAGACGGTCGCCGCAGGCCCGCACGGTGGCTTCCACCTGTTCGGCGGTGGTGCCGCGATCCCAATCGTACACGTTGTCGAAGACCGCATCGAAGCGGCGCGTGGAGAGAGCTTCGCGCATGGCCGCGGCGTCGTTCCGGTCGGCCTGGATGTTGTCCACCCGGCGTCCGAAATCGTGTTTGGGCTTGCGGTGTAACACCGCCACTTCATGGCCCGCCTTCACCAGTTCTTCGACCAGGGCGCGGCCGATGAAGAGCGTTCCCCCGATTACCAATACCTTCATATGCTCCTAAGACAATAAGACGCGGCGGCGCGGAAGTCTAGCGCTTTCTCTGGCCGCCGCCCTGAAGAGAACCGGGCTAGTCGTAGTATTCCAGGCCGAGGTGCGTGATCAGGTCTTCGCCCTGCATCCAGCGCAGCGTGTTCTTTAACTTCATGAGCTGGATGAAAATGTCGTGTTCGGGATACAGGCCGGGGGCATGCATGGGGGCCTTGAAATAGAACGACAGCCATTCCTGGATGCCGCGCATGCCGGCGCGCTGTGCCAGGTCCATGAACAACACGATATCGAGCATCAGGGGCGCGGCTAAAATCGAGTCACGGCAGAGGAAGTTCACCTTGATCTGCATGGGGTAGCCGAGCCAACCGAAGATGTCGATGTTGTCCCAGCCTTCCTTGGCGTCGCCGCGCGGCGGATAGTACTCGATCCGCACCTTGTGGTAGAACTCCTTGTACAGGTCGGGGTACAGATCCTTCTGGAGGATGTACTCCAGGGCGGACGACTTGCTGACTTCCTTGGAGCGGAACGAGCCCGGCTCGTCGAGTACCTCGCCGTCGCGATTCCCGAGAATATTGGTGGAGAACCAGCCGTTCAGGCCCAGGAGGCGCGATTTCAGCCCAGGCGCGATGAGCGTCTTCAGGAACGTCTGGCCGCTCTTGTAGTCCTTGCCTGAGACCGGGACGCTCATATTGCGCGCCAGTTCGAGCAGCGCCGGCATATCGGTGGTGAGGTGGGGCGAGCCGTTGGCGAATCCGATACCGCTCTTGAGCGCCGCGTAGGCGTAAATCTGGCTGGGCGAAATCTCGGGGTCGTCCTTTTGCAGGCCGCACTCGAAATCCTTGAGCGTGGCATGGACGGGCGCGGCCTCATGATAAACCTCTGTCGACCCGCACCAGATCATTTGCACGCGCGCCACCCCGGTGCGCTTTTTGAACTGCTGGATGTCGTCCAGGATGCGCTGGGCGTAGTCCATCTTGGTACCGCCGGTCATGACGTTCGGTCCATGGAGGCGTTTGACGAAACTCTGGTCGAAGACGGCTTTCATGGGCTGGATGGCCTGCATGGGCGCCTTGACCTGCTCGAGCAGCGACATTTCCAGCACGCCGGCCTTTACGGCGGCTTCATACGCGTTATCTTCGAAAATGTCCCAGCAGCCAACCTCGATATCGTCGATGGACGCCAGCGGCACGAAATCGCGGATAGCGGGACTGCGGCCTTCGGTCCGCTTTCCCAGGCGGACTGTGCCGAGTTGGGTTAGCGACCCGATCGGTTTAGCGAGTCCGCGCTTAATGGCTTCCAGCCCGGCGATGAACGTGGTGGTCACCGCGCCCATCCCCGGCACGAGGATTCCCAGCTTCCCCTCGGCGGGCGCGATTTGGACGTTATCTGAATTGGGCAAAATGCAGTCTCCTTTTGTCGAAATGCTATAATACCAACTCGATGCGGGACCGCGCGACAGCCACTGTTTCGACGATGGTAGTGGACGACGAGCAACTGGCCTGTGACGAGCTCTCCTACCTCCTCAAAGACTTCCCGGAAATCGATGTGATTGCAACGGCTTCCAACGGAATTGAAGCCATGGACTTAATCCGCCGGATCGAGCCCGAACTGGTATTTCTGGACGTGAATATGCCCGGCCTGGACGGCATGGGGGTGGTACGGCAGTTGCGCGACCGGGGGGTGGAACTGCCGCACGTCATCTTCGTTACGGCCTACGACCAATACGCGGTGGAGGCCTTCCGCCTGGAAGCCCTGGACTACCTGCTGAAGCCGGTGGATAAGGTGCGGCTGGCCGAAAGCATCGAGCGTGCCCGCCGCGCGGTGCTGGAGCGCAAGCCCTCGGAGATGTCGGTGGCCGGCGCGGCGGCTGCCCCGGCCGTCCAAACGGCGCCGCGCAGCAAGCTGGCGGTCCGGTGTAACAATCGCCACTTCATTGTGGATGCCAATGAGGTGATCTACGCCACCATCGACAACGGCCTGATCACGCTGGTCACCACCAACCTGGAAGGCCATTCCAACTACCGCACCATTGAGGATCTGCAGGCCGCGCTCGATCGCGACCAGTTCTGGCGCGTGCACCGGTCGTACCTAGTGAATATCAATCGCATTAAAGAAGTGGTGCCGTGGTTCAAGTCGAGTTACCAGCTGCGCATGGACGATAAGAAACACACCGAGGTTCCGGTGAGCCGCGTGCAGACGCGCCGCCTCCGCGAGCTGTTTAAGTTATAAGTTCGATGGCGCTTGAGGGCCATCCGACTTTCTTCCTTCCTGCCATAGCAAACAAGGCCGTCCCGAATTTTTGTGAGAATCCCGAGGCGACGATGCCTACTCCTATCCCGAACGGCTTATAGATCAGACCCAGGGATGCAGGTCTGAACGCGTCTGCCGGATTGCCGCGCCAGAGGCGGCAGGGTTCGATATCTGTGTTTCACGAAGGTGACAGCTATGGAGTGGTACGCCCTCATCGTCAAGCCGCAGCATGAGAAGGCGGTAGCCGAACAACTTCGATACAAGGGGCTGGAAACCTACCTGCCCCTGTATCGCTCCCGGCGCCGCTGGTCCGATCGGGTCAAGACCATCGAGCTGCCGCTCTTTTCGCAATACGTCTTTGCGCAATTCCACTATCCGGATCGCATTCGCGTCTTACAGACGAGCAGCGTCACTTCGATCGTAAGTTTCGGCGGTGCGCCGTGTCCGGTGGAAACCAGCCAACTCGACGCACTGCGCGCGATCGTGGGGTCTGGCCTGCCGTACAGTCCCTGGCCTCTCCTCCACACCGGCCAGCGGGTGCGGATTTCCGACGGCCCGCTGCGCGGAGTGGAGGGCATTCTGGCGCGCGAAAAATCGGAGTGGCGGGTGGTGATCAATATGGACCTGCTACAGCGCGCTGTGGCGGTGGAAGTGGAGCGGGATCTGGTCAGCCCCTGCGGGGCGCTGCTCCCGTTCGCGCAGCCTGCGCCCGGCGGACCGGGATTGGCCCGGGTCTGATCAACGCTGGGCGCGGAGTTCCACCGAGCGAAGCACGATGTACCCCGCGATCCGTGTGGTGCCAGGCCGCCGGCCATAGGCCAGCGAAAGCCGCAGCATGCGGCATCCCGCCGGCACGGCAAATGTAAGACGGCCGTCGGCCTCTTCTATCGACGATAACTCCGGTCCCTCTGCAATCGCGGTCCCGTCGAGCGCCTTCACCTGCCAGGCCAGGCCTGAGTCCGCCGAGATGCCGTCGGTGCGATAGCGGTATCGCAGCTCATACCTGCCTCCGGCGTCTACCGGTACGAACTGCACGAGAGGCTCGGCGCGTTCCGCCTGCATCCCCGAGAACGTCAGCCGCAGCCCGGCCGGTCCGTCCTCACGCGCGGCGCTGATGCCATCGGAGTCCGGCAGCCGCCAATCCAGCCCGTGCCCGGTGGGCGAGACGGCGAAGTCGCCATTCGTCAGTGGCGAACCTTGGCTCGCCTGGGCTGCGAACGGCAGCCGGCCTGCCCGCCGCAGTCCGTCCCAGATTGCCTCCGCGTCGGCGAGTTGGCGGGCGTCGATCAGCCGGTCGCAGGCCTGCAGCAGGAGCGGCCCGTCTTCCTCGCGATTTTCCGCCAGCAGCTTGCGGCTCGCTCCGCCCGCCAGTTCCGCATGCCCGCTATCCAGCAGGTAGAACAGGTAAGCAGCCTGGATCTGCGGCTTGCGAATGTCGAGGCGCTCGATCAGGCGGCCGTCTTCGTCCACCCGGCCGCACAGATGGAAAAGCGGCAATGGATCGCCGTATAGCATCGGCACCGCGGCTTTGGCCCAATACCAGAAGCGCGCGCTATCGTTGCGGCGGAAATAATAATTGAGCAGGGTCCACCGCGGCAGGTAGGTGCGATCGGCCTCGGCGGCGCGCAGCAAGCTCTGTTCGGCGCCCGCGAGGTCGCCGGATTCCTCGCGCCGCAGCCCGAGCTCGACCCACGCCCGCCCATCGTTGGGATCGATCCCGACCGCGCGCTCGAGGGCCGGCTGCGCGCGCGCCGGATCGTCATCCCCTACCAGGAGGGCGAGCCGCACCAGATACTCCGCTCGATCGGGCGTCAGCGCCAGCGCTTTCGCGGTTGCCTGGGGCGTCTCTTTCCGGAACCAGTAGTCGGCGCATGCCAGCCGCACCGACCAGGCGGCTGCCAAACTGAAACCGGCCACGGCGGCCGCCGTCACCGCCACGCGCGCCATATTCCGGCGCGTCATCGCACCTGCTGCCGGATGAGCCGCGAGGTGCCCGACGCGAGCTTGGAATGGCGCCCGAATTCGGTGGTCCACCACGTTACCTTCATGACGTTGGCGCCGGAAAGTGTGAGCTCGGCATCGCCCTTCGCGCCATCCGCGGCCGACCAGTGGAAACGCGCCAACTCCCCCGCCGGCGCCGCTCCTTCGATCTGGAAGGTCACCTCCGGCGAGACTGCGCGGTCCACCACCTTGTACTCGGCGCGATAGGTGCCGCGCAGCCTGCCGTGGTCCTCACCCATCAGCAATTCCACGTACGTCGGCGGATATACGCCCGGAGCACCCTTCTCGTTCGGATCGGGTACGTAGAGCCAATTTCCGGAGAAGGGAGACCCACGCGTGCCCGCGGCGGGCGTTATGGCGGCCGAGGGCGCTGGCGGAGGATCGGGCGCCACGGCGAGGGGCGCGGCCCGGGGTTCTTCGCGACCCGGCCGCTGCGGCACTTCGGGTGGCGGCGTCTGTGGCTGCTCGGCCACCGAAGCGGGCTCCGATCTGGCGGGCGCGGCCGGTTCTTGCGATATTACGGGCAGGGATGAACTCGCGCGATGCCGGCCGGTAGCGGTCTTCTCCGCCGCCGTCAAATCGCGCTGCTCGATTGCCGGGACTCGGGCTTCCGCCTGGTTGGCCGCCGCCGGCATTCCGTCCGGTGCACCGGCCTGGGTTGTATACCAGATCGCCACGCCCGCCACGACCATGCCCAGGGCAATCCAGAACCAGTACTCGGCTACCGGCTGCAGCCACTCCGGCAGACGCACCCACCGCGCATTCGCGCGCCGCCATTCCGGCGGCCGGGGCACTGCCGGGACCTGCGCGGCCGGCCGCAGAGGAACTGCCGCGAATCCGCCGTTCCCTACGGGCAGGCTATCCAGCCTGGCGTCGTATTCGCGGCGCGTCTGCTGGTTGGTTAGCGTGGACAGAATCTCGTTCAGGCGCTTCATCTGGCGCTCCGCCATATCGCGTACCGGATCGTGGGCTTGCCCGTCCGGATGGACCAGCCGGGCTAATACCCTATACGCCTGGCGAATCTCCTGTATAGTCGCAGTTTGTTTTAGACCTAGTTCTTCGTAGTAATTCATCGAATCACTGGAAAATGGCGCGTAATTCTTTGATCATACATTCGTAATACGCTGATAATAAACAAAATAAGTATTAATTTACTATTGCAAAACAAGCTTCCCTAGCTATACTCTAAAACAAGAAGCCTGTAGGTGCCACTGAAAATGAAGAAAACGATTTTTACACTCATCGCCGCCGGTTCCCTGCTGGCGATTTCGGCCGCGCCGCCGTCCATCGGAACTGTCAGGTCCGCGGGAGATTTCCGAGTCGATGGCTCGATGGTGCGTGGTAACAGCACGATATTCGAAGGCGATGTGGTGGAAACTTCTGCGGCCCGCTCCGTAGTGCAGTTGAACGGCGGCCAACTTACTCTCGCGCCCGAATCACGCGCCAAGATCTTCCACGACCATACCGTTCTGGAAAAAGGCACCGGTATGTTTCGCGATGCTGCCGGCCTGCACTTCCAGGCCGACACGCTTGAGATCGCTCCGGCTGCGAAAGATTCGGTGGTGCAAGTGGATGTAAAGAGCGAGTCCCGCGTTTCGGTGTACGCCTACGCCGGGAGCGCGCAGGTGCGCAATTCGAGCGGCCTGCTGGTCGCCAGCCTTCATCCCGGCATGGCTCTCGATTTCGACAATCCGCCGCAAGCCGGCGGCAGCACGGCAGTCAAATTGACCGGCACGATCACCGAACGCGACGGGAAATTCTTTATTACCGATTCCACCACTAACGTGGTCGCGGAAATTCAAGGCAAAGATCTTGCTAAGTACGTCGGTAAGCGCGTCACCATCGAGGGATCGCAAATTCCCGATGCTTCTCCCGCTGCGGGTGCCACGCAGGTGGTCTCTGTCGCTTCGATCCACGGTATCGGAGTCGCTGCCGGTGCGGCAGGCGCCGGACTGGCCGCGGGCGCCAAGGTCGCCATCATCGGCGGTATTGCAGTCGGTGGCACGGTGGGCGGACTGGCCGCCGCGGGCACCTTCAGCAGTTCCAGCATCAGCCCGAAATAACCGGCGCGCTAAGCGCCGGTTTTTCTAATTCATTCCGACTTATACTAAGTTATCGTGCGTATGCACCACGCCCTCGCGGCGCTTTTTGCTTTCGCCATTCTTACCCTGTGGGTGCCCGACTTCTGGCCCGTCACGGTCTTGCAACTCGGTATTTTCGCACTTTGTATCGTCGCTCTCTGGCGCCATTTCCCCACCCGCGTCCCCTATCCCGCCATCCCCCTTCTGCTGGCGACGGTGTGGGGACTTCTCCAGCTTGCCTTTCACGTCAGCGTCTACCCGTTCGCCACGCGCACCGATACTCTCCGCTTCGCTACGTTCCTGGCCGCTTTCCTGACCGCCTACTGCCTCTTCCAGGATTCCCATGTCCGGCGCTGGTTCCGTTCCGGCATGCTCTGGTTTGCCTTCGTAGTATCCGTCTGGGCCACCCTGCAGACCTTCACCTCCAACGGACGCGTCTTCTGGATCTTCCCCACCGGGTATACCGAATACGTGATGGGGCCCATCGTCTACCACAATCATTGGGCCGTCTTTGTGGAGGTGGTGCTCCCGATTGCCCTCTATGAGGCCTTCCGCCGCGAGGCCAACTCGCTGCTGTACGCGGGTATGGCCGCCGCCCTTTACGCCTCCGTGGTCGCCTCCGCGTCGCGCGCCGGAACCATCCTCACCACCGCCGAAATCCTGGCGGTCGCTTTCCTGATGGCCGCCCGCGGATTCACGACCGGACGGGCCATCGGCGGCGCTTTCTTCCGCATCGCCGTCCTGTTCGTGGCATTCACGGCGGTGGCCGGCTGGTCGCGCGTGTGGGACCGCATCCGCATGCCGGACCCCATGCAGGGGCGCCGCGAATTCAATATTTCCAGCCTCCGCATGATCGCGAGCAATCCCCTGACGGGCGCCGGCCTGGGCACCTGGCCCACCTTATACCCGCGCTACGCCATCGTCGACGTGGGTACGTTCGCCAATCAGGCCCACGACGATTGGCTGCAGTTCGCTGCCGAAGGCGGCGTCCCCTTCGCACTGATGCTGTTTAGCCTGTTTCTCTGGTGTCTCCGTCCCGCCGTCCGCACCATCTGGGGGCTGGGCGTAATCTCGGTCTTCCTCCACGCCGCCGTGGATTACCCCTTTTCGCGCCCGGCGCTAGGCTGCTGGCCGATCCTGGTGATCGCTATGCTGGCCACAGCGGGCCGCCAATCGATGCCGACCGGCGAACCGGCCTGGACAAGCCCTGTGCCCCGCGGCGTACGCGCGAGCGATCTGCACCCACAATGACCGACACTCACTCGCACATCGTCTGGGGCGTGGATGACGGTCCGCCCACCATGGAGATCAGCCTCACGATGCTGGAGGTCGCGGCCTCCAGCGGCACCACCGATATCGTCGCCACGCCGCACGCCAACCCCCGCTACTTCTTCCAGCGCGACGTTGTCCTGGAGCGCATCGATGCCCTCAATCAGGCCGCCGGCGGCCGTCCGCGGGTCCACTTCGGGTGCGAATTCCATCTTAGCTTCGACAATGTCGACCACCTCATGGAGAACCTGCGCCAGTACACCATCAACGGCAAGCAATATCTCCTGGTGGAGTGCCCGGATTACCACATCGGCCAGCACACGGAGAGTGTCCTGCGCCGCATGATCGACTCCGGTATCGTCCCCATCATCGCCCACCCCGAACGGAATCCGGTGCTTCGCGAAAAGCTTACGCGGGCGGAAGAGTGGGTCGAACTCGGCTGCCTTCTGCAAATTACCGCTATGTCGATTACCGGGAGATTCGGCTCCTCAGCGCGGTCCGCCAGCCATCGACTTTTTGAGCGCGGGCTGGTCCACGTGGTCGCGAGCGACGCCCACGATCCTGAAAATCGCTCTCCCCGTCTCAGCGATGCCCGTCAGGCCATCGTGGATAGGCATGGCGAAGACATCGCCGCCATTGTCCTCGATGAGAATCCGCGGGCCATCGTGGAAGGCGCCCCCATACTCGGCGGCAGGCAGGTTTCCTGGACGCCGACTAAAAAATGGTTTCATTTTTGGAAGAAATAATACTATAGTGGGTTTTCTTACTCGTGATTTGTCCAAAGTGTAAATCTGATAGGGCCCACAGGTCGCATCGCCGGGATCTTTGGGAGCAATTCGTGGGCCTGTTGGCGGTTTGGCCTTACCGGTGTCACGCCTGTGAACACCGCTTTCTCCGCTTCCGGTATTCCGATGGCCCGTTGCCTGCCGCTGCTTCCGGCGCCGAGCGCGAGGTCAGAGCGACCCGCCGATCCATCAAATGGCGACGTAAGCGCCGCGAGCTGCTGCTCTATTCGACGGGGTTCGTCCTATTCCTGGCATTTCTTTATTACATCACCCGTCTACGAGATAGTTCGGGTGAATGAAATTAAGTGAGAATAATTCAAGGGAGCTGCGGCCCCCTACCTAACCCTTGTATTCCCAATGTCCAACAGGTGTGTAATGCCCGTGGACCTGCATATACGTCAATAAATGCAGGTGCGCAGGCAAACATCGCCATTGACGTCTGAATTGCCTCATGTTACGTTTTACGACATAGCAGGTAGCTGTCTTACATCCTGGTATTCAAATTTCTATTTGAATCACTGATGTTTCATTTCAGCCGCCGCCCAACTGAATTCCAGTAGAAATGGGAGTCGCAATAGCGAAGCTATGTTCGCCTGGCACGGCGAACGTCCATTCCACCCGCTCTCGTCCGCAGCTTTCCGAGCCGCAACTACTTACGGAACTACATATGACCACACGTAAGCGTCTTGTGAACTTTCGGGTAACCGACGAAGAGTTCATGCGTCTCAAGCACGCGTCTTCTCTCCGTAACGCCCGTTGTCTTTCCGATTTCGCCCGTTCCGCCATTCTGGAAACGGCCCGCGCCGTCGAGCCATGGGACGAATCCGGCGGATCGGTAAGCGATCAACTACAGTCCTTCGACCGGCGCCTGGCCCGCCTGGAGTCGCGCATGTCGCGCATCTTCGACGCGTTGGCCGACGCCAAAGCCCCGGCCGTAACGTCGGAAGGCTAAGACTTTTGTCTACATGCCCGAATCCTATGGCACCATGCGATCTGGTGGCGGCGCGTTTCGGCTTTGGCCAACTCCATGCCCAGTCTTTCTGACCGCGCGCATAAGCCGTTTTGAGCGTAAGCAGCCCCAACATTCCTGAAAGGCAAGTTTCATGATGCGGATTTCTCTGTGGTCGTTTGTTCTCGCCGCCGCCCTCGGGCTGCCCGCCGCCGCGCAGGAGCAGCAGCAATCTTACCCGCCGCGCGCGGTCGTCAGCCCTGAGATGGGCGCCAATCTTCCGGCCCAGCCGGTAGGCCCGAACGATCTCATCGCCGTCTCGGTCTACGATTCGCCCGAACTCTCCCGCACGGTCCGCATCGGCGCCGACGGGTACTTCCGTCTTCCCATGCTGAAGGGGCGGATTAAGGCCGAGGGCCTGCTGCCGGCCAATATTGAAAACGCCATTGCGGGCGCGCTCAAGCAGGAAGAGATCCTCGTCGATCCGTACGTCACCGTCACCATCGCGGAGTATCACAGCCGTCCGATCAGCGTGAATGGAGCGGTCAAGATGCCGCTGGTGTTCCAGGCGGAGGGCCCCACTACACTGCTCGATGCGGTCGCCCGCGCACAGGGTCTGAGCGAAACCGCGGGCACCGAAATCCTGGTTTCGCAAGCCCAAATGGGTCCGGACGAGAAGCCCGTCACGCTGACGCGCCGCATACCCATCCACAGCCTGATCGATGAGGCGGACCCGGCCTTCAACGTGAAGCTGTATGGAGGCGAGGAAGTCCGGGTGCCGGAAGTGGGCCGAATCTATGTCGTCGGAAATGTCAAGAAGCCGGGCGCGTTCCCGGTGCGCAACGGCGCCGGCACCACAGTGCTCGAGATAATCGCGCTCTCCGAGGGGCTGGCACCGTTCTACACCAGGGAAGCCTACATCTATCGCCAGGAGGGGGCCGGGAACAAGAACGAGATCCCAGTCCCGCTGGAGAAGATCATGCAGCGCAAATCTCCCGACGTCACCCTGATGGCGAATGACATTTTATATATTCCGGACGCCAAGGGAAAGCGCATCACCATCGGAACGCTGGAAAAAATGGCCGGCGTAGGCGCGGCGCTCGGCGCCGCTGCGATTTACGTAATGCACTAAGCGAGTGGATAACTTCCTAACTGAGACCTTTATGTCCTCCACGAGATCCTCCGTCATGACCGAAGATAAGCTTAAGCGAGCCCTTCCTCCTCCTGAGAACGCGGCGCTGCCCGCAGCGCCGGAACACTATTCGTTTTACCCCCCATATGCTTACGCGGAGCCGGAGCCGGAAGAGCAAAGCGTCCCGTTGTCGCACTATCTGTGGATCCTGCGCCGCCATAAGTGGAAGATCATGGCCTTTGTGGTGGTGGCCGTCGTGTCTACGGTAGTAGTATCTTCGCGATTGACGCCGATTTACGAATCTACCGCCACAGTCGATATCGACCGGCAGGCGCCCACGGGAGTGATTGGCCAGGATTCGGAACGATTGGCTCCCAATGACGCCGACCAGTTTCTGGCCACGCAAATCAGGCTGGTGCAGTCAGACTCGGTGCTGCGCCCGGTGGCGGAACACTTCAAGCTTCCCCTGGTGGACGCGAGCCTGCTCCCCGGTGGCCCCAAGCTGCCGACGGCGCGCGCGCAAAACGCTCCGATCAGACTCAAGAACCTCAAGGTCACGCGTCCGCCGAACACGTACCTGCTGCTGGTTGCCTATCGATCGCCGGATGCGAACCTGGCTTCCGATGTTGCCAACGCGATCGCGCACAGTTACATTCTCCACACTTATAACATCCGCTTCCAGTCGGCCGCCGAGCTTTCCACCTTCATGGAGAAGCAGCTCGAAGAACTGAAGGTCAACATGGAGAAATCGTCTTCGGCGCTGGCCGAGTTCGAGAAAGATCTGAGCGTGATCAACCCGGACGAGAAGACCAGCATTCTGTCCGCCCGCCTGCTGCAGTTCAACAACGATTACACCAACGCCCAGTCCGACCGGATGCTCAAAGAGGCTGCTTACAACGCCGTGAAGAGTGGATCGTTCGAGGCCGCGGAAGCGTCCTCTCAAGGGGAGCAGCTTCGCAAACTGGCAGACCGCGTGGATGAAGCCAAAGAACGTTTCGCCACGGTTAAAGCGCAGTTCGGTGCGAATCATCCGGAGTATAAGAAGGCGAATTCGACCCTCACGGAACTGGAGGGCCAGCTCGATTCGTTGAAGACGAACATTGCCAGGCGCGTCAATCTGGAATATCAACAGGCGTTGGATCGCGAAAAGCTGTTGAAGAATCAGGTAGGGGAGACTAAAGCGGAGTTCGACCGCCTGAATGCCCGGTCGTTCGAATATAAGGCGCTGAAGCAGGAAGCGGACAGCGATAAGGGGCTGTACGAAGAGTTAGTGCGAAAGATCAAAGAGGCGGGGATCAACTCGAGTTTCCAGAATAGCTCGATACGGCTGGCGGACTCGGCGCGGCCTGCGCTGAAGCCGGTGTTTCCCAGCCTTCCGCTGAATGCCGCCCTCGCCCTTTTGTTCTCCACCATGCTTGCGGTGGGCGTCGCAGTGGTGGCGGATGTGCTAGACAATACGCTGACCGACCCCGAACAAATCCAGAAGGGTCTCAGGACTCCGGTGCTTGGCTCACTGCCCACCGTCAAGAGCTGGCGCGGGCGATTGCCCTCGGTGGCGACTAACGGTAACGGCAGTCAAGCGCTGGTTAAAGCCAACGGCCACTCCAGCCAATCCTTCGCCTTCGAAGAAGCTATCCGCACGCTGCGCGATTCCATCTTACTGTCGGATCCCGTTCAACGTCCGCGGAGCTTGCTGGTGACGTCCGCCGTGCCGCGCGAAGGGAAGACGACGACGTCCACGCATCTGGCGGTGGCCCACAGTCTGCAAAAGCGCAAGACGTTGCTGATCGACGCGGATCTGCGCCGCCCCGGCGTCCACTCCCGATTCGGGCTGGCGAACGAACGCGGATTATGCGAAGTGGTAAAGGGAGAGGCGACCTGGCAGGAACTGGTGCAACAGGTCCCGGAGCTGCCGGAACTGGCGATCCTTCCGGCCGGTACAGCGTCGCGCCACGCCGCCGACCTGTTGGGAGCGGTCTTGGAGAAACTGCTCGAAGAAGCAATTCCCGAGTACGATTTGATCATCGTGGATGCGCCGCCGCTCCTGGGGTTTGCGGAGCCGCTGCAGATGGCAACTGTGGTCGACGGCGTCGTTGTGGTGGCCTTGGCGGGGCAAACCAATCGGAATGCGGTCGCGAATGTACTGTCCAGCCTGAATCGCCTGAAGGTGAACGTGATCGGTGTAACTCTGAATGAGGTTAGACAGGATATGAGCGATCGATATTATTATTATGGGTATTACGGAAAGTACTATTCCAAATATTATAAGCCCACGAAGTCATAAGTCTTGTTCTAAGACTTCGACCGCTATCAATTGATTCCTGTCGCGCCCCCTGAGCGCTCTCAGTTAGCAGCGGAGTATCCAATAGACCAGCGATGCCCACACTTCGACGAGCAATCCGATCCGTCGTCCCCGAAAGTGCCGTTGCGCGCTACCTTGCATGGACCTATGCGTATGCCGACTATCGGCACACCGCGCGAAGTTCCAGCGAAAGTAAATTGCCAGGGGTTCTTGACGCGGAAGCATACCTCACCCCAAGTAATGAGAGACTGGCGGACCTGCGGCGCCGGTACACCGAGAAGCCGCTGTTCAACCACACCTTCTGGCGGCATTGGCAAAATACCATCAACCTCAAGCGATTTCGCGGGGACGGCCACTACCTTGCGCAGACGGTAGGGTCGAGCCTCGAGGCGCGATATCTGGCCAGTACCGCCTACGCGGAGGCGATAGACGAGTGGGGCCTCTTGCGGGAGCTGGGTGAGGATGGCAGTTTCGGGTGCCACACTTATCAGTTTGGCGAAGGCCCGACCACCAGTCGCGATCTCCTGGACTCCGTCTTGGAGATCTCGTATTTACGGTCTTCGCTGGACCTTGGCCGGGAGAGCGGCATCCGAGTTCTCGACGTGGGAGCGGGGTATGGGCGGTTTGCCCACCGCTTGCTCCGGACCTTTCCAAACGCGACGCTGGCTGCCGTCGACGCGGTGGCCGAATCGACATTCCTCTGCGAGTTCTATACACGATATCGTGGCGTCGACGATCGAGTAACGACAATACCGGCAGATGAACTGGAACGACTTCAGGCATGCCAGTTTGACGTCTGCGTCAACATTCACTCCTGGAGCGAGTGCTCCCAAGAATCGGTTCGCTTCTGGATGCGACTGATACGCGACCTGCGTGTCAAATACCTTTTCGTCGTACCCCATGACGAAGGGTTCACTTCGACGGAAGCCTCTGGAAAAAAGGGATCATTTCTTCCGGAAATAACCGCTGCCGGTTACAAACTGCGCCGAAAGGTGCACAAGTATAGCCGATCGGCGAGCCTGCAAACTCATGGCGTCAGCCCGGCATGGTACTGCCTGTTTGAAGCCGAATAGTTTGCCCGCTCAGCCGTTCTCCTAACGCACGTCAAGACTCGGATATGACTATCAACCGGGACCGATTCCTTGCCTTTCACAGAAGCGCAGCAGGTGGCACGAGGCCACTTACTTTTGGCGCCGGTTTGCAAGGTGCGCTACTGTGCGCGTACGCGCTGTTCGGCAAAGGAGCGGCCTATGTCGGAGTTGAGCCATTTTACGTTGGGGAATTCGCTTTGCTTTGCGGGGTGCTCTGCTTCGTTCGCAAGCCACGATCCTGGCAAAGTTTTCTAACCTGGCCATCCGCAGTGCTGGTTCTCTATATGGTGTGGGGGCTCTGCAGAACCATTCCCTATGTGGGTGAGTACGGTGTCTATGCCTTCCGGGATGGGGTGTTATGGGCTTATGGGATATTCGCCTTCACGGTCGCCGGATTTATCCTTGCCGAGCCCACCCTTCTGTTCACCGCCACACGCATCTTGAGCCGATTCTCCACGGTCTATCTCATGTTGATGCCTGCGATTGGGGTGCTATTCCAGACCCGTTTCGATGTGCTGCCGCGTGTGGGGCCGGCTGCCGACGCGACGTTTCCACACTTCAAGGCCGGCGACAGCATGGTGCACCTGGCAGCAATCACGGCAGCCTTTGTATTCGGGACGATACCTTCTAATACTGCCAAGATCGCCCTCTTAGTGGCGGGTATCGTACTATGTTCCTACAGCCGGGCCGCGATTCTCGCTTATGCCGCCGCGATGATTGTCCTCTTCCTACTGAAACCAGCCCATAAGTGGTGGACAATTGCCGCTCTCTTTGCGGGTGCCAGCACGATCCTTCTTGCACTGACCGATGTCAGCATTCCGATCACTGAGAATCGCGAGATTTCCTTTCGGCAGCTCACAGAGAATGTAAACAGCCTTCTGACGGGCACGGAACTCGACGCCGGCTCGCGAAACGGAACCAAAGTGTGGCGTCTTCAATGGTGGGACAAGATCATCGGCTACACCATTCATGGTGACTTGCTATGGACAGGGAAGGGATTCGGAATAAACCTGGCAACCTCCGACAATATCTTGACCGGGCCGGAGCGCGGCATCAGGAGTCCTCACAACGGCCACCTGACGGTGTTGGCAAGAAGCGGCGTCATCGGCCTCTCCTTATGGGTAACGCTCAATTTGCTCTGGGCGATTCGGATCGTTGGCTACTATCGACTCAGCCGACTATGGGCGGATACCCGCTGGAACAAGCTATTTGGCGTGCTGCTGGTCTACTGGGCAGCATTCATGGTGAATGCTGCGTTCGACGTGTACCTTGAAGGACCGGTGGGCGGTATCTGGTACTGGAGCGTATTCGGCGTCGGTATTGCCGCGCCTATGGTGTGCCGCCGTAGAGTCCCTGTACTCAAACTGCGCAGGCCGACCCGCCAGGCGATCGTCAGGGAGACGGCGTGACCGGCATTCGATTGAAACGGTCCTTCGCCGAGATGAGCGGACTGGCGTGGCGCTCCCGTACGTCCATCTGTTTCAGCCTGGCGGACCAGGGCTGCTTCTCCGGAGCCAATTTTGTAGTCAATGTCCTCCTGGTACGTTGGTCGACGCGGGCGGAGTACGGTGCTTTTGCGGTCGCCTTCGCCTGGTTCCTGGTGGCAGCGGGCATCCATACAGCTCTCGTAAACGAACCGCTGAGCGTACTCGGACCGGCGCGATACGCCCTGAGTCCCATCGCTTACAGCCGAAAGATTTTCACGCTCCACTGGATCGTCTCATGCGGGCTAGGCTGCGTGATCGCTTTGAGCAGCCTATTAGTGCACGATCGACAACTTAGGGGAGCGATGTTCGCGCTCGGGCTGTGGACGCCCGCCCTTCTGTCTTATTGGGTAATGAGAAGGATTCAGTACTTCCGGAATGCGCCGAGGGACGCCGCTCTTTCGAGTTCCCTCTACCTTGTACTGGTGACCCTTGCATTAATAGGACTAAAGCGGCACGGCGCACTCGATCCCGAAACCGCCCTGGCCTCAATGGCAGGAGCCAGCCTGGTCACAACCGCGCTCGGTTGGGTCAGAATGATCGGCGCGAAGAGGGAATCGGGGCCGCTGGGCACGACCGCCGCGCGTTTGATCGCGGAACATTTAAGGTTCGGGCGATCGATCGCGGCCGGCTCGGCGCTGACGTCATTTACAAGCCAACTGCAGTTAACGGTGGCAGCGGCTGTCCTTGGGCTGGGCGTCGCCGGGTCCCTGCGGGCACTGACAAACTTAATTCAGCCGATGGTCCAAATTATGTCGGCCATCGGGACCGCGGCCCTGCCGAAAATGGCCCGGGCAAACGCCTCGGGGGGAGACCGCGAATTGCGCCGTCTCGGAGTGAACGTTTTTGGAGCGATGATCGCCGGCTCGGCAGGCTACGCCATCGTACTGGCGGCGGCAGGGAGGCCGGTGGTCCGGCTGCTATATGGATCGGGATTCGAGCACTTGGAGACTACGGTCGCGCTCCTCGGGCTCGCTCCTTTGTGCATTGCGTTGGGCGAAGGCTACTCGCTCATGCTTCGCGCCGCTCAATTACCGATTCACAAGTTGTGGGCTGCGGTGGCGGCCCTTGCGGTTGGCGGTGGTACGGCCGTGCCGTTCATGACCCGATGGGGACTAACGGGAGCGGTATGGAGTTCTCTGGTTATGTACGTTTCTATGTGGGCTGCGACATATGTCTTTTACTGGCGATGGGTAGGCAGCCGCCCTTCAGATAATCGCGCCTCTGCGGTGACACCGTGCGCCGAGTCCGCACCTGATCCATGGCAACCGACCGCGTAACTCCAGGACTATTGTTCCGTGCCAGGAAGTATGTGGCTCGAACTGTGCCCGCGGCTTCGGGCGCATGGTACCGCTGGAAGGAGCGCCGGCTTCAGCGGATCGCGATAGAGCTTACATCGCGATACGGAAATCAAGTCCAGACAGGGCCATTTCAGGGCATGAAATACGTTGGCGCGGCTGCCGGGAGCGCCCTCATTCCGAAACTGCTCGGGTGCTATGAGGAGGCCTTGCATCCGGTATTCGCGGAGGTCTTGAAAAACAGCTACGACGCGATCATCGATGTGGGCTGCGCGGAGGGATACTACGCGGTTGGACTGGCGCGCACTCTTCGGACTGTCCCGGTGTATGCGTATGACATCGACCTTTGCGCCCGCGAGTTGTGCTCCACGTTAGCGGCTTTGAACGGCGTGGAGGATGTTGTGACGGTTCGCGGTGCGTGCGACATTGCGGCATTAGCGGAATCCGCCAAAGGCCGTACCCTGATCGTCTGTGATTGCGAAGGTTTCGAGCTGGAACTTCTTCGGCCGAACCTGATCGACGGCTTGCGGCAAGCCGACCTGATCGTGGAACTTCACGAATTGGTCGATCCTTCGATCCCTGACGTGATCACGTCCCGATTCGCACCGACACACGAGGTCAGGTTGATAACGAGCGAAGGACTCAGACGGAAGAGCTTGCCGCAACTGGATGGGCTGTCGCGGATGGATCGCCGCCTGGCGCGAAACGAATGGCGCGGAGTAGGCATCCGCTGGGCTTATCTCCGTTCACGATCCGAAGCGCACGAATAAGCATTGGTACCTAAGGTAGCGACAGACAGCCAGTTATCGGTCCGCCTCATCAAACTAAGCGCAATGAAAAGGTAGTATTCACTTGAGAATCGGTCTATCCACACTTGTTGAACAACCCAGTCGCCCTACCGGGTTGACGACGTTGTTTGACGCCTTTGTGCGGCACTCGCTGGCGGTACGTCCCACTTATTCCTGGATCGTATTTGCGGATCCGGACCACCCATGGCGACTCGACGATCCCCGCGTACAAGTCATCCGGCGGTTCCGGAGCGACAAGCGCACGGCCAGCCGGTTGTTTGCAGACCATGTCCTGGTTCCAGGAACTGCGAAAGCGCTCGGGTGCGACATCCTGGTCACAACCGGTTTCGTCCCAATCTATCACCCGCTGCCTATCGCGATGCAGATGTTCTCTTTGCAACACGCTGACGCCGCGAACGGCGTGGGGGGACTGCGCCGACTCTACCGGAAATGGGCCGCCGGGAGGGGTTTCAGGCTTGCAAACCTTGTGATAACGAACTCGCAATTTGCCGCGTCGCAGATTGAGGCTGCCCATCCGGAACTGGCGCGACGGTTATTGGTGAGCTACGAAGGGCTCGACCATTCTGTGTTTCATCCCCGCGAGACGCCCGGTGAAGCCGAGTCTTTGCAGGGCGCCTTCGGTATCGCTCCCGGATACTTTCTCTGGGTGTCCAATTTCTATAAGTACAAGCAGGCGGACCTGTTGCTGCGAGGGTACGCACTCCTCCCGGCTGCAACACGAAAAAAGGCACCGCTGGTCATGGTGGGGGGCGATTGGGGCGCCGGTGCGGCGGCGGTGCGCACGGTAGCAGCGGACCTGGGAATCGAGGCCGACATTCGCATGCTGGGGTGGGTTGACGAGAAGTACCTGCCGGCACTTTACAGGCAGGCCGCAGCGTTCTGCCTGTCAAGCCGGGAGGAGACATTCGGTCGCTCGGTGGCCGAGGCGATGGCATGTGGAACACCTTGCATCGCGAACGACATCCCGATCATGCGAGAGGTTACCGGAGGTAGCGCACTGCTGGTAGATTGCCAGGACCGGGAGGCGGTGTGCGGCGCGATGCACGGAGTGCTGGAAGACCGCCAGCTTCAACTCAGACTCAGGGACGAAGGGATTGAAGGCTCCCGGCGCTTCAGCTTCGAGCGGCTCGCCGAGGAGCGACTCATAGGAATGGAGTCAATGCTCGCCGCATATGGCAACGGCCGGCGTACGATCGGCAAGCGCATTAAGGGTGACGGCGAGTGTAAGTCTACGGTTGCGCCGGGCCAAGGGGAAGAGGGGGCCCGGTAGAGGGCATGGAAAAACCAACCGCGAACAGCGTGCGAAGGGTAACGCTGGTCAATACCTGTGGACCTGCCGACAACATAGGGGACTGGGCACTCACGGTTGCGGCGGCAAAGATCGTATGGAGTGTTTGGCCAGACGCGGATATCGATATGGTTCCGTGGTCGCGACAAGTGGACCCTGGCGCGGTGGAGCGTGCTGTAGTTGCCGAACTTGGCTTGCCTCCTTCGAAGAGAGTGACGGTATTGAGCCCGGCGAGCCGAGCGGATGCGCGGCCGCAGGCTGCCGGTGAAGCATACGATGCGATCCGGCTCGCGCGGCGGGTCAAGGATCTCGCCGGGACTGAGATGGCGCTGTTTGTTCAGCGGCTCAAAGGCGCAACAAATTCGGGGGACACCGACCGAGTGGTGTTCGTGGGTGGCAACATTGTCTGCGGGCCGCGGGACCTTCGGCGGATCGCACACCTTCATCGAGCCCTTACCGGGGTTCGCCGGGCCGAACTACAGAACATCCCATGTTACATCCTAGGCTGCACATACGACGTTTCGGACAATTTCCTCACGCGTTCCTTGGCCCTCAATCCTCTTCGCAAGGCAGCTTGCGTTGTCGCCCGCGAGGAGATCACGTACGGCAAGCTGGTGGGTGCGGGATTGACGAACATCCTACGCGGAGGCGACCCGGCCTTTTGCCTGAGCTGCCCGCAAACACGTGACAGGGACACTCAGGCAATCGTCGTCAATATGTTCAGCGAGATCGAATGGAACTCCGCGGTGGGCACCAGCGCAGCCGAACACGCACGGGCACTGAGCCGCGAGATTCGACTTCTCCGCAACGTGCTTCGACGGTTTCCAACTGTAAGGTTACGGCTCGTGCCGCACGAATCGCCTCGAAGGTCCGGGCCATCGGACCTGGTGGAGTTAAGCCGTATTGCCGAAGCGCTAGGGGAACCAGATCGAGTGGTTGTGACTAAACCGTGTGGCGGACTGGCAGATGTGTGGCACCACTATGGATCCTGCTCGGTAGTAATCGGGCCGCGCTATCACGGTTACGTTTTTGGCGCGCTGATGGGAACGCCAGTGGTCGGAATCGGTCCGAGAGTCCAGAAGAACGAGGGGATTACTTCCCTACTTGGCCTTCCATGGTTTCCCGACGACACCAACTCGGACGACGGAGCGCTCGATCAGGTTGGGACGCTACTCGCTTGGGATGCCGAAAAGCGGGCCGGCCTTGCTCGAAAGGCCGCGTCGATAGGGCACTCCCTGCTCGAGTCGTTTTCCACCGTAGCGGTGCCGCTTACAAAGCGACACACCGCCGGCAGTCACGCTTCGAACGGGTATTCCCACAAATCGAAAGCGAATAAGCCAGCGGCGAAATTCGCGCAAGGCGATTTTGAAGAGTTCGGTTCGCCTAGCAGCGTGGAATAAAGATAGTCAGCCGCCTCGGCGCGATGTGAGTGGCCGGCCGGCCAAGCACCACCAACCTATAAGTGAGTTAGTCGAATATGATGAACGAAGGCAAGCGCAACCTTCTCGGCGTGCTGGTGGACGCTGTAGATTACGAATATGTCGTGAGCCGAACGATTGAAGCGGCCCGGAAAGGAACCGCCCTGGGCGTATCCGCGCTTGCGGTCCACGGTGTGATGACGGGCGTCGGGAATAGTGTCCAGCGGTACCGCCTCAATCGTCTTGAAATCGTAACGCCGGACGGTCAACCGGTTCGCTGGCTGATGAATATTCTTTACGGCACGCGGCTTAGGGACCGAGTCTATGGGCCGCGTCTGACCGCCGAGATACTTCGGGCGGCGGCCGCCGAAGGGCTTCCGGTATTCCTTTATGGGAGTTCGAAGCAGATCAATGAGGCGCTCCGCAACCGCCTGGAGAAGCTGCTTCCAGCCCTTACCATTGCGGGCGCCGAGCCAAGCGCCTTTCGTACCCTGGAGGCGGCGGAACGGGAAGCGTTGCTCGGACGAATCCGAGAATCGGGCGCGCGGCTGGTATTTATCGGCCTCGGCTGCCCCAAGCAGGAAGTCTTTGTGTACGAGAATCGGGAGGCTCTCTCGATGCCTGTGCTGGCGGTGGGAGCGGCGTTCGACTATCTGGCAGGAGTGCTCCGCGAGCCGCCGGAGACGGTCCAGAGACTCGGTCTCCAATGGCTCTACCGGTTATTTCAACAGCCGAAGCGCCTCGCGAAACGGTACCTGATTCTGAACGCCAAGTTCACGGTGATGGCGGCGGCACAGTGGTGTGGGATCTGGCGCCCCGATCCCCTCACCACGAATGCGCCCAGCGAAATGATTTCGCACGGGTAGCCTGAGTTGTTTGAGCACGAGCCAACCCTACCGGAATGACCAGTGCAACCACCGAACCGCGGCCGGCGCCCTCCCCCAAGGGCGAACTCTCCGTTCAATTCCGTGGGGCGCACAGCTCCGTCCTGACAGGGATCGCACTCGCCGTCTCCGACCTCTTGGCCCTGTCCCTCGCTCTCGCCGCCGGATACTTCATCTGGCTGTTCGTCAATCCCACCATTCCGCGCATCAATACCATCCTGCTGCTGGTCCCTCTCGGAACGATTGCGGAGTTCCTCTATTCGGGCCATTACCCGGGGCTGGGGCTTACCGCGGTCGAACACCTGCGACGTATCTGCCGCGGGATTACCTTGGTCTATCTCCTCATGGCGGCGGCAATCTTACTGGCGAAGGATATGTCGGCGGCTTCGCGGGGCGCAGTTCTTCTGGCGTGGCTCTTGTCCCTCATCGCCGTGCCCTTAGCGCGCTCGCTCACCACTCACCTTCTTGCGTCTCGCTCCCGATGGGGCGTGCCGGTCATCATAATCGGCGCGGGAGACACGGGGCGCGCCGTCATCCGGAATCTGCGGTTGAACCGGATCCTCGGCTACCAACCCGTCGCCTGCCTGGATGACGATCCCAATAAGCTTGGCGACTGCGAGGGTGTGCCGGTTCTGGGGGGCTTGCTCGATGCGGCGATGGCCGCGGAACTTGCGGGCGCGCGTCATGCCATTGTCGCCATTCCGCGAATCAACGGAGAGCAATTAGCGTGGCATCTCCGCAGGTGGCGTCAGATCTTCCCCCGGCTCTTGATTGTGCCGGACCTCGCCGGGATCGCCAGTCTGTGGACGGAGCCGCACGATCTGGGTGGCCTGCTGGGAGTCGAAATCAGACACAATCTCCTCGATCCCTGGAACCAGAACATCAAGCGGGCGCTCGACATCGTTACCGCCGCCATCGGAATCGTGCTGGCAGCGCCGCTGGTGGCATTCTGCGCGGCCAGGATTAAGCTCGCGAGCCCGGGGAGCGCATTCTATAGCCAGGAGCGCGAGGCTCAGAACGGCCTGAAGATTCGCGTGCTCAAACTACGGACGATGTACCCCGATGCAGAGGAGACACTCCGCACGCATCTGGCAGGCGATGCGGCCGCCCGCGCAGAGTGGGATCGGTTCTGCAAGCTCAAACACGATCCGCGTATCCTGCCAGGTGTCGGCCACCTGCTCCGCCAGACCAGCCTGGATGAACTCCCGCAACTTTGGAACATACTGAAGGGAGAAATGAGCTTAGTGGGCCCGCGTCCGTTCCCGGCGTACCACAACGCGAGATTCGACCCTGAGTTCCGCTCTGTACGCATGCAGGTGAAACCAGGTCTCACCGGCCTCTGGCAAATCTCAGCGCGGAGCGACGGCGATATTGCCGTGCAAGAATCGCTGGATAGTTACTATATCCGTAACTGGTCCATTTGGCTGGATCTCTACATTTTAGTGCGCACGGTTAGAACCGTTGTCTCTCGTGAGGGCGCTTGTTGAGATTTGCGCGCCGCCGAATTCCCCAACTCCCGTTACGCCGACCGAACCTAGTTTCCTTTGCGAACCGCCGGAGGCGCCAGTGCCGTTTCTGCTTGCGCCAGATCCTGAGTGACGATGTTCCAGAAAGCCCGGTCGGCCTCCGCCGGTGGATGGCTTCCCCCACGCGCGCGCAACTCTGCCAGGCATCTCCCTAGCCAGGTCTGGGCGTCCGCCCGGTATTTGCCTCGTACCGCATCCGGCGTCTTCGTCGCTTGTACCGCGCGCAGATCCAGTTCGCCCATCTGGTATGAAATGGCGGCCGTTAGCGGGGTCAGTTCCGCGAAATTCGCATAGTAGCCGGCCGCCCGCACGGCATCGCCGGACCGTTCCGCCGCCTCCGACTGCTTCAGGTACACGCCCGCCACCTGCTGCCTGTCCTCGGCGTTGTTCGGGTCCTCCGCCAGAAGCTGTTTCGCCAGCCCGAGCGACTGCCCGTAATAGCGGAACCCCGCCGCGATGTCGCCCGCCTGCACCAGCGCCTGCGCCAACTTGAAGGAGGAGAAGCTCACGTCGCGCCGCGCTTCGGCATTCACCGGGTCGGCCGCATACAGCGCCTCGAACTCCGCCAGCGCCGAGCGGTACCCTTCGAGCGCCGTAGGCAGGTCGCCGGCGGTCAGTTGTGCATCGGCCAGCAGCATCTTCTGGTCGGTCCGGCTCCTCCGGTCGCGCGAATCGGCCGGATTGGCGGCGGCGATCTCGTCCCGGATCTCCATCGCCTTCCGCTGGCTGTCGAGTGCCTGCCGCAGCAGCCCGTCATCGTGGCTGTGCCGGCTCATATCGCGCAGCCGGAAGCCGATCTTCTGGTGGGCCTCCGCCATGTGGCGGCGCAAGTCGGTATCGTCGGCGTTGCGCGCGGAGAGCTCCTCCAAGCTCTGCAGCGCCTGACGCTGACTCTCCAGCGCCCGCTGCAGGCAGTCCACGACATTCCGCTGGTTGTCGAAGCAGATCGCCTGTAAGGCGTCGCCCCAATCGAGACGGCTCACCGCCACCTCCCCGCGGAGGCCTTCGTCCCCCGGGCTCCGCCGCCCCAGTTCCTCGCGGATTTCGAGTGCGATCTGCTGGCTGGCCAGCGCGTCCGCGAATTGAAACTTTCGCAACTGGATGGTGCCGATGCGTTCGTACCCGTTGGCCAGTTGCCGCCTCGCATCGCCGATTCCCGCGCGCGCCATCGGCGCCAGGATCGCCGCCGCTTTGCGGTAGCTCACCAGCGCCTCGTCGGTCTGCCCCAGGTTGGGAGTGTAAGGCCTGCCCTGCACGTCTCCCACTCGCAGGTAGGCCGCCGCCAGTTCCATCCGCAAGCCGGCATCGTCGGTCGATTCCGCCGAGATGGCATTCAGATACGTCAGCGCGTCCGTCACCAGCTTCCGGCGCGCCAGAGTCGATCCCGGCAGTCTGGCGATGGAGTCGTGGTAGTCGAATAGAATAGCGTGCGCCAGCTTGCGCGCTTCCTCGAAGCGCCTCTGCGCCGTCACCCCTCGCGCGATCGCCACGCGCGCCTCCCAGGTAATCGCCGCCACACCGGTAATCAGCGTAACGGCCGCGATGGCCCCCGCGATCGCCGCCACGCGATTGCGCCGCACGAACTTCGCCGCCCGGTAGGAGAGCGTGCCGTGCCTTGCCATCACCGGCAGCCCCGCGAGCTGCCGCCCGATGTCGGCCGAGAACTGCTCCACCGTGGGGTAGCGCGCTTCCGGTTCTTTGCGGAGCGCTTTGAGGACGATCTGGTCCAGGTCGCCGCTCAGCCGTCGCTGTAACTTTGCCGCCCCGCCTTCCAGCTGCGACAGCCGCGGCGAAGGCACAGCCGCGCTGGGCGCCGGCGGATCCTGGTCGCAGATGGCCTTCAGCACCTCGCCGCTGGTACGGTCTTTTCGTTCGAAGAGGCCGGCCCCGGTCAGCAATTCGTAGAGCACCACCCCCAGCGAGTAAATGTCTGTGGCGGTGGTGGTCGGCTCGCCCCTGGCCTGCTCGGGGCTGGCATACTCCGGCGTGAGTGCCGGCAGCATGGTTGTCCCCGCTTCCGCCGGAACGGTGGAATCCAGCAGTTTGGCGATCCCGAAATCCAGCAGCTTCACCTGTCCGCCGGCGGTTACCATTATGTTGCCGGGCTTCAGGTCGCGGTGCACCACCACATTCTGATGGGCGTATTGCACCGCCGAGCAGACCACGCGAAAGAGCTCCAGGCGGTCGTCGATCGAGAGCCCGCTGACGTCGCAATGCTCCGTGATGGGCTTGCCGTCCACATACTCCATCACCAGGTAGGGCACACCTGCCGCGCTCGTGCCGGCATCCAGCAGGCGCGCGATGTTCTCATGATTGAGGTGCGCCAGAATGCGGCCCTCGCGGTCGAAAGAGTCGAGCAGGCGATTCGTGCGCACGCCGTTCTTGACGATCTTCAGCGCCACCTTGCGCGCCAGTTCGGTGTCCTCGGCGAGATACACTTCGCCCATCCCGCCCTCTCCCAACAGGCGCACGATGCGATACCGTCCGAAGAGCTCGCCGGTGCGGCTCTCCTCCGGCAGGTGAAGCGCCTCCTGCCGCGCGATCGCGTGCAGCGCCGGCTGGTGCAGGAAGCCCGCCGCCTCGGCACGTTCCTCTGAGGCGAGCAGCGCCTGCACCTGCGCCAGCAGGTCTGGCCGGCCGCGGCATTCGCGCGCCAGGAAGGCGCCGCGCCCGCTTGCGGGCATGTCGCTCGCCGCATCGAATAGTTCCCTCACCTGCTCCGGGTCGATCATTCGGCCTTGCCTTCGATCTCCTGCAGCAGCCAGGCGCGGGCGAATTTGAGGTCCCGCTCCACCGTCCGCTGGGAGACATCGAAGCCGCCGCCCTGCAGCACGGCAGGGATCTCGTCCACCTTCAGGCCGCCGAAGAAGTGCAACTCCACCACCTTGGCCGGCCGGGGATGCTGCCGGGCGAACTCATCCAGGGCGTCGTTCAGTTCCTCCAGGTCGACGGTGGTCGCCGCCGCCACCCGTTCCGCCCAACTGAGCGTCACCCGATTCCCCACGCCCCCGCGCTTCCCGGCCGACCGGCGCCGCGCATAGTCCACCAGCACGCATCGCATCATGCGGGCGGCGAGGCCGATGAAGTGCGCGCGGTCCTTCCACGATACCTGCCGCAGCCCTAGAAGTTGCAGGTACGCTTCATGCACCAGGGCGGTGGCCTGCAAGGTGTGGCCGGCTTGTTCCTGCCGCAGGTAATGGTGGGCCAGACGGTGGAGTTCGTCGTAGACCAGCGGGGCCAGCTTTTCCAGCGCCTGTTGATCCCCGTCATTCCAGGCGACTAGTAATACCGTTACGCTATCCGGGGGCCCCATTATCCTTCAGGGAATTGAGTTTAGCAAAAACTATTCTGCGGCGCATGGCGGGTTTGGCGCCTGGAATCCGATTGCTCAGATGTAGCGAAGTGTGCGGGTAGCCACCATGCGGCGTGCTCATCAGCGCAAGCTGTTGCAGTGGGTGCTGCCCGCCACCGTCTGGGGAGGGGTTTTGATCACTAAGGGCCTATTGCTGTTCTTCATTCCGATGTCCCTGCTGCTCGGGGGCACTCTTAGCAGTTGCGACATCAATCAGGATGGCAAAACCGATGTCGCCGACGTCCAACGCATCGTCAATGAAGCGCTGGGCGCCATCTCCCCCACTCCCGATGTGAATTCGGACGGCGCCGTTAACGTGGTGGACATCGCGGTCGTGATCCACGCCGCCGTCGGAGGGGGCTGCCTGAATCAGCCCGTCCCTACGGTTCTCGACTTCTCTCCCAGGAGCGGTCCGGCCGGCACGTTGGTAAGCCTGACGGGATCTTTACTCGTGGCTGCCGACGGCACTCCTGTGGATGTACGGCTGACGGCGCAAAGCGGCGGCGTAATTTCAGCGCCGGAAACGACAGTCTCGGCCACCAGTTTGAGCTTTATTGTGCCTCCCGGCGCCGCCACCGGACCGTTGCAGCTTTTCGGTTCCGGCGCTACCACCTCATCCGCCGTCACCTTCACGGTGACGCCCTCCAGTTCGTTTACGTTGTCGGCCGCACCGCCTTCAGCCAGCGTCATCGTAGGACAGACCGTCACTTACACCGTGACTCTAGCCAGCACCAACGGCTTTAGCAACCTCGCGCAACTGGCAGTCTCAGGAGTGCCCGCCGGCGTGACGGCGAGCTTCAAGCCGGCGCAAGTGACGGTAGGGGAGCAGTCTGTTCTGACGCTCACCGTCCCCTCCAATCAACCCACCGGACAGAGCACGCTGACGCTCAGCGCGACCGCCACGGTTGACGGCATTCCGATCGCCATAAACGGCACCGCGACGGTGAACATCCTCCCGATTACCACCAGCTTCGTGGGACGTACGGTAGTAAGCGACAACACCGAAACCTCGCTCGCCAATGTGAAGGTCACGATGCTCGGATCGAACGGCAGCGGCGGGACCACGCCGTGCTCCGCCAGCACATTCTCCGATGCTTCCGGCAATTTTACGCTCACCAATCTGCCCGCAGGTTGCGTGGGCCCACAATTGGTGGGCTTTGACGGGACTACTGTCAGTTCGCCATCAGGGATGTACGCCGGTGTCAATATCATCTATACCCTGACGTCGGGACAAGTGACTGCCTCGCCCGTCCTGGTCCACCTGCCTCGCATCGACAACGCCGAAACATTCATGGTGCAGCAGAATTCGAACTCGGTCCAAAACTATTCCTACTCATCCATTCCGGGGCTTTCCCTGACAGTGTATCCGGGAACCACGTTCACTATGCCGGATGGCACGCAGCCCAATCCGTTTCCACTGACCGCGGTGCGCGTGCCGGTGGACCGTTTGCCGGACCTCAAGCCGCCGGTTCCCACCATGATCAATATCTTCATCGTGGCGTTTCAGCCGGCTAATGTCACGGCCAACCAGCCGGTGGCGGTGTATTATCCCAACCCGCTGCAGACCGCGCCCGGAACCAGCATGCCGCTGCTCACGCTCGACCCCACGAAAGGGTCGATGGTCCCGTACGGCACCGGCGTTGTCTCGGCAGACGGAGTGACGATCGTGCCGGATTTCGATCCCAATTCCCAGGGCCATCGGTACGGCATTGTGCACTTCGACTGGCACGGCCCCATGCCGCCTCCTCCGAGCCAGGTGTTCGTGGGCGGCGGAGGCATCGATGCCGGGATGGATTCCGACCTTCCGCCGCTGACGCTGAAGCGCGTCAAATCGCTGCCGCCAATCCATGACGTGGTCACACCCAGGTCGGTAACTGTGGGCGCCGGCAAGCGGCCTAAGACGGGAGGCTCCGTCGATCTGGCGTCGGGGCTCGAAGTCTTCCGCACCACCGATCTCGCCATTCCGGGCAATCTGGGCTCGGTCGCGGTGGAGCGCACCTATCGCTCCATGAGCACGACTCCCGGTCCGTTCGGACTGGGGACGAGCTACCTGTTCGCGATTCGCCTGGACAGCAACCAGCCACTGAACTCGGCCCTGGTAAACCTGATCGCGTCCGATGGCAGCCCATTCCCGTTTTCCGTACAGCCGGATGGCACGCTGACCTGCACCGGTATCTTTTCGATGACGGGGGCGGTCATGCGGCCGAAAAGCGACGGCACCACGACCCTCACCTTAAAGGACCAGACGGTGTATACGTTTGCTCCCGCCGGTTCCATGGGCTCCGTGCTGGCGAGCGTAACCGACGCGGACGGGAACACCACCACGATTCAGCACGACCCCGCGGATGCGGCGCGCATCACCGCCATTACCGACACCGTGGGCCGCAGTCTGACGCTCACTTACGACACCTCTGACCGGATTCTCAGAGTCTCCGATCCCCTGGGCCGTCACGTCGATTACGCTTACAATGCCGCGGGCTATCTGCAAACCGTCACCAATCCTATGAGCGGGGTCTGGAAGTACACGTATGATGCGCAGGGGAACCTGGCAACGGTAACCGACCCGCGCAATACCATGACTTACCAGAACCAGTACACCAACGGCCGGGTGAGTCAACAGACTTTTGCGGACGGCAGCTCGGTGAAATTCGGGTATATTCTCGCGAATCCGCTGGTTCCCACCGGCCCGGTCCTATCCACAATAGTTACCGACCAATTGGGCCGTCAGACGACTTACCGGTGGAACGCGCAGGGCTACATGGTGGGCGTCACGGACCCAATGGGTCAACAACGCACCTTCACACGCGACCCGCAGACCAATCGGATCCTCTCCATATCCGGCGCCGGTCGTTGCCCGGAGTGCGGGGATCCGGAGTTGGGCGCCGTCTCCTTCACGTACAACGCCGACGGCAGTTTAAAGACACAAACCGACGGCATGAATAACACGTATTCGTACACGTACGATGGCGCCGGCAACGTCAAAACCATCACCGATCCTCTCAATCACCCGGTATCCTACACCTGGGATAGCCATGGACATCTCCTTACGGCGACCGATGCCAACAACAATACCTCGGTGAATACGTATTATTCGAACGGCCTGCTCAAAACGACCGCGGACCCTTCGGGGGCCACTTACAGCTATCAATATAGCCCGCAAGGCGATCTGATCGGCCAGACCGATCCGATGAACGCCGTGACGCAGTTCCGCTATAACGCGGTATCTCACCCAATAGCCACGGTAGACGCCGCCGGGAATCAACTGTCCATCGCGCTGGACAGCCTGGACCGGATGACCTCGGAAACGATCGGCAGGCAGGATTCGCATGCCGAAGATCGCACATTGTCCCTGACCTACAGCCCCATCGGCTCTCTGCTCTCGGTCACCGATAATGCCCAGCACACCGTCAGCTTTACCTACGATGCGATGGGGCGCACGGCTACCCATACCGACGCCGCGCAACACACCAGCACTTATACCTACACCCCAACGGGGCAAGTGCAAACAGTCACAGGCCGCGACCAGAATGCGGTGTCCTACGCGTACGACGCGCTGGATCGTGTCACCCAGATTACTTATCCGGATGCCACCGTTGTCTTGACGTACGATGCTTTCGGACGGTTGAAGACTACCACCGATTCGCAGAGCGGGGTCTTCAATTCCTTCTGGGACGATAGCGGAAGTCTCATCCGGACCGAAACGCCCGTGGGCGCCATGGTGCTGACGCGCGATGCCAACGGCCGGGTGGTCACTCGGCAGGTGGTTGGTCAACCGCTACAGACTTTCACCTTCGACCCCGCGGGCAATCTGCTGTCCTCGTCCAATCCGCAGGGTTCCGTCTCTTACACGTACGATCAGCGCAGCCTTCCTCTCCAGATGACGCGCTCCAACAATGTCAACACGACCTTTGCGTTCGACGCGGAGGGAAAGCTCGTCGCCACCACCACCAGGAATGGCAGTACCCCGCTGAATGCGCAGGCGTACGCGTACGACATCAGCGGGAGGCTGCTGTCCGCCACCAGCGACATCGCGCAGTCGCTCACTACCCAGTCGGCCACCGCCACCTATGACAGCGCCAATCGCATTCTGACCCATGGGTCCACGTCCTACACCCACGACGTCAACGGAAACCGCCTCACGGAATCGGGCGGCCGAACCTACACCTGGGATGGACGCGGGCGGCTCTCCAGTTTCCTGACGGCCGATGGACGGACCGTCACTCTCACTTACGATCCTGCGGGCAACCTGATCCGCTTCCATCAGACCGGGAACGGAACCGACCTCACGCGCAGCTATGTGCTCGAACCGAATGGCGACTTGGCGTACCAGGACAGCAACGACCCCACGCAACGGTTCTCGTTCCTGACCGGCGTGGACACCGACACCCACTATGCCGCCATCGATTCCGCCGGGAACGTGCATTTCAGTATCGAGGGAGCCACCAACTCCACCGTCGCCAGCGCGGGAGCGGCCGGCACGATTGAAGGAAAAGCATTTTACGAACCCTACGGTCAGACCACCACCCAAGGTTTCGTCTTTCCCACCGCCTTCACGGGGCGCACAACGGTAGACTCCAACCTTTATTACCTCAGGTCCCGCTTTTACGACGCCATGACCGGCAGGTTCATTTCCGAAGACACAACCGGCCTCCTCGGGGGCGCGAATCTGTACGAGTACGCCGGTAACGATCCGGTGGGGTTCTCCGAC
Source organism: Bryobacteraceae bacterium (assembly GCA_036268475.1). Lineage (GTDB taxonomy): Bacteria > Acidobacteriota > Terriglobia > Bryobacterales > Bryobacteraceae > PALSA-129. The sequence goes on along the minus strand of DATAUB010000007.1, from coordinate 91,605 downwards.
CCCAGCGGGCAATATAACGGAGTGGATGACGCAACGGCGCTCCTCAGCGGGATGGTCGCCGGTGCGGTGTGGGAAGTCGGTTGGGAGTTGCTGCAGAATCCAGGTCACCAGATCAACTGGCGGAAGGTGGGAGCGGCGGCGCTGGGGGGAGCGGTGGGAGTCTGGGCCACGGAGTATCTCGGGCCGGTGGGAGCGGCCGCGCTGGGGTCGGCGATTACCAACGCACTCGACCAACATATCGATGTGCAGGAGAACCAGCAGTGCGGTTTCAGTTTCACCATGTTGATCAAGAACGCGATCGCCGGTGCGGCGGCGGGCGCTGTGGCTCCCCTTGCCGAAGCAGGGGCGCACGCTCTTGGCGGCAACTCCGGAGCCGATCGGGCACTGACATATCCCTGGCTAAGGCGGGCATTGGATAAACGCAGCAATGAGACACAGGTCAACTGGGGCCAGCAGGTTACCAAGCAAGGCATCGGTCAGGTTCCCAATCTTCAGTCCAACGGGGGCGGCTGCAAATGAGAACCGCGCTCCTGTTCGGCTTCCTTGCGGCGGCATCTCTGCTTCATGCGCAGACCGTCACTTACGCCTACACGCACGACTCCTCCGGGCAACTCATACAAGTGGCGGACTCCACCGGCGTCGTCCTGCAATACACCTACGACGCCGCCGGCAACATCATCGCCGTAACCCGTACAAACGTGGGGGCCGGCGCCATCTTTTTCACGCCATCGCAAGGCGGACCGGGCTCTACGGTCACCATCCAGGGTCTGGGCTTCAGCAGCACACCGGCAAATAATCTCGTCAAATTCAACGGAACGGCCGCGACGGTATTATCGGCCACCCCGAACGCCCTGACGGTGACGGTGCCGCTCAGTGCGACTACCGGCCCGATTCAGGTTACCGTGGGCGCCAACAGTCTTACTTCGCCCAGCAACTTCACCGTCTTGTCCATCCCCGTCATTTCGAGCCTTGGTTCGAGCTATGCACTTACCAACGCCACATCCTCGCTGAATGTTGCCGGAATTAACCTTTCGGGCGCGACATTTTCCCTGTCGCCGGCGGTCGCCGGACAGTCCGTATCGGTCACGTCGTCGACTAATACCCAGGCCACGTTGAGCCTCACTACGGGCTCGGTGGCGGGTAGTTACACGCTCGTCGCCAGCAATGCCAGTGGATCGTCCACGGCTTTCAGTAGCGCCGGCAACACGCTGATCGTGCTGCTCCCCAACGCGGACTCTGACGGCGACGGACTTACGAATGCGCGGGAACTCCTGCTGGGCACCGATCCGCTCAAGGCCGACAGCGATGGCGATGGTATGCCGGATGGCTGGGAAGCGCAATATCACTTGAACCCACTGGCATCCGATGCCAACAGTCCCACCGCGGCTGGAGACGGCCACACCAACTTATACGACTATCTGAATGGACTCGATCCTACGAACCCCGACCGCACGGTGCCGGCAGTAACCGGCGCGACGCCGGCTCCGGGTTCGAATACTCTGCCGACTTACGGTACTCTCATAGCGACGTTCAATACTCCGGTGATGAGCGCCGCGCAAATCGCGCCGCTGCTGACCATACTGGCGAAGGTGACTCTGGGAACCGCGATGCTGACTTCGGGTGGACAGACGGTGCCGGGTAGTTTCTCGCTCTCGCCGAATGGCACGCAACTTACTTTCCTGCCGGCGCGCGATCTCAAAATTCTGACAGCCTACACCTTGACGCTGTCCGGCTTCCGCACCCTGGCGGGGGTGCCGATGGCCGCGAACTATGTGCTGAATTTCCAGACAGACAGCGAACAGGATACGTCGACTGCGACCCTGGTGCGTACCAGCCCGGGGACCGGCGATACCAATGTTCCCATCAACTCGTCCATCACGATGGAGTTCAGCAAGCGCATCGATCCCACCACGGTCACGACTTATGTGACATCACTCTTTCCGAACTTTGCGGCGGTAGACGCTTCCACCAACGGATTTATCAGTGGGACGGTGGTAGGCGACGCCACCGGAAAGATCCTGACGTTTACCCCTACGACCACGCTGCCGGCTGGCCACACCGTGAGCGTTGGTTTGAACACGCAATCTTTCAACCGCGGTGTGCCGCAACTGAGCGATACCGCAGGCAATCCTGTTGCCTACAGCAGTTTCGATTTCCAGACCAGTTTCGCAACCAATACGGGCGCCCCGACGCTAACCGGCAATTCACCGCAGAACAACAACACCGGCATTCCCAATAACGCACAGCTGGTGATTTCGTTCTCGAAATCCATCAACCGCGTGACTGCGGCCCACGGGGTGCAAGTCACCGCAAACGGTAATCCTATCGACGGCAGCTTCGCGTTTGCCAATAACGACCAGTTCCTGCTCTTTACTCCCAAGACGGCCTTCGCGGCGGGCGTAATTACGGTGACCGTCGAACCGTCGGTGACGGACCTGGCCGGCGCGGCGGTCACCAACCCGCAGAGTTTTTCGTTCACGGTGGATTCGCCGGCCGACACGGCCTATCCGAACCTGGTCGCCTCCAACCCGCTCAATACGGCCACGGGCGTCGGGGTGAACGTCATTCCCGGTTTCCTATTCGATAAACGGATGGATGCAGTCACCACCCTGGTGGCGCTCCAACTGTTGGATCAGAACGGCTATCAGGCAGTTGCCGGAACCGCCGCCATTAGCACGGACGGGAAGACGCTCACGTTTCGACCCGCGGCTTCGCTGCCGGTCAACACATCCTATTGCCTTGGGTTCAATAGCCAGTCTTACTTTTCCGACGTAGGCCCGTCCGACATCGCCGGCAATCCAGTGTTGAATCGAAGCTGCTTTACGACCGGGGGCGCCGCCGATACCACCGCGCCTACGGTGACAGGGGTTAATCCCCCGAATGGAAGCACTGGAATGCCCACCAATGTGACCGCGGTGGTGCAATTCAGCGAGCCGATCGATGCCCTGGCGTTTACACAGGGTTCCCTGACGGTGAAAACCGGCGGAAATTCCGTTCCCGGCACGGCCACGCTGAGCACGGACCAGACCAGCGTCAGTTTTGTTCCTTCGGCGCCGGCGGGTTTTGCACCCAACACCACCTTCACGATCTCTTTGAGCGGCATTACGGACGTGGCTGGCAATGCGCTGGTGGCCGGCCCATCGAGTTTCACTACCGGCAGCATGGCCGACACCGCTCCTCCCGCGGTAGTAAGTACCGTTCCCGCGGACCAGAGCCCCAGTATCCCCACGAACTCTTCGATTACCATCACGTTTAACAAACCAATCGATCCGCTTTCCGTGAACTCGGTCACGATTCCCATCTCGGCGCAGCCTTCCGGAGTCGTGCTGGACGGAACCTACGTTCTGGATAATTCGAGCGGCCAGGGCGTGGTGACTTTTACGCCCATGCCTTCCATGCCTCCGGGCTCCCTGATTAGCGTGCATGTGACGCAGGCCGTGAGCGACTTCGTGGGTAACCCGTGCGGCGACGAAAGCACGTCGTTCACTACGGCCGGGACTTCCGACCATACCGCGCCTACCGTCACATCGGTGTCGCCGACCGACGGCTCTAAGGGTATGGGAGTGAACACGGTGGTCGTTCTGACGTTCTCCAAGTCGATCGATCCCGCCACCCTCACTGCTGACAATTTCGGCCTGTTTGCAGGTGACTCCCGTCTCCTCGGGTATGTGGCTATCGGCAACTCGCCTGACTACCGGACGGTGACCCTGACCGCGACACTGGCGCTGAGCACCGTCTACACGGTGGTGGTGACCAGCGGCGTGCACGACCTTTCGGGGAATCCGCTGACGGATTTCCGCAGCGGCTTCACCACCAGCTCGCCCAACCCGGCGGGACCGTCAGTGGTGACGATGCGGCCGGCCAATGGCGCCACCGGTGTTCTGAGCCCGCAGAGAATCCTTCTGTATATCAACAAGCCGCTGGACCCGGCGACTCTGAACGGGGCACTCAAGGTAGTGGATTTCAGCGGCAATCTGGTTTCCGGAACTACCCAACTCACCGGCGGCAACCAGACAATCGTGTTTACTCCCAACGCGCCGCTGGAGGCCGGCTTCGTGGATATATGGTTCGGCTCGCCGGCGGCGGACCTGGCGGGTAACCCTGTCTTCACCTATCAGGCGCAATTCACGATCTTTACTCCCTCGACCAACGGCCCGTCCCTCACGGCGTACTCCTGGACCGGCCTCCAGCCGACGAATGTCGTGCTGCAGATGCAATTCAACGAGAATCTCGACCCGTCGACGGTGAATACCACGAACATCACCATGTATCCCTCGTCTAACGGCCCGGGCCCCATTCCGGTCACCGTGACGCTGATCAACGGCAATATCATTCAGGTCAAGCCGGTGTCGAACCTGACTCCCGGCATCGAGTACAGCATCGCCACATCCACCAATTTAAAGGGCGTCGACGAGATCAATCTCCAATCTCCGCTGCTTGGCACCTTCGACACGACCAGTGGTCCCGATGTGAGCCAGCCGCGCGTGACTGCGGTCACGCCGCCGGATGGCGCGCAGAACGTCGGCGACAACGCCCCGATCTACCTGCATTTCAGCGAGTCGGTGAACCCGATTACGGTCTCGAGCAGCACGGTGGTGATCTCGGCGGGCGGAGTTGCGATCACACCCTTCAGCATCACGTTCAGCAACAACAGCCAGGACGTGGTTTTCACGCCGCTGACGGCGCTTCCGGACAACACGGTCATTACGGTGAACGTCAACGGGATCCAGGACGCCGCCACTAATGCGATTGTTCCGTTCACAGCCAGTTTCACTACGCGCAACGGTCCGGCGTTGACGAATGTCAACGTGCTATATGCGAATCCGCCGAACACGGCAAGCGGGGTGCCGATCAATTCGGCCATCACGCTGCAATTCGACACTCCGGTGGATCCGTTCACGACTAACACCACCACCCTGCCGGTGATGTCTGGCGGCCAGGTTGTCCCTGGCATATGGACGCTGAGCGGCAACGCGCTGCAGGCTTCCTTTGCGCCTTCCACGGCGTTTGCAGTCGGGACGTATTACAGCCTCACGTGGGGCAATTCCGTCCACGACCTGGCGGGCAATTTCCTCAATATGGGAAGCATCTCCTTCTCGACAACGTTCACGCCATCGACCACGCCTCCCTCGGTGACGCTGAGCAGCCCCACCAACGGACAAACCGGCGTTCCCATTAACGCCATGGTCCAGGTGGAGTTCAGCGCTCCGGTGGCGAACGCGAGCGTGCAGGATGTCGCACTACTGGCCAACGGGACTCCCGTAGGCAGCGTGCTTCGGACCTTGTCCGCGGGCAACACCATCCTTACACTCACGCCGCCTACGCTGCTGCAATCGAACACCGGCTATACCATCGACATCGCAGGGGTGACAGATCTCGCGGGCAACGCTCTCACTCCGGCCGTGATGCGAACATTTACCACCGGGCCCGGTGGCGTACTCACGCGGTTGGTCGCCACCGGTCTCAATCCGCCGGCCCCGACCCAGTTCCGGATCTCCAATGTGGGAACAAACGCTGTCATGACGGCCGGGTTCAATCAGTTGCTGAATCCTCTGACGGTGAACAGTTCCGTGGTAAACGTGTACGACTACACGGACAGCGCGCAGGTGCCGGGCACCGTCTCGCTGGGAGCGGACGGAAAGAGCGTAATCTTCACGCCGGCCGCGCCGCTGCGGAACAATACTATCTATGGGTGGCAAGTCAACGGAGTGCAGGACCAGATGGGCAACGGCGCCAGCACCGGGAGCGAGTTCACCACCGGTCTTTCGGCCGACCATTCCCCGCCCACCATCACTGCGGTCAACCCGCCCAACGGCGCGCAAAACGTAGGTATCAACACTGCGCCGGCATTCCTGGCAATCGAACCGTTGAATGTTTTGACGGTGAGTAACGCGTCCGTCATGCTGAAAGCCGGAAACACCGTGGTTCCCGGAACAGCGACCTTGCAGGCTGACCTGCAGACCATCGTCTTCCAGCCGGCCAGCCTCTTATTGCCGGGCGTTACCTACACGCTGACGCTGAGCGGGGTGGCCGACTTCGAGGGCAACGTGATGATGGCCTTCACTTCGTCGTTCACGACGTCTTCGGCCGGCACGCCGGATGCGACTGCGCCCGTGCTCCTCAGCTCGAGTCCAATGGATGGTTCCACCGGGACGCCGACGAACAGTCCTATCGTAATCGCCTTCGACAAGAATATCGACCCGTTGACGGTGAGTGCCTCCACGGTGATGGTGGTTCTGCAGGGCTTGGGCAGCCGGTACGCGGGCGCGTACTCGGTCGACAACTCGACTGCCGAGGGCAGGATCACCTTCACGCCGGCAGTGCCATATCCCAACAGCTCCACGATACAGGTGACTCTAAATGGAGTGACGGATTACTCCGGCAATGCCGCTGGCTATTCCGGCTTTTCCTTCGACACGGTAGCGGGCGCCGATAACGTCCAGCCGACGGTTACTTCCGTGACGCCGCCCAACCTCAGCACTGGAGTGGGGCTGTATCCTTCGGTGACGCTTACATTCTCCAAGCCCCTCAATCCGGCAACCGCTAACAGCGCCAGTATAGGTTTGTTCGCGGGATCGACTCCGGTGAATGCTGGTATGTCGTTCTCGCTGGACATGACGTCGGTCACGCTAGGTCCGGTCAACGTGCCGGCCAATACCACCATCACGGTGGCCGCCACGCACGACGCGAAGGACTTGGTTGGCAATCGCCTGGTAGACTTCGCCAGCCATTTCACCACCGGGGGCGCCGTCGACCCAACGCCGCCGACGGTGATCAGCGAGCGGCCGGTAAGCGGCGCGACGCGCGTTCCGCTCGACTCGGCGATTACCCTGTTCTTCAGCCAGCCGATGGATTCGGCGTCGACTCTGGCTGCGCTGCATGTTGCGCAGAACGGCGTCATTCTGGCGGGGAATGCGGTCTTCTCGGAAGCCAACCAGGTGTTGACCTTTACGCCCGCAGCCCCATATACCGCGGGCTCCAATATCCAGGTGTTCCTGGCCGGCACGGCCGTGAACAGCAATGGAGTCGTAATGGAGGGAGCCAATAACTCATCCTTCACAACCCTTCCCGACACCACCGGGCAAACAGCAACGGTGGTGGCCAATACTCTCGATTACCAGGGTTCGGTCCCAGCCAAGCCGGTGATCGAACTCGAATACAGTAAACCGCTGGCCGCCGGTACCGTGAACAGCACGAACGTTACCCTGGAGGACCTCGATACGGACACGCCGGTTTCCGTGCAGGTCTCGCTGCGCGGCAGCAACGTCATCCGTGTGCTGCCCCCAACCTTAACAGCCAACGAACGCTATGTCGTGTCGGTGCTGGCGGGAGTTACGGACACGCAGGGGCTGGCAGTCCTGGGATTCGGCCGGCAGTTCATTGCGTCACCCGGTCCGCCCGATACTTCCCAGCCGCGCGTCCTGTTCGCCACCCCTCCGGACCAGTCGCAGCACGTTCCGGTAAATGCCCCGATTCGCGTGCATTTCAGCGAAGCTGTGGATGCGCTGACGGTATCGTCCTCGACGGTAGCGGTCAGCGTGAACGGTACGCCCGTTTCGGAACTGTACTTCAGCTTCCCCGACCCGGAAGCGTTACAGGACCTATACGTGTACCCCTACGCGCCCCTGCCCGACAGTGCCGCCGTCACCCTCTCCATCTCTAATCTGCAGGACCTTTCGGGCAATACGATTATTCCCTTCTCGGCGAGCTTCCACACGGGAACAGGAGTCGACTTCACCGTTCCGACGGTGGTGCGCATCAGTCCGGCCGACCGCAGCGTGGGTGCCCCCATCAACTCCGTAATCACGCTGGAATTGAGCAAACCTATCGATTCCGGGACGGTAAACGCGGAGTCGCTGACGGTCACCGACCAGACAGCCGGTACGGGCACGCCGCTCTCCGGCACTTACTCGGTGTCGCCTAACGGCATGGTTCTTACTTTCGCCCCCTCGCAGAATCTGGCTCCCGGGGATGAGTTCCGGGTGATCTGGGGTCAGATTGCCCCGATTACCGACATGGCCGGGAACGCCGTCATGGAAGACGTGCGAAGCTTTACAACTTCGACCGCCCCGATCACCACGCCGCCGCAGATTTTGACCGCAACCCCGGCGAACGGCGCTGCCAGCATGGGCACCAACCTGGTTCCCCACTTCACCTTCGACCGGCCGCTGAATGGCGCTACGCTGGGCGCGGTCACGCTCAAAGCCGGATCCACCAACCTGAATGCCACACCGATCCTCAGCAATGGAAACCGCACGCTGAGCGTGATGCCGCCGAACCTGCTGGCGCCATCCACCAGCTATACCGTCACACTCACCGGCATCGCCGACGTCGCCGGCAATACGATGGCGGCGCCGGTGACGGTTACGTTCGCCACCGGGCCGGGGGCCGACCTGGCGCCGCCGCAGGTGGTCACCAGCAGTCCCATGGATCAGGACGTCAGCGTACCCACCGGCCTGACCACGGCGACAGTGACGTTCAGCGAAGCGATCGACCCCGCCAGCGCCATCGCCACGAACTGCACCATCTCCGGCCCTGCGGGTATCGTGCCGACTACGCTTTCGCTGTCGCAGGACGGGTTACAATTGACCTTCACGATCAGCGGCGGGCTGACGGCGAACTCGAACTATCAGATAGGGCTGTCCAATCTTACCGATCTCGTCGGGAACACCATGCCGGGGCTGGCGATTGGGTTTACCACCGGGAACTGAGGGGATGAGTAGCGGAAACAATCGTCGCGATTTCATGCGGGCGCTGCTGGTCTCGGCGGGCGCCTGGTCGGCGCGGTCTGCCGGGCTGGCGGCGCAACTGGAGGGAACTCGCGGTTCGCTGGCCGGCACAGGCGCGCGCGAGGCGGCGGCTCTGGCGCTGCGGAACAACGCAGCGCTGGCGCAAAGTAATGTGCCGCTCCCGCTGCACGTCAACAACGGCGATGAAATGTCGGTGGCGAATTACATCGCGCAATACAGCAAAGGGCTGCCGCATTCGCAACTAGGGGAAGTGGACCCCACGGCTTACAACGCCATGCTGAACGCCATCGCGTCGGGCAGCTTTGTCGAGTGGGAGCAGGTCCCTCGCGGTTCGGGGCGCAAGCAAGTCAATCCGCTAGGCTGCGATACGCTCAGCTTCATCGGCGTAGATTCGCATGCGCTGTATCTCGATCCGCCGCCGGCGTTCAGTACTGCGGCCATGGCGGCAGATACGGTGGAGCTGTACTGGCAGTCGCTGGCGCGCGACGTCAACTTTGCGAATTTCGATTCCGATCCACTGATCGCGCGCGCGGCGGCCGAACTCGACCAGTTGTCCGGCTATCGCGGACCACGGGACAGTTCCGGACACGTGGACGCAAGCAGCATCTTCCGGGGACTGACTGCGGGCGACCTGACGGGGCCGTATCTGTCGCAGTTCCTGGTGCAATCGGTGCCCATGAATTCGGGGTTGTGGCCGCAGATGACGCGCGTCGGAATGCCGGGCGTGGATTACCTGCAGACGTACGACGAGTGGACGCTGTTTCAATCGGGACTGCCGCCCTTTCAAACGGAAGTCTTCGACCCGACCTACCGATACATTCGCAATGGGCGCGACCTGGCGCAGTGGGTGCACTACGATTTCATCCATCAGGCGTATCAGAACGCGGCACTGATCCTGCTCAACAATCAGCCGGGGGCGAATGCCAACCAGGCGCTCGGATTGTTGAACCCGACGAATCCATATCGCTCGACGGCGTTCGAAGCGGGCTACGTTACGTTCGGAGCAGGGCACATCTGCGCAATCCTGGGCGTGGCATGCCTCACGGCACTGCAGGCTGGCTGGTTCCAGAAATGGAGGGTACACCGGCGGCTCCGGCCGGAGGAGATGGGCGGCCGTGTACACAACACACTGACGGGCGCGGCGGCGTACCCCATCCACCCGCAACTGCTGAATTCCGCCGCGGTGAGCCAGACCTTCAGTAACATCGGCACGTATCTATTGCCGCAAGCCTTCGTGGAAGGCTGCCCGCTACATCCTTCGTATCCCTCCGGTCATGCCTGCGTGGCGGGCGCGGGGGCAACCTTGCTGAAGGCTTTCTTCAACGAGAAGGCGCTGGTGCCAGCCCCGGTCATACCGTCGGCGGACGGACTGAGTCTGCTGCCCTACACGGGAAGCGCGCTGACCATCGGAGGCGAGGCGAATAAGCTGGCGTTCAATGTGGCAATGGGGCGCAACTGGTCGGGCATTCACTATCGCAGCGACGCCGAGTTCGGGTTGCAATTGGGCGAGCAGGTGGCGATCAGTCTGCTGCAGGATACGGTGAACTGCTTCACGGAAGACTTCGGCGGATTTCAATTTACGAAGCTGGACGGCACGCCGGTGACGATCCGCGCGAACGGGGAGTGATGCCGATTGCCAGTTCGATCGGTATGCTGCAGCATACGGTGAACGGCCAAGGCACGAAGCTGGATCTCCAATCCGCCGCACGTCAGGCGGGGATGCTGACCGGGGTGCCGTCGAAGCGCGTGAACTGAAATCCGGGGAACGTCTCGGTAGGTGCTTTGGCGGCGTCGGTGAGGATTCGAATGGCGACTTCTTCGCCCAGCAGGAGTCCCGCGGCGGCGTCGCTGCGGGAACTGACGCCCGCCCAACTCCGTCCCATGGCGATATTGAAGGCCAGCTTGTTGGCCTCATTGCCGATGGTGAGGGCGACGTCCTGGTAGGGCACGAGACTCAGTCCGTCGGCCGACGGCGTCACGGTGTTGGGCACGAGCGCGGTCTCATCGAAGAAGGCCTTCATGAGGGTGGCGCCCATTCCGGCTACGGCAGCGTGACCCGAAGGGTACGACGGCGCCAGCGGGCTGGCTTCCACATACGCCTGCGGTAAGAGATACGTTCCCTGCTGCTGGAAGGCGGACTGCACCGCGGCGGAGTTGAGCAGGTCGGGGTGGATGGGATAGCCGGCGGCGCCGGTGAGGCGATTGTGAAGGCGGCCGCCCATGGTGTCCGGACGCAGGCGGCGATGTACCATCCACTTCTGGAACCAGGCGGCGTGCAGGGCTTCGTTGGATGCGAACGAAATCGTGCTGAGCACGTGCACCACGCTGAACGTTACGAAGCCGGTTTCGAGGAGCGACAGTTTATACGGGTTGGAGTCGGCCAACTGGTAGACGTTTTTATTCAGGATGGTTTCCGGCCGCAGGTCGAAAACGATGAAAGCGGCGTTCTGAAAGGCCATTTGCGGGTAATCGTAATGGACCCACTGCGCCAGGTCGCGGCCGTTGCGGAGGTAGCGCGGCTGGGCATCGAACTGCTCGGTCTCACTGGGGGCCGCGCCCAGTTGATTCTGGCTCCAGGCGTCGTATGCGCGGAGATAATCCACGCCGGCGGCGCCAACACGGGTCTGCTGGTTCAGAAAGCCGGAGTTGAGGGGGACGGGGCGGAGCAGGAACTGCGAGATGTAGGGGCCGATGAGGTCACCGGGCGTGGGTCCGCGAAAGAGATTGGCGGACGTGACGGCGTTGGAGACATCGCGCGGACCGCGATAGCCGGAGAGGCGGCCGAGTTCGGCGGCGGCGCTTTGTGCCGGCGAGGAGGAGGCGTAGTCACTGAAGTTCACGTCGCGGAGCTGCGCCTGCCAGTAGAGTTCCACCATGTCGGCGGCCATGGCGGCGCTGCTGAAGGCGGGCGGGGGCGCGGCAGCGTAGGTGTGGGAGTCGGTGCCCATCAAGGTGAAGGTGTTGGCCGCGATGGGATTGAGCAGCCTGGCGCTAGATCCGCGCGGGAGTTGCTCGAAGGCCGCTATTTTGCCGGCAGCGAGCGCGGCGAGGAGTGCGCGGTAGGCCGCGGGGTCCACCTCGCCGAGAGCCGAATGCGGCAGGCCTTTGCTGAATTGCGCGATGAAATTCGGAAGGCTCGTTTCGTCGCCGTTGGTGGCGTGAAAAGGCGGTGCGGGAATCCGGGACTGTTCCTCCGCGGCATGCTGGCGCATGGCTAGCGCGGCGGCTTTGCGCGCATTGGCATCGCCTAACGTATCGACTCTGGGACTGGAAAGGGGGCCCGAACTCATAGAGATACTGCTTCCTGGTGAAGAATACTATATTTTAAGCTGTCGGGCGGGCGTCCACAAGGCGAAAACGGCCAGGCCGACCGGGGCCCCTGCTGGGAGCGCCGGCCGGCCCGCCGACTACAGATTCGCTTCAGGTGTGAGGTTCCGGGAATGCATGGCGCGCTCTCTCTCCCAGGAGGCGCGTACCTCCAGATGTTGGCGAATCCAACGCATGAACTGGATAGCGCCGTCATCGGCCAGGAAGATCCCGGTGCCGGTATCGGCGAGGGGAACCGGGAATTCGAATCCATCTTCGGTGGCGTACCAAAGTTCGCCATCGCGATAGTATTTGAAACGAACCCGTTTGTTCTTGACCAGCTCTTTCAGTGTCATGTTGTTCCTTCTTCCTTCCGGTTGGACGGAGCTTTGGGGGCGGGGCGCGATCCCGCATCCGCCGAAAAACGTGGCGCGGTGTACGGGAATCGAACCCGTATCGGCTTGATCGAGCTGGCCGCCTTCCTCGATAGATGGGGTGAGTATCCGGCTTTTCAGGCCGGCGCTAATCCCTCTCAGCTACCCAGGCGAATCCATTTCTCATATAGAAACTTGTTGGAGCGAGTAACCGGATTCGAGCCGGTGTCCGGACCATGGCGCGGTCCAATCCTGCCGCTAGACGATACCCGCTGGACATAGTGATACTTACATGGCAATTTTCAAAGAACACAGTAAGACGGCAGCGCAGGGACGGTTAGATCCTTACAGCCCCAATGCGCACTTATCCGATCTTTCGGCCGCCGGAGACGTTGAAAAAAGTCCGGTAAAAAGCAAAAGGGCCGGTCTTTCGACCGGCCCCGTAAGGAGAACTGGAGGTTCTATCTCATACGGGGCTAAGGACCTTCATGCGTATCACGGGCGTCGGCGAACGACAGTGCCGCGGCTCGCTGAAGGGTACCGAAATGGATAGCTTGTATCATCACGCAATTACATAGTAAGTCAAGCGACGGCTGAAATGCAAGTAAATTTGTGTAACAGCCGGCTTACCTGGCGAATTGGCGGATCTTAGGCCCGGTCGCGGTGGCAACGGACAGCTTCCTGGTAGTTGCGCGCGTGAGCGTCTACCGCAGCCCGGGCATGCAACCATTTTGTGCGAGCTTCCGGGCTCCGTTCCCGGCGGTACAAAACCGATAGACTCTCCTCCGCCTCCTGGGCGTCGAGAAGCCGCTGTCCGGCAACCTGCAACTCCTTGTAGAAAATGTCTGCTCCCATAGTTCGGAACCTGTATCGATTGCAGGATACGAAGATTGAAGCGCGTTGTAAATTCCCACAGTTGTGAGACGTATTCAGCCTCGAATGCGCGCCGTGGGGCACCACCATGGGGGCACAAAACGTCATCCGAAAGTTAACTTTTACTCATAGCGGAGCGCGACTGTGGGGCTGATGCGGCTGGCGCGCCGCGCGGGCAGGTAGCAGGCGAGCAGGGCCACCGCCGCCAGAACGGCCGCCATGGCGGCGAACGTGACCGCATCGAGCGAACTCACGCCGAACAACAGCCCCGAAAGATAACGCGTAAGCGCCAGTGCGCCGAGCGCCCCGGCCGCAGTTCCGGCCAGCACGATTCGCAATCCGCTGCCGGCGACCATGCGGAGGACATGGCCGCTTTGCGCGCCGAGCGCCATCCGGATACCGATTTCGGCGGTACGCTGTGCGACGGCATAGGAGATCACGCCGTAGATTCCAAGTGCGGCCAGCAGCAGCGACAGCACGGAAAACAGAGTCATCAGAATGGTGAGGAAGCGGGGGCGCGAGACGGAGCGCGCCAGCAGGTCCTCCATGGTGCTGAGATTGGAAATGGGCACCAAGGCGTCAAGCGCGTGAATCTGGTTGCGTGCGGGGCCGGCGAGGGCTTGCGGGGCAACCTTGGTGCGGATCACCAGCGAGGCGGACGATACGAAGTTATTGGTAACCGTTGGGACGGTGGATCCCTGCTGGTAGGGCATATAGAGCTCAGTGCCGGTGGGCTTGTCCAGGCCGGCATTTTTCACGTCGGCGACCACCCCGACGATGGTGCGCCACTGCGCGTCCGGCCGGAATTCGGTCTTCAAACGATGCCCCAGGGCGCTCTCGCGGGGCCAAAACGCGCGCGCCATGGCTTGATTGATGACGATCACGGGCGGCGCCTCCGCTCCATCGCCGGGCGAGAGCAGGCGGCCCTCGATCAAACGAATGCCGGCGGTGCGAAAATAGGCCGGGTCGACGCGGTTCCAGTAGTCGACCGTGGGTGCAGGTCCGCCGAGTTCGACCGGCAAATTCTCGATTGGGGTGGTGTTGGCGTTGACCTGCCGGTTCGGGGGCAGCCCGCTCACAATGGTGGCCGATTCGACCCCGGGGAGGGCGTTCACCCTGTCGATCACGGAGGACCAGAAGCCGTTGGCGCGGGCCGCCGTAGTGTAATTGGCGGGCGGAAGCGAGACCTGCATGGTGAGGAGATGGCCGGCGTCAATGCCGGAATTGACTTCCTGCAACTTCCAGAAGGCCTTCACCATGAGGCCCGATCCGATTAGGAGGATCAAAGCCAATGCCAGTTCCGAAGTCACCAACACGGAGCGGAAGCGGTTGGCGGAAGCAGAGCCGGCGACGCGGGTGGCGGCGGCCTTGAGGGTTTCGTGGAGCACCGCGGTGCGGGTGTGCAGCATGGGCGCCAGGCCGAAGAACAATCCGGTGAAGAGAGCCACTGCGAGGGAGAAGAGCAGCACGCGCCAATCGATGGAGATCTCGCCGGCACGCGGAATGCTGGCGGCGCCGGTGGAGGTGAGAAGGCGCAAGCCGGCTTCGGCGAAGAGCAAGCCGACGGCCGCCCCGGCGGCGGAAAGCAAGAGCCCTTCAGCGATAAATTGCCAGAGCAGTTGACGGCTGCTGGCGCCGATGGCGGTGCGGATGGCAATTTCCCGCCCGCGGCCTTCCGAACGCGCCAGCAGCAGGTTGGCGACGTTGACGCAGGCAATCAGCAGAACGAACCCAACCGCGCCCAGAAGCACCAGCATGGCGGGCCGAACGGCATGGACGATTTCATCCTGGAAACCGGCCAGCACGATGGGGTGCTCCACCGGATCGAAGCGATGCTGCGCGCGCGCCACGGTCTGGCTGGTGTGGATGGCGTAGCGCGTCATTTCGGCTTGGGCCTGGGCCATGGAAACGCCGGGCCGCAGACGGCCGAGGACGGAGAGGTAATGGCTGCCGCGGCCTCCGGGATTGGCCGGGTCGATGCCCAAAGGAGTCCAGAGATCGGTGGGGGCCGGTTCGCCGGGCGGGAAGTTGAAGCTGCGGGGCATGACGCCGATCACCGTGCAGGCATTGCCGGAGAGGCGGATGTCGCGATTGAGGACCTTGGGATCGCCGCCGAAAGCGCGTTGCCAGAGATCGTAGGAGAGGACGGCGGTGGCCGGCACATTCGGCCGGTCGTCGGCCGGTGTCAGGATGCGGCCAAGCGCGGGCTGGATGCCGAGCATGTCCATGAGTCCGCCGGTGGCATACGATGCGGTCACGCGCAGCGGTTCGGCATCGCCGGCGATATTGGCGGTCGCGTTGACCCAGGCTTCCATGACATCCCACGACTGGGTGTCGCGTTTGAGATCGAGAAACTCGGGGGGAGAAATCCAGAAGTGGTGGAATCCGCCGCTCGAACTGGAGGAGACTTGTTTGGGGAATTCGCTGAAGATCCGGACCATGCGCTCCGATTGGGCATATGGCAGCGGCCGCAGCAGGACCGCGTTCACCACACTGAAAATGGCTGTGGTGGCGCCCGTGCCTAAGGCCGCGCAGATTATAGCGGTGGCGGCGAAGACGGGTTTGCGGGCGAGCGAGCGTAAGCCGTAACGAAAAGCTGTCATGGGAACCCCAGTGAGGCGTTAGACGGGACCGGGCCTGAAGCGTTAGGCCTAAAGAAGCTGCCTGGGATCTTCCAACGCCCCTGCTGGCGAGCTCTGTCCCGCACCTTATTGGTAGCGCAACGCTTTGGACACATTCACCCGTAACGCCCGCCGGGCAGGCAACACTACTGAGACGGCGAGGATCGCGATGAGAAATCCAATCGCTCCCAGGTACGCGATGAGATCGAGGTTGCTGATTCCGTAGAGTGCGCGCCGCAGAATATTAGACGACGCGGCGGCGATGCCTGTGCCAACCGCCAATCCAATTACCGCCGGCCAGGAGAACTGGCGGAGAATCACTTTCAGAATGTTGTTCGATGTGGCGCCCAGGGCGAGGCGGACGGCAATCTCTTTAGTTCTTTGCCGGACCGTGAAGCTTACCAGCCCGACGATACCCACGCCCGCCAGGCTCAGCGCAACTAAGCCTATCAGCGATACTGCGCCGGCAACGCTTTCGATCTGCGAGACGTTCGCCGCGTAAAGCGATTGGATCGATCGTATCTCGGGGAAGAGCTGGGGATCGAGACTCTCGCTGATCGATTTGACGGCGGTTGCCAGGTTTTCGACCGTGCCGCCGGTCCGCGCGACCAGGGCCATCCCGTTCATCTGGTCGGGTGCCGCCCTCCAGTATTCTTCCAGGGCGTCGTCATCGTTCAGGGCATTCACGTGCGCATCGGCGACGACCCCGATGACTTCATCCTTTACGTTTCCGTCGCCGACTCTCTTTCCCAATGGATTCTGACCGGGCCATTGTGCGCGCGCAAAGGACCGGCTGACCACCACTACGTGCTCCTCGTTGGGAGTGAAGGTCCGGCCCAACAGGACGGGAATCTGCATGGCCGCGAAGAAGCCGGGCGAGACCCAGTTGGGGTACACTCTCACGTTTGCGCCCTGAATCACCGCATCGCTATAGGAAACGGCATGGCCCAGCGGCGGCAGCAGAACAAGCGACACCGAGCGAACCCCGGGTACGGTACGAAGGCGGGACTGCATTCGCTCCAGATACTCACCGGCTCGCGAGGCGGGGTAGCCGTGTTGCTTCAGTTGCCCATCGATCGAGACCAGCCGCTCGTAGCCAAAGCCGGGATTTGTGTAGAGAGCGTGGTGAGCGGCTCGAACCAGGAGTCCGGCGACAATCAACAGGACGCAACTGCCTGCGAGTTGCGCGGTGACCAGAATCTGCCTGACGGTCATCTTGTGCCGTCCGTGGCGGGCAATTTGCAGCGCGGGCGTAAACCCGAACAGCACTGCCGACGCGAAGCTCATGCCGAGCGTGAAGAGTAGAATTCTGATATCGGGGACCGCGCTCAACCACTTCGGCGCGTCCAATTCGCTCAGTGCGATGCGAGTGACCGCACACCCCAGAACGAGGCCGGCAACCGCTCCCAACGTCGCCAGCAGCAGGCTCTCGGTACACAATTGGCGGAAAACGCGCGCGCCGCTTGCCCCGACGGCGCGGCGAATGTCGATTTCCCGCTCCCGCTGAACGGCACGCGCCAAGAGCAGAGCTCCTAAATTGCCGCAAGCGACTGCCAGGATCAAGAATGTGAGCACTCCGACGATTTCCGCTAGCTGAAACATCGCAGGCTGCAAGATCTGGAGATGCCCGCCCGGCGAGACCTGGATGAATTCTTTGTCCCAGACGGCGGTTGGACGCCGGTGGCGAAGCTCGCCGGTCAAAGATCGAAGTTCCTGGGCGGCCACCTGCGGAGTGATGCCCGGCGCCAGTTTGCCCCACATGCGCACGCTGGCGGTATCGAAGTCGGCGAGCACCCCGCTGCCATCGAAGAAATAGGGCTGCTCTCCCATGGGAAGCCACACGTCGGGATATTGGCCTCCCAAGGTGGCGAGCGAGTAAGGTGCGACACCCACGACGGTGACCGGCTTCCTATTCAGATACATCGCCCGGCCCACGACGCCGGGGTCTCCGCCGAAACGGCGCTGCCAAAGGCCATAGCCGATGACCATCACTGGCGGGGAGCCGGCGGCGCCGTCCACCCTGGGATCGAACATGCGCCCAAAGGCCGCCTGAGTGCCCAACTGCGTGAAGTAATTCGGGGTCACGAACGAAGCGGAAGTGCCCTGGATGTCATCGTCGATCTGCATGGGCGGAATCCCCAGCACCGCCATGACGGCTGACAGCGTTCTGGCGTTGTCGCGGTAGAACTCAAACGACGGGTATGAAATTTCGCTCCCGTAGTCATTGGGCGACCGCCGTTCCAGTCTTACCAGGCGCTGTGCATCGGGCACCGGAAGAGGCCGCAGCGCAACCATATCGAAAACGCTGAATGCCGCCACGTTCACCCCGATCCCGATGGCCAGCACCATCACGGCCATCAGCGTGAACCCCGGCGACCGGGCCATCATGCGAACTCCGTATCGCAGATCCTGCCCCAAACGATCGATCCACGTCCATCCCCAGGCGTCTCGCGCTTGTTCGCGGAGCCGCAGGAGATTGCCGAATTCGGCATGGCCCATTCCCGTCGACATCTCTCGATGAAACTGCATTTCATTCTCGAGGTCGCGGTCAAAGCGGCGGCGGTTCAGCAAGTAGCGCAAGCGGCGAAACAGTTCGGCCATGTCAAATTCTCCTCAGGCAGTACGCAGGACGTCGCGGATGGCTTGGGCGAAGCGGTGATAGTCCGACAGTGCGTCCTTGAGCTCTTCGCGGCCTTTCTTCGTGAGTTCGTAGAAGCGCACCTTGCGGTTGTTTTCCGAGATGCCCCATTTGGCCGTCACCCAGCCCTTCAAAAGCATTTTTTGCAGCGTGGGATACAGCAGGCCCTCTTCCACTGCCAGGATGTCGCGCGAAAGGAGGTGAATCCGTTGCGCAATGGCATATCCGTGCAAGGCCTCCGATTGCAGCACGCGCAAAATCAGCATGGTCAAGGTTCCGGGAGGCATGCCGGGCTTAGGGCTAGTTTCCATAGGCATAATTATATTATGCCTTAAGGGCTGCTGTGTCAATCAGGCGGTTCCGGCACCTGCCGGCTTCGCACTGGCCAGCCGGGCAAGATGCACGAAGGCCATGATGCCCAGGGCAGCGAAGACGATTGCCTGCGCCACGTGAATCCAGAACCAGGTATCCGGGCCGTCGACCCAGATCAACTGGCGGTGCTTGTCTTGCGGCCACACCATACCGAAGAAAACCGACAGGCCGATGGTGTGGATCGCCACGCCGGGCAAAATCGATTGGGTGAGGCAGGCCGACGTTCCCAGCATCGTGTCCACAAAGAAGTAAAAGAGCAGCGTGGGCCACAAGAATCCTTGCGTCAGGCCGTGTGCCGGAGAGATGAGAAGAGCGGCAATCAAAATCGCTACGGGACGACGAAAGCGCGATTCCAGGACCCCCTGGAAGTAGCCCCGGAAACCGGCTTCCTCCGCAACCGATGAAACCAGCGACGCCATGGCGAGGATGGCAACCACTGTGACGAGCGAATATTTGGAAAGATCCGGAACGGAATTGCCGGGAATCCTCACCAAGCGGAACATCACGATCCAGAGGCCGGACAGAGAAACAATGGACAACGTACCGGCCAGCAGCGCCCAGCCGAATACCCGGCCCGATACTCGACGGGCGCGCAGATAGCGATGCCGCGCATCCCTGGTCCTGGCGGAGCCCCACTTGCCTCCGAGATAGGACCACATGGACCAGAGCACCAGCGCCATTACGGCGGCCGCCCACGGAATCGCAGGAGTAGTGGCGAGATTTCCGAGGAGCAGGGCCGTCCAGATTCCGCCGGTCACTACCGTCAGGAACAGGGCGAGAGCGCCGGTCCATGCCGCCGTCGCGATCCAGCCGTCCGTCTTACGCATGCGTTCCCCTCCGAGGTTTTCAACTGTAAACACGCCGCGTTGCAGGCGCGACTCAGCATTCAGAATACTCCCGAGCATGGCATTGCGCAGCGCTCAGCGCGCCGCCCGATCGAGCGAATTGTTAAATTCCGCGATACGCTGGAAAAATGGTTGCCAGCCCCGCATCGATCCTGGTGCCGGGCGTTATCTTCCTGGCAACTCTCATTCGCTCGTCGTTAGGCTTCGGCGAAGCGTTAGTTGCTGTGCCGCTACTCGCGCTGCTGCTGCCGATTAGTGTGGCGGCGCCGGTCGCCGTGATGGCCTCCATCACCGTGGCGCTGATCGTGGTCGCGCAGGACTGGCAGAAGATTCACGTGCGCAGCGCGGCCCGGCTGGTGCTGCCGACCTTGCTGGGCATCCCTCTGGGTCTCACCATCCTCCGGACCGGCGCCGAGGCTGTTGTGAAAGGGGCTTTGGCGACTCTGATCATCTTGTTCTCCGCGTACTCATTGCTCGGCGGGAAACGCCGTCAGTTGCGAGACGACAAATTCGCCTGGCTATTCGGATTCGGTGCAGGCGTACTGGGTGGCGCTTACGGTATGAATGGCCCTTTTCTGGCGCTGTACGGTTCGCTGCGCGGGTGGTCTCCGCAACATTTTCGGGCGACTTTGCAGGGATATTTTCTTCCCGCGAGCGTCGCCGGATTCTGCGGTTACTGGCTGGCCGGCCTGTGGACGCCGGCCGTCAGCCGATTCTATTTGTTGTCGCTGCCATCGATCGTAGTGGCGACTTTGCTCGGGCGGGCGATCAACGCCCGGATGGACGCCGACCGGTTCGTGCGCTACGTTTATGGCGGACTGGTTGCCATCGGGGCAATCTTGCTGACAGAGGCTTTGCGTTAGGTGCGAATTTACGCCACGAATTCGAGAGTGACCCGATTCCGGCCGAAGGCGTCCCGGTAAAGCCCGGCGGTCGCCGCGCAGACTTTCGATTACTCCATTCGTTGGGACAAGTCCCGCAATGCGCCTGTTCTTAGCTTGTCCGATTCACCCGCTCCAATTTGCCGAAAAACCGCCGCCCCGTCCCAGCCGTTTGGTGAAGCAGCGGTTCTCGTTCCAAAGAGCGCCGCCGGCGCGCGGCGACAGCCGGCCCGGTGCGCTTTAGTCCTTACGGAGGGCGGAGAGCGGGTCGACCCTCACGGCGCGAAACGCCGGGAGCGCCGCCGATGCCATGGCGGTAAACGCCAGCACTGCGGCGGCGGAGGCGATGGCCCAACCACTACCGGACGCCATGCCGAAGAGCATCGACTTGGCGAGCGTGGCCAGCGGGAAGCAGAGCGGCGCCGCGATTGCAATTCCCAGCCCCGCGCCGAACAGGACCTCACGCATCATCAGGCGGAGCACCTCGCCGCGTCCGGCGCCCAGCGCCATGCGAATGCCGATCTCGCGCGTGCGCCGCGTGACAGTGTAGGACAGCAGTCCGAAGAGTCCGATGCCGGCGAGCACAGTGGCCAGTACACCGAAGAAGGCGGAGAGCAGGGAGACGATGCGGTCGGAGAAGATGTCTTCGTCGATCTGCTGTTGCATGGTCTTCATGTCGAATACCGGCAGGCTGGCGTCGGCATCGCGCACCACCTGGCGCAGGGCCGGCCCGATAGCGGCGGGATCCTGCGCGGTGCGGACATAGTAGGTCATGGCGCCGATACTCGCGGTGTAGCGCTGCGAATACGGGCAGAAGATGAAGCGCTGCTTCTGTTCGCGCACGTCGGCGTATTTGCTGTCTTTCACGACGCCGACGATTTCGACGGGGACTTTATTGTCGGCATTGAAATAAAATTGGCGGCCGAGGGGATTGGCGCCCTCGTAATAGACGTTCACGAAGGTTTGATTGACCACCGCCACAAGCGGAGCGGCGGCGTTATCCGACGGGCGAAATTCACGTCCGGCGACGAGGGGCATGCCCAGCGCCGCGAAGTAGCCCGGGCCGACGCTGCCGACGTTGGGAGCGAATTCGCCTTCCTTCGGCTGATAGCCCGGAACGGTGATGCTCTCGTCCCAGTTGGAATTCGCCAGAAGCTGCATCTGGGTGGCTGCCACAGCGCGCACTCCCGGCAGCGCTTCCAAACGTTCCCGCAGGCGGTCAAACAGCGCGATGGCGCGTTCGCGCGAATAACCGTTGAGCGAGGGCTGAATGGAGAACGACATCAGGCGATCGGCGCGGAAGCCAAGGTCAAGGCGATGGATGTTGCCGAGACTGCGAAGGAACAGGCCGGCGCCGGTGAGCAGCACGAGGGAGAGCGCCACCTGCGCCACCACCAGGCCGCGCCGGACCAGCAGGTGCAGACCGCCGGAGATCACCGAGCCGGCCTGTTCCTTCATGGTGGAGGCGAGATCTGTGCGGCCGGCCTGGAGTGCGGGAGCCAGCCCGAAGGCGACGCCGCAGCCGATCGACACCGCGGCGGTGAAGGCCAGAATCCGCCAGTCCGGGGTGGCCGAAATGGTGGCGGTAAACCCGGAGAACGGCATAAGCGCGAGCAGGAGATTTCCGCCCCAGGCAGCGAGGAGGACGCCCAGGGCTCCGCCGGCGGCCGAAAGGATGACCGCTTCGGTCAGAATCTGGCGTCCGATATCGGCCCGCGTCGCCCCCAGCGCCAGGCGGATGGCGATTTCACGCTGGCGGCCGGCGGCGCGCGCGATCAGCAAACTGGCGACGTTGGCGCAGGCGATCAGAAGCACGAATCCCACCAGCGCCATTAATAAGGTAATCGGTTTGCCGAACAAGATGCGGATCATGGAGACGCCGCTGGAGGCGTCGTCGAGGGTGATGCGGCGCTGCAGAAAGCGGCTGCGGAATTGCGTGGACCCGCCGGATATCAGTTTGAGTTCCTCTTCGAGCAGCGGCTTCCAGAAAACATTGAGGGCAGCCTGCGCGCTGGGCCGGGAGACGCCGGGCTTTAAGCGGGCCATAATGTTGAGCCACATGTCGCGGTGCGAACTCATATCGCTGCGGCCGGGCGTCAATACAGGCTTCATGGTGATGGGAATAAAGATCGCGGGATCCTCTCCCATGGCAACCCCATGGAACCCCGCCGCCGCCACGCCCACCACGGTGAGCGGATGGCCGTCGATGACAACCTCGCGATTGAGGATCGCCGGATCTCCCGCGAACTTCTGCTGCCAGAATCCATAGCTCAAAACCGCGACGGCGCCGGCATTCAGGGTGCGCGTGTCATCGGGAACGATGGGCCGCCCGATAGTGGCGCCGACGCCCAGCACCTGGAAGAAATTGCCGGACACTACATTGGCCGATACGCGCTCGGTCTGGCCGCTCAGGGAGAGGCTGGTGTCGATGGGGAACCAGGCGACGGCGCCCGCCAGATCGGGCGCGCGGTCGCGGAAATCGAGATACATCGGGTAGGAGAACGTGTACGTGTCGTCGTAGGCTGTGTTGACGCTGCCGCGGCGCGGTCCGTTGGCGGTGAGCAGTACCAGTTGTTCGGGGTGGCTCACGGGCAGGGAGCGCAGCAGGATGCGGTCAA
Source organism: Bryobacteraceae bacterium (assembly GCA_036268475.1). Taxonomy (GTDB): domain Bacteria; phylum Acidobacteriota; class Terriglobia; order Bryobacterales; family Bryobacteraceae; genus PALSA-129. Next base: position 68,327 of record DATAUB010000007.1, on the reverse strand, counting down.
GCAGGCTGAAAATGGCGGTGTTGGCGCCCATGCCGAGCGCCAGGGAGAGTACCGCGATGGCGGCAAATCCGGGATTTCTGCGGAACGATCGAAAGGCATAGCGAATGTTGCTCGCGAGCATGCCGGTTAGACGAGCGTCGCCGGTTTTGGTTCCTTGGGGCGAGGGATTTAGAGTTGTCCGCAAACGGACGGCGTCCGCGAGCGGACACGGCAGCGGACGGCGTGACTTCCCTGTTGACGCATATACCGCACCGAAGTATAATTCGCAGCAGTATGTCTTTCAATCGCGATCTGAACAAAGGGAGCGCCGAATTGCTGGTACTCACACTGCTGGAAGGCCGCCCGCGCCACGGATACGATATCGGCAAGCTGATCGAAGAGCGCTCCAACGGACAGATCAAGTTCCGGATCGGCTCGTTGTATCCCATCCTGTTCCGGCTGGAGGACAGGGGTCTGATCGCCGGCCGGTGGCTGGAAAAAGACGGCGAGCGCCGCCGCCGCACGTATCGGCTGACGCCGGCGGGGCGCAAATTCCTGCAGGCCCAGCGCAGTTCGTGGGAGGAATTTGTGACTACGATCAACCGAATCGTGCGGCCCAGCCATGCCTGAGTGGTTTGCCTACGTGCGCGGACAACTGCACCTGCGCGGCTTTCGTCCCGAGCGGGAGGCTGAAATTGTGGAAGAGGTCGCCCGCCAGTTGGAAGACGCGTATGGGGAAGCGCTGCGCCTGGGACAGAGCCGGCAGGAGGCGGTGCAAGCGGCCGAGGGCCACGTCGCCGACTGGACCGCACTGGCGCGGGAGTTGGAGCAATCGTACCGGGGAAGGGAATCGAGTATGACTACTTTACAAAACTCCGCCGAAGACCGCGATTTTCGCAAGGGAGGACGGTTTTCCGCTCTCACAGACCTGCGCCAGGATGTTCTCTTCGGGTTGCGCGTGCTGAAGAAGAGCCCGGGATTCACTACCGTGGCGGTGCTCACGCTGGCGCTCTGCATCGGCGCCAACACGTCGATATTCAGCATCATGAATGCCGTCATGCTCAAGTCGCTGCCGGTGCACGATCCGCAGCATCTGCTGGTGTTCCAGTGGAGTGCGCGCCATTCGCCGAAAGTTCACAGTTCCAGCTCCTACGGCGATTGCGAGATGCGTTTGACAGACACGAGCGCTTTCGGCTGTTCGCTTTCCAAGCCGTTTCTGGAAGACGTGCGGAAGCTCGGGTTGTTCAGCGGAATGGCGGAGTTCGCGAGCGCCGGTAGTATTACCGTGAGCGGCAAGGGCGAGGCGCACCACGCCAGCGGCCAGTACGTCAGCGGCGACTATTTTCAGACGCTCGGTGTGAGCGCGGCGGTAGGGCGCGTGCTGACTCCCAATGACGACCTGCCGGGAGCGCCGGCGGTGGTGGAGCTTCAATACAGCTACTGGTCTCGTGAGTTCGGAGGCGACCCCTCAGCGGTGGGAACCACGATCCACCTCAACGGCCTGCCGTTCACTGTGGTGGGGGTGGCGGAAGAGCGCTTCCTGTACCTCACACCCGGCACGGTGCGCGACATTTCCGTCCCCATGATCCAGCGTCGGCAACTGCAGGCCAGATGGGCGGCGTCGCGCGAAGACGCCGGTTCGTGGTGGATCGTGGCGTTGGCACGTCTCAAACCGGGCATCACGCGGGAATCGGCGCAGAGCCAGGTGACTGCGCTCTTCGCTAACGATTTGATGCATGGAGAGAAGCCTCTGGCGAAACCCGAGGACGCGCCGGCCATTACCCTGCTTCCCGCACAGACGGCGCTCTCCGGAGTGCGCCGGCAAATGTCCGCGATGTTGTACGCGCTCATGTTGGCGGTAGGAATCGTATTGGCAATCGGCTGCGCCAACGTGGCGGGACTACAATTGGCGCGGGCCGGCGCGCGGCGGCGGGAGATCGCCATCCGGCAGGCGGTGGGGGCGGCGCGCGGCAGGCTGGCGCGCCAACTGCTGACCGAAAGCATCACGCTGGCGCTGGTGGGCGCCGCTTTGGGAATCGTGGTGGCCTTTTGGAGTTCGCGCGCGTTACTGGCGTTCGCGGCCAGCAACAGCGGGCGGCCCACGGCGATTTCGGCGGACCTGGATTGGCGGGTGCTGTCGTTCACCATTGGCGCCGCGCTGCTGACGGGCATTCTCTTCGGGCTGGCTCCGGCGCTCGGTTCCATGCGAATGGATCTGACGCCGGCGTTGCGGGCGGGGCTTACCCGCGGGCATGGGAAGGCGAGCCGTTTCAAACTCGGCAACCTGCTGGTGGTGGCGCAGGTGGCGCTCACCATGGTGGTGCTGGTAGGCGCGGGATTGCTGGTGCATACGTTGCAAAACCTGCGGAGCCTCGACCCGGGATTCGCCACCCAGAAGCTGCTCACTTTTTCGGTGGACGCCACGCTGACGCGCTATAAAGGGGAGCGCCGGGCACAGTTTTATCGCGATCTGCAGCAGCGGTTCAGCGCACTGCCAGGGGTGCTCTCGGCCAGCTTCTCGGAATCGGTGTTGCTGAGCGGAAGCCTTTCGGAAACCGATTTTCACTTGCCAGGCACTCCGCCCAAGGCCTGGGCTCAGGCCGATTATCTGCCTGTAGGGCCGGGCTTTTTCGACACCATGAAAATTCCCATGGTGAAGGGCCGCATGTTGAACCAGGCGGAGTTCGCGCTGGAGGGCAAACTGGAGGACGATCCGAAGGCTGCGGCGAAGGTGGTAACGCCAGCGGTGGTCAATGAAGCGTTCGTAAAGCAGTTTTTCGCCACGGTGGATCCGATCGGGCGGCCGTTCGGAGCGAACGGACCGGCGATGACCGGCGACCCGGACACGGAGGAGACGGCGGGCTGGACGATTGTGGGAGTGGTGCGCGACGCCAAATATAACAACCTGCGGCGCGAGGTCCATCCCACCATGTATGTGCCGAGCGGCGATGCCGGCTCATTCGAATTGCGCACGGCGGGCGATCCGGAGTCGCTGGTGCAGGCGGTCCGCGCAGCAGTGCGGCAGGCCGGCCCCGATCTGCCGATCGTTGGAATCCAAACGCAGGCCCAGCAGATCGACATTATGCTGTTCCAGGAGCGCCTCATCGCGCGGCTGGCGAGTCTGTTCGGATTGCTCTCCCTGCTGCTCGCTTCCATCGGGCTGTACGGTCTGCTGGCATACGAGGTGACCAACGCCACGCGCGAGATCGGCATTCGGGTGGCGCTGGGCGCGCCGCTGGCCGAGGTTCTGCGCGGGGTGGTGCGTCACGGCGTGACGCTGACGGCAATCGGCGTGGCGATCGGCATCGGAGCGGCGCTGGCGGTGACTCGCCTGCTCGGCAGCATGCTGTTCGACGTGAAGCCGAGCGATCCGCTGACGCTCGCCGGCGTGACTGGTTTGCTGCTGCTGGTGGCGCTGGCGGCCTGCTACATTCCGGCGCGCCGCGCCGCGCGCGTGAACCCGCTGGTGGCACTGCGGCACGAGTAATCCGATTCTTGACGCATATACCGCACCGAAGTATAATTCGCAGCAGTATGTCTTTCAATCGGGATCTGAACAAAGGGAGCGCCGAATTGCTGGTTCTCACACTGCTGGAAGGCCGCCCGCGCCACGGATACGATATCGGCAAGCTGATCGAAGAGCGCTCCAACGGACAGATCAAGTTCCGGATCGGCTCGTTGTATCCCATCCTGTTCCGGCTGGAGGACAGGGGTCCGATCGCCGGCCGGTGGCTGGAAAAAGATGGCGAGCGCCGCCGCCGCACGTATCGGCTGACGCCGGCGGGGCGCAAATTCCTGCAGGCCCAGCGCAGTTCGTGGGAGGAATTTGTGAGTACGATCAACCGAATCGTGCGGCCCAGCCATGCCTGACTGGTTCACCTACGTGCGGGGGAAACTGCGCCTGCGGGGCTTTCGTCCCGAGCGGGAAGCCGAAATTGTGGAAGAAGTCGCCCGCCAGTTGGAAGACGCGTATGGGGAAGCGCTGCGCCTGGGACAGAGCCCGCGGCAGGCAGCGGAAGCGGCCGAAGTCCATATCGCCGACTGGAACGCGCTGGCGCGAGAGTTGGAACAATCGTACCGGGGAAGGGAATCGAGCATGACGCTTTTGCAAAACGCCGCAGAAGATCGCGATTTCCGCCGTCGAAGATCGTTTTCGGCGCTTACGGACCTTCGGCATGACGTGTTTTACGGTTGGCGGGTATTGAAGAAGAGTCCGGGCTTCACCACAGTGGCGGTGCTCACGCTGGCGCTGTGCATCGGCGCCAACACGTCGATATTCAGCATCATGAATGCCGTCATGCTCAAGTCGCTGCCGGTGCACGATCCGCAGCATCTGCTGCTGTTCCAGTGGAGCGCGCATCACGAACCGAACCTTCACAATTCCAGCTCCTACGGGGACTGCGACTCGCGCTTCGAACAGGCTGGGGCGGGCGGCTGTTCGCTCTCCCGGCCGTTTCTGGAAGATGTGCGCAAACTCGGGCTATTTTCCGGCATGGCGGAGTTCGCCAACGGCGGTTCGCTGACCGTGAGCGGCCGGGGCGAAGCGCACCATATCAACGCGCAATATATCTCCGGCGATTACTTCCAGACGCTCGGCGTAGGGCCGGCCGTGGGGCGCGTACTGACTCCCGGCGATGACGTCGCGGGAGCGCCGGCGGTGGTAGTCCTGCAATATCGCTACTGGATGCGCGAATTCGGTGGCGACCCCGCGGCGGTGGGAAAGATACTCCATCTGAACGGCAAACCGTTCACCATTGCCGGGGTGGCGGAAGAGCGCTTCGCCTATCTCACCCCGGGCACGCTACGGGACCTGTCGATTCCCCTGTCGCAGCGGCGGTTTTTGGAGACGCGCTGGTCGCCCACACAAGAGGACGCCGGTTCGTGGTGGATTGTAACGGTGGCGCGGCTGAAGCCGGGCGTTACGCCGCAGTCCGCACAGAGCCGCGTGAATGCGCTGTTCACGAATGACCTCATTTATGCGGACAAGCCGCTCTCGAAACCGGAAGATGCTCCCCGATTCGCACTGCTCCCCGCGCAGACTGCACTGACGGGAGTGCGCCGGCAGATGTCGGCGATGTTGTATGCGCTGATGCTGGCAGTGGCGATCGTGCTGGCGATCGGCTGCGCCAATATCGCGGGCCTGCAGCTTGCGCGGGCGGGCGCGCGGCGGCGCGAGATCGCCATCCGGCAAGCCGTGGGGGCGGCGCGCAGCCGGCTGATGCGCCAATTGCTGACTGAAAGCGTAACTCTATCGCTGGCGGGCGCGGCACTGGGAGTTCTGGTGGCCTACTGGAGTTCGCGGGCGCTGCTCGCCTTCGCCAACAGCAACAGCGGGTATCCGGTGGGGATTTCGGCCGACCTCGATCTGCGGGTGCTGGCCTTCACCACCGGCATTGCCCTACTGACGGGCCTGCTTTTCGGACTGGCGCCGGCGCTCGGTTCGCTCCGTGTGGATCTGACGCCGGCGCTGAAATCGGGTCCCCGGCAGGGCCAGGGACGGGCCAGCCGTTTCAAACCCGGCAATCTTCTGGTGGTGGCGCAGGTGGCGCTCACGGTGGTGGTGCTGGTGGGCGCGGGCCTCCTGGTCCACACCCTGCAGAATCTGCGGAATGTCGACCCGGGATTCGCCACGCAAAACCTGTTGACCTTCAATGTGGATTCCACGCTGACCGGATATAAGGGCGCGCGCAAGGCGCTCTTTTACGAGGACCTGCGCGACCGCTTCAGCGCGCTTCCCGGCGTACTCTCCGCCAGTTACTCGGGGTCCACGCTGCTAAGCGGCTCTCTTTGGGAAACCTCGGTTCACCTGCCGGGCACGCCGCCCAAAGAATCGAAACAGGTGGACTATCTGCCGATTGGCCCGGGATTCTTCGAGACCATGAAAATGCCCCTGCTGAAAGGCCGTACGATGACGGCCGCCGAGTTCGCGCTGCGAGATAAAGTGCAAGACGATCCGCAGGTGGAGGAGCGAACCGTGGAGCCGGTGGTGGTGAACGAAGCCTTCGTGAAAGCATATTTCCCCCACGTGGATCCGCTCGGCAGGCCCTTTGGAGAGACCAGCCCGGCGATGACCGGCGACCCGGACAGCGAGACCAGCGCAGGATGGACGATCGTCGGGGTGGTGCGCGACGCTAAATATGACGACCTGCGGCGCGCGGTCCATCCTACTATGTATGTGCCGAGCGATGCCGGATCTTTCGAATTACGGACGGCGGCCGATCCGGAATGGCTGGTGCGCGCAGTACGGGATGCGGTCCGCAAGGCCGGGCCCGATCTGCCGATTGAGAATATCGAAACGCAAACCCAGCAGATCGATTCGATGCTGTTCCAGGAGCGGCTGATCGCGCGGCTGGCGAGTCTGTTCGGATTGCTCTCCCTGCTGCTGGCTTCCATCGGGCTGTACGGTCTGCTGTCGTACGAAGTGACGAACGCCACGCGGGAAATCGGCATCCGGGTGGCGCTGGGCGCGCCGCTGGCGGACGTGTTGCGCGGCGTGGTGCGGCACGGCGTAGTGCTGACGGCAATCGGCGCGGCGATCGGGATCGGCGTGTCGCTGGCAGTAACGCGACTGCTGGGCAGCATGCTGTTCGACGTCAAGCCGAGCGATCCGGTAACGCTGGCTACAGTGAGCGCGTTGCTGCTGCTGGTGGCGCTGGCGGCGTGTTACATACCGGCGCGGCGCGCCACGCGGGTGGACCCGCTGGTGGCACTGCGGCACGAGTAGCGAAGGCCGCCTATAAGGTGACGAACGCCACGCGCGAGATTGGCAGCGCTGGGCGGGGTGACGCGCCTGCCGGGACGCTGTTCGACGTCACGCTGAGCGATCCCCTAACGGTCGCCGCGGTAAGCGGGTCACTCTGGAATCACAGCGTCCCGGCGGAAGCGCTCGCGGTATTGGCTGGGCGGCACTCCGAGCACGCGAACGAAGGAGCGGAGCATGGAGTTTCCGCTGCCCAGACCGCACTCGCGGGCGATGTGCTCCAGCCGCTCGCCGGTTTCCTCCAGCATGCGGCGGGCTCGCTCCACGCGCAACGCTTCCGTATAACGCGCGGGCGTTTTGCCCAATTCGCGGCGGAAAATGCGCGAGAAATTGCGAGTGCTCATGTGGACGCGGGCGGCGAGTGTGCCCACGGCGAGATCGCCCGACACATTTTCAGCCATCCAGCCAATTAGTTCGCGCAACGGCTGGCGCTCCGCCTGCGGCGCGTCCAGCAGACACCCGAACTGGCTCTGGCCGCCGGGACGGCGGACGAACATGACCAGCGACTGCGCCACTTTCATCGCCACGTCGTGCCCCAGATCCTCCTCCACCAGCGCCACTGCGAGGTCCATGCCCGCGGTGGCTCCGGCGGAGGTGTAGACATTCCCGTCGCGCACGTAAATGGAATCGTGGTCGACGCGGATGCCGGGGTATTGCGCGGTAAGTTGCCGGCAGTGCTGCCAATGAGTGGTGGCGGCGCGACCCTCCAGGAGTCCGGCTGCCGCCAACAGGAACGCGCCGGTGCAGACGGAGCCGATACGTCGCACATGCGGCGCCATCTGGCGGAGCCAGCCCAGGGCTTCCTCGCCGGTGAGGGCGTCGAGGGCGACGCCTCCCGGCACGAGCAGGGTATCGACTGCGCCGCCGTCCGCAATGGGCGCATCGGCCAGCAGGGCGACTGCGCCGGCTGAAAGCACCCACAACTCGGAGTTCACCGAACATATCCGGACGCGGTAAGGGGCCTCACCGACGGGGTGCAGGTCGCGCCAGATGCGATTGGCGGTCCGGAAAACTTCGCAGGGCCCGGCGAGATCCAGCAGTACGAATCCCGGATAGGCGACGATGACGACCAGCCGTTGTGTCATGGCAGTGTGGGCGCGAAAACCTCGAACGTTGGACGCGCCATCCGGCGATCCGTCACTCCCGGCGAACGGCGCCACACGTTTTGCGGAGCGCTGCGTCCATTCCGGATGACTATGCGCGCTCTGATCGTGCTTCCGTTGTGGTTTGCCTTCGCCGCGACGGCGCAATCCCCGTCTCCGGTCTCGGGACGATGGGAAGGCAATGTGGAGATTCCCGGCGGCGGCTTGCGTCTGGTGATCGACCTGGCGCCGCGCGATTCGGGTCATTGGATCGGATCGGCGACGGTGCCCGGCTTCGGCGTGAAAGGTGCGCCGCTGGCGGCCCTGGAAGTTACGGACCAAAATGTCAGCTTCACGATTGCGGGCGTGCTGGGCGATCCCAAAGTGAAGGCGGAAGTAAGCGGGGACGGGTTAAAAGGGGAGTTCGCGCAGGCGGGCAACTCGGCGAACTTCACTCTGCACAAGACGGGCGTGGCGCAGGTGGACTTGCCGCGCACCAGCACACTGGTGGAGGCCGAACTGGAGGGCCAATGGGACGGTTCGGTGATGTACGCGGGGAGCCCGCTGCATGTGAAGTTGACGCTCCAGAACGGTGAGAAGGCCGCCTCAGCGACGCTGGTTTTTTCGCGCACCAAGGAAACCGCGGTGACGGTAACGCTGGTCACGCAGGAGGACTCGCGGTTGAGCGTGGAAGCGGATGGCGGCCAGGTGAACATGGATGGCAGGGTGGATGCGGCGTCGGGGGAACTGCGCGGGACTCTGGCGATCGGTGGAACGGAAATGCCGATGGCGTTGCGAAAGGGGAGCGGGAAATGATGCGGGCATGGGTGGGGCTGCTAGCTGGCGCGAGTTTGTGCTGCGGGCAGGCGATGTTTCACGGCGGCGCGGAGCATACAGGACTTTACGCCGGCTCCGCCCCGCACGAGTTTCATCGCGTGAAGTGGAAGTTTGCGACGGGAGACCGGGTAGCGTCGTCTCCGGTGTACGCGGACGGCGCGGTTTATTTCGGCAGCGACGATGGCAGGATGTACGCGGTGGACGCCGCCAACGGAGTACAGCGTTGGATGTTCGCGACCAAAGGGCCGGTGCCCTCGTCGCCCGCAGTGGCCGGCGGACTGGTGTACTTCGCCAGTTACGACGGCAACTTTTACGCCGTGAATCAGCAGAACGGGCATCTGCAGTGGAAATTCGCCACCGGCGGAGAACGTCGCTTCGAGGCCAAAAATCTGCATGGCATGCTGCCCAAGAACCAGACCATGGCCGATGCCTTCGACGTTTACCTGTCGAGCCCCGTAGTGGCTGAAGGCGCGGTGTATTTCGGCAGCGGCGACGGCCACATTTACGCGCTCGACGCGCTGACCGGCGCACTCCGCTGGAAGTATGGAACGGGCGACGTGGTGCACGCTTCGCCGGCGTACGCTTCCGGAACTATTTTCGTAGGAAGTTGGGATAGCTATTTTTACGCGATTGCAGCGGCGACGGGCAAACTCCGGTGGCGCTATCACGGCGGCGAAGATGCGGCGATTCACAATCAGGTGGGCTTTCAATCGTCGCCCGCGGTGGCGAACGGCGTGGTGTATACCGGCTGCCGCGATTCGAAAGTGTATGCCCTGGATGCGTCGACCGGCGAGAAGAAGTGGAAATTCGGCAACCAGGGGAGCTGGGTGATCTCCACTCCGGCGGTGGTGAACGGAAAGGTGATCTTCGCCACTTCCGACAGCAGCCTGTTCCACATCGTGGACGCCGCTACCGGCAAGTCACTGGTGAAACAGCAGGGGAAGGCATATGTATTTTCGTCTCCGGCGGTGGCGGACGGCGTGGTCTTTCTGGGAATTCTGAACGGCACGCTGGAGGCCCGTTCGCTGGAAACGGGAGAGCTGCTTTGGGACTACCGGACGGATGCTTCGAAGGAGAATCGCGGCTGGGCGCTCACCGCCGACCGCAGGTTCAACCAACCGCTGCTGTACTCGTCCTCCTGGCGCGAGAAACCGATCATTGGGTTGACCACGCAGAATGAGGTCGGCCCATTTTATTCCTCGCCGCTGATTGCGAACGGGGTGGTGTACATCGGGAGCGGCGACGGATATCTGTACGCCATCGAGTAGGGGACTGCTCAGCGCCGGCGATGGAGGGTGAGACTACGCTGGCGGAATCGGCGACAATGAGTGAGACGAAACCCCAAAACTTTCATGCTCCTCCAGTCGCAAAGAGCCATCGTTACAGGCAGCGCCCGCGGATTGGGCGCCGTGATCGCGCAGACCTTTTGGCGGGAAGGCGCCGGCCTGCTGCTTGTCGACCGCCCGCAATCTTCGCTGTTCGAATTCCGCGACACGCTGGCCGCCGGCGCGCGAGAGGGGCAGGAGGTGCACGCGCTGACGGTGGATCTGGCCGATCCCTCGGCGCCGTCAGCGATTCTGGCGGAGGCGCGCCGCCTGTGGCCGCGGCTCGACGTCCTGGTGAATAACGCCGGCATTCAGGGCCCGATCGGTATGGTCGCCGACAACGATTGGCAGGCGTGGCGCGATACCATTCAGATCGACCTGATGGCGCCGGCGGAATTATGCAAGCTGTCGATTGCCTGGATGCGTGAGACGGGCGGGGGCCGCATCGTCAATTTGGGAGGCGGCGGCGCTGCTGGATTGCGCCCCAACTTTTCCGCATACGCCACGGCGAAGTGCGGTCTGATCAAGTTCAGCGAGACCATCGCCGCGGAAGTGGCGGATCTGGGCATCCGCGTCAACTGCATCGCGCCCGGTCCCATGAACACGGCCATGCTGCAGGAGATTCTGGCGGCCGGGACCGCGCAAGCCGGCACCGCCGAATACCAGCAGGTGAGCAAGCAGGTGGCGTCCGGCGGCACCGATCCGCAAATCGCGGCCGACCTGATTGCGTACCTGGCGTCGGAGCAATCGGCCGGCATCACCGGCAAGCTTGTCAGCGCGCTCTGGGACCCCTGGCGCACACTGCATCGGCACGCGCCCGAGTTGGGCAAGAGCGACGTTTACACGCTGCGACGCATTGTCCCCGCGGATCGGGGCATGGAGTGGCCGCATGAATGAGCCGGCGGCGGTCGCCATCGTTGGCTGCGGGCTGATCGGGCAGAAGCGCGCGCAGGCGTTGAACGGCTGCCGCGTACGCGTATGCTGCGACGCCGTCCTGGAGCGCGCGCAAAAGCTGGCGGCGCGATATCCGGGAGCGGAAGCGGTGGCCGACTGGTTCGCCGCCGCCACACATCCGGCAGTGGACATCGTGATTGTGGCGGTGACGCACGATCAGCTTGCCACGGTGGCGGAAGCGGCGGCGGCGGCGGGGAAGCACGTGCTCATCGAGAAGCCGGGCGCGCGCCGCGCTGCGGAACTCGACCCGGTGCTGCGCGCGGCAGAACGCTCGGGAGCGGTCGTGCGGGTGGGGTTCAATCATCGCTACCATCGCGCGCTGCAGGAGGCGCGGCGGATTTTTCTTTCGGGCGCGCTGGGCGAAATGATGTTCGTGCGCGGCCGGTACGGACACGGCGGGCGCATCGGCTACGATCGCGAATGGCGCGCCGACCCCAAGATTTCGGGCGGCGGCGAACTGCTGGATCAGGGCATCCATCTGATCGATCTGTCACGTTGGTTTTTGGGCGAATTCGCCAGCGTCCAGGCCCATATCGCCACTTACTTCTGGGACATGCCGGTGGAGGACAATGCCTTCCTGATTCTGACCACCGGCGGCGGGCAGACGGCTTTCCTGCATGCCACGTGGACGGAATGGAAGAATTTATTCTCGCTCGAAATTTACGGGCGCGTGGGTAAGCTGGAAATCTCGGGCCTGGGCGGGAGCTACGGAGTGGAGCGGTTGGCACACTATCGCATGTCGCCGGAGATGGGTCCGCCCGAAACCACCATTTGGGAATATCCCACGGCCGATCGTTCGTGGGACCTGGAGTTCAGCGAGTTCCTGGAGGATATCCGGCAGCATCGCGAGCCCGAACCGGGAATTCGCGATGCGCAGGCCGCGCTCCGCGTGATCGAACAGGTCTACCGCAACCGCGCGCCCAAGAGCGCGTAGGAAATTCGTTGCCGCTTTTGCGCGCGCGGTAAAAGTTACCGGGCAGGTGCAGGGGCGGCGCCCTTTTTCCACGGGGAAACACGTTGGCACTTGGAATGCACTTAGCTGCGTCCCAAATAATCCGCAGGTTAATACATTCAGGAGACCACCGTGTGGAGTAAAAAAGACGAACCGGGAAGCACGAATCACCCCGAAGCCCCTCGCGCGAGCGCGCCGCCATACAGCCCGCAGCCCGCCGCCGTGCCCATGCAGACGACGGCGAGGACACCTCCCGCCGCGCCCGCGGCCCCCGCACACACCGCTGCCATCGGCGCCGCCATGCGCATCAAGGGCGAGATTCATGCGCGTGAGGAGTTGATGGTAGATGGCGACGTGGAAGGCGTAGTGGAATCGGAAAGCCTGCTTACCGTGGGACCGAACGGTAAGGTGCGGGCGAACATCCGGGCGCGCGAAGTGGTGATCTTCGGCAGCGTGCACGGCAATGTAGAAGTGAGCGGCAAGATCGCCATCCGCGAGCAGGGGAGCCTCATCGGCAACATCAAGAGCACCGGCATCAGCATCGACGACGGCGCCTACTTCAAGGGCAGCATCGATATTCTGCGGCCCGATCCCAAGGCCGCGAAGAACGAGCCGCGCATTGTGGCGCATGCGAGCTGAGACGCTTTACCGGGCGTAAAAGAGATAAGTCGCGGAGTACGGCACGCGCTCCTGGCCGCCGGAGGTCACTTGGGCGAATTGGCCGGCGCCTTCGCTGGCCGGCAGAAAATGCCGCGCCAGCGATCCCGGGCTGTGGACGATGCCGCCGTCGGTGGCTTCCACGTGGGTCCGTGGTGCACGGTCAGCCTATGTGCGGAATCCACCAGAATCGCGTCGGGTCGGGCCCTGCCCAGGTGAAGCCCTGGGCGGCCGGCTTGCATGTATCAATCTGCACACTGTGTGGCAGAGTGTGGAAACGGAATAGGGCTTTCAGTCCGGCGGGGGCCCTTCATCTCGACATTGGGCAGCGGACTCTGCGCACTTCGCGCGAAGGCCAGAGACACTACCAGTGGGAGAACGAAATGGGGTGGCATCGCCTGGGATTTTAGCAAAGCGGGGTTGCGCGAAGATGGAGAGATGGCCACCCAGTCTTCACCTCCCGCATTCCTGTTCGATCTCGACGGGACGCTCATCGACAGTGTGTATTATCACGTTCTTGCCTGGCGTGAGGCGCTGGAGCACACCGGCATGGAACTCTCGGTGTGGCGCATCCATCGGCGCATCGGCATGAGCGGCGGGCTGTTCGTGAACGCCCTGCTGCGCGAGGTGGGCGGCGACCCGACGAGGGTGGATCCCGATCGCCTGCAGGCGCTGCACAGCGAAGCGTACAAGCGCTTCGTTTCGCAAGTGCGGCCGCTGCCCGGTGCGCGCCAACTGCTGGCAGCGCTGGCCGCCGAGAAAGTACCGCACGCCATCGCCACCAGCGGGCGCGCCGATACCGCACGGCTGTCGCTCGAAATGCTGGGCGTGAGTCCCGCCCTTCCGGTGATCACACGCGACCAGGTACGCTACGCCAAACCCGACCCCGACTTGTTTCTGGCTGCCGCCGAGCGGCTCGGTGTGCCCATCGAGCGCTGCGTGGTGGTGGGCGACAGCATCTGGGATCTTCTGGCCGCGCAGCGCGCCCGGGCGCTCGGCGTGGGAGTGCTCTCCGGCGGATACGGCCAGGAGGAACTGGAGCGTGCAGGCGCGTATCGCGTTTACGAAGATCCGCGCGATCTGCTCGACCATCTGGATGAAGTAGGGGTGCGCCGGCAAAAGGGAGGCGGAGCATGAAATCGTCCGCGGAGATTTTGACGGAAGCGTATGCCGCGTTCAACCGGCGCGACATCGATGGCGTTCTTTCGCTCATGAGTACCGAGGTCGACTGGCCCAACGGCTGGGAAGGCGGCTACGTGCACGGCCACGATGAGGTGCGCGCTTATTGGACGCGACAGTGGGCGGCGCTCGATCCGCATGTCGAGCCCGTTCGAATCACGGAAGGCGCGCTGGGCGAAACGGTGGTGGACGTTCACCAGGTGGTGCGCGGCCGCGCCGGCAACATAGTGGCGGACCAGATGGTGCAGCACGTCTACACCATGCGCGATGGCATCATCGCACGCATGGAGATACGCACTGTATAATTGTGCCGGATGAAGCTCTTTGGCGCTCTTTTGATGGCCGGTGTCGCGCTCGCGCAGAATCGCTTTCTGCCGGGCACCACGCCATTCGTGACGGTGAACGTGCCGGTACTGGCGCTGCAGCATGTGCGTGTGATCGACGGCACGGGCGCGGCGGCGCGTGAAGACCAGACGGTAGTCATCGACCATGGAAAAATCGCCGCTGTGGGTCCGGCTGCGTCGGTCGGCTTGCCCAACGGCGCGCAGCCAATGGATCTCACGGGCAATACCGTGATTCCGGGAATCGTAGGGATGCACGAGCACCTCTTCTACGACTCGGGCGACGGCATCCCCACCTACAACGAGCAGGCGTTCAGTTTTCCACGCCTGTACCTTGCCTGTGGGGTGACCACGGCGCGCACCGCGGGGAGCCTGGAGCCGTATACCGATCTCAGCGTGAAGAAGTTGATCGATGGGGGCCGCATGCCCGGTCCCAAACTGTGGATCACCGGACCTTATCTGGAAGGCAAGGGGACGTTCGCGGCGCAGATGCACGAGCTCAGCGGGCCGGACGACGCCGTGCGCACCGTCGACTATTGGATTTCGGAGGGTGTGACGTCGTTCAAGGCCTACATGAACATCACGCACGCCGAGTTGAAAGCGGCGGTGGATGCGGCCCACAAGCACGGTATTAAGGTTACGGGCCATCTCTGCTCCATCGGATTTCGCGAGGCGGCGGCAATCGGCATCGATAATCTGGAGCACGGCCTTCTGGTCGATACCGAATTTCACGCGGGTAAGCAGCCGGACGTATGTCCCAACGCCACACGTGGGGAGATCGCGCGGCTGGATCTGAACAGCGGCCCGGTGCTCGATATGATCGCCGACCTGGTGGCGCATAATGTAGCGATCACTTCCACTCTGGCGGTGTTCGAAGCGTTCGACGGCTCGCGTCCGCCGCTGGAGAAACGCTTTATCGACGCGGTAACGCCCGCCGCCGCGCTCAGTTATCTGGAAGCGCGCGCCAATGCGCGGGGCGGACCCAATGCTCCGGCGCTGGAGGAGCTCAAGAAAGAGATGGATTTCGAATACGCCTTCGTGAAGGCCGGCGGGCTGCTGATGGCGGGCGCCGACCCCACGGGCAACGGTGGCGCGCTTGCCGGGTTCGCCGACCAGCGCAATATCGAACTGCTGGTGGAGGCCGGGTTCTCACCGGTGCAGGCGATCCAGATTGCGACCTCGAACGGCGCGAAATTTCTAGGCGAACTGGATCGCGTGGGCACGGTGACGGCCGGGAAGCAGGCCGATCTGGTGGTGATTGACGGCAATCCGGCTTCGAACATCGCGGCGATTCGCAAGGTGAAACTGGTGTTTAAGGATGGCGCGGGGTACGATCCCGTCAAGCTACTGGATTCTGTGAAGGGCGCGGCGGGATTGCACTAGATTTACTGTATTGGAGTCGATTGCGCGGCGCGATCTACAGCTTCAAGTCCCACACCTGCTGCACGAGATTGACGCCGAATGCCTGGTACGGGCCCTCTTCGGCGAGCTGGAATCCGGCGCGCCGATAGATGCGGCGCGCGGCGTGCAAATTATTCTGCGTCCACAGGGTGAGCTTGCGATAACCGGCCTCGCGCGCAAAGGCGACGCACGCATCTACCAGCCTGGTGCCGAGTGAGTGGCCGCGGGCGGAGGGTTCGACAAGCAGTAGTCGCAGTTTGGCGACGGTGGCGGTGTGCTTCACCAGGAAAACCGAGCCGGCGCGCTGCCCGTTCAGTTCGGCGATCCAGCAGCGCTCACGGGCGGGGTCGAAACGGCCCAGGAATTTGCCGGCGATTTCCGCCACCAGGCCTTCGAAGGTGTTGTCCCAGCCGTATTCCGAGGTGTAAATCTCGCCATGGCGCGCCACCACCCACCCGATATCGCCGGCGCGATGGGTGCGCAGGGCCACAGCGGGCTCGCCTGCCGCAGGGGTGAGCACTTCCTGAATCGCCGCCATGGAATCGGTGAGGCGCTGCTGGCCGGCGCCCGTGAGGCCGGCAAGCAACTCGCCCGATTGCGCACGGGAGAGCGAATCGAGGCGGGCGAAGGCGGCGCGTCCGCGGGTGGTGAGGCGGAGATGATTCACGCGGCGGTCGTCGCGCGATTGCCGGCGGGTTAGCAGCTTGCGGCGTTCGAAACTGACCAGCAGGCGGCTCAGGTAGGCGGCATCGAGGCCGAGTTCGGCGGCGAGGTCGGCGGAGCGCGTCCCGGGCCGATGGGCGATTTCGAAGAGCACGCGCGCCTGCGTCAGGGAGAACGGGGTATCGAGCAGTCCCTCGCGCAGGAGCCCGAGGCGGCGGGTGTAGAAACGATTGAAGCGGCGGACGAGCTGAATCTTTTCCGGGGGGACCGGCATGCGGCCAGTGTAACAGATAGTTGACTCCGTCAACTATCTGGGACGGACCGTCAGCCCGAGCAGTCCCCAGTCGGCGAGGCTGGTCCGGCGGCCGTCCAGGCTCTCGATCTCGAATCTTACGGATGTGCCCGTCACCGTGACGTCGGTATATCCGAAGAACCAGCCGTCCTCATACTTGCCGGAGGCGCGCAGGTGGCCGCCGGCGCTGGGCGCGCAGAAGTACGTCACGCCATCGAAGGTAACGTGCAGCAGTTGATGCACGTGGCCGGCGATGACATATTGCACGCCGTATTTACGAGCCAGCCGGTGCAGCTCGAAATTGGGATTCCGCAGCGCCGCGTTGACCAGCCAGGAGGGCCTGTGGGACACGATGAATTTCAGGGGTTTCGCCTGGTGCTTCTCCAGGTCGGCGGCGAGGAAGGCCATTTCGGCGGCAGAAAAATCGTCCGCGCGGCTGTTATCGAGGATAGTGAAGTGGGCGTTGCCGAAATCGAAACTGTAATGCGGCGGGTGGCCGGTGTACTTCTCGAACAGCTTTTCGGATTCCGCCGACCAGATATCGTGATTGCCGGGCGCGAGGTAAAGCGGGATGGCCCGGTAGGGCGCCAGCGTGCGCTCCGCGTCGCGCCATTCGGCGTCCGCGGTGGCATCGTCGAGGCCCTGGATGGTATCGCCCACGCCGACGACGATGGCCGGATTCCGGGCGGCGGCCTTCTTCCAGACCTGCTGCCAGACGCCGGGCTGGGCTTCGCCGGTGCGGTCGCCCAGGATGACGAAGTGGAAAGCGGGCGGCGCGGCGGTTTGGGCGAGCGCTGCTAAGATGGCGGCAGAGAAGAGGATAGCGGCAAAGAGCCGGCGCATGATTTATTCTCTCAAAAGGTAGGAAACGGCTGCCGATAAGCTGGTATGGATATTTTCGGAATCGCCCAGCAGGGTCTGCAACAAGCCCAGGGGCAGTTCGATCAGGCAGCTCAGCACATCGCGCAGTCGGGTCTGAATCCCGGCTCCGGACAGCCGGCGGGCGATTCGGTTTCGCTTAGCGATGACGCGGTTTCGTTGATGACGGCGAAGAATCAGTTCGAAGCCGACCTGGGGCTGGCGCATACCGCGGACGAGATGCAAAAGGCAACGTTAAATCTGCTGGCCTGACGCCCTGTTTTGCCAACCTTCGGCGGGCGGTATCGTATTAAAGATATGCTCGCCTTGCTTGCCGATCTCCGCCTGGCTGTCCGGGCGCTCGCTAGGAACCGCGGCCTCACAGCCGTCATCGTGCTCTCGCTGGCCCTCGGCATTGGCGCGAACACCGCTCTTTTCAGCGTGGCGGACGCGCTATTTCTCAAGCCGCTGCCCTATCCCGAGGCCGACCGTCTGGCGGTGCTGTGGCTGCGCGCTCCCGGCATCGGCATCCCGCAGGACTGGCCTTCGCCCGGCGAATACATCGACATCGTCACCCAGAACCACTCCTTCTCCGAGGTCGCGATTTCGCAGGGGCGGAATCTCACCATCGCCGGGCTGGATGAACCCGAGCGCGTCGATGGCCTGGCCACCAGTTCGAACCTGTTCACCAT
Organism: Bryobacteraceae bacterium; assembly: GCA_036268475.1. Taxonomy (GTDB): domain Bacteria; phylum Acidobacteriota; class Terriglobia; order Bryobacterales; family Bryobacteraceae; genus PALSA-129. The sequence goes on along the minus strand of DATAUB010000007.1, from coordinate 50,355 downwards.
GCTTGGCGCCAAACCGCTCTACGGCCGTGTTCTGCTGCCGCAGGACGATGCGCCCGGCCAGCCCGCGGTAGCGGTGCTGAGTTATGGAATCTGGCGGCGGCTGTTCCATGCCGACCCGAACATTGTGGGCCGCGGCGTGACGCTCAACAACACGGCCTACACCGTGGCGGGCGTGCTGCGGCCGGAATTCCGCCTGAACCATGAGGCCATGCAGACGGTCAACAATATCGACCGGTGCGACATCTATCTTCCGCTGCCGCTGGCGGCCGACGCGGTGAACAGGCGCGGCGACGAAAACTATAACCTCACCGCGCGTCTCAAGCCGGGCGTGTCGCTGGCGCAGGCGCAGGCCGACATTGCGGTGATCGCGGGGCGCATTCGCGAGAAGGACAAGCGCGACCGCTCGTTCACCATCGGGGTGGTCTCGCTGGTGGATCAGGTGGTCGGCAATCTCCGGCGCATCGTGCTGGTGTTGTTTGCGGCGGTGGGGCTGGTGCTGCTGATCGCCTGCGCCAACGTGGCAAATCTGCTGCTCTCTCGCGCCACCGGGCGCGAGAAGGAAATCGCCGTGCGCACCGCGCTGGGCGCGGGACGGTGGGCGCTGGTGCGGCAACTGCTCGCCGAATCGGTGGTGCTGGGGCTGGCGGGCGGAACGGGCGGGGTGGCGATCGCGCTGGCTGCGTTGCAGGCCGTGCGCACCATCAATCCCGGAAATATCCCGCGGCTCGAAGACATCCGCATCGATGGCGGAGTGCTGGGGTTCACATTCGCGGTGTCGGTAATCACCGGCATTCTCTTCGGCCTGGCGCCGGCGCTGCGTGCGGCGCACGTGGACCTGAACTCGTCATTGAAATCGGGTGGACGCGGATCGCAGGGCGCGGGCGGGTTCCGCTTCGCTCACCATCGCCTGCGGAGCCTGCTGGTAGTGAGCGAAGTGGCAGTATCGTTGATGCTGCTCACCGGCGCGGGCCTGCTGGTGCGCAGCTTCATCCAGCTCTCCGCCGTTCCGCCCGGGTTCCAGCCCGGCCACGTGCTCTCCCTGCGAGTGGCCGCCATCGGTACGCGCTACCACGAAGCCGCGGGTGTGCGCGAGTTCTATCGCCAGGTAACCGACCGCATCGCGCATTTGCCGGGCGCGCAATCGTCCGGGTTGGTCTCGGCGCTGCCGCTTACTCCCACGGTGGGTTGGGGCGGCATCAGCGTGGAAGGCTTCACTCCCGCGCCGGGCCAGGAATTTCAGTCTGACATGCGGACCGCGAGTCCCGACTATTTCCGCACCATGGAGATCCCGCTGATGGCGGGCCGATTCTTTGGCGACCACGATACGCCGGACAGCCGGCCGGTGGCGATTGTCGACCAGACGTTCGCACGCCGTTTCTGGCCGCACGGCGACGCTGTCGGCAAGCACATCTGGTTCGACCCCAAAGACCCGTACACCATCGTGGGAGTGGTGGGGACCGTGAAGGAGTACGGGCTCGATACCGAGGGCAAGGCAGTGACGTACTTCTCCTCCACCCGCAATTCGTCGAGTGTGGCCTATCTGGTGGTCCGTACCACCGCGGACCCGGCGGCGCTGACCGCATCGGTGGTCCGCGAAATCCACGCCATCGACCCGACAGTGGCGGTGTACGACGTGCAAACTATGGACGGCCGTGTCTACGAGTCGCTCGCGCGCCCGCGTTTTGCCACCGCCATGCTGAGCGTATTCGCGCTGTTTGCGCTGGCGCTGGCGGCGGTGGGTGTGTACGGCGTGATGTCCTTCCAGGTGACGCAGAGCGCGCACGATATCGGCGTGCGGCTGGCGTTGGGCGCGGGCCGCGGCGATATCGTGGGGATGGTGGTGCGCCAGGGCATGCTGCTGGTGGGCGCCGGCGCCGTGGTGGGGCTTGCCTGCGCCGCGCTACTGACGAGCGCCATGGCGACGCTGCTGTTCGGAGTGAGCGCGCACGATCTGACGACGTTCGGCGCGGTGACGGCGTTTCTGCTGCTCACGGCGCTTGTGGCGAGCTACATCCCCGCGTTGCGCGCCACGCGGCTCGATCCACTGGCGGTGCTGCGCGACGAGTGAGGGCTCGCACATAATAGGAGGAATGGCCGATCCTGTGCCGGTCGCGTTGCCGCACGCGCGCGACGGGGCACCCCCTCAACCCCGGACCCGCACCGCTGCTGTGGTCCTGGCTGGTTTCTGCGCATTCCTCGCACTCTTCGCGCCGCAGCCGCTGCTGCCGCTGCTGGCCACCGCGTTCCATGCTTCCGCCGGACAGATTGGCTGGGTGGTCACGGTGTCCACGCTTGCGGTGGCGATGGCCGCGCCGCTCACCGGCATTGTGGCCGACCGCTTCGGACGCAAGAACATCATCGTGCCGGCGGCATTTCTGCTCGCCATCCCCACCATCCTGGCGGGACTCTCCGGCAGCCTGACGCAATTGCTGATCTGGCGATTCTGGCAGGGCATCTTCACTCCCGGCATTTTCGCGGTTACCATCGCCTACATCACGGAGGAATGGGAGCAGGGCGCGGGAGCGGCGATGTCGGCCTATGTGGGCGGCACGGTGCTCGGCGGCTTCGCCGGAAGAATGGTGGCGGCGCTGGCTGCCTCGGCGTTCTCCTGGCGCTGGGCGTTCATTTCGCTGGGCGTCCTCAATCTGCTGGGCGGGGTGGCCGTCTGGGCGTGGCTGCCGGCCGGGCGCAAAGTGGAGCGGCGCCGGCAGACCACCTCCAGCGGCCGGGCGATGCTGCGGCACTTGCGCAATCCGCGGCTGTTGGCCACGTACGGCGTAGGATTCTGTGTACTTTTCACGCTGATCGCCACTTTTAATTACGTCAATTTCTATCTCGCGGCGCCCCCCTTCGGCCTCGGAACGGCAGCGCTCGGCCTGTTGTTTACGGTGTATCTGGTGGGTGCGTTCGTCACACCGCTGGTGGGGCGGCTCATCGATCGGCTGGGCCATCGGCTGACCCTGGCGCTGGCCTTCGGGGGTGGAATCGCCGGCATTTTCCTGACGCTGGTGCCGAGTTTGCCGGTGGTCGTGGCCGGGCTGGCACTGTCGTGCACTGCCTCGTTCATCGGTCACTCATCGGCATCGAGCTATATCGGAATCGCGGCCCGCGACGCGCGCGCATCGGCAGTCGGCTTATATGTGATGTTCTATTACATCGGCGGCAGCGCCGGGTCGGCGCTTTCCGGACACGTCTGGAATTTCAGCGGATGGACGGGATGCGTGTTGCTGGTGGCAGCGGTGCGCGTGTTCACCATCGCGATTGCGGGACTGTTCTGGAAGCCCGCAGAAGCAGCGTGACGAGCTTGCTCGTGCTCTAGCCCTCACAGGGCGGACTGGAATCTGGCGGTAGCCGGCGTAACAGAGTGGAGCTACCCGCCTTCCACCATCTTGCGCACCAGCAGTAACTGCCCCAGATGGTAGGACGTGTGATCGATGATGGTGAGCGCTTCGCGCAGCAGGGTCTGGCCGTCGCCCCACGGGAGTTGCTTGCGGAGATTCTGCGCAGGGTCTAAGAGCAGCGCTTCGAATGCCGCCAGATCCTTGCGGTAGCGGCGGATGGACGCGGCCCAGCGCTTTTCATTTTCAGGCGCGGGCGATTCCGGCCAGTACCCTTCAGGCCATGGCGGCGACACATAATCCGCCGACTGGCTGAAGCGCAGAATGTCCTCCTGGGCAAGGCGGATGTGCTCCAGCAACTCCCAGGCGGAATGCGGCGACCCGGGCGGCCGCACGCCGATGCGGTCGAGCGGAAAGCCGCGCACCGCCCGGTCGAAATCGATATGCGCATGGCCGCCCCGCAACGCGGCAGCCAGATGTTCACGCAGCGCCTGTTCGCCGGCCGAAGACTTCGGCGCGGCCTTCATCGCGCGACCGTCTCTTCCACCTTCTTTACCCGCACCGGCGCGCGATAGTGGCCGGCGGGCGTGCGAAACGCGATGTTCATGCGATTCCAACTGTTGATCACCGCGATCGCCAGCGTCAGGTTGGCCAGTTCGGTATCGCTGAACTGCCGGCGGGCGGCGGCATAGACTTCATCGGGAATGTGGCCGGCGGTCACCAGCGTGACCGCTTCCGCCCATGCCAGAGCGGCGCGTTCACGCTCGGTGTACCCCGGCGATTCACGCCAGGCATTCAACATATACAGGGTCTCTTCGCTCTGCCCGGCGGCGCGCAGATTCTTCCAATGCATGTCGATGCAGAAGGCGCAGCCGTTAATTTGCGATGCCCGCAGGCATACCAGCTCGAGCAGAGAATCTTCCAGCCCGGAATTATGCACGTATTCGCTTGCATGCAGGAGCGCGTCGCGCACCCCGGGCGCTACAGCGACGTAGTTGATTCGGGATTCCACTTGGTCCTCTCCTTTACCCATATGATTCCGCGGACGCGCGGGCGGGCTCGGAGAATTTCGTGAAAAAGTGTACCCTACCGGGTCATGAGCGCGATGTGGTTGAGACCCGCGCCGCGCGCAATGTCGATCACTTCCGCCACCTGCTCGAAGTAGAGATTCTTGCCGCCGCGTACGAACAGCGGATGGCCGGGATGATTGACGAACAGACGCTGCAACCGGCCGGAGAGTTCCTCGATAGGAATGGTCTCCCTATTGAGGCCGACGGTCCGGTCGCCATTGACGGTGACAACGACGTCGTTCGACTCCGCGCGCGAACCGGCGGCCGTTTCCGGCTGCGGCACAAGCGCGTTGAGCCCGTGCGATGTGGTGGGGGCGATCACCATGAAGATGATGATGAGCACCAGAAGTACGTCGATCATTGGTGTGACGTTGATGCTGGCGTGTTGGCGTCCGTGGGTCCCGAGTGACATTCCCATAAACGGCTCCTTTGGGGGATTGGACACTGGGCGCGCGGGAATGTTCCCGGACGGTCCGGCGGACTGGAGGGGTTGCGCGAAGCAGCGTGGTTCGCTACATTGGAAGAACCAACCTTCAAGCGCCCGTAGCTCAGTTGGATAGAGCGTTTGGCTACGAACCAAAAGGTCGGCTGTTCGAGTCAGCCCGGGCGCACCATTTCTCACCATCCACCTATAAGAGTTATTCGACTCCGCGCGCGCAAACTGGTACACTTTATTTTCATGGCCGTTACTCCCATCGCCCGGCATCATCATCTCCACCATGCCCACACGCGACGGGCGGTCTGCTGATTTCTCCGTAAATCGATTGAAAGGACGCCCGCCAGCATCACCCGGCGGGCATTTTTATTTGCGCGCATGAATCTTGACTTTCAAAAATCCGACGGCCTCATCACCGCGGTCATTCAGGACCACGCCAGCGGGCGCGTCCTCATGGTCGGTTACATGAATGAAGAGGCCTTCCGCCGCACCGTGGAGACCGGTTTCGCCACCTTCTACAGCCGGTCGCGGCAGAAGCTGTGGCTCAAAGGGGAAAGCTCCGGCCACCGCCTGGTCGTGAAGGAAATCTCCACCGATTGCGACCTCGACGCGGTCCTGGTCAAGGTCGAAGCGCTCGGCCCCGGTGTCTGCCACGAGGGTTACCAGAGCTGCTTCTTCCGGCGTCTCGAAAACGGCCAGTGGACCGTCGCCGATGAGCGCGCCTACGATCCCGCCGCTGTCTACGGAGCGCAAAAATGAAACTGAAACTCGGCATTCCCAAAGGCAGCCTGGAAAACGCCACCATCGATCTGTTTCGCCGCGCCGGTTTCGCCATCACCACTTCCAGCCGCTCCTACTTTCCTGCGATCGACGATCCCGCAATCGACTGCATGCTGATTCGCGCGCAGGAAATGGCGCGCTACGTGGAAGACGGCATTCTCGACGCCGGCCTCACCGGCCGCGACTGGATTCAGGAGAACGAAGCCGATATCGTCGCCGTCGCCGACCTGGTCTACGCCAAGCAGAGCTTCGGCAAAGTGCGTTGGGTGCTGGCCGTGCCGGAAGCGTCGTCCTTCCGCCGCGTGGAAGACCTGCAGGGCAAGGTGATCGCCACCGAACTCGTCCAGACCACGAAGCGATACCTCGCGCAGCACGGCGTGAAAGCCAAGGTGGAGTTCAGTTGGGGCGCCACCGAAGTCAAGCCGCCGGTGCTGGCCGATGCCATCGTGGAAGTCACCGAGACCGGCTCCTCGCTGCGCGCCAACAAGCTCATCATCATCGATACCGTGCTGGAATCGAACACCCAGTTGATCGCCAACAAAGCTTCCTGGGAAGATCCGGAGAAGCGGCGGAAGCTCGAAGATATCAAGATGCTCCTCGAAGGCGCCATCAACGCCCTGGGCAAGGTCGGGCTCATGTTGAACGTGCATCGCAATAACCTGCCCGCCGTGCTCGCCGTCCTGCCAGCGCTCAAGCGGCCCACTATTTCGAACCTCAGCGATGAAGAGTGGCTCGCCGTCAACACCATCCTCGATGAGACCACCGTGCGCGATATCATCCCGCGCCTCAAACAGGCGGGCGGCGAGGGCATCGTGGAATATCCGCTGAACAAGATCGTGCTGTGATGCGCATCCTCGAATCCAAACAGATCGGCCGCCTGTTGGCACGCAAAGCGGCGCGACTCACCGAAGCGGAAGAGGTCGTCCGCCCCATTCTCGATGCCGTGCGCACGCGCGGTGACCGCGCCCTTCTGGAGTACGCCCGCCAGTTCGACAAACTCCAGCGCCGCGGTGTGCGCGTGCCGGTGAGCGAACTTTCGGCGGCGCGCCAGAAGCTCACGCCCGAGTTCACACGCGCCGTCAAGCTCGCCGCGGCCAACATTCGCGCCTATGCCATCCGCCAGATGCCGCGCGAATGGAGCCATCGATCGGCGGGAATGCGCCTGGGGCAGATCGTGCGCCCGCTCGACACCATCGCAGCCTACATTCCGTCGGGCCGCTATCCGCTGCCTTCCACCATTCTGATGACCGTGGTTCCTGCGCAGGTAGCGGGCGTCGGCACGGTATGCGTGGCGTCGCCGCGGCCGGTGACCGAAGTCTTCGGTACGGCCGGCCTGTTAGGGGTTGAGCACGTCTTCGAGATGGGCGGCGCGCAGGCCATCGCGGCCTTCGCATACGGCACCCGCACGGTGCCGCGCGCCGACCGCATCGTGGGGCCCGGCAACATTTACGTCGCCGCCGCTAAGAAGTTGCTGGCCGGCGAGGTGGGCATCGACTTCGTCGCCGGCCCTACCGAAATTCTCATCATCTCCGCCGATGGCGACCCGCGCCATCTGGCGGCCGATATGCTGGCGCAGGCGGAACACGACGTGGATGCCTCGGCCGTGCTGCTGACCACATCGAAACGGCTCGCCGCCGCGGTGGTCAAAGAGGTCGATCGCCAACTTGCTGTGCTGCCGACGGCACCTGTGGCGCGCCAGTCCATCGCGCGCAATTCGGCGGTGGTGCTGGTGCGGTCCTTGGATGAGGCGGTGGAGATTTCCAATCGTTTCGCGCCTGAACATCTGAGCATCCCCGATGCCTCGCTGCTGCCGGCGATTCGCCACGCGGGCAGCGTTTTCGTAGGCCCGCACAGTCCCGAAGCGGCGGGCGATTACGCGTCGGGGCCGAATCACGTGCTGCCCACCAGTGGCGCGGCGCGCATTCGCGGCGGACTGGCCGTCACCGATTTCGTCAAGGTGATCTCCGTGCAGGAATTGAACGCCCAGGCGCTCGCGCGGCTCACCCCGGCAATCGCCACACTCGCCCGCGCAGAGGGTCTGGAAGCGCACGCCCGCTCGGTGGAAGTGAGGGCCCTGTGAGACTCCCGAAAGGCGCCATCAAACCGCGCCCCGCCGTGCAGCAGATGGCGCCCTATTCGCCTCCCACCGGGGGACGCACCGGCAAACTGCGGCTCGATTTCAACGAAAATACCGTCGGGTGCTCGCCCCGCGTCATCCAGGCCATCCGCAATTGCGTGACGGCCGACGCGCTCGCAGTCTATCCCGAATATAGCGATGCGAAGCAGGCCATCGCCGATTATTTCCACGTGAAGCCCGAGCAGTTCGTCTTCACCAACGGTACCGACGAAGCCATCCAGGTCTTCATCAATACCTACGTGGATGACGGCCAGGAAGTGCTGGTGCTGAAGCCCGCCTACGCCATGTACCGTTTCTATGCGGAAGTGGCCGGCGCGGACGTCAAGGAAGTGGCGTACGCTCCTCCCGGCATGGAGTTTCCGCTGCAGGAAGTGCTCGATGCCATCACGCCGGAAACGCGTGCGGTGCTGATTTCCAACCCCAACAATCCCACCGGCACGGGACTTTCGCTGCTCGGCATCGAGCGCATTCTCCATCGTGCGCGCAAGGCTGTGGTGCTGGTGGATGAGGCGTATTACGAATTCTCCGGCGTCACCGCGCTCACCGAGATCGAGCGGGTGCCGAATCTATTTGTGTGCCGCACGTTTTCCAAGGTTTTCGGAATGGCGGCCATGCGGCTTGGCTGCCTGTTCTCGCATGAGGCCAACATACAGTATCTGCACAAGGCGCAATCGCCCTATAGCGTGAACGGCATGGCGGTGCTGGCCGCCAAGGCCGCGGTGGAGGACACGGCATTCGTCGAAATCTACGTCGCCGAAGTGCTGGCGGCACGCGAACTGCTCTGCGTGGGTCTGGAAAAGCTGGCCATTCCTTACATCCCGAGCTCGGCGAATTTCGTGCTTGCCAATCTGGGAAAGCGCGCGATCGAAGTGCGCGATGCGCTGCGCGGCCAGGCGATCCTGGTACGCGACCGCAGCTATGAGGCCCCCGGCTGCGTCCGCTTCACCGTTGGCACGCGGGAGCAGACGCGCCGCCTGCTCGCCGCGCTGGAGGACATATGGGACAAATGAAAATGAATGAGCCCATCCTCGTCTTCGACATGGATGGCGTCCTGGTGGACGTTACCGAAAGCTATCGCGAGACGATTGCGGTCACGGTGGAGCATTTCACCGGCGCGCGGCCCACCAATGACCAGATTCAGCAGTTCAAGAATCGCGGCGGGTTTAACGATGACTGGGAACTCACCCACTACATTGTCACCGGCGTGGGGTTCGATGTCCCCTTCGAGGAGACCAAGGCCCACTTCCAGAAGCTTTTCCTGGGCAGCAACGGCACGCCCGGATTGATCGAGCGCGAGAAGTGGATCGCACGTCCCGGCGTCCTCGAAAAGCTGGCCGCCGATTTCCGCCTCGCCGTCTTTACGGGGCGCCCGCGCGAAGAGGCCGATCTCACGCTGCGCCGCTTCGCTCCCGGGCTGACGTTCCACCCCATCGTCGCCATGGAAGACGTGGCCCTCAAGAAGCCCGCGCCCGACGGCCTGCTCGCCATTGCCGCCGCGCATCCCACTGCCACCCTTATTTATATCGGCGACTCCATCGACGATGCCCGTTCCGCGCGCGCCGCCAAGGTGCCCTTCATCGGGGTCGCCGCGCCCTCCAATCCGGCATATCTCGACCTGGTGTTCCTCTTCCAGGAAGAGCACGCCCACGCCATCGTCGACGACATGAATTACCTTCACGAGGTGTTCGCCCAATGAGAACCGCCAACGTTCAGCGCGACACGAAAGAGACGCAGATCTCCGGCAGCCTGCGCATCGAAGGCCGCGGAAAGTACCAGATTTCTACCGGCATTCGCTTCCTCGATCACATGCTGGAGCTGTTCTCCAAACACGGCGGGTTCGACCTCACCCTCACCGCGCACGGCGATCTCGACGTGGACCAGCATCACACCGTGGAAGACACCGGCATCGTCCTCGGGCAACTTTTTTCCAAGGCGCTCGGCGACCGCAAAGGCATTAATCGCGCCGGCTACTTCGTCCTGCCCATGGATGAAACACTGGCCGTGGTGGCGCTCGATCTGGGCGGCCGCCCGGCGCTGGTGTACAAAGACAAGGTGAAGGTGCGGCTGGTGGGCGATCTGCAAAGCGAACTCGCCGAAGACTTCTTCGGAGGCTTCGTCAATCACGCCGGCGCCAATCTGCACGCCAAGGTGCTGTACGGCCGCTCTAATCACCATAAGCTGGAAGCGATCTTCAAGTGCTTCGCCCGCGCCATGAAATACGCGTGCTCCAAAGACGCGCGCCTCAAGGGTCAGCTGCCCTCCACTAAGGGCCTTCTATGATCGCGATCTTCGATTACGGCGCCGGCAACCTCCGCTCCGTGCAGAACGGGCTCGACGCCATCGGCTGCGCTTATTCGCTGGTCCGCGATTCCGCCGGCCTTCGCCAAGCCGATAAGATCATCCTTCCCGGCGTCGGCCATTTCGGCCAGATGATGCGCGCGCTCGACCATCTGGATGTGCGCCGGACGCTCCTCGAGCGCATCGCCGCCGGCGTCCCCTTCTTCGGCATTTGCCTCGGCATGCAGGCGCTGTTCGATGCCAGCGCGGAGGCTCCCGAAGCGCGCGGCCTCGGCCTCTTTGCCGGCACGGTGCAAAGATTCACCGCCGGCATCCGCGTACCGCATATGGGGTGGGACAGATGCGAAGGCGAATCCGGTCCCTCGCCGTATTACTATTTCGCGCACAGCTACTATGTCCCCGAGCACGAGTACGCCGCTGAGGTCTGCGATTATGGCGTGCGCTTTACCGCCTCGCTGCGCAGCGGCAATGTCCGCGGAGTCCAATACCATCCCGAAAAATCGGGCGCCGCCGGGCAGCAGGTGCTCCGGAGCTTCGTCGCATGCTAGCCAAGCGCATCATTCCGTGCCTCGATGTTACCGGCGGGCGCGTGGTGAAGGGCGTCCACTTCGTCAATTTGCGCGATGCCGGCGACCCGGTAGAACTGGCCGACCGCTACAATCGCGATGGCGCCGACGAACTTGTGTTCCTCGACATCACCGCATCGAGCGACGCCCGCGACATCATGGCCGATGTGGTGGCGCGCACCGCCCGCCAGGTCTTCATTCCGCTCGCTGTGGGTGGCGGCATCCGCTCCATCGCCGATGCACGCCGCATTCTGCTTTCCGGCGCCGATAAGGTCTCCGTCAACACCGCCGCCGTCCGCCGGCCGGAACTGATCGGCGAACTGTCGCAGGAATTCGGTGCGCAGGCGGTGGTCCTCGCCATCGATGCGCGCCGCCATGCGCCCGGCGAGTGGCACGTCTATACGCGCGGCGGCCGTGACGACGAAGGCATTGACGCGGTGGCCTGGGCGGAGCGCGGCGAACAGCTCGGCGCCGGCGAAATCCTGCTCACTTCCATGGATACCGATGGCGTGCAGGATGGCTTCGATTGTGCGCTCACCGCCGCCGTTTCGCGCGCCACCCGCGTGCCCGTAATTGCCAGCGGTGGGGCGGGGAAGCCCGAACATTTCGTGCGCGTGCTCACTGACGGCTGTGCCGACGCGGCGCTTGCCGCCTCCATTTTTCACTACGGAACTTACACCGTGAACCAACTCAAGGAAGAGCTCGACCGGCGCGGCGTTCCCGTACGGGTGGCGTCGTGATTATCCCGTGCATCGATCTGATGGACGGCAAAGTCGTCCAGCTCGTGCAAGGGCGCGAGAAGGCGCTGGAAGGCGATTCGCCCGCAGAGATGCTGCGCAAATTCGCGGCCTTTCCCGAGATTCAGGTGATCGATCTCGACGCCGCCATCGGCCGCGGTTCGAACGACGAACTCGTGCGCTTCCTGGCGTCGAACTGCAAGGCGCGTGTCGGCGGCGGCGTGCGCTCTGCGGCGCGGGCGCGCGAGTTGCTGGCTCAAGGCGCGCATCGCGTGATTGTCGGGACCGCCGCGTTCGGGCCGGCGGGGGTCAACATCGAATTCCTGTCGCAGCTCGATCCCGCTGCCACCGTGATTGCGCTCGATTCCAAAGACGGCCGCATCGTGATTAAGGGCTGGCGCGAGTCTACCAACCTGACTGCCGAAGCCGTGCTGCACGAACTCGAACCGTACTGCGCAGGTTTCCTGTGCACCTACGTCGATAAAGAAGGCATGCTGCAGGGCACCGACCTCGAATGGTTCCGCCGCCTGCGCGCCGCCACTTCGCATGAACTCACCGCCGCCGGCGGCATCACTACCCTCGATGAGGTGCGTGCGCTGCTCGCGATGAATGTTCACGCCGCGCTGGGGATGGCTATTTACACCGGCAAGCTGACGTTGGACGAACTCGCGCGCATGCAGTAAAGCTCACGGGTCGCAGTTTCGGCCCATAAGGAATCCGATTCGACCGCAGCGCCCGTCGCGATTTAGAGGGGGCAGCCATAACCGGTGGGGTGCTCTCCGCCTGCTCCTCACCGGCCAGGATTTACAATAGGGAAAGTTTGAAACCCCCGTTGCTTGTCCTGGCCGCATCGATTCTCTGCGCGTTCGTTTTCGCGGCGCTGCCGGGCCGCCCCGCCGAGACGGCTGTGCGCCCGCATTTCACCGACATCGCGCCGCACTCCCACATCGCCTACATCAGCAACAATAGTCCCGAGGGGCACAAATATTTTCCGCAGCCGATGTGTGGCGGCGTGGCCATCTTCGATTTCAATAACGACGGTCTGCCCGACATCTTTTTTACCAACGGCGCGCAGCTTCCCGAAATGAAGAAGACCAACCCGTCGTTCTACAACTGCCTTCTGAAGCAGCACTCCGACGGCACTTTCGAAGATGTCACCGCCCAAGCGGGGCTTACCGGCAAAGATCTCGATTTCAACTTCGGAGTGGCGGTGGGCGATTACGACAACGACGGCTACGAAGACCTGTTCCTCTGCGGCGCCGGACGCAACGCCCTCTACCACAACAATGGCGATGGCACGTTCAGCGATGTGACCGCCGCTTCCGGCATCGGCGGTAAGCCGCCGGATACGCTGAGCGTAGTCGCCGCCTGGTTCGACTACGATAATGACGGCCTGCTCGACCTGCTCGTCGACAACTACACCGTGTGGACGCCGCAGACCGATATCCGCTGCACCGTTGGGAGCAAGGAATTCTACTGCGATCCGCAACGCTACAAGAATGTGCCGCCGCGCCTCTATCGCAATCTGGGCCACGGCAAATTCGAGGACGTCACTGTCAAATCGGGACTGGGCGCTTCGCCCGGTAAGGGCATGGGCATCTCCATCGCCGACTTCAACAACGATGGCTGGCCCGACATTTTCATCGCCAACGACACCGAGCCCAATTCGCTCTTCATCAATCAAAAGAACGGCACCTTTCAGGAGAAGGGCCTCGAATTGGGCGTGGCTTACAATGACAGCGGCCACACCGGATCGTCCATGGGGTCGGACGCCAAGGACTACGATAACGACGGCAACGTGGATATCTTTTATAACAACCTCGCCGGCCAGGTCTGGCAGCTTCTGCACAACGATGGCGACCTGTTTCAACTCGCGTACACGGCCAAAGTGCAGACCCTCAGCCTTCCCTATGCCGGCTGGAGCAACGGCTTCATCGACTACAACAACGATGGCTGGCAGGACTTATACTCGGCGAACGGCGATGTGGACCAGGTTAACGAAAAGTCTCCGCAGCACGACACCATATTCGAAAACGTGAACGGGAAAACATTCGTCGATGTCTCCGCCGACATGGGGCACGATTTCCTGCGCGCCGGCTATCAGCGCGGCTCTGCGTTCGGCGATTTGAACAACGATGGTGCGATGGACCTGGTGGTGACTTCCCTCAATCGGAAGCCGCGCATTCTGCTGAATAGCGCCGACAGCGGCAATCACTGGCTGACCCTGAGCCTCACCGGCCACAAAAGCGCCCGCGACGCCATCGGCGCGAAAATCAAGGTGACCATGGCATCCGGCCGCGTCCTCTTCAATCACGTGGCGATTGCTGTGGGTTTCATGTCGTCGAGCGATAAGCGCGTGCATTTCGGTTTGGGCGCGGAGGCCAAGATCGCGTCCGTCGAGATCCGCTGGCCGAGCGGCATTCGCCAGGCATTGACGGACGTGAAGGCCGACCGGCTCCTGAAGATCGACGAGCCGGGGGAAGGAAAATGAAGCGCCGCTTCAGAAGTCCCTGCGGCGTGCTCAGTTCAACGATCGCACTTCGACGATCTGACCATGTTGGATGGTAGCGAGCGCCTGCGTGACGCGGTCCGCCAAGGGCAGTAGGTCCCGAAGTTGATTCGATGGGCAGTGGACCACGATCGCCGCGAGCCTTCGATCGGTCCAGCGCTCCTCATGCGGCATCCCCTGATCGACCGTCAGCAGAACGTCGTAACCGGCGGCTTCGGCTGCGTCCAGCAGTTCACCATTTTTATTGCCTTTGAAGCCCGCCCACTGAGCGCTGTGAACTTCAATGTTGGGAAAGCTGTGCCGGAAGTCGAGCGGCAGGCACTCATCCAGCAGCACCTTCATGCAATTTTGGACAGCAACGAATTGGTCGCTTCCTCCAACGCCCGGTCCGCCATTTCCTGTGTGACGGTTGGAAACTGCCGGAGGAATTCGCCCAACGAATGGCCGCCTTCGAGGTAATCGATCAGATTCCGGAAGGAGACTCTCGTGCCGCGAAAACAAGGCGTTCCGCTCATAATCTCCGGATCGCGCACGATGACAGGTTCGCCCATGATGCCCTATTATAGGAGCGAATGAAGTTTTGGGCCCTTCTCATTCCTGCGCTCCTTGTCGCCGCGCCGGCCGCCGGCGTGATCGCGTTCGAGGAAATCGCTCAACGCTCGGGCCTTGTCTTCACCACCGATAGCTGCCCCACGCCCAATAAGAATCAGCCCGAAACCATGGTGGCAGGGGCTGCGCTGCTCGACTACGATAACGACGGCTATCTCGATGTCTACCTGGTGAATGGCGCGGCCATCCCGTCGCTGAAGAAGGAGAGTCCCAAGTATTGGAATCGCCTCTTCCACAACAATCGCGACGGCACCTTCACCGACGTCACTGAAAAAGCCGGAGTCAAGGGCGAAGGCTACGGGATGGGCGTGGCGGTCGGCGATTTCGACAACGACGGCTGGCCCGACCTCTATGTCGCCAACGTCACTAAGAACCAGCTCTTCCGCAATAATCACGACGGCACGTTCACCGACTGGACCGATCGCGCTCACGTGGGGGGCGGCGTGGTCGACGGTAAGAAGATGTGGTCCGTATCCGCCGTCTGGCTGGATTACAACAACGACGGCCTGCTCGACTTATTCGTCTCCAATTACTGTAAGTGGGAAGTCAATCACGATCCGGTCTGCCGCGCCACTCCCACTACGCGTTCCTATTGCCATCCTAAGTATTACCAGCCGCTCCCGAACACGCTCTATCGCAACAACGGCGACGGCACCTTCACCGACGTGTCGGCGGAAACCGGCATCGCCAAACATCCCGGCAAGGGCATGGGCGCGGTGATCGCCGACTACGATGGCGACGGCTTCATGGACATCTTCGTCCCCAACGATAATCTGCCCAACTTCCTGTTCCATAACATCGGCGGGAAGAAGTTCGAGGAGGTAGCGCTCGACGCCGGCGTGGCATATCCGCAGAGCGGCAATGTGGTTTCCAGCATGGGGGCCGACTTCAAAGATGTATTCAACGATGGCCGTCCGGATATCTGGCACACTGCGACGGAGGACGAGTCGTTCCCGCTCTTTCAGAATCGCGGCGGCGGCATTTTCTGGGACGACACCGACCAGAGTATGTTGGGCAGCACCCGCACCATGTCCGGCTGGTCGAACGGCATTTTCGATTTCGACAACGATGGCTGGAAAGACTTGTTCGTGGCTCGTGGGAACGTGCTCGACAACGTATCGCTCACGTCCAGCCGCACTTATGGGGAGCCGAACGCCATCTTCCGCAATCTGGGCAATCGTAAGTTCCGCGACGTCAGCGCCGCTGCCGGCCCGGACTTTCAGAAAGCCGCGCCCCATCGCGGCGCCGCCTTCGGCGATATCGATAACGATGGCCGCGTGGACGCCATCGTTACGGTATTGAACGGGCCGGTGAAGTATTTCCACAACGTGACGCAAGATTCCAATCACTGGATACTCCTCAAACTGGTGGGGACCAAGAGCAATCGCATGGGAATCGGCGCGCAGATTCAAATTACCGCTGAGGACAATTCGAAACAGTACAACGAGGTCACTACCGCCTGCGGCTTCGCCGGCGCCAGCGACTCGCGTGTCCATTTCGGGCTGGGAGCGTCCAAGACAATCCGCGAAATCGATATTAAGTGGCCCAGCCGTATCCACCAAGTCCTCAAAGATGTGCGGGCCGATCAGATCCTGACCATAAAGGAACAATAGGATAGCTCTTTCGAGATCCTTGAAACTCGCGTCCGGGGACTAACGTCGAATTTAGCGGAAATCAGATAGAACGGGAGGCCGAGTATGAAACTTACATTCCTCGCACTCCTCGGTGCTGCAGCGGCGCTGGCGCAGCAGCCCAAGCCGGCCTTTCAGGCCGAGACCAATCTGGTATTGGTGCCGGTAGTGGTGCGCGATGCCAAAGGCGAGGCCGTCGGCAACCTCACCAAAGGCGATTTCCGGCTGTTCGATAACGGCAAGGAACAGTCGATCCGGAGCTTCGAAGCGGAAGAAACCGCCAGTTTCTCGGCCGATGCCGTGGGGGCCATGCCGCGGCATTTCGTCGCTCTGATGTTTGATGACGCGCACTTCTCGCCCGGAAGCTTCGACGACGTTGTGTACCCTCGCAACGCCACGCTCAAGTATCTCGATTCGCTCGACCCAGGCGATCGCGTGGCGTTCTTCACTTCTTCCGGCCAGTATGACGTCGACTTCACAGCAGACCGGTCCAAGATCAAGGACGCGCTGCTCAAACTGGCGCCTTGCTCGCGCGCCGGCTGTCCGTCCTTCCTCGGAATGACGCGCGAGGAGGTGGCGCTAACGGTGATCCGCGAATGCGACCGGATAGTTACCCGCATGTCCATCCTGCCAGGCCAGCGCACGCTAGTCTTCGCCTCGTCGGGTTTGCCGATCCAAAATGGAAGGTGGAGCGCGGCGTCGGATGTCATGCATCTGGTCGATCACGCCATCCGCTCGCGCGTGCTGATCAATTCACTGGATATTCACGGCTTGTCGACAGATATGTCCCCCACGATGCGCGCCTGGGATTTCCAACTTCGCATCACCGACGGCACCGGAGGCAGATTCGTCCGCGACACCAACGATATGGATGCCGCCATGCGCCAGCTAGCCGGCAACCCGAGGTACATGTACATTCTGGGCTTCTCGCCAGATACCGGCCGTGCAAAGACCGGCTTCCACAAATTGGATGTGAGGGTACGCACCGCCACGAAATACGACGTGCAGGCGCGCTCCGGCTATTACGATGGAACTCCGAAGGGGGAGCAGCCTGGCGGTCCCGCTACCACGGCCAAGACCGAACCGCCCCATATCAGTGAGGCAGAGACCAAGGAACTGGCGAAGGCGCTTGCCATCGCGCCACCGTCGCCCGCGACTGCTCCCACGGCCCTGCCCGTGAACGACGAGGTGGTCACTACCACACTGCCGGCAACCTTCCGCGTGCAGACCAACCTGGTGGAGGTGCCGGTGATCGTGCGCGATAGTTCGGGCCACGCAATTGGAAACCTCAAGCAGGAGAATTTCCACATCACCGATAAAGGAAAGCGGCAGGAGATCACCAAGTTTACCGTCGAAACGGCCGGCGAATCCTCCGCCGCGGGAAGTCTGCCCAAAGCCGCGCCGCGCGCAGCGCCGGCCGGCGCCGCCGCGACTCCCCCTGCCACTCCTACACGATTCGTCGCCCTGGTGTTCGACGACCTGCATCTCCGCATCGACGACGTACAGCAAGTGCGCGCTGCGGTCATCAAGTATCTCAACACCTCGCTCGGTCCCGGTGACCGCGTGGCGCTGGTCACGACTTCCGGCCAGCACGGCGTCGATTTCACCGCCGATCCATTAGCGATCGCCGGCCCGCTCAACCAGATCACCTCGAGCCCGATTGCCGAAACCAGCCTCAGCGGCTGCGGCGCGTATGTGAGCTACTTTCAATCGGTACAGGTGGATCGCGAGGTCGGCCTCCATCCTATGGCATCGGACGTCAGCAAGTCGCTGGCCCTGCGCCTGGCAGTGGAAGAGTACGGGAACTTCGATAACGCCGTAATGGCCATCCGCGACGCGAATACCAGCGGCCTGCAGGAATCGCGCAACACCCTGGCGGCGCTGCGCGCGGTGGTGCGGCGCATGTCCGCGATGCCTGGCCAGCGCACCGTCCTGCTGGCCTCTCCCGGATTCTTCATCCCCTTCGATCTCCAGCGCGCGAGCGACGATCTCATGTCGCAGACGATTCACGCCAAGGTCTTGATCAGCGTGGTGGACGCGCGCGGAGTCTGGACGAATGGCGTTTACAGTGCCTGCCAGGGCGGCGCATCGGACACGGTAATGCGGGATAAGACTGCTTTTCGAGATCTCGAAGGCCATGCCAATACCGACGAACTGATCGCCATCGCCGAGGACACCGGCGGCACCGCCAACTTCAATAACGATTTCTTCGGCGGCGTGCAAAAAGCCGCGGCGGCCCCGGATTATCTATATATACTCGGCTTCGTGCCGGACAACCTGAAGCTCGACGGCAGCTTTCACGCGCTCAAGGTGAGCGTGACTTCCGGTGAGAAGTTCGCCCTGCAGGCGCGCCGCGGATATTGGGCGCCGAAGCATGCCGAAGACGAAGCGGCCGTCTCCAAACAGCAAATCGAGGACGCCCTTTTCTCACGCGATGAGACTCACGGACTCGCAGCGGAGATGCACACCCGGCTCACCAGGTCCGGCGACCGTTCCAAGCTGAGCGTGCTCACCAGCCTGGACCTCAAGGCGATCCCTTTGCGAAAAGCGGACGATCGCAATCGCAACGATCTCACCATCGTGGCGGCGCTCTTCGACACCAACGGCAACTTCCTGGAAGGCACGGAGAAACTAGTGCAGCTTCGCCTGCTCGACCGCACGGTTGCCGGTTTGCAACAGAAGCCTCCGGCGGTGATCGCCACGGATTTCGATGTGAAGCCGGGCGCTTATCTGGTCCGGCTGGTGGTGCGCGATGCCGAAGAGCATCAGGTGACCGCGGAGAACGCCGCGGTCAATGTGCAATAGTGAGGTGCGAATGCGAACGATTGTCTTCTTGACTCTGATTTGCGGGGCGATGGCGCAGGAACAATCGGCGCCCGAATTCAAATCGGGCGTGACCATGATCCAGGTGCCGGTAGCGGTGCGCGACCGTCAGGGCCAGGCTGTCGCCGGCCTGCAGAAGGAAGATTTCTCTCTCTTCGATAACGGCAAGCCGGTGGAGATCGCCGCGTTCTCGCTGGAAAAGCCAGGCGGCCTGGCCGCTCCCGATCGGTCTCTGCCCGAGCCAGGCGGCGTCGCGAAACCTACTGCGCCGGCTATGGATGTGCCCGAGCAATTCACCGCGTATGTCTTCGACGATATCTCCATCGGCGTCACCGCCGTCTTGCAGCAGGCGCGCGAAGCCGCCGCAAAACAAATCCAAGCCATGCAGCCGGGCGACCGCATCGCGCTGGTCACCACATCCTGCACCAGCATGGAGGATTTCACGAACGATCGCGCCAAACTCATCCAGGCGCTGGCGCGCATTCAACTCAGTCCCGCGCCGGTATGCCGTGTGTCGCGCACCCAGATCCTGCAAGTCGAGGTGCTGAAGAATGTGGTGAAGCGCATGGCCAATCTGCCTGGGCGCCGCTCGATTCTCCTGATTTCGGCGGGCTTCGAGATCGGCCACGACCGCACCAACGCGCCGCCGGTCGCCATCGAGGCGGCCGCGCGCGCCAAAGTAGTGATCAACTGTCTCGACACCGGTGGCGGCCTCCGCCCGGGGTACAGCGCCGCGGCGAATCCCAACGCTTATCGAGGCTCGACACCGTACAGCGGGTTGTTCATCAGTCCGCTGGTGCTGGAGGATCTGGCCACCGGCACCGCCGGAACGTATCTCGAAGGCAACGACTACGACAGGAATTTCCGCGCGCTTTCCACGCCAGACACTTACTATGTGCTGGCTTTTGTCTCCACCGCCAGACCCGACGGATCGCTTCATCAATTGAAGGTGAAGCTGGAGAAAAAAGGCAAATTCAACCTGCAGGCCCGGGGCGGATACTACGCCGGCGAAGGCAGCGGCCAATGACCGCCCGTCACCGGCTGGGGCGCGCTGGCCGGATGGTATCCGGTCTTCCCAAATCGCGCCGCGGGTTCCAAGAGTGTTCTCATAGGAGACTGGCAGACAGGGCGGGCGCAAAGAAGGTACCGCGGAACGAGGAGCGACATAAGGGACTTACTAAGTCGCGCGCCGCAGACACCATAGCTTAAACTCAAACTACATGCTCAACCGGGGCTATGCCTATACCACAATCGTCAGCAGCAAATACCATGGACAGTCCCTGCTTTCTCACTTGGCAAGCCGTTACCCCCACTCAACCCCACAAGCCTGGCAAGAAAAACTGAACAACGGCGAAGTCACCCTCAACGGCGTCACCGCCACCGGCAGCGAATCGCTTACGTTAGGCCAAACCCTTGTCTGGAACCGGCCGCCCTGGGTCGAACCGGACTGTCCTCTGCACTTCGAAGTCCTGTTTGAAGACCCCTATCTGTTGGCCGTCAACAAACCCAGCGGGCTGCCCACCCTTCCCGGCGGCGGCTTCATGGAAAACAGCCTCCTGCGCCGCGTGCAAGAGCAAACCCCCACTGCAAACCCGGTACACCGATTGGGGCGAGCCACCACCGGCATCGTGCTCTTCGCCAAAACGCCGCAGGCAGCATCCCGTCTATTCGCAAACTGGAACACATCCAAAATGCAAAAAATTTACCGGGCCCTGGCTCAAAACAGCGCGCGGCACGACGCCTACGAAATCCTTACACCCATCGGCCTTGTGCCGCACCCGCTCATCGGTTCCGTGTGGGCCGCCAACCCAAGTGGCAAACCGTCAAAGTCATTGGCAAGGGTGATCTCACGCACCGCCAGCACCACAACGTTTGAGGTAAGCCTGAATTCCGGCCGCCCCCATCAAATCAGAATCCATCTGGCGTCCATCGGCCATCCCCTGGTCGGCGATCCTCTGTACGGCGCCACCGGTCAGCCTCTTGAAAATCTCCCCGGCCTCCCCGGCGATGGAGGATATTTGCTGCATGCCCAATATCTGAAATTCCATCACCCCATCACCGGAGAACAAATCGATCTTGAGGCAGCTTTGCCGTCCGGATTCTTATCGTATGAGTAATGAGGGTGGCCGTCGAGACTGAGTGCCTCTCCTTAAGGCATAAAGCTGCAAGCCGAAGCGATGAGTTGGCTGGGGCCAAGCTTCATCTCCGGCAAGTTGCTTTTGACCAGCGTCGCATTGAAGTCGATGATCTGTTTCCGGGCGTCCTCCCAGCTGGTTTTGGTGCGGTTCATGTCGGTGCAGTCTTTCTGCCAGGTGGCGATCTGGGCGGGGGTGGGCTCCATATCGAGGCCCACCTGCATCATGCTGACCATGGTGTTGAATGCGTTGTTTAGTTCGAAGAACGATTGCAGCGCCTTCGGATCTGCGGGCCGGCCGCGACCAGGTCCGCCGCCTCCCGGACCGGCAGGCGTGGCGCCCCCGATCTTGGTCAGGCTGGCCTCCAGCGTTTTGGCCTGCGCGGCCAGGTCTGTCGGCAGGTCGCCCTTCATCAGGGTTGCAAGCTGGTCCTTCACCGCATTTACTTCCTCATGCCCTGCGAAGCTGTGCTCCATGCCTTGCAGGGAAAGCAGAGTGAGCTTGTTCTGGGCGCGCAGGGCGGTCATGAGCGCGGCGCTTTCGCCCACGCGCGGATCGTTCATGACAGTGACGTCGCGCGTGTAGACTTGGCCGTCTACCGTCAGCTTGAGCGTATAAACGCCGGGAATCACCTGCGGCCCATGAGGACCGGGAGTGGTGGAGCCCGCCACCATGTTCATCTGATTCTCGAGGTCGTGCCGCAGGGCGGGCGGATCGTCATACTGCAGGTTCCAGTTGACGCGGTTGAGACCAACATGCGTCGACAGGACACGCGTCTCGGGAGCGGCCAGCCAGTAGTGGGGATACGCCGCGTCCTCAATGGGCGGCGGCGGGGCGCTGGACATGGTGCGGACCAGGTTGCCTTTCGAATCGAAGACCTGGAGTTGGATGGTCCCGCTCTGCTCGTGGCTGAGGTAGTAATCCACCGTTGCGCCGTAAGGCACGTTGGGCGCATGGGGCACTTCGACCGAAAACGGCTGATCCCAGTTGCTGTTGATGCGTGCGCGAATCGCCTCCTCGGGCTTGAAGAGATATGCGGACGATGTGCCGATGGCTTGCGCGTTGGCCGCGATCTGGCGCAGTGGTGTGATGTCGTCTAGAACCCAGAACCCACGGCCGTAGGTGCAGATCACCAGGTCGTTCTGGTGGTGATCGGTGTGAACGTCCAGGTCCCGGATGGAAGTGCTGGGCAGATTCTGGCGCAATGACTGCCAGTGATCGCCATTATCGAAGCTGACATACACAGTGGTCTCGGATCCCGCGAAGAGCAAGCCCGGCTGCTCGGGATCGGCCCGCAGACTGTTGATCCAGCTTCCGGTGCGTTCGTCGCGGGGCAGGCCGTTGACGATGCTGGTCCAGGTCTTGCCCGCGTCCGTAGTGCGCCAGATGAGCGGCACGTCGGGGTTCTCATCGGCCGGCAAAGTTTGGCCGCGCTCAGGGGCAATGCGAGCGGCGGCGAACGCGGTATTGACGTCGTCGCCTGCCTCGATGGTGAAGTTGGCGTGGGCCGGAATGTCGCCGATGTTGGTGACGTTCGTCCAGGTTTTGCCCTGATCCATGGTGTTATAGATCTGTCCGTTGCTGCTGGCCGTCCAGATGACGCCGCGTTTGACCCTCGATATCGAGAATTCGCTGATCGAGGGTGCCGGCGGCGTGGCGTTCGGCCTCGCCGCTTGCGTCTCCGTTTGTGCCTGCGCTCCCGGCGGCGTGGGGTTCGGCTGCGGAGGCTGCGGGGGCGGCGGCGGTTCCGGCGGCGCAGTGCCGCAGGCCACCTGGGGCTTGTCCTTGGGCGTGGTCAGATCGGGGCTCGCGGCGGTAAAGGAATGGGCGCCGTCGCGCGAGACCAGAAGGCACTGGTAGGCAACGTAGAGAGCGCTGGGATCGAATGCGGTGTCGAATTTTTTCTCGAAATCGCGCCCGGCGTGGTACTTGTCCGCATCCGCTCCGAAGTTGGGCGCGACATTCTCCCACTGGCCTGTGGTCATATCGATCTTGATCAGGCCGCTGCCGCCGCCTCCCGGACCATATCCAACGCCATAGATGATGTTCGGATTTTTGGGATCGGGTCTGTCGATGCCGAATTCGGACGAAGGCACCGGGCTCCAGTCCGTGAAGTTCACCTGTCCCCAGTTGCCGCGGCTCGCGATCATTACGGCGCCGGTGTCCTGCTGCGCACCCATGATGTGGTAGGGATAGGCGCTGTCGGTGGCGACGTGGTAGAGCTGCGAAATGACCTCGGTGTACCACAGGCTCCAGGTGCGGCCGTCGTCCAGGGTGACGCTGGCGCCCTGGTCGGAACCCACCAGCATGCGATGGCCGTTTGTGGGGTCAATCCACAGCTTGTGGTAGTCCTCACCGCCGGGCGCGCCCTTGAAAGGCTCAAAGGTGTGGCCGCCATCGGTCGAGCGGTACATCGCGGTGCTCATGGTGTATACAATGTCCGGATTCTGCGAGTCCACGAATACGCCGCTGCTGTAATTGCCCTGGCCGTTGCTGATTCGCTGGGCGATCCGCAGGTCGTTCCCGGCCATGTGCTGCCAGGTGCTGCCGCCATCGTCGGAACGGTAAAGTCCCGAGCCATGCTCAATGGCATTGCCGACAATGTACATGCGCTGGCTCTTAGTGTGCATCGCCACGGCAAGTGAAACTCGGCCTGAGAAGGGCGGAATCTTGATCTCGGTCCAAGTCTTGCCTTCGTCCGTCGACTTGAACACCAGCGGCGGCTTGCTCTTCGCCCCGCGGCCGCCTCCTCCTCCGCCACCGCCGCCGCCGCCGGTTCCCTGCGTGGCGGCCAGCATCACACTGGGGTCATCGAATGCGTGCTGGAGATCGCGCGCGCCGTCGTAGCCCTCGGGCTTGAGGACGTTGGTCCACGTCTGGCCGCCGTCGGTGGAGCGGTGGACCCCGCCGCCGTGGCGGGTGGCATCGCCGAGCGCGGCCACCAGCACCAGGTTAGGATCGGCGGGATCGACCACGATGTTGCTGATCTTCACCGTGTCTTCGAGGCCAATGTGCTGCCAGGTCTTGCCGGCATCGGTCGACTTCCACATGCCGTTGCCGAGGCTGCCCTGAATGGGGTCGCCGGCGCCTGCATACACGATATCGGGATTGGAGGGCGCCACCTCAATGGCTCCCACACTATCTACGCTCTTCTCCTGGTCGAAGATCGGGAACCAGGTGACGCCCGCGCTGGTGGTTTTCCAGATGCCGCCCAGCGGCATGCCGGCATAGAACACCCCCGGTTGGCCTATGGCGCCGGTGACGGAGGAGATTCGTCCCCCATGGAAAGGCCCCACGTTTCGCCAGTTCAGGCCCGTATAGAGATCGGGATTGACCTGCGCCGTTGCAGGGAAAGTTGATGCCAGTATGCTCGCCGCAGCAAGCACCCAATATGCGGTCCGCGACACTGGCGCCATCGTGCCGGAAACCCTCGTGACAAACCTCGCCGTCATCTGGGCAGTATACAACGGCGTGGAACGAGTGTGTCGAAATTCACCCGGCTTTCTGGCATGTCGCGCGCCCGTCTTCAGCAACGTCGCGATCGGTGCGCGGAGCCCTCCGGCATCTTCCCGTTGATCGAGAACTCGAAGGAGCGCATCAGCGTCAATCCCTCCGTTTGTCATGGGAAGGCGTCCGAGAGACGCGGGTCATGGTTTCCGTCATCCTCGACAATGTTGCGGCCGGTGTTCCAGGGGCCGCGATCCTTGCGCGCTATCCTGCGATCCGATCTGAGGACACCGACCCGGCTGTGGCCTATGCGGCAGAATTGGTCCGCAAGGCTCCATGGATCTGCCGACTGAGCTTACGGCGTGACATTCAAAATCGACGAGAACCTCTCGGCTGAGGCAGCCGAAATCTTGCGCGGCGCGGGCTTCTCCGCCGATACGGGACTTCGCGAACATCCGAGCGTATCCACCGAGGGGGCAGGCCGGGATCATCGTCCTGCGAATGAAGCGGCAAGATAAACCAACGGTGCTGGCATACGTTCGACGGTTGGCGACAGCCCTGGGAATGGGGGGCCCGGCCGGCGAGTTGTGGATCATCGATGGCAAAGCCTGGCGGAGTTGTCGTTTCCAAATGCCCCGGCGGAGGGCGCACCGTCGGTCGCCGCACAAGAGTTGGCTGCCGTTCAGAGTTCTCCGTGGCTGCTAGACTAGCGATATGTTCGACCGGATTACGTTCGATCCCGCAGTGATGGGCGGACGCGCCTGTATTCGTGGTATGCGAATTACCGTCTCGCTGGTGGTAAACCTGGTGGCGAACGGAATGTCAACGGAAGACATCATCCGCGAGTATCCCGAACTGGAAGGCGAGGACGTGCGGCAGTCTCTCCAGTATGCTTCCGCTCTCGCGAACGAGGAAATCGGGTTTTTCAAGAGTCCTGCCGCGTGAAATTCCTGGCCGATATGGGCGTGTCGCTGACGACGGTGGAAGCGTTACGCGCGGCCAGTCACGACGCCTTCCCGATCCGGACATCGTCGCGAAGGCTTTGGTGGAAAGCCGCATCGTCCTCACGTTCGATCTCGATTTCGGAGATATCCTGGCAATCGCCCGCAGCGAGGCCCCGAGCGTCGTTATCTTCCGGTTGCGAAACCAAACTCCCGCAGCCGTCAACCCACGGCTCTTTCACGTTATTCACGACTGTGCGGCAGACCTCGCACGCGGAGTGCTCGTGATCGTCGAGGACCAAGGGTTCCGAGTTCGCCGCCTGCCGATTCGGCCCTGACGACCCTTGCGATGAGCGGGTTATTCCCCTCCTCGATAGTCACAAGCCGACTTATGGGGAGTAATCGTCCGCGAGCAGATGGATTGAGGCGAGCGGACGTCTCAAATTTGATACACTTGGGGTGGTGCGGCCGGTCGTCTTCCATCCAAAGGCGCGGGATGAAAATCCGCCGATTTCCGAAGGAAGCGCGGACTCGTCTCGGGCGAGGGCTCTTCCGCTTGCAGATTGGCGAACATCTAGCGATGCCGAATTCGCGCACGATGCCGGACCTGTCGCCCGGCGTGTCGGAACTGCGAGTGAAAGGGGAGGATGGAATCTTCCGCGTGTTTTATTATCTTGCGTCTACTAAGGGTGTTCTCGTGTTTCACGCTTTCGAAAAGAAGACGCAGCGGACACCTCCACTCGAAATTGAGCTGGCCAGAAAGCGGTTAAAGGAGCTTCTAGATGCATAAAATCAAGGCGATCGTTGCGAAGACGCCGGAAGACTTGGCTGGGGCGCTGGGGCTTTCGACGACGGCGGCAAAGGAGTGGCAGGTTCAGCACGCGTTGCTGAAGCGGCTCCAGGAAATCGTGCACAAGCAGGCGATTACGCACGCGGAGATCGCGAAGCGCTCCGGCACCTCCCGGACGAGGGTAACCGCCATCCTGAACGACGATCTCGAACACGTGTCGACTGATCTCTTAATTCGTATCCTAGCCGCCCTTGGCTACCAGGTCAGGGTTTCGGTTGTCAGATCCAGCACTGCAGCGTAGCCCCTGTCGACGCAGAGGAGTGACGCGGGCGATTCAGCCTGCAAGCCGACTTGTAGGGAGTAATCTTAGATCACCTTCCAACACCATCTGCCGCTGGCCGTTTTCTTCGATGGCCTGCTACAAGTGCAAGATCATCGCACATACTTCATGCGGAGAGATGATTTGAATAGTCGCCCCACGCGCCACTGCCCTGGGTAATCCGGACGGTCCTCAAACATTCCGACTCTCTTCATGCTTTCCATAGCCGCACGGACCGCGCTGTTCGGGATCGAAGGAACCTTTGCTCTAATCGCCTCGATTTGGTCGTCTAGCACAAAGGGTGTCTTCAATCCAGCAAATGCATTCAATAGCGCGTTGATGGCGGCCTGGTTTGTGGAATGGTCCTCGGCCAGACTAATTAGGTAAACCAGCTCTGATTCCAGTTGTGACAAGTACGCCTTAGCTGCCTCTTCGTGTGCAAGAAAAATAAGCGACTGATTGATTTTCTGATTATTGTCCAACTGGTGGCCGGTATAGGCAACCTTGGTCGCCTGCGGGTCCGCTAATACTTCGAGGAATTTGTCGAAGATTCTTGGATAGTATCGAAGGCGATCGCTGCCGCTCAAATCGGTTTTGTCGCTGGCGCTATCGGCGAAATATGTCTTCAAAAACGTAGTGGTCTGTAGGTTGTTTCGCCGAAGTTGGGATGGGAACGGAACCAGAAGCATGCGTTCGCATTCCTCAATCGACAGTTCACCCTTTAGAACTCGGCCTCGGACGGATTGAATGTCCGCCACCAGTTTAGGGAAAGCCGTCCGATACCAAGGAATCGTGGCGATGCGAGACAATACAAAATTGAAGATTAGCTGCGTATTCCAGCTGAGATGCTTCGTCCTCCCATGAAGTTGTTGCTCGATATTCTGGAAGCCGCGTTCTGCCAAGTCGCTACGCAAGAACACCTTAAACTTAATCACCTTGGAGATTCTTGGGTCGGTGTCGATGATTTGTAGCACCCGGAACAGACTTTCAAGGTACGTTTGAATCAAGCGTGCTGGGAAAGCAGTTTCTAGGCTATCAATCAAGAAGGTCCGACTTCGATTGGCAACTTGAACAGCATCCAACAGCATCGGCATTTGGAAGTTCTTGGAAATACGTACAAATGAATCTCGCAGCACACCAGTAGAAGTGGATTCACTCTGCAACGCCGCTGCGAACAGTGACCACCAGAAGTGGTCCGGCTGTTTCTCAAGATCGCTGGCAGCGTCACTCAGCTCAATGCTAGGAGAAGCTAGGCCCGCGCCTTCCGTGCTATTTGAATCCGAAATTAGCGTTTCGCCGATTCCAGCCTTCGCCAACTCACGAAGTAGCCTCGTCTTACCGGTGCCTTTTCTGCCGAGGATATATGCAATAGAGTTTTCGGGCACCAGAAGCTCCCGAAGCACTGCGGTTTGTATTAAGTCTCCCGCATCGGTCGCACCACTCGGCGTAAGCACGAGTTCAACCGACCGCGCACCGCTAATTTCAAGAAGCCCCCGAATTCTTGTAATCGCCTCATTTGTAGCGACCAGAAGTGAGCGAGGCTCTGGCAACCTAGATGCGCGAAACGCTGAATCATACGGCAACAAGATCCAGTGATCTTCGAGTTCGACCGATGATAACTCGCCCTCGCCATCGCTCGTGTCGGAGAGAGCATCGGCAAGCAGGTCCAGGAGAGAATCAATTTGGCCTTGATTTCGGTCGCGAAAGGAGGTTGGATCTTCCTCGTCGGGCTTCCAAGAAACAAAAAGGCCTGGATTGCTGGGATACTCCTTAAGAATTGCCTGTAAGAATGTTCGCGCCGGCTGCCATTGGTCGTCCAGACGAGCAGATATTACTACAGGCCCAGGAAGCGATTTTAGCCATGGAAGGGTTATCGGAGACAGTCCGGCGCGATGATCAATCAAAATTATGTCGTACTTATTTCGCTCGCTCTCGGTGCGAATCCGCCGTGCCGATTGTTGGATGATTGTCGCGTCCAGTGCCGACTTGAGCGCAAAAGCAACCGCGTCGATGTCGTATTCCGACCGGCGAGGTCGGCATGCAAGAAGATCGACAAAACCTTGACCGTTGGATGATAAATGGACTCTTTCTGGAGAGAATCCTGCGGTTCCTTGTGAAACCCCAAGTAGAGTGCCCGCTAACGGTCTCACGCTTCGCCCAAAAATGATGTCGAGCGACGGAGCTTCCAAGTCGCTGTCGACTGCCAGCACTTTCCACCCCTCGTCAGCTAGGCTGGATGCCACCAAAGCCAGAATCGTTGAACGTGCCTGTCCCCCCTTGTAGCCATAGAAATGCACCGTCTTAGCATTTTCTCCGAGACCGTTCGCTGGCGACGTTTCCGACATAGCTCCTGCTGCCAGCGACCCAAGCCAGTGGTGTCCGCGTTCTGTCGGGTTTGCACCATATTCAGCGCTGATCTCTTCGGGGCTTAGCAGTCTAATAACGAACAAGGCGTTGCTCGCCGTGGAGCGTATTTCCGAGATAGTCGTCTTTAACTTAGTCGCAAACTCCCATTCGCGCTGCTCCTCGGACTGAGCAGCAAAACCCTCGTCAGCTACAATCACGTGGACGTACGGAAACCGAAATACAGTGCTGACTTGGTATGAAGCCTGGGCTTGCTTCAATAGCTGGGAAGCCGTCATAAA
This sequence comes from Bryobacteraceae bacterium, assembly GCA_036268475.1. Classification (GTDB taxonomy): domain Bacteria; phylum Acidobacteriota; class Terriglobia; order Bryobacterales; family Bryobacteraceae; genus PALSA-129. The sequence continues at coordinate 21,144 of DATAUB010000007.1, read as the reverse complement.
ATTCCCTTATTTCTCATGGAAAGAAGAATGTCCGGAATCAAAAGGACCGCGTCGTCTAGATCAGCATCCTTAACTGCGCCAGGAAAGTCAGTTTCGTGTCTCAGATAGCGTATATGTGGATACTGCGCCGGATCGACGGGGACCTCGGTCCCGTCTCTGGCCGTACACTTTAGGGCGCTGAGTTTTGTCCTTAACTGAACACTCAGCGCAGCTTCGCCTATATCCGCAAGCATGCTGCCGATATCGTGACCCGATTGCCACTGAGGGCGGGCGTCCTTCAGTCTGAGTTCGATTGATATCAGGTTGCAGTAGAGCCGGAGAAGTATCTGCGTTCCCTGCGACGCACTCTCAAAAGCCGCCACGTTATATCTGTGTGCCACGGACTCAGTGTAACCCCTCCGCGCTCAAAAGATCTCAGCACTCACGTATCCGAGGGCTCTTCTCGCGGACCGGCACGCGTGGTTGAGCCAATTTAGGTGACCGCATAGCTTCGATGAGCCAAACGTGGTGTCCCGCTCCCCGCCAAGGAATTCGCTGCCGATTGCTCCCAAGTCCTTGAATATCAGCCAATTTGATTCGTCCGCAGGCTTCAGGTAAGCGCCCTAGAGTCAGACAGATTCGGTGACGTCCGTTTCTGGGAGATTACTCCCCATAACGCGCTTCGACCCCTGATGACCCTTTTCGGGCGTATCATCACTTACTCGGAGACCGCTCCATGATGCGAACGAAGCTCATCACTCCCGTAAGTCCCCGTCTCGTCACCTAGCCGTTTCACACCCGCCCGCCGTCTCCGTCTGTATCGTCTCCCTTCCGGCATCCAGAGTGGCGCTTACATTCCGGCAAGCTTTCCGCCATACCACCCAAGGCAACTCAATCCTACTCGTGGCTCTTCGCGTTAGGGTCGGGCGCCGGAGTCGGGATTCTTGGCAGCATCTCCGCGCGGGTGGCAGCGTTGTACGCAAACCACGCTTCAATCATGGAGCTCTGCATCACATCGTCCTTCTGTACGCGATCATAAGTGTCCGCATTGGAGTGGTGGGTGCGCGTACCGTACTCCAACCCATCCTGTTGGAAACCGATGCCGTTCAGGCCGATCCACGAAAACGCCGACGAGTCCGTGCCCCCCGGGCTGGTAGTGGGCCTGAACCGGTCCCCGCCCGAAACCGCAACCATATGCTGATCCTTGATGGGCTCAATCCACGATTTGAAGATGGCCGCCATCTGCGGGCTCCCCCCTGCCGATACTCCGCGGAAGCGGCCGGAGCCGCCGTCGTCGTTAAAGTACACGTCCAGCTTGTCGTACTCCGGGGTCTTCACCATCGTGGTGCGTTGCGCGAAGTGCTGCTGCACGTATGCCGTTGAGCCGTAGACGCCCTCTTCTTCGCCGCCCCACAGGGCCACGCGCACCGTACGCGCCATGGGCTTTTGCAAGGTCGCCAAAATGCGCACAGCCTCCATCGCCACCGACGATCCCGTGCCGTTATCCGTGGCGCCGGTGCCGCCCTGCCAACTGTCAAAGTGACCGCCGAGCATCACCACCTCGTCCGCTTTGGTAGTCCCCGGAATCTCGCCGATCACATTGAATGCATTCTCGTCGTCCTTCTGATAATCCACCGCGATATCGAAGTTCAGTTTCGGCGTGATGCCGTGCTGCAGCAGGCGGACGATGCGGTTATACTGCTCCGCCCCGATGGCGACAATCGGCGGCGGAATGGGATCCTTGGGATTCTCCGACCCACCGTAGCTCGAAAAGATCGTGCCGCCGTCTCCGTTGTAGCCCGGCGTGATCGAAATAGCCACGCCCTCTTCTTTCAGGAAAGCGTTCACCTCGTTGCGCAGCACCGCGTTCTTCTCGTTGGCCAGCGCAAGAGACGTCGGCGAGTACTCCCACTCGCCTTCGCCGGGACGCCCCCGGTTGCTGGGATCCCGATTGGCCGAAGCGCCGGCAGCTGCGCCGCGCCCGCCGCCACCGCGCGCGCCTCCGCGTGCCAGAATTTCTTCATCGGTGGGAGAAGGCTGCGCGTCCGCCCGTGTATGCAGCGTGAGTGGCGCCGGGTCGAACATCAGCAGCGCCTTGCCTTTCAGCTTGCCATGATACTTCGCGAAATCGTCTTTCGAGTGGATGGGCGCCCACACCGGCTCCACCGTGATCGGCCCGTTCGTCCCCGGCGTCCATGCCAGCGGGAAGCCCGTGAACGCCGCGTACACCGGACTCTCCATCGCCGCGTAGAAATGCTTGATCTGCCACCCATACCCGAACGGCCATTTTTCCAGATGGACGTTCTTCAGCCCCCACTCTTTCATCTGCTTCATCGCCCATTCGGCGGCCAGCTTGTGATTGCGGCTGTTGGTGACGCGCGGACCGTACACCTCGGACATCCAAAAAAGATTTTCCATTACTTGCGAGTGCTGGAACGCCTCGGCCTTAATCTGCGCCAGGGCGTCCAGATCGACTTGGTCGCCTCCCGCGTCCTGCGCGAACGAAGCCGGCATGAGGAAAAGCGCCGTCATCATCGCCGCAGCCTTGCTGAAGCGGAGTAAATTCATGGAGATTCTCGCTTTCTCCGGCATGGCCTCCTAAATGGTGTGCGAGCAAGCCTGTCCGGATTGGGAACAAGAAGTCATTCTCGCACGCTATTCGCCCGGAAGTCGCGCTGGAAAATCATCCCGGTCGCCCCCGTTGGCAACTCCGCTGAATCTGGGATGTCGTTTACATATTTCTCGACGCAAGTGCTTGATGATTTTCTAAATTAGATATATTCTAAAATTCTCCATGGATGCCGATGCCATCAAACGCTCCTTGACGGGCGGTGGCCTGCGGAGCACTCCGCAGCGATACGCCGTCATGGCGTACTTGATGACGCAGGCCGGGCATCCCACCGCGGCCGAAATCTTTGAGGCTGTGAACCGCGTCGATCCCCGCTCTTCCAGGGCTACCATTTATAACAATTTGCGTGACCTGGTACAGGCGGGCCTGGTACGCGAAGTGGCCATGGAGGGCCGCGCGGCGCGATTCGACGCGAAACGGATCCCGCACCATCATTTCATCTGCGACCGCTGCGGAAATATCGAGGACATGGACTGGTACGATGTGCCCGGGCCTCCCCGGGGCTCGCTCGGCGGGCGCGTGCTTCGCGAATGCGAACTCATTTTCCGGGGGCTCTGCATCGCCTGCGCGCCCCGGCGCACGCGCCGGTAAGGGAACGAAACGAAAGGATAAACAGATGGATAAGGAATCGAAAGAGACAGCGGCGGCCTCCGCCGACAAAGGGCAAACAGGCGCTTCGAAGTGCCCCGTAGCGCACGGAACAGGCACTCGCAAGAACCGCGACTGGTGGCCGGACGCACTGGACGTCTCGGTCCTGCACCGGAACTCCAGCCTGTCCGACCCGATGGGTAACGCGTTCGATTACGCGAAGGAGTTTCAGAGCCTTGACCTGAATGCCGTCATCAAGGACCTGAACGCCCTGATGACCGACTCGCAGGATTGGTGGCCGGCCGACTTCGGCCATTACGGCGGCCTCATGGTCCGCATGGCATGGCACAGCGCCGGAACCTATCGCATTACCGACGGCCGCGGCGGCGCCGGCTCGGGCCAGCAACGCTTCGCACCGCTGAATAGCTGGCCGGATAACGCCAACCTCGACAAAGCGCGGCGCCTGCTCTGGCCCATTAAACAGAAATACGGCAACAAGATCTCCTGGGCAGACCTGATGATTCTGGCCGGCAACGTAGCGCTGGAATCGATGGGCTTCAAGACCTTCGGCTTTGCCGGCGGCCGCGCCGATGTGTGGGAGCCCGAGGAGCTTTACTGGGGACCGGAAGGAACCTGGCTGGGCGATGAACGTTACAGCGGCGAACGTCAATTGGCCGAGCCGCTCGGCGCAGTTCAGATGGGCTTGATCTACGTCAACCCCGAAGGGCCGAACGGCAACCCCGACCCCATCGCCTCGGCGAAAGATATTCGCGAGACGTTCTTCCGCATGGCCATGAATGACGAAGAGACCGTCGCTCTGATCGCCGGCGGCCACTCATTCGGCAAAACGCACGGTGCCGGTGACCCCTCTCTGGTGGGGCCGGAGCCGGAAAACGGCGCTTTAGAAGACCAGGGCCTCGGGTGGAAAAGCAAGTTCGGCACAGGATTCGGAGCCGACGCCATCACCGGCGGTCCCGAAGTCACCTGGACGCAGACGCCCACCAAGTGGAGCAACCTTTTCTTCCAAAACCTGTTCGAAAACGAGTGGGAGCTGACAGCCAGTCCGGCGGGCGCTAAACAGTGGCAGGCCAAGAACGGCCAGGCCTCCGTTCCGCACCCGTTCGATCAGACGAAAAAGCGCCTGCCCACCATGCTGACTACCGATCTGGCGCTGCGCCTCGATCCGGCATATGAGAAGATCTCGCGGCGGTTTTACGAAAACCCCGATCAGTTCGCCGACGCCTTCGCCCGCGCCTGGTTCAAACTCACGCACCGCGACATGGGCCCCATTGCCCGTTACCTCGGACCCCTCGTTCCGAAAGAAACTCTGATCTGGCAGGATCCCATCCCCGCGCTGGACCATCCGGTGATCGATGAAAAGGATGCTGCGGCGCTGAAGGCGAAGATTCTCGCCTCCGGCCTGCCGGTCTCCGATCTCGTTTCCACCGCCTGGGCGTCGGCATCCACGTTTCGAGGCTCGGACAAGCGCGGCGGAGCCAACGGCGCCCGCATCCGGCTTTCTCCGCAGAAGGATTGGGAGGTCAATCATCCCCAGCAACTCGCAAACGTGCTCGACCGGTTAGAGACGGTCCGCCAGGGGTTCGGCAAAAAGGTTTCACTGGCCGACATGATCGTGCTGGGAGGAGACGCCGCCATCGAAAAGGCCGCCAAAGACGCCGGAATCGATGTCAACGTGCCCTTCACTCCCGGCCGTATGGACGCCTCTCAAGAACAAACCGACGTCGCCTCGTTCGCTCCTTTGGAGCCGCGCGCCGATGGCTTCCGCAATTACCTGAGCGCCAAGGCCCAGTTCATGCATCCCGAAGAGGCCCTGGTGGATCGCGCGCAGTTGCTGCGTCTGACCGGCCCGGAGCTCACGGTGCTGCTGGGCGGACTTCGTGTGCTCGGCGCCAACGCCGGCAATTCCAAACACGGTGTCTTCACTGCCACGCCCGGCGTTTTGACCAACGACTTCTTCGTCAACCTGCTCGACATGGGCACGGAATGGCATCCTGCCGAGGGTAAGGCAGGTGTCTACGAGGGCCGCGATCGCAAGACGAGCGCCGTCAAGTGGACCGGAACCCGCGTCGACCTGATCTTCGGTTCGCACTCGCAACTGCGTGCCTTCGCGGAGGTCTACGCCTGCTCCGGATCGAAGGAAAAATTCGTGAAGGACTTCGTGGCCGCCTGGAACAAGGTCATGAACCTGGATCGCTATGACCTCGCCAAGCCGGGCGAGACGAAAAAAGCCGCCCTCCAGTAACTGCTGTCACCTTGGGGCGCGCGTGCGGGCTCGCTCGCACGCGCGCTCTACTCAAATTGATTCTCTCTCGCCAGCGGGGCGTGAACATTCGGATCCGGATTTATTGCTTGACCAGTTCGACGCGGCGATTCAGGGTGCGGCCGGCCTCGGAGTCATTCGTGGTGAGCGGGGCGTATGGACCGTTGCCATAGGCCTGGAGGCGGTCGGCAGCTATGCCATACTTCGTCGTAAGAACCTGCATTACGGCAGCGGCGCGGCGTTTCGAAAGGTCGACGTTTGCGGCCACGGAGCCCACGTTATCGGTGTGGCCCACCACAAACACCTTGAGCTTGGGATCCTGTTTGAGAGCCTTGACGACTTCATCCAGCGCGGCTGAGGATTCAGGCTTGACGTCGGCCTTTGCGGTATCGAAGAGGATGCCGTTCACAACCGTGTGGCCATTGCTGGCGAGGCCACTGGTCAGGGCTGCCGCGTTCGCAACTACTTCCTGCGTGAGCGGGGTCTCCGTGACGATGATCTCCTCCATTCCCGCGTCGCTTCTCAGATAGATTCGGATCCATGTCTTGCCCATATGTCCCACGAAACTGTCGTGAAACTGGGACTCGAAGACAATCGTGTACCCGGCGTTCCGGAGAGCGGTGATGTAATTGCGCGACAATTGAGTGGTGGAGGCGCCCTCCGGAGCTTTGTATTCCCGGAAATGGTATTCACCTTCCACGACCTGAGTCGTTTTGCCATTCTGGAACTCATAACTCTTGTCGGCCTTGTCCTCACAATTGGCGAGCACACTGCCCGGGAACCGGCTGAGAAGCGGGGAGTCCTGGCAACCTTTCCTGTCCTGCGCCGGGCAGACCTGGACAACCAGAGTCGTTAAAAGACATAGCACTACGGACCCCACGATTTTCATCACTCTACTATACCCTTTCCCCTCCAACGGCCGGTCAGAGAGTGGCGCCTGCCCCCCAACTTTTCAGACAACGCCAGTCGCGTACCATCATGAGATGGCGCGAGTAGAAGGTGGGCGCGGAGTCTGGTGGTGCCTGCTGGCGGCAATCGTCTCTGCCGGCCTCGTGTCACGAGTGACGCACACCGGGTTCCGTCTGTTCGACAAGTATCTCGGCGATGCGCTCTACGCTGCCATGGTCTATGTCCTTTTCCGGCTGACGGGGCGGATCGCGCGTGTAACCGTGTGGGCCGCGGTGACGATGACCGCCATCGAGTTCTTCCAGCTAACGCAAATACCGGCCGGCATGCTTCGCAGCCGGCATTTGGTCATACGCGCCTGCGCCCGCCTGCTCGGGACCGAGTTTAGCGTGCTGACCTCCTGGCCTACGCTGTCGGGATTGCGTGCATCGTCGTCATCGATCGTGCGATCTCGACCATCGGTGCCCGGCGGAAACAGCCCCCACAAGTCTGAGCTGCAACGATGCCGGGGCGCTCACCCGAAAAAACCAGCGTCTTACGTCCTGCTCAATCCGACATCGCGGCGAACATGGAAAGCAGGTGATGTCGCGCCGGTCATCGCACCATTGCGGAAGTCTATCGTCTATCGGATCACGTTGTGCGTCAAAATTGAACCGTGATCCGAACTCACCGTTGAGATCAAGTGATGCTATGCGGAGGTTGTTTTCTACAGTAACGCGATTCCCCGCAGACGGACGATGTGAAACTAATCTGGTTCATAATTATCAGAACCGTAGGACCGAGGCATCGGTGAACAGGGCGCCCAGAATGCGGAACAGGGAGCGCCGACGTTGTCACAGTAACTCCGATCGTTGGGTCCTTCTGCCGCTCCTTAGTTCAGATGCACCTCATCCGCTACCGCCGACAAGCTCACCCACCGGGACCTTCGCGTCTTATGATGAGGGAGTGGAGTTCCGATTGGCACTGGCGTTCACTTTGGGGGTATCGGCATGGGCGCAAACCGCCGCCGTCATTTCCCCCGAATTCTACGAATATCCCGTGAGGACCGCGTTCTCCGGTCCACCCGCGGCGCCAAAGCTGATTCGCCCAAGCGACCGGCGATTCCGCACCAAGATCCGTGAAGCCGCATCGAGAGGCCCGAATTTCGCCGGCCATCTTACCATCGCGGAATGGGGCTGCGGGGCAGGATGTGTGTCGGCCGCCCTCGTGGATGCCAAGGACGGCCGCGTCTACGCAGTTCCATTCTCGATTCTGGGCTGGGGAATGCCGCCTCTGATGTACGAGGGAAAATACTCTCCCACCCAAGATGGATTTCGCCCGTTGGAGTATAAAATCGCCAGCAATCTTCTTGTTGTTCGAGGCTGCCCTGAAGACCGGAGCTGTGCGTCGTATTTTTACCAGTGGACCGGATCGGACCTAAAGCTGATACGAAAGCTCCCGGCTGCTCGGTTAGCTGTGCGTTCGTTCCGATAACTACTGATAGCCGGCCTAAGCGCTGCCCATGCGCTATCGCAACGCAAACCCAGCTACCCATCACCCATCGCGCTCACGTCCTGCGCACCCCGCCGCCACATACTGCCCACCTCTCCCTGGCGTTCGAATATACGCACTGCCCGCACTTCGGCCTCATGGTGCGCCGCGTTCGGGAAACTTACTTCATACCGAACCGGCTCCTGCGCCAATAGCGGAAGCGCCGCGCAAGCAATCCAAACAAGTGTTTTCATGGCTGATGAAACGGCAGTATATCATTGGGTTAACGATGCCCGATCCGCGCGAAACCTACTCCACACTGCTCCAGCAACGGCGCGCGGAGATCGCCGATCGCGAACAGCGCCATCGCTCCTTGGGCTATTTCCGCCTCGCCGCCGTCTTCGCCGCCGTCGTCATCGCCTTCCTCGCGCTTGGCTGGCAGACGCTCTCCATCGCCTGGATGTTGGCCCCCGGCGCCGTATTCGCCGCCCTCATGCTGGTGCACGATCATCTCCTCAAGAAGCTCGAACGCCAGCGCCGCGCCGCCGCGTTTTTCCAGAAAGCCCTCGATCGCCTCGATGGCAAATGGTCCGGCGCCGGTGAGCCCGGCGATCGCTATCTCACCGCCGACCATCCCTTTGCCGCCGATCTCGATCTCTTCGGCAAAGGCTCGCTCTTCGAACTCCTCTGCACCGCCCGCACCCACATCGGCGAGGACACTCTGGCCCGCTGGCTGCTCGCTCCCGCGCCTCCCGATACCGTCCACGCGCGCCACCGGGCAGTGGACGAACTGCGCCCCCGCACCGATCTGCGCGAGGACCTCGCCGTGGTGGGCGAAGAAGCCCACACCGGAGTCGACCCGATCTCGCTCGCCGCGTGGGGTGAGTCTCCCGCGAAACTGGCCGACCCGAAACTCCGCGTCGTCATCTGGCTGCTCACCGCGCTCGGCGTCATCGGGTTCGTCGCGCTCCTTACCTGGATTGCCGCCAGCGGAGGCTTCGTCCGTCTGTCCCCCGGCCTGGAAGCCGCCGCGCGGGACTCAGCCATCCTCATCGTGCTGCTCAACGGATTCTTCCTCCATCGCCATAGCAACTCCACCAATGCCATCGTCATCGGCGTAGAAGGCGCGGCCCACGAATTGGGATTGCTCTCCCAAGTGCTCTTCCGTTTGGAGCGCGAACAGTTTCAGTCTCCGCTACTCGCCGAGCTTCGCCGCTCGCTCGATTCCGATGGCGAGGCGCCTTCGCACCACATGGCGCGCCTCAATCGACTCGTCGAGCGCCTCGATTCCCGCGACAACGTTGCGGTCCGCATCCTCGAGCCCTTCCTTCTTTGGACCATGCACACTGCCGCCGGCGTGGAAGAGTGGCAGCGTCGCTCCGGACCCGCCGTGCGCCGCTGGCTCACCGCCACCGGCGAAATCGAAGCCCTCTGCGCCCTTGCCGGCTACTCCTTCGACCATCCCGGCGACCCCTTTCCCGAGTTCGACGACGGGCCCGTCTCCATCGATGCCGACGCCATCTGCCATCCGCTGCTCCCCGCCGCCCACGCCATTCGCAACGATGTGCACCTGGGCCGCGCCCCGCAAATTCTCATGGTGAGCGGCTCCAACATGTCGGGCAAGAGCACGCTGCTGCGCACGCTCGGGGTGAACGCCGTGCTCGCGCAGGCTGGCGCTCCCGTGCGCGCACGCCGCCTGCGCCTCACCCCGCTCGCCGTGGGCGCCTCCATCAAGCTCAGCGATTCCCTGCAAGGCGGCGTCTCGCGCTTCTATGCCGAAATCCTGCGCATCCGCCAGATCCTCGCGCTCACCGCCGGGCCGCTGCCCGTGCTCTTCCTCATCGATGAATTCCTCGCCGGCACCAACTCCCACGATCGCCGCATCGGCGCCGGCGCGCTGGTGCGCGGCCTGGTGGAACGCGGCGCCATCGGGCTGGTCACCACCCACGATCTCGCCCTTGCCGATATCGTCGAGGCGCTCGGCGAGCGCGCCTCCAACGTGCATTTCGAAGATCGCGTGGAAGACGGCAAGATTCTCTTCGATTACGTGATGCGTCCCGGCGTGGTGCGCAAGAGCAACGCCCTCGAGCTCATGCGCTCCGTGGGGCTGGAGATTTGACCGCGGACGAAGTGCGTTCCCTGGCGCGGCAGTGCGGCTTCGAACTGGCCGGAGTGGCGCGCGCCGAGCCGGCCGCCGACGTCGCGCGTTATCGCCGCTGGGTCGCCGCCGGCCACGCCGGCGACATGCGCTACCTCACCGACCATCGCGCCGATGTGCGAGAAGATCCGCGCCGTCTCCTGCCCTCGGCGCGATCCATCGTCTGCGTGGGCAAACTCTATCAGACCCCCTGGCCCCACACTGCGCAATTCCACCAGGAGGACTGCTCCTGGATCTCGCGCTACGCCTGGGGTGACGACTATCACGACGTCCTGCGCCACTCGCTCACCCGCCTCGCCGCCCGCCTGCACGAATGCGCCGGCCCGTTCGAATCGAAAATCTGCGTCGATACCGCGCCTCTCTTGGAGCGCACTTACGCGCGCCTCGCAGGCCTCGGCTGGGTCGGCAAAAACACCTGCCTCATCAATCAGCAGGGCGGCTCGTGGTTCTTCCTCGGCGAACTCCTGGTCTCCCTCGATATCGCTCCCGACGCGCCGCCGCCCGATTGCTGCGGCACCTGCCGGCGCTGCATCGACGCCTGTCCCACGGCTGCCATCGTGCCCGATGGCGCGGGCTACACGCTCGATTCGCGCCTCTGCATTTCCTACTTCACCATCGAGCAGCGCGGCCCCATCGCCGAAGGAATGCGCGCCGCCATGGGCGCCCACGTCTTCGGTTGCGATATCTGCCAGGACGTCTGCCCCTGGAATCGCCGCGCGCCCCTCACGCCCGACCCCGCCTTCGCGCCCAGCCATTTCGCCCCGCCGCTCGCCCAGATGGCGGCGCTCAGCGAGCCCGAGTTCCGCGATCTGTTCCGCGGCACGCCCGTCACGCGCGCCCGCTATGCCGGCTTCCTTCGTAATGTCGCTGTCGCCATGGGAAATCGCGCGCTGCCGCAATTCCGCGCCCCCCTCGAAAAGCTCGCCGCGTCCCCAGACCCGGTGGTCGCCGAACACGCCCGCTGGGCCCTGGCGCGCTGTTCGTGACCTACTTAGCGTCGCGCCAATTCTCGCCGGTGCCGGTGTCCACCAGCAGCGGAACATTCAACTCGCACACACCCTCCATCTTCGTCTTCACCAGCGCCGACACCTCTTCCAGTTCCTCCGGTGGACATTCGAACACCAGTTCGTCGTGCACCTGCAGCAGCATCGAACTCTGCCGCCCGCTCTCGCGCAGCGCGGCGTCGATGTGGACCATCGCAAGCTTGATGAGGTCCGCTGCCGTGCCTTGCAGCGGCGAATTGACGGCCGTGCGCTCGGCGAAACCGCGCGCGTTGGCGTTGCGGCTGTTGATATCCGGGATCGGCCGCTCCCGCCCGAACAGCGTGCGCGTCACACCTGACTGCCGGACTTCTGCGATCGTCCGGTCGATGAAGGCGCGCACCCCGGCATACCGCTCGAAATAATTCTTGATGTACTTTTCAGCCTCCCCGCGCGAGATCCCCAACTGCTGCGCCAGGCCGAAGCCGCTGATGCCGTACACGATCCCGAAATTCACCGCTTTGGCCTCGCGGCGGGCGTCCGGCGTCACCAGCATGGGCGGCACTCCCAGCACTTCCGACGCGGTGCGCGTGTGGATATCCTCGCCGTTGCGGAATGCCTCCACCAGCAGTGGGTCGCCGGAGAAATGCGCCAGCAGGCGGAGTTCGATCTGCGAATAATCGGCTACCAGCAGCTTCCAGCCTTCGCGCGGAATAAACGCCGCCCGAATCTCGCGCCCCAGCGCCGTCCGCATGGGAATATTCTGCAAATTCGGGTTCGATGAGGAGAGCCGTCCGGTGGCCGCGCCCGCCTGGTTGAAGCTGGTGTGCAGGCGCCCGGTGCGCGGGTCGATCTGCGCCGGCAGCGCGTCCACATAGGTGCCTTTGAGTTTGGTGAGTTGGCGATATTCCAGCACCTGCCGCACAATCTCGTGCTCCGGCGCCAGTGCTTCCAGAATATCGGCCGCCGTGGATCGCGTCTTGCCTTTGCCGTATTTCACCGGAGCCGGCAGCTTGAGATCGTCGAACAGCACGTCGCCAAGCTGCTGCGGTGAGCTGATATTGAATGGTCGTCCCGCCAGCCGGTGAATATCGGCAGTGAGGCGCGCGATCTCGCCTTCCATCATGGTGGAGAGGCGCTGCAGTTCGCTGCGGTCGATGCGCACCCCGCAGCGCTCCATGCGCGCCAGCACCGCCGCCAGCGGCAGTTCGATTTCGCGGTACAGCTTGCCCAGGCCGCGCCCCTCCATAGCGGGCGCCAGCACCTGATGCAGTTCGAGCACGATATCGGCGTGCTGTTCGGGCGCCGCGCCCAGCTTCAGATCCAACCTGCGGCTGGCCTGCTCCGCCAGCGATACGCCGCCCGGGTCGGCATCCAGCAGGAAAGCGTAGAGCATGATGTCATGTTCGAAGCCGCGTCCCTCCATGCCGAGTCGCGCCAGGTCGAGCAGCGCGGCCTTCACATCGCAGACCGTTTTCGTTACCGCAGGGGACTCGAGATACGGCTTGAGGAACGGCAGATTCTCAGCCGTAACGGCGCGCGCTTCTCCCGGCTGCCACGCAAGTCCGATCGCGTCCATCGCAAGATCGCCTTCCGCCGATTTGGCAATCGCCACCGCCAGCGGCGCGCCTTCCGGAATGGCCGCCATCCACGCTTTTAAGTCGTCTTCGCCCGCAATCACGCGGTAGTCGCGCGTGCGCGTATCTTCGCCGGGCCCCAGTTCCTTGAGCAGCGAGTGGAATTCCATCTCTTTATAGATCGCCTTCAGCAGCGTCTCGTCGGGTTCTAGCGTCTGGAAGAGTTTCAGGTCGAAGGGCACCGGCACGTCCGTGGAAATGGTCGCCAGCCGCTTGCTCATGCGGATCTGTTCGGCGTGATTCTGCAGGCTCTCGCGGTACGTCTTGCGCTCCACTTCCGCCGCGTGTTCCAGGGCCGCTTCCACAGACCCGAAGCGCTCGATCAACTGCTGCGCTCCCTTGTCCCCGATTCCCGGCGCGCCCGGAATGTTGTCCACCGCGTCACCGCGCAGCGCGAGCAGGTCTGCCACCTGTTCCGGCCGCACTCCCAGAAACGTCTTCACCTTTTCGGCGTCGTACCACTCGTCGTCTTTAGCGGGATTGAGCATGGAGACGCGATCGTCCACCAGTTGCAGCATGTCCTTATCGCTGGAGACGATCACCACCTCGCAGCCGTTGGCCTCGGCTCGCCGCGCCATCGTGCCGATCACGTCGTCGGCTTCGAACCCCGGGTATTCCAGGATGGGGACGCGCAGCGCCTCCAGCAGCCGGCGCACGTATGGAATCTGGTCGGCCAGATCGGGCGGCATCTCGGTGCGGTTGGCTTTGTAGGCCGCGAATTCCACCTCGCGGTGCGTGGGCTCGGAGCTTTCATAGACCGCCGCCATGTAAGCCGGACGATGCTGCTTCGCAAGCTTGCGCAGCATATTCGTGAAGATGTATACCGCTTCGGTCGATAGCCCGGTGGACGTGCGCATGGGCGGCGCACCGGTGCGCGCCCGGGCATGATAGGCGCGAAAGATGAAGCCGAAGGTGTCGATGAGGAACAGCCGGGGACAGGCCACGTGGCCATGATACTACCCCGCGGTGAGCCAAAATCTGCCGAAACTGCTGTTGTATGGCCACACTCCTAGACTAAAAGTGTCGCGAAATAGCCACATAATGCATGAATTAAGTCTTTATTCGTCAAATAGTTGAACTTCCGCCAACTACATGCTGAACTAGCAGAGTAGATGTTTAACCCCCGAAATCCGGGATCGAAATTGGGAGTGCGCATTGCGCTTTGAAACAACCTTGCAGCGGCCGGTAACGGCCTCGGGAGTCGGCCTCCACCACGGCGTCTCGGTCAATATTCGGATCCTTCCGGCGCCGGCCTCCACCGGCATTGTGTTCGTCCGCACAGATCTCGACAATTTTGAGATTCCCGCCAGCTGGCGTCACGTAGCGCGTGTCAGCTATGCCACCAGCCTCATGCGCCAGGGCGTTCTGATTTCCACCACCGAACATTTGCTGAGCGTGCTGTACTCCATGGGGATCGACAACGCCTACGTGGAGATCGACAACCTCGAAGTTCCCATCCTGGATGGCAGCGGCTTGCCCTTCGTCCGCCTCATTGAGCAGGCGGGCGTGCGCCAGCTTCGCCGCAAACGGCGCTACCTGTTGATTCGCCGGCCGGTGACCGTGGAAGATCAGCACGACCCGCACAAGCGCATCAGCATTTTGCCCGATGAAACGTTCCGCCTCACCTGCGATACCAATTATCCGGCGCCCGTGGGGCGCCAGTCGCTTGAACTCGAAGTGACGCCGCAACGGTATGCCTCGCAGATCGCGTTTGCGCGCACCTTCGGCTGGGAATCCGACCTGAACCAAATGCGCGACATGGGCTTGATCCGCGGCGCGTCGCTCGAAAACGCCGTCTGTTTCACTGCCACCGGTACGTTGAATCCCGAAGGTCTGCGCTCGCCCGACGAATGCTGCCGCCACAAAGCTCTCGACCTCATCGGCGACCTGGCACTGCTGGAGCGGCCGCTCCTGGGTCACGTGATCGCCGAACGCGCAGGCCATGCCATGCACGCCGCCCTGGTGGCGCGCATCATGCAGGACCCCACGATTTATGAATTGTTGACCTTCGATCAACTGGCCAGCCGCGTGACACAAGCTCTGGTGTCGTAAAGCGTCTATCGCGCTACCGGCCGCCGAATATAGAGACGCCTCACCCCAGCAGCCACTTCAAGCGTGCCACCAGTTCCAGCGGACTGAACGGCTGCACCAAATAGTCGTCCGCTCCCAGCGAGAACCCGCGCAAAATGTCGTCTTCCTGAGCCTGCGGTGCAATCAGAATCGTGCGCATCGGCATCGCCTCCGCGCGGATGGCAGCCAACGCCTCGAAGGCGTCGAGATGGACATCCACCACCGCCGCCCGCGGCCGTCCGGTATGCAACAGCAGGATCGCCTCCGTGCTGCTCGACGCCATCCGGCACGTCAGCCCATACTCTCTGACCCTCGCTTCAATCGCCGGGTGCATCGCTGTGTCGCCGTACGCGATCACCACATCCACACCTTCCGCCGCGACTGTCCCGCCGGGCGCCGCACGGCCCTGCGTGACCGCCAGCCGCATGCGCATCATCACCTCGTCGAGCATGCAGCCATCCACCAGGAGTCCGTTGGCCCGCTCGTGCGCCTGCGCCGAAAACGAAATCAGGTTCTCGGCCGATCCGAAGAATAGCGTGGGCAGCCCCGGAAGACTCGGCGCTTCCTTCGCGATCCAGCGGCACGTGATGTTCTCCGGCCGCGCGTGTACCACAATCAGGTGGCAACTCCCCACCGCTTCGTCATATGGCGATTGGTCGGCGTCGAACAGCCGCGCGCGCGCCCCCACCTGCTCCAGCGCGCCGCACATCATGTCGGCCGCCGCGTTGCCCAGGCCGATGAGCGCCACGCGCTTGCCTCGCAGGGCCTTCGCCGCCAGTTGGGAAGCGCTCTCGGAAGTCGCGCCGGAAGGATTGTAGAACGTACGCGCCAGGCGAGCCAGCGGTCCGCGCACCCGGTCCGCTGTAACCGCCGCGGAGTTCAACACCGTCTCCGCTTCGCGCGCGCATTCGCTGATGGCGCTGTACCCCAACAGGCCGGCGCTGCCAATCCACTGGTGTACCGTGCGCGTGGCCTTGGCGGAATCGAAGTGGCTTTCCACGCTCGCCAGCATTTGGCGGCTCACGCCTTTTCCGGCTTTCAAAAAGCTTTCCTGCAATTCCACCAGTTGATCTTGCGGCAGCCCCGATATTCCCTGGTGGAAGGGGAGTTCGGGAGCTCGCACCGGCGAAGGCGTGGGTGGGGCGGCCGCCGGTATCCCTCTGCCGCGATCCAGGAAATTCCGAATGCGCGCCAGTAGCACACGGGTCTCGATCGGTTTCGCCAGAAAACCGTCGCATCCCGCCTGCCGCGCCATCGGCTCATTCTCGGCCGCGTTCACTGCCGTCAGCGCCACCACCAGGGCTTTCTGCTGCCGCGGGTCCTGCTTGATGCGCGCGCTCAAATCCAGGCCGTTCATTCCCGGCAGCATGAAATCCACCAGGATGAGGTCGGGCTGCAGAAAGCGCAATGCCGATAGCGCCTGCTCCGCGGTGGATGAGACCGAGACGCTATAGCCCTC
Organism: Bryobacteraceae bacterium; assembly: GCA_036268475.1. GTDB lineage: Bacteria > Acidobacteriota > Terriglobia > Bryobacterales > Bryobacteraceae > PALSA-129. Next base: position 4,987 of record DATAUB010000007.1, on the reverse strand, counting down.
AAGGCGCAACGCGGCGGCCGTAATTTTCAGAGTCTCGGGCGCATCTTCTACGATCAGAATGGATTCACCAGCCATACGCTTCTCTTCAATGTTGCGGTCCCAAACCGCGTCGTCCCCCCGTTGAAAAGAACATCTGCGTGGATGCTAACACGCTTCACTCATCTGCCGCGCGGGGGACTATAGTATGCGGTGAGGAGAGACAGAGTGGATCATGGATTTGCGCCGGGCGAATGGAACCGGCGGCGTTTTCTAAGCGGCGCGGCCGCATTGGCGGCGCCCCTGGCAGTGCGCGCCGCCGGAGCGAACGGCAAGTTGGCCGTCGGCATGATCGGCCTCGGCATCCGCGGCAGTCTATTGCTCGAACGCCTGTACTCCGGCAGCCAGGATGCCGCCACCGTAACGGCCGTCTGCGACGCCTACACCGGCAACCTCGTCAAAGCCTCCGCACGCATCGAAACCTTGAGCGGCAGCGCACCCCGGCGGTATGCCGACTACCGCGAACTCCTCCAGGACAAGAGTCTCGACGCCGTCATCGTCGCCACTCCCGAGCATTTGCACTGCGTCATGCTCCTCGATGCGCTCGCCGCCGGCAAGCATGTGTACATTGAGAAGCCGCTGGCCCACTCCATCGAAGAAGGCGAGAAGATTCTGCGCGCCGCCGCAAATTCCAAATCCGTCGTGCAGGTGGGAATGCAGAACCGCAGCAATTCGCTCTACGCCAAGGCGAAGGAGATGGTGGCCGCCGGCATGATCGGTGAGGTGCATTACACGCGCGCCTTCTGGTACCGCAATTCGCTCGACAACGCCCCGGCCTGGCGCTACGCGATTCCCGCGGACGCCAACCCGCAAAATACCGACTGGGCTCGTTTCCTCGGCGACGCGCCCCCGCGGCCCTTCAGCAAACCGCGATTCTTTCAATGGCGCCTCTACTGGGATTATTCCGGCGGCATCTCCACCGACCTCCTGGTGCACCAGACCGACATCGCGCAATTCGTGCTCGGCAAGTCCGCGCCCGCGTCCTGCATGGCCACCGGCGCCACTCTTCGCTGGACCGCGGACGATCGCGAGGTCCCCGACACCTTGAGCGCGATCTTCGAGTACGACGGCGGCTTCCACCTCAATTACAGTTGCTACTTCGGCAACGACCGTTACGGGTACGGTGAGCAATTCATGGGCAACGAAGGGACAATCGAGGTACTCAATCGCCAGTATCTGAATTTCTATCCCGAGAAGTTTGCCGGCCAGCCGCCCGCGCACATCGCGGCGCGCCAGCAGATGAGCCTCGCACTGCCCGGCAACGACACCAAGGCGGTGGAAGCGCACCTCCGCAATTTCCTCCAGGCGGTACGCGGCACGGAGCAGCCGATCGCCCCGCTCGACGCCGGCCAGCGCGCCAACGTCTCGGGCCATCTCGCGACTCTCTCGCTTCAGCACAATCGGAAGGTGTTCTGGGACCAGGCCACGCGAACCTGGCGGGCGTGACGGCCCGCCTACTGTCCCACCGGACACGCCATTCGGGACCGCGCCGTCGCCATCTGAACGTCTACTGCATTCAGATCGAGTTACTCCGTCACACTCGAATCTACGCCCGTAATGTTCTTGAGATGGTCGACGCTGTAGAGTTCCTTGAGTAAGTCGTGATCGTGAATCGGACGGCCGCTTACCGGTGGGATGTATAGGCTGAAGCCGCTATGAATCTCGGGTGCCTTGCTTCCCATCTCCTCCAGCGCGAAACGCAGGATGGTGGCCTGCATCAGCGCATGTGGCGAGCAGTAGATCGCCACCACCTCGTGACCGGCCGGATAGAACAGCCGGAGGTGGGCGATGAACCGGTCGAAGCGCTCCGGGCGCGACACGCGCATGGTGTGTAGACAGGTCTCCAGCGGTCCGATCTGCCAGATGAGTGCCGGCACGTCCGGTTGGAGCGGACGCCGCCGCAACAACAGGTCGGTCGCTTCGTACATCTGGATGCCGTGAACCACCGGATCCAGGCGCAGGTCCGCCATAATCGTGTCGATCGCCGAGACCCCCGGCAACACCCGCACTCTTAGACCGCGCGCCTTTGCCAGTTCCATGACCCGGAACGGCGGCAGGGCGGCCACCAGCGGATGGCCGTGGATGGCGAACGTGACCGGCGGATGGTCCATCGCCGCCTGCAGCACCTGTTCGGCCATGTGCTCATAGGCGCCCGGCCGCGAATGCTCCTCCTGGTAGCTCTCGTCGTACAGCGGCGTCACGCGCGGGCACAGTTCGCAGAGAAACGATCTGGTCGCCACTCCGGTATCCACGTAGAGAACCTCCTGCGACCCCCGGATCGCTTGCTCCACCTCGCCGGTCACCTGTGTCGCAGTCTGCATTCCCAAGCCGACAATCCAGATATCGGGCGCACCGGATTCCGCGGCGCACTCCGGCCTGCCCGCCAATTGCGGCTCTGGCGGCACGAACATGTTGGTGGACTGAAGCAGAGAGGCGCTGAGCCCCACGTTCGGCATGCCGTCGGCGCTGGGAAGTTGCTGGCCGGAGATCTGAAGGACCACGTGCAAGGGCGCCAATGGCTGCCCTGGCAGGTCGGCGCTCCGGGGCGCCGGCAATGTAGCAGGATCTGTGCCTGCCTCCAGCGGATTCGCCCAGGCCGCAAACGTCAGGCTGCGGGGTTCGCCCTCTTTCCCAACCACGCACGGAACTACCGTCACCGCCAACCGAAGGTCCGGCAACATGTGGCTCTCGGTCTGTACCGCGAATGGCGTCGCTTCTGCTTCCTGCGCCGCCGGAACAGCAGCCACCCGCTGTCGCCCGAGCGCCGCCCCCAGCAGCTCCAGGATGCGGTGGTCCCGTTTGCGCAGGATATCCTTCTCCTCTTCGGAGAGGTCGAACTCCAGCAAGACAGCTTCCGGCGATTCTAGAAAACGGCGGCGCAACTCTGCATCGAGTGCCGACCGAACCAGCAGATCGTCAATACCGGGCTTCGGAGAATTGGGCAAGATGAATGGAATATTACCAGTTTCAGCCAACCGCCGCCCCATTTCCGCGGCGTCAGGCCGTCCCTGGAAGTGCGCGCTAACCGCCTACCAGAACCGTGAAACAGCCTAGAACGATCATCCCGCCGTGCGCAGTCATGTCCATGATGCGCGCACAAGGCAAACTCATCACCAGGACTGTTGTGGAGCCCTTCACGATGACGTCGGGAGGCCCTACGCAGGTCGCCATATCGGTAACGCGCGCTTGCGGCAGGGCCCCCGTCAAGACCGTGACCGCGCAAGGAGGCAGAATCGGTCCGCCCACGTGCGGAACCAGCACGGTAACCATCGGGCACACATGCATGTCGGTGGCACGCGATGCGGGAAACATCGCTGGTAGTATGTCACGGTTAGCTACGCCGCGCAAGGAAGGGCCTCTGACCGGGTTCTCCGGCGGCCTCCCTCCACAGAATTCACCCCGGCACTGTCCTACCTCGGTACCATAGGAAGGCTCGCTTCCCGGGACGTATGGAAACGCGCCCTGGCAGTGCAACTGCTACATAGATCTGCCAACTTCGTGGAGGAAAAAATGGTCACTGCAGCTTTATACGTTCGTTTAGAAGCGAAACCCGGCAAGGAAAAGGACGTAGAGGATTTTCTGCGGAGCGCGTTACCGCTGGTAGAGGCGGAACCTGCCACCACAGCCTGGTTCGCGATCCGTATGGGCCCCGCTACCTTTGGAATTTTCGACGTCTTCCCGGACGACCAGGGCCGTCAGGCGCACCTTACCGGCAAGGTGGCCGCAGCGCTCCAGGCGAAAGCGGCGGAGTTGTTCGCGCAGGCCCCCCGCATTGAGAAAGTGGATGTTCTGACATCCAAGCTGCCAAAAGCTGCCCACGCTGCATGATTTGCAGCCGGCGCCGGCGCGCCGTGGGACTCCGGCCGCAGTTCGTCCGGGTGTGTGCCCACTGCCGCCGCCGCGGAGAAGCGGGAGCGCCCCGGCGAACCATCGTCGTACTGTGTTGCATCATCCCGATATCGCTGCCTCGCGGCGCATGGTCCGCGGACAATCCTCTATAATGCAGGATTGCATCTCGACGTCCGTTCGGGGAGCGAATAGGCCCATGAAAACTTACCGCAACCCATTCATTAGGGATTTTATGCACCGCATACCGGCGGCTTTCACAATCGCAGTCTTGGCTACAATTGCGCTCGGCACACCGCGCCTCGCCAAAGCGAATCAGATCTTTGCCGTAGACGTGATGGTTGGAAACGGTTCAGTCATGGGGAGCATTGTCACCGATGGAACACTCGGGACCGTGGGCCAAGGCGATTTCGTCGGGTTTGACCTGACGATTACCTCCCCGGGCGGCAGCGCAACCGCCACGAAACTGTCGGATTTTTTTGAATTCGTCGGCAGTGATTTGTCCGAGACGTCTTCAGATCTCATATTCAATTTCAGCGGAACCTCCGGTTCGGGATTCACCATCCTGTCGGACGATACCACCGAAGCCTGGAGCCTGGGCGGCGGCGGTTATCTGACAGGAATCTGTAATACCTGCGACCCGAACGGTACACCTGGCGTAGAGGACGACAACCGTGCCTTTCCGGTTTATTACACCCAACTAAGCGGCGATGTGGCTATCGGGACAACCGCAGCCCCCGAGCCCGGCACGCTCTTGTTATTCTCCACCGGCTTGATTGGCCTCGCGGTTCTGCGTACTCGAGTGAGGAAACCTTCGCTTATTGGCCCATCCGTTGTTCAACTGCGAGGTGATCTGTCTCGGTTACGGTATTTCCGGTCAGCGCGATGATCGTGGCAGCTCCTGCTGCACGCAACGCGGCAGCCGCTCCATGATCCGGCCGCCTTCGTCCGGCTCCCAACCGCTGGGCCGTCGATGCCAGGCAATCGCCGTCACCTTTATCGTTGCCGCGAGCCTCTTGCAAAACTCCGAATCGGCCTGGTAGGTGCCGGAACAAAAACTAAAGAAATGTTTTGGGAACTGGGCTGAACTAAGTTATTCTGTTGT
>DATAUB010000006.1:0-181745 GCA_036268475.1 Bryobacteraceae bacterium | reverse complement strand
CAGATTATTATACGTCCGCACCTCTGTGTACCCAGCCCACGACAGGTGGTCCACTTGCCCCGCCGGCGTGTACGTCGCGCTGGCGAAGGGCTGCGGACCGTGGCCGTCCTGGTCGTCCATCGTCATGCCGTTCAGGCGTCCATTGGCGTCGTATTGCATGGCGGCGATCGGCATCGGCACGCTCAAGTTCCCGAAACTGCCCACCGCATGCACCGTGGGGTATTGCTGCGACGTCATTCTTCCTTCAGTATCCCACTGGTAATTCGCGGTGAAGGTGATGCCGTTGTAGTGCCCGAATCCCCCGGTCACCGCCATCTCCTGCGTCGCCACATGGCCGGACTGCGTGTAGTTGTACAGGTAGCAATAGGAATTGTGGTAGTCGTCCGTCACGCCGCCGCCGAACGCAACGCCGCTCAGGCGTCCCGTGGTGTACGCCGCGCTCACGCCAGTGCAGGGGTAGACGCCGTCGTAATAGTAGGTCACTCTCTGGGCGGTGTCCTCGGCGCCGCTGTAATTCCACGGATAATACTGCGCCTCGTTCAAGCGTCCATAGGAATCGTACGAATAGATGGTGTTCGATCCCAACTGGTCGATACAGGTAGTGACGTGATGCGAGCTGTCGTAGGTGTATGTTACCGTGCCGTTCTCCGGGTTGGTGGCGCTCGTCAGGTCGGAACGCGCTCAAGGTTCTGACAGAATCAACAACGTCCCCGCAATCAAATACATCCACGAGCCGAGTTCTCCCAATTTAATGCGAAGGTGGGGCTAGCAACGGGCTAGCGAGAGGCTATCGATTGCCAATCGGAGTTGCGCACGAATCGATCAAGTGGAGAAGGCCGCGGACGTCGTCGCAGTCAACTCGGAACATCCATGGAAAAGCGCTCCAAAGGCTGTCATTGAACCGAAGTGTCACGCCCCCGCAGGCACGCCCAGCACCGGTAGTGAATTGCGTATCGAAACCCGAGCTCAAGGCCTTTGATGTAGCGACATATGGGCCGATTCGGCCCTGGAGGGTTTCAGCAGGCTTCGACCAAGGACCCACCGTTTCGAAACGGTAGCCCACCGCAACAATACCTTGTCCGTCGTGGTGCCAGTAGTCCCGCCGGATAGCTGTCCAGCTGAGCTTCCCCAGCAGCGACCGGAAGGACGAATTAGCTCGTGGCCCTAGAACAGCCTCGATCCCAGCGCGGTCCCCCTGCTCCCAAGCCAGGATAATCCTGTCTAGCGAATCGCGCGGCTGCGGCGGAAGGCAAATTGGGGTGTCCGGAACGGATGGGCTGGCCACGTAGGAGGTTAGACCCAGCGCAAGTGAAATGGACTGCTCAACGCCACCCCGATACTGCGCCAATTTCGGATTGCTCAATAACGGTTGCAGTCTTGCCAGCGCGACCGGGCCCTTGATCTTCGCATAGGCGAGCAGTAGCCACGCGGTACCATCGAACCGAGGTGATTGCTCGCCTTCGTCCGCGACTGAAGAGATCGCTGCCTCAATCTCTGGAATCGCATCGTCGCCAAGCGCAGCCAGTTCCGCGGCAACGGATCGCCGATTCCGGGCGATCTCTTCAAATGCCTTACAAGAACCGCCGAGCGTCTGTAGTTCGTCCATGCTGGGACCGGATGGCGCGCTCAAGGCCCCTATCAGGACAGCGGCCGAACCACTGCTGGTTTGGCCTCGTCCGTAATTACACACCAAGAAAGCAATGACGCCCGACGCGAGAAGTACCCTTACCCCCAGCCCGATCTTCGAGGCTACTATCACGGATTCACCACGCTCGCCTTATTACCTGTCCCATATACCCGACCCTTAGTCACCGTCAGGTCAAAGGTTGCCGTCCAGATCACCTGAGGGCATTCAATGGTTTGTGCGCCGTCTGAAACCCAAACTGTTAGATCGAATGTCTTCAACATATCAGCTGCGACGAGTGCGCCGTGGCCGGGTACTGAAAGCCACAATCCGGGGCTATCAGTGAAGCGCGCAAGCGAGCCGGACCAAGTAAGTTCCTGGGGCAGCAGTCGGTCGTTTTGGACGGACCCATTTGGGAATCTTGGTTCGAGCCCGGACGTTTCTCCCCAACGGCGTCACCCCAGCAAATCCAAAAACGCCCGCCCCGCGTGACTCAGCGCTCTCCGTGTCGGGTAGACCAGCCGGATCTTGCGCTCCACGTGGATCTCTTTCACCCCCACCTCGCACAGCAGCCCCTGCTCGATCTCCTGCTCCACGCACATGCGCGGCAGAAATGCCACCCCCGAGTTACTCTGCACCAGCTTGCGGATCGTCTCCACCGTCGGCATCTCCACGTCCATTCGCAGCGGCACCTTGTGCGCTTGAAACTCGCGGATCACCACTTCTCGATAAGGCGACAGCACATTGTGCGCGATGAAATTCTCCTCCGCCAGTTCGGTAATCGAAATCGTCTTGCGATGCGCCAGCCGGTGCTGCGGCGACACCACCAGCGCCAGCGCGTCCGTATAGATCACCTTCGATTTCAGCCGCTCATCCGCCGGGTCGTAGCTGATCACCCCCAGCTCCAGGTTGCCATCCAGCAGCTCGTTCGGAATCTTGCTCGAAAAGCTGCGCCGCACCTGCACCTTCACCCGGGGGTACATCTCGCGGTATTGCTCGATGTGGCGCAACAAATACAGAATCATCGACTCGTTCGCCCCGATGATCAGGCGCCCGGCGGAATTGTCGCGCAACTCGGCCAGAGAATTGTCGAGCTCCTGCTGGAGGCTTTCGAATCGCCGGGCATACTCCAGAACCGTCCGCCCGGCGTCGGTCAGCAGCAGATCCTTGCCCGAACGGTCGATCAGCTTTTCACCCAGTTCCTGTTCCAGCCGCTGCAGCGCCAGCGAAACCGCCGGCTGCGTCCGCAGCAGTTTCTCGGCGGCGCGCGAGAAGCTCTTCTCCGTTGCCACCGTCAAAAAGACATGGAGCGAATACAGTTCCATGGGACTTTTCCCGACTCGGCCCCATCATAACACCGCTTAATACCAAGCTATCAGTCTATAAATTTGCCAAATCGCTCCCGCCGCGGAGCGCGGATTGGAGCGAGGATCCTCTGCCTCTGTGGTAAATTCCCCCTCATAACGCCACTTAATACGAACCTCTAATATTATAAATTTGCCAAATCGAGCCCCACCCGCAATAATGGCTCTTACCGGTACATTACATGAGCGATCGGGTATACATTTTCGATACAACGCTGCGGGATGGCGAGCAATCGCCGGGCTGTAGCATGAATGTTTCCGAGAAGTTGCAGATGGCGCGCAAGCTGGTGGAGCTGGGGGTCGATATCCTCGAAGCGGGCTTCCCCATCGCTTCGGAAGGCGATTTCGAAGCCGTCGACGCCGTCAGCCGCGAGTTCCCCTGGGCGAATGTGGCTGCTTTGGCGCGTTGCTGCACGCTGGATGTCGAGCGCGCCGCCAAGTCGCTGGCCCATGCCCGCCGGCCGCGTATCCATACCTTTATCGCCACCAGCCCGATTCACCTCAAGTATAAATTGAAGAAATCACAGGATCAGGTTCTGGAAGAAGCAGTTGCTGCGGTGGAACTGGCCCGCCGACACGTCGATGACGTGGAGTTTTCGGCGGAAGACGGCGCCCGCACCGAGCCCGATTTCCTGGAGAAGGTCTCTAAGGCGGTGGTCGCCGCCGGTGCCCGCACGGTCAATATTCCGGATACGGTAGGGTATTCCACCCCCAAGGAATACGGCGCCCTGATCGGCCGGATCGCCCAGGCGCTGGGCGATTGCGCCATCGTCAGCGTGCACTGCCATGACGATCTCGGCCTGGCGGTCGCCAATTCGCTTGCCGCCATCGAAGCGGGAGCGCGGCAGGTGGAGTGCACCGTCAACGGGATCGGCGAGCGCGCCGGCAATTGCTCGCTCGAAGAGATCGTCATGATCCTCAAGACCCGGTCGGATTCCTACCCGTACCACACCGGCATCCATACCGAGCACCTTTATTCCGCGAGCGAAACCCTCAGCTCGCTGATCACGTTCGGCCCACAACCCAACAAGGCAATTGTGGGCCGAAATGCTTTCGCGCACGAGGCCGGCATTCACCAGGACGGCTATCTCAAAGAAAAGACCACCTACGAAATCATCGACCCGCAGTCCGTGGGAGTGCCCGAAGGCAAGCTGGTGCTGGGCAAACATAGCGGCCGCCATGCCATTGGCCAGCGCTGCAAGGAAATGGGTTACGACCTGACCAGAGAAGAACTCGACATCCTTTATCATCGCTTCACAGCGGTGGCTGACCATCGCAAAAAGGGCATGATGGATGAGGAAATCCTGACGCTGATCCCCGGTAGGGAACGTGCCATGCAAGTGGCGGCGGACTAGCGGACGGCATGGATCTCCACGTTCTGGTATTGCCCGGGGATGGCATCGGCACAGAAGTCACGGGCCAGGCAGTGCGCGTTCTGCGGCATGTTGCCTCCAAATGGAATCATGGACTTACACTGACCGAGGGGTTGTTGGGCGGGGTGGCGATTCAACGCACCGGCACGCCCTTCCCGGAGGAGACCGCGAAACTCGCGGCCGCGGCGGATGCCACGCTCATGGGAGCGGTCGGGTTGCCCGAGTTCGACAACGCCCCTCCCGAGCAGCGCCCCGAAAAGGGTTTGTTAAGGATTCGTCAGGCACTGGGAGTTTACGCGAACCTGCGTCCCGTGCGGGCGTACAAGTCGCAGCTTGATTCTTCGCCCCTGAAGAATCATCTGGTGGAAGGCACCGACATGATCATCGTCCGCGAACTGACGGGCGGGATCTACTACGGCACTCCGCGCGGCATTACCGGAAGCGGCGCGGACATGCGGGCGGTCAATACCATGACCTATACACGCCCCGAAATCGAGCGTGTCACCCGCATGGCCTTCCACCTGGCGCAAGCCCGGCGCAAGAAGGTTACATCAGTCGATAAGTCCAATGTTTTAGAGAATTCACAGCTCTGGCGTAAAGTAGTGGTTGAAGTGGCGGCGGACTACCCCGATGTCGCCCTGGACCACCTGCTGGTGGACAACTGCGCCATGCAGCTGGTGCTCAATCCACGACGCTTCGACGTGATCCTGACGGAGAACATGTTCGGCGACATTCTGAGCGATGAAGGCGCGGTTCTGGCCGGTTCGATCGGGATGCTACCTTCGGCTTCGATTGGCGACCGCCGTCCGTCCGGCGCCTGGGTGGGGCTCTACGAACCGGTCCACGGTTCCGCCCCCGATATCGCCGGACAGAACAAGGCCAATCCGCTGGGCGCCATCGGTTCGGTGGCGGCCATGCTGGAGTACAGTTTCGGTTTGAAAGAAGAAGCATCCGCGGTGGAATCGGCCATCGAGGCGGTTCTCGCCTCTGGCCACGTCACGGCGGATCTCAGACCTTCGCACGCACCCGCTACTACCGAACAGGTAGGAGAATCGGTGTGCGCCGCGATCGGCTGAGCGCGGGACCTACCGGCTCCCGCGCTCAGCCATAATAAGAAGGAGCACCCTTCCCATGCGCACCATTATCGAAAAACTGTGGGATTCCCACGTCGTCCATGAGCAGCCGGGCGTTCCCACCCTGCTCTTCATCGACCTTCATCTGGTACATGAGGTAACATCCCCTCAAGCCTTCCAGGGATTACGCGAACGCGGTATCAAGGTCCGACGTCCCGACCTCACCATCGCGACTGTGGACCATAGCATCCCCACCACCGATCGTTCGCTGCCGATCGTGGACGAGATCGCCGCCAAACAGCTCGCGCAGCTCGAAACCAACTGCCGCGAGTTCGGCATTCGCCTGCTCGGCATCCATAGTGATCGCCAGGGCATTGTGCACGTCATCGGGCCGGAACTCGGCCTCACCCAGCCCGGCATGACGGTGGTCTGCGGCGACAGCCATACCGCCACCCACGGGGCGTTCGGTGCGTTGGCCTTCGGCATCGGCACCAGCGAGGTCGAGCATGTCCTTGCCAGTCAATGTCTTCTACAGCGAAAGTCAAAAACTTTCGAGGTGCGGGTGGATGGCGCGCTCAAGCCCGGCGTTTCCGCCAAAGACATCATCTTGGCTTTGATTTCCAAAATCGGGGTAGGCGGCGGCACTGCCAGCGTGTTCGAATTCCGGGGCAGCGCCATCCGCGCGCTCAGCATGGAAGAGCGCATGACGGTGTGTAATATGTCGATCGAAGGCGGCGCGCGCGCCGGCCTGATCGCCCCGGACGACAAGACTTTCGAGTACCTCTCGACCCGCCCCCACGCTCCCCAAGGCGCCGACTGGGACGCCGCCCTGGCGCGCTGGAAGCAGCTCCCCACCGACGAGGGCGCCACCTACGACCGTTCCATCGCGATCGACGCCGATGCGCTCGAACCGATGATCACTTACGGGACGAATCCCGGCATGGGAATGCCCATCGGAGGAGCGCTGCCCGAGCCCTCCCAGATAGCTAATCCGATGGTTCGCGATTCCATATCTAAAGCACTGAAATACATGGGATTGGAAGGTGGCAAGCCGCTCCTCGGGCACCCCATCGACGTAGTCTTCATCGGGAGCTGCACCAACTCCCGCATCTCCGATCTGCGAACCGCCGCCGGCCTGCTCAAAGGGCGCAAGGTCAGTCCCAAGGTTCGAGTGATGGTGGTACCGGGGTCGCAGGAAGTGAAGCGCCAGGCCATGGCCGAAGGGCTGCCGGAGATCTTCCGCGCCGCGGGGTGCGATTGGCGCGAACCGGGCTGCTCGATGTGCATTGCCATGAACGGCGATCAGCTCGCGCCCGGACAGTACAGCGTTTCCACCAGCAATCGCAATTTCGAAGGACGGCAGGGGCCGGGCGGCCGCACCTTCCTGGCCAGCCCGCTGACCGCCGCCGCCAGCGCCATCACCGGCGTGGTAACCGATGTGAGGACCCTGCTATGAAGCCGTTCACCAATTTCGAAAGCCGAGTAGTGCCGCTGGCGATCAATAACATCGATACCGACCAGATCATTCCAGCGCGGTTCTTAAAGACAACCTCGAAGCAGGGGCTCGACCGCCAGCTCTTCAACGACTGGCGTTACGACGCGCAGGGCAACCCCAAGCCCGATTTCATCCTGAACCAGCCGCGCGGGCAAAACGCCCAGGTGCTGCTCGGGGGTGACAATTTCGGCTGCGGCAGTTCGCGCGAGCATGCCCCCTGGGCGCTCACCCAGTTCGGTTTCCGGGCGGTGATCAGCACCTCCTTCGCCGACATTTTCAAGCAGAACTCGCTCAAAAATTCGCTACTGCCGATCGTGGTGCCGGCCGACGTCCACGCGGAATTGTTCGCCGCTCTCGATGCCGACCCCGACGCAACGGTGAAGATCGACCTCGCCGCGCAGACGCTGACCACGCCCTCCGGCCGAAAAGTCGAGTTTCCGGTGGACGGCTTCTCCAAGCACTGCCTGCTCGAAGGCGTGGATGAGCTGGGATATATATTGGGGCACGAGCCCGATATCGCCGCGTTCGAAGCGAATCGGGTTGGTTCCGTCAATACCGCGGCATAGCGCCGCCGGCGTTCACGAAGCGAACTTCGACGAAAAGCTCGCGGGTGTTTCCATTCGGCGGAAAGCTCTTGGCCTTCACCACATCGAGCGCGGTCTGCGCCAGTGAGAGGTCGGACGCGATGGACAGGTCTTCGGACACCACCGTGCCCTCGCCATTGATGGACGCCCGCACGATCACCGGCTTAGCGCGGTCGCTCACGCTGGCGGAGGGTTCGAAGAACATCGTACGTCCGGCGCTTGTCGAGGTCCCTACCGGTCCGTAGCTCCGCATCTGCTCGGTGGGGACAAAGAGACTTTCGTCGGGAGCGCCAGCGTCGGCGATGGTGACCTGGGCGTCGAGCACTTTCTTATTCCCCATCATGACGACGATGCCGCTCGGCACACTGCGGCCGTGGTACGGCGCCGCGGCATAAGTATAGTTCACATAAGTACCGGGCACTTCCGAATGTTCCTGCAGGACGCCGGTGGCGTCGTCGATACAATACTCTTCTTCGTCCCACGAGCGCGGGCCGGATGGGTCGGTGTTGCGCGGTCCGAACAGCAGACAGGTGGCCGGCCTGCCGTTCCAGTCGATGGTGGTACTGCGAGCCGACCCTTGGGCATCCGGCAGACCGTGCGCCGCCCAGAAAATCGCCCCGCGCAGCAGATGAATCGCTGGGGGGATCGCACCGCCCATCGGCAGCGCATAATGCAGACCGTCCGCGGGAATGCGTACCGCCGTTTCCTTATCGACGTTTCCTTCCCAGCGCCACTTCTGGCCATTCATCCAGGTCTCGGTCATGGCGCCCGAGCCACGATTGGAGGAGAAACTGGCAGAGATTTGGAAGGCGGGAGTACGCGGCGCGTGCAACTGCAGCCTTAACCGGGCACGGGACAACAACTGCATGGCATGGCCGCGATCCTCCGGTGTGGTGAGCGTCTGAACCACTCCGGTAACCGGCTCATTGGGGTCGGCCGGGACTTCCACGGTAGGCATGGAACGAAGTGGCCGATAGGCGATTTGGGGCGTTTGTGCTAGAACGGCACAGGCGGTGAGCAAGGCGGCAGACGACAGGCGCAATAGGAACACGGGTGCCTCCTGGGTATACGCTAGCCGTAACTGTAGCGAAAGTCAACGCTCGCGATCGAGCAGCGCCTGCTTGCGGGCGACGCCCCAGCGATAGCCGCCCGCATCGCCATCGCCGCGCACCACACGATGGCAGGGAATCACCAGCGCCACGCGATTGGCGGAACAGGCCCGCGCCACCGCCCGAAATGCCGTGGGCTGACCGATCCCCGCCGCCACCTCGCCGTACGATTGCACCTTGCCGGAGGGGATGGAGCGCAAATAATCCCACACGCGCATCTGGAACGCGGTGGCCTGAATGTCCAACGGCAGCTCGAGCGTAGGGCGCGCGCCGGCCAGATGGTCCGCCAGGGCAGCCATCCAGGCGCGCAGCGCGGGCGTGGGCGGCTCGGGTGCGGGTGCGAGATCCGCCGCTGGGTATTCGCGGCGCAGGGCCTCCACCAGTTGTTCGCGCGTCTCGCCGAATTGCAGGAAGCAGATGCCGCGGCCGGTGGCGCCCATCATCGCCAGCCCCAGCGGCGAGGGGATGGTGGCATATGTGACCGCCACGCCTTCCCCGCCCCGCCGGTACTGCTTCGGCGTCATTCCCAGGCGTGAATCGGCGCGCTCATAGACGCGGCTGGCCGACCCGAATCCGGCCTCATACACCGCTGCAGTGACGTCCTTCGCCTGCCGCAACTCCTGTTTCAGCTTTCCCACGCGATGCGCTTCCAGATATTGCTTCGGTGTCACCCCGACCGCCGCTTTGAAGGTTCGCTGCAAGTGGAAGCGACTCAAGCCGGCGCGCGCCGCGAGGGTTGCCAGATCGGGACGCTCGTCGGCGTGCTCTTCCAGGTAGCGGCACAGATCGGCAATGGCGGCGGTGGGGTCGGTGAGCGGCCGGCATCGCAGGCAAGGGCGCAGGCCGGCCTGTTCGGCGTCACTCGAAAACTGGAAGAAGCGCACATTTTGGCGCAAGGGACGGCGAGCGGAACATGAAGGGCGGCAATAGACGCCGGTGGTGACCACGCCGAAGAAGAAGCGGCCATCGAAGCGGCGATCGCGTGCCTGGACGGCGTCCCAACATTGCATTTCAGAGAGCATGTTACGAGTTTGCGCCTGCTCTTATTTTCGTACCATCCGGCAGTTGCGGTGGAATTCACGCCCACATCGGCTTCGACCGTGCGGAATGAGTGGTGCAGGGAGTCGCTCCGTTGCTACTCCGATAGCGACCGCATCGAAGAGAAAGCGGCTGTCGAAGCTGCAGTCGCGCGCCCGGGTTGGCGGGCGGGCGGATGTGGCCGGACGCCCGCGGCGCCGTTTCGTCCGATGCGTCCGCAGGCTCATTGGCATCCCGCTTTTCGAAACGCCGTCACACGCTTGCGCCTGCGCCTCCTCCGGTACTACGCGGCGCTTGCGTGAAATCACATTGGTCTACCCGCAAGCGCGGCGAACGTCGCAGGCGCCGGTTCCCCCCTCTGCCACGGGGTTACCCGCACGAGCGGGTAGCGCATGCATGCCCGCATCGTTTTCATTGAGATAGCGAAAAACATCAGGTATTTTTAATTACGTTATGAAGCACAAGCGGCTCTGCCTTACTTGCAAGAACAAACACTGCACGGGCTTTTGCCGCTTTGTGACCCCGGATCACGCCCTGCAACTCTCACAAATCAAGAAAGAGGGAGCCAAATGATCAAGTTATATCGCGACGCCCAACGCCCGACCAACTGGGTTGCCTACATTCCGAACGCCGGTTGGGTCTGTTTCCCCGCCAGTGAAAACGGCTGGGAGCACCGCGCTCCGGCCCGCGGGCTGGACCCGCTCTTCCTGCGCGAAGTCCCGCTGCATAAAGGCGAACTCGCCGGCGTGCCGCAAGTGGAATTGCTGAAAGTAGCGTAAGGCGAGTCGGGGAGTTCGTGCGGGCGAAGCGGCGGGCCGCCCGCTCCTGGTGAAGGGGACGTGTCGGTCCTATCATTCAGGTAATGAGATCCGCCATTCTGTTCCTGCTCGCCGCGACGGTGTCCGCGCAGACGTTCTCCTCGCACACCGGGTGGAATTTCAACGATACGCTCCAGACGGCCACCGACGTTCTAGTAGGCGATATCGTCTCCGGAACCGCCGTCGACGACGGTTCGCAGGTGAGCGTCAAGGCCATTGTGCGGGTGGTACGCGTGCTCAGCGGCGAGCTGGCGGCCGGGTCTAATCTCGACATTCAGTGGCAGTATCGCCCGACGCTACTAGAAAGTCCTGCCGTCACCTCCACGGTCCCCAAATCAGAGGACTGTGGTTTCTCCGTCGCGCGGACGAAAAACTGCAACCTCTCCAGGCAGCTATGACGATGTCGTCGCTCGGCGGTTATTATCTCCCGGCGGGCGATGCGCCACGATCCTACAGCGACGACGCGCCGCTGGCTAACAAACTTGCCTGCGAGATCGCGCCTGTTATTGAAGATTTCGTGCTGCGGCATGGCGACGAACTGGGGCCGCACGCTTTCTCCGCGCCGGCCGCCGGGGCGCCGCCGCCGTGGATGCATACGGCGAGTCAATTCCACGCATTGACAACTGCTCTCCAGGGATTGGGCAAAGGCGCCGCCGCGGTGTACGTTTACTTTTCATCGTTGCCCGATCCCGACCTGAAACTGCTCGGAATCCAGGGCCGGTTAGAGGCTGGGGACGCCAGCGCGCTCCTCGATCTGGTGAAGAATCTCGCCGTGGTGGCGCCGGCTTTCAACCGCGCTTCCACGCCGCTGACCAGCATGGGCGTCGACGTGAGAGGGAACTTGCCCGCCGCGCACGCCCTGGGGCGAATGGCAGTGGGCGAGACTTCCGTACCCGGCATCGAAGGGGGCGCCGCTTCTCAGTTGGCCTCGACAGGGAGCCCGGAGTTTCTGCCCTACCTGATGGTGATGCTCGAGAGTCCGAACGCTGGCACACGCGATCTGGCGCTGATGTCGTTTTGCCCACTCCTGCAAGACCGCAAACTATGGACGCCGGAGATGCCCGCGTACTGCCCGGCGCGAGCGCCGCTGAACGATCCCGCCGGGGAGCAGAAGGACATTCGCTTCTGGAAAGACTGGTGGCAGGATCATCGCACGGAGATCGGAAGGCCGTCACCTTGCCCAATATCGCGGTGCCCGCGCGATACAACGTCGCGGAGAAGACAGGTTGGCAGCCGGTCGAGATCCCTATGGAGGTCCGGTTCCTCTCACTGCTCAGTGTGGCCGGCAGTCACTCCGACCATTCCCATGACGCCAGCGGTGCGTTGGTGCCAGGCGCCGGACCGGGTCCATCCGATCCGGTCGCATCGCAACTCACGCCTGCCGATCGTGACGTCTATGAACAGGTCTGCGCGGCGGTGAGCGGAAAGCTGGCTGAAATTCAGCGGCGCACGGAAGAGAGGATGAACGCCGCGCGGATGGCGGGAACGCTGCCGCCAGTCATGACGGACGACCGGATGCCCGTCTTGAAATCCGGCCTCGAGGATCTGCGCAATCGGCTCTCGTCCGCCGGATGGCAGGCTGTGGAGAAGTTTCTCAGCGGCATCGCGATCGGAATGGTACGGGTGGCGGCCCCTGCAAAGTAGCGTTTAAACGCTTTACCGGCGGCGATGCGCGCTTTATCCACAGCGGTACAATAAATGTGCCATGAAGCTGGAGATTGAAGTGAATGTTGCCGACGATCTCGCCGACAAGGCCGGGCTCCAGGAGCACCTGCGGAAAGAAGCGATTCTAGTGTTATTTGCCGATCGCAAGATTCCCGCCGGCAAGGCGGCGAAGGAACTCGGCCTGGAACGCATTGCCTTCATGGAATTGCTGAGGCAGCGGAGCATTCCATATATCATCTACACGGCGGAAGATTGGGAATCCGACGCCAAGGCCATCGACGAAATTGGGCGACGGCATAAGGCCGGGTAATCGTTGGTAGTTTCTAATACCACTCCTCTCGTCTATCTGGCGGCTCTCGGCGATTTTGGGCTACTTCCCGATTTGTTCGGCAAGGTGATAGTCCCCCGCGCCGTGTTCCAGGAGATCGTGGTCGGGGGCGCGAAGCTCCCTGTTGCGGTGGCTGTTCACTTGGCCGTGGAGTCCTGGCTCTTCGTCATGGACGTTTCCAATATTGCCGAGGCCGACGGGCTTCGACAAGGCGGCCTGCACGCTGGCGAGAGCGAGGCTATTGCCCTGGCGACGGAACTGGCTCCGGATGCGCTACTAATGGATGACGCGGCCGGCGTTCGGGCCGCGGTAGCAGGTGGCGCGAACGTCATCCGCACGCCCGGCATTTACCGTGTGGCAAAAGAGCGCCATCTCATTTCGTCGGTTCGGCCCAAACTCGACGAGCTCCGCCGGGTTGGATTCTGGTTAAGGGACGAACACTACCAGATGATTCTTCAGAGTCTTGGAGAGTAGCGAGAGACTACTCCAGTTAGCCGCCTACTTAGGGTCCGGCACTGTCGGAATGGTGTAAACCTTGCCCAAGGCCTGCTGATACTCGTCGAACAGCGCCTGGATACCCGTAAATTCCTTCTTCACGGCGGCGCGGTACTCGGCATTCGTGGCGAAATCGTAAAGCAGCGCGGCCATCGCCTGCGCGTCCACCACAAAGCCCTGATGGCCCACGCCGGTGAGCGCGTCGGCCTCCATCTGATAAGTATGATTGGCGGCCGTCGAGGTATAGACGGCGAACCCCATTCCTGGAATGGCGCTCGATACCGTGCCCGTCTCCTCGTACCCTTCGGGCTTGCCAGGCGCATCCGCCACATGGGTGGCCCCGAACTGCTTCATGTGCGCGAAGCCGACCTCGGCCAGCGTCGCGATGGAAATGCCGTCGCGCATACTGCCGTAGTGATCGATCTTTACCTTGGTGCCGGTGGCCAGCGCCGCGGCGCGCGCGGCGTCGTCCACCGATTCGCGCACTTGCGAAAGGTACACGGAGTCGGGATAGCGAATGTAGAAATCGGCCTGCGTGCGGTCGGGCACCACGTTGGGGGCGGCGCCACCTTCGGTGATGACGCCCTGGATGCGCGCCTCCGGCCGCATGGTGGTGCGGGCGGCGTCGATATTGGTGAATAAGTGGATCACCGCTTCGAGCGCGTTCCTTCCGGCCCACGGTGTCATCTGGTGTGCGGGCGCGCCGGAGAAGGTATATTTCACGCCATCGATATTGAGGCAGCACGTCCCGAAGCCCGCTGCCGGCCGCACTGTGGCGCCCACCGAGTGGCTGCGCACGATGACGTCCGTGCCATCGAAAACGCCCGCCTTGAACATGTCGGTCTTGGCCACCGGCGGCATCATCTCTTCACCCGGGCAGCCGAACACCACTACGCTACCGGGGGTATGGGTCCGCTCCAACCATTCCGCCAGCGCAACCGCGGCCGCCATGCCGATCGGCCCCTGCGTGCTGTGCTGGTCGCCATGAAACGCGCCCTTGGTGCCGCGCAGCGCGTCGTATTCGACGATGATGCCGAGGCTGGGCGCGCCCTTGCCGAAGCGCGCGACGAATGCGGTGGGCAGATTCGCCGCGCCCATGGTGACTTCGAAATGATGGCGCTTCAGATAATCCGTCAGGATGCCGACCGACCGCGTCTCTTTAAACCCGATCTCGGGATGGCGCGTGATGTCGTCGCCCATGGCGATCAGTTCGCTGTCCATGAGCTGTTTCGCCCGCTCGGTCACCTGATCGCGCGCCGCGTCGGGAGCGCTGAAGTGCGCGACCCATTTCGGCACGTCGAGAGACTTCTCTAGGGTGTCCATTTTTTGCAGGACGTCGCGAGCGGCGTCGCGCTCGGTAGGAGTCGTCTGCGCGCACAGAGTGGCGGCCAGCAGAAGGACGGCAAGTGCAAGTCTCATATTCGGGTTATTGTATCGCTTCACCGTGGGGCGTCGTCCGGAATCGGGAGATTGCGGAAAATCTTCCAATCGCCGCCGGGCTGCCGCTGCCAGACGGTCAGGTAACGGTGGCTGGTTTTCGGGCCCGCGGCGAACGCCACCTCGGAATGGCCCCACTCGTAAACGAAATCGCCCTGCTGCACCGATCCTGTTGTGGCCGCCGACGCCGACACCGCGCGCCCCATCTTGGCGAGCCGTTCCTTGACGTGCGCCTCGATCGCCGCGCGTCCCTTGACGCACTCGCCGGTGGCCGCGCAGTCCACCGCATTTCCGGCATAGGTGGCGGCGATCGCACTGGCGTCCCCGGTCTTCATGCCGTTGACCCACGCCTGATTGCCGGCGTCGATGTCTTTTCGCGCCCGCGGGTCGATCGCTCCGCTTTGTGCAAACGCGGAGATGGCAAGAAGAAGCGGTGCCCAACGTTCAATGTGCGCCATTCAGTAACTGTAGCGCGAAATCCCGGCGATCGACTTAACGGCCTGTCGCTAGGTTGGAATCTATCGCCTCGCGCAAGAAACGCTCGCACCTCATGACTGGATTGACCGCTAACTCCCCGTATCGAACGGCAAAAGCACTTCCACTTACTAACAAGCCGGAACATAGCCCCGTGGAACGATTCGGACTCGGTCGACTCGATATGAACCGAGCCTTGGCTTGGCGAAAGCGACCTGCAGAATTTCACCGTGCGCCGCATGGACCAAGGGTCCCGACGGAGGGGTGGATGAACCGGCGCCGCGTAAAGAGTGGGCGGCAGCACTCTGCCTCAATGTTCCTGACTCACGATGTATGGAAGTATCCTTTTCACACCTAGTATTAGTATGATAAGTCGCCACTTTACAACCTATTCACATTGCTTGGACACTTGGAAAACCTGTTTCCCTTACACTAGAGGCGAGTCATCGGGGGAACTCACTAATAGGCGTCGGGAAACAGTTCCACTATTGTATTAGCGAATACCCCTTGGCGAAAACATGAAAGCATGAGGACCATAATATGTTTGGAAGTAGTGCGAGCGCTCAATTGATTTGTCTTGCAATCACTTGCATCGTACCGGCCTTCTCACAAACCGGTGCATGGAGTTCACCCACCACGCTCAGTACGGGCGGCCAGGGATGGCAATCGGCCGCCGCCATAGACGGGGCCGGCAACTCGGTGGCCATTTGGGATGAAATCACAGGCGAGGCCCAGCTTTGGTCACGTGCCAAACCCAACAATGGAAGTTGGGGGGCAGTAACCGAGGTGTATCCGGCACTGGAGGCGAGCTCTATTTATCCGGCGGTGCAAATCAGCTCGGCAGGATTGGCCACCGCAGTTTGGACGGATATGAGCGGCGCGTGGACCGCTGACCGTCCTCCGGCTTCAAACTGGGAGTCACCCCAACTGCTGGTGTCCGGCATTTCAAATCCGATCTTTGTCATGAATTCGCAAGGTGCTGCCGCCATGGTCTGGAGTGTGGGCGGCCCAAGGAGTACGAGCAGTCAAGTACTGGCTATGTTGCGTCCGGCCGGGGGCGCGTGGTCCAGTCAGCAATTAGTAGCCAGCGGCGCGCATGTTCTTGCCGACCATGCGGCAATCGGCACGAACGGCGCGGTCATCGTGACTTGGGAATCATTCACTTCGACCTGCGGAAAATATGGTTGCGCGGTGAGTTCCTACGTTTTGCACGCCTCCCGGCAGAATCCAAATGCAGGCTTCTGGACGGACTCGGGCCCACTCATGGGACCCGACCGCGCAGCCCATGATGGGCGAGTTGCCTTGGATGCCGCCGGGGGTGCGGCACTGGTAGCCGTAAACAGTGGAGGCGCTTATGCTTCCGCAACTCAGGGAAATGCCGGCGGCGTTTGGAGCACGTTCAAAAACGTCGCGGCTCCCCAGGGTCTGACCATTACAACCGGCCTGGCGAGCGACGATGCCGGACAGGTGACGCTGATGTACGAGTTCATCGGGTACCCCACGTCACAACTATTTGCGGTCAATGGCTCCGTCAGCACTAATACGTGGTCGTCGCCGGTAGTTATATCGGGCAGCGACACGAGTGTCGGTCAAATATATTTCGCCGTCTCCCCGGGCGGTGCAGCGGCGGCGATTTGGCTGAACAGCAGCGGCACTCCGGCGGTGCGTGCGATTCTGAGAGCCACCGGCGCCGGGACCTGGAGTAGTCCAGTCACCGTCTCCGGACCCGGCAGTGAGATCTCCCCGGAAGCCACGGCGGTCAATTCCTCCGGAAGTGCGGTCGTGATCTATTCCGGCTACGACGCCAACAATGTGCACACTGAATATGCGACCAATTATCATCGATAGGAAGTAAGTCGCGAAATCCAAGCGACGGTGGCCGGCGACCGTCGCCGTGGTGGCTTGGGAGGAGCCATTGCAATCGCCGAAAGTGAGCGGGGGCGGCCATTCGTGCGAAATCCACCATGCCGGGTTGGCTCCCTTCGCCGGCGTCCTGCCCTTGCGAAATATTATGCGCCGGTCCCATTCCTCGATCGTACGTGCCGGTAGTCCGCGAGTTTTGTTGGAATCGATTATGGAAGAAGCGGCCTTGGAAGTGAGATGGCTGCGCAGCAGAACGGGCCTTAGCCGGTACGCTTCTTCTAAAACACTCCACCCGGCGCGTTGAAGGTGAAGTTATTCGTATTGAGCGTGTAAGTGGTATGAGAGCCTTCACCGCCGCCCCAGGCATAGTAAAACTTGAAGGCCGGGAGTCCACCTACCTGGATCACCAGACCTGCCCCCATACTGTGGTGGAGGTGGGCGAATTCCAACTCCGAATGGGTGTCGGCCACGCGGCCGGTATCGTAAAAGCCGAGGACGGCGAGAGGACCCCAGATAGACCGCTCATATTCCGCCTGGAACACCATCTGGTTGGGCGCGCGGAAACGGTAGTCGCGATAACTGCGGAGTGCGTCGACATTGCTGATGTCGGTGCCTCCGAGAGTCGGCTGTAAGTACACCGGCATCCGATTGCCGCCCGTGGCGTTCACCATAACCATGCGCGCGAGCACAGAAACGGTTCCCACATTCACCTTGATTGGCGGCGTATACCGGTTGACCCAAATGGCATCGATCCTACTAAAAGATGCGGGCTTGCCGCTGATTTCGTGAAACCACTTATAGGCCGTAGTCAGGCTCGAGACAAAGCCGGTTATCCGCGGCACGGCGGGATAAATCCACCCGATCCCGCCCCCGGGCACCACATAACTCGTGGAGGTGCCCGGCGTCGCGCCGAAAGCGGCATCGTTCCACAGGCCGGCCAGTCCGCCCTGCAGCACAAACCCGCCCGGCAAAGGAACGTCGAGGTGCCCGCCCGCGGTGGTCTGATTGAGGCTGAAGAACGATTCGTTGGCGAGCGAACTGGAATTGCCCTCGCCGAAGTACTCCATCTTCGGCAGAGTGTAGTGTTCGGCGTCGATGGTGGCATGGATGTGGCGTCCCTCGGGATTGTTGGCGCTGCCCCATACATCCAGCTTCCCGCCCGCCTCCCAGAAGCCGTTATACGACCCGCGGGCTTCCACGCTGCCGCTGAAACGCAGCGGGGCGGAAGTAGAGGCGCGCTCCAGGTTATACGCCAGCCCTCCGGCGAACCCGCTGCCGGGGACGATGCCGCCCAGCGAGGGATGGATTCCGTCGCCGGTGAAGAGCACGCGGCCGAAATCGATGCCCTTCTCTGCGCGGTCGATGCCCTGGGTTTCGAAAATGTGGCACCAGGTGCGCTGCGTCTCCACTATTTGTGTGTGTTCGACGGATGCCAGCCAGCTATGCGGGCCGCTCTTGCCCCACTCCTGATTCTCCCTGGCGGCGCGCGAATCGCAGCTCTCGGCAGCGCACGCGATAGAGGCAAAGGCGAGTATGGCCGCCAGGCACTTCACCGGCTACTCCCGCGGGCGGCCTTCTGCGCGCCTTCCGGATGGAGGGCGCTCATCGCCTGCGCAACGAATTGCGACGCATCGCCTTCCGTGACGACCTTCGCCGGATCCATGCGCCGCGCCAGCGCGGGCTGCGATTGCGATAACACCTGGTGCACCTCCTGTACCTGGTCGAGGTGCAATTGGGAGGCGAGCACGGTTGCCCGCGAGACAGCGTCCGGGCTCAGGTCGACCGTCTTGGCGGCCCATATCGGCAGGTCGTCGCGGGGCGGCGCGTTCTGAAGCTGGCCGAGCGGCGTGTTCGCGTACTGCTCGCGCGCGTAAGGCGCGGCCTGTGCCGGCATGAATTGCGTGCGCACCATGGCCGGGATGGAGGCGTGCTCGTAGAGCGTATGGTCCACCCTGCCCGCAGCAATATAGGGGGAAACGAGAATGGCGGGAACGCGCACCCCGTAGCGGTCGAAGGTGAAAGCCGGAGCGGTGGAGACGAAGCCGTCGGTATGTTCCACGCGCGGCGGCGGGACATGATCGAAGATGCCGCCGTGCTCGTCCCAGACGATCACGAACAGCGTGGAGTGCCAGGTGTCGTTGTTCGAGCGGATGGCTTCATAGACCTGGCGAACGTAGTTATCGCCGGCCCGAACGTTATGGTCAGGATGCTGGTCGGCGGCAATCACCGAGCCGTTATCGTAATAAGGCGGCTCAATGAAAGAGTATTGCGGCAACTTATTGTGCTTGCAGTCGTCCAGGAAATCGCCCCACAGTCCAAAATAGTCGCGCTGGTCGTTGAGCAGGAAGGTGAGCCCCATGGTCCCGCTCCAGGGGGCATAGTAATAAATCTTGCCGTGAAGACCGGCCGCTTTCAGCCGCGAATAAATATTCGGCTTACCGGGAAGGTAGTCCGGCGACATATCCAGACGGCCGAAAGAGGTTCCAAAGTGCGCAAACGCACGGTTCGGCAGGGTCGGGCCCGGTACGGAAGAGTACCAGCAGTCGCAGACGGTGTACGCGCGGGCGAGAGCCGCGATGTTCGGCACCTGGTCGGGAGTGAAGCAGCGCATGATGTCCTGCGGGTCGCCGCCCATCTGCTGGTAGCTCTGCGCGAACCCCTCCATGGTGGGCTCGCCGGCGGGCGTGCCGAAGGGGACGCCGTACATCTGAAAGTAAACGTCGGTGACGTCGTGGCCTGGATCGTTGACCAACTGCCCCTGGTAGGCGGCTCCCGACGTGGTACGGTGCGGTTCTCCATCGGCGTCTTGATTGGTATAGAGATTGTCGGTGATGCCGTCGAGATCACCGTTCTCCATCATCAAGTATCCCAGCAGATGATCGAATGAACGGTTCTCCATCATCAGGACGACAATGTGTTCGATGTTTGGATTCGGATCCATAAAAGATAGCTCCGGGCGCGAACCAGTCTCTAGAATAGGCTGGAATGACTAATTGCCGATAGATTTTTCGAGGCGGTCGACAAGGAAGGGCGACGCTTTCAGGGAAGGCGCGGAGAGCAAGGCAGTTGGAGCGAGATCCAGATGCAGGCGGAATCCAGAAAAATCCCCGATGAGCTACTCTGGCTCTGAATCGCGCATTAGAAACATGGGGTGAACGTGGTCAAACGATCGATTCTGGGTGGCGCAGGTATTTCTTTTCTCTTGTTAACCGAAGCGGTGCTGGGCCAACCCTCGCCTTACCGCCCGGAATTCCATCGTGCTCCCTTCCTGAATCTCAGCAACGCCAAGTCCGTCCCCACTCATTACACGGGCACGTTCAGCCACGCGCGTTCGCTCAGCGCCGCCACCGCCGATTTCGATGAAGACGGCATGCCGGACCTGGCGGCGGCGTTCGCCACTACCAACGGGAACGGAGCCATCGCAATCCATCGTGGAAATCTACAGGCGCTGTGGCCATACGGAGCGCTCCGCGGCACCGATCCCCCGGCCTTCCTTCCCGATGCCCGGGTGTTCGCGATTCCCGCACCGCCCGACTTCCTGGCCGCGGGCGACTTCGATGCCGACGGTCACTGGGATCTGGTCGCCGCGCAAGCCGGTAGCCCGGCCATCTACTTCCTGAAAGGCGACGGCCACGGCGGCTTTGCCGATCCGCAACTCATTCCCCTGCCCGGCCTCATTACTGCCATGACCAGCGGCGATATCAACCGTTCCGATGGGCTGATCGACCTGATGGTCGCCGTCACCGGGGATGCCGGTCCCCAGGTACTGGTCTTCGAATCGCCCAATGGGGCACTTCGCGGCGAGGCCGAAGCGTTCCCGCTTCCCGCCGAGGCCGGTTCTCTCGCCGTGATCGCGCTCGATGGCGGGATCCGCAATGGCTTCGCCGTCGCGGCCGGGCACGAACTCGTGCTCGTCCATGGCCGCGATCGCCGCCTCACGCGCGGCAAAGAGGAGCGCGACAAAGTGCCGGCCGCCACCGTTACTCGTCAATCCTTCCCGTTTATCCTCCGGTCACTCGCTGCCGGCAACTTCACGAGCGCCACGCAAGACCTCGCGGTGCTGGCCGACGATGGCTGGGTGCATATTCTGGAGCGCTCCGACGCCGCCACGCCCGCACGGCGGCGGCCTTCGACTACCACGATGTCGATGGCCGAGCGGCACGCGGTCGCGTTACCGTATTCCATTCGCCAAACCGGCACGTCCCTGGTGACCGCGCGCGTCGCCGCCACCGGCCGCGACAGCCTCATTGCGATCGACGCGGACGCCGGCAAACTGCATGTCATCTCGCATACTTCGCGCGAAGATCCTACCTCGCTCTCCGTCTCGGCATCGCTCGATATCGGCGGCACTCCAGCCGTGGTCCTGCCCATGCGCATTAATAAGGATCCGCTGCATGACCTGGTGGTGCTGGCCGCCGCGCAATCGCAGCCGATCGCGATTCAAACTACCCCGGGCGTGGTATTTACGGTCACCAACACCCATGACGAGGGCAACGGATCGCTACGCCAGGCCCTGCAGGGCGCCGGTATTGTCCCGGCGGCTTCCGGACCGGTGGAGATTGAATTCAACATTCCGGACACCGACCCCAATCGCGACCCCACCACGGGCGTCTTCACCATCCAGCCCATTGGGCTGAACGAACTCGAAGCGCTCCCCGGCGTCCCCGGCGGCGTCACGGTCGACGCGTATACACAGCCGGGCGCCTCGCCCAACAGCTTGACCAATGGCGATAACGCCAAAATCCTCATTGAAATCAACGGCAGCCTGGCAGGCGCCGGTCCTAGCGGTCTCTCCCCGGGTGGCAACACGATTCGCGGCTTTACCTTCACCAACTTCCTCGAAGCTCCGAACCCGAACGGGTCAAACACGAGCATTGGCGGAGCCGGTATCGACATTGAGAGCAGCCAGAATTTCATCGAAGGGAATTTCTTCGGTACCGATGCCAGCGGTAAGTTCGCCAAGCCGAACTCTCTCGGAATCGTATCCTTCGACGGTGCACACGGCAACGTGATTGGGGGCACCACGCCGCAAGCGCGTAACATTTTAAGCGGCAATAGCTACCACAACCTCGCCATCGGGCTGGAGCCGCTGCCCAACACGTACCTGGTGGAAGGTAACTACGTAGGCACGGACGCGACCGGAACTCAACCGCTGGGCGGCGTCGAGGGCGTGGAACTGGCTGGTATCAATACCGTGATCGGCGGCACCGCCGCGGGCGCGGGCAATCTGATCTCCGGCAACAGCAGCGATAACGTCTTCCTGGTCCAGACACAGGGATGCGGCAATTTCTGCGTCCCGGTAGAAGGCAGTCTGGTGCAGGGAAATTACATCGGCACCGATTTCACCGGCACTCACCGGCTCGGCGTCACGAACAACGGCGTCTACCTGATTCAAGCGACCGATAACACCATCGGCGGAACTTCGCCTGCCGCCCGGAATATTATCTCCGGCAACGGCGGAAGCGGCATCAATCTCGCCGGCGGTACCACGGGCTCCATCATTGAGGGCAACTACATCGGGGTAGATGTCACCGGCGCCGTGGGTCTGAACAACGTCGGCAGCGGGATCACGTTGGGGGTATCCTTCGAGCTAAACGGTAACGGGACGGTATTTTACCAGGGCAGTCCGGCGGTCAATAATCTGATCGGCGGCGAGGTCTCAGGAACGGCCAATGTGATTTCAGGCAATCTCGCCGACGGAATCGCGATTTCCTCCTCCAGCGGCGTGGTCCAGAACAATGTATTCGCCGGCAATCTGATCGGCACCGATTCTACCGGCGTGAACCCGATCGGCAACCATCTCGACGGCATCTTCATGCAGGCGAATGCCGCCGGAAACGTGGTGGGAGGCGCTACTCCCGGGGCTGCCAATGTCATCGCCTTCAATAGGGGCGACGGCGTGACGATCGATCCCGGAGCGAACACTGCCACCAACAATTCCGTCGTCGGCAACATCGTCGATTCCAATTCCGGCGCCGGCGTCCGAATCCCTACCGGCACCGGCAATACGGTCAGCCGCAATCAAATTTATTCCAACAGCGCACTGGGCATCGATATCGACACCGCCGGCGTGCTGTCTAACAGTGCCTGTCAATCGAATACGTCCGGCGCGAACCTGCTGCAGGACGCGCCGGTGCTCACCGCCGGCACGGGCAACACCTTCGTGACGGCCACCGCCACCGATCCCAACGGCAATACCAGCGAATTTTCCAACTGCGTACCGGCCTCACTCAGCGGGAATGTTTTGAGCATCGCAGGCACACTGAACAGCAAGGCCAGCACGAATTATACGGTAGAGTATTTCAGCAATACTTCCTGCGACGCTTCCGGTTTTGGACAGGGTAAAGTCTATCTCGGCGCCGCCACGGTGGCTACCAATGCAAGCTGCTCGGCCACTCTGAACAGTCCCATCAATCTCACCAATGCGGATGTATCGGTGGCGATCACGTCGGTACCTTTCTCCGGTCAGGAATACACCAGTTTCCCGTTCACGGCTACCGTCAGCAACAACGGTCCGGCCACCGCCACGTCGCTCATCCTCACCGATACGCTGGCCGCCGGTGTGAATTTCATCTCGGCTACGCCGACCCAAGGTTCGTGCGCGTTCTCAAACGGAACCGTCACATGCAATCTGGGAAATCTCCCAGTCGGCCAAATCATTACCGTCGGTTTCTACATCGTCACCACCAGCGCGAGCGCTTTTTCCAATACCGTAACCATCGCGTCTTCAACCCCGGACGGCAACACCGCCAACAACACCGCCACTTTCACGAAGACACCCACCTATTCACCGTTCCTTTCCCACCTCACGCCTTCATCGGTGGTGGTGGGTAGCCCCGACATTCAACTGAGCGTGATTGGCTTCGGATTTACACCCGCCACGACCGTTACCTATAACGGAGTCGCCACGCCAGCCACGTTCGATCCCAATTGGAACCCCAGCGATTGCCCCTTCCAAACAGGCGGATTCTCCAACTATTGCACCGCCCTCACCATCACTGTGCACGCCGCGCAGTTGGCTACGGTGGCTAGCGTGCCCGTCGGTATCGGCGGCATCACGCTGCCATTCTCGATCACCAATCCACCCATCGTCATCGGTCCTGTCACTCATTTTGTGGTGAGCCCACTTCCCAATCCCTACCCGGCCGGCAGTCAGCAACTCCTAGCCGTCACCGCCGAAGACGCCAACAACAACGTGGTGCAAGCTTATACGGGTACCGTGAACCTTACCTCGACCGACCCTGCCGCTACTGTCTTCACCGCCGGCGGCGGGACAGCCGCGCTTACTTTCACTACTACCCAGGCTGGACAATATACCACCGTCGTTACTTTGCAGACTTACGGCACGCAATCCATCACCGCCACTGACGCGAATAACGCTTCGATCACCGGAACGCTGGGAGGAATCGCGGTCCAAAACGGAGCCGCCGCAAACCTCATTCTCACCGGAAGCCCGCAGGCAGCGGCGCCCGGCCAGCCCTTCGCCCAACCCCTAAGCGTCACGGTTACCGACGCCTATGGCAACGTGGTTCCCAATCAGCTCATCAGCTTCACGCCGCCTTCCTCCGGCGCAAGCGCGATGCTTTCCAGTAACACCGCCACCAGCAACAGCCAGGGTGTCGCCAGCGTCAACGCCACGGCCAACACGGTTGCCGGCGCCTACGCTGTGGGGGTCACCATCGGCGCGTCAACCGGCACCCGCACCGACGTTTTCCTGTTGAATAACGGTTCCGGCCTTGCTACCCTCACGGCCACGTCCGGCACGCCGCAAACCACCTTCCTGGGAACGCTCTTTGCCAATCCCCTGCGCGCCACATTGCTGGACGGCCTCGGCACTCCCATCTCCGGAGCGACGGTGCGCTTCAATAGCTCCGGCATCGTCGTGGTGACGCCGGCGCCCCTCACCGATACATCGGGTGTCGCCAGCACGGTGGCCAATTCCGCCCTGAACGGAACTGCCGGAACCTTTCCCGTCACCGCCACCGCCGGAGGTCTAACCGCCACCTTCACTCTCACGCAAAACCCAGGCGAACCCGTGCTGGTCACGATCACCGGCGGATCGCCGCAGACCACCGCCGCCGGCGCGCCCTTCGGAAGTCCGCTCTCGGTTCACGTCACCGATCAAGTGGGGCATCCGCGCTCCGGCGTCGTGGTGACTTATATTCCTCCGGCCACGGGGGCGAGCGCGACCCTCCCAGCGGGCACGGTTTCCACCAATGCGCTGGGTGATGCCAGCCTGGGCGCAACCGCCAACACCACCCAAGGCACTTACAACGTAACTGCGAGTGTAGGTGGAGTGACTGCCACCTTTGTACTCACCAACGGACCGCCCGTAGGTGGAACACCCGCGTCTATCGTGGCGTAT
The DNA here is from genome assembly GCA_036268475.1 of Bryobacteraceae bacterium. GTDB lineage: Bacteria > Acidobacteriota > Terriglobia > Bryobacterales > Bryobacteraceae > PALSA-129. Next base: position 156,640 of record DATAUB010000006.1, on the reverse strand, counting down.
GCCGGTACGCCGCAGTCGCGGGGCGCGGGGACGCCCTTCGTGACTGCGTTCAAAGCGCTGGTGAAAGATGGCACCGGCAGCCCGGTCTCGGGAGCAAGTGTGACCTTCACGGCGCCCGCCACGGGCGCGACCGGCACGTTCCCCGGAGCGGTCAATTCCGCGACAGTCCTTACCGACGGGCTAGGATTCGCCACCGCGCCGACGTTTACTGCGAGTACCGTGACGGGAAGTTATTCCGTCACCGCCCGGGTGCTGACGTTGACCGCTACGTTCAGTCTCACGAACAGTGCCGGCGCCCCTGCCGGCCTTGCCGTGTACACCGGCGACAATCAAAGCGCGACTGTCAACACCAATTTCGGCACGGCGCTAGCCGTTCAGGTGGTGGATTCGTATGGCAATCCGTGTGGCGCGGCAGGCGCCGGGCTGGCGGGAAGCTTTAGTGTTAACGCCGGCGACTCGGGCGCTACCGCGACCACCTCCGGAAATCTGAACGTCACCACGAACAGTAACGGCATTGCCACCGCGCCCGTGTTAACCGCCAATGGCACCAGCGGCGCTTTCTCCGTTACCGCCCTGTTCTTCATCTATACCCCAAGTTTCCAGCCTCTGTTTCAGACTTTCAGTCTCAGCAATACCATCGCGGCACCAGCGGCGCTCGCGGTATCCGCCGGCTCGCCGCAGACCGCCACCGTTACCACCGCGTTCCCGCTCATGCTGTCGGCGAAAGTCACGGACTCCGGCAACAATCCATTGCCCGGCTTCACGGTGAACTTCGCCGCTCCCGCTTCCGGCGCGAGTGCGGTGCTCACCGGCGCGAACGCCATCACCAATGCCTCGGGAATCGCCAGCGTGGCCGCGATCGCGAACGCCATAAACGGCAGCTACAACGTGACAGCATCGATCGGGCCCTTCACTGGCTTATTTGCTTTGACGAACACCGGAGTGGCATATAGTAAGTGCGACGTCAATCAAGACAGCGCGACTAACTTACTGGATGCCCAGCTTATCGTGAATGAAGCTCTTGGCGCGGCCGCGTCGCTCGATCTCAGCGGCGACGGCGCGGTCAGCGTGGACGACGTGCAGATCGTGATCAATGCGGTGCTGCAATTGGGCTGCTCCGCCCACTGAAACAGTGTGGCGGAGCTTTACAGCCGGCGGCGAAGCAGATACCTTCGCGGCCTTCGCACGGCGTACGGAATGCCGGCCGCCAGGCGACTGAGTTCCAGTGAGAAAACGCACCATACACTGGTTTTCGAATTGCTCTTCTAACAGGCATGAGGCGACTGATTGTCATCCTGCTCCTTTTGTTGGTGACCGCCTCGGCAGCAACCCAGACGCAGCACAAACACCCCTATGTAAAACGCTGGAAGCATGCCACTTTCGGAAAGGGTGCAATGGCTCACGTAGCGGTGGGCGCGGGCATCAATCAGGTGCGGCACTATCCCCGCAAGTACCATGGCGGAATTACCGGGTTCGGTAAGCGCCTGGGCGCGGGCTTTGCTACGAATGCGGTCGACCGTTCGGTGGAGCACGTGGTCGCCGGGCGGCTCCATGAAGACCTGGATTATCATCGTTCGGGCAAACACGGCGTGGGACCGCGTCTGGGATATGCGCTGGAAAGTACGGTGATCACGCACAACACACGGACTGGCAAGCGAACCCCGGCGGTGGGAAGGCTGGCAGGCCATGCGGCAGCGGGTGCATTCGCGCAAGGCGTTCTGGCAGCAGGAAGCGGCGCGGCGACGGCCGGAGTCGGATTGGGTGTGGATGCCGGCGCCAATGTCGCCCGCGAATTCATCCCACCACGGAAGCGGGAGAAAAAAGCGAAGCGGGCGAAGCGCTGAGCGCTACTCCACTACGCGGTTGTTCACTCTTTGACGGTTTCCCTGAAGCGGATGTCTGGGGCCGGACTCGTCCACACCGGCGGCTGCTTACCGAACGCCGTTGCGACCCGTTCGTGTGTCGTCCACAAAGGAAGCACGGCGAACCGCATCGGACATGCCGCGCTTGCCGGAGGGCTGGCCGTATGAAACTCAATCCGGAATGCGCGCGAGGACGGTGGTCCCGTGCCGCGGCCGGCTGGCGATTTCGAGGCTGCCGCCGGCCAGGCGTACGCGCTCTCTCATACTGACCAGGCCTAAACCGGCCTTCGCTTCGACGGAGGCTAAATCCAACCCCACGCCGGCGTCAGAAACGGTGAGAGTCAGGATGCCCCCGGCGCGGCCGATGTCGACCTTGGCGGCGGCCACCTTTGCGTGCCGCGCGATATTGCGCAGCGACTCCTGCACAATTCGATAGACGCACAGAGCAACGCTCGAAGGAACGCCGTTAAAGTCGCCATGGATAGCGAGCGACACGTCCACTCCGGAGAGCGATCCAAACTCTTGGCAAAACGACTCCAGGGCGGCCTCCAGTCCGGCGTACTGAAGGATGGCCGGATGGAGTTCATGCGACATGCGGCGCACCGTTTCCGATACCTGAACCAGCTTCTGGTGAATCAGCTCGCTCTGCGTGCGCGCGTCATCGTATTCCGTGGGAATCTGGCGTTTCAGATTGCCGATCCGGAGGCTGAGGGCGGCGATCTGCTGGCTAAGATCGTCGTGCAGTTCGCGAGCCAGCCGCGCGCGCTCTTCTTCCTGCGCATGCAGCAGGCGCCCGCTGAGCGCCTTCACGTGCTGCTCGGCTTCGCGCGCCTCAAATACGCTGCGCTTGAGATTGCGGGCCAACAGTCCTACGGCGGCCGCGGTGACCGCCAGAATATTGAGCACGTTGACGACGCGATTGTTCGTGGTGCCCACCGCGGCGTACCTGGCGAGCATATATCCCGTGACTCCCACGGAGACGCAGACCACGGCCGCGAAAGTCACATATGCCCGCCACTCCATGAGGACCGCCGCGGTCACCAGGATCAGCGGGAACAGCAGCAGTTCTTCGTCGCTGAATCCCACGCCGTAATAGGCAATCAAGAACAGGCTGCAGGCCAGTTCGCTCAAACAGAGGAGTACGGTCGCCCACTGGACGGCTCCCCGGCGATTGAGCCAAAGAGCTCCCGCCAGGCAGACCTCCTCAGCACAATAAGTAAAGGCTGTGCCGTTCCAACGATGAAGCCACGCCTGAAGGAGCGAAAACCCGGCCGCCGCCATCAGGCCAAGCGCCAGGAAAAAGAGCGTACGGTTGGGTGGCGCGGGAGCAGGTTTGTGCTCTTCAGCGCGGAGAACCGTAGGATTGGCTGTCGTCACGTCACCGCCGCACGACCGATTATAGCTCCCGGTGCTACCCCTTCTTATGGCCCAAACACCCGGAAGATCCGCCGTGGGCGTCCGTGGTATTATGGCGGCCCGCGGATGAGCGAAGAGGACATCGATAGCACATCGCCGAGATCCGCGATCAGAAAGCACAGTACGTCAACGTCGATCCGCGGCCGGTGGAAGGTGGCGACCATGCCGTGGTGGCGTTTGAAAGTCTGGCCGGGGTGGATGGCGATCCGGTGCAGACCAACGAACTGCAATTTGGGTCGTGCTGCTGTTCCTAGCCGTAACAGCGTACTTGGGGCATCACCCGCACAACTACTTTTGGTCGGGTCTCAGGAAGAGCGCTCGCTGTGATACTGCTCTCGATCGGCTGTTATAAGGTTACGTGCCTCCGCCTGACGTAATTCCAGACCTGAAAGTACGACGGCGACATGAAAGATGTTTATGAGATTCTCGCAATCGATCGGAGAGATCCCTGAAGCCCTGTTGGAAGCGGATACTTACTCTACAGATTATCAGGCATATGTGTTTCACTATTCCGCAGACGAGGGGCTCTTTAAGCGCGAGCGCCTCAGGTTGGTATATCACAACGAGTTCACGGGCGCGGCTGTAGGCGTCAGACCAGAGGTTTTCGGAGTGAACGAGCTGTCCCGTAATTCTTTGTCAATTGGTCTTGGACTACGATTGACATGCCTCGTATTAACGTAATTGAGACGCTCCGTCTTGATTCTATTGGCAACGGGATCACCTTACGAACCGAGTAACACGGCCCTCCGCCCACACTCTAACGCGAAAATCTGGCTGAAGGGCTAAGAGTTCCTCGAAAGAGCTTCCACCAAATGGGGAAAGACTGTGACCGGCGCGAGTCCCGGCCAAGGGCGCAGCCACATCGGGCGGAGCGTGGAAGTAGAAGACCAGCACCCGTGCAGCCCAGACGACGGGGCGCGCCCAGGGATTGCGGGCTTGAGAATGATGACGGTATCGGCTGGGTACGCCCATTTTGCCCAATCTATAGAAGGGCGGCACCAGGCGACAAAACGTCCATTGGGAGGCGCTGGCTTCGACCTGGTCGCGAGTCTGCTGGTTGAATATCGATTCGAGCAGATTCTTTACCTAAGCGAATGCCGGGCAAGAACAAGCTGCTCGGGCTGGCGCTCTTCCCGTTGTTTGAAGTGGGGCACGGGTGGCGGCCGATTGGGAGGAAGGCGTCGACTGGCTCAGTGCGACATCAACTGGACTGAGGGAAGAAACGGGGGCTTCGACCTTCCGACTACTGCAATATGGAAGCGTCGAAGGTGTGGACGTATCGCCACAGTTGCCGCCCGCCCAAACTTAGCCCCGGCGCGGTGAAGGTCTGGGTCACAGAGGGGTCCGGAAACACCTCCAGGATCAGCTTGATTGGTACGCTCGTCCCACTGCACTGGGCGGGGTGACCGGGCGGAGGCGGAATGGCGATAGCCCCATCCGAGGCGTGAGCATACCAGGTAATCGCGCCGGTATAGGAGTCGTTTTGTTCGAGCTGTTGGATAACGGCGACCCAGGAGGAGGGGTCGCCGCCCGTCCAATTAATCGTCACGCCGGTATTACACGGAAAGACTATGTCCTCCAGGGAACTGCCGATCTGGATGTCCGCCCCGATATGGACGCCGGACTGAAACTGACCCACGTCGGACCCTCCCGCCCCCACGACGGCGAAGCTCCCCGCCTGGATGGAGCCGGGCGGAAGCGATGCCTGATATGCTGTCAGTCCGCTTATTTGCGCTCGTGGCAGCGGCGCCAGGGGCGCGCTTAGCGGGCCGAAACTCGGGCCCTGAACTGTTACCGCCCCTGCGTCCAAGCTGCGGTACCCCGGTATCGGGCACGGCGGTCCAAGGAATTGAGTTGAGCTGTAGCCGACGCCCTCGGAGAAGGTCGGTGCGATAGGAGTCTGTTTCCCCGGCGATGCTTGCAGGGACACCGTGACGGTATCGGTCTCGGTAGTCGCCGTCATCCCAACTGCAGTGAACGCCCGCTCCCACGTTACCTCTCCGTACGCGGCGGTTGGGGGATCGACGCACGCCCCTCCGCCGGTATGGATGGCCAGGAGGACCGGTTGAGTAATAGAGGGGTAATACCCGCCCTGTACTTGAAATGGAACAGCACAGCCCTCTCGGGCAGTCGGAGACACACGAACATTGAACTGTCCGACACCGACGAAACCGGGCGCAAGGCCAGACCAGTTAGACGTGGCGCCGTTATCTGCCACGAAGTCGTACACGCCGTCCCCGCTGAACGTTGCGGAGGTGGGTGGACCGGAGGACGGCGCCGGATACCCATCCTCCGGCGCACGAAAAACGAATCCTACGCCCGTGCCAAAGGCCGCGACTGAGTCCCCCGGCGAAACGCTATTCGCAGGAGAGTTCAACGACAGGGACCCGTCTGGGCTAACGTTGAGTACCGCACCCGCACCACATCCGCCTGCGTTCATCGTGAAGATACCCAATGTAGAGTCCGTCCCTCCCCAGGGAAAAGCGTCGCTCGATCCGGCGGCCGTCGTAACGACGATCCCGCCAGAGTAAGAGTTGGCCTGCAGCGGCACCTGGAAATTGATCTGGCCGGGAGAGACATAGAACAGCGGCGCAGCAAGTCCGTTGACTGTGACCGAAGTGCCTGCGAGCAGGACTGGGAGAACAATACTGTTCGCGGTAGCTGTTGACGCGGCCAGGTTTGCGCCGAAAATCGTGGCGATCGAGGCAACCGCCAGGTTATGGGTCCCACTGGAACTAGCCAGCCGCGAATAACTGGCGGCGTTCACCACGCCCCCCGGGAATATGACCGGCCTCTGGCCCGATGCTACTCCCGAGATGACGACCAGACCGAAGCTGAACAGGCGCCTAAAGCAGACCATGTCGATCCCTCAATTCCCCTGGACGTGACCGGTTATCGTAAACGTGAACTCCTGGTCGTGATGCGAGGGGGCCGTAAATAGTATCAGGGCTCTCGAGGTTGCTGAGTCCAGCCAGTAGCTGAATGGCACGAATCCCAGGTTTTCGCACCTTGACCGTCCAGAAGTCTCACTACTCCTGCTCTCGGAGCGTTAGGCTCCAATCCGTTATGTTATTTTAGTACGCCTGTTTTTCCAGAACTACTAAGCAAAATAGAACTAATGTACTGTGCGCCTTTCGACGGTTTTACAAGGCGTCGCGCGAAAGAAAAGCCTCCACCCAGGTAGTACCGGGCGGCGGCGTTCGCCATTACGAAAAGGGAATGGAGCCGTCGTTGATGGCGCTTCCGCGGCTGGCGCGAGCGCGTCCGGCGAAGACGCTCGAATTGCCCTGACACCCGGAAAATCCCCATTTGGAGTCCGTGGTATTATGAGCTTTACACCATCATCTTCATTTCCTGAGGTTCATTCCACTTGGCTTTAGTCGAAGGTTGCAAGCACTCGCTCGAAATCTCCATCCCCGTTAGCGATGTAGAAAGCGAGTTGGGACGCGTTACGGCCGAGGTGCAGAAACGCGCCAAACTCCCCGGATTCCGGCCGGGCAAAGCTCCTACCAGCATCATCCGCAAGCAGTTCGCCGGTGACATCCGGCAGCAGGTGCTGGAGAGTCTGATCCCCAAATTCCTCCAGCAGCAGTTCGAGGCCGAGAATCTCAGCGTGGTGGGCCAGCCCGATATCAAGGATGTCCATTTCCATGACGGCGAACCGCTCCGCTTCAAGGCTGAGTTCGAGGTGATGCCGGAAATCGAACTGGGCGAAGTCCGCGGGGTCGAAGTACCGTATGGCGACCCGAGCGTGAGCGAAGAAGATATCGATAAGCGCATCGCCGAGCTCCGCGATCAGAAGGCGCAGTACGTCAACGTGGATCCGCGGCCGGTGGAAGATGGCGACCATGCCGTGGTGGCGCTTGAAAGTCTTGCCGGGGTGGATGGCGAACCGGTGAAGACCGACGAGATGGTGCTCGAAATCGGCGGCAGCGATACGTTCCCGGCATTCACCGAGAACCTGCGCGGCGTCACTCCGGGCGAAGAGCGCGAGTTCGAGGTAAGCTATCCCGAAGATTACGGCTCCAAGAAACTCGCCGGTAAGACGATCAAGTTTCGCGCCAGCCTGTTGGGGATCCGCCGTAAAGAACTGCCCGAATTGAACGACGAATTCGCGCAGGACCTGGGCGATTATCGCGATGTGGGCGAACTGCGGGAAGCCATCCGAAAGAATATCTTCGGGCAGCGCGAGTTCGACGCCCAGCAGCAAGCCAAGGATAAGATCGTCGATAAGCTGGTGGATGCGCACGAATTCGCCGTGCCCGAGGTCTTCGTGGAGCGGCAGGTGAAGAACCGCATGGAGCAGACGCTGCGTGCCATGGCGGGTGAGGGTGTCGATCCGCGGTCGATCAAGCTCGACTGGAAAAAGGTAATGGAGACGCAGCGCGAAAAGGCGCTGCGCGAAGTGAAGGCGTCGCTGCTGCTCTCGAAGATCGCGGAGCGCGAGTCGATCGGCGCCACCCGCGACGAGGTAGACCGCGAAGTGGAGCGGATGGCGCGGCAGCAGAAGGAGCCGGTGGCGGCGCTCCATATGAAGTTTGAGAAGGATGGCACGCTGGGGCGCATTGCCTCGCACATCCAGACCGAAAAGACGCTCAGTTTCCTGTTCGAACAGGCGCGCAAGACGGCGGACGATGTACCCGCCGAGCCGCAACCCGAATAGGGTCGGATGTTGTAACCGGACTCCGGCTAAGGGAGCGGCCCGGGACCCGTTTTGGCGATGGGACCGGGCTCGCAAACTACCTACCTTCGGAGTACATTGCTAAGGGAGCCCGTTCAGGTGATAATGAAGACGAAGCAATTTGGAGGATCTCACCCGCCGGCAGGCTTGGCGGAAGAGGAGAAAACTGCTTGAAGCGAGCCGGATCGGATGACGCTTTACGGTGTTCGTTTTGCCACAAGAGCCAGGACGTAGTCGGAAAGCTCATTTCCTCCCCGAGCGACTATCCCAGGGCCTACATCTGCGACGAATGCATCGCGGTTTGCAACTCGATTTTAGAGGACGATAAAGTCGAGCCGCCCTCGGGCACGCCCAACAAGATCCCGAAACCGCTGGAAGTAAAAGAGTTTCTCGATCAGTACGTGATCGGCCAGGATGCCACCAAGAAGAAGCTGGCGGTGGCGGTTTACAATCACTGCAAGCGCATCCACATGAACCGCATGCGCAACTCCGAGGTGGAGCTGCAGAAATCGAACATCCTGCTGATCGGTCCCACTGGCACCGGTAAGACGCTGCTGGCGCAAACCCTGGCGAAGATTCTGGATGTGCCGTTCGCCATCGTGGACGCCACCACTCTGACGGAAGCCGGGTACGTGGGTGAGGATGTCGAGAACATCATCCTCAAACTGCTGCAGGCTGCCGACGGCGACGTACAGAAGTGCCAGCAGGGCATCATCTATATCGACGAGATCGACAAGATCTGCCGCAAGGATGAGAATCCCTCCATTACCCGGGATGTATCGGGGGAAGGCGTGCAGCAGGCGCTGCTCAAGATTCTGGAAGGTACGGTAGCCAATGTCCCGCCGCAGGGCGGCCGCAAGCACCCGCACCAGGAATTCACGCCGGTGGACACCACCAACATCCTGTTCATTTGCGGCGGCGCTTTCGTGGGCCTGGAGAAGGTGATCGCGCGGCGTACCGGCAAGAAGTCCATGGGCTTTTTGCAGGAAGAAGACAAGCTGGCGCTGCGTTCGACCAGCGGACGGCGCGATATCGATCTGCTCAGCCATGCGCAGCCGATCGACCTGATCAAATTTGGGTTCATTCCGGAATTCATCGGGCGCCTCCCGGTGAACGCCGTATTGGAGGACCTGGACCGCTCGGCGCTCATCCAGATTCTCTCGCGTCCCAAAAACGCTATCATCAAGCAGTACCAGAAACTGTTTGAGTTCGAGAATGTCCGTCTGAAATTCAGCGACGAGGCGTTGGAAGCGGTCGCCGACCTGGCTATGGAACGCAAGGTGGGCGCACGCGGACTGCGCATGATTCTGGAAGACCTGATGCTCGATCTGATGTACTATTTGCCTTCCTACAAGAAGGTTCGGGAATTCCAGGTCACCAAGGAAATGGTGCTGTCGCAGAAAATCAGTCTTACAATATTAGAAAAGGCCGGTTAGCCCCAAAACTTCCGACAAGTAGTTTTCCCTTTTAAACCAGAGGACCAGGGGCAGGCCGAGCTCCTGGGGAGATCAATGCTTACATCGAAGGAAAAGCCCGATACAAAACGTCTGCCGATGATGCCCATTCGCGAGGTGGTCATATTTCCGTATATGATGACCCCGTTTGTGGTTGGGCGTGAGTCGAGCGTGCGTGCGCTCGAGGAAGCCATGGCCGGCGACAAGAAGATTTTCCTTGCCGCCCAACATGACGCCTCGGTGGACGAGCCCAAGCCCAACGAGATTTTCAGCGTAGGGACGATCGTCAATATCGTGCAGAGCCTGAAGCTGCCCGACGGCAATATCAAGGTGCTGGTGGAAGGCGTGGAGCGCGCCAAGGTAGTTTCCGTTTCCGACGAAGACGGCTTCTTCCGCGCCATCGTCAAGACTTCGACTTACCGGGTAGAGACCGGGCCGCAGCTCGACGCGCTCATGAGCCGCGTCACCGGCCTGTTCGAACAGTACGTCAAGCTGAGTCAGAATCTGAATTACGAGCAGATGCTGCAGGCCATCCGCGGCGGCGAAGAGCCCGGCAAACTTGCCGATACCGTGGGCGCCAATCTTCCGCTGACGCTGGAAGAGAAGCAGGAACTGCTGGAAATCTTCGACCCCATCGACCGCCTGACGCGCGTGGCGGAAATGCTCGATATCGAAATCGAGAAGCTGAATGTGGATCGCACCATTCAGGGCCGCGTGAAGCGCCAGATGGAGAAGGCGCAAAAAGAGTATTATCTCAACGAGAAGATCAAGGCCATCCAGAAGGAACTTGGGCGCGGCGAAAAGAGCGAGATCGACGAGCTGAAGAAGCGCATCGAGACCGCGGGCATGACCGCCGATGCGCAAGAGAAGGCCATGGCGGAGTTGAAGCGGCTGGAGAATATGCCGCCGATGTCGGCCGAGTCCACGGTCTCCCGCAATTATCTCGACTGGTTGCTGGCTGTGCCGTGGAAGAAGAAGTCGAAAGAAATCCGCGACCTGAAGTTCGCCGAAACCACGCTCGAGAGCGACCATTACGGGCTCGAAAAAATCAAAGAGCGCATCCTCGAATTCCTGGCGGTGCGGCGTCTGGTCAAGAATCCCAAGGGCTCGATTCTGTGCTTCGTGGGACCTCCCGGTGTCGGCAAGACTTCGCTGGGTATGTCGATCGCCAAGGCCACCGGCCGTAAGTTCGTCCGCATGTCGCTCGGCGGCGTGCGCGATGAAGCCGAAATCCGCGGCCATCGCCGTACCTACATCGGCGCACTGCCCGGCCAGATCATCCAGATGATGAAGAAGGCGGGCACGCGCAACCCGGTATTCATGCTGGATGAAGTCGACAAGATGTCGATGGATTTCCGCGGGGATCCGTCGGCCGCGCTGCTCGAAGTGCTCGACCCCGAACAAAATTACATGTTCGTGGACCACTATCTGGACGTCGAGTACGATTTGAGCGAAGTCTTCTTCGTGGCGACCGCCAACGTGCTGCACACGGTTCCGGCGGCGCTGCAGGATCGCATGGAAGTGATCCGTCTCTCGGGTTATACCGAGCTCGAAAAGATGGAGATCGCCAAGCGGTTCCTGGTGAAGAAACAGATGGAGCAGACCGGGCTGGGCGGCGAACAGATCAACTTCAACGATTCCGGCATCAACGGCCTGATCCAGCACTACACGCGCGAAGCCGGCGTTCGCAATCTGGAACGCGAAATCGGCAATGTGTGCCGCAAGGCGGCGCGCCAGGTGGTGAATCATCAGAGCGGCAAGGATAAGAAAACCTTCGCCAAGCTCGAAATCAACGAGGAGAAACTGCCCGACCTGCTGGGCCCGTGGAGGTTCCGCGACCAGATCCTCGATAAGAAGAACGAGGTGGGCGCCGCGACCGGCCTCGCGTGGACTGAAGTGGGCGGCCAGATTCTGACCGTGGAATGCACCCTGATGGAAGGCAAAGGCAAGCTGACCATCACGGGCAAACTGGGCGACGTGATGCAGGAATCGGTGCAGGCGGCCATGAGTTACATCCGCTCGCGCGCTCACACATTCGGGTTGCCGCGCGATTTCTACCGCAATCTCGATGTTCACATCCACATTCCCGAAGGCGCCATCCCCAAGGACGGTCCTTCGGCCGGGATCACGCTGGCGACCACGATTTGCAGTGCGTTGACGCGCATCCCGGTGCGCGGCGATGTCGCCATGACGGGCGAAATCACGCTGCGCGGCAAGGTACTGGGAATCGGCGGCCTGAAAGAAAAGTTGATGGCGGCGCATCGCCATGGCATATTGGAAGCAATCATGCCGCGGGAGAATGAGAAGGACCTCCCCGACATCCCGGACGCCATCAAACAATCCATGAAGCTGAATTTCGTGGATTCCATGGACGAAGTTCTGAAAATCGCCCTGGAGCGGGAACTGGTAGCAATCCCATTAACACCGGGCACGGAACTCGGATTGCAATCGGGTATCGAAGAGACGCGCGAAGAGACGCGCGCGCACTAGTTTTCTGACCGCCGCTACCTGGGAGCCGAGCCGCCATGCTAAACCATAGACTGCGATGTTCGGTTTCCGGGTCGCGACTTAAGGGAGCGGTTAGGATTTTGGATTGAGAGCGGAATTCGTAGTGAGCGCCGGCCAGCCGGAGATGTTTCCCGGCGACCGGCTGCCCGAAGTATCATTCTTGGGGAGAAGTAACGTTGGGAAGTCCAGCCTGCTGAACGCTCTCATCGGGCGTAAGGGGCTGGCATTTGTCAGCAACACTCCGGGTCGTACACAAACCATCAATTTTTACCGGGTCGACAATGGGTTTTATTTCGTCGATCTTCCCGGATATGGGTACGCACGAGTGCCGGCCGAGTTTCAACGAAGCTGGAAGAAACTGATCGATGCATATTTAGAACAGAGAGAGAACCTGAAACTTTGCTGCGTGATTTTGGACGCGCGGCGGGGATGGATGGATCACGATCTGGACCTGAAGCGCTGGCTTGAGGAGCGCGGCAGAGAATACCTGGTAATCGCCACGAAGACCGATAAGTTAAATCAATCTGAAGAGAGCCGCGGCTTACGCGCCATCCGTGAGGAAGGCGTGGAGCCGCTGCCGTTCTCGGCCGTCACCGGCCGGGGAGTGAGGGAAATTTGGCAAGCAATAGCGAAAACACTCCAACCACGGTAGGGACCGCCCCGCCGCAGGAAAAGCCCACCGAGAAGAACAACGTCCACGAGAACGCGGCGCCCGCCGTTTCCGCGGACACAGAGAAGCCGGAAAAGCCGGCCAAGGCAGAAAAAGAACATAAGGAGCGTCCGGAGCGCGCCTCTAAAGCGGCCGCGCCGCCGGCCGCCGCCGCGCCCCCGGCCGAACCCAAGCCGGCCGCGGAAGTCAAACCGCCGGCTGAGCCCAAACCAGCGGCCGAACCCAAACCGGCGCCCGAGCCCAAACCGGCGGCCGTCGCCGCCGCCGAGCCGAAGCCCGCGCTGGAAGCAAAGCCGGCGCCGCCCGAGAGTAAGCCGCCCGAGCCCAAAGCGGCCGAACCTCCGGCCGTGCTCCCGCACGACCTCACCGGCCATCCCGGCCAGCAGCGCCGTAAACAACAGGCGGCCCAGGCCGTCAAAAACGGCACGCCCACACTCGACCTGGTGGAGCTCAAAGACATGAGCATCCAGAACCTCAACACGGTCGCCAAGGAAATGGGAATTGCCGGAGCCGCCGGACTGCGCAAGCAGGAGCTGATTTTCAAAATCCTGCAAACGCAAGCCGAAAAGAGCGGACTGATCTTCTCCGAAGGCGTACTCGAATGCCTGCCCGACGGCTTCGGCTTCCTGCGTGCGCCGGAATACAATTACCTGCCCGGTCCGGACGACGTCTACGTCTCGCCCTCGCAGATCCGCCGCTTCGACCTGCGCACCGGCGACACCATCTCCGGCCAGATCCGCCCGCCCAAGGAAGGCGAGCGGTATTTCGCGCTGATCAAAGTCGACGCCATCAACTTCGAACCGCCGGAGGAAGCGCGCAACAAGATCTTCTTCGACAACCTGACGCCGCTCTATCCCAACGAACGGCTCAAGCTCGAAACCGTGCGCGAAAATTATTCCGGGCGCGTCATGGACCTGCTCACTCCCATCGGCAAGGGACAGCGCGGCCTGATCGTTTCCCCGCCCCGCACCGGTAAGACGATGCTGCTGCAAAGCATCGCCAACTCGGTGACGACCAACCATCCGGAAGTCACGCTGATCGTACTGCTCATCGACGAGCGTCCGGAAGAAGTCACCGACATGCAGCGCAGCGTGCGCGGCGAAGTGATCAGTTCGACCTTCGACGAGCCCGCCACGCGTCACGTGCAGGTGGCCGAAATGGTGATCGAGAAGGCCAAGCGCCTGGTGGAACATAAGCGCGACGTGGTCATTCTGCTCGACTCCATCACGCGACTGGCGCGCGCCTACAACACCATCGTCCCGCCCTCGGGCAAGGTGCTTTCGGGCGGCGTCGATTCGAACGCGTTACAGCGTCCCAAGCGCTTCTTCGGGGCGGCGCGCAATATTGAAGAAGGCGGGTCGCTATCGATTGTGGCGACCGCGCTGATCGATACCGGCAGCCGTATGGACGACGTGATTTTCGAAGAGTTCAAGGGTACCGGCAACATGGAAATCCACCTGGAGCGCAAGCTGGTGGACAAGCGCGTGTTCCCGGCCATCGACATCAATAAGAGCGGCACTCGTAAGGAAGAGCTGCTGTTGCCGAAGGACGAACTCAATCGCGTGTGGATTCTGCGCAAGGTGCTGAATCCGCTCTCGCCGGTGGAGACCATGGAACTACTGCTCGATAAGCTCAGCAAGACGCGGAGCAACGGCGAGTTCCTGGGCTCGATGAGCGGCTAAGACGAAGGATTATTTCAATGCGCTCCGGTTTCATTCCGGGGCGCATTTTATATTGTCTGAGTGTTCCGCCAAAGCGCCCGTCGATTATGACGCCCTGAAGAGGGCGAGTCAGTGCCTACTTCTTAAACTGGATTCCAGCGATCACCAGATTCGGCATCGCCTGATTCCAGGTGTCCGGAATATCGTCGAAGGAAGTGGAAAAATGGCGGAATTGCCCGGGGGCAAGCCCCCCCATTTTCTTGGTGATCAGATAGGTACGCTGGCGCCAGATCACTTCCTGATAGAGTTGGCCGTCGGGCATGGGCGTGCCCGGGTCCTTGAACAGCCAGGTAACTTCTACGGCGTCGATGGGCCGGTCGCCGGCGTTCATGACGTTGCCGCTGATCTCCACCACGGCCTGATTGAGATAACTCTCGTGCGACTCCATCTTGGGATTTTCAAGATTGATGCCGTCGTCCGCCACAAAGCGTAGATTCTTGGCGTAGGCGCGCGCATCCGCACTGGGCGGCGGGGGAGCCGCGGGCGACTGCTGCGAGACGCGATCGAGGTAAAAGAATCCCGCCGCGCCAATCAGAATGACGATGGCGGCGATGATCGCCATCGGCGGAATGGTCTTCCCGGGTGTTGCCGCTGCCTTACCTGCCACCAACGGTCATTTCTCCTATCTTGATTGTAGGCGCAGAAATGGAGCGGCGGAATTCGAGGTCGCTGCCGAGCGCTTCGAGCCCCATCAGCATCTCCTTCAAATTGCCGGCGATGGTGACTTCCGAGACCGCATAGGCAAGCTCGCCGTTGCGGATCCACAGACCGGCGGCGCCGCGCGAATAATCGCCGGTGACCGTGTTCACGCCGAAACCGATCAGCTCCGTCACATAGAATCCATTCGCGATGCCGGACAAAATCTGGTCCGGCGATTGGACGCCCTTTTCGACGTAAAAGTTCCCGTGGCCGATACCGGCGTTGCCCGTCAGCCCGCGCGAGGCGTTGCCGGTGGTCTTCATACCCAGCTTGCGCGCCGCGTAGCTATTCAGCAGGTAGTTTTTCAATACACCCTTCTCGATCACGATGGTGCGGCGCGAAGGCACGCCCTCATCGTCGAAGGGCGAGGACCCGAAACGGCCGGGAATGGTGGCGTCGTCAATCACGGTGACGCTCTCGGCCGCGACCTTTTCGCCCAGCTTGCCGGCCAGAAACGACTCATGGCGGTAAACCGACATCCCGTGGACGGCGTCGAAGATGTGATCGAGCAGCGTGCGCGCGGTGCGCGGTTCGAACACCACGGGCACTTTTTGGGTCTCCACCTTCACGGCGTTGAGCCGGCGCAGGGCGCGCTCCGCGGCCATGCGGCCCACCGATTCGGGCGACTCCAGGCCGGCGAATCCGCGCGAGAGCGTATCCCAGTGATCGCGCTCCATGGACTCGCCCGAGCGCGCCACGGGAGCCACGCCGAGGGCGCAGTAGCTGGAGCGGTACTCGCCTGAGAAGCCGCGCGAATTGGCGAAAAGATGGCGGCCGATGTGAGTGTCGAAGGACGCGCCTTCAGAGTTGGAGATGCGCGGGTCAAAAGAGAGCGCGGCCTCTTCGGCGCGTTTGGCGAGGTCGACCTTAATACCGGTAGCGAGGCCTTCGACATCGGACGAATAGAGCTCGAGATTGCCGGGGAGCGAACCAAGTTCCTCCGGCTCCGGCAGGCCGGCGTGCGGATCTTCGGTGGTGATCTCGGCGAGTTCGACGGCGGAACGTACCAGCTTGTCGATGCCTTCCAGCGAAAGGTCGGAGGTATAGGACGCGCCGGTACGCCGGCCGACGAGAATGCGCAGGCCGGCGCCGCGCGATCCCGCCTCTTTCAGACTCTCGAGCTCGCGCATGCGCACGTTGGCGGTGAACTCGTCGCCTTCCGCGATGGTGCATTCGGCGTCGGTGGCGCCCGCCGTGAGGGCGCGCTTGACCACATCGTTGGCCAGTTCCAGCAGGTGATTTTGACTCAAGCTTTGTCTCCTCTTACATTCTCGCGCAGCCAGGGGACCAACTTCTCGAAGCTGAATTGATTGCCGTCGTAGAGCGCGCTCAGGAACGCACCCGTCTGGTCCGCGCCGGCAGTCAATCGAAGGCCATCGATGGCCAGAAAAGTATATGTGGCGGCGAAGGCGGTGCGCTTATTGCCATCGACGAAGGGATGATTCTGCGACAGGCTTTCCCAGAGGGCGGCCGCTTCTTCGATGAGGTCGACATAGTATCCGGTCTGCGGGCGATACAGCGCCGCTTCCAGCAAGCCGGGGTCGCGAACCCCGCGAGCACCGCCGTAACGCTCGATCTGATCGTCGTGGATGGCCAGCACTTCGACCGTCGTGAGGTAATCGGTCACTCAGCGAGCTTCTTGTAGACGGGGGCGTAGACGTTGTGGCTGGCGGTGTATGCCGCCATCACGTGTGCACGCGGCGTGGCTCGCTTGCGCTTTTCGAGAAGATCGGCAAGGGCTTCGTCCATGAGCGCCTGAATCTGCCGGCCCTCTTTTTCGGCGAGGCTGCGGACCTCTGCCAGGATTTCAGAGTTGATCTGGGTGGCGAATTTTTCGCGGGTTCGGGCAGTTGCAGGGGGCATAGCGACCTCCAATTAGAGGCTATGATGCTTCATCATGAAACGGCAAGACGGTCGGATTATGCCGTCCCGCCGACTGTCATGCGATCGATTTTGATGGTCGGAATGCCGACGCCGACGGGCACGCTCTGCCCTTCCTTGCCGCATACGCCGATGCCTTCGTCGAGCTTGAGATCGTTGCCCACCATGCTGACGTATTTGAGCGCTTCGGGCCCGTTGCCGATGAGAGTGGCGTTGCGCACGGGACGGGTCAGCTTGCCGTCTTCAATCAGGTAGCTTTCGGAGGCTGAGAAGACGAAGTTGCCACTGGTAATGTCGACCTGACCGCCGCCGAAATTGGCGCAGTAGAGGCCCTTCGGCACCGAACGAATGATGTCTTCGGGCGCGCTCTCGCCGGCCAGCATGAAGGTGTTGGTCATGCGCGGCATGGGAATGTGCGCGTAGCTCTCACGCCGGCCGCTGCCGGTGGACGCGGAGTTGAGCAGAGTACTGGAAAGCTTGTCCTGCAGGTAGCCTTGGAGCACGCCCTTCTCGATGAGCACGTTGCGCTGGGTGGGATGGCCCTCGTCGTCGACATTGAGCGACCCGCGGCGGCTGGACATGGTGCCGTCGTCGATCACGGTGCACAGTTCGCTGGCGACTTTCTGGCCGATGCGGCCGCTGAATGCCGAAACGCCCTTGCGATTGAAATCGGCTTCGAGCCCGTGGCCCACTGCCTCATGCAGCAGAATGCCGGGCCAGCCGGGACCGAGGACGACGGTCATTTCGCCCGCCGGCGCTTCCACCGAATCGAGCATGGCGATGGCTTCGCGCGCGGCTTCGCCGGCGAAATGCTCGGGCGGCTTGTCGTGGAGGAAGAAATCGAGCTCGACACGCCCGCCTCCGCCGGCGTGGCCGCGCTGCGGCGGCCCGCCATTCTGCCGGGCGAGCGCGGAGACGCTCATGCGCGCCAGTGGCTGGCGGTCGAGCGTGAGAACGCCTTCGCTGGTGGCCACCATCACGTGGCGGAGATTGTCGGCGTAGACGGCCTGCACCTGGAAGATGCGCGGATCGTAGGCGCGCGCGGCGCGGTCGGCGCGCTTCACCAGGTCCACGCGATCGGCGAAGGCAGTTTCGGTAGGCGCGGTGATAACGGGATAGAGATTGTGACGCGCACCCTCACTGAGATCGAACTTGTCCACCTTACTGGGGCCGGCGGCGATGCAGGCGGCCACGCGCGCCGCTTTGCGGATGCGTTCGGGCGAAAGATCGTCGCTGTAGGCGTAGCCCGTGCGTTCGCCGGAGATCACGCGCACGCCCACGCCCATCGACACGCCCTGCGCAGCGCTTTTCACCATCGACTCATCTATTCCGATGGAACTGGTGAGGAGGTATTCGAAATACAGATCGGCGTAGTCGCCCCCCTGGGAAAGCGCCTCGCCCAGGTACCCCTCCAGATCGCCGCGGGTAATGTGGAATCGTGTCGAGAAAATCGACTCTGCAAAGTGCATACTTCTATTGTAGTGGCTTCGCTAAATACAGTAATCTCTATCGGGATGTGGTAGAATGCCTGTAAGCATGGAATCGCAGGCCCGCAGCATCGCTAAGGCGGTCAGTTACCGGTTGCTCGGGTCGTCGGTGACAGGGCTGATTCTCTTCGCCTTCACGGGAAAAGGGACGATCTCACTGCTGGGCGGGGCGGTCGATATGGTGCTGAAGATCGTGGCGTACTTCGTGCACGAACGCATTTGGAACCACATCGATTTCGGACGCACCAAACCCCCGGAGTACGAAATCTAACAGCGTACCCGGCGACCCGGCCGAAGGAACGCAGCGACGGCGGGAATTATTCCTCTTCTTCTTCCACTTCCACTTCCGCGGGTTCGATGTCCTCGGCCTCGAAGATCTGGCGGCAGTCCAAACATTCTAAGTAGTCGACGCCGTCTCTTCGGGCGATGATCTGGGTCCGGGTGTGCTCGCAGGGTTGCATATGCAGCGGTTAGATGAGATTTATTCTAACCGTCCGACCGGCTATGTCAAGCCCCCCTCCTTCGGTTCAACGCGTGCCGCGCGTTACAATCCTGATTAATGGCCTTCCCAACGCAACGCTTGCGCCGCCTGCGCACCTCGCCCGCCATGCGCGACCTTGTTCGCGAAACGCATCTGCAGCCGGCGCAATTCATTCTGCCGCTATTCGTGTGTCCGGGCGAAGGCGTACGGCGCGAGATTGGATCGATGCCGGGCAATTTCCAGATGTCTATCGACGAACTGGTGAAGGAATGCGAGGAAGTGCATGCGCTGGGGATCGGCGGCGTGATCCTGTTCGGCCTGCCGGAGACGAAGGACGACATGGCTTCGGGCGCGTATGACGACAACGGCATCGTGCAGCGGGCGATCCGGGCAATCCGCCGCGAGACTCCGGAATTGCTGATCGTGACGGACGTGTGCAATTGCGAATATACCAGCCACGGGCACTGCGGCTATATTATCGACGGCGACGTGGATAATGACACGACGCTGCAGTGGCTGGCGAAATCGGCGCTGTCGCACGCGCGTGCGGGAGCGCACATTGTGGCGCCATCGGACATGATGGACGGGCGCGTGTGGGCCATCCGGCAGGCGCTCGACGCCAACGGGTACGAGAAGATTCCGGTGATGTCGTACGCCGCCAAGTTCGCGTCGGTATTCTACGGGCCGTTCCGCGAAGCGGCCGAATCGACGCCGCAATTCGGCGACCGGCGGACCTACCAGATGGATCCGGCCAACGGGCGGGAAGCGATGCGCGAGATCGAGCTCGACTTGCAGGAGGGCGCCGATATGATCATGGTGAAGCCGGCGTTGGCCTACCTCGACCTGATCCGCCAGGCACGCGACCGGTTCGACGTACCGATCGCCGCGTACCAGGTAAGCGGCGAGTATTCGATGATTATCGCGGCGGCGCGCAACGGCTGGATCGACGAGCAGCGGGCGATGATCGAGACGCTGACGTCGATCACGCGGGCGGGGGCGAGCATTATTCTGACGTACTTCGCAAAGCCGGCCGCCCGGCTGTTGGGCTAAGGCGCGGCTCCGGCCTTCGCGAGCTAACCGACGCACAATGGCACGCGTTTCAGAACGGCACTCGATGCGAAGCGCCTGCTATTAGAAGCCTGTGGGTTGGGTCGCGAAGCTACAAATAACGTTTGACGCGTGCCAGCAGTTCGGGAGGATTGAAAGGCTTCACCACGTAGTCGTCCGCGCCTAAGGTGAAGCCGCGAGTGATGTCGGATTCCTGCTGGCGGGCGGTGAGCAGGATGATGCGTACGGGCAGCATCTCGCTGCGAACGGCGGCCAGAACTTCGTAGCCATCCATGCCGGGCATATTGACGTCGAGGATGGCAGCGGTGGGCCGGCAATCGCGGATGGCCTGCAGAGCTTCGTTGCCGTCGCAGGCCATGCGGCACTTGATGCCGGCGTTCTGCATCAAGCTGCGCGTCACCATGCGGACGGTGAGGTCGTCGTCGGCCAGCAGCACTTCAGCCTCGCGCGTGACCTCGCGCGGTATGGGCATTCCGTATACCGGCCGGGCTTCGACCGTTGCCACGGCAGGAGCTTTCGCGGTGGTGCCGCGGGAGAGCGCACGGCCGAAACGCAAGAGCGCCTCTTCGGGTTGCCAGCCATCGACCAGCAGGTCGGCTGCGCGCGCCAGCACGGATGCATCGAGATCGAGCAGGTGGTCGCGGATGCCGATAAACACCAGGGGCTGTTTGAAATCGGCGACCGAAAGCGGATGCAGCCAGGAGGTTCCGAACGTGTCGGGACGGACGTGCACCACCAGAAGATTGCAGGCTGCCATAGCCTCCGGCGAAGGCCGTTCGGTGGCCGAGAATACACGAGACTTGGCGCCGGCACGATCGAGCGCCGCACAGAGGCGTTCGGCCTCCTCAGGCGCCACTCCGGCAAGAGCGACGCATTTGCCTTTGAGCGCTGCTTCCACCGAATGCGGAATGGAACCGAGGGTGGCCTCGGGCGGTTCCACGAAACCAACCATCAGGTTGGAAAGCGCGTCGCACAATACCACCCGGTCGGGAGTGGGCGCGCGCAGCAGCTTTTCGACCTCGCCGGCCAGAATCGTCAGCACCGGGTAATCGAGCGCCGTCGCGGCTTCTCCCCACCCGCGCACGCTACGAAGGGTCTGCGGAAGATCGAAATTGCTTTCCAGCGATTCGAGCAACTGGCGGCAGTGGTGGACGCCCTCTTCCAGGAAGCGGCGGCGGATGCTCTCCAGTTCGGTAGGGCTGAGCGTGAGACCGCCGGGAAATCCTCGCGGCTCTTCGTCCCCGGCCTCGGGCACGGGCAGAGGCCGCGATTGCCGCTGCGACAGATAATCGCGCACCCGGTTGGCCAGCGTAAGAGTTTCGATAGGCTTGGTGATATAGCCGTCGCAGCCGGCCTTGAAAGCGCGGTCGTCATCGCCTTTCATGGCGCAGGCGGTGAGCGCTACCACTACGATATCGCGCGTGCGCGAGTCCTGTTTGACGCGCCGGGTCAGTTCGAGGCCGTTCATGCCGGGCAACTGAATGTCGACCAGGATCATGTCGGGGTGCAGGCCGGGGAGCAGCGAGAGCGCCTGCTCGGCGTTCGTGGTGGAGTGGACCTGGTAGCCCTCTTTACGCAGCAGGATATCGGTCAGCTTGAGGCTGACAGGAGCATCGTCGACGATGAGGATCGTCTCACTGGCCATGGTCCGGGGAACCGCCGTTTTCGGACGATTGGCGCGCGGCGAGGACCACGCGCACCTCTTCGAAACTAGCCATCAACGCACCGAACAAAGGATTGAGATCCACCGGTTCGGGCTTGCGGGCTTCGGTTTCCATCTGGCGGCAGATGTCCCCGAAGCGTACAGCGCCTACCTGAAGCGCGCTGCCTTTGATGGTGTGAGCTTCCTGGCGCGCCGTGGTGTAGTCGGCCGTCTGTACAGCGCGCGCCAGCAATTCCAGACGGGAAGCGGTGTCGGTCTGAAAAATCTCGATCAGTTCCTCTACCAGCGACTCCTCCCCGCATTCCTGCAGTTGCTGCAGAGCGGCAGGCAACACCCAGGCATCGGGAGCGTTGCTGCCCGGATCCCATTCCATAATCTTGCTGTCTAGCGGCATATCGGAGCCCAGAGAATTGGCGGACACTTCTTGCGCCATTGATAGCATACGGTTAGAGCTCATCAGGGGACAATATACCGTTTCGTTAGCGCCGGGAGTTAGCAGTAGTATATAGACGGGACAAATGAGGGATCGCCTGCAGTTTGCGGATACTGTCCCTCTTGCATGGCGGCCCGTACTTCACTTCGCGAATGATATACCTGACAGCGGCCGGCCTTCGCACGGAAGCAGCGCGGGAAGCGCACGCCGCTTGCGCGCTCAAAGACGGCGTGCTGACGGCGCTCGGCCCCGATGCACGTAGTTACAGAGCCGCGCTTTTAGCGCAAATGCTAGAATATGAAGCGTCCCATGCACAAGTCGATAGAGGAACTGCAAGTAATCGCCCGCCGCGTCCGGCGGGAAATTGTGGAGATGATCGGCGCCGCGAAATCGGGCCATCCGGGAGGGTCGCTCTCGGCGGTGGAGATCCTGGTGGAACTGTACTTCAACCGGATGAACATCGACCCCAAGAATCCGAAACTGCCGGACCGCGACCGGTTTATTCTTTCCAAGGGGCACGCCGCGCCCGTGCTGTATGCCGTGATGGCCGAGGCGGGGTACGAACAGACGCCGCTCGATAAACTGGACACCCTGCGCAAAATGGGATCGGTCTATCAGGGCCATCCCGACATGCGATACATTCCGGCGCTGGAAGCGTCCACCGGCTCGCTGGGCGAGGGCCTCTCGCTGGCGCTGGGGATGGGGTTCGCAGCGCGCATGGACGGGCGCAAATCGCGCACCTATGTGATGATGGGCGACGGCGAAATTCAGGAAGGGCAGGTGTGGGAAGCGGCCATGGCGGGCGCATTTCACAAGCTGGACAACGTGGTGGCGATTGTGGATTACAACGGCATCCAGCTCGACGGCTTCGTGAAAGACATCATGGATGTCGCGCCGCTCGCCGATAAGTGGCGCGCGTTCGGCTGGCACACCATCGAGCTCGACGGCCACGATCTCCATGCGATTGACGCCGCGTTTACGGAGGCGGAGGCGACCAAAGGCAAACCGACCTGCCTGGTGGCCCACACCGTAAAGGGCAAAGGTGTCTCGTTCATGGAGAACAATCCGAAATTCCACGGGACTGCGCCCTCCGCGGACGAAGTGAAATTAGCCATGCAGGAGCTGCAATAACATGCCCGCGAGGACCAAATTCGAGATTAAACTGGGAGCGGCCACGCGCGAAGCCTTCGGGCGGGCGCTGGTGGAACTCGGCCGCGAGAACAAAGACGTAGTGGTGTGCGATGCCGACCTGTCGAAATCGACCATGACGGCCTACTTCGCCAAGGAATTTCCGGAGCGCTTCATCTCGCTCGGGATCGCGGAGGCGAATATGTGCGCGGTGGGCGCCGGGCTGGCGCTGGCCGGGAAGATTCCGTTCGTCTCGAGCTTCTCGGCGTTCGCCATGAATAAGGGCTTCGAACAATTGCGCTGCTGCGTGGCGTATCCGCATGTGAATTTGAAGGTAGTGGGCACGCACAGCGGAATCTCGATCGGCGAAGACGGTCCTTCGCAGATGAGCATTGAGGAAATCGGCCTGGCCTGTTCGCTGGCCGGATTCGTGGTGATGGCGCCGGCCGACGAAGTGTCTACCAAGGCGCTGGTGAAGGCGGCGGCGGCGCATATGGGGCCGGTATTCATCCGCACCGGGCGTCCGAAAGCTCCCATTGTGTATAGCGCGGACCACAAGTTCGAGATCGGCAAAGCGGTGCAGGTGGCGGACGGGAAAGATGTCACCATCATCGCCAGCGGTCTGCTGGTGGCGCAGGCGCTTTTGGCGGCGGACACGCTGGAAGGCGAAGGTATTTCGGCGCGCGTCATCGATCTGCATACTGCCAAGCCGCTGGATCGCGAAGCTATCGCCAAGGCTGCCTCGGAAACCCACGCCATCGTGGTAGCGGAAGAGCACCTGGTGGATACCGGACTGGGTGTGCGGGTGGCGCAGGTGGTGGCGGAGTCGCGGCCCTGCCCCATGGAGTTCGTCGGCATTCAGGATACATACGCGGAAACCGGGCAGCCGGACGAACTGATGGAAAAGTATGGCCTGATGGCACGCGATATAGTGGCTGCCGTCCGCAAGGCAGTTGCGCGGAAGAGTTGACCGGCAATGCCAGAAACCGGGTGCTTGCCGGAGATCCTGCTGCAGCAGAGCCCGGCGTGTGTCTGGCTGGTACGGGAAGACCTGGTTTTCGAGCGCGTTTACGGGTCGTCGCAGAAGCTGCTGGGCCGGCCGCCGGAAGAGCTGACCGGTAAAAAGGCACAAGAGGCATTGGGCGCCGAGGGGGCGGCATGGTGCGGCCGCTTCACACGGGCTTTGGCAGGCGAGGACCTTCGTCTGCGCCAGCGCCTGCCTGACGGCACGTGGTACGTTTCGATTTTCCCGGTGCAGGGAAAAGACGGCGCGCGGTATGCCGGCGGCATGGCGCGCGAGATCACTCCCTGGAATACCGCCGAGCACGAGTTGCGCAATACCGTGCTGGGCGCACTGAAGGCGCAGGAATTCGAACGCAATACGCTCTCCAAGTTTCTGCACGACGTGGTGGGGCAGAATCTCACCGCGCTGGGATTGCAGCTCGACCTGGCGCGGATGGACGTGGAGAGCATCTCACCGGAAACCTGCCTGCGCATCACCGAAATCCAGAAGGTGCTTGAGACCATCATGGAGCAGGTGCGCGAATACAGCTACCACCTGAATCCTTCGGCGGTGGAGCGGGCGGGCCTGCGGTCGGCGCTGGACCGGATGGTGGTGCATGTTCGCGGGCGCTTTCCGGGCGGCTTGCGGGTGAACGTGGATCCGAGTCTGAAGATCGACCCCAAGATCGCCTCGGCGTTTTACCACATTGCGCAGGAGGCGGTGGAGAACGCGGTGCAACATTCCAGTTGCTCGTCGATTGAAGTTGCGGTAAAGTCCACACGTACCGGCGCGCAAATGGAAGTTCGCGACAATGGAAAAGGATTCGATCCAGCCGATATTCTGGGCGGGTCGCGCGGGTTGGGACTATTGAGCATGGAGCACTACGCCGCACAGGCGGGGCTCGATCTTTCCATCGTCAGCGATCGGAAAACAGGCACAACCGTTCGGGCCGCGGTGGCTGAGGCCGCATGAGGAATCACTATGCCGTTCGACATCGTACTTGTCGATGACCACAAGCTGGTTCGCGACGGAGTCAAGACCATACTGGAGCGCGGCGCGGAATTCCGCGTAGTCGGCGAGGCCGAAAACGGCGCCGACGCGGTCCAACTGTGTAAGAAAACCGAGCCGGACCTCGTGCTCATGGACATCGGGCTCCCGGGAATGAACGGGATTGAGGCCACCACCGAACTTTTGCGCCACTGCCCCGGCGTGAAGGTGGTGATCCTTTCCATGTACGACGATGAGAATTCGGTGGTGACGGCCATACGCTCAGGCGCGCGGGCGTTCGTTTTGAAGAAAGCATCGTCAAACGAATTGCTGGATGCGCTGCGCACGGTGGCGCGCGGCGGATCGTATCTCAGCTCGCAGGTATCGGACCGGCTGCTGCAGCGGATCCAGCGCGGCGACCTGGATACGCACGATAAGAGTCCGCTGGAGTCGCTCTCGCCGCGCGAACTGCAGGTGTTGCGGCTGGTGGCGGAGGGCAAGACGAGTAAAGATATCGCGGTACTTTTGGACCTGGGGCTGCAGACCATCCGCAGTTATCGCAAGACGATGATGAAGAAGCTGGGAGTGAACAATGTGGCGGGGCTGACGCAGCTCGCGCTGGCCGCGGGCATCACTCACTGGAACAAACCCGATGCAGACACCTTGGGGTGAGTGCCAAGTCGCGGACGCGCACGTTCATTTCTTTTCGCGGCGATTCTTTTCGGCGTTGGGCGAGAATGTGCGCCTGCCGGCGGAAGAGGTCGCAGCCACGCTGCATTGGGAATTGCCGCCGGACGATCCGGCGGAGCTCGCGCGTCTGTGGGCCGGCGAATTGGACAGCCACGGAGTCTCGCGCGCGGCATTGATCGCCAGCATCGCTGGTGACGAATCGTCGGTCACGATCGCGGCGAAAGCATACCCCGACCGCTTTTTCTCCTTTGCCATGGTGAATCCGTGGGCCGAGCATGGCGAAGTGGTGAAGGGGCTCGACGCCATCTGCCTCTTTCCCGCCATGCACCTTTATTCCATTCAGGATAAGCGCGTGGAGGTGCTGCTGGAACAGGCGGCGGCGCATCGCGTCGCGGTGTTCGTGCATTGCGGCGTGCTCTCGGTCGGGGTCCGCGAGAAGCTGGGACTTCCCTCCCCTTTTGACATGCGGTACTCGAATCCCATCGATCTGCATGCGGTGGCGCTGCGGCATCCGGCGGTACGGTTTATCGTGCCGCATTTCGGAGCGGGGTACTTTCGCGAGGCGCTGATGGTGGCGGACCTTTGCCCCAATGTGCACCTGGACACGTCGAGCAGCAACTCGTGGATGCGGTACGAGGGACTGGATCTGGCGACGGTGTTCCAGCGCGCCTTGAGCGTGGTGGGTCCGAAGAGACTGCTATTCGGATCGGATTCGTCCTTTTTCCCTCGCGGGTGGAATCACCAGATTCTCGACTTACAGATGCACGCGCTGCGCGATCTGGGGGTCGGCGGTGAAGACGCGCGGCTGATTCTGGGCGGCAATCTGCGGCGCGTGCTGCGGGAATTCTGAGAATCCGGTCGAGGGCCCTGTACTACTGGGACTCTACGTACAGTCCCGGAGGTGCATGCAATGAGTTTCTTTTTGTTCGGGCGAGGCATCCGCCATCCGTTTTTTCCCGGCGTGACAGCAGAGGCGGCGGCGACCGCGCGAGGACGATCGCAGGCGCTGGCAGGCACCTTCGGCGAGTTGGCGAGGGCGGCGGCACGCGGGGCGAAGGCAGCCCGTGCGGTGTATGTGCTCACCAGCGAATTGAGCGATGGCGAGCGTGAGGCGTTGTGGCGGCTTTTCGAAGTGCCGGTCTACGCGCTACAGCAGCGGGACGGCCACGCGGAGGCGTGGGAGTGCGAAGCGCAGAACGGCATGCATATTGCCGACAGCGGGGACGAGGTGATGTGCGCGTGCGGCCGTCCCGGCGCCAAGATCGCGATGGCGAGCCCGATGGGTTGCGCCGCGGACTGAGGCACGCACTCGTCCGGAGGCAAGGAGGGGCTTACGGCGAGAGTCGCGTCGGGTCGTTACAATGACCGTGTGATTCGCAAGCTTACTCTCCCTCTTAGCCTGCTGGTGGCGGCGCTGCCGGCCGCGCAGGCGCAAACGGCCGGACAGCAGATCGTGCTCGATCGCGGCGGCAGCGGGGTGGTACTCGAACCGTACGCTCCCAATATCATCCGCGTCACGTTGAGCCTGGCCAAGGATCGTGCAACCGCCGGTCCCGGCTACGGATTCACCGCTGCTCCCGCTGCGCAGGGTTGGGCTTACCGGCAGACCGCAGGCGGCGATGTCTACAGTTCCAGCCGCCTGGCCGTCACGGTGACGGCGAACGTCCCGGGCACACCGCTCTCCACGCAGCTCGATATCGCCAAGTACTTCAACGGGTCGGCTCCCGAAACGCATATTTTCATCGGTACACCCGATGGCCGAACGCTCCTCGAGATGGAGGGCTGGTCGATGTCGGTGCCGAATTACAAAGACGGCAACGCCGGGATCCTGCATGACCGGCGTCCCTCCGATCCGCCGTTTTATCAGGTGGGCGCCACCTTCCGTTCGCCCGCGGACGAGCATTACTACGGCCTGGGCCAGAATCAGGAGGGTTTCCTGGACCATCGCGGACATCGCGTGGAGATGTGGCAAAACTACACCGCCACCGGCGGACCCAGTATCGGCATCCCGTTCCTGGTGACGAATCACGGCTACGGTGTGATCTGGGACAACCCTTCGAAGACGGTGGTAGAGCCGGGCTTCAACGAGAAGACAAAATGGACGTCGGAGGTGGGCGACCGCGTGTCCTTCTTCGTGATCGCAGGCAATACCACTGACGAGATCTATCTTGGATACCGCCACCTGACCGGCGAGACTCCCCTGCTGCCGAAGGCCGCTTACGGTTATATCCAGTGCAAGCAGCGGTACGCATCGCAGGAGGAAGTGCTGAGCGTGGCCAAAGAGTATCGCGAGCGCAAGTATCCGGCGGACGTCATGGTGGTCGACTGGTTCTACTTCACGAAGATGGGGCAGTACGATATGGACCCGGCGAAGTGGCCCGACCCGGCGGGAATGAATCGCCAGCTCCACGACATGGGTTTTCAGACCATGATCAGCGTCTGGCCGCGCTTCACACCGGAGTCGCGATTCTACGATTTTCTGCTCAAGAAGGGCTGGTTCGAACACCTGGCGGACGGCACGCCGACCAACGGGTTGCCTTACGATCGCGCCGGCTCGGACATCGACACCACCAATCCGGAGGCTGCCCGCTGGTTCTGGGATACCATCCGCGACAACCTCGTAAGCAAAGGCTTCGATTCGTTCTGGGCGGATGAGACCGAGCCCGACCTGCCGCCCAATGGAAGCTACTTTCACATCGGCCCCGGCACACGTTTTTTCAACGTGTACCCGCTGTTCCATACCGCCGCCCTCTATGATGGATTCCGCCGCGACCTGAAGACGCGCGCGCTGATCCTCTCGCGCGATGCGTATCTGGGGGCGCAGCGCAACGGCGCCATGTTCTGGTCCTCCGATATCCAGCCGACCTGGGACACGCTGAAACGGCAGATTCCGACGGGCCTCGATTTCACGGCCTCCGGCATGGCTTACTGGAGCAACGATACCGGCGGCTGGGAGTATCTGCCGGCCGAGCATCATCCGGATCGCCCGCCGCTGCTCGATCCCTCCGATGCCCGCGACAACGTGGGCCATTATGACGATTACCCGGAGCTTTACACGCGCTGGTTCGAGTACGCCGCGTTCGAGCCGATTTTCCGCGCGCACGGCAGCCGGCGGTCCAACGAAGTCTGGTCGTACGGCAAGGCGGCGGAGCCGATCCTGGTGAAATACCTCAAGCTGCGCTATCAATTGATGCCTTACATTTACTCGCTGGCATACCGGACATATGAAACGGGCGCCCCTTACATGCGCGCGCTGTTTATGGATTTTCCGAACGATCCGAAGGTTGCGCGGCTCACCGATGAGTATATGTTCGGTCCGGCGTTTCTGGTGGCGCCGGTCACCGAACAGGGCGCTACCAACCGGGCGGTCTACCTGCCGGCGGGCACGGACTGGTACAACTACTGGACGGGCGAGCGCCTACACGGCGGGGAGACGATCCAGGCGCCGGCGCCAATCGATACCCTGCCGCTATTCGTACGCGCCGGCTCCATCGTGCCGCTGGGCGATAGCGTGCAAAGCACCAGTGAAGCGCAGACAATCGCCGCGGTGCGCGTGTACCCGGGAGCGGACGGCGCCTTCACGTTGTACTCCGACGACGGCAAGACTTACGACTACGAGAAGGGCGTGCGCCACGTCACGCAACTTCATTGGGACGACGCGGCCCGTAAGCTGAATCGCCAGGGCGATGCTGCGTGGAGTGTTCCCGACTCGCAGGTGGTCCAAATCGTCGGCCGCTGAGGGCGATCGGAAATAGAAACGGCGCGGACCTGAGTCCGCGCCGTGTCTTGCTACCGTTCTGTCGACGACTTAGAAGATCAGCTTCAGGCCGAGTTGCACGCGCCGCGGTGCACGGAACGAGCTGATCTGGCCGAAGACCGTGCTGGTGTTATTGGTGCTGGCGAACCCGAAGGGATTCACCCAGTTCAGCGTATTCAACGTCTCAAAGCGGAATTGCAGGCTAGCCCGCTCTCTAATGGCGAAGTTCTTCATGAGCGAGGCATCGAGATCGAAGAAGCCCGGTCCGCGAACGGTATAACGGCCGGCGTTGCCGGGACGAACGGCGCCTTGGGGCACGGGGGCGAAGCACGCGGGGTTGAACCAGGTGATGCCCGCCGCGCTCGACTGCGCCGAACCGGCGAAGTTATGGGGAGCGTTTTGATTCGGATTGCACACCTCATCCGGCCGCGCGCTGACGGGGCTGGCACCGAGGATGCCCGAGCCGGCCGGGTCGACACTGGAGGTGGTCACCGTGGAAGGTACGCCGGTGTAGGCCGATACGATACCGGATACTTCCCAGCCCTTCAATGCCTGTCCGGCGAAGCCGTGGCTCTTGCTGAAAATCGGAATGGTATAGACGTAATTGGCGGTGAAAATCTGGGAACGGTCGCCGGGATACGGCCCGTATTCGCCCTCGTGCCAGTTATAGCTGTTTTGCGGGGCATTGGACCGGTCGGAACCGCTATCGGTGAGGTACTTAGACCAGGTATAGGATCCGGAGAACAAACCGGCCGCGCCGAAGCTCTTGCGGAACTCCACCTGTAGGGAATGATAGTTCGAATCGAACGCCGATAAGATGTCGGTGATCGGGCCGTACCCGAGGTAAGGCCGAACCGCATTGATGCGAGGATCGTCGCTGGTGGTGAAGATGGTGGTGCCGGGACCGGAAGCGCCGGTGCCGCTGGTGGTGTGCAAGCCGGCCGCCAGTGCGACTCCGGGCATAGGTTCGTTGATATCCACTTCACCCAGCAGGTGAGTGCCCTTAGTTCCGACGTATGCCACATCCAGCACGATCTCTTTGGCGAACTGGTGCTCAATGGTGAAATTCCATTGCTGCGAGTAAGGCGTCAACTGTGGAATCCCCATGGCGTGCAGGGTTAACGGGGCGGTGATGACACCTTGAACGCCTCCGGCAATGCTGCTGAACGACGCATTGGAATAGCTCACCGATTGCACGAAAGGCGGATCGGCGAAAATATTCTGTTCATAGTCGCCGAACAGGCTGGAGTCATAGAAGATCCCGTAGCCGGCTCGGATTGCGGTAGTGCCATGGCCGAAGGGATCCCAGGCCACACCCAGGCGGGGCGCAAAGTTGTGGTAATTCTGCGGCGCGATCCGGCCTCCGAAGGGCGAATTCTTTCCGGCGATGATGATCCCGTTGACCGACGGGTTCGCCTGCGCAATGGGAGTGACATAGTTGCCGTTGGCGGAATTGATAGCGGGCGAAGCGGAGGCGGTATAGAGTGCGGGGTCGAAGTTGTCCATCTCGCCGTTCCGATCGGTCGGCTGGCCGAAGAGACTCCAGCGAACGCCCATGTAGAGAGTCAGGTGCGGGGCCACTTTGAAATCGTCCTGCGCATAGAGTTCGTGCTGCCAAGCCCATAGGTTGGGGGTGACATCTTGAGAAGGCATGCTGAAGCTGGATACATTGCCCAACAGGAAATTCGCCCACGACTGCTGGAAGGTGCTGGTGCCGGTAGGTGCGCCTGCATTGGTGAAGCCGAACGCGCCCTGCGCGCCATCGGCATTTTCGGTCTTGTTGTAACGATCGAAGGTGTAGCCGAAACGGAACGTATGGCGGCCGTGAACCCAGCTTATGCTTTCCAGGAAATTGTAATTGTGGCTGTAATCCCGGTACGGACCGAGGCCGCTCACCGACGTGCCGCCGGTGAAACTGAGGTTCGGAACCACGCCATCGGGATTCGCAAACGGCTCGGGAGGATTAATGTCGGGGGCATTCGGTTTGGCCGTGAGACCCACGGGTGTGGAAATAATGGCGCTGTAGTTATATGTAAAGCCGGCGTCGCTGATGATATTCGACCGGATCATGTTGACGGCGTGGACCGCGACCTGTTGTCCGGGTGAGTTCGTGTTGGTGGTGCAACTGCCGGGGAAGGCCAGGTTGCAACTGAAGATACCGCCTGGCTCGGTGGTGGGAATGGCATCGTGGGAATACTTACCCCAGACGGAGAATTTCTCATTGAAGGCCTGGTCGAAGCGCACCAGTTCTTCCCGGTAATTGAGCAGGGTGCGCTCCGAGAAGAACTCGTCGGATGTGTCGGCCAGCGTGTTGCCGCTTGATAGGGGGGACTTGCCGAAAATGTCCTTGATGTAGGCAACCGAATTGGCATTAAACATCGACGTCGGAATGCTGGTTACCGGCGCGGAGCCGGACGGGCAGACGATTCCGGAACTGGTGATCTGCGTGATGCAAACCGGTTGGATGAAGTTGCCCTGTAACATCCCCTGCGTGGCCCAGATGGGGTTGAAGGTCGCATAGTTGATGATGCGGCGGGCCTCTTCGGAGAAGAAGAAAAACGTCTTGTTCTTGTCTTTGTTGTAGTGGCCCAGAGGAACCGGACCGCCGACCGTGCCGCCGAAATCGTTCCAGCGATAGGCCGATTGTTTGGCGTAGCAATCGCCGAAATCCGCCGCGCTGCAGGGCGTCGTCGGGCTCTGCCGATCTGTCCAGTTCACGTGGTTCGCATTGTTGGCCCAATTGTTCGCATTGAGCGCGTTATTGCGGAAAAACTCGTAGAGCGTGCCGTGAAACTGGCTGGTGCCGCTCTTCGTAACCACTTCGACCTGCGCGCCGCCCGCCCGGCCGGTATCGGCGGTGTAGGAACTGCGCTCCACTTTGAACTCGTTGATGGCATCGATGCTGGGGAACGAACCCAAAGTCAGATTGCTGCCGCGGTCCAGGTCGTCGGCGCCGTCGATGGTCCAGTTATTGGCCGAATTGCGATTGCCATTGACCGAATAAGGCAACGTCGTGGTGGTGCCGGAGGCGCCCGTTACGCCGACGAACAACTCGTCGACTCCGGATTGATTGGAAACACCGGGCATGAGGCTGACCAGTTGCGCGAAATTGCGGGTTCCGAGAGCCAGTTCGCGGACCTGTGTGCCTTCAATGGTGGTGGCGCTGGCGGGAGTGCTGAGATCGACATTGGCCGGCGCCGCAGTCACGTCGACCGTTTCGGAGAGCTGACCGACCGTGAGGTTGAAGTTGATCTTCAACACGTCATCGACGTTCAAAACGACGCTGCTGCGTTGGTCCGTCTTGAAGCCGGTAGCTTCCACCTTCACGTCGTACTTTCCGACCGGCAGAAAGGGCGCGGAATAAACACCGCTGTCGTTGGTGTCCACGCTTCGAGCCACCTGGTGGCGGTCGGTATTGGTAATGGTGACTTTGGCCTTCGGGACAGCGCTCCCGGATGGATCGAGAACGGAGCCTTCAATAGTGCCGGAAATATCTTGCGCGAACATGGCTGTCGCGAAAGACGCAGTAAGGAGACACAGCGCGAGTTTTTTCATGCAACACTCCAACCCCAAAAAGATTGCAATTTCCGAAGATTATGGCATTCTAATGATAGGATGTCAATAGCGGCGTCACTCGATAAAAACCTTCCCGTGCCGCTTTATCATCAGCTTCAGCGGCTTCTGCAGGCTGAGATTGATTCCGGTAAATGGCACGCGGATGAACAACTTCCGAACGAAGCCAAGCTCGCGGAACGGTTCGGCGTAAGCAAGATCACGGTGCGCCAGGCGATGGAGCAACTGGTCGATCTTGGGTATGTGCGGCGGGAGCAGGGCCGCGGCACGTTCATCACGAAGCGAAAATTCGACGAAGGACCTCGCGAACTCACAAGCTTCACGGAGGAGATGAAGCGCCATTGCCTGGTGGCGAGCTCGCGGGTTTTGTCGCAGATCGTGGTGGATGCGGATACTTGCGTGGCGCACGCCTTGGGCTTGCCTGCCCGATCGCCGGTCTACGTGCTTAAACGCGTGCGATTGTCGGCCGGCGAACCGGTGACGGTCCAGACCGCTCACATTCCGGCGGATTTCGTGCCTGGCCTGGTGATGGACGCCACGGCATCGTTGTATGACATCCTGAAGACCCGCTACGACCTCTATCCCGCGCGAGCGCGCGAGACTTATACGGCTGCGGCGGCGGACCAGGCGGTGGCGGAGTTATTGGAGATTCCGTCGGGGTCGCCGGTTTTTGCGGTGGAGCGGATCACCACACTGTTCAATGAGCGGCCCTTCGAATTCGTGCAGTCGTTTGTACGCGGAGACCGCTATTCGATCGTGCTCGATCTGGTGAATGACGAAGTGGAGAAGCGCACGCTGGTCCGACAGACCGTGTAGAGGCAACTCGCCGGTAGTCGCCAGGAAATTCAGAGGTTGAACTTCGGCCATCCGAATGGTTCGCGGCGGTGAGCCTGACCCCGGCAGCGGCAGGCGGCACAGGATCGCCAGAACCCGGCACCTTTATATCGCGGCCGGCATAAATATCCCCCAGTTAGTAACACAGCAGTCACAGCTTCATTTCGTGGTGCTTTGACATCCTGTAACATGCGTTTCACTAGGGAGCTCCCGAGGATGTTAGTGTACGCTTCCTCTCCTACCGGCAGCCGTCTTAGTCCGGATGTACGGAAACGTCACTAACAGTATCACACGCTGTGCGACACTGTAAGCAACGGTCTTGTAGCGTCCAGCCAGTCAATCCAATTCATGGAAAACAGGGGTTACTATCTTCATGCGTGGTGCTCTATCCGTGCGCGATAACCGCACGATGCACAGATTAGCTGTGGCGTCGACGAACCTGAATCCCAAGTCGAACCGGCTCTTGGCCGCACTGGAGGATGACGATTACGACGCCACCGTGCAGGGAGCTCAGTTCGAGTCACTGAAGCTGCACAAGAGACTGCATGAGCAAGATACACCATTCGATGCGGTGTATTTTCCCCTGACTTGCATGATGTCGCTGCTGGTCACCGCAAGCGGCGAGCCGCAAATGGAAATGGCGACCATCGGTTACGAAGGCGTGGTCGGCGCCACGGAGTTGATTATCTCCAAGTCCTCGTTCGGATTGCTTCTGATACAGATACCAGGCATCGCTTTGCGAATCGAGGCCAACTATTTTCACGACCTGATCGAGACCAGGCCGGCCCTGAGTAAGCTGATCCATCGACATACCTACGCCCTACTGCGGCAGGTGCTCATCGGTTCTGCGTGCAACCGGATTCACACCATGGAGGAACGTTGCGCGCGCTGGCTACTAATGACACACGATCGGGCACGGAGGGACAGCTTTCCTCTTACGCAGGAATTCATGTCCCACATGCTGGGCGTGCGGCGCGCGACGGTGAATGCGGCCACCGGGGCGCTGAAGTCGGCTGGGTATATTCACTATGTGCGCGGACAGGTGACCGTCTTGGATCGGCCGGGGCTCGAATCGGCGACTTGTGCGTGTTACGCCGGCATCGTTAAGAGTTATGCCACCGCATTTGAGGACTAATAGCAGTTACTCCACCCTTCGCTCCAGGCCTCATAGAACCTTCGTTTGCATTTGGCGGGTCCACCTTCTCAGTACTCTCCCCGGAACTGTTGCGCCTGACACTTTCGGGGTTTGACAATGGCCCTTTCTCCTGAAAATAATACAGCATGCGACTAGCGCCTTCGCACAGGTAAGCCGGTATTGCTCCCCATTTCGCCAGGCGTACAGGATTGAAAAACCACATGGACCTGAATGCGATTCTCGATGAACTTCGTTCGGAAAGAGAACGGCTGCAACAGGCCATAGCGGCACTTGAGCGCCTTTCAGCGGCTGGTTTGAACAGCAGGGTGCGGCCGTCGAAACCGGATCAAAAGGGCGCCGACGAATCGCAGTTGCAAGCTACTACCGCAACGTCCTTGCCCTCGCCATTTAAAGCGGCAGGTTAGTCGAATCGACCAGCACTCGATAACTACCTAAATGAGAGCCGCATCGGCACCGCCGCTGCGAGAGCCGAGCCGCAGTGCCCGATGCGTCGATCGACCCGACGGATGCAGTCATTCCCAGACCGGCTGCGACGCCGCCGGCTCCCTCTCCCGCGCCCAATCCGGGCTTCGGTGACATCCAGGACCTTGTCAGGCCCGAAAGCCAGGCCGGAAGGACTGTTTAAAGCAGTCGCGACTACGGTGACCTGACCGCTTGCGACGATGGCGAATCGTCTCCAGGATCAGGATTTCCTCCCCAGAACGACCAGATGATGCGGCTAGATGACGCCCCTGAATGCCCTGGCGCAAATCGACCCGCGCAAGGCGGAGGTGGTGGAACTGCGATTCTTCGGGGGCTTGAGCGTGGAGGAGACGGCCGAGGTGCTCAAGATTTCGCCGCAGAGTGTAATGCGCGACTGGAAGCTGGCTCGCTCCTGGCTGGCGCGGGAGAGCGAAGGAACACGCCCAAGTAATTCCCCCAATTGAGCCGGCGACCCAGACTGCACGAATTGCCCACCGGGTGGGCAACACCTTGCACGAGAACTGTCCGGCGTCCGGGACAAATCGCTCCTCTCCGACTAATACCCCGGGCCGTAGGGACTAATCCGTACCTATTCCGCAAACGGACCCTCACCTGCTTACGGAAGGGCGATTTCACCGCGATTCGCTGACGCCGCCTGGCGCGAGAGGCGACACCAGTTATCCGGGTGGAACAGGAGAATAGTCATGAAAGACAGCACAAAAGACAAAGTCAAGGGTACAGCCCACCAAGTGAAGGGCACCGTCAAGGAGAAGGTAGGAAAAGCGGTGGGTAACCCGGATCTCCAAGATGAGGGAACCGGCGAGAAAGTCGGCGGCAAGATCCAAAAGAAAGTCGGCGATATCGAGAAGGTTTTCGAACCGTAGCAGCCAAGTGACAATCGGTTTCCGAGGAGACTTATGGCGGACAAGAAGACTGTAATGGACCTTCTGACGGACGAGATCAAGGATCTCTATTCGGCGGAGAAGCAACTTACGAAGGCGATACCAAAAATGGCGAAAGGATCGAGCGAGCCCACCCTCAAAGAGGCGCTGGTCGCCCACCTGAAGGAGACGGAGACACAGGTGGCTCGCCTCGAGAAAATCGCGAAAATTCTCGAGATCAAGCCGGCCGGCAAGAAGTGCGTCGGTATGGAGGGCTGCGTCAGTGAAGGCAGCGAGGCTCTCGACGAAGAGGGCTCAGAAGTCATTCTCGATCTCGGAATCATCGCAGCCGGCGTGCGGGTTGAGCATTATGAAATGGCAGGCTATCTGACCGCCATCAGCCTCGCGCAAAGGGTCGGGGCGAGCGATGTGGTCTCTCTGCTGAAGGAATCGCTCGGCGAGGAGGAAGCGGCGGCGAAGAAGCTTCGCTCCATCGCGGCGGCCCTTCTGAAGAGTGCGCCAACTCAACAGGCGGCCAGGGCATAACGGCCGAACCTCTCAGCGCTTACCGCTCAATTTGCGCCAGCAGCCAGGAACGGGCGAATTCCCAATCGCGTTTGACGGTAGGCACGGATACGTCCAGGAGATCGGCGATTTCCTGCTCTGTCATTCCGCCGAAGAACCGCAATTCGACGACTCTGGCCGGCCGCTCGTCGAGTTGCTCCAGCCGATCTAACGCCTCGTCCAGATCCTCTAAACGGGCATCGACCACGATGGTGTGATCCAGGGCGTCGTTCAGATCGAGTTTCCGAATCGCGCCGCCGTTGCTCAAATTCTTGCGGCGGCGCGCATCGTCAATGAGGATGTGCCGCATCTGGCGGGCGGCAATGCGCAAAAAGTGCAGGCGATTCTGGCAACTGAGCGGTTCGCGTGAAAAAAGCGTGAGGTACAACTCATTTACCAGCGCGGTGGGTTGCAGGCTGCTCTCATCTCTTTCGTTGCGCACACATTTTGCGGCCAAGTCATGGAGCTGCTGGTATACCGTGCCGATGAGCTTGCGGCCGGCCTCTTCATCGCCGTTTTGCCACTCGCTTAGTAGCGATGTAGCGTCCCCGGATTCGCCGTCCACCGTCCGATCCCCTCCATTGTTATGATAGTCCGAGCGCGAGTCGAAAGGTCCCTCGCTCATGACTTCCGGGGAGTTCCAGCATCTTCGAAAGACCTTCGAGCAAATCCTCGCCGCACCGCCCCAGGAGCGCACCGCCATCCTCCGCGAACTGTCCGGAGGCGACCCTGCACTGGCCGGCGAGCTGCAGCGCATGCTCGCGTCGCACGCGAAATCCGGCAGCCTACTGGATCAGCCGCTGGTGAGTTCCATGAACGCGGCGCTCAGCCAGCCGGCAGCCCGCACCGGATCGCGAGTGGGCCCCTACATCCTCGAAAAGGAATTGGGCCGGGGCGGTATGGGTGTGGTTTACCAGGCCACCCGTGTCGACGGAACGTTCCAGAGGCGGGTGGCGATCAAGATCCTGCGCCGCGACCGCAATGGCGATCTGTTCCTGGAACGCTTTCAGCGGGAGCGCCAGATCCTGGCCCAACTGAGCCATCCCCACATCGCTGCCATTCTGGACGGCGGCGCCACAACGGAAGACGAGCCGTATTTCGTCATGGAATATGTCGACGGCGTCCCCGTCACTACTTATTGCAAATCCCACGCGTTGAACCTCGACCGAAAACTCGACCTCTTCCTCCAGATTTGCGACGCCGTGCAGTACGCCCACCGCAGCCTCACCGTTCATCGCGATTTGAAGCCCGGAAACATCCTGGTGACCGAAGCGGGCGCCGTGAAGCTCCTCGACTTCGGGATCGCCAAGTTGATCGATGCGGACTCCCCGCTGCCTGCCGAAGGGGCTCTCACCGCAGCCATCCTGACGCCCGAATATACCAGCCCCGAACAGATTCGCAAGGAGCCGGTGACCACTTCCGCGGATGTCTTTGCGCTTGGCATTCTGCTCTATGAGATTGCCACCGGCCAGCATCCTTTCCGGCGGAAAGACAGCCTGCCGCACGAAGTGATGCGCGCGATCTGCGAAGACGATCCCCCTGCCCCCAGCGCAGTCGCGCCGCGCGAGTCGAAACATCTGCGCGGCGAACTGGACGCGATCATGTTGACGGCCCTGCGGAAGCAGCCCGCGTGGCGCTATCCGTCGGTGGAACAAATGGCCGACGACGTCGGACGGTATCGGCGCGGGTGGCCGGTACTCGCAAGAGGCAACAGCGTCTCTTACCGGCTGCGCAAATTCGTCCGCCGGCAGTGGCTGCCGTTGACCGCCGCGACCCTGCTGATCCTTCTACTGATTGCCGGAATCATCTCCACCAGGCGCCAGGCGCGAATTGCCGAGGATGCTCGCCTCGCCGCCGAGCACCTGCGGGCGCAGGCCGAACAGGAACGCGCTACCGCCGACCGGGAAAGAGTCTCCGCCGAACTGGCTGGACGGATCGCCTCCGAGCAGCGGTCACTGGCCGAAACGCGCACGAAAGAAGTCGAAATCGAGCGGCAACGGGAACGTGAGCGGTATCGCGAGGTTCGCTCTCTCGCCTCTTCGCTTTTGTTCGATCTATACGATGGCATCCGGGACCTGGCCGGATCCAACACCGCACGCCGGCTGATTGTGACCAAGGCGCAGCAGGAATTGGAGCTACTGAGCGCCGACTCCGGAAACGATATCG
Source organism: Bryobacteraceae bacterium (assembly GCA_036268475.1). Lineage (GTDB taxonomy): Bacteria > Acidobacteriota > Terriglobia > Bryobacterales > Bryobacteraceae > PALSA-129. The sequence goes on along the minus strand of DATAUB010000006.1, from coordinate 117,415 downwards.
CGGTACAGCGCGATCTGGCGGCCGCTTACGAACGGATGGGCGAATTGCGCGTGGATCCACGCCGGCCCAACAAGCAGGACGCGGCGGCGGCACTCGATGCCTACGGTCACGCGATCGAACTTCGCAAAAAGATCGCCGCCGGTCCAGGCGCGATTCCCGCCGACCGGCGCGAACTGGCGCTCAGCATGTCGAAGCTGGGCGACGGCCAGTACTATTCCGGGAATGTGAAGCAAGCCCTCGTGTCGTATGGGGAGGCTTGGGGTTTGGCGCAGCATCTATTGCAAGCCGATCCCGGCAATGCTTCGCTGCGCCGTGCGGTCGCGCAGGTGGGCGAGCGCCGCTGTTTTGGAATCCTGGCCTCCGGCAATACCCCCGGGGCGATAGAATCGTGCCGCGAAGCGGTTGCCACATCGTCGCAGTTGGCCCGGACGTTGCCGGAAGATGTCGAAGTGCAGCGCATCGTGGCCAGCAATGAAGGTTCCTTCGCCAATGCTCTCCGCCTGTCGCAGAAACCACAGGAGGCGGCGGTAGAGGCCAGGCAGGCGATCGAAGCCCTGCACCGTCTGGAAACGCTCGCTCCCAACAATGCGGAGTACCGCCGCCTGGCGTCATCCGCGGAATCCATTCTGGCCGCCAGCCTGGACGCCAGCGGCGATTCCGAAGGCAGCACCGAGGCGTTCCGCCGCTCCGTACAGTCGATGGAACTGGCGATCGAAATCGACCCGTCCGACCTGGGTTCTCCGCTCCGGCTGGCGGTGACGCTGCTCGCGTTTTCGCACAAGATGGCGAACGGCAACGACAATGCGGGCGCCCATGACGCTGCCGGCGAGGCTCTACACCTCCTCGCAAAGACCGCCGAAAAACCGGAGGCCGGCCCGATCGAGTGGAACGAATACGCCGACGCGCTTCTGAAGGTAGATTGGATCGATCTGAAGCAGCCGGCCAAGGCCCTTTCACTGGCGGAGAAAGCCGCCGCGTCCACCAGCCGCAAGAATCCTTTTATTCTCGATACCCTGGCGTGGGCCTACTTTCGCAACGGAGATGCGCCGAAAGCCGTCCGCGCCGAACAGGAGGCCCTCCAACTGCTGCCTGCCGGCGCCAAGGGCGGCCTGCACGACGAGTTGGAGAGCGGATTGAAGACATTTACCGGGGAGAATCGCCGGTAAAACTCCGCTCTCAGCAATTTTGATCTCTTCGGCAAAGCGATTTCGCAATACCTGACAGCGGTACAAATGGCCGCGCGGAGGGAGAACGAATCATGGCCGGTTTTTGCAGCAATTGCGGATTTCCATTGGGGCCAACCAATACATTTTGTCCTCAGTGTGGGACGCGGCAGGCGACCGGAGGTGCAGCCGCTCCTCCGCAAGCGCCCGCACCGGCGCCAGTGCCGGCTCCGGCAATGAGCGCCAAGCCGGCCGGTTCCGGCTTCATCAAGATTCTGCTCGTGGTGATGGTTTTCCTGGGCGTCGCCGGCGCGGCGGTGATTGGCGGCGTTTGGTACGTGGCCCATCGGGTGAAACAGGCGGTTATCGAAAAGGCGCAGGAAAACGGAGTGGACCTTGGCTCCATTGTTCCGCCCACCACGACTTCTTCTAATAAGCACCGGACGCATAAAGCGTGCGACCTTCTTTCCAAGGAGGAAGCGGCCAGCATGCTGGGTGAGCCGATTGAACGGACCGAGTATCAGGACGGTGCGTGTATGTACTACGGGCCGTCCGGGCTCGCCGCGAAACTCGCTGCGGACCATGCCGCGAGCGTGTACCAGCGCGCTCAGGCTCCCGGCGGCCAGGTTAGTGCCCCGGAGATGGCAACCGCCGCGGAGCAACTGGTGGGGAGCCTCGGCGCCGCATCCGGAGGGGCCGGGAGCGGAGGAGAAATGCCCCTGCTGATGCTCTCTGTGGAAGAGGACGGAAGAGGAGCGATGGCGGCCCTCAACGTAACCGCGGCCCTGGCCGGCGGGATCGCCCATGCCGCCGATCCGGAGGGAAAAGCGCCAGCCGTAAGCGGCCACATCAAGGGCCTGGGCGACCAGGCGGTTCTGCTACCGAAACTCGGACTGCATGTCCTCCAGGGCGACACCGTCGTCGGACTTCTTGCCGGGCCGGTACCCGGCGCGGATTCGAAGACAGTCGCGATTGCCCACCTGGTGATCAAGAGACTTTGAACGGTTTCGACCAGGCAGCAGGAATCAGTGGCGCGAAGTCTTACGATGCCAGCAAGCCTGCCTGCCGCGCTATCTTGAGGGCTTCGATGGCCGCGCCGCGCGCGCCGGCGGTATCGCCGTTGGGCATCACGTAGATCGGGATGTCCACCTGCTCTGAGCGCTGCACCGGCATGGCGGCGCGCGTCTCCGCCAGGAACCACTTCTGGAACTCCTCGCGCGTCTCCAGTGCGCCGCCGCCGATCACCAGCGCATCGGGATCGAAGGTGTTGATCATCTGGTCGAAGAACAGACCCATGCCGTGCGCCTGCACGCGGAAAATATCGCGGCACAACGGATCGCCGTTCTCCGCCATGCCGCGCACCAGTTTCGCCGCCTTGGCGATCTCCATCTGCGCGAGTTCATGCCCCGGATAGCGCGGCAGAAAGTAGGGCAGCAGCGTGCGGCGAATGGCGGTCAGCGAACAGACCGATTCCAGACAGCCGGTGCGCCCGCAATTGCACGGGGGTATCATCCCCTCCGTCCCGGCGATGCTCTGGTAAGGGATCAGCACGTGCCCCAGTTCGCCGCCAAAACCGGCCCGCCCCTTCACCACATTGCCGTCAATGATGACGCCGCCGCCCAGCCCCGTGCCGATCACGGTGGTGACTGAGGTGTGGCGGCTGTCGGCGCCGAAGATCGAAAAGTGGCCCCAAAGCGCGCCGGCGTTGCCGTCATTCAGATACGAGACCGGCCGGCCGAGCCGAGCCTCCAGGCCCTGGCGGATATCAAAGCCCGACCAGTTGGCGTGCACGAAGTTGGTCGAACCGCGCGCGCTCAACACGCCGGTCGAACTCGCAGGCCCGGGCGTATCCAGCCCGACCGCCACTACCGCCTCGAGCGGCACACCGGCCTTCGCCGCGGCGATTGCCAGCCCGTCTTCAATCTGCGCCAGACAGACGTCCGGCCCTTCGGTGGACCGTGCGGGGTGCTCGCAGAGTCCTGACAGCAGGAAGTGCTCCTGCTCGTCCATGATGGTGTAGTTGATGGCGGTTCCGCCCAGATCGACGCCGGCAATGACTTTCACTTGAGATTCTCCTGTTGGCAAGAAATCCAATTGTGCCGCATCCGGCGGGCAGAAGCCAACTCCGATACAATCGTGTACTCTATGCCCGCCAACGGACCCTATCTCGTCCTCATGACCGTGGTCGCCATCGCCCTGCTGTTGACCCTGATCCTGGCGCTCAAACTGCACGCGTTCATGGCGCTGCTGGTTTCCAGTATGGCGCTGGGATTGGCCGCGGGCATGCCGCCGGAGAAGGTGCTGAAGTCGATCCAGGCCGGCTTCGGCGACGCCCTCGGCTTCATTGCGGTGGTGGTGGGGTTAGGCGCCATGATTGGCCGCTTTTTGGAACACTCGGGCGGCGGACGCGTGCTGGCCGACTGGCTGCTCGAACGCTTCGGCACGGAGCGGGCGGCGTGGGCGCTGCTGGTGGCGGCCTTTCTGGTGGGGCTGCCGCTCTTCTTCGAAGTGGGCTTCGTGATTCTGGCGCCGCTGGCGTGGAATCTCTCGCGCGAGACCAAGCGATCGCTGCTCTTCTACGGCCTGCCGATGGCGGCCGCGCTCACCACCACGCACTCCATGATCGCGCCGCATCCCGCTCCGGCCGCCGCGGCGCAACTCCTAGGGGCGGATCTCGGGCTCTCGATTCTCTTCGGCGCGGCCGTCTCCATCCCGATGGCGATCGTAGGCGGCATCTTCTATGGCGGCTGGATCGCGAAGCGCATGAACATTCCGGTGCCGGCGATTTCCGAAGCCGCCCCGAAACCCGACGCATCCACCGTCGCCCCGCCATCTTTGGGCATGGTGATCCTGCTGCTCCTGCTGCCTGTGCTGCTGATTTTCGGAGGCACAGTAGTCAACCTCTATCAGTTGCCTTTCCGGCCGGCGGCGACATTCTTCGGGCATCCGTTCACGGCTCTCACCATCGCCGCGCTGGTTGCGCTTTACTGGTTCGGCACCCGCCGCGGCATCTCGCGCGACAACGCGCAGAAGATGGCGGCGCAATCGCTCGCTCCCATGGGCGCGCTGCTGTGCATCATGGGCGGCGGCGGCGCGTTCAAGCAGGTGATCGTCGATTCCGGAGTGGGGCAGTATGCCGGCCATCTCCTGATGACGTCAGCGATCTCGCCGCTGGTGGTGGCCTGGGTGATCGCGGCCGCCATGCGCATCGCGCAGGGGTCGGCGACGGTGGCCATCATCACCGCCGCCGGCATCGTAGCGCCCATCGTCAAAGGGATTCCGGGATACAGCCCGAATATCATTATGCTGGCGCTCTGCTGTGGCGGCTCGGGGTTCTCGCAGGTGAACGATTCCGGCTTCTGGCTGGTGAATCAGTACTTCGGCATGTCGGTGGCGCAGACCTTGAAATCGTGGACCGCGATGAAGGCGATCGAATCCGTAGTCGGGCTGGGAATCGTGCTGGCGATTCACGCCGTAGTGCAGTAACGGCGCATAATCGAAGCATGGAAACACGAAAAATCGGAAGCCAGGGCCTGAGCGCGGGCGCGATCGGGCTGGGCTGCATGGGCATGACGCATGCGTACGGCACGGGAAACGAAGCCGAGTCGATCGCCACCATTCATCGCGCACTGGACTGCGGCGTGACGCTGCTCGATACGGCGGAGGTCTACGGGCCGCACACCAATGAAGAACTGGTGGGGAAAGCGATCCGCGGCCGCCGCGAGGGCGTGGTGGTCGCGACCAAATTCGGGATCTCGCGGGATTCGAGCGCGATGCAGTTGGATGGTTCGCCGGCCAATGCCCGGCGTGCGGTGGAAGGCTCGCTGCAGCGCCTCGGGATCGAGACGATCGATCTTTATTACCTGCACCGCAAGGACCCGAAGGTGCCGATCGAAGAAACCGTTGGGGCGATGAAGGAGCTGGTAGACGCCGGCAAGGTCCGCTATCTGGGGCTTTCCGAGGTGGGCGCCGAGACCATCCGCCGCGCGCACCGCGTGCATCCCATCAGCGCCGTACAAAGCGAATACTCGTTGTGGGAGCGCGGGATCGAAGAGTCGGTGCTGCCGGCGATGCGCGAGCTCGGCATCGGCCTGGTGCCATTCAGCCCGCTGGGGCGCGGATATCTCACCGGCGCGGTGAACTCGACTTCGGATTTTGTCGCCGGCGATTTCCGGCGCAGCCTGCCGCGCTTCGACGACGAGCACATGTCCGCGAACCAGAAGCTGGTGGATATCGTGAAGCGCGTCGCGCAGCGGCATAGCGCCACGCCGGCTCAAGTGGCGCTCGCCTGGATTCTGGCGGTAGATCCCGATGCCGTGCCGATTCCCGGCACCAAGCGCCGCCAATATCTGGACGACAACCTGGGCGCGGCCGACCTGCGTCTCACCGCGGAAGATCTGGCGGAATTGAGCGGACTGGCATCGATGGCGCTGGGGGAACGCTATCCACCGGCAATGTCGAACGCTGCCGAGCGATAGCGCCCCGCGCGAGAATCTATCGGGTTGCGAGCATCACTCACTTAGGTAAGCGGCCTTCTGCCTTCTGCCGCGAACGCTAAACCGGCTGCCGTCATTTGTATCGTGCTACGATAGTATCGTGTTACGATATAAATGTGTCGACCCCCGATCTTAGCCGCGAGCAGTACCGCGAACTTGCCGAGTTTCGCCGGCAGATCCGCCGGTTCCTTCACTTCAGCGAAACCACCGCGAAGGAGTACGGGATGGAGCCGCAGCAGCATCAACTATTACTTGTCGTGTACGGACTGCCGGAGGGCGTCAAGCCCACGATTCGCGAGATCGCCTCGCGAATGTACATTCAGCATCACAGCGCCGTGGAACTGATCAACCGGCTGGAGCAGACCGGTGCCGTGGAGCGGCAGCCGGGCGCGGAAGACAGGCGCGAAGTCTGGGTTCATCTCACCCCGATGGGCCGGGCGATATTGCGGCGGCTGGCTCTCACCCATCGCACGGAACTGGAAAGGACCGGGCCGGAACTGGCCGCCACTCTCCAGTCGATCCTGCTATGAAGCACACTTCTGCGGAACTCGGCGATTTCACCGCGACTCCACGCGTCATCATCATATCCCTGTTGGCCATCGGTATCGGGCTGGTGAGCACGCTGGTGGCGTGGGTCCTGCTGCGGTTGATCGGACTCTGCACCAACGTCTTCTATTACGGCCGCATCGGCACGGCCATGGTCTCCCCTGCGGGAAACCATCTGGGTTGGTTCGCGATCCTGATTCCGACGGCCGGCGGACTTATCGTCGGCATGATGGCCTACTACGGATCGGAGCGCATTCGCGGCCACGGAATCCCGGAAGCCATCGAATCGATCCTGTTGAATGGCAGCAAGGTACAGCCACGGCTGGCGATTCTCAAGCCGCTGTCCTCTGCAATCGCCATCGGATCGGGCGGCCCGTTCGGCGCTGAAGGTCCCATCATCATGACGGGCGGCGCCATTGGCTCAGTGGTGGCGCAACTCTTCCATCTCACCGCGGCAGAACGTAAAACGCTGCTGGTCGCCGGCGCAGCCGCCGGCATGGCGGCCACGTTCGCCACACCGGTGGCGGCCATGTTGCTGGCGGTAGAACTCCTGCTGTTCGAATGGAAGCCGCGCAGCGCGATTCCCGCCGCGCTCGCCAGCGCCACAGCAGGAGCGGCGCGACGCTATATTTTGGGGCTCGGTCCGCTGTTTCCGGTGCCGCAGCACACGGCCTTTCTGGGACCGAAGGGCCTGGCCGGATGCGTGGTGTGCGGCTTGCTGGCCGGCTGTCTTTCCGCTATCGTCACGCAAGGCGTTTACACTGCCGAGGATTTGTTCCAGAAGCTGCCGCTTCACTGGAAGTGGTGGCCGGCCATCGGCGGCGTATTCGTAGGGCTCGGCGGCCTGATCTTTCCGCAGGCTCTCGGCGTGGGCTACGACACCATCGGCTCCATGCTGCAGGGCGACGTGCCCCGCGCCGTACTGGCGGGTGTGCTGTTAGTGAAATCCGCCATCTGGGTAATTTCGCTCGGGTCGGGCACTTCCGGAGGCGTGCTCGCTCCGCTGCTTATGATGGGCGCGGCGCTGGGCGGGGTGGAAGCAGCGTTCCTGCCCGCGGGGGGCACGGGATTCTGGCCGCTGGTAAGCATGGGCGCCATGCTCGCGGGCACCATGGGCGCGCCCTTTACGGCGATTTTGTTCGCCCTCGAACTCACGCACGATGTCCACGTGTTGCTGCCGTTGCTGATAGCGGCCACACTGGCGCACTTTACCACCGTGCTGCTGATGCACCGCTCCATCCTCACCGAGAAGCTGGCGCGCAGGGGATTCCATCTGACGCGCGAGTATTCCATCGATCCGCTGGAAATTCTCTTCGTACGCGAAGTGATGCGCACGCAGATTGTGGCGCTGCCCGCAGAGGCCACCATAGACGACCTGCGCGATGTCCAAGTTCGCGAACCCGCGCAGCGCGGACAGCACCTCTATCCGATTATCGATAGCGACCGCCACGTGAAAGGCGTGATCACGCGCAAGCAGTTGCGCGCCCTCACCTCATTGCCTGACGGCAACGGTTCCCTGGGCGACAAAGTGCGGAAGCCGGTGGTGGCATCGCCCGACGAACCATTGCGCGCGGTGGTGTTCCGCATGGCGGAAACGGGATTCACCCGTATGCCGGTGGTGGACGACGGCCGCCTGGTCGGGATGGTTTCGCTGTACGATCTGCTCACTGCGCGTGCGCGTAATTTGCACGAAGAACGCGCCCGCGAACAAGTACTACGCCTGCGGCTGCCATTCGCACATCGCAGATAGCACCAGCATAAGGCCGCCTCGGCGGCTTTGTCCGCACACTGGCAGGAAAACTGCAAATCGATCTGCGCGCTCAAAGGGCGCAGTGTGTTCACGGCATGATACCCGTTACCCGATCGATGAGTGCAGTGCTGCTGGCGGTCGCCGTCACCTCTCTTTCTGCCCAACAAGAGTCGCCCATGCCTGGCGCCACAAGGGCGCAACCGGTAGGTCTTTCGGGCCGGACCGGACAGGTGGGCACGGTCAACGCGTCACTTTCCACCACTCCGGCCCCTTCGAGCGGAGGCTCGCTGGTCACGCGCGGATCGGTGACCGTGCAAGGTGTGTATCAGGGAAGCGTTCCTACCGGCGACAATACCGGCACCATACTGCCGCTGGGCCTGGATTACGCTCTTCAACTGGCACTGCGCCAGAACCTGGCGGCAGTCACCGAATCGCAGACGGTGCGGCAGGCCGATGGCATCCGTATCGCGGCTCGCAGCGGCCTGCTGCCCAATGCGAGTTCCGTGGTGAGCGAGACGGTGGAACAGATCAACCTGCGCACCCTGGGCGTCCCGTTTCCGGGGTTGCCGCTGGCAGTAGGCCCATTCAATTATTTCGATGCGCGCGCCGCGCGCGTGAACCAGACGGTGTTCGACCTGGTGCGCCTGCGCGATTTGCATACCGCCTCCGAGAACTTGCGCGCCACCTTGCTGACCGCGCGCGATGCGCGCGACCTGATTGTGGTGGCGGTAGCCGGATCGTATCTGGAACTGGTGGCGACCAATGCCCGCATCGTCGCCGCGAAAGCCCAGGTGGATACCGCGCAGGCCATCTATAAACAGGCCCTGGACCGTTTGCAGGCGGGCCTGAATGCGCGCATCGATACCACGCGGACGGACGTGCAATTGCAGACCGACCAGCAGCGTCTGCGCTCTCTGCAGGCCGATCGGGACGGCGAGAAGCTCCGGCTGGCGCGCCTCATCGGGCTGCCTCTGGGGCAGGATTTCAGCATGGCGGACGACTTCAGCTACGTGCCGGCGCCCAGTCTTCCTTTGCCCGAGGCGCTGGAACGCGCAAATCGCACGCGTGCCGATCTGCAGTCCTCCGAGGCCGGAGTACGCGCCGCCGATTCCGCGCTCAAAGCGGCCCATGCGGAACGGCTTCCCAACCTCACGCTGGCCGGCGATTGGGGCGCCAGCGGTCTGCGGCCCACCGTCTCCGCACACGGCGTCTTCACGGTGGTGGGGACGCTCACCATCCCGCTTTATCAAGGCGGCCGCGTGGCGGGCGACGTAGAACAGGCCAGCGCCGCGCTGCGGCAGCGGCAAGCCGAACGGGACGATATGCGCGGCCGCGTGGACCAGGACGTTCGCCAGGCGTACATCGATCTCAGCGCCGCCGCGGACCAGGTCACCGTAGCGCGCAGTAACGTCGGCTTGGCGGACGACACGCTGCAGCAATCGCGCGACCGCTTCGCGGACGGCGTCGCCGACACGGTCGAAGTGGTGCAGGCGCAGCAGGCGGTGGCGGCGGCCCATGACGATTACATCAGCGCGGTGTTCGACCACAATCTGGCTAAGATCGCGCTGGCACGCGCCATGGGCGATGCCGAACACTCGCTCCCGCAGTTATTGGTACGGAAATAAAGTATGCCGAAACACGATCGCCGTCCTTCGGTAAGCGATGAACTGCACAACATGTTGCGGGAACAGCAACGGCTGCGCCGCGAAGTGCAGCGCCTGACGCGCGAGCAGCACGACTGGATGGAAAAGAATCCCCAGGGCGATGAGGGCGGCAACGGCCACGGAAATGGCCACGATAACGGAAGCGGCAACGATCGGAAACGGAATCGGGAGAAGGGTTCGTCGAAGCGCGGGGACGCAAATCAGTCGGCCGGCAGCAGCGAGCAGACTACCGACGATCGAGAGGAAAAAGAAGGCGGGGAGCAGAAGCAGGAAGAGCATAAGCCCCCGTTACGGCAACGCGCCGGCACGTGGGTGCGCGAACATCCCGCCGGCTTCGTGCTGCTGATTGTGGGAACGCTGGTTCTCATCGTCGCGGCGGTTCTGCTGTGGAATTACCTCTCGAGCTATGTGAGCACCGACGATGCCGAGGTGGAAGGCCACCTCAATGCGATCGGCAGCCGGATCACGGGCATGGTGACCGGCGTCTACACCGAGAACAGCCGAAACGTCAAGCAGGGAGACGTGCTGGTGGACCTGGACCCCAGCGATTATAAGACCGCGCTAGCGCAAGCCGAAGCAAAACTGGCGCAGGCGGAGAGCGCGCTCCAAGCGCAATCCCCCAACGTGCCGATCACGCAGACGACGCAGGCCACCAATGTCGCCACTGCGAACCTCGACGTGGCCAACGCCGCGGCGGCGGTGGACGCGGCGCGCCAGAATTACGCGTCGGCCCAGGCGGAACTCCGCCAGGCGGAGGCGAACGCGCAGAATGCCGCCACCGAAGAGGCGCGCTATCGCCGGCTGGCCGATAAGCAGGAGGTCTCGCGGGAGGTTTACGATCAACGCGTTACGGCGGCGCAGGCGCAGGAGGCGGTGGTGGCGGCGCGAAAGGCGACCGCCGACGCGGCGCAGAAAGTGGTAGCGCAACGCCAGGCAGTCCTCGATCAGGCTCGGGTCCGCGCCCGCGAGACGGCCGCCAACCAGCCGCGGCAGGTCGCCAGCCAACGCGCCACCGTGGCCAGCAGGCAGGCCGACGTGACAGCCGCGAAAGCGCAAGTTGAGCAGGCGAAGCTGAATCTGAGTTACTGCAAGATTACCGCCCCTGTCAGTGGGGTTGTAGGCGATAAGACGGTGGAAGTGGGCCAACAGGTCGCCCCCGGCCAGGAGTTACTGGCGATTACGCCGCTCGATGACTTTTGGGTAACCGCGAACTTCAAGGAGACGCAGACCACTAACATGCACGCCGGCCAATCGGTCACCATTCACGTGGACGCGCTCGACCGCGACTTCAAGGGCTGGGTAGTCAACCTGCCGGGAGGCACCGGCGCCATTTTTAGTCTCCTGCCCCCTGAAAACGCCACCGGCAACTTCGTTAAAGTAGTGCAGAGAATGCCGGTCCGCATACGTTTCCGGCCCAATCAGCAGGAGATGGACCGTCTCCGTCCGGGAATGTCGGTGGAACCCAAGGTGTGGATTCAGTGAACAGCGGACAAGGCGGACGCTGGGTCCCATCGCATAACCCGTGGCTCATCGCCCTGGCGGTGATGCTGGCCACCTTCATGGAAGTCATGGATACCAGCATCGCCGCGGTGTCCGTGCCTTACATCGCAGGCAGCTTATCGGCCACTAATAACGAAGCGGAGTGGGTACTTACCAGTTACTTAGTGGCCAACGCGATCATGCTGCCCACCAGCATCTGGTTTTCGCAGCGCTTCGGGCGGAAACGATATCTGATGTTCTCCGTGGCGGTGTTTACCATCTCCTCGTTCGCCTGCGGAATCGCTCCCAGCCTGGGAATCATCCTGCTGGCGCGCGCCGTCCAGGGCGCCGGGGGCGGCGCGCTGCAGCCTCTCTCGCAGACCATTCTGATGGAGAGCTTCCCGCCCGAAAAACAGGGCCAAGCCATGGGAATGTTCGCCATGGGGGTGGTGGTGGCGCCGGTCATCGGACCCGTGCTGGGGGGCTACCTCACGGATACCCTCTCCTGGCGCTGGGCTTTCTACATCAATATACCGGTGGGAATCCTGGCCCTGATTCTGCAAAGCCGTCTGCTGGAAGACCCACCCTATATCGCCGAGGCGAAGCCTGGAAAACTGGACACCATCGGGCTGGGATTACTCGCCATCTGGGCCGGGAGCATGCAGTTCATCTGCGACAAAGGGCAGGAGGAGGACTGGTTCAGCAGCCCGCTTATCCGCTGGCTGACGGTGCTCTTCGTCCTCGGGCTGGCCGCCTTCCTGATCCGCGAACTGACGCACAAAAAACCGATGGTTGACCTGTGTGTGCTGACCGACCGTAATTTCGGACAAGGATGTCTGCTTATTTTCCTGTTCGGCGTGTGCGTGTACAGCGTGACCACGGTGCTGCCGCTCTTCTACCAGAGCCTGCTGGGGTATGACGCCACCAGTGCCGGTCTGGCAGTGAGCCCGCGCGGGCTGGGGTCGATTGTAGGCGCGTTGTTGGCCGGACGGCTGGTGGCTAAAATCGACTCCCGTTGGATGGTGGCCACGGGATTCGCGGTGCTGTTCGGAGCAAATCTCTGGAACGGCTCCATGAATCTGGCGATTTCGCCCTCGTCGCTCTTTTGGCCGATCGTGATCACCGGTTTCGCATTCCCACTGGTGTTCGTGCCCCTGGCCGGCATCGCCATGGGGACGCTGCCGCAGGAACAGATGGGGAACGCCAGCGGACTGTTCAACCTGCTGCGCAACCTGGGCGGTAGCATCGGGATCGCCATCGCCAACACCATCACGCTGCGCCACCTGGAGACGCATCGCAACGAAATGGTGCATTCGCTCAGCGCCGGGAGCGCCACGCTCCATCGCGACCTGGCGCGCCTGCAAATGCTCATGAGCCTCCACGCCGGTCCGGCAAAAGCCTTTCTGCGTGCCGTCGCCCTGGTGCAGAAGACGCTGAACAACCAGGCGCAACTCTGGGCCTACATCGATATCTTCCGCTATCTGGCGCTGCTGTCGCTGGTATGCGTGCCGATGGCGTTCGTACTGCGCAAATCGCAAGGGAAGGCGGCAGCGGAATAAGTTACAGATTCGCAGTGAGAGAGGAAATTATGAAACCGGAAATCCAATTCGAAGATATATTTCAGAGCACGCTAGCGGAGCTTTACGACGCCGAAAAGCAGATCGTCACGGCGCTGCCGAAGATGATCGCAGCGGCGTCATCGCAGGAGTTGTGCAGTGGGCTGGAACAACACCTGGAGGAAACCAAGGAGCAGGTGAAGCGCCTGGAGACGCTATTCGAGCGTATCGCCGCGCAGCCCGAGGCGGTGGAAAACAAGACGATGCAGGCCCTGCTGGCGAGCGGGGACAAGTGGATCTCCGGTTATGGAAAATCTCCGGCGCTGGACGTGGCGTTAATCGGCGCCGCTTTAAAAGTGGAGAATTACGAAATGGCGGGCTATACATCCGCCTCCGCTCTGGCGCAAGTGCTCGGCCAACAGGACGCCTACGATCTGTTGCAGGAGACGCTGCAAGAGGAAGGCGACGCCGCCGCGCTGCTGCAGGAACTGGAGGAAGCGATCCTGAGCGGCGACGCCGAAGGCGAGGAGATGGAGGAAGGCGAAGAAGAAGACGAAGACGAGGAAGAAGAGGAGTAAGAGAGTTCCGAAAGCGGGACTTTGAACGCGGTGTGATGAATGCGGTCCGCTGGGGTGCCTGGTAGCGCCCTGGTGCGAGGCGTTTCAGCGCGCTACCAATGCCGCGGCGCCGGCAGGCTCTTGCGAGGAAAGCTGCAGCCGCAGTTTTATGAGACTGGCCCGCATCCTCGACTTGATGGTTCCGAGCGGCTCACGCGAGCGCGCCGCAATCTCAGGCAAAGAGTAGCCCTCGAAATAGGCCCATTCGATTAACTGCCGCTGCTGCACGGGGAGCCCCAGCATGGCTCGCCCGATTTGGACGCGAAGTTGTTCCTGTTTGGCGTGTGATTCCGGGTCTTCGTGCGCGGGCCGGTTAAAGAAAACGACAGCCTCGATCAAATGTCCGTAGCGCAGGCGCGCCCGCAACCGGTCCACGGCCCGACTGCGCGTCAGGGTCAGCAGCCAGGACAGGACCGTCTGCCGGCTCACCAGATACCGGTCCGCGATCCGCAGAATTTGCACATAGACGTCGGCGGTGGCTTCGTCCGCGTCCGCCGGGGAGCCGAGCACCCGCAGAGCTCGCGCGAACACGAACGGCCGGGTCTCCTCCATGAGCGGCTCGAGGGCGGAGGTATCGCCGAGCGCGAGGCGCCGCATCCACTCGCGCCACACCGCTTCGCGCTCCGTCGCCATATCTTCGCAGGCAGGTCCGGACCGCCGGGCGAGTTGAATGGCCGCGGCCACGAAGGCGCCCAGGCTCGTCATGACGCGTACATCGCCGGCATCGAACTTACGGACTTCGTCGCTGCTCACAATCCAGATGGTGCCGACCGGCCGTCCATCCGTCAGCAGGGGAATCACCAGGCCTTCCACAATCGGAATGCCGCTGGCGCTGAGATATGTAAAGAAGCGCGCCGGGTACGAATACAGCATGGCCTTACCGGTGTTGAGACATTCGCCGCACGGGCTCCATTCCCGCGGAGTGGCGCCGCCCTCATAGGGCGCGAAGTCTCCGGCCAGCGCCTGCCATCGGAAGACCTGCTTGCCGCCGTCCGTATCCTGCAAAATGCTGATGCCGCCGGAGTGTGCTCCGCATAGGTCGACTGCCATCTGCGCCAGCCGCTTGAGCACGACGGCCGAACCGGCCGGCAGCAGACGAGCCAGCTCATGCATGGCGTCCAGTTCCACCCGCCAACTCTTGGCGCGCACCGGGCGGCTTAGTAATTCGCAACTGATGACGATATCTTCGAGAGACGCAAGACTACAGAGCGGGTCGGCACTCGAGGCAATCTCAACGGATGGGGTGATCATGCTTCGACAGTCCCTTCTATGGCTCGCAAACGTCATCCCGAGTATTCCGTAGTGCAGGCTCGCGGGTCAACCCAGTGGTTGCGGATGTGTCTCACTCCGTACTTTCCGTCCGGCCGATGCCGGGCAACGTTATGCGCCGTACGAAATCGCTGCCGGTTTGGGTCTATTTACCACTGGCCGCGGCTTTTACACTAAATCCGTTCCCTCATCCGCCACCGTTCTCCTTAGTGCAAGGTTGCAGTGTTTGTCTTCGAAACGTCGATGGGAGGAATATGAAAAGCCGTTATGGTTCCAAGATAATCGGACACGTTGTTTTATGGACCGGGTTTGTGGGAGTGAGCATGGCCCAGAGCCCGGTCACCATCACCGAAGCCGGGAGTTATCAACGCATCGTCGCTCCCGGGTCGCTCGCCGTGGCGTTCGGCTCGGGCTTCTCGCCCGTTTTTGTAGGCGCTAACGCCACTCTGAGTAACTCGATGTATACCCTGCCTACCACCGTGGGCGGAGACACGGTAACCGTTACCGATAGCGGGACAGCGGCTAATACCAGTTTTCTTTATATGGTGTCGCCTGACCAGATCAACCTGGTGATTCCATCCAACGCCGCTCTGGGCGCGGGCACGGTCTCCGTGCAAACCGCCAACGGGGCGCTCACCGGTCCGGTGCTTGTCTCCAACGTCTCGCCCGCTATCATGACCGCGGACGGCACCATCAACGGCGCAGCTGCGGCCACGCTCACGGTAAGCAATGCCGCCGGACAGTCGACCACCACATCTTTGGTCGGCGGCGCAGGACCGGTCTCGCAACCCGCTGCGATTTCGCTCATGCAGCCGGCCGGCAGTTCCGAGTACCTGACGTTTTACGGCACGGGTATTCGTAATCATTCACTGAATCCAGTGATCGCACAGATCAATGGAGTGACGGTGCCGGTGACATACGCCGGCCCGCAGAACCAATATCCCGGCACCGATGTGGTGACGGTGGGACCGCTCCCGAGCACACTGGCCGGCGCTGGAGTGGTCAACGTCGCGATTACGGTGGACGGCGTTCCCGCCAATGTTGTCAAAGTGGCATTCCAGTAGATAAAGGAAACAAGAAAATGAAAACTGCAGACCAACTGATTGTCAATTCGATTCGTGAGAAATTGAGGGATCGCCGTTCCTTTTTGACGGCTATGGGGATGGCAAGCGCGGGACTGGGAGCGTTTCTGGCTACCGCAGACAATGCCAAGGCGCAGATCACGGATGTCGATATTCTCCAGTTCGCCTTGAATCTGGAATACCTGGAATCCGAGTTTTACACCATGGCATACAGCGGCATGACCATTGACGAGATGGGGGTCGCCATCACCGGGAGCGGCACGCCCGGGGCCACAACGGGCGGGAAGAAGGTGACGTTCATCAGCGGTTCCACGTTGGAACAAAGCGCCGCCGAGATCGGCATGGATGAGCGGGCGCACGTCAATCTGCTGCGTACCGCGCTCACCACGGCCGGACCGGGACCGGTTGCGAAGCCGGCGATCAACCTGAACGCGCTCGGCATCGGCTTCGGCAGCCAGGAAGAGTTCATCGCCCTGGCGCGAGCTTTCGAAGACGTGGGCGTCACGGCTTATGCAGGCGCCGCACCGCTCATCAGCAGTTCGGCATATCTCGCGGTGGCCGCCCGCATTCTGGCCGCCGAGGCGGAGCACACCGGCAACTTGCGGCTGCACGCCGCGCTCTATAAGGCTGCCACGACAGCTGTGGATGGCATCGACATCACGCCGCCTCCCAGCGGCACGCAATATATTTCGGTCAACGCCAACGGACTGGTGGAAACGCGGTCGCCGGGCCAGGTGCTGGCCATCGTGTACGGTGGCAAGTCCAACGCTTCCTCCGGCGGATTTTTCCCTGCGGGCGTGAACGGCACAATCAGCACCTCCTCATCGCCCGCCACCACCCCCGTCACTCCCTAACGGGGTCCTCCATGACGATCCGCCCGGCGCGAGTCTTCGGCTCTCTCCGGGCGGAACGGCAATTTCGAGGCGTATCTTTGCGGCGTTCGCGGCGGCGCTGCAAGTGGGGCAAATGGCGTAAGCTGACGCTAAGGCAGCTTGACCGCTCCGGCCAGCGCGTGATCGAACACGGCAGGCTCGGTGCAGATCATCATGGCGCCTTCCAGGTTCGCAAAACGGCGGACAAACTCCGCTGTTACCTGGATGAAGCGAGATCCGGTGAGCATGGTGACGCTGCGCAACACCTGTTTCTGCGCGCTCAACCAGACCGCCCACTCGGCGCTCACAGCTATCGATGCGCCCCGTACATCTCGTGCATCGATGAAGAAATCGAATGGCGCCCGGCCCGCGATCCACTGGTTCAGTACTTTCAGTGGCACATCTGCGAACTCGCCGGTATCGGTTCCACTGATCCTGAGCACGATGGTGCCGTTGGGGAACTGTTCCATGATCAGGTTACAGTGAATGCCATCGTACCGGATTTGCTGTGGCTCCGCCGCGGCATTGTTCTTGAGCTCAGGTACCGTCACTGCCATAGGATGATGTTCTTACAAAAGTGCTCGCAATTTCAAGGTGTTTCCGAAGACACTGCGGCGTCAGAGTGGCGGTACCAGCGCAGGACCCGGAGAGCGCGCAAGGTATTCCAGCGGCTGGCCGAGCCTTCCCCGCCCTCCAGTTCGAAGTCGATGGGATTTCGCCACCAACACGGCGGATCGACTTGAGGGTGATGCAACAGCCATCGGCCGTCCTGCCGGCGAGCCGCCGCGACCAGTTCGACGGCTTCGGCAACTCGTTGGTCCGGCTCCACGCCGGCGCTGCGCAGATAGTCGAGTCCGCGCAAAATGTCGTAGTGCCAGGTGGGCGGAAACGAAAAGCGCGTCCACCTGCGATTCACCGGCTCGCCGGTCGATAGGCGCTTGAACATGCCGCGCTTCAGCAGATACTCCTGCCCGCGCAGGCGGGCGTCGGTCACCGCGACGGAGCCCCGCTTCTGGTATTCCAACAGGCCTTCGAGGACGCAGATGGTGGTGTGGAACGAGGAACGGCGGCTTTTCGGAGCGCTACAATTCCAGCCTCCGTCTTCCAGTTGCTCACCCAGGAGCCGGTCGGCAAGGCGGCCGCTTGCCTCACCGAAATAGGCGCCGACCGTGAGAACCACGCCGTTGATGCAGGGCTCAACCTCGCCTTCAAAGAACGTCGCGTCGCCGAATTCCGCCCCCCAACCGAACCGCTCGCGGACCAGGTCCACCGCCCGCCGGGCCTGCTCGCTGGCTGGGTCGAGCCCCAGGTCGCACAGCAGCCGCAGGGTGTAGAGCGTGGCATGCCACTTCGGCCGGGAGACGCCGTCGCCCCAACTGCCGTCCGCACCCTGAAGAGCAAGCAGGCGGGCGGCCCATCCCTGCGAGGCGACGCGCGACCGCTCGGCTGCGATCGCGGCGGGGTCTGCGGCGGTCAGGTCGCGCATCGCCTGCCAACGGATGGCGGGGTCGGACTCGAGGAGCCAATCCAGGCAGGCGGGCATGAGTCCATTATCGCCGGGCGGGCCGCGATCCCGGGCTCCGGTCTCCCTAGAATTCCGGATATAATAAAGACATCCGGCCTTCGCCACGCTGTCGAGGCCCGATAATCCCTTTCGCGAAAGAATCCGTTGCTATCCATTAATAATGTCTCAATGCGCTTCGGCGCGCGTCTCCTGTTCGAAGATGTGACCACGACCTTCCTCTCCGGGCGCCGCTATGCCATTACCGGGCCGAACGGCGCCGGCAAGTCGACCCTCATGCGTATTCTGACGGGCGAGATCGAGCCATCCAAGGGTTCCATCACCCGTCCGAAGAAATTCGGCGTCTTGCGCCAGGACCAGTTTGCATTCGACTCCTACCGCGTGCTCGACACCGTGATCATGGGGAACGCACCGCTTTGGGCAGCGCTACAGGACCGCGAGATTCTCTACGCCAAGCCTCATGAGGAACTCACCGACGAGGACGGTATGCGGCTCGGCGAGTTGGAAGGGGTGGTGGGCGATGAAGGCGGGTACAGCGCTGAGAGTGACGCCGCGGTGCTGCTTGACGGCCTCGACATCGGGGAGCAGTGGCACGATCGCAAAATGAGCGAACTGCAGGGCGGACAGAAGGTGCGCGTGCTGCTGGCGCAGGCTCTGTTCGGCAATCCCAGCCTGCTGTTGCTCGATGAGCCCACGAACCATCTCGATCTCGAATCGGTGCACTGGCTGCAGGACTATTTATTACGATTCCAAGGCTGCCTGATCGTGATCTCGCACGATCGCCATTTCCTGAATGAGGTCTGCACGCACGCCGCGGATATCGACTACGAAACGGTCATCATGTACACCGGCGGCTACGACGACATGGTGCTCGCGAAAACGCAGATTCGTTCGCGCGTGGAAGCCGAGAATGCCCAGCGCGAAAAGAAGATCGCCCAGTTGAACGAGTTCATCGCGCGCTTTTCGGCCGGCACGCGATCGTCGCAGGTGACCTCCCGCAAGAAAGAAGTGGAGCGGCTGCAGACGTCGGACCTGGCGAAGTCGAACATCCAACGCCCGTACATCCGGTTTACCATCGACCGTCCTTCGGGCCGCCATCCGCTGGAGATCAAGGGGCTCTCGAAATCCTACGAGAGCGTGGCTGTCATCAGCGGCTTCACGGCGAGTGTCAGCAGGGGCGAGAAGATCGCGTTGATCGGCCGCAACGGAGCGGGCAAGACGACCATGTTGCGTTCGCTGGTGCGGAACGCGACCGGGCCGGTCGACCCGGCGGAGCAGTCGTTCCCCATCGACGGCGGAAGCGTAACGTGGGGGCATGAAGTCTCGGTGGGATATTTTTCACAGGACCACCGGCAGTCGATTCGCGACGGGGTGACACTGATCGAGTGGCTGCATGAGTTCGATCCGATGGCGTCGCAGGCGGAATTGCGCGGGGTGCTGGGGCAAATGCTGTTCAGCGGCGACGATGCGGTGAAGCGTACGGAAGCGCTCTCCGGCGGTGAAGCGGCGCGGTTGACATTTTGCCGGCTGATGCTGGAGAAACCGAACGTCCTGCTGCTGGACGAGCCGACCAATCACCTCGATCTGGAATCCATCAACGCGTTGAACATCGCGCTACAGCGTTACGACGGCACGGTCCTGCTGGTGACCCACGATCACGATGTGATCGACGAAGTGGCTTCGCGCATCTGGAGTTTCGCGGGCGGCGCCATCGAAGATTTCAAGGGTCCTTACGAAGAGTTCCGCGCGGCTGCCGAAAAGGTGGCGTAGTCTTTGGAAAGACTGCGGCGCGCACATCGCTGCCGACGCCGCGCGAATTCCAGATGCGGGCGAGTTCCGCGAATTCCACTTCGCGAATGCTGGGAGCGGCTTCGCTGGGGTCCACTGCCAGCAACTTCCGCTGGCGCGCGAAATATCCCGCGATTACAACAGTGTGGCCCTCGCCCACGGTAGTGTCAATCATCACCGGAATGCGTGCATCGAGCGATCGCTCGATGTCCGCCAGCCCCTGGCGGAGCCCGCGGGCGGTATCCGGATAATCCCTCTCGCGCCACCGATAGCCGCGGCCGGCGGGCCGGAGATCAGCTCGCGAAAGAGAGTGATGGAGAAATCCGTGAAGGGATCTTCCGGCGAGTAGGACTTGTGAAGCGACAGCTCCTTGATTTCCCGGGGAGAGATGGCGTCACTGAAATAGTCCCAGAATAATGGCGGCAGACGCGCCGCAAGCGCGAATGCCGGCATGAGGTACCGTAGCGGGGTGAAACTCGGCATGATCAGGCGCCACAAATAAAAAACCTATCGGCAGTGTCCGGTACTTAGGACCGGCCGATAGGTTTTTATAGCTCACTTATTAGGTTCACTTACCGGAAGCGGCCGTGGAAGCCGCCGCCATGGAAGCCTCCGCCGTAGAAACCGCCGAATCCGAAACCGAAGCCGACCGGACCCCAGTAAGGATACGGATAGCCCCAGCCATAATAGGGATAATCGTAATATGGATATCCCGGAGAATAGGCGTAACCCGGGCGCGTGGCCACGTGGGTCGTCATGCCGGCGGGGCGATTGTAATCGTCCGGACCGACATAGCGGAAGGCGCCGGCCGAGTTAGCGGTAGTGACGGTGATCGCGCTGCCTGTCTGGAAAGTCAGGAGCGTTTCGGGATAGATGACGCTGTCGTGCCCCTTAGTTGCCAGCACGCCCACGGTCGCACCGGCCGATCCATCGGCAGCCGCGGTGGTAATGTTGCCTCGCTGTTGTTCCCAATACGGCATGGGCGGCGACTGGCGCGCCATCAGTTGGCCATGCACCGGCGTCTGCGAGCCGTCCGCCAGCGTGATGCCGGTCACTTCGACTCCCAAGCGGTGAACGCCCTTCACTTTTTGGGCCTCCACTACCTTGCCGTAAACCATGGAGCCGCGCTGCGCGACCACGATTCCGTTGGCCACCAACGGCGCCGTCAGCGCGCCTGAGAAGGTATCGCCAACCGCATTCTTATTGTCCGCCAGTTTCTGGCTGACCCGGATCGTCAGCATCGTACCCGGCTTGAGGGTGACCTCAGGGGGCACGCCATATGCCTGACTGGGCGGTTGCGCGGCCGGCGGACGGTTGGCCGAAGGTTGCGCCTGGCCGTACGCGTCGCGCGCGGCGGGCATGGGGTTCTGTTGGGCCAAAAGCACGCCGGAAGCTGCCAGAAGAAGTCCTACAGGGTGAAGAAGAATTCGATTCATGTTGTGCCTGCCTAAAATTACTCGTTCCAACACTACTGACGTACACCTCCATTGCATGCGTTTCGCCATAGCCGTAAATAATTGAGAATAAATGGGTCTGGTTGACGGCGATGTTGGCCGCCTACCACCGCTGCTGGTGCATTTCAACCAATCCGTAAAAACCTTCCACCTACAGATTGAGCCGCTCCACTGCCGGCACCTGCACGTTTTCGAACGTCAGCCCTTCTTCCACTTCGCCCGCCTCGCGTGCCTCTTGCAGGCGCCGCCGATTCCAATACCAGACTGCAAGCATCGCCAGCGGCACCAACAGCAGCCGCCAGGGTGACGGCACGATCCACTGGTCGAGTGCGAATCCGGCGCGTGTGAACACTTCATACCCCAGGAACTGGAGGAGGCAGAGCATCGGCAGATGGTCGCGAAATCCCGGCGTGGGACAGGTCAGCGGGATCTTGCGGTATCCGGTCAACTGGAGTTCTGTGGCGCACAGGCTGAGCGCCAGCAGGAAGACGACATGCACGGCCGCGGCGGCGAACCCGGCGCTCCACCAGGCGAGCGCGAAGGCCGGCGCCAGCACCAGCGGCGCCAGAAAGGCGCAGATGGTCCGGCGCGCCACCGGGAGCGTCTCATGCTCGCGCGGATCGAGCACGGCGCGATAGATCCACGCGGCGGGCGCGCCGGCGGGCATTTCGAACGCCAGACGGAGACCGAGAATCAGCACGTACCCGGCCGAGAACGGTGCGGCGAGCGGACCGTTTGGCCAGCCCGCGAGCCATCCGACTCCGATCGCCACCGCCACGCACAGGCGGTGCGACTCATTGCGGATGAGCGCCCGCACGGTGAAGCGGTGAGTTGCCGAAACGAAGCCATTGGCGCCGGCGGCGAAGAGATCGAGCCCCCATAGGAGCGCGGCCGCCACGTATCGGCCCGACGGACGGCGGGCGCCTTCGAGTGCCGCCGCGAAGCGCCGCCGATAGCTAAGCCCGCAGGACAGCAGCGCCAGCGTGAGCGCCGCGAGAAATCCCGGCACCACGTTGCGGGCGAGCCCCGCGAGCAGCGGCGTGGAGCGATGTTGCAGCACCTGATACATGCCCAGAAACCAGAGCGAGGGAAGGAACCGCGCGGGCGACTGAGGATGGGCGTGCAGCAATTTAAGCAGTGACGCCGGGCCGGCGGCGCCGCTCACCAGCAGCATCAGAAACGATACCAGGAGCACGCCGCGCAGCCAGGAGGAAACGGCGCGCAGCGCTGCACGAGGCAGGATAGCGGAGACGGCGCCGAGAATCGCGAAGACCGCGCAGAACGTAAAGAGCGAGGCGGTCAGCATGCAGAGCGCGTGCACCGCTGCGAATTGCAGGAATTGCGCAGAGTTCAGTTCGCCGCCGGCGCTGACGAACAGCGGGAACAGGATAGCGGGAATGGCGTTCACATCCACCGCGAAGATGACTACAGCGATGGCGATAGCGGTAGCGTTGGCGGCGAGCACGGTGCGCGGACGGATGGGCAGAGGCGCCAGATTGAGGTAGTCCTGCGCATCGGGCAGAATTTTGTCCCACTTCAAGACCGTCACGATGCCGGCGATGGCCATCGCCAGCGACAGGAACAGGTACTTGTCGGGCAGTGAAATCGCGAGGACATCGCGGTGCAGACTGCCGCGGATCCAGGAGAGAAACGTGGAGTATTTGTCGAGCAGAATGAAGCACGTCATGGTGCCGGGAATGGCCAGCAGCCCGAGCAGCGCGCCTACCCCGAGTTGCACTTCGCTCGACGATGCATCCTGCTCGCCGCGCACCAGACGCACCAGGAAATGGCGCACCAGTCGCGCGAACGGCCGGTCGCTATGCGACCACTGCGGAGAGAATCTGCTGCGCCATGCGTTCGGCATCCACCTGCTCCGTAAGTTGCATGAACCCCGCCTCCAGGCCCAGGCCTTCGAACCCGTCGCGGACCTCGTCCAGCGTACCGGCCGCCACTACCAACCCTTTCTTGAGCAGCACCAGATGGGTACAGAGCTTCTCCACCTGCTCCAGCACGGGCGACGAAAAGAAGACCGCCTTACCCTGCGCCGCCAGCATAGAGACCACGCGCCGAACTACCAGCGCGCTGGTGACATCGAGCCCCGAAAACGGCTCGTCGAGCACCAGCAGTTCGGGGTCGTGCATCAGGGCGGCGATCAGCACGATGCGCTGGCGCATTCCCTTGGAATAGGACGCAATGGGAGTGTCGCGATGGGCGTATAGAGTGAAGCCTTCGAGCATGGTGCAGGCCTTTTCGCGGAAGCGCCGGCGATCGAGCCCGCGCAGCGTGGCTACCAGGTCCAGGTATTCCCAGCCGGTGAGGAAGCCATAGAGGTCGGGCTGTTCGGGGACGTATCCGATGCGATGTTTGAAGGCGCTCAGGCGGCCGCCGGCGATGCGCTCGCCGTGAAAGAGGACCGCACCGCGAGTAGGGTCCACCATTCCCGTGATCATCTTCACGATCGTGCTCTTGCCGGCGCCGTTCGGTCCCAGGACGCCAAGAACTTCGCCCGCGCGGATAGAGAAGGCGATCTCGCGCACCGCGGTGACGGCGCCGTAGCGCTTGGCAAGATCGCGCGCTTCGAGGACAGGCGGGGAATGCATCAGGAGTAGGACACCGGCCGGACGGAAAAGGTTCCGGCGATGCGCGATGCCCGCGGCTTTCACCGGTAAACTCGCGGCGTTCGCCGAAAACGGCGGGATTCCGCCGTGCTTCGGGCGCACCCTGAAAGCATGGAACAGTACGATAACCAGCCCAAAGATGGCTCCGGCAACTTCTGGCCGAAAGGCACGGCCGCTCTCATACCGGGCGTCGTGCTGGTGGGGATCGGGGCGCTGTTTCTGCTCGACAACCTGCACATCCTGCACGTCAGCACGTGGTTTGCGTACTGGCCGGTGATCCTGGTCGCGGTGGGGCTGGTGAAGCTGGTCGATTCGCAACACACCGGCGGCCAGATCGCCGGCGGCGTTCTGATGGCGGTGGGCGGCCTTTTCCTGGCGGACAATCTCGGCTACATCCAGGTGGATCAGTTGTGGCCCCTGATTCTGATCGCCCTCGGCGTCTTCATGCTGTGGAATCGCGTGCGGCCAGGCCATGAGTTCCCCCAATGGGCGCGCCGCGACTGGCATCAACGGCGGCAGGAGTGGGGCCAGCGGCACCAGCATTGGGGGCAGTCGGACTTCGGTACCGACGCCTCGTCTTTAGGCGGCCATAAACTTCGCGAAGTGAACGTCTTCACGGGCACGCGGCGTGTGATTACCGACCAGGATTTTCGCGGCGGCAAAGTGGACTGTGTGTTTGGCGGCATCACGCTCGATCTGCGCGGCGCCGAGATCGCCGGCGGCCAGGCGGTGCTTCACATCTCGGCAGTGTACGGCGGCGCGGTGGTGCTGATTCCGGCGCATTGGGACCTGGCGATTCGCGGCGGCGGCTTTTTCGGCGGATATTCCGACCAGACCGTCCATCCTCCGCGCACGCCTGGCACCAAGCGGCTGATCGCCAAGGGCGGAGCGGTTTTCGGCGGCGTGACCTTTAAGAATTGAACCGCCATGCACCCGCTTCTGGAATCGTCGCGCCGCCTGGCTCTGTACCTGCTCTCGTGGATCCCGCTGCTCGGCCTGCTGGTGTATGTGATGTGGGCCTCGGGCGGAATGACGTGGGCCGACTCCGCCGTGGTGCTGACCCCGTCGTGCCTGGTGTACGCCTTCGCGTGTCTCTCGCCGTGGTATATCTGCAGCACCCTGCCGCTGGGTCCCGACCGCTGGCAGACGCTGGCGATCACCTTCGGCATGGCGTCCACGGCGTGCAGCCTGGTGCTGGTGGGCGGCGCGTGGCTCACCGCTTCGGCCCTTGTGGATACGGGCAGGATGGCCGGTATCGAGCAGCGCCTGCACGGCCACCTGGCACTGCTGTTCGGCATGGGCGTGCTGCTCTATTTACTTTCCGCCGGCCTGCATTACGCGGTGCTGGCGGTGGAGACTTCGCATGAAGCGGAACGGCAGGCGGCGGAAGCGCGCACGCTGGCGCGCGAGGCGGAACTGCAATCGCTGCGCAATCAGCTCAATCCGCACTTCCTCTTTAACAGCCTGCATTCGATATCGGCGCTGGCCACCCAGGATGGCGCCCGCGCCCGCGAGATGTGCGTGCGCCTGGCCGATTTCCTGCGCAGCAGCCTGGGGCTGGGCAGCCGTGAGAGTATCCCACTGAGTGAAGAACTGGCGCTGGCGCGTCGCTACCTGGAAGTGGAGCAGGTGCGCTTCGGCGATCGCCTGCAGGTGGTGGAAGAGGTGGCGGCGGCGTGCCAGAAATGCGCTGTGCCGGCGCTGCTGCTCCAGCCGCTGGTGGAGAACGCAGTAAAGCACGGTGTGGCCGGCCTGCTGGACGGCGGCGCCATCCGGCTGGCGGTGGAACAAAGCGACGGGGCAGTCTCCATCACGGTGGAGAATGGCTTCGATCCGGAAATGCCGATGCCGCGCAAGTTGGGGATGGGACTTTCCCATGTGCGCCGCAGGCTGGAAGTCCGTTACGGCGAACAGGCGAGCTTCGATGCCGGCGTCTATGGGAGCGTTTACCGTGTGGTGCTGCGATTCCCTTGCGAAGCGCCCAGTCTGCTGTAGCGAGGAAATTCAAGTGATCGTCGACCGCTACTGCGACGGGCCATCGCGGGAAGGTCGCAAGAAGCTTACCGCGTGGTGCCTTGCGAATCGCCCATCGCTTCCAGCAGCCGGGCGTAGCCGGCGCGGCTCACCGGCAGGCGCGCGCCATCGGAAAGAATCGCCAGGCGGCTTTCCTTGCCATACGGTTCGATGCGTGCCACGCGCTCCAGGTTCACGATCACGGAACGGTGGATGCGCACAAAACGGGCCGGGTCGAGGAGCGATTCCAAACTCGCAATGGGCTGCTGTTTCAGATAACTCTTGCCGCCGCTATGAAGGGCGACATAATCGTCCTGGGCTTCCACGTAATCCAGCTTGTCGATGGGGATCACGTGCACGCGCGGACCGTCCTTCACCACGATGCGCTGCGGCCGTTCTTCCGGGGAGCGCGCGGTGGCGGCCAGTTCGGGCTTGGGACTCTGTTCGCCCAGCCGCAGACGGGCGCGCTCCAACGCTTTTTCGAAGCGCTCGCGGCTGAAGGGCTTGAGAAGATAGTCGACGGCGTGGGCGTCGAAGGCGCGCATGGCGTATTGATCGTAGGCCGTCACGAAGATGACTACCGGGCCGGGATCGATGAGTTCGAGCACTTCGAAGCCATCGAGTTTAGGCATCTGGACGTCGAGAAACAGCAGTCCGGGGCGGGTTTCAGCAATCGCTTTGACGGCTTCGAACCCATTGGCACATTCCGCCACCACCTCGATATCGGGGTGGGTGCCCAGCATTTCGCGCAGAAAACCTCGCGCCAGTTCTTCATCGTCCACGATGATCGCTTGTAGGGGCTTTTCCACGGTCCTGAGCTCACTGTACCCCCAAGAGCGAAAAATCGCACACCACCGTGACTTTTTTTGTGGCATGATAAATAAAACTTAATTAAAACCTTGACCACTGAGCGGAGGCAGGTGGCGGAAAGGCATTGTTCTTGGACTATCAAGCCGAAACGCCTTTTGACAGCATTGAGGGCTCACACGAATATGTAGCCCTGCTCGCCGAAGCCCTGGATGAGGCGCGGCGCGATGTTGAATCCGAAATCGTTGTCGCCGAGCGCGACGGCGCGGACCGCCGGAAACAAGCTCTTCTGCTGGTTTCCTATAATCTTGCCAAGCTCAATCTGCACATCACTACCAGCCGGCGCATTCTCAATGACTTGAGGAGTTTGAGGCGATTGTTACGAGCCGAACGCAATCCACAGCAGCCCGATGAAATTGAGGCCGCTGCGGGTGGCGGAGGCTACTGAAGCTCAGACCAGCACCAATTCCGCGGCGGTCGATCTGGCAGGAGAGCCACCTGTTGAGGGTGTATATTTGCCTGGACCGAATCGAAATAGGCGTTGCGTGGGACTGAGAACCCGTTCCCGAAAATCTAATGGATATGGCGAAAAGCCGCAACAGATGCGGATTTTCGCGACACTGCCCCTTGACAGTGTTTAGTTGTGGGGCGTACCATTCAAGAGTTGTCACGTTAAGTTCGAGACAGCACTTGACAGCGGTGGTTTGTGGGGGACCCCGTATGACTTTTCAGATCGGTGACAAGGTGGTTTATCCCAATCAGGGAGTAGGAACCATCGAGAATATCAGCACACGATCCTTTGGATCCGCATTCGAGAGATTTTACCTGTTGCGCTTCGGTTGTAATTCCATGACCGTGCTCGTACCGTTCTCGAATGCTGCCAACATCGGCTTACGCCGGGTAACTAAGGATCGCGAAATCGCGCGTGTGCTGTCGTACCTGTCCAACGGATGCTGTCTATGCAGCTCCGATTGGAAGGTGCGTTATAAAGAGAACACAGTGAAAATGCAAAGCGGCGATTTGCTGCGCGCCGCTGAGGTGTTCAAGGCCCTGGTGCAGCTCCATGTGGACAAGCCGCTTTCCTTCCGCGAGAAAAAGATGCTGGAGCGGGCTCGCCACATGCTGGTGTCGGA
Organism: Bryobacteraceae bacterium; assembly: GCA_036268475.1. Classification (GTDB taxonomy): domain Bacteria; phylum Acidobacteriota; class Terriglobia; order Bryobacterales; family Bryobacteraceae; genus PALSA-129. Next base: position 89,586 of record DATAUB010000006.1, on the reverse strand, counting down.
GATTTCCATTTCGCGGGCGATTCCGGAAATCACGGCGATGAGCGTATTGCAGCGCGCGCTCAGCAAGGCCGGGTTATTGCTGCCGCCGAACCTATAGTCGCGGCTTACGGATGCCGGGGTTGCCGGAAAGATAGCGGAGCCACCATTGCTCGTGTCCGGGCGCATCGAAGCGGTCGCGCCATTCGCGGCGGAGCAGGGCGGCTTTGGCCGCAGCGCGCCGGCGCAGAAAACTCTCCACCCGTGCGCGTGCCGTGGATTCCGGCAGCAGTCTATCGATCAGGCGCTCCGCAGCGGCGCAGTCGTTGACCTCGCCCAGTACCTGCTGCAGGCGCTGTAGCGTGGCCAGCCGCTGCTCCAGGCCGCTGCCATAACACGGACGGAACAATTCCAGCGTGTAGCGTATGCGCTTGGTAGCCAGCCTGATGGTGTGCAATTCCGCCGGTCGTGGATTGGCCGCCAGCAACTCCCGCACCTGCGCGAAGTAAGCACGCACAAGCGGCGGAAGTTTGCGACGGGCGTTCTGGGCGGCGTCCACCCGAGCATTCCAGGCGATCTGGGCAGGCCGCTTCATAGCTCCAACCGCCTCCGCCACAGCCCCGCATAATCGCGGCTCTTCCAGCGTCGGATTTCGAGCAGCAGGCCGCGGCCGGCGCGGCGGCGTTCGGCAGCCAGTGCCGGCACGATACCGCTGCCGCGCGCGGCGCCCGAACGACGCGCCAATTCGATCGCAATATCGCAATCGCGCACCGCTCCGGCGGCCGTCAGCAGCGCGGCGATGCGGCGGCGCATCTTCTTCCATGAGCGATCGGGGTAGAACGGCGCGAACACGCGCAGACAGCGGCTCAGGCGGCGCATGGCTACGCGGATATCGTGGATGGAATCGGCATCGCCTGAGCGCGCAGCTCGATTGACGGCCGTTTCCAGCCGTTCGAGCAGGGACGCTGTCTGTTGACGGGCGTAATCGCGCATCAATCCCGCTCCCGCACCACCGCGATGGGGCGATTGTAGACCTGCAAAAACGCCTCGCCGGCGCGCTCCGCGCCCCATTGTTCGAGATCGATATCCTGACTGCTGGCAACCTCCAGCACCACCTTGTTCTCGCGAATGCGGCACTGAATACCGCGGATGCGCTGCTGGCGGCTGCGGTTCAGATTGTCGGCCAGGCGCAGCAGAGGAATGAGGTAGAGCAGCAGGCGCCGGTCGTCCGCCGAGAGCGCCTGGTAGGGGCTGTGGACCGGGCTGGGCAGCGACTTGCGATGGTAGCGGCAGAGGCACGCCACCAGGATGCGCTCGCGCTGCGTGAAGCCGGCCATATCGGAATTCGAGACCACGTAATAGGAATGCTTGTGGTGGCCGGAATCGCTGACGTAATGGCCCACATCGATGAGGTAAGCGGCGGCTTCCAGCAACTTGCCGGCGGCGGGCGGCAGGTTGTGAAGCGGTTGCAAAGCGCTGAACAGCAGATTGGCGATCTGGGCCACTTTTCGCGCGCGTTCGCGCGACACGCCGTAGCGATGGCCGAGTTCTTCCACTTCGCGGCGCTGGTCGCGGCTGAGGCGAGAGAGTTCGGCGCCCACGTTGCGATTGGCCAGGTCGGCGATGATGCCATCGCGCACACCCGCGCGGCAATAGAACACCGAAGGGATCTGAAACTCGCGCAGAAAGTCGCGCAGCACGGCCACGCCGGGAACGATGATCTCGGCGCGTTTCGGCCCGATCCCGGTAATGCGGCGGCGGGCCGAGAGATTCATGCCGGTGAGGCGGCGATAGAGCTTGCCGACTTCGGTGGTAGGAGTGCGCAGGCGGTCGATCTCCTCGCGCCGCGATCCTGGAATGCGCGCCACGGCCTGCGCCACGGCGGCGGCAGTCGCGGAGGTCGCAATGGCGCGGTCCCATCCGCCATGGCCCAGCCGTTTCACGGGAGTATCGAGCTTGGCCTCAATATACTCATGCATCTGGTGGAGTTGCAGGGCGGTGGGCGGGTCGTCTTTGAGGAAGATCTCGCGCAGCCGGACCGCGCCGAGAGGCTTGGAGAACGCCTCTTTGAGCACGCCGTCCTCGGCCCCGATGATTTCCGCGCTACCGCCGCCGATATCGATGACCAGGGTGCGTTTGCCGGTCTGCGGCCAAGTGCTCTCCACCCCCAGGAAGATGAGCCGCGCTTCTTCGCGGCCGGAGATTATTTCCACCGGAGTGCCCGCCGCGTCGGACGCGCGCGCCAGAAAATCATGCGGATTGCGAGTGTCGCGGATGGCGCTGGTGGCGACCGCGCGCACGCCCACCACGTCGAGTTTGCGATAGAGCGATGCCATGCGGGCGAGGACTGCGCAGGTGGCGCGGAGCGACTCGTCGGTGACGGCGCCATCGCGGAACACGCCCTCGCCCAGGCGGGTGACTTCGCGCTCGGAGGCCAGGACTTTAGCAGGCTGTCCGGGAACGACTTCGGCAGCCTCCATACGAATGGAGTTGCTGCCAATGTCGATGGCTGCATAGCGGGGCATCCAACTCAATGATAGCTGGGGGGCGCGCGTTGGGCTTAGCGACGGGGCAGATTGGAAATCTGCGGCGGGGTGTCCGTCGCGGCTGGAATCGCGACATACGATTTAATGTCGTGCGGCCGCAGGATGCCATCGTTTCTACAAGAACGCCGCCGGACAAAACCCGAGAGCTTGCTAAAATGAGTCCGTGCTGCAGAAAACGCCTCCGGAGGAATACTCTCGGGCGGATATTCGCCGCCAATTCGGCGTCACCGAGCGGCAGCTTCGCAATTGGGAGCAACGCAATCTCATCGCCGTTGCCGAGACATACACGTTCTGCGACCTGATTGCGCTGCAGACTATCGTCAAACTGCGGGAGCAGCGCGTTCCAGTGCGGCGCATCGGGCAAGCGATCCAATCGCTACGCAGCAAGCTCGGGTGGATCAAGGAGCCGCTTTCCGAACTGCGCATTGTCTTCGACGGCCGCAAGATCAACGTCCATGTGGCGGGCCAGCAGATGGAGGCGATCAGCGGGCAGATTCTGCTGGATTTCGAGGCGTCGAAACTCGGAGGCTTGCACAGTTTTCCGGACCGGCGGAGCACCGCCAATCGTCTGCGCGAATCGGAGGTCTGGTTTCAACGCGGCTTGGAACTGGAAGAGACGGGCGCGCCCATTGAGGATGCGGTGGACGCGTACCACAAGGTGCTGGAGTTCAATCCATCTGCCGCGGGCGCGCTGGTGAACCTGGGGACCATCTATTATCGCCAGCGGAAATTTGCGGAAGCGGAAAAGTATTATATCGACGCCATCGCGGCCGACCCGGAGTACGCGCTGGCGCAGTTCAATCTGGGCAATCTGTTCGACGAGCAGGGACGGGTGGCGGAGGCGCTGGACCATTACCGGCAGGCGCTCGCGCTGAATCCCAATTATGCCGACGCGCACTTCAATCTGGCGCTGCTGTGCGAGCGCACGGGCGACGCCCTGAAAGCCGTCCACCATTGGAAGGCGTATCTCAAGCTGGACAGCTCGGGACAATGGGCCGACATCGCGCGCAAGCAACTGGAGCGGCTGCGGCAGGCGGTAATCCGCTAGCGCAAGATACGCCCGGCGGGACTGATGAAGTCCCGCGCCGGCATAAGCTGTGTCACCGGATTACCAGACGTGGCAGGCGCCCTGCTTGATCATGGGTGCGGGCGCTTTGCAGGCGAATGCCTTCTGGAATTCCGGCATGTTCTGTAGTGTACCGTTGACGCGGAAGCGGCCGGGCGAGTGCGGATCGGTAGCGGCGCGATTGCGCGCCTCTTGCGGGGTGGTGTTCTCGCACCAGACCTGAGCGAACCCCAGGAAGAAGCGCTGCTCGGGCGTAAAGCCGTCCGTTTTTTCGCTGGGATTCAGCTTCAACGCATCCTCCAGCGCCATATAGGCCACGCGCAGGCCGCCGTTGTCGGCGGTGTTTTCGCCGAGCGTCAGCCGGCCGTTCAACTTGACGTCGTCCACCGTAGTGAAGCCCGAGTATTCGTCGGCCACACAGGCGGCGCGCTTTTCGAACTCCGCGCCATCCTGCGGCGTCCACCAGTCGCGCAGATTGCCGTCGGCATCGAACTTGCGGCCCTGATCGTCAAACCCATGCGTCATCTCATGCCCGATTACCGCTCCGATGCCGCCATAATTGACCGCCATATCGCGGCGCGGATCGAAGAACGGCGGCTGCAGGATGCCGGCCGGGAAATTGATGCTGTTGGTTTGCGGGCTGTAGAAGGCGTTCACGGTGGGCGGCGTCATGGTCCACTCACTCTTGTCGGTGGGCCGGCCGATGCGGGCGATGCGCTGCTGCTGCATGGCTTCCGAAGCGCGCTCCGCGTTGCCCACGAAATCGTCCGGCGCGACGGTGACCTGGCTGTAATCGCGCCACTTCTTGGGATACCCCACATTATTCGTAATAGCCTTCAGTTTCACGATGGCCGCTTCCTTGGTGGCCTCCGTCATCCATGGCAGTCCCTGAATATCGTCGCCCAAGGAGCGCTCCAACCCCTCCACGAGGGCGGTGATCTGCGCCTTGGCATCGGGCCCGAACACCGCCTCGATGTATTTCTGCCCCAGCAGATCGCCCATCGAGCGGTCGGTGGCGGCCACACAGCGCATGTTGCGCGGGCGCGGTTCCTTCACGCCGGAAAGATAGCGCTGCCAGAAATCGAAATCCTCGTTTTCGAAGGGCTGCGCCAGCATATTGGCGGACGCGTGCAACAGGTGGCAAGTGAAATAAGCCTTCCAGGTATCGACCGGCTGGGTGCCGAGATCGGTGTCGAGGTTGTTCAGGCCAGCGGGATACGCCACATCGAGCGTATCGAAGGCCGGCGATCCCAGCGCTTTGAAGTAGCCGTCCCATTGGAAGGACGCCCACTTTTCGGCCAGGAAGCTGCGCGGTTCCATGTTGTAAGTCTTATTGGGGTCGCGCATGCTCACGCGGTCCAGCGCATGTTTGGCGAGCGTCGTCTCGAAGTCGAGCACCATGGTGGCCTTGATGGCCGCGGCCGCCGGCTTGTCGCCCGCCAGTTGGAACATATTCTTGAGGTGCTGGACGTAATGCTGGCGAATCTCCACCGATTTGGGATCGGTCTTCAGGTAGTAATCGCGGTCGGGCAGCGAAAGGCCGCCGGGACGGAAACCGGCGATGGTGCGATTGGAATCCTTGGGATCGGGCTGAGCGCCGAACTGGAACAGCACCGGCACTCCCATGAGTTGCAGATGCGCCGCTTCGGCGGCGATGCCGGCCATGTCCTTCAGGGCGGCGATACGGTCGAGTTCGGGCTGGAGCGGCTCAATGCCTTTCTTCGCGAGCGTGGCGGTGTCCATGCAACTGGCGTAGAAATCGCCGATCTTCTGGTCGACGACGGTGCGGTTGGATTTCGCTTCGGCGGATTGCAGCAAGTCGAGCAGGATGTGCTCGTTGTGCTCCTGTAGTTCGTTGAAGCGGCCGTAGCGCGACCGGTCGGCGGGCAACGGATGGCTGGCGTTCCAATTGCCGCAGGCGTATTGATAGAAATCGGAGCAGGGATCGACGGACACATTCATGGCGGCCTTGTCGATGGAAGAGGCGGGTCCGCGCGGCATCTGGGCGAACGCGAATGCCGGAAGCAGGCAGACTAAAAGAGTTCGGGTATTCATAGAAGCTGTACCTACCGATTTTAGCGCGGGCAACGACGTGCTCCATGCGGCCTACGGCGCTTAACGTAAAAAGCGGGGAGCGCGTGGAAGGCCGCGGCAGGCTCAAGGCATGGCTTGAAGCGGCTGAAGGCCGCCCCTACGCGGTAGGAGTCTCGACGCCGCGGAACACGGGCGCCAGGCAATTACTTCCGCGTGAAAATGGCGAGGTCGACGGCATCTGCCATCGCCTGATAGCCGGCATCGTTGGGATGCAGGTGGTCGCCCGGGTCGAACGAGGGGCGAAAGCGCTTGGGGTCCGCCGGATCGCGTGTGACGGCCTCGAAATCCACCACGCTATCGAAAGCGCCGCCGGTGCGGATGAAGGTGTTCACCGCCTCGCGCACCGCTTCGCCGGGCTCGCGCGCGTACTTCGCGCCTTCATACGGCGTCAGCGTACAGCCGATCACCTTGATCCCGTGGGTGTGCGCCATATCGATGAACTGCCGGTACGCGGCGATCAGGTCGTCGGCCGTGGGAGCTTCCGGCGTGGGAGTCCCGATGCGCCCGATATCGTTGATGCCTTCCATCAGCATCACCCACTTCACGCCGGACTGGCTCAGCACATCGCGATCGAAGCGCGCCAGCGCGCTCGCACCCGCGCCGTCGTACAACACGCGATTGCCGCTGATTCCCATGTTGGACACACCGATCATGCCCGTCGGGCGATTCTTCGCCAGCCGGACCGCCAGCAGCGCCGGCCAACTGTGATTGGTGTTCGGGGTGGACTGCGTGCCATCGGTGATGGAGTCGCCGAACGTCACCACCGCCGCGGCCGCCGCCGGCGCTTGCACGTCGATCGACGCCAGATAGTAGTAGGAAAGCGAAGTGGCCGCGTCGGGCATCTCCGCCTGACCGCTGACATCGCCTTCTTTAGAGATGTAAGCGGTATGCAATCCCGTGCCATGGCTGGTGGGCGAGCCAGTGTCGCCGGGGAAATACAGACTCACCGCAAGCTCGCCCAGCGCGGGCACGGTCAATTCCACCGGATCGCTCACCCGTTCCACGCCCGGACTCAGGATGCAGCCCGGCTTGCCGTCGAACGTGATCGCGCGGTCCGAACCGGAGACGATTGCCGAATCCTTGGAGCGCAGCGCGATGTGCGCCGCCCCAATCGTCACCGGCGCCACTCCGAAGGCGTTCTCCACCTTGATTCGCACCCGCTGGCCGCCGATGCTGGTGCGCGCCACCATGCGCACTGTCTGATTGTGAAAGCCCGCCGGTCCGGTCGCCGATGGCGGCAGCAGCGACTCCGCGGTACCCCACGTCGCTACCCAATGCTCCATACCGGCGGTCTGCGCCTGTGCGGCGAACCCGGCCGCCAGCAGGACCAACGTCAATCGCATGCGGTTCGTCTCCCGTTGCCGAAGATATCATAAACCGGTTCGGCCGCGCCGCCGTTTGGTATGCTCTGATTCATGGAAGATCGCCGCTTGAGCGATGTGGGAGGAACTCCCGGCGGACTCGGACATTTCCTGATGGGCTTCATCATGGCTTGCGTGGGCGGCTACCTGCTGGCCAGCCGCGTCACCGTGATGGGCTCCTACTGGATGTACCACGGCGAGAATTCCTTCGGCATCACGCTGCTCCCGCTGCTGTTCGGTATCGCCATCCTGTTCTGGAACGGCCGCAGCGCCATCGGCTGGCTGCTCACGGTGGGCGGAGGACTCTTCATCCTCGCCGGCGTGATTATGAACATGCACATCTACTTCGAGCCCACCAGCCTGTTCAATACCCTGGTGATGCTGGTGCTGCTGGTAGGCGGAATCGGGCTGGTGGCGCGCTCGCTCTCGCCCCACTACGAAAAGTCCGCGCGCTAACCGGGGAGGCGTCTCCTCAAAAACACTCCGCCCCCTGCACCACTTCTATTTCTTCCCCCGGCAAACCGGGAGTCACGCTGAATGGGAGGACGCGGCACACCAGTTCCGGAGCACTTCGCCCCCGACTTTCAGCGCCGCCTCCACGTCTTCCGGCAACACCGATTCGCCGGGATGATGGCTGATGCCGCCGGGACTGCGCAGAAACAGCATCGCCGCCGGAACCTTGCGCGCCAGAATCATGGCGTCGTGGCCCGCGCCACTGGTCATACGATGCACCGGGAAGCCGGTCGTCGCCACCGCCCTCTCCACCATTTCGAAATGCAGCGGCACCGGCGCCTGCTGCAACTGCGATTCGCCGGTCACACTCAGGCCGCGCCGTTGCGCGATGTGCTCGGCGCCATCCAGCAAAACATTCAACGCGCGGTCGCGCACTTCGCCCAGCGGGTGGCGCACGTCCAGGCTGGCGGTCACCAGCCCGGGGATCACGTTCCCCGCACCGGGCAACACTTCAAGCTTGCCGACAGTGGCCACCAGGCCCTCGGTGTTCAGCGCCACGTGCTCTACCAAGCCGATCCATTCGGCGGCGCAGGCCAGCGCATCCTGGCGAACATCCATCGGTGTGGTGCCGGCATGATTCGCCTTGCCCTCGAAGCGCAGTTCCCAGCGGCTCAGCCCCGCAATCGCCTCCACCACTCCCAGCGGCGCGCCAATCTTCTCCAGCACCGGCCCCTGCTCGATATGAAATTCGAGGTACGCTTTCACTGCGGGGTCGAGCACCGCTTCCGGAATGCGCGCCGGGTCCAGCCCGAAACGGTCGATGGCAGCGAACACGCGCTCATCCATCACCGGATCGCCCACCAGCGCGCGGCTGCCGATGAACGGCACGCCGAAACGAACGCCTTCCTCTTCGGAAAATGCGGCAACTTCCACCGCGCACGGCGGCCGCTCCGCCACCAGCGCGATAGCGATCATCACGCCCAGAATGCCGTCGAACGCACCGGCGTGCGGCACGGTGTCCAGATGCGACCCGATCATCAGCCGCGAGCCGTCGCCATAGACGCCGAGCAGATTTCCCACCGAGTCCACCCGGGTGCGCATGCCCGCAGCTTCCATCCAGGAGCGCACCATACGATGCACCTCATGCATGGGGGGCGAAAGAAAAGTGCGCGTGATATGGCCGGGATCTTCCGTTTGCTGCGCCAGCAAGCGGCACCGGCGAATGATTTCAACGCCGTCCATGGGACTCCTTGCCCGCACATCCGCGGACCGGAGCCGGAACGCGGGTGCGGCCCCGCTTCCATTCTAAGCGTGAGTGTCCGGTTTTCTGTGACAACCCGCACCCCGGTAACGGGCGTTCCCGTACATTTACGGGTTCGCGTCCGGCGGCGCCTGCTTGTCGCGCCAGTGCATCAGATGGTGCAGTGCGAAGGGAACTTCGTCGGGATGCGAAGCGGACCACGCCACGATCCGTTCGAACTTGATCGTGTCGTCAGCGATGGCGCTGATTTCCCTCATCTCGTTTTCGATCGTCTCCGGATCGCGCATAATCCCTAGCATGCCACAGGCGCCGGTGGCCGCGGCCGTGGCAAGAGGCGCCCCGCGCGGGGAGAATTAACGCGTCACGCGCTATTTCACCGCAACCGCCGTCACTTCTGTAAAATCGATCCCCGGGCGCCCATCGCGTTTCTCGCAGGCACCTTCGAGCTCCTGCCAGACCGCACGCACCTCCGCCGGAGCATGGTCGGGGATGTCCGCGCTCTTCCACGTGAAGATTTCCACGAAATACGGCAGATTCCGGGCATCCATGCCACGCACTACCACATGCGGAAGGGGCAACACCAGATCGAGTTTGCGATACAGGGCCCAGGTTTTGGCGCTCAATTGCGCGTAGCGGGTTTCCATTCCGGGCTTTACGTGCGCGATGCTGTAAACTGTCTCCGTACCGGGCCCGGGCAACTCACTTGCTGTCTTTTGAGCGAAGAGAGAAAGAGTAAACGCCAGCGCCGCAATCATTAGCAGTGATTTGTTCTGAACCATGCAAACCAGTATGGCGGCATTGGGTCTGGAGTTCTTTCGAATTCTTGCTAATTCTGCGCCGGCCTCCGGCGACTGGCCGTAAGAACGCCGGCGTTGCGGTAACGCTTGCGGTAGACTGCACATCAGCCCAAGTCCGCGCCGCACCCTGCACAGAAGGCGTCGAAGGAGGGTGACGGACAAGAGAGCCGGCGCGACCGATTCACGCACCTGTCTCACCCTTGACTCTGACGGGTTTCCGGCGATACCTTCCGGGCGGCGCCGCGGGGGCCGATCCAAATGCTCTCAGATGATCTTGCTTTGTTTATCGAAAGTCCTATTGTCGACGCTACCGGACTGAACGGCATGCACGACTTGAACTTATACTGCGTGCCCAACCCACAACGTGACGGAGCCGTGCCCTGTGTGTTCGATGCAGTCCATAATCAACCCGGCCTCAGGCTTGTCGCTTCTAAGATGAAGACGCCGGCGGTGGCGGTCGATCACGCCGATCAGATTCCGACGTGCCATTCGCAGGGTTTGCGGTATCTATAAATTCCGGAAATGGACGCGAATCCTCCGTTTCTCCCACAATTCACCTTCGAAATACTTGTCTATTTGGGTAGACTACGAAAGAAGGTTGGATCAGCGGATGAGGGGAACACCGCGGAACTTCTGTGGGCTGTGCTTTGTGCTGTCATTGGCGGCGTTCGGTCAGCCGTACACCATTTCGACAGCCGTGGGCGCCGGAGCGCCATCGAACGTCGCGGGGAAGTCGACCAGCCTGGGCAGCGGGGTCCCTTCGTTTCTGACCGCAGACGCGGCGGGCGACGTCTTTTTCGTGGATGAGAACAGCGTGGTCGAGATGAACGCCGCGACCGGGGTGCTCACGGTGGTGGCGGGCAACGGGACCACAGGATATAGCGGCGACAACGGTTCGGCCACCGCCGCGCAACTCAGCGGCCCCCAGGGCCTGGCCGTGGATGTGAACGGCAACCTGTACATCGCCGACACCGGGAACAACGTGATCCGCGAGGTTTCGGGCGGAGTGATCCATACCATCGCGGGCAACGGCGCCACCGGCGCAAGTTGCGCCAACGGGCAAGCCACAAGCGTCGCGTTGAACAGTCCAGCGGGCCTCGCGGTAGATGCCAATTTCAATTTGTACATCGCGGACACCGGAGATTCTTGCGTCCGCAAAGTTGCCAACGGCACAATGACCATGGTGGCGGGCAACGGAGTGGCGAGTTATGGCGGCGACAACGGCCCGGCCACCAGCGCGGAGTTGAGTGCCACGGCCCTCAGCGTGGCGGTGGATGGGAACGGCAACCTGTACATCGCCGATGCAGGCAACGAGAGAATCCGCAAAGTGACCGTGGCAACCGGGGTGATCACTACGGTGGCGGGTACCGGCACGTGCTGCACGTTCGGCGGCGACGGAGGGCCGGCCACGAACGCCGATCTCGCGGCTCCAGAGGGCGTGGCGGTGGACCCCCACGGGAATATTTTCATCACCGATTGGGCCAGCTTCAACGCGAATTATGCCGTGATTCGGGAGGTCATTAACGGGACGATTTCTACCGTAGTAGGCAACAGTGCTCTGGGCGCGGGTTTTTCGGGCGACAACGGGCCGGCGACTCAGGCGCAATTGTCCGGGCCGCAAACCCTGGCATTGGACGGCAGCGGGAACCTGTACATCGCCGACCAGGGAAACAACCGGATTCGCGAGGTGTCGCAGGGCGTCATCACGACCATCGTGGGCAACGGATCGATCGGCGACAACGGCCCGGCGGCGGGCGCGCAATTGGGAGTTCCGTTCGGTATCGGACTCGATCCGTCGGGCAATCTCTATATCGCCGATGACGAAGCGCTGCGGGTCCGAAAAGTCGCCGCGGCTACGGGAATGATTACCACTGTGGCGGGCAACGGGACCGCCGGAACCGGGGCCATCGTGAACGGCAGTTCCGCCACCAGCGTCGGGTTGAATGCCCCCTCGGCTGTGGCCGCCGATCAGAACGGAAATATCTTTATCGCCGACGCCTTCGACTTCACGGTCCTGGAAGTTTCCGGCGGGCTGATTTCGACGTTTGCGGGCAATGGCACGGCGGGCTATAGCGGCGACACCGGCCCGGCGACAAGTGCGGAGATCGGAAATAGCTTCGGTGTCGTCGCCGATTCCTTGGGCAACGTCTACTTCTCCGACGATCTCGAAACAACCGACACGTCGCAGGCGCGGGTGCGGGTGGTGAACGGCGGGACGATCCGCACGGCGGCGGGCAACGGGACGATCGAAACTGCCGACATGACTGGTGACGGCGGACCAGCCACCAGCGCGACGCTGAATTTTCCGGTCGGGCTGGCGGTGGATTCACTTGGCAGCCTGTACATCACAGATCTCTATTGGAACAATATTCGCAAGGTTTCCAACGGGAAGATCAGCTCGGTAGCGGGCGCCGGTGGGCTTGACGGCAGTTTCGGTGGCGACGGCGGTCCCGCCACCAGCGCCCTATTCGACAACCCTGGCGGCGTGGCAGTGGATTCGCAGGGCAACATCTTCATTGCCGACACGGGGAACAATCGCATTCGGATGGTTTCGGCGGCCACTGGCAAGATCACCACGATCGCCGGGAACGGGACCCTGGGCTATACCGGCGATTACGGCCCGGCCACCAGCGCGGAACTCGACAACCCGTTCGACGTGGCGGTGAATTCCGCCGGCACCGTGTTTGTGGCGGACGGCAGCGGCCGCATTCGCGTTTTGACGCCGACGACGGGCTCATCCTGCAGCTACGCTGTGGCCCCGAGTCCGGACGTGCCGCCGTCCGGAGGCGGCCAGAACGTCGGCGTCACTACCACCGCATTTTGTCCGTGGACTATTTCGGGACTGCCGGCTTGGATCACGCTTACCGGACCTGCGGGGATGACGGGGCCGGGCAATGCCGCCCTGTCGATTGCCGTGAATACGGGCGCGATGCGCTCGGCGACGGTCACCATCGCGGGCACCCAGGTCACGGTGACGCAGGACGCGGCGGGCAGCACGAGCCCCTGCGACATCAATAGCGACGGGGCGGTGAACACGGTGGATGTGAATCTGCTGATCAAACAGGCCTTGGGCTCGCAAGCGTCGATGAACGATTTGAGCGGCGACGGCGTGGTGAACGCGGTCGATCTGCAGATCGACATCAATGCGGCGCGGGATCTGGGATGCCAGGCCCACGGGTAGCGTGCGAGCGCGCGGGGGCGGACCGGCGTAGATCGGGCGCGATACCAAGGCATTTCAAACGCGCCTTTGGAAGCGAGTGCAGAGACTCTCGCTCACAACTCACGCCCCGAAACGCGGTGACATAAACGTCGTCGAACGCCTGATTGTGCAGAAGCCTTGCAAGCTCCTCGCTCCGCTGAACGAAATGCCGGAGACGGGCAGCCATGCTCTCCAATCCCGCGGCCCGTTGTTTTGCGCTGCGGATCGCCGAGACGAAGTCTGCCCTTGACGCCTCGCGGCGCTCGCGCTAGTATATCCGTAACGGATGCATCCATGAGCAAAGTCGCCAATCCCCAGGATCTGCTGCCGCTCACCCCGCCGGTGTTCCACATTCTGGTGGCGCTGTCGGATGACGAATGCCACGGTTACGGCATCATGCAGGACGTGGCGCGGCAAACCGGCAATGCGCTGCAACTCGGCCCCGGCACGCTCTACGGCTGCCTCAAGCGCATGCTCGCCGCGGGCATGGTGGAAGAGTCGGAGGCGCGGCCGGACCCGTCGCTCGACGATGAACGCCGCCGCTATTACCGCATGACGCCGCTCGGACGGCGCGTCGTCCGGGCCGAAGCCCAGCGACTGGCCGGCGCCGTCACCGCGGCCAAAGCGCGCCGCCTCTTCGACCGGCCCAAGACCGGCGCCGCGGAGGGAGTGTAAATGCCTCCCTCCCTCCCCATGCGCTGGTTTTGCCGCTGTTACCTCGTGATGCTCTACGCCTACCCGCGCGAGTTCCGCCTGCAGTTCGGCGGCGATATGCAGCAGCTCTTCCGCGATCGCTGCCGACAGGTAGCGCGCACCCCGGGGTTCGCCAACTGGCTTCGTTTCGCATTCCACAGCGCGGCCGATTGGTTCTCTACTCTGTTCCAGGAAAGGATGGCCGGCGTGCGCGAAATCTCCGTTCAGAAATGCGCCACCAAGACATTCGGCGTGGTCCGCACCGTGTGGTCGGTGGGCCGGCGCGAGCAACCCCGCGGCTTCGTGGCCGAGTGGGCCATGACACTGATCATCTTCCTCTTCGCCACCACCACGCTGGTGCAGGCGTATGTGGTGCCCACCGGGTCAATGGAGAGCACGGTGTTGATCGGCGACCACATGCTGGTGGATCGCGTGAGCTACGCCAAACCTCCGTCGTGGGGCGCGCACCTGCTGCCCTATCGCGACGTCCAGCGCGGCGATATCGTGTGCTTCCATTACCCCGAAGATGTGCGCCAGATCTACGTCAAGCGCGTCATCGGGATCCCCGGCGACCGCATTCATCTGGACAACAAACAGGTAGTCCGCAACGGCCAGCGACTGACGGAGCCGTACACCCAGCACATCGATCCGCACATGGACGCCTACCGCGACGATTTCCCGCAATCGCCGCGTTGGGACACCACCCCGCGCGGCCGCCTGATGTTCGCCGACGACGTGCACGACGGCGAGTTGATTGTTCCGGCCGGCAAGCTGTTCGTGATGGGCGATAACCGCGAGAATTCAGCCGACAGCCGGTATTGGGGCCTGGTGCCGCGCGATTACGTGGTCGGCAAACCGCTCTTCATTTACTGGTCGTATGACGCGCCCACGTCGGATTTCGAGGGCCTATCGTTCGACCACCTCGTTGACGTCACCACCCACTTCTTCACCAAGACGCGCTGGAATCGTACCTTCCGCGTGCCGCGCGCGCAGCAGGCGGAGGTGGCGCGATGAACCTCGCGCTCACCGCGGCTTTCGGCTGGCTGGTTCCTGGAGGCGCCTATCTGCTGGCCCGCCGCTATCTGCAATTCGCGATCTCGGCAGCTCTGGTCTGCGGAGCGACGGTCGCCGGACTCGCGCTGCATGGCGCCAACCTCTGGCCGGGCGCGGATGAACTCCAGGGGGTCGATGGGCTAGCCGCCTGGATGGCGCAGGGCGGCGCACTGGCGCGGGTCCTGGCGGGTGCGCCATATCTCATCGCGCGCCTGTTTCATTACTCCCAGACTTTTCTGGCAGGCGAAACGCACGAGTATGGGACTACGCTCCTGGTGCTCGCCGGGCTCTTCAATCTGCTGGCGCTGGCCGGCGCACTGGAACTGCGAAAGGTGAAGCAGGCATGATCTCCCACCTTACGTTCACGCTGTTACTCACCATCCTGCTCTCCGGCGCTGCCGCGATCCACGGCGATCGGACCGTGCGTGACCGCGCCTGCGCCGCAGCGTATACTTTTCTTTCGTGCACATTTTTCGTTTTCGCCGGCAGTTGGCTGATGTACTGGATCCACGCGTAGTTTCTCCGTCGGCCCGTAGGACATGCTTCAGCTTGTCCGGTTCCTCTTCCCCGTCGGGTAATCGATGCGCATAAGGCTGGCGTACGTCCTCTCCACCTGGTTCGGCGCCGGATATTCCCCGAAAGCTCCCGGGACTGCCGGATCCATTGCCGCGCTGGCCATTGGCATCCTGCTGCACCGCTACGCGGGGTTCGGCCAGTGGCAGTTCGCCGTCCTCGCTCTCGTCACGCTGATCCCCGCCGTGTGGGCCGCCGGGGTGGCCGCCATCGATAGCGGCCGCGAGGACCCGCAGTTCGTCGTCATCGATGAGGTCATCGGCACCTGGATCGCACTCGCCGGCGCGATTTCGTACACCTGGCTCAGCTATCTCCTGGCCCTCGCGCTCTTCCGCCTGTTCGATATTTGGAAGCCGGCGCCCGTCCACCAACTCGAAGCGCTGCCCGGCGGATGGGGCATCAATCTGGACGATGTGATGGCGGGTGTCTATGCCGCACTTGTATTATTCCTGGCAGGACGCTTTAATCTATATTAGATGCCTCTGCGGAAATCGCCTGACAATAAGCCCCATATCGCGCAAGTAAACCCGCCCGCCGCCATTGCCGGCGGAGAATTGCAGATTCGCGGCAAGGGCTTCGCCCGTTCGGAGCGGCCCCTCGTCACCATCGGGGAGATAGGCGCGCCGCTGGTGATCAGCTCGGATTCTTTCGTGGTGGCGCGCGTACCGGATGGCGCCTCGGCCGGCGACCTGGTGGTGCGCAGCGCCGGACAGACCAGCGAGTCGTGGGCCTGCGATATCGGCGTCCTCATCGCTGAGAATCTGCATCCCGTGGCCAACCCCGCGGTAGATAATTTCGGCAACATCTATACCACCTTCAGCGGATCGCGCGGGCAGAAAGTTCCCGTGGCGGTGTACAAGATCGATCTCAATCTCGCCATGAAGCCTTTCATCGCCGAGATGATGAACGCCACCGCCCTGGCGTTCGACGACCGCGGCATGCTCTACATCAGCAGCCGTCAGGACGGATTCGTCTACCAGGTATCGCAGACCGGCAGCATGTCGGTGTACGTGGAAGGCATGGGCGTGGCCACCGGCCTCGCCTTCGACGGCGAGCACAATCTCTATGTCGGCGACCGCAGCGGCACCATTTTCAAAATCGGTCCCGACCGGCAGATCTTTGTCTTCGCCACCCTCGAACCTTCCATGGCGGCTTACCATCTGGCGTTCGGTCCCGATGGTTATCTCTACGTCACCGGCCCCACCACGTCGAGCTTCGATTGCGTCCACCGCATCTCCGAACACGGCGAAGTGGAGGTATTCTATCGCGGGCTCGGGCGCCCGCAAGGCATGGCCTTTGACGAGGATGGCGATCTCTACGTCGCATCCTCCATCGGCGGCCGCCGCGGGGTGGTGCGCGTTACCCAGGATCGCCAGGCGGAGCTGTTCCTTTCCGGCCCGGGAGTGGTAGGCCTCGCCTTCACGCCATCGCGCGCCATGGTCGTGGCCACTACCAACGCACTGCATCGCGTCGACGTGGGCATCAAGGGCCGGCCGCTCTTTTAATGGACGCCGAGATCATCGCCGTCGGCTCGGAGTTGCTCACTCCCGAGCGCATCGATACCAACTCGCTCTATCTCACCGCCGAGTTGAACCGGCTGGGCGTGGAAGTCACCGGAAAGTGCATTGTGGGCGACGACCGCGACCGGCTGGCCGCCGCCGTGGCGCAGGCCATGAGCCGGTCAGCCATCGTCATTCTCTCCGGCGGACTCGGGCCCACCGAGGACGACCTCACCCGCGAGGCAGTGGCGCAGGCGCTGGGCCGCGAGTTGGTGTTCCATGCCGATATCGCCGAGGCGCTGGAACGGCGCTTCGCCGCCATCAATCGCAAGATGTCGGAGATCAACAAGCGGCAGGCGTACGTGATCGCGGGCGCCGAGGTGCTGCCCAACGATCGCGGCACCGCGCCCGGCCAATGGGTCGACGGCAACGATTCGGTGGCCCTGCTGCTGCCCGGTCCGCCGCATGAGCTGAAAGCCATGTTCGAGCAGCAGTGCCTGCCGCGGCTGGCGCGCATCGTGCCAACGCAAATCATCCGCACGGCCTTCCTGCGCATCACCGGCATGCCGGAGTCGGATCTCGACGCGCTGATTTCACCGGTGTACAAGAAATATCCCAATATCGCCACCACCATCCTGGCGGCCAACGGCGATTTGCAGGTGCACCTGCGCGCGCGCTGCGACACCGCGGCGGAAGCGGACGCGCTGCTCGCGGAAGTAGTGCCGCCCATCGCCGGCCTGCTCGGCGATCGCCTCTATTCGGCCGATGGCGAGGCGCTGGAAGCGTTGACCGGCCGTCTTCTGAGCGAACGCGGCGCAACGTTGGCGGTCGCCGAAAGCTGCACCGGCGGCATGCTCGGCGCGCGTCTGACCACGGTCCCCGGCAGTTCGCAGTATTTCGCCGGCGGCTTCATCACCTACAGCAATGCGCTCAAGAGGCAGATACTGGGCGTGCCGGCAGAGACGCTGGAGCGCTTCGGCGCGGTCAGCGCGGAGACCGCGGAAGCCATGGCCGCGGGCGCACGCCAACGCACCGGCGCCACCTATGCAATGTCCATCACGGGAGTCGCCGGACCCGAGGGCGGCAGCGAAGAGAAGCCGGTGGGGTTGGTCTACATCGGAATCGCCGGGCCGGACGGGGTCGCGGTGACGCAGCGGAGATTTCTGGGCGACCGCGAGCGCATTCGCGTGTTTACCACCCAGGCGGCACTCGATTTCTTGCGGCGCACTCTGGTGAAGTAGGGATCGGCGCTGCGGCCGTGGACCGCTCCCCGTAGCCGACTCTATATCGGCACGCCCGCCATTCTGGCGATAGCGAGGGCGTTCGTCTCCCCCGTGACTCCTTCCTTCAATCGGTAGTCGAAGTCCAACGGGTTATCGCCGGTTCTGGAACCCATGTGCATGTTTACTCCACGGAGTTCTTCTGCTGCCGCCATTTCGCACAGAGCTATGTCGTGCGTTGACAAGACTCCAATCGCGCCGCGTTCCAGCAGGGTCCGAACCACGGCCTCCGTCGCGATACGGCGATCGCGAGAGTTTGTTCCAGCAAGGATCTCGTCCACCAGAAACAGGACCGAAGTCTCTCCGCGTGCAGCTTCCAGGGTCTTATGCAGCCTGTCCACCTCAGCCAGAAACTTGGACTTTCCGGTCAGCAACGAATCCACAACAGAAAGCGATGCCCAAACGGAAAGCCGGCCCATCCGCAGAGAACGCGCACGTACCGGCGCACCGGCAAACGCGAGAATGGCGTTCAATCCCACTGTGCGTAAGAGGGTACTCTTGCCGGACATATTAGAGCCGCTCAGGACGTAGAATCGCGAGGCACTATTCAGGCGCACGTCATTCCGGACGCACGATGCGTTTGAGAGCAGCGGATTTCCCAGATCCTCAGCCTCGAATTCCACGTTGCCGGAAAACTCGGGAAACCTGTTCTCCGGGTTCTCATGAGCGTAGTTCGCCAGCGCAACCAAAGCCTCGAACTCTCCCCACGCGTCCAGCCAGCCCAGCAGCCTCGCTCCGTGCTTGGTTCGCCAAGCTTCAATTGCCATGCAGAGTTGGGTACCGAACAGCAAAGCAAGAGAGGCTGCGTAGAACCACGGTTTGGATCTCTCATTCAGGGCATGTAACAGCAGCTCCAGTTTCCGGATGAACCGCGAACTGTTGCCGACCTTGCCCGCGAGATCTCGCAACTTCCCGCATTCAAAACGCTGGTCTTCGAGTATCCGCAACCCCTGTCTCAATACCTCTGCTTCGCCCGAAAGCGGGTATAGCGTACCGAGCATTCGATTGACACGCCCTCGAAGTGAAAGGCCGATTATCGAATGAAGCGCAAGTATCGGTACGATCCATATCGCCAAAGAGCTCCATGGAACCAGATTTGTCCCAAAGCCGATCAGAACCAGCGCAGCAAGCAGCGTCGAGCTCACGACGGCTAGAATCCGAAGTAAGTGGCTAAAGGAATGGGCACTCGAGTTCAGCCATTCCTCAAACGGCTCCCACTTCGATTGAAGAGCCTCAAACTTCCCGACCAGCGCAATTTCTTCTCTGAGGTCTCCGCGACCCTTCAGTTCGCGGATCGCGTCCTGGCGCAACAGCGTTTCTTCAAGCGGAGGCGTTATCAGCAGATATTCCGCCAGCTTTCGCTGGCCAATTGCGGTTCGTACCGTACAAAGCAACTCGAAGAGGGAGCCCTCGCCCAAAACGTCCAAGTCCCGGGCGTAGGCATGATCGGCGGGGCAAAACTCCAGTCCACTGATCCCATTTCGCGCCCAGTGACCTTGCACACGCTGGGCAGCCCGCTTATAGAAACGCTGCAAGCGCGATGCCTTAGTGCGTGACTGCCGACAGCGCCGATATCGCTGGGCGGATGTTACCACCAGCGGAACGGACAGTGAAGGCCACAGATAGGATAGCTGCTGGCGGACCGCAAGAAGGCAGAGAGTCAGAAACAGAACCGTGCTAATCGCGAGTACAACCGCAGCTACGGTTTGGTGAAAACCAGCTTGCGCCAAGCCGTCCCGGAGTTGGCTGAGCTTGTTTTCATATTGGATCCCAGCCCCTTGGATCGTCACGTTTCCATCATACAGGCGCTCGCACCGAAACGGGTCTTGAACACAAGACGTTAGCACTCATCGGAGTTAGCCGAGATGGTCCGGCGGCGGCTTCGGCACGTTTACACCGCACGTTTACACCGCCAGAAAAGTTCCCTTCTTCGGTCACGCAACCCGCTTGTTCTTGGCTTTCGGCTTTCCAGCCCTGATGTCCAGGTCGACCCGCAGACCGGCGGCAGCCACCATGTTCACCAGAGTGTCGATGGTGAACAACCCGATCTTGCCGCGCATCAGATCCGAGATTCGTGGCTGCGAAACGCCCATCGCTCGGGCGGCGCGAGATTGGGTGATTTTCTTCTCCTGAATATAGCCGGTCAGAGCCATCATCAATTGAGCGCGGATGCGGAGACTTTCCGCTTCCGCGAGCGGAAACCCGCAGTCCAAGAAAACATTCTCGCTCCCTTTGATCACTCGCATCGCTTCCGCCTTTCCAACAATTCCCGATAGCGTTTCTTCCCAAGTTCGACGTCGAGCGTGGATGCCTTCCGGGTCTTCTTCCCGAAGACATGCAACACATAGATAGCGCCCTCGAACTTCGCCACGTAGAAGACGCGGTACTCGGCCCCCGCATGAACTCGAATTTCAATCACCCCGGCGCCGACGGCTGGAATCGGTTTCCAATCGTTGGCCGAATATCCTGCCTGAACCAAACTCAACTGATAGCCAATATCGCGACGCACCGCCTGGGGGAACCGGCGGAGGCGGTCGCGGCTGTCTCCGAGCCACTGGATCGGCTTCACAAAATTCCTCAGCCAGCTCGATTATACAGAATTTTTGTAATTGCGGAATGGACCGCCAGCCTATCCGAGACATGAGGCGTAAGGCGAGCTTGCCGGGCGAATGGCGCCGAAACCCATATCATCGAAAGCTGCGGCCGTAAAATTGACGCAATCAACTCCAGTACCAGTTTGCGCCGAGAATGGTGACTCGGGAAGAAAAGCTACCGGGAATTGTTACTCTCCGCACCCGCACTAAGCTGATGATGGCCCTGACCGAAGTCATGGGTGTCTCCCAGCCACGAATCCGATCGCCGAAAACAAGCACGTGACCTAATTCCGCGAGGGAACTCTCCTGGCGCGCGTTTTGAGCCCCTCTATGATGGAGAATAGCCGCTGCTGTACTCGCGCTTAAGCACGATACTGTTTTTCCGATTGTCTGCCGACGGCTACCGCGATGAGGCCGTCGCGGTGTGGTAGTGCAGCACGTACTTGTGCATGCCAAACTCCATCCAGCTCATGCCGAAGCCACGCGCTTCATCGAGCGCCTGGCGATTCTCCCAGCCCTCGTGAGCGATACGGTAGCAGGCCACCACCGTGCCCGTACGATCGGCGCCGCGATGGCAGTGCACGAAGACCGGGCCGTTAGCGGCATCGTCGATAAGCGCGAGCGCGTGCTCGACCTGCTGGTCGGAAGGCGCCTCCAGGCCATTCATGGGCAAGCTGATGTAGCGCATGCCCTCTGCCTCGACGATTTTTTCTTCGCCGGCCGCGTGGCTTTCCTCGCGCAGATCGATGACGGTCTTGATGCCCATATGGGCCAGGGTTCGAAATCCCGCGGGGCTCGGCTGAGCGCCGCGAAAGAGATGGTTGTTGACTTGGTGGAAATTGGGAAGGGCCGAATCGCCGGACGCGGCAAATACCAGACCGGCGGCTGCTAAAAGTGCAAAAACGTACTTCATGGGGATATGAGGAACATTATAACCTGCGCCCTTCGGCGAACGCGCGACGGCCGGAATCGGGCGCGCGTTAACTGCTACAATCGCAGTGATGGCCAACGAGATATTCGCACTTTTCGACACCACCGAAGGAAAGTTTAAAGCCAAGTTATTCGCCGACAAAGTCCCCGCCACCGTGGAGAACTTCGTCAGCCTGGCGGAAGGCACTAAGACGGGGAAGCCGTTTTACGACGGCACCGTTTTCCATCGCGTGATTCCCGACTTCATGATTCAGGGCGGCGATCCCGAGGGCACCGGCCGCGGCGGCCCCGGATACAAGTTCGCCGACGAATTTCACCCCGACCTGAAGCATTCCAAGAAGGGCCTTCTCTCCATGGCCAACGCCGGCCCCAATACCAATGGCAGTCAGTTCTTCGTCACCGTGGCCGCCACACCATGGCTCGACAAGAAGCACAGCATCTTCGGCGAAGTAGTGGAAGGCTACGACATCGTACACAAGATTTCGGAGGTACCGCGCGGATCGCAGGATCGGCCGGTAAAGGAAGTCAAGATTAACTCCGTCAAAATCGAGCGGACATAGCGGACGCGCTTGCGACTGGCGATCTTCGGCGGTACTTTCGACCCCATCCATCGGGCCCACCTGGCGATTGCACGCGAGGCGGTCGAACGCTGCGGTCTGGATCGGGTTCTGCTGGTGCCGGCCGCCAATCCGCCGCATAAGAGCACTCTTACTCACGCCCCTTATGAGGATCGTGTGCGCATGGCGGAGATTGCCTGCCACGGTATCGATCGGGTAGAGGTGTCGCGCCTGGAAGAAGGCACGACGTGCAGTTACTCCATCGACACCATCGAAAAGGTGCGCGCTGCACTGACAGCCGGCGATCAGCTTCTCTTCGTGATCGGCGCCGACGCCTTCGCCGAGATCCGCACCTGGCATCGGTGGCGCGACGTGGCGCAGGCGGTCGTTTTTGTAATCGTGAGCCGTCCCGGGGCCGTCTACTATGTGCCGGAGGGAGCGCAGGTAGTACGGCTCGATCGCCTCGACCTGGCGATTTCATCGTCGGACATACGCCGGCAACTGGCCGCCGGCCGGCGCCCGCAGGAAGTCCCGGCGCCGGTGATGGAGTATATCGAGGCGCATCGCCTGTACGGAACGGGACCGGCGGCGTGAACCGTGCTATAGTTTCGGGAATCGAGCCGTGCCCACGCGTCCGGGACGCCGGCGCAGGAGGTGTGCCTTGATGACGAAGCTGTTGCCGCTGGCAGGCCTGTTACTGGTCTTTCTGGCGGCGCCGGCAGTCCATGCACAGACAATTGGCGTCGATCGCCAGTCGCTGGTATTCACCGCGCAAACCGGTGGACCGCCCACATCTTTAGCAGTCAACGTCTCCAGCTCGCCCTCTTCCGCCATCGTGCTGACTACTGTGGTGGAACAAACCGATACGGCGATGACGTGGCTGAGCGTGAGCCCTGCGGGCGGCCAGACACCGCTAGGGCTGGCGGTGACCGTGAACCCGAGCGGCTTAAGCGTGGGCACTTATAACGGGTCGATCGTGATCTCGGTCTTCGGCGGATCCAGTTCCGTCACTGTGGGTGTAACCCTGACGGTAAGCAGCATCCTGGTGTCGCCCACGTCGATCAGCTTTCAGACGTCGCTGGGCAATACTCCGTTGGTGCAGAGCGTCACCTTGGGCGCCAGCACCACGGTGACCTTTAACGCCACGGTCGCCACCACCAGCGGCGGCAACTGGCTGACGGTAACGCCCACGTCGGGCGCCATTCTGGGGTATGGCGCGGTGACTGCCGTCCCTGACCCCACGGTTGTGCCGACGCTCAGTCCCGGCACTTACAACGGAACCATCACCATCACGCCCACTAGCGGAACCTCCACCACTCCGGTCAGCATTCCCGTGACCTTGACCGTGACGCCCGCGCCGGCGATCACCGTGAACCCCGCCGCGCTGAGTCTGCAATATCAAATCGGCGGATCCAATAACGACGCGCAGCAGACGGTGACGCTCTCCACGCCAAGCGGCGAAGCGATCCCGTTCACGGCCTCGGCCACCAACCAGCCGACGCCCATCGGCGGCACCTGGGTGCTGGTGAATCCCACCAGCGGCAACGTCAATGCCGCCGGCACACCGGTACAGGTGTCCTATGTTTCCGCGGCCAATCTTCCCACCGGCACCTGGACCGGGACGGTGACCGTGAGCACGCCCACCGGGTCGCCGGCCAGCACCGATATTCCGGTGACGCTGGTGATCTCGTCGCAGCCGCTGATCAACGTGCCCGGCTCCACGCTGGCCTTCAACGCGGAACTGAACGCTTCCACGCCGCCTGCCCAGTCGGTCAACATTACGTCCACCAGCGGAGCCTTGCCCTATACGGTGGCGGCTGTCACTACCGATGGCGCCACCTGGCTGGTGGCCCCGGCCTCCGGCACCACGCCCGGACCGCTGGCCATCTCGGTAGACCCAACCGGGCTCGCCCCCGGCACATATACCGGAACGGTAACGGTGACCGGGACAGGCGCCGGCAACGGTCCGCAAAAGATTCCGGTCACGCTGAAAGTTTCCAACGACCCCTCTCTGGTGTCCAACTTTACCTCCCTGGCGTTGCCCTACCAAATCGGCCAGACGCAGGCTGTCACACAGTCCATCGCGCTGAGCAGCAGCACCGGCGCGCCGCTCACCTACAGCGCCACCGCCACTACGACAAGTTGCGGCACGGGATGGCTGGCGCTCAGCGGCAGCAATGGCACCACCACCGGACAGGTGACGCTGGCAGTCAACGGCGAAGGGCTCATGGCGGGTACCTGCTCCGCCGTCCTGTCGATTGCCGCGACCAATACCGCCACCGGCGCGGCCGCGCTCAACAGCGGGCTCAAGATTCCGGTGACCCTGACGGTGAGCGCGAGCGCACTGTTGGTCGCGACTCCTTTAAACCCCGCGGTATTCACCGCGCAGACCGGCACCGCGAGCCAGGGGGCGCACGTCTATACCTTGACGAGCAGCGATTCCGATGTCCTGAATTACAGCGTGCAAGCCGCCGCGGCCAACGGGAGCGGCAACTGGCTGAATATTTCCCAGACGACCGGCAACACCGCCTCCGGCTTCAATTCTCTGGCGATCCTGGCGCAGCCCGGCCAACTGACTCCCGGAATTTATACCGGCACAGTAACCGTCACCGCCACCGGACCGGGCGGCGCTACCGTAGACAACAGCCCGCTCACCATTCCGGTGATTTTCAACATCACCAATGGCGCGCTGGTGCTGAACCAATCGTCGCTCAAGTTCCAGCAATCGCTGGGCGGAGCGGCGCCCATTCGCCAGACCGTGAACATTACCTCCACCGGAGCGGTGCTCGGTTTCGCCGCCGCGGCCTACACCAGCGGCAGCACGCCCTGGCTCACGGTAACGCAATCGGGTTTGACGCCGGGAAGCATTTCGATTGGCGCGGACGGCGGCAGTCTCCCGCTGGGCACTTATACCGGCACGGTGACCGTGGTGTCCACTACGCCCAATGCCGGGAATAGCCCGGTATCGATCCCGGTAACCCTGACGGTAAATGCGGGCACGATTTCCGCCGGCGCTACCAGCCTGATCTTCACCGAAGCGCTGGGAGGATCGCCGCTCTCCGCCCAGACCCTGACCATTTCCGGCTCGCCGGGCGCCATCCCGTTTCAGGTATCTGCCACCACCGCCGATGGCAGCCGGTGGCTGCAAGTAACTCCCACCAGCGCGAGTACGCCCGACAGCTTACAAGTAAGTGTGGCGGCGAATTCCCTGGCTATCGGAACTTACTCCGGTGACATTACGATTACCGCCCCCGGCGCCGAAGGCAGTCCACTGGCGGTGCCGGTAACGCTCAATGTAGTAACACCCCATAACCTCACCGCGGATCAAACCGTCGAGACCTTCATGGCGAACCCGGGCAGCATCGCGGTGCAATCGGCCACGGTGCAGCTTTCTTCCGCCGGCGGATCGGTGCCGTTTAGCGCGACGGCGGCGGGCGGCCCGTGGCTGTCGGTGTCCCCCACCAGCGGCAATACGCCGGCGGCAGTCACAGTGGCCGTGGACCCCACAGGTCTGGCCGCGGGATCGTACTCCGGCACCATAACGTTCGGTTCGCCCAGCGCCGTTTCGCAAGTGACGGTGACGGTGAACCTGGTGGTGGGCACGGTGGCGCGGCCCGAAGTCAACGCCATCGCCAACGCCGCCAGTTACTTTGTAGGATCGTTCGCGCCGGGTGAGAATATCGTCATCTTCGGCAGCGGGATCGGGCCGGCGCAACTCACTAAGGGCACGGTGACCAACGGCATTGTCGATACCACGCTGGCCGCCACGCGCGTGCTGTTCGACGGCATTCCGGCGCCGATTATTTATGCCCTCTCGGCGCAAACCAGCGTGATTGTGCCCTACGAACTTAGCGGCCGCGCCACCGCCAACGTGGTGGTGGAGTATCAGGGCGTGCAATCCGTGGGGATCGCATATAGCGTGGTCGAGTCCGCGCCCGGCATCTACGCGCAGAACGCCCAGGGGAACGGACCGGGGGCTATCCTGAATCAGGATTACAGCATCAACCTGCCAGTTCGGCCGGCTGACAAAGGGTCGGTGGTGTCCGTGTACATGACAGGTGAGGGCGACACGTTCGGAGCGGTGGACGGCGCAATCGCCACCGGCCTGCTCTCCCCCCTGCTGCCGGTGGCCGCCATCGTGGGCGGCATCCAGGCGCAGGTGAAGTACGCCGGCACGGCGCCGGGTATCGTGACCGGGGCCATGCAGGTGAATGTGCAGATTCCGGCCACCGCACCCTCCGGATCGGCCGTACCGTTGGTGATCGTGGTAGGAACCGGCGAGACGGCGGTCGCCACGCAGATCGGCATCACCATCGCAATCAAGTAAGCCGGGTACAGCCCCGGCTCTTGAGAGCTATACAATTCAGGTAGCGGTAACTCCGATATGCGCGTCTTCTCAGGTATGATTAGCCGAACCGTTCTCCCTCTGGCGATGCTCATCGGTAATGGGCTCGCCCAGGCCCCGGACGTGGTGATCCGCAGTTCCGCCCGTGAAGTGCTGCTGGATGTGGTGGTGCGCGACGCGCATGGCAAGCTGGTTACCAATCTCAAACCCGGAGACGTGACTGTCTTCGAGGACGGCGTCCGCCAGGATGTCCGCTCCTTCCGGCTGGTGGCCGGCGGCGAAGTGCGCTCCGAAGATGAACGCCAGGCCGCCGAGGCGCGCGCCGAAGCGCAAAGCCCATCGCCCGGCGCATCCGCCGTGGCGACGCCCGCGCGCCCGCCGGTCAATCCCCTGCGCACTGTCAATGTGGTCTGCCTGGTGCTGAGCGATCTTACCGCCGAAACGCGCGCTTTCGCATTCGATTCCGCCCGTAAGTTCGTCGAGCAGGAACTGCGCCCCAACACCTTTATCGGCGTCTTTTCGCTGGATTCTACCGGCATGCGGCCGGTCTACCCCTTCTCCAACAATCGCGACCGCCTGCTGGACGCCGTCCGTCTCGCCAGCATCAATCAGCTTCCGGCGATCAATCTGGGCTCGGCTGCGATGCTCAATGGTTTAAGCACGCAATTCGGGGTTACCGGCCTCGGCAGTAGGGGCAACTCCGGCGATGCCCTGGGATCGCAGCACGATATGACACTCGCGGCAATCGCCGGCTTGCGCGAGATCGACTCCTTAAAAGGGATGGTGAAGCAACTCACTCCCCTGCCCTTCCAGAAGACCGTGCTGCTGATGAGCAACGGACTCACGCGGCCGCCCGACCAATTGGAATATTGGGACTCGCTCATCCATGCAGCCACCGATGGCGGCGTCACTTTCTACGCCGTCGACGTCCATGCCATGGACCCCTTCTACGACCCGACGGCGCTCTCCAGCCAGATGCTGACCTATTCCGCCGGCCTGAGCGCGCAGCAGGGCTCCACCAGCCTGCAGGGCTACACCTCCGGCGGCGGCCCTTCAGGCAATCATGGACGTCTCAGTTCAGGCCAGATCGCGCAGGCGCAACAGGGGCATGGCCCGGGCGCGATGGACTCGCTGGCGCAGCGAACCATGGAACTGTCGCATGAGGACGACTACGTAAAGTTCGCCGTATCGAGCGCCAACCAGCAGGCAGCCATGCGCGAACTGGCGGAACGCACCGGCGGATTTCTGATCGCCAACACCAACAATGTCGACCGCCTGCTGGCGCACGTGATGGAAGAGGTCGACACCCATTACGAGATCTCCTACCCGCCGCGAACGGAGCGCGACGACGGCCACTTCCGCAAAATCGAAGTGAAGCTGGCGCGGCCGGGCCTGCGCGTGGAGACACGCTCGGGATATTTCGCGGTGCCCGATATTCCCGGCCACCCGCTCACTCCGGACGAAATGGCCGGCCTGCGCGCCCTCGACACGCATCCCCTGCCGCACGACTTCAATTTCCTGTCGCGCGTGTACCGTTTCCGCGATGCCGGCGGCCGCACGCAATACTCTATCGCCTTCGAGATGCCGATTCTCCATCTGACCGCCACACCCGAAGAGGCGGCCCACACGCATCGCCTGCACGTGTCCCTGCTCGCGCTGGTGAAGAATGCCGATGGCGAAATTGTCGACCGCGTCAGCAAAGATGTGCCGTCCGAAGTATCGGACGGCCGGTTGGCGGCGGTGCGTGCCGAGCTGATGACCTATCAGCACGCCGTCTCCCTTACGCCGGGCGTTTATACGGTGGAGACCGCGGTAGTGGATGAGGAAGACACGCGCGCCAGCACCGGCCTGTTGCGGATCGACAGCCGCCCGGCAGCGGGAGTACAGATGAGCGACCTCTCGCTGGTGCGCAAACTGGAGAATCTGGCCGGCGCGAGCGACGCCGCCGACCCGTTCGAATATAGCGGAAAACGCGTGCTGCCGTTCGTGACCGCGGAACTTCCTGCGGGCGCGCCGCCCTTCGTCTATTTCAAAATCTACCCCGCGGCGGGAAGCGCGGGGAAGATGGCGCTGCGGGTCCGCCTGCTAAAGGACGGCCGGCCGATCGGCACCATCAAACCGGAAGTGGGGGCGGCGGACGCGTCGGGCGCCATTCCCATGCTGGTGCAACTGACGACGGAACCGGGCCGTTATGAAATACAGGCGACACTTGACCAGGGCAAGGAGTCGGTGGAACGGTCCATGAGTTATTCGCTGCCGGGATCGTAAGTCAGTACTGGGCGCTATGGCGAATGCGTGCCTGTTCATCTAGAATACACTCATGCTCCTGGGAGAACGGTACTCCTTCCAGGACGGCGGGGACGAAAATTTCACTTCGAACGGGGGGTTCATTATGCACGTCAAACCTGGCGACCTGCTCACATTCGAGGCCTACAAGAAAGCCATGAAGGCTGCGGCCGCCCAAATCAAGCCGAACACGCCATTTTGTATTTTCAGCGAGGTCCAGATACCGGACGCCTCCAAAAAGCTGCACACGTTCAAGCCGTTTCTGGTAGTCGGCAGCCCGGCCAATGTGGTGCTGCCGCTGCTGAAAGAGTTGAAAGGCTCCAAGAAACTCACCAGCCACGGACTGTGCGCGCTGGAAGGTGGAAAGATCAGCCTGACGGCGAAGACCGGGAAGGTGGACCACGGCAAGCTCAAATCGCAAGCCGCGATCTTCAAGGCTTTGCTGGGCAAAGAATTCCATCACACGTAGGGATAGCGTGGCGCAGGCTTCAGCCCAGGCGAGAACGCGGGCCTGAGTTTCCCTGCCTTCAAACGGCGGAGCGCGGAGAGCAAACGGCGCGCGTTCCGAGGAGAATGGAGCAGCTGAGCGGTCTCCGAGAGCCGAGCGAGTTTGGACTCCGGAATCAGGGTAACCTCACCTGTGCTTTCGGTCATGCTGACTTTTTTCGCAGCCGCTTCCACAATTGATAGCCGAGCATGATCGCGACGGCGAGGGCGACTGCGGCCCAGGTAAGATCGCCGAGGACGCCGTCGAGGGCGATCACGCGATCGCTGAAGATGCGTCCCAGCCAGATGTACAATACCGCGCCGGTCGTTTCACCCACCACGTCCCAGAAGAGGAAGCGCGGCCATGGATAGCCGGCAGTCCCACAGGCGAGGTTAATCCACGGCCCCAGCGGACTGAGCAGCCATCGCGTGATGAAAATTCCCGGGCCTCCCCACGTTCGGGCCTTGGTTTCCATGGCATCGAGGCTCGTCTTCCTGCCGAAAACGGCGGAGAGTTTGGCGATCGCGGCGGTCCCGCCGAAGCGGCCAATGGCATAGCCGGCCTGGTCGCCCAGAATCGAGCCGGCAGTGGCGGCGGCCATCGCCACCCAGAGATCGATGGCGCCCTGCGAAACCATGGAGCCGACCACAATCAGCAGCAGCGTCACCGGCAGAGGCACGCCAACGGCCGCGACTCCCACAATCGCGAAGATGGCCGGCGGACCGTATTGTGTGACCAGTGCGAGAACCTGGTCGTTCATCGCGGTGGACCGCCAAGCGGATGGGCCGCGTCGATCGCGCCCTGCAATTGAAGGATCAGTTCGGGAACCGGCCGGCGCAAATCGCGCGCGATGCGGCGTACCGAGCGATGATCGCGGGGGGAGCGTGGCTGCACGCCGATTGCCTGGAAGAGCACGCCGGCCGGGACATGATGGGTGTGTGCGATGAAGGGGATCGACATCCACGCATGGATCGGCTCCTGGCCATTGTGAAGGTGGCGCACCTGGCGGGAGGCGCGCGTGCCGAAGAGCAAAGCGCCGGCCATCGCCAGTACAAACGCCAGCGCGATCAACAGGGTTCGGCGGGAGTTGTCCGGCACGATTCAACTATAACTGCTCTTGAACTCCTTCTGGCGGCGACGAGGCCAGGTTTTCGGCACGCCGAACGATCGCCAGGACAGGGTCATCGCTAGCAGTTTGCGGAAGGCGGAAGATCGCTTGGTCGTGCGCGCGGCTCCGAATCGGGCTCTGCCCCGTCAGGGCATCGTGACAGGCATGGCTTGCGTGCCGGCAGGATGACGCTGCGATTCGACGGTCATTGCACGGTCATCGCCAGCAGGCGCAAGATCGCTTGCTCGCGCGCTTCGTCCGTCACGGCATCGTGACAGGCAGGGCTTGCGCGCCGGCGGGATGACATCGTGGCTCGACAGTCGGTGCACGGTCATCGCCAACAGGCGCAAGGTCGCTTGCTCGCGCGCTTCGTCCGTCGGTGCATTTGTGACAGGCATGGCTTGCGTGTGCCGGCAGGATGACGCCGCGATTCGACGGTCAGTGCACGGTCATCGCCGCACATTGCGGAAAGGCGGAAGACCGCTTGCTTGCGCGCGCGCTCAGAATCGGACTGGTCAGCGCACCGAAATAGTCGCCGTGGCGGTGCTCGATTGCCCGGCCACGATAATCGCCAGCGGTTGATTTCCCGCCGGCGTATTGGGCGACAGCAGAATGTTCATCTGATTGACGCCGCCCACGAAGCCCGGCGCGGAGCCGGCGAATGTCACCAAGCCCGCGACCCCTCCCACGGTCGCAGATGACGACGCTGCGAGCGTGGTGACTACATTGTCGTTGACCGCGCCGGTGAGTCCCGGCGGATCGGTGGCGCCGCCGCCGGTGAAATAGACCGACACGTACGATCCGGCGGCCACGGGATTGGATGGGCTGTTCATGGTGCCATCCTGATTGATGGCCACGGCCGGCCCGGAGCCGCTGGAATTCTGCGTAAAAACGCCGGGAGCGGCGGCGGCCACGGCGACGTTCTCAGCAGTGGACCCGGCAGTGGTTTGCACCACCACCGTGACGGCCGATTTCCCCGCCACGTCCCACGGCACCACGGCATTGATCTGCGTCGCGGAAGCGTAAAGCAGAGGGGCTTGCGAGCCGCCGAAGGAGACTTGCGTACCGCCTAGCATTGCCGCAACGGGATCGGTGGAGAATGCGATTCCATTCGCGGGTCCGAGCATCTGACCCTGAATGGTGACTAACTCACCGGGCGCGACGGCGCCACCGGAAAAGCTGGCGCTATTGATGAAGTTGGAGATGGAGACCGGCGAGTTTCCGCCCGAGATACCGAGCGTAAAAGGCTGCGCCTTGGATGTGTGACCGGTAGCGGTATCGGTGGCGGCGATGGCAACGGTGTACAGGCTGGCGGCGGCGGAGCCGACGGTGCCGGTAATGGTGCCGGCGACGGTATTGAGCGTGAGGCCGGGCGGCAGCGCGCCGGACACGATGGAGAACTGGCGCGTGGCAGGGTCGCCGCCTACCGCCGAGATGGTGGCGGAATATGCCGCTCCCACGGCGGCGGCCGGCAGAGTGGCGGGGCCCACGTAGGGCTGCGTCTGCCCGGTGATGGAGGAAACTTGAAGCGCGGAGTTGTCCACCACTTCCAGATCGCCGGCGTGGAACTGCTTGATGCAGGCCAGGTCGTCATCGTCCCAGCGCACGTCGGGCACACCCTGGATGAAGGCCGGGCTGCCGTGATCGCTCATGTACGCGCCAAACTGCTGTAGCGCCTGCAGCACTGTGGCGGCCTGCGGATTGGTGGCGACGGGACACGTGGCTTGCCAGTTCACGCCGGCCTTCAGGCGATAGAGCAGACCCTGCGGAGGACCGCTGCCGCCGCAGCATCCGGTAGCAGGCCAGACCCATCCGTTGGTAGGAGAAGGGAAGGTGATGCGCAGGGGATGGTTGGCGGCCAAGGGAACCTCACTGTAGCGCAGCAGAAGAGGCACGATGGGGATGCCTGGCGAATCCTGCCCGCCCTGGTCGAGCATATCGGTGGAGGCCGCGATCGCGTTGGTACTCAACAAGTAGTGGGCGCCGCCCGATAACAGCCATGTCTTGCTCGCGGAATTATACATTGTGGGCACGGCGGTGCCCTGATAAGTTTCAAACAAGGTGCACGAACCGGTCTGCGGTCCGCTGATATTGTTCACGCTCGACTGCAGAATCAGGATGTGATGGTCGCTGCCGCTGACTCCTTCGGTAGTTCCCTCCACCACGGCATCGGGGTAGGGCGGGAAGGGCCATGAGTATGTGCCGGGGGAATCGGTCTGGCCGCCGCCGATCGCGACATGGGTGAGCGGCTGGTTTGCCGGCACGCGCATCCATGGAATCCCTCCGGGAAAGGGATAGAAGCCGCGGCCGAAATCGGGGTGGATGGGGCTGGTCAGATAGCTGGCAGGAATCTGGTGGGCAGGGTTGGCGTCCGCGGGTAGACCGTCGGCGCGCTGGTTGTAAATCGAATCGGGCGGGAACATCTGACAGCCGGCGAGGCTGGTGTCGCTATAGACTCCGAAATCGATAGCCCTGGTAGCGGTGTTGGCGGTGGGTTTGGCGGCGTCGGTCACCTGCAGGGTGACCTGGTATCCCCCCTGCCCTGCGACTTGGCTCGCGCTCACCACGCCGGTAGCGGGGTTCAAGCTCATGCCTTCGGGCAAGCCGACGCCGGTGGAAGTGACGACGGACCAGGTGTAAGGTAGAGTTCCTCCACTGGCCGCGAGTGTGGCCGAGTAAGTTTGATATTGCGTGGCCACCGGAACGTTGGAGGTGGCGATCTGGAGTTGCGCCATCGCCGTCGCGGCGAAAAAGAAGAGGAATGAAGAGATTCGCACGATACGGAAGAGTGTCGCACGAAAAGGTGGGCCCGACGGTTCCGAAAGACCAGAATGTAAGGAATTAACGGTCGTACTTCGAGGGCGCGGACCAATCGGACGGACGGGTATTTGGAGGACCTGCGGCATTTTCCGACACAATTTGCGAAAATAAAAGAGAAATGAATGTTTTAGTACTGAATGCGGGAAGCTCCAGCTTGAAGTTTCAAGTGATTGCCACGGACCCCGACCGGATTCGTCAGGATAGCGACGAACGGTTGTGCCGGGGCGCGGTGGAGCGGATTGGCGGCGAAGCCATCGTAACCGTAGAGACGAAAACCGGCCCCCGGCAGAAATTCACTGCGCCCATCCGCGATGTGGGTGCGGGTTTGGACTACGTACTCCGATACCTGGCGTCCGACCGATCGGGAATCGCGGAAATCCGCACGCTGGGCGATATCCAGGCAGTGGGCCATCGCGTGGTGCATGGCGGCGAAGTGTTCCAGGAATCGATGCTGATCGACGATAAGGTTCTGGCCGGCATCGAGGAATGTATCGACCTGGCGCCGCTGCACAATCCCAACAATTTGCGCGGCATCAGAGCGGTGAAGGACCTGATTGGGCGCGACACGCCGCAGGTGGCGGTGTTCGATACGGCTTTCCACACCACACTGCCGGAACCGGCCTACCTGTATGCGCTGCCCTACCACTTATACCGGCGCCATCGCATCCGCCGGTACGGTTTTCATGGGACGTCGCACCGATATGTGGCGTACCGGTATCGTACGCTGAAGAATATCACGCGGGACCAGACCAACGTGATCACCATGCACCTGGGCAACGGCTGCTCGTGCACGGCCATCCGGGCGGGAAAATCGGTGGACACCTCGATGGGGATGACGCCGCTGGAAGGCCTGGTGATGGGCACACGCTCGGGCGACCTGGACCCGGCGATCCTGACCCTGATCGCCACCAAAGAAGGCATGTCGGCACACGAAGTGGAGACCATGCTGATGACGCAATCGGGGCTGCTGGGTATTTCCGGACTGACGAACGATATGCGGGTTCTTCAGGAGGAGCTGAAAGATCACGACGACCGGCGGGTGCGCCTGGCGATCGAGATATTCAGCTATCGGGCGCGGAAATACATCGGCGCGATGCTGGCCTCCATGGGCGGGGCGGACGCGGTGATTTTCACGGGTGGAATCGGCGAGAATTCGCCCGAGATCCGCGCGCGGATCTGCGAAGGGCTGCAGTGGGCCGGTGTGGAGATGGACGCCGCGCGCAACGAACAGACCACTCGCGGGAAGCAGGGCGAAATCGGCGTGACTGGGTCGAAACTGCCGGTGTGGGTGATCCCCACCGACGAAGAACTGCTGATCGCGCGCGATACCGTGCGGTGCGTGCTCGGGCTGCCGCACCCGGCGTAAGCGGCAGGGGGCGGACGGCCGCGCTCGCCCGTTGCCGCGATGGTAGAACGAAGGCTATATTGCCTCACGTTGGCCGAACGCCCCCGGCCCGCGTTCGCGAAGATTCGCCGCTTTCTCCTTCCGTGCCGTTGGCTTTCACGAGCGCAACTGTTCTATCGACGGGGTCCTGCAAGCGAAGGAGGACACACAGCAATGCCTATGAAAGCTCGCGGGCCTATCAGTGACGGCTGCCGCCGGCTATCGCGGCCTAAAGTCCGCTGCATGGCCGGTCAAGCCTTTCCGACGACATGGCTCTTCGTAACGAGAAGGCTTTCGATGCCCGGGTGGAAATGCTCCTGCGGATGCAATCGGCCTGCAATACCGCCAGAACCCGTTCATCCTTAGCGAGGTACAAAGTCCGTTGGGCGCCGCCTTAGAGCGGCCACTTCCAGTTGGTAATCTCGGCGGCGTCGATGCCGTTCTGGTGCGCATAATTCAAGCAATCGATCTGCAGATTGCGGAAGCGCTCCTTGGCGTGCGAACCGAGCCGCTGGAGCTTGGGCGTCCGGTCGATGGCATCAATCGCGAGGCTGAAGCGGTCGATATTATTGCGGATGGCGAGCTCCATCGGAGTATTGATATTGCCTTTCTCCTTGTAGCCGCGCACGTGGAAATTCACGTGATTGTTGCGCCGGTAGGCAAGGCGATGAATCAGCCACGGGTAGCCGTGGAAGTTGAAAATCACCGGCCGGTCCACCGTGAAGAGCGAATCGAAGTCGCGATCGTTCAAGCCGTGCGGGTGCTCGGAGTCGGGCTGCATCTTAAACAGATCCACCACATTCACGAAGCGGATTTTTAAGTCGGGAAACTCCTCGCGGAGCAGGACGGTCGCCGCCAGCGCCTCCTGCGTGGGGATATCGCCGGCGCAGGCCATCACCAGGTCGGGCTCCACACCGCGATCGGTGCTGGCCCACTCCCAGATGCCGATGCCTTTGGTACAGTGGCGCACGGCGGCGTCCATATCCATATACTGCAGGTGACTCTGCTTGTCGGAGACAATCACATTGACATAGTTCACACTGCGCAGGCAGTGGTCGGCCACCGAGAGCAGGCAGTTGACGTCAGGCGGAAGGTAGATGCGCGTGACCTCCGCGCTCTTATTCACCACCACGTCAATGAAGCCGGGATCCTGGTGCGTGAAGCCATTGTGATCCTGGCGCCACACGGTGGAAGTGATCAGCAGATTGAGCGACGCGATGTCGCGGCGCCACGCCAGATGGTCGCAGATGGAGAGCCACTTGGCGTGCTGGTTGAACATCGAATCGATGATGTGCACGAAGGCTTCGTAACTGGAAAGGAAGCCGTGGCGGCCGGTAAGCAGGTAGCCTTCGAGCATGCCCTCCATGGTGTGCTCGCTGAGCATTTCCATGACGCGGCCGTTGGCGGCCAGTTCGCCGCCGTCGTCGTCCTCCGGAAAGCGCTCTTCGATCCAGAACTTCTCGGCCACGGCATAGATGGCGTCGAGTTTGTTGGACGTAGTCTCGTCGGGGCCGAAGACGCGGAAGTTTTCCATGTTGCGCTTCATGGTGTCGCGCAGGAAGGCCCCGAGCGGGCGAGTGTTTTCGGCCTCGCAGGTGCCGGGCTGCTCCACCTTCTGGGAGTAATCGTGGAAGTCAGGCAGGCGCAGGTCGCGTTTGAGGATGCCGCCATTGGCGTGCGGGTTGGCGCTCATCCGGCGGGCGCCGGTGGGCGCGAGCGCTTTCAATTCGGACATCAGGCGGCCGTTGGCGTCGAACGCTTTTTCGGGACGGAGCGAACGCATCCAGTCTTCAAGCAGGCGCAGCGACTCAGGATTCTTTTTCACGTCGGGCAGCGGCACCTGATGGGCGCGCCAGGAGCCTTCCAATTTGTGGCCGTTGAACTCCTTGGGCGCCGACCAACCTTTGGGCGAGCGCAGCACAATCATGGGCCAGCGCGGGCGATTTGCGGTGCCGCTTTCGCGCGCTTCACGGCGGCTCCGCCGGATCTCGGCGACACAGTGCTCCACGGTAGCGGCCATGGCCTGGTGCATGCTGTCGGGGTCTGAGCCCTCCACGAAATAGGGAGTCCAGCCGTAACCGCGCATCAACTCTTCCAGCTCGTCGTGGCTCACGCGCGCGAGAAGAGTGGGATTGTTGATCTTGTATCCGTTCAGGTGCAGAATGGGCAGCACCGCGCCATCGCGAATGGGATTGAGAAACTTGTTGATATGCCACGAGGTGGCAAGAGGACCAGTCTCCGATTCGCCGTCGCCCACGACCGCGGCGACAATCAACTCCGGGTTGTCGAACGCGGCGCCGCAGGCGTGGGAGAGGACGTAGCCCAATTCCCCGCCCTCATGGATGGAGCCGGGAGTTTCGGGCGTGCAGTGACTGCCGATTCCGCCGGGAAACGAAAACTCTTTAAAGAAATAGCGCAGGCCCTCGTAATCTTCGCTCTTCTGCGGGTATACCTCGGAGTAAGTGCCTTCGAGATAGCCGGGTCCGAGAACGCCGGGCGCGCCGTGACCGGGTCCGGCGAGAAAAATCATGTCGAGGTCGTGCTGTTTGATGGCGCGATTGAGGTGCGTATAAGTAAAGGCCAGTCCAGGGCTCGATCCCCAGTGGCCGAGCAGACGATTCTTAATATGTTCGGGGCGCAGCGGCTCCCTCAGAAGGGGATTATCGACCAGATAGATCATCCCCAGGGCGAGATAATTACAAGCTTCCCAATAAGCATGAGTGAGGCGCAGTTCGTCGGGCGAAAGCGGGCTGCCGGAGACGGTGGACCGCGCGGTCCCGTACGCGCTGATGGCGAGATCGGATGTGGTATCGGCCGGAGTCATGCCCCATTGTCTCTCATGGGGCGTGACGACGTGGTTACGGTCAAGACAGCATGCCTGTCAGCGCGTCGATCGGGTTCTGGACTTCCGTGGTTGGCGATGTCGCCGAAACAAAGTTGACGGCTAGCGATTTCGCGGCGTCCCTGCGGATTGAGGCGGGGTTGGAGCTGCCGGAAACCGCCCAGCTTCAATGACTGAACGCGTACGGCGCAGGGCCTTGGGCAGACGCAGTCACGTTCCGCCTGGCGGCAAAGACGTTCCGTCGGCTAGATTCGCCACCTCGCGGTCGGCCATTCTTTAGGAACGTCGCGATCGCGCCCCGCATACGAACAGAGGTAGCCGACGGTTCTCTTTGAGGCAACCGTGTCCGATTCTACGACGCCGGCGCCAGCACTTGACCCTCGGTCGTCTTCTTACCCCGCAGTTTATTCAGCGACGACTGCAGCGCCGACATATAAATATAGAACACCGGCGTGAGATAGAGGGTGACTAACTGCGAGAAGAGCAGACCGCCGACTACCACAAGCCCGAGCGGTTGGCGCGCTTCGCCGCCGGCGCCGTAGCCGAGGGCGATCGGGACCGCGCCCAGCAGGGCCGCCATAGTCGTCATCATAATGGGGCGGAAACGAATCAGGCAGCCTTCGTAAATCGCGCGTTCGGGAGTGAGCCCCTGATGGCGCTCGGCTTCCAGCGCGAAATCGATCTGCATGATGGCGTTCTTCTTCACGATGCCGATCAGCATGATGAGTCCGACGAAAGCGTAGATACTCAGGTCGATGTGGAAGATAACCAGAGTCAGGAGTGCGCCGAAGCCGGCCGACGGGAGTCCGGAGAGAATGGTGATGGGGTGAACGTAACTCTCGTACAGGATTCCCAGCACGATATACACCACCATGATGGCGATCACCAGCAGGATGACCAGATTTCCAAGCGAACTCTGAAAGCTCTTGGCAGCGCCCTGGAATTGCGTGGTGATGGTGGCGGGCAGCGTCCTGGACGCGACCTCCTGGACGTGGTCGACCACCTCGCCCAAAGCGGCGCCGGGCTTGAGATTGAACGACAGAGTGGCCGCCGGCAGTTGCCCGTAGTGATTGATGGTCTGCGGGCCCACATCGGTGGTGATCTTGGCGAGGGTGTCGAGCGGGATCAGCTTACCGCCCGCCGTCTTGAAGTAAAGCAGTGAGAGCGCATTCGGGTCGGCCTGATATTTCGGCTCGAGTTCGAGGAGCACCTTGTATTCGTTAATCGAGCCGTAAATAGTGGACACCCAGCGCGGGCCGTAAGCGTCGTAGAGCGCGTTCTCAATCAGGCTGGCGTTGACATTCATGGACGCCGACTTGTCGCGATCCATGGTGACATTGACCTGCGGTGTGGAAACGGCCACGTCGGTAGTCACATCGTCCACGCCGGGGACCTCCTCTTCCACCGCTTTGGCCAACTTCTCGGCGTCGGCATAAAGCTCAGGCTGATCGGGAGTCTGCATGGAAAACTGATACAGACTCTTCGTGACCTGGCCGCCAATCTGGATGGTCGGGGGATTCAACAGGTAGGAGCGAACGCCCGGCTGGGCGGCGAGCTGCGGGCGCAGTTCCTTGATGATGTCATTGACGCCGAGCTGCCGCTGTACGCGAGGCCTAAGGTGAATGACGAGTTCGCCATAATTCGGACCGCCGAGATTGGAGGATGTGGTACCCCCGACACTGGCCATGAGCGATTCCACGTTGGGGTCGGAGGAGACCGTATCGGCGATCTTCTTTTCGTACTCCGCCATCTGGAAGAAGGACGTGCCTTGCTGCGCTTCGGTGATGACTTGTAACTGGTCGGTATCCTGGTCGGGTATGAAGCCCTTGGGGATGGTCATGAACATATACCCGGTAGCCGCCATCACTAACACGAAGCTGAACATCATGGCTAGCTTGTGGCGCAGAACCACCTGTAGGGTCACATCGTAAACCCGCAACATACCCTGGAAGAATTTCTCGGTGGCGTTATAGAAGAAGCCGTGTTCGGTATGGTGCACCGAGCGCAGGAAGCGGCTGCAGAGCATGGGGGTGAGCGTCACCGACACCACGCCCGAGATCAGGATGGCGGCCGTAATGGTGACGGCGAATTCCTTGAACAGGCGCCCCAGGACGCCGCCGAGGAAGAGTACGGGAATGAAGACCGCGGCCAGCGAGAGCGTCATCGACACGATGGTGAAGCCGATTTCGCCCGAGCCGGTGAGCGACGCAGCCAGCGGCTCCTCCCCCAGTTCGATATGCCGGACAATATTTTCCAACATCACGATGGCATCGTCCACCACGAACCCGATGGAGAGGATCAGCGCCATCATGGAGAGGTTATCCAGGCTGTAATTCAGCAGATACATCAGCGAGAAAGTGCCGACGATGGAGAACGGCAGCGCCAGGCTGGGAATGATAGTGGCGGAAACGTTGCGCAGGAACAGGAAGATCACCATCACCACCAGGCCGAGCGTGAGCAGCATGGTGAACTGCACATCGTGGAACGATTCGCGAATGGTGTCCGACCGGTCGTACAGAATGTCCATGTTGACCGAAGGCGGCAGCTCGGCTTTGAACTTCGGCAACAGGTTTTTCACCGCATCGGTGACGGTGATGGTGTTGGTACCGGGCTGGCGCTGGATGGCGAGCACGATGGAACGGCTGTTGCCCTTGTGGGTATAGAACCAGGATGCGGTCTTATCGTCTTCCACGCTGTCAATGATGGAGCCGAGTTCTTCCAGGCGCACCGGATTACCGCCGCGATAAGCCACCACCACCTTCTTATACGCGTCGGCATCGAGCAACTGGCCGGTTGCTTGCAGCGTGAAGGCGCGCTGCGGCCCGACGATAGAGCCGGTGGGGAGGTTGACGTTCCAGTTGGTGAGGGCAGTCTGAATCTCGTTGATACCGATCTGCCGTTCGGCCAGCGCATGCGGATCCATCTGAACGTGCACGGCGTACTTCTGCGCGCCCAGAACCTGCACCTGCGCCACGCCGGAAATCATGGAAATGCGCTGTGCGATGCGCGTCTCGGCGTACTCGTCGAGAGTGTACAGCGGCAGGGTGGGCGAGGTCAGGGCGATGTAGAGCACCGGCTGATCGGCGGGATTGACCTTGGTGAAAGTGGGCGGCGTGGGCATGCCCTGGGGCAGCAGGCGGGACGCTTGCGTGATGGCGGCCTGCACGTCCACGGCGGCGCCGTCGAGCTTGCGGTTGAGGTCGAATTCGAGGGTGATCTGCGTGTTCCCCATGGAATTCGAAGAGGTCATGGAGTTGAGGCCGGCGATGGTGGAGAACTGGTTTTCGAGCGGGGTGGCGACGGCGGAGGCCATGGTCTCCGGGCTGGCGCCGGGCAGGCTGGCGGTGACCAGGAGGGTAGGAAAGTCGACGTTCGGCAGATCGCTGACCGCCAGCGAGCGGTAGGCGACGCCGCCGAATAGCGCGATCGCCGCCATCAAAAGGCTGGTGGCGATAGGGCGCTCGATGAATGTCTGGGATATGTTCATTTAAATAGCCAACCGGGGACACAGAGGGACACGGTCATAGAGCTTCAGTCACCCGCCTGCATCGCCGGCTCGAGTTTCTTGACAGGCCGTTTCTTGCGCCCGGTCCGCTCCACGATGGCCGCCATGTAAGTGTAGACCACGGGAGTAAGATAGAGAGTCATTAACTGCGAGAAGGCCAGCCCGCCCACCACCGCCAGGCCGAGCGGCTTGCGCGATTCCCCGCCGGCGCCGTAGCCGAGTGCGATGGGAAGGCCGCCCAGCAGCGCCGCCATGGTGGTCATCATAATAGGGCGGAAGCGAATCAGACAGCCTTCGAAAATCGCCTCAGCGGGCGACTTCCCTTCCTTGCGTTCCGCTTCGAGCGCGAAATCGATCTGCATGATGGCATTCTTCTTCACGATGCCGATCAACATGATCATTCCCACGAACGAATATATACTCAACTCCACCTTGAAGATGATCAGAGTGAGCAGCGCTCCCAATCCGGCGGATGGCAACCCCGAGAGAATGGTGATGGGGTGTACGTAGCTTTCATATAAGACGCCGAGCACGATGTACACCACGGCGATCGCCAGAATGAGCAGCAGCCCCATATTCTGCATGGAGTCGCGGAACACCTGCGCCGTCCCCTGGAACACTCCCGTGATGGTGGCCGGGAGATTATCCTTGGCGGCCTGCATGATTTCGTCGGTAGCCTGGCCAAGCGACGTGCCGGGCTTGAGCGCGAACGAAAGCGTGACGGACGGCAATTGTCCCGAGTGCGGAATGCTCTGCGGGCCGGCGCTTTCCTGCAGGTGCGCGACGGCGTTCAGCGGGACTAACTGGCCGGTGTTCGATTTCAGGTAAAGCATCTTCAGCCCGTCGGTGTAGCGCTGATACTGCGGCAGCATTTCGAGCAGCACCTGGTACTGATTGGTGGGCGAGTAGATGGTAGAAGCGAGCTGCGGTCCGAACGCGTCATAGAGCACGCCGGCAACATTGCTCCAGTTGACGTTGAGGGCGGCCGCGCGGTCGCGGTCGAGCACAATGTGGACTTGCGGATTCTTGATCTGCAGATCGCTGGTAACTTCAGAGAGCCCGGGCAGGCGATTCACCACCCGCTCCAGCTTCTGCGCTTCCGAATATAGCTGCTGGGTATCCGGCCCGAACAGCGTGAAATCGTAAGCGCTCTTGGATTGGCGGCCGCCCACGCGAATGGCTTGCGGGACGGTGAGGTAAACTTTCAACCCGGGAAGGCCGGATACCTTCGGTCGCATGCGATTGACGATGTCAGTTACACTGGCCACGCGTTCGCGGCGCGGCTTGAGGTTGACGCTAATGCGCCCGGTGTTGGACGAGCCGCCGAAACCGCCGCCGGTGGAAGAGTAGAACGTATCGACATCGGGATCCTGCACCACGATCTTCGACAGACGGTTCATGTAGGTCACCATCTGGTAATACGAAGTGCCCTGCGTGGCTTCGGTCTGAATATTGAAAGTGTCGTTATCGGTGTCGGGAATGAAGCCCTTGGGCACTATGACATAGAGATAGCCGGTAATCCCCAGGACGACGAGGAACATCGCCAGCATGACCGGACGATGGTGCAGCACCCATGTCAAAGTCACGCGGTAGAAATTCAGCATGCCGTTGAAGACGCTTTCAATAGAGCGATAGAACCGGCCGTGCGAATTGTGGCTGGTATCCCGCAGGAAGCGGCTGCAAAGCATGGGCGTGAGGCTGATGGAGACGATTCCGGAAATTACGATGGCAGCGCAAATGGTGACGGCGAATTCGCGGAACAGGCGGCCCAGAATGCCCGACATGAAGAGGATGGGAATAAAGACCGCCGCCAGCGAGAGCGTCATGGAGATAATGGTGAAGTTGATCTCGCGCGAGCCGCGTAGCGCCGCCTCCATGGGCTTCTCGCCATTCTCGATATGGCGCACGATATTCTCCAGCATCACGATCGCATCGTCCACCACGAACCCGATGGAGAGGATCAGCGCCATCATGGAAATGTTATTGATGCTGAAATCGAGCAGGTACATCACCGCGAACGCGCCCACGATGGAGAACGGCAGCGCCATGGCCGGAATCATGGTGGCCGAGAAGTTGCGAAGAAACAGGAAGATGACCATGATCACCAGCCCAAGAGTGGCGGCCATGGTGAACTGGATATCGGTAAAGGCTTCGCGGATGTTCTTGGAGCGGTCGCCGCGAATGCCCATGTGGACCGTGGGCGGCATCTGTTCGCGGAAGAACGGCATCAGCGCGCGGATGTGATCCACCACGTCGATGGTGTTGCTGCCCGGCTGGCGGAAGACCGCCATGGTAATTCCCTTGGTGCCCTGCTTCCCGTATTCGCCGCCGTAGATCATGGCGAACTGCTTATCGTCCTGAACGCTGTCGATTACGTTGGCCACATCGCCCAGCCGTACCGCGGCGCCGTTGCGATAGGCCACCACCAACGGGCGATACTGGGACGCTTTCATGAGCTGGCCGTTAGCCTGCACGTTGTAGGCGGTCTGCTTGCCGTAAAGGGTGCCCGTCGGCAGGTTGATATTCCAATCGCTGATGGCGGACGCCACTTCGTCGAGGCCGATCTGGTGGGCTGCGAGCTTGTTGGGGTCCACCTGCACGCGCACCGCGTACTTGGCCGACCCGAACACTTGCACCTGTGCCACACCGGAGACCATCGATACGCGCTGCGCCACCATGGTCTCGGCGTACTCGTCGAGATCGGAGAGCCTCATGGTGGGTGAAGTCACGAAGAAGAACAGGATGGGCGTATCGCCGGGGTTCACGCGATGAAATGAGGGCGGCGTAGGCATGCCGGGCGGCAGCAATGGCATGGCCTCGGCGATCGCCGTCTCCACATCCACGGTGGCGCCATCGATATCGCGGTCCAGACTGAATTGCAGGGTGATGTTACTGTTACCCTGGCTGCTGCTGGAGATCATGGAATCGAGGCCGGCGATGGTGGTGAACTGGCGCTCGAGCGGCGTGGCGACGGAAGACGCCATGGTTTCCGGATTGCCGCCGGGAAGGCTGGCGGAGACGGTGATGGTGGGGTAATCCACCTGCGGTAGATCGCTCACCGGAAGGGCGCGGTAGGCGATGACGCCAAACAGCGCGATACCCGCCATCAGCAGGCTGGTGGCAATGGGCCGCCGGATAAAATTCTCGGAGATGTTCACGCCCAACCCCTCACCCGGAGTCCTCTAATTCTGCGATGGACCCTTGCGTCCTTCTTTGCCGCCCCGCCCGTGGCCCCCACGGCCCTTATGGTCGCCTTTAGCGGGCGCCGCCGCTTCGCCATCGCCGGCGGCAGGCACGGCCGCTTCCGCTTCGGGCGCCGCGGCGGGCGTCTGGTCTGCCCCCGCGCGCCGGCCACCGCCGCCGGCGGCACCCTGCCGAACCACTACCTTGCTGCCGGGCGCCAGCCGCAACTGGCCTTCGGTCACGACCGTGTCACCCGGCTCCACTCCCGACGTGATTACCATGTCCTGACCCACGCGCGCGCCGGGCACTACATTGCGCGTATCCACCGAGCGATCCTGCTTCACCACGTACACGTACGA
Organism: Bryobacteraceae bacterium; assembly: GCA_036268475.1. GTDB lineage: Bacteria > Acidobacteriota > Terriglobia > Bryobacterales > Bryobacteraceae > PALSA-129. Next base: position 45,335 of record DATAUB010000006.1, on the reverse strand, counting down.
TCCATTTTGCCCGGTCATCACCGCTTCGTTGGGAACGGTGGTGGCGTTGTGCTGGGTAGTGAGCCGCAGCGTGACACGCACATACTGGCCGGGCCATAGCTGGCGATCTTCGTTGGCGAACGTACCCTTCAAAGTGATGGTGCCGGTGGTGACGTCCACGCTGTTGTCCACGAACGTCAGGATGCCATTCTCGGCGCGGGCGTTGGAATCGTCCTGCGGTTGCGCACGTACCGGCAGCTTGCCGGCCGCCATGTATTCCTTAATGGAGGGTAGCTGCGCTTCCGGCACGCCGAACGTCACGTAGATGGGCTCGATCTGGTTGATGGTGCAAAGCTCGACGCTGTTGGCCATCACCACGTTTCCGGGCTTGACGCTGAAGCTGCCCAAACGGCCATCGATGGGCGATTTAATATCGGTATAGCTCAACTGCACGCGCGCGTTATCCACCGCTGCCTGGCTGGCGCCAATGGCGGCTTTAGCGCTCTCGATGGCGGCCTTATCGGCCTCCACCGCCTGATTGGCGGCCGCAGCGGTGGTGCGGAACTGCTCGGTCTGGTCGCGCGAAACTACCTTCTCCTGAAAGAGTTGGGCGTAGCGGTTGGCGGAGGCGTCGGCGTACTGCGCCTGGGCGGCGTCGCGCGCCATGTTGGCCTGCGACTGTCCCAGAGCCGCCTGATCGTGGGCGGCGTTGGCGATGGCTTGATTGAGGGCCGCCTGCAAGGGACGAGGATCGATATTGAAGAGCAGGTCGCCCTTCTTTACGTAGTCGCCTTCATGGAACTGGGCGGTGTTCAACTGGCCGGTGACCTGCGCTTTCACGGAAATCGTGGAGTATGCCTCCACGTGGCCGATCACCTGGACTTCGACCGGGACGTCCTTGCTGGCTGCCACTGCGACCGTCACCGGAACGTCGCCGCCCCCACCCTTCTTGCCGCCTTTGCCCCCCGGGGCCGCGCCGCTCGAAGTAGTGCCGGAGCACGCCGCCAGAGCGATGAGCAGCGCTCCGGCGATTCCCGCTTGAAGCAGGACCGCAACGTCATTCGATCTGCGCGGGAGGACACAGCCCCGCTCTAAACGGTTGGACATAATAGCACTTTACTGCTAGGCGATAACACACATGGTAATGGTTACAGAAGGGCCGTGCAATAGACCCAAAGATTTCCGAACTTTTTGAAACGGCACTGAAGTCCCAGGACCACTGCCTCGTTCGAGCTATTGTTTCGGCTTGGGTGGCGGCAGATCGCGGGCAACCACGGGATCGACGAACGCCATCCGGTTGTGTGCGCCGTCACAGAACGGCTTGTTGGCGGAATGGCCGCAGCGGCAGAGCGAGATGACCGTACGGCCCGCCAACCCGAAGGAGGCGCCGGTCGGGTCGACAATTTCAAACTCGCCCTCGATCCGGATAGGACCGTTATTCTGCGGGCAGATTTTCGTAGGCATTCCCGGATCGTACCACGCTACTGCTTTTTCTTGGGCGGCGGCGTCGGTTCATCCACGGTCTTGCCGTAAGTGATGGTGGAACGGCCGACGAACTTTTTGTAGTCCTGGTATTTCACGGTCATGCGGATGTGCACGTTTTCGCCGCCGGGGAAATGCAGCACGTCGTCGGCGTGAGTATAGGTGGGGAACCAGTATTTCCCGTCGATCTGTTCGCGGTAAGTCTCGAACTTGGGAAATTCGTTGCCCTTCGAAACGATGCCCACGCCCTTCCCGTAAGTCTTGACGATCTGGAAATCGCGGTCGTCCACCCAGATCTCGCCTTCGAAATAGCGTTTGCCTTTCACCATTTTCTTCGGCTTGACGGAGAACGTATAGCAGCCGATTTCGTCGACTTTCTCGCGGCCCAGGTAATCGATATTGTATTGGCCCACATCGTCGCTGGTGAGCACGAACGGCTGCACATCGCGGAGGTCAGCCGTGTCCTCGGGCGTGAGAATGATGTGCTGCAGGTTCGGCACCGGGGCTCGCACCACCACTTCGCTACGCTTGCCCTGGGGGTTGAAGATGATGTCCGATTCCTCGTACCACATGCCGGTGGGCGGCGGGTCCAGCTCTTCGAGTTTTACGGTCTGGTGATAGGTGTATTCGCTGCGCGCCTCTTTGAACGCCGCTTCCTTGGCGGCGAACCGGCGGATAATTTCGGCGGGATCGACGTTGGTTTTATTGTCCGGCGCCGCCGCCTTTTCCGCCGCGGCCTTTTCCGGTGCCGCAGCTTTATCCTGTGCCGCGGCCGTCCCTATGGACAGGCACAACCCAGCCAGCACGGCCGAATACATCACGATGCGCATCAATACCCTCTTCATCCTGAGACGGACTCACTTGGCGATCAGTTTCTTCGCAATGGTGAGCAACTGCATATTGCTGGTGCCCTCGTAGATCCGCCCGATCTTGGCATCCCGGTACAACTTCTCCACCGGATAATCCTTAGTGACCCCTACTCCGCCGTGCACCTCGATGGCTTTGGACGCGGTCTTCTCGGCTATTTCCGAGCTATAGTACTTCGCCATCGCCGCTTCCGTCAGAAACGGCATGCCGGCGTCGCGCAAACGTGCGGCGTTGTACACCAGCAGGCGCGCGGCCTCCACATCCACCGCCATCCGCGCCAGTTCGAACTGCACGCCCTGAAACTCGCCGATCGCTTTGCCGAACTGCTTACGCTCGCGCGCATAAGCGACGGCGTGTTCGAGCGCGCCGCGTGCCAGCCCGATCATCTGCGCGCCGATGGCGATGCGGCCTTCGTTCAGCGTCTCGATGGCGATCTTATACCCTTTGCCGATTTCGCCCATCACGTTCTCACGCGGCACGCGGCAATTGTCGAGAATCAATTCGCAGGTGGAGGAAGATCGCAGGCCGAGCTTGTCTTCCTTTTTGCCGACCTGGAAGCCGAGGAAATCGCGTTCGATTAGGAAAGCAGTGACGCCCTTATACCCCGCCGCGGGGTCGGCATTGGCGAATAGAAGAAAGAAGCCGGCTTCGGCGGCGTTGGTGATCCACAGCTTGCGGCCATTGAGCAGAAAATGGTCGCCGCGGTCCTGCGCGCGCGTCGCCATGGCGAAGGCGTCGGAGCCCGAGCCGGCTTCCGAAAGCGCGTACGACGCCACGGTATTTTCGGCCAGCCGCGGCAGGTAGCGCGTTTTCTGTTCGGCGCTTGCCCAGCGCAGCAGCGCATTGTTGCAGATCGTATTCTGCACGTCGACGATCACGCCGGCGGAGGGGTCCACGGCAGAGAGTTCCTCCACCGCGAGAATGGCCTGAAAAAATGTCCCGCCCTGGCCGCCAAACTCCTCGGGAATCTCGATGCCCATCAGTCCCATTTCGAAAAATTGGCGGATGATGTCTTTGCGGAAGATGCCGGCCTCATCCATTTCGCGAACGTACGGGCGGATCTGTTCGCGGGCGAATTTGCGGACGGTCGCCTGGAAGAACTTTTCGTCTTCACTGAGAGCCGTCAACGGGAGCGGAGCAGTCTCGACGGCTTCGGGCATCGCGGACATGCTACCAGTGTACTCCGTCAATTAAAGTGGCCGTTAAGGCTGCTCGATTTCCCGGGGGCGTAGTAGCCGGTCTTCGCCCGCACCGTCAGGCTGGTGTCTTTCGGGCGGATGGAGATCTTATGGAAGGTGTCGTCACTGGCGGGGTGGCTCGAATGAAAGCCCAAATCGTAGGCTGAGCGCAGTTGGTCGCCGATCTCTTTGAAATCCTCCGCCAGCGCTCGCTCGCGGGCATCGTAGTCGACGCCGCCCGTCTCCCGGGCGATGCGCGCCATCACGCTGGCGCCGTATTTATTGCGCGCGTTAGGGCGCTGATTGTGGACCTCGGTGTAGCGCACGCAAAACAGCAGCACGTTATTGGTCTGCGCCGTCTCGATCGCGTCGAGCATATGGTGGGCACTCGAATTGTCCTCGCCGTCGCTGAAGATCACCAGCGCCTTGCGGCCACCCTCAGCGTTGGCCAGCATTTGCACAGTGGCGTAATAGATGGCGTCGTAAAATGCCGTGCCGGCGGTGCGGATTTCCTTCGGCCCGAGCTCGGGATACTCCGTCACGTCCCGCAGGCGATCGAACCCCATCAGCGCCGCCGCCAGATCGCGATCCGGCTTGGAATAATCGGCCACCAGGCGGATGTGATTGGCGAAACAGACCAGGAAGGCGCGGTCTTGCGGCGCCAGCGCAGCGTGTAAGAAAGTGCGCAGGTCCTTCTCATGGGGCTTGAGAAACGATCCCTGGCTGCCGCTGATGTCTACCACCAGCCCGAGCGTCAGCGGTACATCCTGACTGCGCGCAAAGAACGCGATCTTCTGTGGAACGCCATCTTCCAGCAACTCGAAATCGTCGCGCGTGAGCCCGGTGACCAGACTGCCGCGGCTGTCGCGCACTGAGAAGCTGACGTTGACCAGACGCACGTCGGCGCGGAAATCGGGCTGCGCGAGACAGAGCGACGGAAGCAGGCACACCACCATCCACAGCTTCATGTACTGTATTACGCCATACTTCCGCGCGCGGAGGCAGCAAGCTTTGGCCAGCGAACTGCCATGAAACAGGCGTGCAAATCAAGCGACATGCCGGATCGATCCTGGCCATCGTGGGCCTGCTCCTCGCGGGCTACGCTGTCTATGACGGATTCGGCGGCAGGATCTACCAGGCGTGGCGCGGTCCGCAGCTCGATCGCGAGCTCACCAGCATTCCGAACGAGCCGCCGGCAATGCATCGCGCGGACATGGTTTACGAAAAGGGCAGCGCCATCGGACGTCTGGAGATTCCTCGGCTGGGACTTTCGGTGGTCGTGCTTGAGGGCAGCGATCGGGGCACGCTCCGTCTGGGAGTGGGTCGCGTCCCGAATTCGTCACTGCCCGGCGAATCGGGAAACGTGGTGCTGGCCGGCCATCGCGACACGTTCTTCAGCGCACTGCGCGACATTCGCCCCGGCGACCGGATCTCTCTGCGGACCACCGCCGGGAAGTTTGCCTACACCGTGGGTTGGACGGAAGTTGTGAAACCATCCGACACGGGCGTCCTAATGCCGACCGCGTCACCCGCCCTGACCCTGGTCACCTGCTATCCCTTCACTTATGTGGGGTCGGCGCCGAAGCGTTTTATCGTGCGGGCGATGCCGGGGACGGAGAGCAGCGCGGCGCGAATGCCGGATTCCGGCAAGCCGAGCCCGTTCGGGCGCTCACTGGACGCAGTGCAACCGGCGGCGCTGGCGCGCGTGACGGCACCGCTGGTGCACACCGTAGCCGCGCGATCCTACTACGCTGTGCCCGATGAACCGGCGCGGCAGCAACCGGGCCGGGTGAAACGCGCCCTGCGGAAAATCGCCGGGGTATTCTCCTCGCATCGCGATACACTTCAGTAATGGGGCAATTCGAGAACGTCTTCGAACAGTTCAAGGTCGCCGGGAAAGATCTCGGGGACAAGATCCGCGAACTCATTCACGAAGGCAATGTGCGGCGAATCATCATTAAAGACGAGCACGGCCACACCTTCATGGAAATCCCGCTGACGGTAGCGACCATCGGGGTGGTCGCGGCGCCGATTCTGGCTGCCGTGGGCGCCGCCGCGGCGCTGCTCACCAAATGCGAAGTGGTGGTGGAGCGGACCGGCGGCGATCCTACGCCGCCGACGCCGTAGATCCTACTCCTTTGGCAGCATGAGGTCAGCCTCTTCCTGCGCGCGATGGCGGACGTCGATGCCCTTCACCAGGAAGACGACGTCCTCGGCGATGTTGGTGGCATGATCGCCGATGCGTTCCAAGTTGCGCGCCACGAAGATCAGGTCTACCGCAGCCGGCACCACGCCGGGATCGCGCTGCATGGTCAACAGCAGTTCCGCATAGACGCCGTCGCGGAGCTTATCCACTTCGTCATCGGAGAGCAAGACATTGCGGGCCATCTCGGTGTCCGAATTGACGAATGCATCCAGGCAGCGCAGCAACATGGATTGCACCAGGGACGCCATTTTCGGGATGTCGATCATCGGCTTGACCAGCGGATGATGCATGAGCGAGAGCGAACGCTCGGCGATGTGCTGCGCCAGGTCGCCGATGCGCTCCAGGTCGGTGTTGATTTTGAGCGCCGATGTCAGGAAGCGAAGGTCGCGCGCCACCGGCTGGTTGAGCGCCAGGAGGCGTGTGGCCAGCCCGTCGATCTCCATCTCCATGCGGTTGATCTGCGGCTCGTCGCGAATCACCTGCTCGGCTAGTTCCTTGTTCTGCTCTACCAGAGAACGGACGCTGCGGTGAATGGCAGACTCCACCAGCCCGCCCATCTCCAGGAGTTTGTGATTCAGCTCTTCAAGTTCGACGGTGAAATGACGCACCGGAAGTCCCCCTAATTGTCGATCTGTTGATTTGAGTCTACCCGAATCGTCCCGTGATGTAATCTTCGGTTTCTTTCTTCGCAGGATTTCGGAAGATAACGTCGGTCTTACTGTATTCGACCAGGCGGCCCATCAGGAAAAACCCGGTAAAATCGGCGATGCGCGCGGCCTGTTGCATGTTATGCGTCACAATCACCATGGTGCATTGGTCTTTCAGCGCGAACATCAACTCTTCGATTTTCGCGGTCGCAATCGGGTCGAGCGCGGAGCAAGGTTCGTCGAGCAGCAGCACCTCGGGGTCGACCGCCAGCGCGCGCGCGATGCAGAGACGCTGCTGCTGGCCGCCCGACAAAGCGTAGGCCGATTCGTGGAGCTTATCTTTTACCTCCGACCAGAGGGCCGCGCGCTGGAGACTGCGTTCCACCCGGTCGCGCATCTCCGAACGCTTCGCCATACCGTTAATCTTGAGCCCATAGGCGATGTTGTCGAAGATCGATTTCGGGAACGGGTTGGGCCGTTGGAACACCATGCCCACCCGCCGCCGCAGACTGGTGATTTCCACGCCGCGAAGGTCCTCGCTATCGAGCAGAATCTGACCTTCCATACGCGAGTTCTTGATCGTGTCATTGATGCGGTTCAGATTCCGCAGGAAAGTCGATTTGCCGCAGCCCGACGGCCCGATCAGTGCCGTGACTTTGTGCTCCAGCATGTCGAGCGAAATGTCATGAAGGGCCTGAAATGCGCCGTAATAGAAGTTGACGTTGCTGGCCCGGAGCTTGGGCGCGGCAACGGATTTGGGCGTCTGCAATGGAGCCCCCTTGGAATCCGGCGCGGATTTCGGTTGCGAAGCGTAATCGGGTACGGTGCTCATAGAATCCTCGGTGTCAGCCACGGGGAACGGAAACTCCCCTCGCGATCACCAGGCGGGCCGCGATATTCGAAAGCAATACCATAGAGATCAACACCAGCGATGCGGCCCAAGCCTGACGATGCCAGTCGTCATACGCGGACATGGCGCGAAAGTAAATCATGGCCGGTAGCGATGCGGTGGGTTGGGTGATGCCGCCACCCCAGAATTGATTATTGAATGCCGTGAACAGCAGGGGAGCGGACTCGCCGGCAATGCGCGCTACTCCTAAAATCATACCGGTCAGGATGCCCTTGCTGCCGGCCGGCACTACCACGGTGGCAATCATTTTCCACTTGCTGGCTCCCAGCGCCAGTGCGCCTTCCCGCAGGGACAGCGGCACTTCGTGAAGGAACTGCTCGGTCTGCCGGGTGACGATGGGGATCAACATCACAGCCAGTGCCACCGAACCGGCCAACGCGGAGAAGGTCTTCGTCGGGACCACCACCAGCGCCCATGCCAACAAGCCCACCACAATCGAGGGCATGCCGTTCAGAAGATCGGCGACGTAGCGCACTACCGGCGCAAAGAATTTGTCTTGATACTCGGAAAGGTAAACACCGGCGAAAAATCCGAAAGGCAGTCCGATCAGCGCCGCCATGGCAACGATTTCGGCGCTGCCCACGATGGCGTTGGCCATACCGCCGCCTTCTTCCCCGGCCGACAGCGGCAGCTTGGTGAAGAAATTCAAGTCCAGCGAACGGCTGCCGTAATACACCAGAAATCCCAGAATCAGGAAGAGAATCGAAACCGTCATCAACGTGAACACGCCTGTCATGGTCAACATGACGGCGTTTACCGACCTTCGCCAGATGAGCCGCTTATTCATTAGCGTTTCGATCCCTTTCCAGTAGTCGCCATGATCATCAGGCGCGCCAGAGCATTAATTACGATGGTCAGCAGGAACAGCACCAGACCGAGTTCCACCAGCGCGGATTGGTACATGGCCGTGGTGGCTTCGGAAAACTCGTTGGCAATCACGGCGGCAATCGAATAGCCCGGCGCCAGCAGCGATGCGTGAATTTTGGGGTCGTTGCCGATCACCATGGTCACGGCCATCGTTTCGCCCAGTGCGCGCGCCAATCCCAGAAACACCGAGCCGTAAATACCCAGCCGCGCGTAAGGGACCACAATCTGTGCGGTCGTCTCCCAGCGAGTCGCCCCCAGCGCCAGCGCCGCTTCCCGCTGTTCGCGCGGGACCGCCAGCAGCGATTCGCGCGACACCGAGATGATGTAGGGAATGGTCATGATCGCCAGGACCACGCCGGCCGTCAGGAAATCGAGTCCGAATACCGTGCCCTGAAACATCGGCAGAAATCCCAGAGTCTCCTTGAGAAACGGTTCGATATGGTCGCGCATGAGTGGGACTAATGTGAAGAGCCCCAACACACCGTAAACCACGCTGGGAATCGCCGCCAGCAGTTCGATCAGGAACGTGAAAGAGTTGGAGATGCGCGGCGGGGCCAACTCCGAAAGGAAGATCGCCACTCCCACACCCAACGGCACGGCCAGCAGCATGGCGACCAACGACGTAACTGCCGTACCGTACAGGAAGGGAAGCGCCCCGAAGTCCTCCGTTACCGGGTTCCAGGCACTCGAGAACAGGAACTTCAAGCCGAACTTATGGCGGCTCAGCTCGGAACTGACCCACAGTTCACGGACCAGAATGAGCGTGATCAGCAGTATGCTGGCGGCAAAGGCCAGGACAATCAAGCGGGCGACAGTGTCGCCCGCCTGCGTCCGCGATGGTTTGACAGCCGTTGCCGGCAGCGCCAATGGAGTAGCCATGGGAACCGTGGGTAGTTACTTTATCCTTGCGATCTGCGCTTCTTCTTTAGCCACCACTTCCTTGGGAAGCGGCGCATAGTCGAGAGCGGCAGCATACTTCTGGCCGTCGGTCAGCATCCAGTGCAGGAACGCCTTGATGGCATTTTCCTTGGCGGTATCTTTGATCTCGCTCGGGATGAGCATCCAGGTGAAGGAGGCGATCGGATAAGCGCCCGCACCCGGAGAATTGGTGATGGAAACCCGGAAGTCGGCCGGCATGTTCTTAGCCGCGCCTGCCGCCGCCGCCGTCACACTGTTCAAGTCCGCCCGCAGGAATTTGCCGGCGGAGTTCTTTACCTCCCCGTAGCTCATTTTGGTTCCGAGCGCATAGAAGAGTTCCACATAGCCGATGGAATTGGGCGTCTGTTTCACCACTCCGGCAACCCCTTCGTTGCCTTTGCCGCCTACTCCCACGGGCCAGCTTACAGACGTGTCGGAGCCTACCTTGCTCTTCCACTCCGGGCTAACCTTGGAGAGATAGTCGGTGAATACGAAGGTCGTTCCGCTACCGTCCGACCGATGCACCACCACGATGTCGTTGCCCGGCAGTTTGGCGCCAGGATTATCGGCTACCAGCTTGGGGTCGTTCCATTTTTTGATAGTTCCCAGATAAATGCCCGCCAGGGTTTCGGGAGTGAACTTCAGAACGGCCGCGGCACCGGGAATGTTGTAGGTCGGCACGATCCCGCCCAGCACGGTGGGGAAATGCAGCACCGGAACCTTCAGCTTCGACATTTGATCGGGACGCATCGGCATATCCGACGCGCCGAAATCCACCGTCTCGGCGGTCAACTGCGCGATGCCGCCGCCCGACCCGATCGATTGGTAGTTCACCTGTACGTTCGAATGGAGCTTGTGGTATTCCTCGAACCACTTCTGATAAATAGCGGCTGGGAACGTCGCCCCCGCTGCATTGATCTGCTGCGCCATCGCCATCGTCGCCCCACCGGCGACCAATGCGGCACAAAGTAGCGCTGTTTTTCTCATTGATTTTTCACCTTTAATTTTCCCAAAGCATTGTTACGATTCTGTTAACGAACGGGGAAATTCCGTGCGCTGTCGTTATTTATTGGCCGGGGCCGCGCCCGGCAATGTGTAGCGGAGATCGACGTAGACAGTGTGGTCGGCAGCGGAGTTGAGTGCCCCGGGCGCGACGTACCAGGGAGTACGGGTGGCGTATTCGTACTGGAACATGAAATTGACCGCTCCGTACGCGGGACTCTTCCACAGGGTCTGGTTGATGCCCACCGTGTACTCGTTCACCGAACGGTTCTGGCCGTTGGAAGATCCGGTATAACCCCAGCCGATGAGGTTCGTCCCGTTGGCGTCCAGCGCAGTATTCTTGCCGACGTAGATGCCGCCGAAGTAGAAGTACAGCAGCGTCTTGCCCACCGTGTATTCCAAGCCGTCGGTGGTGGTGAAGGTGTGAATCGGGCTGATGCTGCCATTGGCGCGCACGATGAAGTCGGGAGCGTTGCCGAAGAAATAACGGCCGATACCGTCGCCATACTGATTGTTCGAAATGATGCGGAGGCCCTTGGCGATTTCGGCATTGCCGTTGAGTGCGCCGCCCGCCCCGATTTTAGTGAACGTATCGCCTGAGGTCGGCTGTCCGGTGGTGGTGTTGTAGACCTTGAAAGTACGTTGAATGCCGGCGACTTCCAGGTGCGCGCGCGAAGAGGGATCGATGGCCAGCTTGGCGATGATGTCGGGGGCGACATTGGGAGTGCTGAGCGGGCTGGTAGAGCCGTTATCGATCTGGGTGCCGGCAAGGCCGCCGAGCGCGGTGGGCAGCACGATCTGGCCGCCCCCGCCGTAGCCGCCCATATACTGGTTGGGATTCTCAGCCGAGAGTCCAATCGACATCTTGTCGTCTGGCCCGTGATACAGCACGCGAAATCCCGGCTGGCGGGTCCACGGCAAACCGATGAGGTAATTCACGTCGAAGACCTGGCTATAGAAGATGTCGCCCGGCAGCGCCGAGAGGCCCTTGCGGTTGGGGGTGAACAGGCTCCAGCTCTGTCCGCCGAGCACCTCCCACGGACCTTTGCGCATGCTGATCCAGAACAACCGGAGGCGCGGCACGAAGGCGCCGTTGGTGACGCCGATATTGTTGGCGCCGCTGGTGCCCAGGAAGTCCGTCTCCAGATAATTGAGGAACTTGATGCCCTTCCAGTTGCCGTCGATGCGGAAACCCACGCGCGAGTTCTGCGGGCTGAAGCGGAATTCGCCAAGATGGCCGGCAGGCGACGCGTTATCGAACGGAATGCTGCCGAAGTTGGAGCCGATACCCGAACCCGTGGCCTTATTGCGCCACACACCGGCAGCATCCAGGAAGCCGACCGGCGTGATGGTGATATTGCCTAACTGCAGTTGCAGCGGCGCCGGCGTGGAACCGGAGGCGGCCTGCGCGGGCGGATTCAGATTCGGCAGGGGCACGGCCGGAGCCGGAGGCAGCATCGGCGTGGTAGAGGCCACCTCGCCCAGATTGGGCAGCATGTGGGATGGCGTCGCGGGCACAGGCTGCGCCTGAGTCGCAGTCACCTGGTCGAGTGCCTTCTTCTGTGCCGCAATCATGGTGCTCAACTGCTCGATCTGCTTCTGCTGTTCTTCGAGCTGCGCCTTCAATTTGGCGAGTTCGGAACTGCTGGCCTTACCGGAAGTGTCGTCCTGGGCAGAGCCGATGGTCGAGAAGCCCATCGCCATCAAGGTCAATACCAATGCTGTTCGTCGTGTACGCGTCATTTCTTCCTTCCTGATGATGAGAACTTGAGAAGCCGTTTGAGTTCGGACACACCTGGCCCGGGCAGGGCGAGAGATGTGAATGTGGAACCGAAAGTTGAGCTTATCGGAGGGCTGTTACGGGACGATGAACAGACTGTTAAGAGTCGCCTATCTGGCGGTATATTCGGGGAGGGAAACGGTAAACCGCGAGCCTTGTCCTATGGTGCTTTCCACCGTAATGGTACCGTTCATCTGTTCGATGGCGTGTTTCACGATAGAGAGCCCCAGCCCGGTGCCGCCCACCTGGCGGGACCGCGCTTTGTCTACGCGATAGAAGCGTTCGAAAATGCGAGTCAGATCGAGCGCAGGTATGCCGATTCCGGTGTCCCAGATCGCCACCTCTACGCGGCCTTCGGGGCGGCGCACCACCTCCACCCCCACTTCGCCATCTTCCTCATTGAACTTCACGGCGTTGTCGAGCAGATTCAGCACCGCCTGTTCGAAGCGGATGCCATATCCCAGGATTGCGACATCGGGGATCTCTGCCGAGTGAAGCGTCAGGCGGCGCAGCCGCGCGGCCGGCTCTACGGCGCGCACCGCGTTTACGATGGCGTCGGCCACCGAGATCGGGCCCGGTTCCGGCTCGGGACGGCCGGCTTCGAGGTCGGAAAGCGTCAGCAGATCGGCCGCGATATTATTCAGCCGGATGCCGTTGGCCTGTATGATCTCGACGAATTTACGGCGGTTCTTGCGGTCTTCCAGGCCGCCGTCCAGCAGTGTCTCCGCATATCCGCGGATGGTGGCGAGCGGGGTGCGAAACTCATGCGACACGTTGGCGATGAAGTCCCGCTTGATGCGCTCCAGGTGCTCCTCCGGCGAGACGTCGTGCAGGATGGCGATGGCGCCGCGCGAAGTGCTGTTGGCCAGCAACGCGGCATTGACTTCGAACGGGCGTCCCGAAAGCTGCAAGCGCTGCCGCACCGGCTCACCGGTATCCACCACCTGCTTGAGCACGCGGAAAAGGGCGGGATCGCGCACCATGCGGATGAGCGGAATGCCCGGCACCGTCCCATGGTCCCCAACGGCTTTCTGAAAGGAGTGATTGCAGAAGGTGACGTTTAATTGCGCATCTACCGCCAGCACGGCTTCCGACATACTGGCGAGGACTGCTTCGCGGCGTGTCAGTTCCATACTGAGGCGATTGACCAGTTCGCCGATCTTGGGCGTCACACGCGCCACCGAGCGGGTAAGTTCACCCAGCTCATCGTCTCCCTGAGTGAGGGGCAGCCGCCCGCCCTCCTGGTCGAGCATGGTGTCCACGAAACCGGTGAGCGCGTTGATGCGGCGGGCCAGCGATTCGGCCAGCAGCCATGCCAAACCCACAGCCATCAGCGCCAGCGCGACCGACAGCAGCCGCACGCGCACGTCCGCCACGAAAACGAAAATCAGAATGACCAAGGGAGCCGCCAGCAGAATGGCGGCCGTGGCTACCCGGCGCGCGATCGAATCCCTCATCGCGAATCCGCGGAGTGAATCAGGCCGTAGCGGCCTGTCCGCCCAGCGCCGCCTCGGCTTCCGCCCGGGCGCCATGGAGAACCAGAATGGAATCGACGCCGGAGACGCGAAACAGCGTCTTCAGCCGTTCGGTAGCGCCCACCAGAGCGTAGCGGCGGCCATGCTGCTGGCAGGAAACGTGTAACCCCATGAGCGATCCCAATGCCGCTGAATCCATAAAGGGAACGTCGGTGAGATCGACGATCGTGAAGGGCGCCGGATTCGCCCGCAAGATCTCCTGGAAATCGAACATCGTGGAGAGAGTAAACGGCCCCGTCAGTTTGACGATGCGCTCTCCCGCGATCGCTCCGTCCGTCCACTCCATGCTGAAATCCGGCATATTCACGAAGTCTACTACGTTCGGGCCGCGCAGAGGTTACAGAGCCATTACAGATACACGAATCCCGCTAAGGGCACGTCCGCTAACGATTGCGCCGCTGTCTAATGAGCGATGTCGACCTTGGCCGGATCCACCTGATAGCCGTCATCCTGTGCCGCCTGCACCGCAGCCGACCGCAGGACATCGTCGCTGGCATCGGCCGCCACCTCGGGAATCGGCCGCCGCATCACTTCTTCGCCAACCTTCACACGGACACTCCAATGCTTCTTTTGGGTGTCCCAATTCACTTGAGCGCTGTCCGCACTGAGCACGAGTACCTCCCGCCCGCAGGGCCTTCGACCAAATGATACACCCTGGCGGCGCGCACGGGGAGCGCTCAAGACAAGGTTAAGCCGCGTCTAGTGCTTTCCCTACCAGACTTTGCGCTTCTTCCTGGATGCGGCGCAAATGATCGGCGCCGTCGAAGCTTTCGGCGTATATCTTGTATACATCTTCGGTACCGGATGGCCGGGCGGCGAACCACCCGCGCCGCGTCACCACTTTTAACCCTCCCAACGGCGCTCCGTTGCCGGGCGCGACGGTCAGCATGCGCTCGATGGGGTCGCCGGCGAGATCGTGGTCGTGGACCTGTTCAGGCGCCAGTGTGGCCAGTCGCGCCTTCTGTTGCGGCGTGGCGGGCGCGTCGATGCGTTGATAAACGGGGGCGCCGAATTGCTCCGTGAGGCCGGCATAAATCTGGCCGGGATCCTTGCCGGTGCGCGCCAGGATCTCGGCCGAGAGCAGCGCCATGATGATGCCGTCCTTATCGGTGGTCCACACCGTTCCGTCGCGCCGCAGGAAGGAGGCGCCGGCGCTTTCCTCGCCGCCGAATCCGAGCGAGCCGGCCAGCAACCCGTCGACGAACCACTTGAAACCCACCGGAACTTCCACCAGCTCGCGGCCGAGGCTCGCCACCACCAGGTCGAGCAGACTGCTTGAGACCAGCGTCTTGCCGACTCCGGCCGATGGGCTCCACCCCGGGCGGTGATTGAAGAGATACCAGATGGCCACTGCCAGATAATGATTGGGATTCAGCAGACCGGAACTGCGCGATACCACGCCATGACGGTCGTGATCGGTATCGCAGGCGAAGGCCACGTCGAACTTGTCTTTGAGTTCGATGAGCCCTGCCATGGCGTAAGGCGATGAGCAGTCCATGCGGATTTTGCCGTCCCAATCGAGCCGCATAAAGCGGAACGTGGGGTCGGGATCGGCGTGCGCGATCTCCATGCGAAGGCCGTATTTTTCAGCGATGCGATGCCAGTAGGCCAGGCCTGCGCCACCCAGCGGATCGGCGCCCAGCGACGGCCCGGCGGCGCGAATGGCTTCGAGATCCACCACCGAGGGGAGATCGTTTACATAAGCGGAAATGTAGTCGTGCCGGTGCGTGGTGGAGGCGGCCAGCGCGGCCGCCAAATTCTGCCGCCGCACGGCGCGCAATCCATCGCCCAGGATCTGGTTGGCGCGGTTCTCGATCCACTTTGTGGCGGCGGTATCGGCCGGTCCGCCGTGCGGCGGATTGTACTTGAAGCCGCCATCGTCGGGTGGATTATGCGAAGGTGTAATCACGATCCCGTCGGCCAGCCCGCTGGTTCGCGCCGCGCCGCCCGGCGGACGATTATAGGTAAGGATGGCGTGCGAAAGCGTGGGCGTGGGAGTGTAACCCCGATCCTGATCGATCATCGTGTCGACACCGTTGGCGGAGAGAACTTCCAGGGCGGTGGCGAACGCCGGATCTGACAGCGCGTGGGTATCGGCGGCCAGAAACAGCGGGCCGTCGACGCCGTTCTGCTTGCGGTATTCGTAGATGGCCTGCGTGATGGCCAGAATGTGGTCTTCATTAAAGGCGGCGTCGAAAGACGAACCGCGATGGCCGGAGGTACCGAAGGTCACCTTTTGGGCCAACTGCGAGACGTCGGGATGTTCGGTATAGTAAGCGGTGATCAGTCGTGGGACATTCACCAGATCGTTGGGCCTGGGGGATTGGCCAGCTCGCGGATTCAGGGGCATGATGATCCAAAGTAGCTCAATTTGCGGCGTTCCTATTATGAGATACCATTGTCTCCAAGGAGGTTCACGACGTGAATAAGATTCTGCTGGTGAGTGTAATGATGTGCCCGGTGGCAATTTGGGCGCAGGAGATCAGGCCGTTCGATGTTAAGCCCGGGCTCTGGGAAAATACCGCGACCACCCAAATCTCCGGCATCGCCATGCCAACACTCACGCCGGAACAGCTCGCCCAGATGCCTCCCCAGGCGCGCGCCCGGATTGAAGCCATGACCAACGGCTCGCCGCAGACCCAAGTGAAAAAGTCCTGCGTCACCAGTGAACAGCTCAATCGGCCGATGTTCGACAACGTGGACAAATCGTGCAGCTATAAGCTCACATCCTCCAGCGCCAGCAGTCAGGCGATCCACGTGGAATGCTCACGTGGCAACACCAAGACCACCGGCGATCTGGCACTGACACGCATCGACTCCGAACACATGAAGGGCGACATGGTCATGAAGGCCACCGGCGACCGAAGCACGAAGGGCTCGGTCGGCGAGAGCATGAATATCAAAATGACCTTCTCGGGCAAGTTCCTGTCGTCCGATTGCGGCGACGTGAAGCCGTCGAACCTCGACAAGTAGGCACTACTTCGGAGGCACGACCTTCACCTCGGTAAGGTAAAAGAATCCGCCGTCCACTACCACGGTACCTTCCACGTGGTCGCCCACGTGGAGTTTATCCAGGTCGCTCGCCGGCTTGATGGGGTATTCCATCGTCATGGCTTCCATCCAGTCGCCCAGCTTTCCCGCGGCAATGGTGGCCGTTTTCCCCATCGGATCCACTGCTTTGACGTCGCCCTGCATGGGATAGCGCTTCACCGGCTCTTTCGAGCCGCATCCCATCAGCGCGATCAGCAGTACCAGCAGCCAGGCAGTTTTCATCATCAGTTTTAATGATCGCACCGCGCCGCCCGTCCGGCGGCCGCTTCGCGCTACTTTACCCGCCGATGTCCGTCCGGCCGAAACAGTTCGTAGCCGGCCAGCATAATCAGAACGAACCCGAACAGAGGACTGCTCAGGTTCATAAATAGCACCAGGATCAAATAAATCAGGCCTGCCCCGCAGATCGTGAGATCCCAAAATGCCCGTCTGGCGGAGCTGCGTCTTTCGCCGGCCATAGAATCAACGCAGCGCCCCGATGGTGTACTGCACGGTGGCGTACTGGTTTTGATAGTCGTACTTTGCTGTGAGGTTGGCGATCTCGGCGTC
Organism: Bryobacteraceae bacterium; assembly: GCA_036268475.1. Taxonomy (GTDB): domain Bacteria; phylum Acidobacteriota; class Terriglobia; order Bryobacterales; family Bryobacteraceae; genus PALSA-129. Next base: position 28,364 of record DATAUB010000006.1, on the reverse strand, counting down.
GGTGAGGTTCAGTTCCGCGTCCGTCAACTCCACAATCGAAGCCAGCCCCAGGTTGTACCGGCCCTGCGCCAATTGCTGCGCCTGGGTGGCCGCGCGCAGCATCTCGGCGGTGACATCCAGGCGCTGATAGGCGACCGAGAGGCTGGCCCAAGAGGTCCGCACGTCGCGCGTAATCTCCTGCGCTTCATCGCGCAGGTGCTGGTCGGCCTCCATGGCGCGCTCATGCGCCTCTTCCCGGCGTGCTTTGAACAGCCCGCCGTTAAAGATCGGGATCTGGACATTGATGCCGACGGCTTCGTATTCCGGGGGCGTCACGCGCGGCAGGCTGAGTTGCGCGATGTAAGAGGTGTATCCGCCCACGCCCAGCAGGCTGGCATTGGGCAGCGACAAATCCTTCTCTGCCCGTTCGAACTTATACGCGGCATCGCGATTCAGTTGCAGACTAGCTAATTCCGGCCGGGCGTTCAAGGCCTGCGTCACCAAGGCATCCACACTGGCGGGAGGAGCGGCCGGCAGCGGTTCGTCGGTCAACTGATACGTAGCCGGCGTCTCCGAACCCATGGCGCGAGTCAACTCGGCGAACGCCTGCTCCACCTCATCCTGCGACTGCAACTGCAGCAGCTTGGCTCGCGACACGGCTACATCCGCGAAGGCGACATCTACCTGTGACTTCAACTTGTTATTGAACATCGCGGTCACCTGATCGGCTAGGAACTGGCGCGCCGCCACCGTCTCCTGTGCCACTTTGACCAGCGCCTGCGCGCGGAGAGTTCCGAAATACGCCTGGTTGACGCGCAGCAGCACATCATATTTAGTCGCCTGCGTGTTCTGTTGCGAAGCGCCGGCCTGCAGGCGCGAGGTGGCCACCAGGTTACTGGTGCGTCCGGAGTCGGTAATCAACTGGTTGAGTACGAACCCCTGCCCTTCATGATTAAACAGGCTGGAATCGTTCAACGTGCCCGCCCCAACGCGCGCCCGTGGATTCGCCTGCGTCCCCGTCACGTCGCCATCGAGGTGCGGATAGTAGGCTGCGCGCGCCTCGGAGATCCGCTGGTCCATAGCCGATTGCTCGTGCTGCGCCGCCAGAACGCGAGGATGATTTTTCAGCGCCGCCGCTTCGGCGTCCTGAAGAGTCAGCTTCACGGGAGCGCCGGACTGCGCCAGAATGCATCCGGCGACGCCGGCCAGTAAGAGTGCGCCAAGAAAGTGCTTCATAGATTTCTCCCGATCGGTCAGGCCTGCTCGGCCTCCGGTCTCCGCCTCCGCCGATAAACCAGTAAGTAAGCCGCCGGCACGATGAATACCGTCAGAATCACCGACGAGGTCAGCCCCCCGATGATCGCCCGCGCCATCGGCGTATATTGTTCACCGCCTTCGCCAAGCTTCATCGCCATGGGGATCATGCCGATAATGGTCGCGAGCGAGGTCATCAGAATCGGCCGCAGGCGAACCCGGCACGCGGTGACCACGGCATCCAGCACCGGCAGGCCCTGATCTTCCAGTTTATGTGCGAAGTCCACAATCAGAATACTGTTGGAATCCGCAATACCGATCAACATCAGGACTCCCATCAGCGACATCACATTCAAGGTGGTGTGCGTCAGCGGCAGGATAATCAGCACGCCGATGAATCCCATGGGAATCGCCAGCATGATCAGCAGCGGATCGATAAAGGATCGGAACTGCGCGATCAGAATCAGGATCAACAGAACAAATGAGATCCCGAAGCCGACCGCGAAACTTTTGAACGACTTATTCATGCCGTCCACCATCCCGCGGAGATTTACGCGGATGTTAGAGGGCAGCCCGGCATCGGCGATGGTCCGCTGGATCGCGGAAGTCAGCTTGCCCAGGTCTTCTCCCGACGGCGTCACGTAGATATCCACCACGCGCTGGATCTGATAGTGATCGATCTCCGTCGGCGACTGCAGATATTCCAGTTTCACCACCGAATCGAGCGTGGTGGGCTCCTTGAGGTTCGGCGCCCGCAAAGGAATCTGCTTCAGATCGACCGTATTGTGAATGGCCGCTCGGCCGTGCTCGGCATACTGCACGGTCATAAAGTAATCGTTGCCGGTCTTATAGTCCACCCAGTAATTGGGGGCGATCATGGTATTGGAATTCAGCGCCGTGATGACGTTGTCCACTACATCCTTCTGTGACAATCCCAGTTCCGCGGCATGCACGCGATCGACATTTAAGCGAATGGCGGGATAATTCATGTCCTGTGGAATGTAAATCTCGCCGACCCCCGGCAGTTGCCGGAAACGGCGGGCGAGATCCTGCGCCACGCTGTAGGTAACTTTCAAATCGCGGGTATTCACTTGCACATCGATGGGCGCCGGCATTCCCGAGTTCAGGATGGCGTCCACCATGGAGCCGCTCTGGAAGAATGCGCGGACATCGGGGAAGCGCGCCGTCAGGTCGTTCTTGACTTTTTCCATGTAATCCAGGCTGCTGACTTTGTGGCCTTCGCTCAGCGCTGCCTGAATCGTCGCGGTATACTCCCCGGCGTTGGACGTATAGAGCGACGAAAAGTCGTTGACCACTCCGATATTCGACACAATCATCTTTAGTTCCGAAGGCGGAATATCGTGACGGATGAGGTCTTCGATCTTGGCGACGAACTGGTCGGTCACTTCTATGCGGCTTCCCGTAGGCACTTTGATGTTCAGGGTGAATTGCCCGGCATCGGTCTGCGGGAAGAACGCGCGGCCGAGATATGGATAGATCGCCAGGCTGGCGACGAATATGCCCATCAACGCCGCAACCGTCAGCGCCGGCCGCCGGAGAGCGCGCCGCACCAACCGTTCGTACAGATCGAGCACCACGGTGAACATCCGGTTGAACCAGGCATTGAAGCCGGTCTCTGCGGCGGTCTGCTCAGTGGCGCCTTCCGCGTGGGCGTGCGGAATGGCCCGCAGATATCGGGAACAGAACAACGGGATCACCGTCATCGCCACCACAAACGACGCCAGCAGCGAGAGGCAAAACGCCAGCGCCAGCGAGGAAAACAGGAACTTGCTCACCCCCAGAAGCAGCGTCACCGGGAAGAAGTCGACCACGTCTACCAGGGTTGCCGCCAGAACTGCGAGGTTGACCTCCGAACCACCCTGCTCGGCAGCCACCGCCGGCGATTCGCCCATTTCCAGGTGCCGGTAGATGTTCTCGAGCGAAATCACCGAGTTGTCGATCACGCGCGAGAAGGCCAGCGCCAGACCGCCCAGAATCATGGTGTTGATGGTGCTGCCCAGGCCGAAAAGAACCACCAGAGTGGCCAGCGCCGAGATCGGAATCGACAGCAACACCGCGAAGGTCGCGCGCATGCTGCCCAGAAAGATCAGGATCATCACGCTGGTGAGCACCAGCCCGATCATGCCCTCGTGGAATACCGTAGTCAGGGCTTGTTTGACGAAGACCGATTGGTCGAACGCGATCGCCGTCTTCAACTGTTTGGGCAGGTCGAACAGCCGGCTGGTGAGCGCGCGGACGTCGTTCACCACCTGGATGGTATTGGTGTCGCCGCCCTGCTTCATGATTGGAATGTAGGCCGACTTCTGCCCGTCGATGCGTACAATGTTGTACTGCAACTGGCTCGCATCTTTGGCCTCGCCCACGTCGCCCACCGAGACCCATTTTCCGCCCACCGTCTTTAAGGGCAAATCGTCCAGGTCCTTAATATCTTTCACCAGGCTGTTGGAGTAGGCGTAATAATCGTTCGACCCGATCTTGACATCCCCGGCCGGCAGAATCAGGTTGCTGTCATTGACTGCGCCCACCACATCCATCACGCTCAACTGCCGGGAGAGCAGCTTGTAAGGGTCGACATAGATCATCGCCTGCCGGTACTTGCCGCCGAAAACACCGGGAATTTCGGCGCCTTTCACCACCGCGATCTGGTTGCGGATCTGGAACTGCGCCAGGTCATGAAGCTGGGTCTCGTTGAGACCCTCGCCCTTCACCGTCACTAGGCAGACCGGCAGGCTGGAGGCATCGAATTTCAATACCACCGGAGGAAGAGTTCCCGGCGGCAGGCGTTTCAAATCCGCCAGCGCCAGATTGGACAGTTGCGTGACGTCGGCATCGGCCTTGGTGCCGGTCTGGAAGAATACCTTGATCATGCTCACGCCGAGCAGCGAGCGCGATTCGGTGTGGTCCACCCCGGACGCCAGCGTGAAGAATCGTTCCAGCGGATTGGTGATATCGGTTTCGATATCCTCCGGCGGCATGCCGGAATAGAACGTTGCGACGATGACCTCCGGCATGTTGATGGCGGGGAAGAGATCCACCGGCATGCGGAAGAGACTGCTGACTCCGATCACCCCCAGAGCCAGACAGACCACGATAATAAAGTACGGATTGCGAATCGAAAATCGCGGCATCGTTTACTCTGCGGTGGCAGTCCTCCCGCGGTACACGAGAAGATAGGCGGCCGGCACAATAAAAACCGTCAGCACCACCGATGCCGCCAGGCCGCCGATGAGCGTGCGTGCCAGTGGCGCGTACTGTTCGCTGCCGGTGCCGAGTTTCAGCGCCATCGGCACCATGCCGATAATGGTGGCGAGCGACGTCATCAGGATGGGCCGCAGGCGGACACGGCAGGAAGTGATCACGGCATCCTGCACCGACATCCCCTGTTCCTCCAGGCGATGGGCGAATTCCACGATCAGAATGCTATTGGAAGCCGCAATCCCAACCAGCATGAGCACACCCATCAGCGACATCACGTTCAGCGTGGTATTCGTCAGGGGCAGCACCAGCATCACGCCGATGAAGCCCATGGGAATGGCCAGCATGATCAGAAACGGGTCTTTGAAGGAGCGAAACTGCGCCACCAGGATCAGGAACAGCAGAATCACCGAGAGCGAAAGGCCGATCTCGAAACTGTTGAACGACTCTTGCATCGCCTGCACCGTGCCGCGCAGGTTGACGCGAATATTCGCGGGCAATTTCTGGCTCGCGAGCAAGTTCCTGATCTCATCGGAAACCTTGCCCAGGTCCTCGCCGGACGGAGTCACGTACACATCCGCAACACGTTGGATCTGATAGTGATCGATCTCCGTGGGCGACTGCACGAAATTCACGCTGGCGACATTTCCCAGGGTGGTCATCGGCCGTTCCGCGTCCGCGGTCTGGAAGTCGCGGCTGCTCGCCTCCGGACGGCCGCCGGTAGCACGGCGGCGCAAGGGGATTTGCATGAGATCGTCAATATCGTGAATGGCCGGCTTGCCGGTCTCGTAATACTGGACGGTGAGGAAATAGTCGTTGCCGGTCTGGTGATCCACCCAGTAATTGGGAGCGATCATGGTGTTCGAATTCAGCGCCGTAATGACGTTGTCCACAATCTCCTTCTGGCTCAGACCTAGTTCGGCGGCATGCACGCGGTCGACATTCAGCCGCACCGCCGGATAGTTCATGTCCTGCGGGACGTACACCTGCCCAATCCCTTTCAGCGTTTCAATCCGCGCCGCCAGGTTGGTGGCGGCGTTGTAAGTGGTGTCGAGTTCGCGGCTGCTTACCTGGACGTCGATGGGCGCGGGCGCCCCCATGTTCAGAATGGCGTCCACCATCGAGCCGCTGGAGAAGAACGTGCGCAGGTCCGGGTATTTGCTGGCGATCTCCCGGTGCAGGCGATCCATGTATTCGAAACTGCTGACCTTGTGCCCGTCTTTCAGGGCCACCTGTATGGTCGCGGTATAGGGTCCGGCGTTTGTGGTGTACAAGGCGGAAAAGTCAGGGACGATTCCGATATTCGACACGATCATCTTGAAATCGTCTTTACTCACCACCTGGCGGGCCAGGTCTTCCACTTTGGCTACGTAGTCATCGGTACCCTCGATGCGCGAACCGGTCGGGACCTTCAAATTGATAGTGAATTGCCCCGCGTCAGTGCGCGGAAAAAAGGCCAGCCCCAGCATGGGATAGATGCCGAGGCTGGCAACGAATAGGAGCATCAGGCCTCCTACTGTAAGGGCCGGCCGCCGTAGCACGCCGCGGACGGAACGTTCATATAAGTCGAGAAGCCGTGTAAAGCCTCGGTTGAAGCGGGCATTAAATCCGCGTCCCGTTCGCGCCTCTTCCGGAGTGTGGTGTACGCCTTTCAGGAAGCGCGAACAAAACAGGGGAATCACTGTCATTGCCACGAAATACGAGACGAACAGGGAAATCGCCACCGCCAATGCCATCGCGGTGAAGAGGAACTTACTCACTCCATAAAGGAATGTGACGGGAAAGAAGACTACCACCGTGGTCAGGGTCGCGGCCAGAACGGCGAGGCTGACCTCGGAGCCGCCCTGCTCAGCCGCCATTTCCGGAGTCGAACCCATTTCCAGATGGCGGTAAATATTCTCCAGCGAAATCACCGAATTATCGATGACGCGGGAAAACGCCAGAGCCAGTCCGCCCAGAATCATGGTATTGATCGTGCTTCCCATCATGAAGAGAACCACGATCGTCGCCACCGCCGAGAGCGGAATCGACAACAGCACCGCAGACGTGGCCCGCAGGCTGCCCAGGAACACCAGGATCATCAGGCTGGTGAGCGCCAGGCCGATCAGCCCCTCATGCCCCAGGGTCCAGATCGCTTCCTTCACAAACGACGATTGGTCGAACACCACGGCGGTCACCAGTTGCCGTGGAATGTCGAAGAGCTTGCCGAGCATGTCGCGGATGCCGTTGACCACCTGAATGGTGTTGGTATCGCCGCCCTGCTTCATAATCGGCAGATATACCGAACGCTGCCCATCGACGCGCACAATGTTGTATTGGATCTGGTTCGCGTCCTTGGCTTCCCCAATGTCGCCTATCGAGACCCAACTCTGTTTACTGGTCTTGATCGGAATCTTATTCAAATCGGCGACCTTGTCCACCAAACTGTTGGAGTAAACGTAATAATCGAAGGTGCCAATTTTTACGTCGCCCGCCGGCAGAATCAGATTGCTGGTGTTCAGGGCGTCCACCACATCCATCAGACTCAGTTGGCGCGACTGCAACTTATACGGATCGACATACACCATCGCCTGGCGGTACTTCCCGCCGAACGGCGGGGGAATCTCGGCGCCCTTTACCACCGCGATCTGATTGCGAATGGTGAATTGTCCGATATCGTGCAGTTGCGTCTGGGTCAGGCCCTCCCCCTTCAAAGTCACCAGGCAGACCGGCAGGCTGGAGGCATCGAACTTCAGCACTACCGGAGGCAGCGTTCCGGGTGGCAGGCGTTTCAGATCGGCCAGCGCCAGGTTGGAGAGCTCCGTCACGTCGGCGTCGGCATCCGTGCCCGGCTGGAAATACACTTTGATGATGCTTACTCCCAGCAGCGAGCGGGACTCCGTGTGATCGATCCCCGAGGCAAGCGTGAAGAAGCGTTCGAGTGGATTGGTGATGTCGGTTTCGATGTCCTGCGGCGGCATTCCCGAATAGAAGGTGGCCACCACCACTTCCGGCAGATTGATGCTCGGAAACAGATCGACCGGCATCTTAGTCAGGCTGGTAGCTCCAAACACCATCAGTGCCAGACACAGGACGACGATCAGATGTGGATTGCGGATGGAAAATCGTGACATGTTACTTTCCGGAAACGGCCCCCGCTAATGCGTCGAATCCTGGGGCACTGCGATTACCTGTGGTTTCACGTGCAAGCCCGGCTTCAGCCCGGAGCGGTCGCTGATCACCACGCGGTCGCCTTGCTTGACGCCACTCACAACCTCGGCGTCGGTCGAAGTCTGTAGCCCGAGCACCACCTTCCGTTCGTCAATGGTGTTATTGTCGTCGACCACGAAGACCGTGGCCTGGTCGCCAGACTGGCTCACCGATTGCAGCGGGACCGACAGCACGGAATTCTTCTTTTCCAGGGTGAGCGTTGCTTCGGCGTAAAGGCCGGGCATTAATATATGCCCCGAATTCTGCAGTTCCACCTCGGTATGCATGGTGCGCGTATCGGCAGCAATGTCGTCGGAGAATCGTTTTACCGTGCCGGTAAACACCTTGTCCAGAGAGGTCACCCGCACCTGCACCGGATCTCCCACGCGGATGAATTTTACATACGTCTCCGGCACGGGTATCACCAGCCGGAAGATGTCGTCCTCCGACAGCCGGACCAGCGGCGTAGCTTGCGTGCTGGAGTTGGTGCCGGCCTGCATCAGGGTGCCCTGGTTGGCGTACCGCTGCGTGACTACACCTGCAAAGGGCGCTGTAATCCGCGCGTAATCGAACATCACCTTGTCGCGTTCCAGCTTCGCCTGGGTCTCATCCAACTGGCTCTTGGCCGATTGGTACGCCGATTTCCCAGCTTCCACCTGGGCTTCCAGCGCCAGATCCTTACCTTGTGCATCGTCCACTTCCTGCTGCGCCACCAGGCCGGGTCGCGTCTTGGCGACGCTGGCGAGGCGGTCGGCCTGCGCTTTCACCGGTACGTGCTGCGCTTCCAGACGGTCCACTTCATGCTGAGCGTGAGTGACGGATTCCTGCGCGTTGGAGATGGCGGCGGCGTCCTGTTTGAGCTGCATTTCCAGCTCAGGGATCTCTAACACCGCCATCAATTGGCCTTTCGTAACGCGGCTGCCGTAATCCACCAGGAGGTCCTTCACATAACCGGACTCCTTGGCGAAGACGTCGGTCTCCTGATAGGGCACCAGCTCGGAAGAGATCGTAAGCTGTCGCTCCAGGGTCTTGCGCGTGACCGGGGTGACGCCAACCGTGGTGACAGTCTCCTGATCGTTCCCACTGCCGGCGCGCACCGCCGGCGTTTTGGAGCACGCGCCAAGGCAAAGCGCCAATCCCACTAGGGCGCCGATTCTGGTTTTCATAAGCGATGTCTGTTAACCTCTTCCAGCTTGGCGGAGAGCATAGCCGCGGAGAAGTCCTTTCTTTCAGTTAACTCAAATAGCGCCCGGTCGTCGCGCAGCACTTGCTCCGCCAGGGCCGGCAGATCTGGTGCAGCGTGGCGCGGAATCGAATGAACGCCGTGCACGTCGCCATGCAACAGGTCTCCGGGCGAAATCCGCAGGCCGCCGATCTCCACCGGCCCGCCGAAGTCCACCACGTGGGCATAGGCATGAGACACTGAGAGGCACCCGGCAAAGACCTGATACCCAAGCTCCTCGATTCCCCTCAGGTCGCGGACGGCGCCGTTGGTCACACAAGCCACGCAGCCAAAGGCCCGCGAGATCCGGGCGTAAGCCTCACCCAACAGCGCACCTCGTCCCGGCGATACATCGGCATCCTCGATAGCCAGAACCAATGGTCCGCCCGCCGCAGCCACGTACTTCCAAAATTCCGGATGCTCGTAATAGCATCGCCCGCTGATAGGTGTCATCGACGATCGCATGCGCGCCGTCACCGCATATCCGATCACCGGCGCCAACTGCGGAAACCGGCAGCTCACCGCGCCGCTGGTGAAACCTTCATTACGCGGGCGAATGTTCAGCCTCTCAATCGCATTCGATAGCGTGCAGGTGTCGTACTGCGCCAGCCGTTCCAGGGCTTCGCGGGAAAGATCGCCGTTCGGTGGAAGCATAGCTTTGAGAGTGTATTTCCATGGTATTGAGCCGCATGGTCTGCCGCCCATATTGCCATCGGAGGAGATTTACCGCATAAACGATGTAGGCCGGTTCACCCCATGAAGCGGATGGCGTACCATGGGATCAAATACTATCATGGGCCCCATCCGAATCCTGATCGCTGACGACCACGCCATCATGCGGCGCGGCCTGCGGACGCTTTTGGAACGTGAGCCTGGCCTGGAAGTGATCGCCGAGGCTTGCGACGGCCGCGAAGCCGTTGCCCTGGCGCGGCAGGAGCGGCCCCATGTAGTGATTCTCGATATCGCCATGCCGACCCTCAACGGCATTGAAGCCGGCCGGCAGATCGCCCAGATGTTGCCGGATATTCAAATCGTTTTCCTAACGGTCCAGGCCGATGAGGCCTACCTGCTGAGCGCCCTGAAGGCCGGCGCGCGCGGCTATGTGCTGAAGAGCTCGGCGGAGTCTGAAGTGGTGGATGCGGTGCGCGCGGTCACCCAGGGAAAGGCGTTTTTCAGCCCCAAAGTCAGCCGCATTCTGGCCGACGATTACACCCGCTACCTGCAGCGTGAGCACGCCACCGACGCCTACGAACTGCTCACCAACCGCGAGCGCGAGATCCTGCAACTGCTAGCCGAAGGTGCGTCCAATAAAGACATCGCCAACACGCTCGACCTCAGCCCCACCACCGTCATCTGCCACCGGCAGCACATCTTTCAGAAGCTCAACCTGCACAGCCTGGCCGATCTGATTCTGTATGCCGTCCGAAAAGGTATCGTTTCACCCCAAGATAGCGGCGTCGCCCCCATCTGAGGAACCCGAACCGGCGCGCGTCCGCCTGCTCACTATGCGGGGCGGCCTAGTGCTCGGTTTCGGCGTCCTGCTGGTCTTGCTGATTCTGTCCGGACTGAGCGCGCTGCGCGCGCTCGCCGAAGTCCAGAATGCCAACCAGAACAGTCTCCAGCAGTTTCTGGCGAAGAACCAGCAACTCGACGAGGTGCGCGCCGCAGTCTACCTTTCCGGCACTTATCTGCGCGACTATCTGCTGGAGCCGGATCGCGCCAAGGCCGAGCAGAGCCGGGCCGAACTGGTCGACGCCAAGTCCCGCATCCAGTCCCTGCTGGCCGACAACGGGCCGGTCTCGCAGGCCGGCGACCATGAGATGTTCAACGCCCTCAAGCGGGAACTGGCCGACTACTGGCAAACGCTGGAACCGGTGCTCTCGTGGAGCCCGGAACAGCGCAGCGCGGAGGGCTATACCTTTCTGCGCGACGAGGTGTTTCCGCGCCGCTCCAATACCCTGGCGATCGCCGATAATATTCGCTCGCTCGATCAGCAGCAGCTTATGCGCCGCGATGAGGAACTGCTCTCGCAATTTGCCTCGGTGCGCGGCCACCTGGTGCTGGCGCTGGTGGTGATGCTGCTGGTGGGCATGGGCCAGGCCTACTTCAGTACGTCTCACCTTCTGCGGCTGGAGAACCAGACCCTCAAGCACCTGCAGGATGTCACCGAAGCCCGCCAGGAATTGAAAGATCTCTCCGCCAAGCTGGTGGCCACGCAGGAGAATGAGCGCAAGAGCATCTCTCGCGATCTGCACGACGCCGTGGGCCAATCCATGTCGGCGGTGCAATTCGAATTGCACGACCTTGCCGTCATGCTCCGGCCCTACGATAAGGAGCTACGCGAGCGCGTGGACCGGGTGCGCGAACAGGTGGAGAACTCGCTGGCGGTTATTCGCAATATGGCGCTCCTGTTGCGCCCCGCCATGCTGGACGATCTCGGGCTGGCGGCGGCACTCGGCTGGCTGGCGCGCGAAATCGCCCGCCCCACCGGGCTCCGCATTCAGGTGCAGGCCGACGACCTGCCGCCCGATCTCCCCGACGAACACAAGACCTGCGTCTTCCGCATCGCCCAGGAAGCCCTTCACAACATCCAGAAACATGCCAACGCGAATGCCGTGGAAATCACCGTGCGCGCTTCCGACGCCTGGCTGGTAGTGACCGTGCAGGACGATGGCCGCGGCTTCCAGCAGGTGCGTGCCCACGGGCTCGGCCTCACCGGCATGCACGAACGCGCCGAAAGCCTGGGCGGTTCGGTCAAGATCAATTCCGGCCCCGGCAAAGGCACCCTCATCGAGGTGGCGCTGCCGCTGCCGCAGCGCTTGCAGGCGGCGCCGCCTAACCTTTTTCCACCAGATCCAGCAGCTTCTCCTGAATTGCCTCGCCCGTGGGACTATCGAGGGTGATCACCAGAATCGTGTCATCGCCCGCGATGGTGCCCACCACCTCCGGCCACTCCTCGTTATCCAGCGCTACCGCCACCGAATTGGCGTGCCCCGGCGAGGTCTTCAGCACCACCAGATTCTGCGCGCGCAGCACGTCTTTCAGAAACTCCGCCGCCAGCATGGAAAACTGCGGGCCCGTCTCCTCCGGCGCCATCTCCTGGTAGCCGTCGCGCGTCTTCACCAGGCGCAGATCGCGAATGTCGCGCGAAAGCGTCACCTGCGTGGCGGCGATATCGAGCGCTTTCAATTCCTGTGCCAGTTCATCCTGGGTGGAAATCTTTTTTCCCCGGACCAGTTTCAGAATTTGGCCCTGTCGATAGGTCTTCGTCATGATTGCAAGCTCCCCGTCATACCAGCCAGCCGTTGTTTCGCCGTTGCCAGCGCTGCGGCCACGCTCTGTGGCCCCGTGCCGCCCGCAATCTCGCGCGATTGCATTCCCCGCCGCGGATCGAGCAGCGCCGCCAGGTCGCCCGTGAACTCGGGCGCGAATTGCGCCATCTGTTCGGCCGTCCAATCCGCCGGTTTCTTTCCGCTGCGCACGCTCTCCAGCACGAACCGGCCGACAATCTGATGCGCCTGGTGGAACGGCGTCCCGGCGCGCGCCAGCGCTTCCGCCAGGTCCGTGGCCACCACCCAGCTCTCTTCCGCGGCCGCCGCCGGTTTGGCCGGCAGCAGCTTCGCCGATTCAATCGCCGCCCGCGCCATTTCGAGCGAGCCGGCAAGCTGGTCGGCAGCCTCGAACAGGGGAACTTTATCCTCCTGCATGTCGCGATTGTAAGTCATCGGGAGCCCCTTCATGGTGACCATCAGGGAGGTGAGCGAGCCCATCACCCGACCGCTTTTGCCGCGAATCAGCTCCAGCGAATCGGGATTCTTCTTCTGCGGCATCAGGCTCGACCCGCTGGTCACGCCGTCGCCCAGTTCGAGCCAGCCGAACTCTTCGCTGGAGTACAGAATCCAATCCTCCGCCAACCGGCTCAGGTGGATCATGGTCACGCTCGCGGCATAGAGAAAATCCAGTGCGAAATCGCGATCGCCGGAGACATCCATGCTGTTGTACGTGATCGCCGCGAAGCCCAAGTCCTGCGCCATCGCCTGCCGGTCGAACGGAAAGCCGCTGCCGGCCAGTGCGCCCGATCCCAATGGCAGCACATCGGCGCGCCGGCGGGCGTCCCCCAAGCGCTCCCAGTCGCGCGCGAACATTTCGAAATATGCCAGCAGGTAATGCGGCCAGAGCACCGCCTGCGCGCGCCGCATGTGCGTGTAGCCGGGGATCGCCGCATCGGGATACTGCGAAGCCAGATGGAGGATCGAACCCATCATGGCAGCCAGCAGCCCGCGCACCCGGTCGCACTCCTCGCGCAGCCACAGCCGGGTATCGAGCGAGACCTGTTCATTGCGGCTGCGCCCGGTGTGGATCTTATCGGCCACTGCGCCCGCCCGCTCTTTGAGCTTGCGGATCACCAGCGTGTGCACGTCTTCATCGGTGGCGCCCTCGTAGAACACTGGCGAAGCCGCCTCGGCCCGGATCGCATCGAACGCCGCCACGATCTGCGCGCGCTCTTCGGCGGTCAGAATGCCGGTCCGTTCGAGCGCCCGCGCGAATGCCTGCGACCCGCGGACGTCCGCGTCGATCAGCCGCCGGTCGAAATCGAGCGACCCGGAAAAGCGCTCGAAAACCTCCGACGGTCCCGCTTCGAATCGTCCACCCCAAAGCTTCATAAGGCGCAACTATCCCTTCCGCCCGCGTGGGCGGCCACACTCTGTTTCCTGTTCATAAACCGGATTTAGCTTAGCATCATCAGCAGCAGCGCCTTCTGGGCGTGCAGCCGGTTCTCGGCCTGGTCGAACACCACGCTACGCGGGCTTTCCACCACCGCGTCGGTGACCTCTTCGCCGCGCTTGGCGGGGAGGCAATGCATAAACACCGCGTCGGGCAGCGCCTGTCCGAACAGTTCTTCATTCACCTGGTAGGAGTGGAAAGCCTTCTTGCGCTTGGCGGCCTCCTGCTCCTGCCCCATGCTCGCCCACACGTCGGTATAGACCGCATGCGCGCCCGCCACCGCCTCGGCCGGATCGTGTGTAATCAGAATCGACGATCCCGAGACCGCCGCCAGCCCTTCCGCCTGCGAGACGATATCGGGATCGGGCGTGTATCCCTGGGGGCAGCCGAGGGCGAAGTCCATTCCCAGCCGCACCGCGGTAAGCATCAGCGATTGCGCCACATTATTGCCGTCGCCGATGAATGCCAGCTTCAGTCCCTTCAGCGAGCCGAAACGTTCACGAATGGTGAGCACATCGGCCAGCGCCTGGCAGGGGTGGAATGCGTCGCTGAGCGCGTTGATGACGGGCACCGACGACCATTGCGCCAACCCTTCGACGGTGGTTTGCGCGAACACCCGCGCCACAATTCCATTGCACCAGCGGTCCAGATTGCGCGCCACATCTTTCAGGGGCTCGCGCACGCCGATCGGACCTTCCATAAACACCGATGCGCCGCCCATCTGGCTCATGGCGAGTTCGAAGGTGAGCTTGGTGCGCAGCGACGGCTTCTCGAAGAGCATGGCGATCGACTTGCCCGCCATCGTCTGCCCATACTCGCGAGGTGATTTCTTTACCGCGGTGGCCAGATCGAGCAGGTAATCGAGTTCATCGTTGGTGAGATCGAGGTCACAGAGGTAGTCGCTGCGTCCGGCTTTCAGAATTTCGCCAGGGTGGAACAAGCCGGCCATCGGGGTCTCCTCGGGATGTGAATTTTTATTCACGATGATGAATTAATAATCACATGGAAGCGCCGGGAGTGTCAAGGAAACAATCTCAGTCCGGCGGAGTATTGGGATCCTGGGGCACGGGCTCTGGCGCGGCCAACGGTGAATGAGACCTTGTGAGTCGATTGTCGAGTGCTTCGCGGAACGTTACTTCATTCGCTCCGGCGCGGGAGAATACCATTCTTGAAAAGGATGCAAAAATGCGCCAGCCTAGCAGGGACAACGAAGCTGCCCGTGCTGCTACATGGAGATCTGACGTTCGAATCTGATGAACGCGCTCAAAATCGATGCAGTTTCCCAGCGTCTCTTGCGGATCGTCAGGCAACGGGGGAATATACATTTGCCCGCGGAGAGAAAACTTAAGAAGCGCCCCTAGTTTTTGGTTAATGTCGCGATCGCCTCTTCGCAGTTCCACAACCGGCAGGAGTATGGAGCAAGCCTGACGCCCCGGCACCAGATCGCAAGACGAATTCAGCGCCACGCTACTTGGGATGCCCATTAATGCGCTCGCCGAAGATGTAAGCGGAATCTGTTCTGACGATGTCTCCCTGCAGGAGAACAAATTCATCTTCCTGCTTGTTATAGCCGAGTTCCTGAACATGAGACATTTCGATAGGGGCGCAAACGACGGCGTTGGTAGCATTCCAAACCTCCATGCGCTCGCGTGTCCCGCTTAATCGATTGCAAAACGAACGCACCTCGGCGATCGCCGCCTCGCTATGTGAAAGTTCCTTGAGGCGCATCTGAAGTTCGGAGAGAATAGCGTTACCACCGTGGCCGAGGGACGGCCGTATTTTCAAAATCGAAATCCTCCGATGCCGTTTGCGTGCCCTCTTGCTGTGAAAGGTCAAAAGAAGGATGACCTTCCTGCTGGGGCAACTCCGGGCATGCCGCTATCAGCGAGGCGGAATGGATGAGCAACTGAATGTGATCCGCATCCGGGTGTTTTACTGCGACCTTGGCGGCCTGGATTACGATTCTAATTCCATTTTGCAAGCGGTGCACTTCGTTCGCTAGCCCTACGAGCCGCTGGAAATCCGAATCTCGCAAGATCCGGAAAGTTCCCGCCTTGCACCGCAAGGTCGCCACGCCATGCTCCGGAATGCCATCAAGACCAGCATTGCCGGCAGTCCTGAAATCCTCGAAGCTTCTCCAATATGGTCCAGGAGCTAACGATGTAGTCCCTGCCTCCGAGGTGAATCCGCCCTTGGCGAGATCGTGCGTAGACGATATAGTCTGTGACATTGCGTTAAGACCCACTACTTCATACTGCCTCGATTCTCCGTCAAAATCAACCAATAACGTTGGCGCTGAGCGATAAACTGTTGGAATTACGTTGAGAATCGGGAGGCGAACGCCCTCTTCAGCGAGCTCATGCGCTAGCCTGGATCTATGCGGACCACCCTCAAACTCGATGACGATCTCGTGCGGGAAGCCAAAGCTCTCGCCAGGAAACAGGGCGTGTCCTTGGGCCAGGTGATTTCGGAACTGGCGAGGAAATCTCTGCCGGCGACGTCCCATCCTAAGCTCCGAAACGGGGTAGAAGTCTTCACTCGGAAACAGGGCTCGCCCCGCGTGACCATGGAGTCCGTCAATGGCTTGCGAGACAAAGAGTGAGCGTGGCCCTGTTGTCTGAGACCCGCCCGAGTCGCAGACATCCTCCGGAATTTTTGCGACACTGCCGACCATCACTTCTGGCCGGATACCGTCTCCTTGCTGGACAACACGCTCTTCCGGACGTCTGCCATCGGGGGACACCAGAAGGTGACCGACGCCTACCTGCTCGGCTTGGCCGTGCGCAATCACGGGCGGCTCGCGACGTTCGATCGTTCGATTCCCATGCAGGCCGTCCCGAGCGCGCGCGCCGCCAATCTGGCCCTCATTCCGAACCGGTAACGCCGCAACGTGGTGAGAGGGGGGAATTGCCTGGGCAATGCCCCCTTCGGCTCTCGGAAAGATACTGCTTTTGGAGTATTATTGCCCCACTCGCACCGCCACGCTACTACCTATTCTGATAGGATCGTGCCGCTTCACCCGGAGCTACTTGTTTTCACCCTCGCCCAGCAGCGGCAGCGATCCCTCGCTCCCCGGTCCGAGCAGTCCCGTCTTCACATAGAGCAGCAGCTTGTCGCGCGTGTCGGTGATATCCAGGTGCCGCATCGTAAGCTGGCCGATGCGATCCTGCGGGGAGAATACCGATTCGCCCTTCTCCATGGTGAGCCGCTCCGGATGGTAGGTCAGATTCGGACTCGCCGTTTCCAGGATCGAATAGTCGTTGCCGCGCCGCAGTTCCATGGTCACTTCGCCGGTGATGGCGCGCGCCACCCAACGCTGCGACATCTCGCGCAGCATCATCGCCTGCGAATCGAACCAGCGGCCCTGATAGAGCAGCCGCCCCAGCCGCAGTCCGTTCATGCGGTATTGCTCGAGCGTGTCTTCGTTGTGGATTCCGGTCAGCAGCCGCTCGTAAGCGATGAACAGCAGCGCCATCCCGGGAGCTTCGTACACCCCGCGGCTCTTGGCCTCGATGATGCGATTCTCAATCTGGTCCGATACCCCGAGCCCATGCCGTCCGCCGATAGCGTTCGCTTCCAGCACCAGCGCCACCGGATCGTCGAACGTCACGTGGTTGAGCGCCACCGGCTGCCCCTCTTCGAACCGCACCGTCACCGTTTCCGGCTTGATCGCCACATCCTCGCGCCACGACGCCACGCCCATGATCGGCTCGACGATGCGCACATTCTTGTCGAGGTGCTCCAGGTCCTTGGCCTCGTGCGTCGCGCCCCAGATATTGGAATCGGTGGAGTACGCCTTCTCCACGCTCATCTTGTAGGTGAGGCCGTGGCGCTCCATGTACTCCGACATCTCCTTGCGCCCGCCCAGTTCGTCGATGAACTGTTGATCGAGCCAGGGCTTATAAATCCGCAGCGCCGGGTTGGCCAGCAGGCCGTACCGATAGAAGCGCTCGATGTCGTTGCCTTTGAACGTGCTGCCGTCGCCCCAGATGTGGACGTCGTCTTCCTTCATCGCCACCACCAGCATGGTGCCGGTGACGGCGCGGCCGATGGGCGTGGTATTGAAGTAATGCACGCCCGCCGTCGAGATGTGGAACGCGCCCGCCTGCAGCGCGGCGATGCCTTCGGCCACCAGTTGTTTGCGGCAATCGATCAGCCGTGCTTTCTCCGCACCATAGAGCAGCGCGCGGCGCGGAATCTCTTCGTAGTCGGCCTCGTCGGGCTGGCCGAGATTGGCGGTGTAGGCATACGGCACCGCGCCCTTTTCGCGCATCCAGTGAATCGCCGCGCTGGTATCGAGGCCGCCTGAAAAGGCCAGGCCGACTTTTTCGCCCGCAGGCAGGGTCTGCAGAATATTTCCCATGTGAACAAACTAGAATAGCCTGCGGAGCTACTTTCCCTCAATGCGCACCAGAGAATCGCGGTAATCGACGGTGACAATCGAGTTACGAAGAGCGGAATAACCCAGGATGCCGGCGATCTCGAACGGATGGTGGCCCTTGAAGCTCGACAGGTCCACCACCACCGCCGGGTCGGCTGAAATCACGCGATCGCCACAGCGGAAGCGCACACCGGAAGGCAGCGGGAATCCTTCCACCGCGCCCGCGCCGCCGTGCAGCGAAATGGCATTTGCGAGCGACCAGTAGTTCCGCGATGCGCTCGCCGCCTCCGGCGAAACCGCGCTATACGTCGCGCCGGTGTCCAGCAAAATGTATCCCGGTTGCCGCTCGTTCACCAGCGAGCGCACAAACAGCAGCCGGTTGTCCACCCGCACCGCCGTATATCCGCCGCCTTGCGCGGGAATGTCGGGAGGATAGGCATCCAGTTCCAAGGTCTTGTGCGGCAGGTCGAGCCTCACCAGGAAATCGCCAAAGAGCGCCAGTGGAATAATGCCATCGACGCCCTCGAGCACTTCGCCGTCTACTACCAGGGTGTCGCATCCGGGCAGCACCAGGTCGCCGATCTGTAGGGTCGCCGGCGCACTGCGCTTGCACTGGGTCGCCGCCCCCACTCCCACGAGTTGGAAATCCGACCCGTTTTTCCGCCCTGTCCTGGCGGCTACCCGCCGGTCGAGCACGATGCGCTCCGCGCCGCTATCCAACAGCAGGCGCAGCACGGGGCCGCCATCGATGCGCGCCTTACAATACACACCCAGCGTCTGGGCTTCGGAGGTAAACAGCGAATTCAGCTGAATGGAATAGTGACCGGGCGGGCTGGCAGCGAAAGCGGTCGCGGAAGCGGCCAGCAGAGCGCCGATCATACACCCGGGCGTCATATCGGTTACAGACGTGCAACAATCTTGTTACAAATCTATAACGGCACACGCCCGATTACAAGGCTTTTTGTGGAGCGCCGGATTTACTCGTACCGCAGCGCCGAGATGGGATCGAGCTTGGACGCCTTCAGCGCCGGCCACAAGCCGAAGAACAACCCGACACTGGTCGCTACCGTGAATCCCGCGATTACCGCCCACAGCGGCACCGTCGATGGGAAGCCCGGCACAAACGTGCGGATAGCGAGGCTGATCAACCAACCCACGGTGATGCCGATCAGCCCTCCCGAAGCCGTCACCGTCATGGCCTCCAGCAGGAATTGCCAGGTGATATCGCTGCGCCGCGCCCCCAGAGCCTTGCGTACGCCGATTTCCTTAGTCCGCTCGGTTACCGATACCAGCATGATGTTCATCACCCCGATGCCGCCCACCAGCAGCCCGATTGACGACACCACGATCATCACCAGCGCCACCGTGCTGATGACCGAACGAAATTCGCTGATCACCGATTCGGCGCTCGAAATCCCGAAATTATCCGGATCCTTGGGCTTCACGTGGCGGCGGCGGCGCAACAACTCGATCACTTCGTCCTTGGCCTGCTCCATCTTGCCGGGCTCCACCAGCACGCAGATGAAGTTATCCTTGGCGGCGGGATAGATCTTGCGGAACGTGTTATACGGCGTCATGATCGCCTTATCGTTCTGATCGTTTCCCAGAAACGATTTAAACTTCGTCAGCGTGCCTACCACTTCCAGCGTGTGGCCATCCACCAGAATGCTCTTGCCGATGGGGTCGGCATGCGGGAAAAACCGCTCCCGCACGCCATCGCCGATCACCGCGATGTCGCGCCGGTGCTGATCCTCCGGGTCGGTAAAGAACCGGCCCTCGTGAACGGTGGCATTGAGAAGGTTCAAATGCTCCGCCGTGACGCCCACAAACAGCGCGTCATTCATGTCCTGGCCTTTATAGCGCGCGGTCACCGGCGGCAGCCCCATATCGCCCATCTCCGCGAACAGTTCCACCGACACCTTGGCGGCATCCGGAACCTGTTCCTGGATGGCCGTCGCGTCGTCGAAGCTGAGCGGCTTGCGCAGCCGTTCCTCGTTGGTCATGGCGTGCGGCGCGCCCATCTCCAGCTTATACACCCAGAGCGTGCGTGTGCCGAACTGCTCCGCCACCTGCACTAACTGATTGTCCAGACCGGTAACCAGCGAAGTTACCGCAATTACCGTGGTGGTCCCGATCACCACTCCCAATACCGTCAGGAATGAGCGGAACTTATGCGTCCGCAGCGTGTCGAACGCCAGTAATAAGTTCTCGTGTATTTGATGCCGGCCGGTCATGACGGTTACTCCATCCGCAGCGCTTCAATCGGGTCGAGGTTGGCGGCCTTGCGCGCTGGATAAATCCCGAAAAACAGCCCTACCGAGGCGGACAACGCCACCCCCACAATCATCGCGCTGGGCGAAACCGACGCCGTGAAGAACTGATTCACAATTGCCGCGATCCCAATGGCCAATAACACCCCGGCCACTCCTCCAATTCCCGACATCACGCCCGATTCGATCACGAATTGCCACAGAATATCGCGCCGCCGCGCGCCTACCGATTTGCGAATTCCGATCTCGTGCGTCCGCTCGGTGACGCTGGCCAGCATGATATTCATGATCACCACTCCGCCTACCACCATGAACACCGCGACCAGCCCGATGGTCACCGCGAAAATCGAACCGGTGAGATTGTTCCACACGCTCATCAGCGAGTCCGAAGCGTTGACGCCGAAGGTATCGGCCTGGTCGTACGGCACATGCCGCCGCACGCGCATCAGCGCGCGCACTTCGTCTTCCAGTTCGCGCATATGTTGCGCGTCGGGAGCCTTGATATAGATGGAGAGCTCCGGCCGGGCCACCCAGATATTGCGGTAAGTGGTCAACGGAACAATGGCGAAATTATCTTCGCTCTGTCCAAACGCGCTGCCCACCTTCTCGGTCACCCCGATCACGCGAAACGGAATCCCGCCGATAGTCACTTCCTTATCGAGCGGATCCACGTTGGGGAAGAGTTTCTCCACCAGGTCGTTCCCGATCACCGCCACGCGCGCGCTGTGGCGGTAATCGCTATCGTTGATATAACGGCCGGACGCCACTTTCTCCCGCCCGATATCGGCGAAGCTCGGCGTCATAGCATTCAGGTTGATCTCATCGATCACATGGCCGCCGCGGTGGGCCGACGGGCTGGGCGAAAGATTCGCCATCGCGCCGATCTGCTCGTAATCCGTGAGCGTGTCATGCAGGTAGTCGTAGTCGTCGATCCGCATGGGCAGATTGCGCCGCCGGGCCTTCAGGAGCTCGTCGAATCCCTGCGCCCACTGAAACTGGTGCAGCACAAACGTATTGGTGCCCAGGTTGGCGATGTGATCGGCGATGTAAAGATTCATGCCGTTCACCACCGACATCACCACAATCAGCGTCGTAGTGGCGATCACTACTCCCAAAAGCGTCAAAAATGAGCGCAACTTATGCGTGCGCAACGCTTCCATGGCAAGCCAGAAGGCCTCCCGCGCGGTGGTCCAGGCGGACACTTTCAAGGCTTTGGTGACCATTCTCCCCTGTCAGAACCAGACTATCGTTCTTTAAGGAGATGACGCAAATAAAACCCGGGAAGTTCCGGCCTGCTACCCAGGACAATTTACATCCGCTTCGCACCCTGCCAAATTGTGCGATATGCCGGCTTGCCGCCCCGCGCGGCGCCTTCCCGTTACAATGAAATCTTCCATCGCATGTATTTAGCTCAAATGACCGCTCCGCTCTTCGACCGGGAAGTGCGATCGCGCGGCCAGAACATCTACGCGAACCGGCGGGTCTTCGTCAAAAGCTGGAGCCCCGGCCATTTCTTCGCCCAGGTGCAGGGGAGCGACCTCTATGACGTCCGCCTGGCCAAATTCCAGGAGGGGCTGGTGGTCTGGTGCGACTGCATCGCCTTTGAGGATTACGGCCCCTGCAAGCATCTGTGGGCCGCCACCCTGGAGGCCGATCGCCGCGGGGCTCTCTCCACCGTGAGGCACGTGCTTTACCTGAGCCGGGAAGATAACTTTTCGGACGCCGGCACGCGGGCGCCGCTTCAGGTCGCGCCGCACACTCCACCCTGGCAGGAATACCTGGGCGAGGTGGAACGCGTCATCAAAGAGAAGGACGTCGCCCAGCACCGCGTTCGCGCCCGGCCTGTCGAAATCCTCTATTGCATCGATGTCTATTCCTCCCACAACGGCCAGCGGATCGCGCTGCAGTTATTCTCCCGCGCCCGTAAGAAAAACGGCGACTTCGGCGAGCCCAAGGAATTCTCGCTGAGCGCCGAGCAGGCAGCCGCCCTGCCGGACCCCGTCGATGTGGATGTCCTCGCCGCTCTCTTCGGCGGCCAGAATACCTATTCCTACTCCTACGCCGCGGCCGTGCCCAAACTGCTCAGCCATCCGCTTGCCCGCAAGCTCCTGCCAGTCATCTCCGCCACCGGCCGCCTGTGTTACCTCCACCGCGGCGCTCACCAGCTTCAGCCCTGTACCTGGGACGAAGGTGAGCCTTGGACTCCCTGGCTCGAACTCCGCCAGGACGATCGCGACCAGTGGGCTATCACCGGCGTCCTCCGCCGCGGCGAGGAGCGCATGCCGCTCGATGAACCGCTGCTGCTGCTGGAAGACGGATTGATGCTGGCGCGCGACACCGTCTCGCAGGTCGAAATCGGCAGCGCCTACGGCTGGATCGAGCAATTGCGCGCGGTGAAACGCATTCCCTTCCCCGACCGCGACCGCGATGCCGTCCTCGCCCGCCTGCTGCAGCTTCCCGCCCTTCCCCCCTTGGACATCGACGAACCGCTCCGCTTTGAGGAGCGCAAGGCGCGCCCGCGTTTGGGGCTGCGTCTCCGCAATGAGCGCACCGGCGCTACCCCGCGATATGTGGCGCAGTTCATGCTCGATTACGGCGCCGGCTGGATGGACGGCATGTCGGCCGGCCGCGGTGTCTGGCGTCCCACGGAGCGCGTCTTCATGGCGCGCGATAAAGAGGCGGAAGACGCGGCCCGCGAGAAGCTCGTCGACATCGGCCTGCGCACCGATTCCTACCGCCCGGATTTCTGGATCGTGAGCCCTAAATCGCTGCCGCGGGTGGCGCGTGAGCTCATCGCCGAGGGCTGGCACGTGGAGGCCGAAGGCAAGCTGTTTCGCAATCCCGGCGCCACGCGCGTTGCCGTAACTTCCGGCATTGACTGGTTTGAGCTCCATGGCGAAGTGCAATACGGCGACACCACGGCGTCGCTGCCCGAACTGCTGGCCGCCGTGCGCCGCGGCGATTCCATGGTGGTGCTGGGCGATGGAACCTTCGGGCTGCTGCCGGAAGACTGGCTGGAACGCTTCGCGCCGCTGGCCGGCATGGGCGAAAAAAACGACGATCACCTCAGGTTCCGCCAGAATCAGGCGGTCCTGCTCGATGCTCTCCTCGCCGCCCAGCCCGATGTCGATATCGATGAGAAGTTTGCCGGCATCCGCGAGCATGTGCGCGGTTTCCATGGGGTGGAGGCGGCGGTGCAGCCCGCCGGCTTCGTGGGGCAGCTCCGCCAATACCAGCTCGACGGTCTGGGCTGGATGCACTTCCTGCGCGATTTCGGATTCGGCGGCTGCCTGGCCGACGATATGGGCGTGGGCAAGACCGCGCAGGTGCTGGCCACGCTGGAAGCCCGCCGCGCCGAAGGCAAAGGTCCCTCGCTGGTGGTGGTTCCCAAGTCGGTGATGTTCAACTGGCGCGAGGAATCGGCCCGCTTCACGCCCAACCTGCGGGTGTTGGAATATCACGGCACGGCCCGCGACGACAGCCAGATTCCACTCCACGATCTGGTGCTCACCACTTATGGCACCATGCTGCGCGATGCGCCCGATCTCGCCAAGATCGTCTTCGATTATGTGGTGCTGGACGAGGCGCAGGCCGTCAAGAACGCCTCCACCGCTTCCTCCAAGGCCGTCCGACTGTTGCGCGGCGCGCATCGCCTGGCGCTCAGCGGGACGCCGGTAGAGAACCACCTGGGCGAACTATGGAGCCTGTTCGAGTTTCTCAATCCCGGCATGCTGGGGGAAGCACGCGTGCTTCAGATGTCGGGCGGCATGGCGCGCAATCCCAGTCCGGAAGCTCGCCAGTTGCTCGCCCAGGCGCTGCGCCCTTTCATTCTGCGGCGCACCAAGCAGCAGGTGGCCCGCGAGTTGCCGGAGAAGACCGAGCAGACCATCTTCTGTGAGCTGGAAGGCCCGCAGCGCAAGCATTACGAGGAACTGCGCCGCCATTATCGTGCCTCGCTCCTGGATCGCGTCGCCAGCAAGAAACCCGGCCAGTGGAAGATGCACGTCCTGGAAGCGCTGCTGCGCTTGCGCCAGGCGGCCTGCCATCCCGGCCTGCTCGACCCCAAACGCGTGGACGACTCCAGCGCCAAACTCGACGTCCTGATGTCTCATCTCACCGAAATCCTCGAAGAGGGACACAAGGCGCTGGTATTCTCGCAATTCACCAGCATGCTTGCCATCGTGCGGCGCCGCCTCGACCAGGACAAGATCCGCTACGAGTATCTCGATGGCGCCACCAACAATCGCCAGGCCCATGTGGAAACGTTTCAAAACGATCCCGATTGCAAACTGTTTCTGATCAGCCTCAAAGCCGGGGGATTAGGCCTGAACCTGACTGCGGCGGAGTACGTTTTCCTGCTGGATCCCTGGTGGAATCCCGCGGTAGAAGCGCAGGCCGTCGATCGCGCACACCGCATCGGCCAGACCCGTCCGGTCTTCGCCTATCGCCTGATCGCGCGCGACACGGTAGAAGAGAAGGTGCTTCAACTGCAGAAGACTAAGCGCGATCTCGCCGACGCCATCCTGAGCGAAGACAATAGCTTGATTCGGGATTTGAAGAAGGAAGACCTGGAGCTGTTGCTTTCCTGAGGACGAGGCTACTTACGAAAACCGGCGACAAAATGCAAAACGGGGACGGTTAACACCGTCCCCGCTTACTTGAAATCGACTTCAGCCGATTAGGCAGTCCGCTTCATCATGCGGAAAGAGAGGCCGGCGAGTCCGATAACCAGGAATGCCAGTCCCCAGGTGGAAACAGCCGGAGCGGCCGCAGTCACCGGACCGCTTGAACCGACGGACCCAGTGATGGTGTTACCGGGCACGCCTTCCAATGAGAAGTAGCTGGTGCCGCCGGGTACGATGCCGGGGGCGAAATTCACCGTGCCGCTGTCCCCACCGGAAAAATTGGTGAAGGTGCTTGTCGGTCCGGCGTAGTCCAGCGGATCGTTCAGATACGCGCCCGTGCAGTAGCCGCTGCCCACAAACGTGTACACGCAGATTCCATCTCCGTCAAATCCGAAGATGCCGCTGCCCGACAGATTGAGGCTATTCACCTGCACGCTGCTATTGTTTACTACACCGACCAAAACGTCCTCGGATTCCTCGTATGGAGTGGAGTCCGGAACGGTAACCGTCAAACTCCCGTTAGAGTTGATCGTGATCACCACATTGCAGCCCGTGGCTGTTGAGTCGGGTGAGTGCGGGAACGGATTCGATCCGTTGCCGGCCGGGCAAACACTGCCTGCCCAACTTGCCACACTTCCCATCGCGACCAGCGCTAGCGTCATCGTCCATCTCTTCATCGACCACACCTCCGTTGATATTATCGATTTCAGGTAACCGAGATTCAGAGTACGATGTTCACCTGAACCTGTCAAGGTATTTTCGAGTGTTCTCAGCAACTAACGGGGAAACAAGTAGTATCTTTTAGACAAACGTGAATCTGTACACGCTTACGAGAGAATAGTTTTGCATGGGAGAGGCCGGCATGCGATTTTGGCAGAATCTCCAGGCCTGCGCTAACATTGCAAAGAGCTCGGAGGAAACGGTATGCTCGACTTCCATTTACGCCTTAAGTCCTGTCTATTCATCGCCGCATCGGTCCTGCTGGGATTGCCTTCGAAGAGTACGGCACAGGGATACACGATTACCACAGTCGCCGGCGACGGCATCCTGGGGTACGCCGGCGACAACGGCTCCGCCGTGCGTGCTGAAATCTGGGCCCTCTCCGGAGTTAGCCTGGACTACTCAGGGAATATCCTGATTGCCGACACTGGCAATTGCCGGATTCGCAAGGTCACCAAGGGCATCATTACGACCATCGCGGGAAACGGGGTCTGCGCCTATACGGGCGACGGAGGGCCGGCCACCCAGGCGGAACTAAGTTACCCCCGGAGCGTGGCCGCCGATGCCGCCGGTAACGTCTACATCACCGACACCGGCAACGCCCGGGTTCGCAAGATCGATACGAACGGCAACATGAGCACTATTGCCGGAACCGGGACTCAAGGATATTCCGGAGACGGAGGTCCCAGCACCGCCGCCCAGGTTTACGATCCGTGGTCGATCGCCGTCGATTTGAGCGGGGATGTCCTGTTCGTGGATCGCAGCAATCAGCGAATTCGCGAGATTACCCCCGACGGCACGATCAACACCGTGGCCGGCAACGGGCAGCAAGGATATTCCGGAGACGGAGGCCCGGCCACCTCGGCATCGCTTTACGTGCCGTCGGCCGTGGCCGTGGACTTCGCCGGCAACTTCTACGTGGTGGAATCGCAGAGCGCCACGGTTCGGAAAGTGAATACCGCCGGAATCATTCAGACGGTCGCCGGCACCGGTACCGGCTTCGGCTTTGGCGGAGACGGCGGTCCGGCAACCGCCGCCCTCCTGAACGATCCGCAGGGCGCGGCCATCGATCCGGCTGGAAATATCTTCATCGCCGACGAGGACAATCAACGCCTGCGCGAAGTGACGACTGACGGCATCATGCACACCATCGCCGGCAGCGGGAAGGCCAACTATAGCGGCGATGGCGGCCCCTCCACCGGTTCGATTCTCGATCTGCCGGAGGGGGTGGGGTCTTCTCCCGGTGGAACCATCTATTTCGTCGATTCGGGCAATCGCCGGATCCGTGCCCTCACCGCCAATTCCATCGAAACCGGCACACCCTGCGCCGTGAACTCCCTGGCGGCAACCCCCATCGGCGACGCACAGGCCCTGGTGAACGAGGCGCTCGGAATCGCGATGGCGATCGACGACCTGAATCTCGATGGCGAGGTCAACGTGACCGATTTGCAGATTCTGCAGAACGCCGCCCTGGGGCTCGGCTGTTCCGTGCCGGTTCCCCTTCACGTCACCACGTCGTCCCTGTTGGCGCCGTTCTTCAGTACTGCCTCCGAAGCGAACCGGCATACCGTTGCCGCCAACGGCAAGGGTGAGTCGGTCGGGTTCCGGAAGCTCGACAACAGCACGAGCGTGCATGCCTTCGTCTACCGCGGCGGGGAGGCGGCAGACTTGGGGACGCTTGGCGGAGGGAACAGCGCGGCTGTGGCACTCAATAGCGCCGGCCAGATTGTGGGGAGCGCCCAGACCGCCCGGGGCGCATGGCACGCCTTTCTCTTTACCGCCGGCGCCATGATGGACCTGGGGACGCTAGGCGGGCCGGAAAGCGGCGCAAAGGCCATCGACTCCCGCGGCTTCGTCGCCGGATGGGCGATGACTATCACGGGCGAAAAGCATGCCTTCCTGTGGCGCAGCGGCCAGATGATCGATTTGAACGACCTAACAACTGTTTCTACCGGCGCGGTGCTGGTAGAAGTTGTCTCCTTCGGCGACCGCGGGGAAATCGTAGCGCGCGGGGCAGACGGCCGCGCCTACCGAATCGCGCTGACGCAGGAGCACGCGGCCGTGGAGCCGCCCACTTACCGGCCCGAAGAACGCGAATAATCGCCAATCAGCTGCCTGTTAGGAATCGGTCCGCGCACGGGCCACCGGGACTCAGGTCTCGCCGCAGGCGAAAGGCAGTGTGCGCGGCCGAACGGCATTCGCCCCTCGACCGATGGGGCACCTATCGCCAGACTCTGCGGCCGACCGTACTCGGCCCTTGACGGTCGACGGACGGGGGCCGACTATCGCCACAGACGAACGGGTCAGAAGCTACTCAGCGGCGGAATCGTACTCGGCCTTTTGACGGTCAACGGATGGGGGCCGACTATCGCCACAGACGGCTCTGCGGCCGATCGTGCTCGGCCCTCGACGCTCAACGGATGCCTGCCCCGCTCGCTCGCAGAATCGGCAAGTCCCCCTAATTACCCGCCGGAAGAACGCGAATCATTGCCATCATGCCGGCGTCTTCGTGAGCCAGTATGTGGCAATGGTAGACGAAATCGCCCGGTGTCACTCCGCGGAAATCCATCCGTAGAGTCAAGCTGGGGTAGGGACCCGTGCCGCTCCAATACGGCAAGTTGATGGTGTCCAGATACTGCCCATCGGATACCGGATTGCCGTTCTCCGCCACCTTCACGAAATGAATCTGGTGGATGTGGAACTCGTGGCTTTCCTGGGTGCGGTTTTCGACGGTCCAATCCTCCACCGCACCCACGGTGGTGGTGATGGCGGGCGGATTGTTG
>DATAUB010000005.1:0-63426 GCA_036268475.1 Bryobacteraceae bacterium | reverse complement strand
GAGGCTCCACCAGGCCCAACGAAACTGCCTCGGTGAAGATCACCACCAGCAGGGCGCCGTGCTTGTGCGCAATTTCCGCCGCGGCCTTTACCTGGTCCACGATGCCGAAGAAGTTGGGCGATTGCACGATGACGGCCGCCGTCAGGCCATCCATCTTGCGCTCCAGGTCTTCCAGGTCGATGGTGCCGGCCTCTTTCAGGTAGCCGAATTCCGCCACCGGCATGCCCTGATTGCGGGCATACGTGTCCAGCACTTCGCGATATTCCGGATGCAGCGAACGGGCCACCAGCACGCGTCCCTTGCCGGTAGCGCGCACCGCCATCATGGCCGCTTCCGGCACCGCGGTAGACCCGTCGTACATCGAGGCGTTGGCCACGTCCATGCCGGTAAGCTGGCAGATCATGGTCTGGAATTCGAAGATAGTGGTGAGGGTGCCCTGCGAAATTTCCGCCTGGTAGGGCGTATAAGAGGTTAGAAATTCGCCGCGCGAAACTACGGTATCGACCAGTACGGGCCGGTAGTGGCTATAAATCCCGGCGCCCAGAAACGATGCGTAGCCGTTGGCGTTCTCCGCCGCGCGATCGCGAAAGTACTGGACGATTTCGTATTCCGAAATGCCCGGAGCGAGCGCTAGGGGACGTTGCAGACGAACCGCCTCGGGTAAGTGGGCGAATAACTCTTCGGCCGAAGACACGCCGCACGCATCGAGCATCTGACGCCGCTCGGAATCGGACTTAGGAAGGTATCTCAACTTACTTTTCGGCTCCTATGTAAGCTTCATACTCGGCTGCGGTCATGAGGCTTTCGGCCTCCGACGGCTTGCTGAGTTTCAGCTTGATGAGCCAGGCGGCGCCGTGCGGATCACTGTTCAGCGACTCCGGCTTATCGGCCAAAGTGGCATTCGCCTCGGTCACTTCGCCACTCACCGGGCAGTAGACATCGGAGACGGCCTTCACCGATTCCACCGACCCGAGCGACTTACCCTGCTCGATCGCCGTGCCGACCTTGGGCAGGTCCACATACACGATGTCGCCGAGTTCTTCCTGGGCGTGATCGGTAATCCCGATCGTACCGGTGTCGCCCTCCACCAGGACCCACTCGTGTTCCTTGGTGTAACGATAATTTTCTGGATACATGTTTTATTTCGCTCGTTTATAAAACGGGGTTTCCACCGTGATGGCATCCACGGGCTGGTTGCGGACCATAATCTGGATCGTTTTGCCGATCTGCGCCTGTCCGATGGGCAGGTAGCAGAGGCCGATATTCTTACACAGCGTGGGCGACGGCGAACCGCTGGTGACCCAACCGGCGGGCGCGCCATCGAGATAGACTTCGTAACCGTCGCGGCCGATGCCGCGGCCGCACATCTCGAACCCCACCAGGGCGCGCGTGAGGCCGTGCTCTTTCTGTTTCACCAGGGCATCGCGGCCCACAAAGTCGCCCTTGTCGAGCTTCACGATCCAGCCCAGGTCGGCTTCCAGCGGTGAGATGGACGCGTCGATCTCGTGGCCATAGAGCGCCATCTTGGCTTCCAGCCGGAGCGTATTGCGCGCGCCCAAGCCGCACGGCTTGATCCCGAATTCCGCGCCGGCGGCTAGCACTTCGTTCCACAACCGCTCGGCTTCCGCCGGCGGCACGTAGATTTCGAAGCCATCCTCGCCGGTGTAGCCGGTGTGCGCGATGCGCGCCGGTGTACCGCTCACTTCGCCATCGGTGAACCAATAATATTTGATAGCCGCCAGATCTACAGGAGTCAGCTTCTGCAGCGTGGCGCGGGCGCGCGGACCCTGAATGGCAAGCTGCGCGTACCGCTCCGAGGCGAACTCCACCTGCGCGTCGAAACGATTGTGCGCCAGGATATGCTCGAAATCCTTTTCCTGGTTGCCGGCGTTCACGCACAGAAAATAACGATCGTCGGCGACTTTGTGGACCAGAATATCGTCCACGAAGCCTCCGTGCGGGTAGAGCAGACCGGAATAATGCGCCTGCCCGATCTTGAGTTTGGCGGCGTGGTTGGTGGTGACCAGATCCGCTAGTTTGGCCGCTTCCGCGCCGTGAATTTCGATCTCGCCCATGTGGCTGACATCGAAAAGGCCCACCGAATTCCGCACCGCATTGTGCTCGTCGATAATTCCGGAGTACTGGACGGGCATGTCCCAGCCGCCGAAATCGACCATCTTGGCCCCCAGCGATCGATGTACGGAATTCAAGGGTGTAGTGCGCAGAGGAGCGTCGGAGGACATGAAAATTCAGGCTATCAGGGGTGATTAGGGGTGTCAAACAAGCGGCAAAAGTTCGACCCTTGGATTAAAGCGGCAGGGATGGGCGGCCCCGTGCCTTCGGAAGCGCTATGGTAGAGGTTCATGGGCAAACGAATCATGCTGGTGGTAGTGGGCGCAGGAATCGGCTCGCTGGCCGGGCTGCTGGTGGCCTTCCTCGGGGCCGGCAACTGGGCGCTGATCGGAGGCGCCGTGCTCGGCGGGGCGATTCCGCCACTGGTATTGGGCCCCCCGTCACAGCCACCGCAATAAGCACTTGCAAATTCTGCCGTCAACCTGTAGAGTGGCGCGGAGGAGGATATCATGCCGTTTTGCGCCAGTTGCGGTGCTCAAGTTGAGGGAAAGTTTTGTCCCAAGTGCGGTGCGACGATTGTGTCGGGAGGTGCGCCGGGGACAGTCCCGCCGGCTCCCGGTCCCTATGTGGCGTCGGCGCCGGGCGTGTCGGCCCCCATGGCTGACAATGTCGCCGGCACGCTGTGCTATGTACTGGGATTGATCACGGGGATCATTTTCCTGGTGCTGGAACCTTACAGCAAGAACCGCAATATCCGCTTTCACGCCTTCCAGTCCATCTTCTTAAACGTGGCCATCATCGTGATCGAAATCGTGCTGGGCATCATCTTCCGGATTCTGCTGGAGATTATGGGCTTCTTCGGCCTGCTCTTCGGCATCTTCTGGCCCATCTTCGGCTTGGGTTGCCTGTGCCTGTGGCTCTACCTGCTGTACTCCACTTACCAGGGCAAAACGGTTGTGCTGCCGATGATCGGGCCGCTGGCTCAGAAACAGGCGAATTCCTAAATCTTCGCAACAACCCGGGCGTATGGCGCGTCTGACTACTGTGGCGCGAATCCTGACTGGTCTGCTCTTCGTGTGTGCCGCCACGGCACAACTGCCGCGTGTCGGCAACATCAATTTCTACGGTCTGCATGCGACGCTGCCCGACCAGATTCTTACCGCCGCGCATCTGGGCCCTGGCGACACGCTGCCGGCCTCGCGCATCGACCTGGAAGACCGCATCATCGGCCTGCCGGGCGTGATGGATGCGAACGTGCAATCGGTGTGCTGCGACGGCGATCGCGCCACGCTCTTCATCGGCATTCAAGAACGCGGCCAGGCGGGGATCGAATTCCGCGTGCCTCCGTCGGGCACCGCCACGCTGCCGGCCGAACTGATGACGCGCTACCGTAAATACTCGGGCGCTCTCATGCGCTCCGAAGTGAAGGGCGGCGCGGCCGATACTTCGGTCCACCGCGAAGAGGAGTATTTTCGGCTCTATACCGCTTCCCACACGCTCAAACTGCGCGCCGTGCTGCGAACCGGGCCGGACGCCGAACAGCGTGCAGCCGCCGTCACCGTGCTGGCCTGCGCCACCAATAAGCGCCTGGTAGTAGACGATCTGCTTTTCGCGCTGCTCGATTCCGATGACGGGGTCCGCGCCGCCGCACTGCGCCAACTGGCCACCATCGCCGCGCTGGCGCACCAGCGGCCGTCGCTGGGTATCCGGATTCCGCCGGCGGGCATGGTCGACCTGCTGAACTCAGTGGTGCTGAGCGATCGCGTGGAAGCCACCAAGACGCTGCTGGCGCTCACCGCCAAGCCCGACAACGCCGCGCTCGATCTGATTCGCGAACGTGCCTTGCCGTCGCTCGCCGAGATGGCCCGCTGGCAGACGCGCTCCTACGCGGAGGCCCCGTTCCAGCTTCTGGCGCGCATCGCCGGCCTGCGGGATGAGGACGCCATCGCGAGCTGGGAGCATGGCGATCCCGAACCGGTCATTCAACAGGCGCTCGATTCCGCCAGGAAGCCGGGCCTACAATAAGGACGGTGCTGACACGGCGACAGATGATGGCGGGCATGGCGGCCGCCGCCGCCCTTCCCACGCCATCGCGCGCCGCGCAGGATCGTGGGGTGGGCGCCATGCGTCCGCGGGTCACTCCTTCGGTCTGCCTCTACTCCAAGGTGCTCATCAAGATCGGCTACATCGACCTGCCTATGATCGTGCAGGAACTCGGGTTCGATGGCGTCGACCTTTCGGTGGAACCTGACGGCCATGTAACTCCCGCCAAAGCGCCCAATCAACTGATGCCCGCGCTGGAGGCATGCACCGGCATCGGGCTCGATGTCCCCATGCTCACCACCGTGCTCACGCGCGCGCAGGATCGCGATTCGCAGGAGGTGCTGGGTCTCGCCACCTATATCGGCGTGCCTTACTACCGTCCGGGACATTGGAAGTGCACCGGGTCGGTGCAGATCGAAACTCAGCTTCCTTACGTGCAGCGCGATATCGCCAACCTATCGCAACTGGGCCGGTATACCAAGATGGCGATGGGGATTCAGAACTACATGGACGGCGAAGAGGGCGCGTCGATCGCCGACATCAATCGCGTGATCCGGCCGCTCGATCCGCAATGGGTGGGGTTCGATTTTGACATCGCCTACGCCACACGCGAAGGGGGCGACGGCGGGTTCGAAGGCCCGCTCGCGATTGCGCTTCCGCGTTTGAAAATGGTGACGCTGCGCGATTTCCAGTGGACCGGGCAGCAGGGCGCACCTCGCACCGCGAAGCCCTGCCCGCTGGGCGAGGGGGTGGTGGACTTCCCGAAGTTTTTCGCCGCTCTGGCGCGCGCGCGATACGCCGGGCCGGTGACGCTGCCGGTGGATCACAGCCCCACGGGCGAAGTAGTGGCGATCAAGCACGATCTGGCGTTCGTGCGGAAACAGATCGCCGCGGCGTACGCTATCTTCTAAGAATTGGCGTTCATCTGCGGCCGGATTCTTTTGATAGGGCCGCTGACGAATGCCGATAACTCAGGAGTCGGACCTTTCGGGATCGACATCGGGGTTGGCGGAGTCCGCTGGCGGTTGAGGCACTCCCGGTGCTTCGGGGAGGGCTTCCGTCTGCGCGGCGTGCTCTGCGTGCGCCTCGGGGACCGCTTCTGCGACGTGCTCCGCGAGCGCTTCCGCGACGTGCGCGGCGTGCTCCGCGTGCGCCTCGGGGACTGCTTCGGGGACGGCTTCCGCGACGTGCTCCGTGTGCGCTTCTGCGACGTGCGCGACGTGCTCCGTATGTGCCTCGGGAACTGCTTCCGCGACGTGCGTCGCTTGCACTCCGGCGACTGCTTCCGCGTGCTCGACGTGCTCCGCAGGCGCGACGGTAGCCGAAGACTCCGCGTGGGCCGCGGCGCTGTGCATGGCGTCGCGCACCGATTCCACGGGGTGCGGCGCCAGGGTTACCTCGCACTCGCAGCAATCGCTGCATTTGCGGCACCTCTCGCAGAGGTGGTTATCGCACGCGTCCTTAGTGCAACGCACGCAAATTCGCATCGATTCTTCGCCGCAAATGCTGCAGATAAATGGCATAGTGAAGGCCTATTTCTTCGATTTCTTCTGAGCGGGTGGGGGGATCGCCAGCAGTTGCGCCCGGCAACGCTGTGTCTCCTCGTCCATCACCTTGAATTCCTTCTCGCGTTCCGACGCCAGGTTCACCACATACTGCTGCAGCCGGTCGCGATCCCCGCCCGATTCGGCCGCCGCGGCGACCAGTTCCTGGGCGGCCGCCGGACTCTGATATTTACGCTCCGCTTCCGCCACCGAATTCAACAGCATTTCGAGCCCCTGCTCGCGAAACAGAAGCTGCAATTCGGCCGACAGCGTCTCGGGATCGCCGGCCAGCGCTTTGGCGCTGTCTGCCAGCGCGCGCGCCTGGTCCTTGCCAGACTGCAGTTGCTCGGCGTAAGCTGCCGGCGCTCCCTTAGCGTTCCACTGTTGCGCGTCCGCCCGATCCAGAATCGGGATCATACGCGCGGCATGGTCGCCAAGCTTCTGCAATACGGCCGCGATCTCCCAGTCCGACTCTAGTCCGGCCGATTGCTGGGGTGCGGCCGGAGCCTGCGTCCGGGCGCAGAATGCCCCCACACAGGCGAATAGCATCAATCCTCGCGCGGCGCGATTCATAGATTCATTTTCAGCCTATCACGGGAGGACGAAGGTTCCGGTTCTGCTCAGTCTCCGCCGCCGCCAGGATTGGGAGGCGGTGCGGTAGTGGGTGGAGGTTTTTTGGTCTTACCGGCATCCCCCTGTGCGCCGCCGCTGCCGCCGTGGCCCACCGGGATCACGCCACCGGGATTATTGAGGACCAGGTCGCCGGCCGCATGCTTGGCATAGTCCCAGAGGAACGCCGCCACGCCGCGTGCCGGATTGCCCGCCTGCGCCAGCGGCTGGTTGGGGTAAACGCGGATGGATTCGTTCTGGTTCAGGACCTTGGTGGGGCCCGGCTGGAGGAGGTGCTGCACCAGGACCTGCCCCTCTTCCACGCCTACGTAGGTGGTGCCGTCAATGTCCTCGACATTGACGTCGAAGACCGTGCCGCGCACCGAAATAACGGCGGTCGGCGTCGAGATGCGTTTGTGATTCGGGCCATTGCGATGCTCGATCTGCACGCGAATTTTGCCCAGGATCACCTGGAGCATGTCCTCGATGGTCCATTGCCCTTGAAACGTGACGTGCGAGTTGGGAAACACCTCGAAGGTACTGCCATCGGAGATGCGGAAAATGGCGTGGCCGTCGCCGCCGGTGACGATCTGCTCCTTCGGATTGACCAGGGTCTGGCTGACCGGCGCTCCCGCGGTCCCTATCTGAAAGAGCGGAACTTGCCCGTCGCGCAGTACCGACACCTGTCCTTCCAGCTCAATTACCGTCGCAATTTCCTTAGATTGTGCGTGGAGATTTCCCACCGACACTCCGACACCGGCCGCCAGGAGCAGCATTTGGACAGCCCGCGTGAGCGTGGAGAGCTTGTGCATAACTCGAGATCCAGGCTCTTACAACCGATATGCCTGTTGGCTATGACTTCCTAAGTCTAGCACCAAACTTGCAAGGCACATCTCTGGCCGCCGGATTGCGGAGTGCAAGCGACATGAATTCAGCGGTTTGTTGGAGTGAGTGGCGGTCGAATTGGGGTAGAATGGAACACAACTGTGTGTCATAAGGGAACAGGTAAAGCTCCCGTTGGCTGTGTCGTTCTCGCGTTGATCGGCGCCCTCGGCGCGTCCGCGCAGACCGACTGGCGGCGCGTCGGCAGTTCCGCCGTCGATTTACGCCTGGCCGGCCCGGTCACCGGAGCCATGACCAAAGTCTGGTATTCCGCCGACGGGTCCTCTTTATATGCGCAGTCAGCCTCCGGCAAGGTATTCCAGACGCAGGATTTCGAAAATTGGGAGCTGGCTGTTAATCCGCCTGACCCGCCTGCCACTTATGCGCGCCAACCGGGGCGCAAGCCCGAACCCGGCGCGAGCTATGTTGCCATTAGTCCCGATTCCGGCCAGACCTGGGGCTTGGGCCGGCAGCTTTATCGTTCCGAAGATGGCCGGAACTGGGACACGCTCACCAGTTATAAGTCCGATTCGGTGATCGGCGCCGGTATCCACGGGGTAGCAGTCGCGCCCGGGGATCCCAGCCAACTCGTGGTAGCCAACGATGACGGCGTCTGGCGGTCGATGGATAGCGGTCTTACCTGGTCCAGCCTGAACTTGCTGCTGCCTAACCTGGACGTCACGCGCATTCTGGCCACACCCAGTGGCGGCCATGCCGCGCGCATTGACACGTCAAACTTAGGTGTCCTGGATTTGACACCTGGAAGCTCGCTTTGGCATCAGCATCCGGTCTTTTCCACTACCTCCGACGACGCCTTGAAATACAAGTACACCCGAACCGTGGGAGCGGACGTTTCCGCCTTCGCCGTTTCCAGCGACAGCCGCCAGGTGTATGTGGGGTCGGAAGACGGCCGCATCTGGCATTCGGTGGATGGCGGCCTGACGTTTCAGGAGACCGGCGCGGCCTCCACGTCGCCCAATCATCGGGTAGAGCGGCTGTATGTCGACCCGGCGAATCCCCTGGTCGCACTGGCTGCCTACAGCGGCGACAGCCCCCACGTGCTGCGCACCTACAACGGCGGCGGATTCTGGGACCCGCTCGATTCCGCCAGCCTGCCTTCGGCATCGGCCAATGCGGTTACGGCCGATACCAATTCCGGCGCAATCTACGTGGCCACCGATAAGGGCGTTTACTGGACGCACTTCAAGTTCGACACCGGCGCCCTGGCGAATAATTTGACGTGGACCAACGTAACCGACAATCTCCCGCCCGCCCGCGCCGTGGATGTGGCGCTCGACCCGGCTGCCGTGCAACTTTACGTGGCGATGGATGGCTACGGCGTCTTCGGCGCCCCGGCGCCGCACCGCTCGCTGGTGCTGCGCCTGGTGAACACCGCGGATTTCAGCACGCGCCCGGCGTCCCCCGGTTCGCTGGTGAGCGTGCTGGGCGAAAAGGTGAATTCCGTCAGCAGCGGCTCGCTGCAATACCCGCTGTGGAACAATTCGCAGATCCAGGTGCCGTTCGAGACGGTGGGCCCCACCGTAACGCTGGCGCTCGAAACCGGTTCGGGCACCGCGACGCGCGATCTGCAAGTCTTGCCCGTATCGCCCGCCATCTTCGTGGGCCAGGACGGCGTCCCGGTCATCTTCGACGCCGATAGCGGCATGCCGCTCGAAGGCAACGTGGCGCATTCCGGCCAGCGGCTGCAGGTGATGCTGAACGGCCTGGGCCGGGTCAAACCCGATTGGCCCACCGGTATCGCCGCACCCACGGTGAATACTCCGGCGGTGGCGGCCAGGGTACAGGGTTACCTGGACGGCAGCGAGGTGCCGGTGACGCGCGCCACCCTGGCACCCGGCTACGTCGGCATGTACCTGGTGGAACTGCAGCTTCCCCCGGTGACCAACTTCGGAGCCATGGAACTGTTTGTCACGGCCGACGGCCATGAGAGCAATCGCGTGCAGCTCGTGATCGGCCAATAAGCGGGGCAGGCCCCGTGCTACGCTGAAAATTCCCTATGAGCAACATTGAGATCACTCTGCCCGACGGCAGTAAACAATCCGTCGCGGCGGGGACCCCTGCCATCGATATCGCTAAATCGATCAGCCCGCGCCTGGCGGACGCCGCCATCGTGGCCAAAGTTAACGGCAACCTCTACGACCTGGCGCGGCCGATCGAAGAGAATGCCTCGCTGCAGATTCTCACTGCCAAGGACGCGGAATCGCTCCCGGTGTATCGCCACTCCACCGCGCACCTGCTGGCAGCGGCGGTGCTCGAGCTGTACCCGGAGACCAAACTGGGCATCGGTCCGCCCATCGAGAGCGGCTTCTATTACGATTTCGACCGCGCCACTCCCTTCACCCCCGAAGACCTCGAAAAGATCGAGGCCAAGATGTGGGAGATCCAGAAGCGCGGTCTGCCTTACGAGCGCGTCTACACAAAGAAAGAAGACGGCCTCGAAAAATACGGCGACGCCTGGATGAAGTGTGAGCTCATCGCCGAGCGCGCCGGCGACATCTTCAGCGAATACACTCTCGGACCGCACTTCATCGACTTCTGCCGCGGTCCCCATGTGCCCAACACGTCGAAGATTAAGGCGTTCAAGCTGCTCTCCATCGCGGGCGCGTATTGGAAGGGCGACGAGCACAACAAGCAGCTCCAACGCATTTACGGCACCGCCTTCTTCACGCCGAAAGACCTGCAGGATTACCTGCACCGCCTGGAAGAAGCCAAGCGCCGCGATCATCGCCGCGTGGGCAAAGAGCTCGAGCTGTTCACAGTGAATGAATCGGTGGGCGCAGGCCTGCCGCTGTGGCTGCCGAAGGGCGCCACCATCCGCCGTCTGCTGGAAGATTACATCCTGGAACGCGAGCGAGCGCTCGGCTATCAGCACGTCTACACGCCCGACCTCGCCAAGGTGGATCTCTACGAGCGCTCGGGCCACTGGGCGCACTACCAGGACAGCATGTTCCCGCCCATGGAGCTGGAACACGAGCGCATGGTGCTGCGTCCCATGAACTGCCCGCACCATATTCTGGTCTACGAAGCGAAGCAGCACAGCTATCGCGATCTGCCGGTGAAGATCGCCGAACTGGGAACCATGTACCGCTTCGAGCGCTCGGGCGCGCTCAGCGGCTTGAGCCGGGTTCGCTGCATGACCCTCAACGACGCCCACATCTTCTGCATGCCGGAGCAGATCAAGCCGGAGTTTTCCGAAGTGATGCGGCTGGTGGAGTCGGTCTATAAGGATCTGGGCATCACGCAGTATCGTTACCGCCTCTCCCTGCGCGATAAGGCGGACAAAGAGAAGTATGTGGATAACGACGCCATGTGGGAGCTCGGCGAGCAGGAACTGCGCGACGCCATGAACGCTCTCGGGCTGCCGTATGTCGAGGCCAGGGGCGAAGCGGCGTTCTACGGTCCCAAGCTCGACATCCAACTCGCCGACGTGATGGGCCACGAGGAAACTTATTCCACCATCCAGGTGGATTTCCATCTGCCCAGCCAGTTCGACCTCCACTACGTGGCGGCCGACGGGAAGTTGCACCGCCCGGTAATGATTCACCGCGCCGTGGTCAGCACCATGGAGCGCATGATCGCCTACCTGATCGAGCTTTATGCCGGCGCATTTCCGGTGTGGCTCGCGCCCGTGCAGGCCATCGTGCTGCCGATTACCGACCGGCAGGCGGAGTACGCACGCTCGGTGCAGAAGCAGCTCGGCGCCGCCGGCATCCGCGCCACCATCGATGAGCGCAACGAGAAGGTCAATTTCAAGATTCGCGAAGCGCAATTGCAGAAGATTCCGTTCATGCTGGTGGTGGGCGATCGCGAACAGGAAAACGGCCAGGTGTCGGTGCGCAATCGCAAGCAGGGCGACCAGGGCGTGAAGCCGGTCGCCGAATTCCTCGCCGCCATCCGCGCGCTGATCGACTCGAAGGCAGTGACCGAGTAAGGCGCCCACACACGACGTTCTCCATCCAGCGAAAAGATACCGGGCGCTCGCTGCCGTGTGCGATGCTGGACACAAGGGGTTATGGAGTTTCGCCAGTTACATCTGTTTCTGTCGGTGATTGAGGAGTCGAGCGTGACGCGCGCGGCGGAGAAGAACCATCTGTCGCCGGGCGCTGTCAGCCTGCAGCTTCATTCGCTCGCCGATCACCTGCAGACCGAGCTCTTCATCCGGCGCGGCAAGCACCTGGTGCCGACGCCCGCCGGACTGCGGCTGGCCGAACACGCCCGCAGTATTCTCAGCCAGGTTCGCCAGATCGAGCAGGAATTTTCGGGCGATCCGCTGACCGACAAGCGCCCGTTTCACCTGGCGACCGGCGCCAGCACACTGATCCACCGGCTCGGTCCGCCGCTGCGTAAACTGCGCAAGAAGTTTCCTCACACCCCGATAGAAATCACCGTGTCCGCCACTGAGGAAATGGTGGCGGGCCTGCTCGATCGCCGCTTCGACCTGGCGCTGATCTCGCTTCCCTTCGCTAACGATAACCTGGATCTGATCCCGCTCTACGAGGAAGAACTGCTGTTTCTGAAACCGTCGCCGAATCGCGTAAGCGGCGCACACATCGGGTGCATTCAGGGCTCGGAATTATCCAACGCCTCGTTCCTGCTGTACCCCAAACGCAGCAACATGCGCGGCATGATCGAGCAGTTCCTGCGCGATATGGGGATTACGCCGCGCGTCATTATGGAAGCCGACGACACGGAGGCCATCAAGAAAGCGGTGGAAGCGGGATTCGGATACTCGGTGCTGCCGGAATCGGCGTTGCGCGGCGGACAGCGATTCTTTCACCTGTTTCGCGTGCAGGGGCGCAGGCTGGCGCGCACCCAGGCACTCGCCATGGCGCGCACCGAACGCCGCCGTTCGCTGACGGATGCGGTCGCGCGATTCCTCGAAGGGGAATTGCGGCGCGCGCGCGACTGACTGCGGTCCGCCGTTGTTTGCTGCGAGCAAGGGTTGGCGTATCTGTTATCGCCCGGACATTATTGGCGTAGTTTGGGCAGGAATAGGTTAAGCAGGAAATCTTGTGCAGCGTCGTGGTTACAAATGATTTTCCACGCGGTAAACGCGTCGAGTGTTGCCACAAGAACTTGTTCTACATCCGTTCGCGTCCAGGTTGTCGCGTTATCGTAATCTGCTGTGTGCCGTTGCTGTTGGAGCTGAATGAAGGCCAGTGTGACCGTATTGAGTTCGTGCGGGAAGGACTGGTCGCTCTTGGCGCGTTCCGCAACATCGGTACAGACTTTCTTCATCCTGTCGTGTTCGAAGGTTCTTGCGATGACGCTGCGCTGGCGTTCGACCGTCCAATGGCTCACTGCCTCGTCAATGAGGAGGTGGAAGAGCGCGTAGTACGCGGTCGAGACTGCCCTTCGAAGGCTGGCCTGCTTTGGGCTTGCTGGTTCTTTGTGCGCAAGTTCATGCGCCTGTTCGAGCAGGTCTTCCGCGAATGGCATACCTGCTAGATCCAGTGCTGTTGGTATGGTGGCGTGGGCATCCAGGCTGGTTCCTGCAGGAGTGCCTGCTCGGACGCGCTGCGAAAGTTGTGGTAGGGGATCACGCCGAGTGCTCGGAAGTCGATGCGCTCCGCGAGCCGCCATACTACCTGCGTAGCGATTTCACGCAATCGGTTCGTGCTTGCCTCGTCGGAAAGTACGATTCGGAAGAAGACGGCCCAGTCTCCGCTCCAGTCTTGTCCAACGTCGTAGCGGATATAGCGCACGTCGGGATATAGTTGCTTGGCGACGGCATTGACCGCGGTTTGCACTTCCTGCTGTCTGGGGACGATGGAGGGATACATGCTTCTCAACTTTGAGGATACCCCATCAGGGTCTCGGCGTGCCGCGCTTCGCATGCGGGGCGCGAGACATAAATGTTGCCTTCGGTGAGGTTTTGTTGTTTGCTAATCGGAGTTCCGTCCCCGCTCCGGCGCGGCTGGCAGCGCTTCTTTCGCTGTGTCGCGTACAGGGCGCAGGTTGGTACGCACCGAACGGCAGCGTTCGCTCATCGATGCGGTTGGGAGATTCCTCGAAGGCGAACTGCAACACACTCGCGAATGGCGTGGTCTCACGTCAAGGTCCTGAGAAGACCCGCGAAGATCGAAAAGAAGGTTCGGGGTAGGGCGGTAGGGGGGCTTCAGCCGGCTTCAGCCCGGCTAGCAGACTTCCGCGTGGGCAGGCCGAAGCCGGCTGAAGCGCGCGCCTTATGATCGATGACACAGTAGTGCTACCGCGCCATCGCTTTTCCATTGCGGGTGTCGTCTTCCAGGACCAGGTCTTTCACGTTCTCGATCACGTCGTTCTCGGCGACGTCGTTGAAGGTACAGTGCGCGATGCGCACGCCGCTGACCGGCGCGTCCGGGTATCCGCGCAGATAGACCGCACGCTTGCTCTTCTGCGAAGTCACGTGCTCCACCACGATGTTTTTCACCACCGGATGGA
Source organism: Bryobacteraceae bacterium (assembly GCA_036268475.1). Taxonomy (GTDB): domain Bacteria; phylum Acidobacteriota; class Terriglobia; order Bryobacterales; family Bryobacteraceae; genus PALSA-129. The sequence continues at coordinate 49,831 of DATAUB010000005.1, read as the reverse complement.
ACGGTCCGCCGCGGCCTTCGCGGTTGGCGTATTCGGGATAGAAGAAATCCACCTCGATCACCGCCTCGGCCACCTGTCCCACCGTAATGTTGGTGAAATATACGTTCTCGTAAGATCCGCCGCGGAAGGAATTAGTCTTCAGGCGGAGCGCGCGCTGCAGGTGCGGGCTGTCCATGCGGCAGTGGTCCACAAACACGTTGTGGATGCCGCCCGAGCCTTCGCTCCCCAGCGACACGCCGCCATGGCCGTCTTTCATCGTGCAGTTGCGGATGATGATGTTCTCGCAGGCCACGCCCACCCGCCGGCCGTCGCGGTTGCGTCCGCTCTTGATGGCGATGCAGTCGTCGCCGGTCTCGAACACGCAGCCTTCCACCAGCACATCGGTGGAACTCTCCGGGTCGCAGCCGTCGTTGTTCGGACCGAAACTGGCGATCTTCACGTTGCGCACCGTCACATTGCGGGAAAGTACCGGGTTCACTTCCCACATGGGAGAATTGCGAATGCCGATGTCCTCGATGAGCACATTGGTGCAGCGGTAAGGTTGCACAAATGTCGGCCGCAGATAGTGGCCCTCGCCGAAGACGCGCTTCTCCACCAGGACATCCTTATCGGCCATCGCCACCAGCGCGTCGGCATCGGGCCGCGCACTGGGCGCCCCCGGCTTGCCGCCGAAGCGTGCGTTGCCTACCCAGGGCCACCAATGCTCGTTGTTGGCCTGACCGTCGAGCATGCCGGTCCCCGTTACCGCCACGTTAGTCTGTTCGAACGCATAGATGAGCGGCGAGTAGTTCATGCATTCGGTGCCTTCGAAGCGAGTCAAAACGAGAGGGAGATAGTGCTGGGGATCGGTGCTGAACTTGAGCACGGAGCCATCCTCGAGATGCAGGTCGACATTGCTCTTGAGATGAATCGCACCGGTAAGGAATTCGCCGCGCGGCACCAATACGCGCCCGCCGCCCGCTTTGGAACAGGCCTCCACGGTTTTGGCGATAGCTTCCGTGCAGTCCTTCACCGCTCCCGGGGTGGCGCCGTATTTGGTGATATCGAAGACACGCGCGGGGAATTGCGGGGGGCGAATGCGCGCCAGGATGGCCTGCATTTCCTTTTCGTAGGCGGGGGCCTGAAATGCCGCCAGCCTGCGGCCGGCTACTGCGGCGAAGGTGGCCGCGCTCACGAATCCTCGTCTGGTCATAGGTTGAGTATCTTCAGCATGGAGGCAAGCCTGCGTGCTGTCAACCGTTCTTCGGCTAAACCGGTCTTTGAGAGTTTCTAAACGTTGCCGCTAACTTGAGTTTTTCTAAATACCTTCTTTAGCAAAATCAGGTTGACCTGGATGCGCGCGGGCCAATATAGTAGCTGCAAGAGGTCTTAGCTAAGCTGCAAGTATGAGGATCGCTCAGTGACCAGAACATTTCTGGAGAAATACTCCCTCGGGGTCGGCGACCGCTTTGCGCATCAGGCCAAGCCGCAACTCGCCGCCTGCATCCTGGCGGCCCGTCAGGGTACCACCATCATTCCCGTATGGAACAAATCGAATCGCGAGCACCTCATCGTGGGTTCCGAACCCTCCGGCACGCGCGCCGCGGCCGATGCCGCCGTCCACGAACTTGGCTGGGGCTGTCCTTATTATCTCGATGCCGACCACATCAACCTCACCACCGTGGATCGCTTTCTGGCCCCCTGCGACTTCTTCACGCTCGATGTCGCCAACACCATCGGGCAAGCGCCGGCCGCGGGCGTGGCGGAAGCGTTTCTCAAGCGGCACGCGGAACTGATCGGCCGCATCGAGATCCCCGGCATAGCGGAACCGTTCGAAGTGACGGCCGCGCAGGCGCAGGCCGCGGCCCACAAGTATCTGGCCGCGGTAGAAGATGCCGCCGGGATTTACCGCTACCTCGCGCAACAGAAAGATCCCGGGCGGTTCATCACCGAAGTCTCCATGGATGAAACCGATGCGCCGCAGACGCCGCCGGAGTTGCTGCTGATTCTGGCCGCCATTGCCGACGCCGGCATTCCCATACAGACCATCGCGCCCAAATTCACCGGCCGCTTCAACAAGGGCGTCGACTATGTGGGCAACGTGGAACAGTTCGAGCGCGAATTCCGCGAAGACATCGCGGTGATCGCTTTCGCGGTAAAGCGCTACGGGCTGGCGCCGAATTTGAAGCTGAGCGTGCATTCCGGCAGTGACAAGTTTTCCATTTACGCGCCCATTCGCCGCACGCTACGCGAGACGGGCGCCGGAATCCACGTGAAGACCGCCGGCACCACCTGGCTGGAAGAACTCATCGGGCTGGCGGAAGCGGGCGGGGAAGGGCTGGCGACCGCCAAGGAAATCTACGCCAGCGCGTATGAGCATTGCGACGAGTTGTGCGCACCGTACGCCGCCGTCATCGATATTCAGAAGAGTCGTCTGCCCGATCCAGCGGAAGTTTCCCGCTGGACTTCGGAACAGTATGCGTCCACCCTGAGGCACGACCAGGCAAATCCGCTCTTCAACCCGCACGTGCGTCAATTGCTACACGTCGGCTACAAGGTGGCCGCCAAAATGGGAGAGCGTTACCTTCGTATGCTGGAAGCATGCGAGGAATCTATTTCCCGTAACGTTACAGAGAATCTGTTCAGCCGGCACATCGAGCCGCTGTTCCTGCATTCATGAACTATCCGGGCAAAATTACAGCCTTCGCGATTCTTGCCCTTACAGCACACGCCCAAGATACCCGTAACGTTAGCGAGCCGGTAATTCCGCCCTCGTGCGCCGTGCTGAATGCGAAGCTTCCCGCCACGCTTTCCGCGGCCGACGAGAACCGGCCCGATACGGCACGCATCCAGGAGGCGCTGGACCATTGCGCCGCCGGCCACGCGGTGGAGTTGAAGGCCGCCAGTGCGGAGCGCTCTTTCCTTGCGGGGCCGCTCCAGTTGCGCCCCGGAGTGACGCTGCTCATCGATGCCGGCGCCACTCTTTTCGCCTCGCGCAATCCGCGCGACTACGATGTCTCTCCGGCTAGCTGCGGCATCGTCAACAAAGGCGGCCGCGGGTGCAAAGCGCTCATTACCGGCGACCACGTGGCGCACGCCGGAGTGATGGGAGACGGCTGGATCGACGGCCGCGGGCCATCCACCCTGGTGGGCCAGACGGTCTCCTGGTGGGACCTGGCGCAGCAGGCGAAGGTGGGGAATCTCAATCAGAATTGTCCGCGCCTCCTGGTGCTCAACCACGCGGACGACTTCACGCTGTATCGCATCCACCTGCGGGACTCGCCGAATTTCCACGTAGCTTATAGCGGCGGCGACGGATTCACTGCGTGGGGAGTCACCATCGATACGCCCAAAGCGGGCCGCAACACCGACGGCATCGACCCCGGGAATTGCACCAACGTCACCATTACCCACTGCTACATCCGTGCGGGCGATGACAACGTCGCCATCAAAGCCGGCGAGCCCGGGCCCACCACCCACATTACCGTTGCGCACAACCATTTCTATTACGGCCACGGCATGTCGATCGGCAGTGAGACCGATGGCGGCGCCAGCGCCATTCGCGTGACCGACCTCTCGATCGACGGTGCCGACAACGGCATCCGTATCAAATCGAACTCCAGTCGCGGTGGCTTGGTACACGACGTGATCTATAGCGACGTCTGCATGAAGGACACGAAGAATCCGATATACATGGATTCCAATTACTCATTCCGCGGCGCAGCCTCCGATAAGCCGCCGACGTTTCGCGGTATCGTGCTGCGCGACGTGCGCATCATCGGGCCCGGCAAGATTACGCTCGATGGCCTGGACACAGCGCATCGCCTCGGAATGATTTTCGACAACGTGGTATTGAACGATCCAAAGGCAGTCAGGATTACCGCCGACTACGGACAATTTGTCCTGGGGCCCGGACCGGTAAACTTCTTGCCGGAGGGTCGCGATGTAACGGTCGTGGGCGCCTCGGGAAAGGGAGTCCCGAACGCTTGCGAAGGTAAGTTTGTAGACTTACCGGTAAGACTTGAGGCTCATTAGTCAGCCTTCTTCAGGGGTGTAACTATGCAGTTTAGCCGAGTTGCTTTACTTGCCAGCGTTTTCTCCGCTGCCCTACTCTGCCAGGAGTTTCGCAGCACAATCAGTGGAGCCGTGACCGACCCATCCGGGGGCCCGGTGGTGGGGGCCACGATTACCGCCACCGAGACCCGCACGGGCGTGAAGACAAACACCGTGACCGATTCCGCCGGGAAGTACACCATGCCGTTCCTGCTGCCCGGCAGCTACGAATTGTCCGCCAAAGCGCAGGGCTTCAAGGAGTCGAAACGCACCGATCTGGCTTTGGGCGCCGATGAACATCCGGTGATCGATTTCGCGCTCCAGGTCGGCGACCTTACCACCCAGGTGACGGTTTCCGCGGACGTTCCTTTGTTGAATACCGATAATGCTTCCATCGGGCAGGCAATTACTACCAAACAGGTGGAAGATATTCCGCTCAACGGCCGCACCCCGCTGATGCTCGCCGTGCTCGCCATCGGCGTCACTCCGACGGCCGCGCCCACCCTGGTGCACCCCTTCGATCTGGGCGCCCCTGCGGCGTTCAGCATTGCCGGCACGCCGTCGCAAGCGAGCGAGATCCTGCTGGACGGCGTGCCCGATGAAACCTGGGACGGCCGCGTGGCGTACAATCCGCCGGTGGACGCCGTGCAGGAAGTGCGCGTCAAAGCCTTCGATTCCGACGCTTCGTTCGGCCACACCGAGGGTGGCACCATGAACCAGGTATTGAAGACCGGCACCAACGGGCTGCACGGTTCCTTGTGGGAATTCAACCAACCCGACACATTAACGGCCAACGATTTCTTCCTGAATCGATCGGGCAAGGCACGCGCAGTCACCCATTTCAACCAATACGGACTTACCGCCGGCGGACCGGTGATTATCCCCAAAGTGTTTAACGGGCGCAACAAGCTTTTCTGGTTTTTTGCTTTCGAAGGACTCAAGGATGCGCAGCCGAACCCGCAGTTCCTGACCGTCCCCACCGCGGCCGAAAGGCAGGGAGACTTCTCTGCGCTGCTCGCGGCGGGATCGCAATACCAACTCTACAATCCTTTTACGGCGGTTCAGAACGGAACCACCATTACGCGCAGCGCATTCACCGGCAACGTCATTCCGCAGAACCTGCTGAATCCGATTGCGCTGGCATATCTGAACCTCTATCCGCAGCCCAACGTGACGCTCGGCGTGGGTCCCACGGGCACCAATAACTATGTCAGCAGCGTGCCCACCACCGACAATTACAACAACGAGATGGGCCGGCTGGATTACAACCTGAGCGATCGCGAGCGCATGTTCTTCGATGGCCGCGCCGCCAGTGAAACCCAGTCCAAGGGTGAGTATTTCGGCAATCCGGCGGAGGGCTCGCTGCTCTATCGTTCACCCGTCGGCGGCACCTTCGACAACATATTCATCGCCAACCCGACTACCGTCGCCGACCTGCGCGTCAACTTCACGCGCCTGGCGGAAACCCACGGACTGCCCAGCACCGGCTTCAACCCCACGTCGCTCGGCTTCCCCTCCTACATCGCCGGCAGTTCCGAGTACCTGCAGATGCCGGTGATCGCGCTCACAACGTATCAGGCGCTGGGCGCACAGGGTGCCAGCAACTATCCTTCGCAATCGTTCCAGATCTTCGGCGACGTTGTGAAGACTATCGGCAACCATACCCTGAAATTCGGCGCCGACCTGCGGCAGTATCGCATGAATTTCATCGTTGACGGTTATTCCACCGGCCAGTTTTCCTTCGGCAATACCTGGGTTCGCTCCTCCAGCAGCGCCTCCAGCACGGTGGCGCAGGGTCAGGATCTGGCTTCGTTCCTCCTGGGACTTCCCACGGCCGGCGATTACGACATCGAGAGTTACGGCTCGTTCTACAACTATTACGCCGCTCCGTATATTCAGGACGACTGGCGGGTGCGCCGCGACCTCACGCTGAATCTTGGCCTTCGGTACGACTACAATGGCCCCGTGCACGAGAAGTACGGCCGCACCGCTAACGGCTTCGATTACACCGACGCCAATCCCATCGCCAGCGCAGCCCAAGCAGCCTATGCCGGCAATCCCGTTCCGCAAATTCCGGTAGGCAGTTTCAACGTTCCCGGCGGTCTGACCTTCGCCAGCCCTAACAACAACGCGATCTATCGCAACACTTCCCATCTGGTGAGCCCGCGCTTCGGCTTCGCCTGGAATCCCAAGATGTTGAAAGACACGGTGATCCGCGGCGGGTTCGGCATGTTTGTCGCGCCCATCACCATCGCGAATCTCGCCGTTACCGGCGCATATTCCACCACCCCGATCCTGGCGCAGGAAGGTTTCAGCCAGAGCACCGCCATGACGGTCACCAACAATAACTATCTGACGCCGGCGGCCACCTTGAGCAATCCGTTTCCGAACGGCATCCTGCCGCCCTCGGGCTCATCGCTCGGGCTGGGAACCTTCAATGGCCAGTCGGTCAACTTTCTCAATCCGCAAATGAAGAATCCCTATTCGCTGCGCTGGGACTTCGCGGTGCAGCATGAGTTCGGCCACAACAACCTCTTCGAAGTCGCTTATATCGGCAACCACTCGGTGCACCTGCCGATTAATCTCACGCAGTTGAACGGCATCCCGCGGCAATATATGAGCACCCTGCCCACGCGCGACCAGAGCGTCATCAGCACCCTGACCGCTACCGTGCCGAACCCCTTCAAGGGGCTGCTTCCGAATTCCAGCAACCTGAACGGGTCCACCACGGCCCTGGCCAATCTGCTGGCGCCATACCCGGAGTTTGCCGTCGGCGACAGTTCGACCGGCTGGAGCGGATCGAGCGGCGTGATCGAGGATCAGTTGGACGACGGCCGCTCGTATTATGAGAGCCTGAACGTGCGCTTCGAACGGCGCCTTTCGCACGGCCTCTCCGCCATCGCCAACTACGGATGGTCCAGGCTCATCGAGCAGGATTCCTGGCTGAACGCCAGCGATCCCGTGCCTGAGAAGCGAATCTCGCCCTTCGACCATCCGCAGCGTATTGTGCTCGCGATCATGTACGATCTGCCGTTTGGCAAGGGACAGCCGATCAATGTGAATTCACGCTGGCTGGACGCCATAGTGGGCGGCTGGCACATCAACAGCGTCTACACCTACCAGTTGGGCGCCCCGCTGGTGTGGGCCAATGGCAGCACCACCAGCCCCGGCGACTATGTTTTCTTCGGAGGCCCGGGCGCGCTGCCCGCCAGCTTCAATAACGAGCAGGCCAACACCACTACCGCGGGCGTCGCGCTGCCTTCGTTCAATACGTCGCTGTTCGCCACCAATTCAAGCCAGACGTTCGAATATCATATCCGCACGTTCTCAAGCACATTCCCCAACGTCCGCCAGGACGCGATCAACGAGTGGGATCCTTCGATGCTGAAGTCGTTCCACTTCACGGAAAGCTCGTACCTGCAATTGCGGTTCGAGTTCTTCAATATGTTGAATCATCCCAACTTCGCCGCTCCCAACACGCTGAGCGCCACCAATAGCGCATTCGGCGTGATTACGGCGGTGGCGAATCGTCCGCGCACCATCCAGTTGGGCGCGCGCATCGTGTTCTAGATACTGGCCACGGATGAACGCGGATTCACGCGGGATTATCCGTGTGGATCCGTGGTTGATCCGTGGCCTGGTTTTCAATCCGTCGTTACAGGTGTACCGTTCGCCGCGTTTCGCAGCACCGCCGCCAATTCTTCGAGCGACGCAGGCTTGGCGATGTAGTCGTTCATCCCGGCGTCCATGCAGCGGGCGCGATCCTCGGGAAACGCCGCGGCGGTCATGGCGACCACGTGCGGCTGGCGATCGGCCGGCAACTGGGCGCGGATATGGCGGGTAGCTTCCAATCCGTCCATCTCCGGCATCTGCACATCCATGAAGACCACATCGTAAGTGGTATTTTGCAGGCGCGCCAGCAGGTCCCGGGCGTCGTTGGCGGAGTCCGCCTGGTAGCCCAGCAGCTTTAATAGGCTCACCGCCACCTTGCGATTCACGGGATTGTCGTCCGCCACGATGAGCTTCAGTTTCGGCAGGCCGCCCATCGGCACGTGCACGGGAGGAAGCGGCGCGGCAGACTTTGGCAACTCCGCGGTCTCCGCCAGAATGCTGAACGAGAATGCGGCGCCCCGGCCCGGCCGGCTTTCCACGCGCAAATGTCCGCCCATCTGTTCGGCCAGCGAACGGCTGATGGCGAGCCCGAGCCCCGTGCCGCCGTACTTGCGGCTGATGGTAGCGTCCACCTGGCTGAAGGAATCGAAGATGCGCTGTTGGTGTTCGGGTGCGATTCCCGGTCCCGTATCGCGCACCACGAAGGAGATCCGGCGCCAGTTGCCGGGAGCGTCGCAGCAGGTGACGGAGAGCGCCACTTCGCCTTGCTCGGTGAACTTCACGGCATTGCCCAGCAGATTGATCAGCACCTGGCGTAGCCTGCCGGAATCGCCTGCGATCGCCACCGGCACGCGCGGGTCGACCGTCACCACCAGGCGCAATCCCTTTTCGCGCGCGCGCGCCGTGAATAGCGCCACCGCCTTCTCCACCGCGCCGCGCAAATCGAACGGACGAGACTCCAGTTCCAGCCTGCCGGCTTCGATTTTGGAAAAATCGAGGATGTCGTTGATCAGGGTGAGAAGCGCTTCGCCGCTGGAACGGATACCGTCCACGTATTCGCGCTGTTCGGCCGTGAGCGGGGAGCCGGCCAGCAGGTTGGCGAACCCCACCACGCCCGTCATCGGCGTGCGGATCTCGTGGCTCATGTTGGCGAGCAGCAGGCTCTTGGCGCGGTTGGCGGATTCGGCCTGCCACTTGGCCTGCTTCAGCGCCTCCTGACTGCGGGCGCGCGCACGGCGTTCGGCGATGGTGGTGGCAGCCTCAGTGGCCAGCAGGCGGAGTTGCCCGGCGCGATCGGGCGTCATGTGTCCGCCCGCCTGCATTACCAGGGAACCTTCCGGGATGCCCTCGATGATCACCGGCAAACAAAGGTCGGCGCTGGTCAGGATGGGGGAGTTCTCTTCGATTTCGCCCGGCAGATCTTCCATGCCGGGCGCCATCACAGGGGCGGAGACGGCCGGGCGGATGCCATCGGCAGCAATGCGTCCGTACCATACCCGGCGGAAACCATACTGCTCGGCGATGGCCGCCAACAGCGTCTGCCAGAGCATTTCTTCGGAGGCATCGTGCCCTATGCCGCGCAGGGCGACGAGCGCGCATTGAAAGCCGATCAGATCGCTGAGCGTCTGCTCGACGTTTTGCGTGATCACGTGCGCAGGCTCCCGCGATACTGTTCCAGACTCTCTCTGGCGCGCCGATACCAATCGGCGCTGCTTTCGCCGCGCACCAGTTGGGCCGCGCCGCATGCCACTTTGGCGCTGATCTTTTGCCGGCCGGCGCCATCGGGCGTAAAGTAACTGCTCATGGCGAAAGACTCGCAGATGCCGCGCGCCTGATCGAGACGTGCTTTGATCGACCCTTCCGCAAGCGCCAGGAATTCGTCGGCACCCCAGCGGAATAACACGCCCTCGCCCGGAAAACGCTCGCGCAAGGAGTGCGTGAGAGCCTGCAGGAGCTTGTCGCCGAACATGGTGCCATGCGACTGGTTGATCTGCGTGAAGCCCTCGATATCGAACAGCACAATGGAAGGCGAACCGTCGCGCTTGGCCGCTTTTTGGAGCCACTTCTCGGCTTCGCGGCGGCTCCCCAGGCCGGTGAGGCGATCGACGCCCGATTCCTTGCGCGCCTGCTCCACGCGCTCCTGAAACGCCGTGACCTGTGTCTCCAGCCGGCGAACCGATTCCTCGCTCTCGTGGCGCATCTGCTCCACCGTGTCACGCAAAGTAGCCACGTCTTCACGCAAACGGCGGCGCAGTTCGGTGACATCCTCCACGCGCGAAAGGGTGTCGAAGTTGTCGGCCAGTTTGGTGAGGCTCGTCTTATGACGCTCGCCATGGCTTTTGAAACTGTTGACCGCCCAGGCAACCGTCTCCACTACTTCTTTCAGCGCGGCGTCGCGCTCCTCAAAGGCAATTTTGTTCGACTTGCAGATCTCGTCCACCTGCTGAACGGCCACTGTGCCGGCGGCTTCGATTTCGGGGGCACGCGGCTCGCCCTTGAGCGGTTCGCAGGCATCGTCCAGCTTCTCCCGGACTTGCGCCGACAGCCCGGTGTTGGCCGGTATGGCTGCCTTCGGAAGGGCGGAGGTCAAGCCAAGAAACGCTTTAGCGAGGGCGCGGGCCCTGCTCTCGGCATTCTCGGCATCCCGAATCTCTTTGCGGAGCGAGATCATGCGGACTTGTGCCTTTTATCACCCTCGATGGTAGCAAAAGTAGTGTCTCGTTCAACCCTGCTAAACGATAACTTCAGCCGTACCCCCCTTGACAGGCGGCTTGTCGGGAAAATAGCGTGAAGAGGACATCTAAATGAGCCAACCCCTTCAGATTCCTCAAACGGGAGCCCTCGACCTGGTCTCCCTCGGAGCCCTGATTCACCGCCTCGACCCGGGCATTATTCCCTTTCGAAAGGCCAATCAGTGCGCCATCCACGTGAGCGGCGGTGAGTTTAATGTGGCCGCCAACCTGGCCGATTGCTTCCGTCTGAATACCGGGATCGCTACCGCCATGGTCGACTATCCGATCGGCGACCTGATCCACGAACGGGTGCGCGCCATGGGAGTGCGGCCGTTTTATAAGCACTTTGCGCACGATGGCGTGGCCGGCCCGAACATGGCAACGGTGTATAGCGATCGCGGCTTCGGCGTGCGGGCCCCGGTGGTCTTCTATAACCGTTCGAATGAAGCCGCCGCCCTTTTGAAGCCCGGCGATTTCGATTGGAAGACCATCTTCGCGGGTGGCGTCCGCTGGTTCCACAGCGGCGGCATCTTCTCCGCTCTTTCCTCGACCACCGCGGAAGTGACAATCGAGGGAATGGAAGCTGCCAAGGCAGCCGGCGCCGTGGTATCGTTCGATCTCAACTATCGCGAGAAGTTGTGGAAGATCTCCGGCGGTACGGCGCGCGCCACCGAAGTGCTGGGACGCATCGTGAAAAATGTGGATGTGCTGTTGGGCAATGAGGAAGACCTGCAGAAAGGGCTGGGGATCGCCGGACCGGAAGTGGCGGCCGGCAAATCGAAGCTCGATCCGGGCGCGTTCTTCGGCATGATCGACCGGGCGGTAGAGAAGCATCCCCAAATCAAGGCGGTGGCCACCACGCTCCGCGAAGTGCATTCCACCAATCGCCATAGCTGGAGCGCAGTGGCCTGGGTCAACGGCAAAACGTACACCGCGCCGGTGGCCGAACTGGATGTTTACGATCGCGTGGGCGGCGGCGACGGCTTCGCATCGGGCTTCATTTACGGACTGCTGGCGGGCGAATCGCAGGAAGAGGCGGTAAAGCTCGGGTGGGCGCACGGCGCGCTGCTGACCAGCTTTCCGGGCGATACCACCATGGCCACGCTCGAGCAGGTAAGGGCGTTTGCCAAAGGCGGCTCGGCGCGCATTCAAAGGTGAGCTCGGCGGGCGAGTCGCGACGCTTCAACCGTTCCCGCAATTTAGGTGATTGAATAGGAGATCCATGCCAGCAAGAAACTTGATGGACCTGACAGGGCGCGTCGCGGTGGTGATCGGCGGCACGTCCGGATTGGGGCGCGAACTAGCTGTCGGGCTCGCCACCGCGGGGGCCGACGTGGTCCCCACCGGCAGGCGGGAAGCGATGGTCGGCGAGGTGTGCGCGGAAGTGGAGCGCGCCGGCGGGCGGACGCTGCGCGCAGTGTGCGATATCGGCGAGCGCGCGTCGGTGGACCGGTTCCGCGACGCGGTGCTCGCCCAGTTCGGGCAGGTGGATATTCTGGTGAACGCGGCCGGCCAGATCTTTCGCAAGCCCTCGCTTGATATCAGCGAGAAAGAGTGGGACTGTTTGATGGACGTGAACGTCACCGGCATGCTGCGTACCTGCCAGTCGTTCTACCCGGCTCTGGCGGCGAATCGCCGCGGCCGCGTGGTCAATATCGCATCGCTGAATTCGTACGTGGCTCTGGTGCAGGTGGCGGCCTATGCGGCGTCGAAATCGGCCGTGCTGTCGCTCACTCGCAGCCTGGGGATCGAGTGGGCGCCGGCCGGCGTGAACGTCAACGCGATTGCGCCGGGCGTTTTCCGCACCGATCTGAATGCCGCGTTTCTGGACGGCACCGAGCGTGGGCGCGAATTAAAACTGCGCACACCCATGGGGCGGTTCGGGAACTCGCAGGAGCTGGTGGGCGCTGCCGTGCTGCTGGCGTCCGACGCGGCCAGCTATATCACCGGCCAATGCATCGCCGTGGATGGCGGATTCCTGGCCTCCGGCGTAAACTCCATCTGAGGCGCTGGTATGCTCTCGAGACGCGACCTGGGAAAAGCGGCGGTGGGCGCGATGTCGCTGTCCGCCCTGGCCGCGAAGAGGATCGATTCGGTGGTACACGGCATTCAATTCGGACTGCAGAGCTACATCTTTACGCGCATCGGCCTGCCGCAGGAACGGCTGGTCGATATCGTAGTCGCGTCGATGGTGGAATGCGGATTGGGCGAACTGGATTTCTTCGCGCCGCTCGCCGGCCGGGGGTTGTCGCCGGAACAGTACCGGCCCATCCGCGCAAAATTCAACGACGCGGGAATCGCGATTCACGGGCTGAGCGGATTCCCAGGTTCTACCGACGAGGAGTTGGCGCGAACCTTCGAGATCGCCGATGTGATGGGCGCCCAACTGATCACGCTTGGGGTCACGCTGCCGGTGGCGCGCCGCATCGTGCCGCTGGTGGAAAAGAGCAAATTCCAGGTGGGCATTCAGGGCAACCCGAGCATGCACCCCGCCAATCCCGATACCATCGCGCTGCCCGAGCAATACGAAGAAGCGGTGGGATTGTCCAAAAGATACGGCATGAGTTTCGATATCGGCGATGCCACCGGTGGCGGATATGACACGCTGCCATTCGTGGAGAAGCATCTCAGCCGTATCGGCCTGCTCTATCTGAAGGACCGCCGCAAAGACCGTCTGAGTGTCCCGTGGGGGGAAGGCGATACCCCGGTGGCGCAGGTGCTGCGCCTGGTCCGCGACCGCAAGGCGCCGGTACGCTGCTACATCGACTGCGATTACAAGACCACCGACCGGCCGGCCGATGTGAAACGTTCGTTCGAGTTTGCCAGGCAGGCGCTAGAGGTCTAGCGTTTCCACCATCGCCTGCACCTCCGCGGCGCGCACCAGTACGTCGGCATGCATCAGCAGGGGTGTGGCGCGCTCATCGAACGCCTGGAATAGCGCCAGTTTGGCGAGGGCATAGCGCTCGGTGTCGGAGAGTTGCCGTTCCTGCTCCGCCTGCCACGGGGCGATGGCGCTCAGGGGCACCACGACTTTGCAGGGGCGCCACGTTTTACGGTCGGCCGACACGCTGAACACGAATTCGGTACCGCTGTCGCCGGATTGTTGCCACGATCGTTGCCCTTCGTAACAGTATTGATAGACGTACCCACTCTGTGCGGAGTAGGTTTTGAGGCGCCTGACGGGCGGCGAACCCGTAAGCGGCGGTTCTTTTTTTGCGAAGAATCTCTCGAACACGATATACAGGTCCGATATACGTAATGTTCCCCCGTGTAAAGTACGACAGAGGACTATTGACAAGAATAGCAAGTGGGAGGAAACTGAAATTGGAATCAGGCCGGTTACATTGATTCCAGCGTTTCAAGCCGGTCCGCCAGGACTGGCGGGAGGTGCCGATATAGAACCGGACGAAGATGGGGGCGGCCTCATCGACGGCGAATGAACAGGCAGCAACGGGACGTTCTCAGCAGTCGGAATGTACGATGCCCAAATGGATCGGGCTCGGCGCGTAAAGCGCAATTCAGATGGCTGGTTGTGGAGGTCCAAAGTTCAGACGCCGTTGGTGACCGCCCCTTATCCTTTTTGTCTGTGTTCTTTTGCGCTTTTCGCGGAATGTTGGACGCACTGGTGTAAACTAGGGTGAAGTCTCATTCCACTATATGACATCGGTAGCTCCCCGGGAAATTGTAAGCGCCCACAGTCCGGATTCTGACGACGCCTTCATGTTTTATGGTCTCGCAACCAAGAAGGTTCGTTCGACTAAAGTCACCTTCCGGCACGTGCTGGCGGACATCGAGACGCTGAATCGGAAAGCCAAAGATGGCGAGTACGAACTCAGTGCGATTTCCTACCACGCCTATCCCTACGTGGCCGACAAGTATGTGCTGATGGCCAGCGGATCGAGCGTGGGCGATGGTTATGGTCCCATGATCATCGCGAACCGGCCAATGGATCCGGAAGAAGTGAAGGGCAAACGCATCGCCATTCCGGGAACGCTGACTACCGCGTACCTGGCATGCAAATTATTTCAGCCCGATTTCGAGCCTGTTGTCACGCCTTTCGACAAGATCACCGATGCCGTGCGTGAGCGGACGGTGGATGGCGGCTTGATCATTCACGAAGCGCAATTGACGTTCGATCGCGAGGGCTTCCACCGCATTGTCGATCTGGGCCGCTGGTTCAAATCGACCTACGGACTGCCGCTGCCGCTCGGCGCCAACGTGCTGTTGCGTTCGCTCGATCCCGATATCCGCAGCGAATGTTGCCGCATGATGCGCGACAGTATCCAATACGCGCTCGATAACCACGCCGCCGCGCTCGAATATGCCATGCAATTCGCACGCGACATGGACCCTCGTCTGGCGGAGAAGTTCGTCGGTATGTACGTCAATCATTACACCGTTGACGCCGGCGAAGTGGTTCCCAAGGCTGCCCAGAAACTGCTCGATCTGGGATTCGAAGCGGGTCTGATCGATCGCAAAGTTGAACTGGAATTCGTGCGATAGCGATTACTGCACCAGTCCCAACTTCTTCAACGTAGGTGCCGGTTCGGGGTCATCGAAGTTCGTCACCGAAGCCGTGCGGCGTCCATTTCGCAGCGCTACCCCGTACGGATACGCGGTATAGCCAAGCGGCTTTCTCAGCAGTTCGAAATCGCTGGTAATGGCCGCGTTCAGCCCGGTCATCTGCAGGAACGTTCCGGCGTACTGCGGCACATCCACCGGAACGGCCACTACCCGGGTATCGCCCCAATGCAGCTGCGCCATTCGCTTGGCTGAGTCGAAGCAGTGGCCGCATTGCGGGTTGAAGAAGAAGAGGAAGATGCGGCCGGATGCGAGCGAATAGGGCTTGCCGTCTACTGTGACGGTGGCGGGCGCTGGCGTTCCGTTGGCGCGCGTCACATCGACGCCATAGGAGACGAGTGCGAACACCACCACCGCGGCGCATACCAGTACGGCGCTGCGCAGGCTCGCCGGCGGCTTGGACCACACGCCCGCCAGTACGGCCAGCGCCAGCATCAGGCCATCGGCGGCAAAGAAACCCGGACCCACAACGCGCTTGAGCCAGGGAAAGCAACTGCAGTCCGCGCCCCGCAGGGCGGCATAGTTGACCGCGAAGTAGATCAGGAACGCCGCCAATAGCAGGCCCGCGAGCATCGCGCCCCAGCGGCGGAAACGCGGCACCAGAAGGAAAGCGCCGGCCAGCGTCTCCGTCACTCCGAAGGTCAAGGCGGCCAGCAGACTGAGAGACTGCGGCACGCGCGCTTCCGCCATCCGAACCGCCGCGCCCGGCGCGTCGGTGATTTTCCAGACTCCCGAGATGAGGAACAAGACTGCCAAAAGGAGCGCAGCGCTCCAGTTGAGCGCGGTTTTCCAGCCTGGCAACTCCAGCGGCGAAAGGCCCGTTTGCCGCTGTGCCATACTGTGGGTCATGGCCTTTATTGTAGCGGTTCGGGTGGCCGCCATTCTGCTTCTGGCAGCGCCGGCGGTGACCGAACTGACCAATGAAGTGGAGACGATTTCAGCCGGCGACTGGAAATATTTCGAGGTCCCGCTGCACAATAAAGGCGCGCGCATCATCGCCAACTATGATGTCTTGAGCGGCTCGAACAACGTGCGCATGGCGCTCCTGCTGCACGAAGATCTCGACCGCATGGGTCCCGACTTGCCAGGCACGATCCTCGCCACGCCCGAGGGCAGGCGAGGTTCCTTGGTCGATCCCATCCGGCGCACTGGCGATTACGTGGTGGTGATCGATAACCAGGACGGCCGCCAGGCAGTGCGCGTGCATTTGCGCGTCGCGCTGGATTTCGGTGCGGGTAGAGAGCGCGAGGTGGGGCGGCTCACGCCGCGGCGGCAACTGACGGTGGTGGCGGTGAGTTGCGTGGCGTTTCTGGGAATCGTGGCGCTCTCGGCGCAGCGGCTACGCAAGTCGATGCGCTCGTAAGGATCGCTTACTGACGTGCGCGGCTCTGTATCGTCACGCGGCGAATGCTTCCTTTGCCGCCGCTACTGTCCGTGCGATGTCCTCGCTGGTGTGGGCGGCCGACAGAAACGCCGCTTCGAATTGCGAGGGCGCCAGATAGATCCCGCGGTCGAGCATGGCGCGGAAGAAGCGGCCGAAGCGCGCGGTATCGCTGGTCTTCGCGCTCTCCCAATCGGTCACCGGCCCGGGGTGGAAGAAAAAGGTGAACATGGCGCCCACACGATTGACGGTGACGCCTGCCGGAACCTGCGCGCACAGTTCGGCGGCGCGCGCCTCCAGCCGATCGTAAATCTCGGGATGCGCCTTCAGATGGCGCAGCATGGCTAGCCCCGCCGCCACCGCCAGCGGATTGCCCGAAAGCGTTCCTGCCTGATAGACCGGACCGAGCGGCGCCACCTTGCACATGATGTCTTTGCGCCCGCCATACGCGCCCACCGGCAGGCCACCGCCGATCACTTTGCCGAGCGTCGTGAGGTCCGGCGTGACCCCGTAGCGCTGCTGCGCGCCGCCGAACGCCACGCGGAATCCCGTCATCACTTCGTCGAGAATCAGCAGCGCGCCGTAACGGTGCGTGACCTCCCGCAGAAATTGCAGGTAGCCGGGCTGCGGCGGCACGCAACCCATGTTGCCCACCACCGGCTCCACGATGATCGCCGCGATGCGGTCGCCATGCGTGCGAAAGGCCGCCTCCACCGCCTCCGGCGAATTGTAGGGCAGTGCGATGGTGGTATCGCAAAATGATTTCGGTACGCCCTGGGTGTCGGCGATCCCCAGCGTGGCGAGCCCCGACCCGGCTTTCACCAGCAGCGAATCGACATGGCCGTGATAGCAACCTTCGAATTTGACGATGAGGTCGCGCCCGGTGAAGCCGCGCGCCACCCGGATGGCGGACATGGTGGCTTCCGTGCCGGAGTTGACCAGGCGCACCATTTCGATGGACGGGACGGCGTCGCAGATGGCTTCGGCGAGTTCGATCTCCTGTCCGGTCGGCGCGCCGAAACTGGTGCCGATGGCGAGCGCGCCTTCGAGCGCCGCCAGAATGGCGGGATGGCGATGGCCGAGCAGCAGCGGTCCCCAGGAGCCGACGTAATCGATGTACTCGTTGCCGTCGACGTCGAAGAGGTGAGAGCCTTCGCCGCGGGCGATGAATATCGGGTTGCCGCCTACGCTGCGGAAGGCGCGCACCGGGGAATTGACGCCGCCGGGGATGATCTCCTGCGCGCGGCGGAAGAGTTCTTCGGAATGTGTATGGGTCATGCGGGACCTTTGCGCGGCACCAGGCGGCTGAACCCCAGGCTCATGCCGATATCGTAGAGGCTGCCGTTCAAATTGCGGAGCAGACGGCGCTTCAACCCCTGGTAGGGCTGCTTGCCGGAGAAGAGATCCTGAATAATGGCCGCGAACCGCGGGCTGCGCCGGGTGAACTGCACCATGCGGGAGGGCACGGAGCCCAGCAGAAAGCGGCCCAGGAAGATGCGCTTCGCCAGGCGCGAACCGAATTCCAGGTCGGATGCGAAATCGCGACGAAGTATTGCGCCGTAAGCGCTGGGCAGGCCTGCCGGCGCGCAGGCGTCGTCAATGATGGTTTGCGCGGCCAGATCGCCCGATCGCATGGCGTAGTAGAGCCCTTCGCCGGTAATCGGATCCACCAGGCCGGCGGCATCGCCTACTGCCATCCAGCCGTCGCCTGCCACGCGATTGCCGCGCCAGGAAGAAGCGTCGAGCGAGGGCAGCAGGTGGCTGTAAAACTTGGCGTCTTTCCAGGAGATTCCGTGCTGGCTCATGTAGAGTTCCAGACGGCGGCGCAGCGACGCAGCCGGTTCGCCTTTGCCGCAGATGCCAACCGAAAGGTGGCCGCAGCGCGGAAAGACCCAGATATAGCCTTCGAGATGCGGCAGAAACTGAATGTCGATGCGCGCCTGCGTGCCGGGGACGTAGTATCCCAGCGCTGACATGGTATCTTCGGCGCGCAACTGCGTGCCGACATCGCGCAGCGGATTGCGCGCGCCGGTGGCCACGATGCAGAAATCGGCCGACGCCGTGCCTCCGCTGGTGCGGAGCTGCCAGCCGAAGGCCCCGCGCTCGATGGAATTCACGCGCGCCTTCTCGATCTGCGCGCCCGCCTGTTCGGCGCGTTCGAGGAGCATGCGGTTGAGGTCGAGGCGCGAATAGATGAGCAGCGGATCGTCCAGTTTGAGGCTGACCTCACCGGCGCGCGGCGCGGCGAGCACCGTCTCCCGTACTTCCCGCTTGGGGATGGAATTGTTCAACAGGAATGGATACTGCTGGTATGCCTTGCATGTGAGGCCGCCCCCGCAGGGTTTTTCCCAGGCCAGCTTCTCATCGAAAAGCTGCACCTTCAGGCCGGCCGACGCCAGTTGCGCCGCAGCGAATGCGCCCGCCGGTCCGCCCCCCAGGATGGCAACACATTTCATTCCGTTATTTCTTCGTGGCGGGTGGCAGGTCCTTCGGTGAAGGCATCTCGGATGCGCCGGGCGCGGCCGTGGGCATCGCTCCGCCGTGCGGATTTTCAGCGCCAGACGCTGCCGGAGGCATCGTACCGCCGTGCGGATTGGTGTCCGTCATACCCGGAGTGGAGGCGCCGCCGTGCGGGCTACCTTTGCCCAGTCCGGTGACTACCCATTTGCCGCTCTGCCGTTCCAGATGGTACGGGAGACTCATGGGCGGACCGCCGGTTTGGCCTTTGGCAGTCATGGAAACGGTGGCGTCGGCCTGATCGCCGTTGAATTGTACGGACGCGATCTGGATGTCCATGCCGGAAACGTTATAGCCGCCTTTGGTAAGGCGATCGATCACAGCCTGGCGCACCGCACCGGTGTTGTTGGCCCCGCCATGCTGACAGCCGGCGAGACACGCGATCAAAAGGAGGGGGTAAATCAGGCGCACTATTCGATTATACTCACGGCCAGTGCTATATTGTCCCCAGAGCCTCATATGGGGACCACTGACGCCCGCAAACGCGGGGCCTATTGCCATCGTTGCCTGGAACCGGCGCCGCCGAAGGCCACGCGCTGCCCGCTGTGCGGGGAGCCCATTCACAGACCCGCCAACATTCGCAAGATTCTGGCGATTTTCGGGCTGCTGGTGTTTGTCGCGATCGTGGCGGTTTCCATCCGCATGATCCACTCCAGCCCACCGCCTCCGGATGCCGCGGGCGAACCGGATATTGTGCGTCCCGGCGCTCCCGACAAACCTCCGGCGGATCAGGTGAAGCCGGCTTTGGGCCAGTGAGCGAGATCATGAACATTCCGATCGG
Source organism: Bryobacteraceae bacterium (assembly GCA_036268475.1). GTDB lineage: Bacteria > Acidobacteriota > Terriglobia > Bryobacterales > Bryobacteraceae > PALSA-129. The sequence continues at coordinate 30,195 of DATAUB010000005.1, read as the reverse complement.
AACCAGCAGCGAGGAAAAACTCCTGGTCACCAGCGAGGTGGCGATCAGCTTCCTGGGAGTGGAAGGCGCGCGCGTCCTCTCCACCCCTCACATGATCGGCTTCATGGAACGGACCAGCCGCAATACCGTCTTCCCATTGCTCGATCCGGGGTATGACACCGTCGGCACGCACGTGAACGTGGCGCATCTGGCGGCGGCGCCTATGGGCGCCAATGTGACGTTTCGCGCCGAAGTGACGAAGGTCACCGGCAAGCGCGTGGAGTTTCATGTGGAAGCGTGGGATGAGATGGAGAAGATCGGTGAGGGCACGCACGAACGTGCGATTATTCACGTCGCCAGGTTCGCCACCCGGATGGCGGCGAAGAAGAAGTAGGGGCGCGGCCCTTTTACGAACTCGCGGTAGTGGAAGCGGGGCGCCAACCACCGGGCATTTTGCCGCTGCGTTCCGGTTGTGTGGCTGCCGGCTGACTGATGTGGCGGCGGTAGACGGCGAGAATGTCGTCCTCCGGGTAATCGATCGCGCGCGCGTATTGGCGGATGTAGCTGGTGGCGTAGATGCCGCCGGGCAGCACGTGAAAATCTCCAGTTTCAATGGCCTGAAGCGAACGGACCCCAATCTTGGTGGCATCCGAAATCTGTTGCAGGGTAAGACCGCGATTGCGACGAACCGTCGCCAGGCCCAGGATGCTTTTTTCTTCCTTCATCTCCGCCTCTCTGCCCGGAGAGGTAAAAAAGACCCACGACTCCCGGTACAGATGATTGATTTGAAGGGATACTATAACACTACTTACGTCGAATGATAAACTCCCTTTTATGGATATTTCGCGCCGGCGATTCGGCGCCTCCCTACTCGGAGCCGTGGCGGCAAACGCCTGGCCGGCGGTTAGCAAACCCAAGTTAACCGTGCTGGTGGTGGTGGAGCAGTTGCGCGCCGCCGCCCTGGATGCCGCCTGGCAGGACTTTGGAGCAGGCGGTTTCCGCCGGTTGGCGGAGAAGGGCGCCTGGTTCACCGGCTGCCAGAATCTTTCAAGTACCTTTTCTTCCTGTGGGATCGCCAACCTGGCGACTGGCGCCTGGCCGGCGCAGCACGGGATCGTGGCCGACGAATGGTGGGACTATGCCGGGCACGCGCAGGTCCGCGCCTCCGACGAGGGCCTGCTGGCCACCACTCTGGCGGCAAAGGCGGCCGACGCTGGAATGCACGTCGCGGTAGTGGCGATGACGCGCGCACAAGCCGCGCTCTTCGCGGGAACGCACTCGGCGCGCCTGTTCTATCTGGACGATCGCGCACAGTTCACCTGCAGCGGCGCGCAGCCTGAGTGGCTGGAAGAGCACAATCGCGCCAGCGGATCGGAAGGCGCGCGCGATGCCAACTGGATGGCGCTCAATGCGGCCACCGACGCGCCTCCCCTGCGCACCCTGCATTACGACCCCAATCATCCGGGGGAATTTCTGGCGCTCTACAAGGCCTCGCCCTTCGGCCAGGCAGCGGAGTTCGACATGGCAGCCGACCTGGTGGCGCGCGATCGCCTGGGGCAGGGCAATACGGCCGACCTGCTGTGCCTCATCGACGGCTCTTCGGCACAGTTGGGGTACGAGACCGGCTCGCTGTCGCCGCTTATGACCCAGATGGTGCTGCATCTCGACCGGCGGATCGAGGCCTTGTGGAATCAGCTCGCCAAGGCGGTGGGAGAGAATGGTTTCAACCTGGTGGTGTGCGCGGCGCATGGCGTGCCACCCGAGCCCGCGAAAGATGCGCGCGCCCGCATGGCGGTGAGCGGGGACTCCGTGGCGAAGATGGTGGAGGCGGCGCTGCAGAATACCGGCCGCCACCTGGAAAAGTATCTCTATCCCTTTCTCTATCTCGACCGCAAGGCCACTGCCGGCGGAGCCGAAACGGTAAGGCTGCTGGCGGCCGGCGCCGCGCTCGCGCATCCCGCGGTGGAAGGCTATTACACTGCCGGCGGAAGCTGCTCTGAAAACGATGTGTGGCGCCGGCGCTTTCAAAATAGCTTTCACGCCAAACGGTCGGGCGATGTGATGCTCAGCTACCGGCCGGAGTACGTGGAAGACTTCGCCAACGGACGCGGCGTCTCCTTCGGCTCGCTCTACAATTACGATGCGGACGTGCCGCTGTTTCTATGCGGGCCGCAGTTCCGCCAGGGCGTTTTCAGCGCTCCGGTGGAAACCGTCGACCTGGCGCCCACGCTGGCGCGCGTCCTGGGGATCGCGGAGCCATCTTCCTCGGTGGGGCGCGTACTGAGCGAGGCGTTCGCGATATGAGCGGGGCCTCGGAGCCTTCGCTCGCTACCGACCTTTGTGGCGTGACATTACGGAATCCGGTGTTGGCGGCGTCCGGCACGTTCGGGTACGGCGTCGAGTTCGAAAAGCTGGTGGACCTGAACGCGCTCGGCGGCCTGGTGGTAAAAGGGCTCTCGCGCGAGCCGATTGAGGGGAATGCGGCGCCGCGGGTGTTTGAGACCGAAGCGGGCATGATCAATTCCATCGGCCTGCAGAATATCGGGGTACGGGCGTTTGTGCAGGAGAAGTTGCCTGCGCTGGCACGCTTCTCCATGGCGGTTTTCGCCAACGTCTTCGGCTACCAGGTGGACGATTACGTGGAAGTGGCGCGCGTGCTGGAAGACCATCCCGGCCTGGCGGGCTACGAGCTGAACGTTTCGTGCCCCAATACCAAGCATGGCGGTATCTTCTTTTCAAGCGATCCGGCGCTGCTGGGCGAAGTGGTGACGGCGGTGAAGCGGGTGGCGCGCCGGCCGCTGATCATCAAGCTTTCTCCCAACGTGGGCGCTATCGAACCGCTGGCCCGGGCGGCGGAAGAGAACGGGGCGGACGCCATCTCGCTGGTGAATACGTTCGTCGCGCTGGCCATCGACGCGAAGACGCGGAGGCCGCGCATCGGGGCGGGGTTCGGCGGCCTTTCGGGGCCGGCCATTAAGCCGATCGCGCTGCGTATGGTCTACCAGGCGGCGCGCGCGGTAAAGATTCCGGTGGTGGGGCTAGGCGGGATCGCGACCGGTGAGGACGCGGCGGAGTTTCTGATTGCGGGGGCACGGGCCGTGGAAGTAGGGACCGCGACATTCTGGGATCCACGTTCCCCGCTGCGCATCGCGAAGGAACTGGGAGAGTTTCTGCGGCGCGAGAAAATCGCGGACGTGAAGAAAATGGTGGGAACGCTGCAGATGTGAATAGCGCTTCTACAGCGCGTACACACCATCGAAATCGCAGAAGAACGATTCGACCTGCAGTGTGGGCTCGATGTTGGCGAAGTAGGCGGCGGCCTTGACGACGTCCGCGGTTACTACTTCGGTGGGCGCGCCGGGGTAGGCGCCGCAATCCTGGTGGCCGAACAGCACCAGCCGTGACGGCCGGTGCAGGCGTAGGGAAACGCGGAGCATGGCGATCACAAGATCGCGGTCGGAGTCCCGGTCCGGCTGGGCGATCGCCTTTACCGAACCGGGAATCTTAATATGGTCGTAGATCTCCACTCCGCGTCGCCGCAGGAACTTACGAAGCTGCGAATCGAAGCGGAAATCGAAGCAGGAGATGACGCAGGCATCGGCCTGGTACACCTCCTGCGGGCAATCGAAGTGGAAGACTTTCTGCATGTGACAATCAGCCGTCAGCCGGCCTTGCGCTTGGATTTGATCTCGCTCAACAGCCGGTCGATCTCGTCCTGCTTTTCCATGGCCGCGAATTTATCGTCCACATTATCGGCCAGCAGTTCGGACTTCGCCTGCGTGGCCGCCTCGGTGTGCATCACTTTGTGTTTCATGCGGTCGAACGCCGCGGAGTTGGATTGATCGCCGATGTTGCGGCTGGCATCGGTAGCTTTGCCAAGGGCGCGCGACCGGCGATGCTGCGCGATCAACATATCGCTCTTCGATTCGGCTTCCACCAGCTTCTGTTGCAGCTTGAGGAGGGCCGTCTTGAGGTTCTCTACCTGCGTTTTCTGGTCTTCCACCTGTTGGCGGAAGCTCTCGCTCATCGACTGGTAGCTCATCGATCTTTCGACCGCCGCGCGCGCCAGCGGGTCATCCTGTTTATCCACCGCCAGCTCGGCGCGGCGCACCCATTGTTGGGCGCTCTCCGCGTTCTCCTTGAGCTTGCGCTCCAGAACGTGTTGGTCGGCGATGGAAATAGCTACCTGGGTTTTGACCTGGAGTAACTGATTCTGCATATCCAGGATCACCTGTTTGATCATTTTTTCCGGGTCTTCGGCCTTATCGACAAGGTCGTTGAGATTGGCGCGAATCAAAGTAGAGACTCGTTCTAAAAGTGCCATGGATTTCTCCTTTCGAAGGCCGCTCGCATTTATGCTCGCGGTGCTGAAGTGCCGCCGTTTACCGTGTCCCCCGGCTTCGGCGATTTGTCGCCGATCAACCGCACCTTGGAGAGAAGGTCGTTCAAGGGCATGCCCGAGAGCGTCTCGAATAGTGCGGGGATCTGCGCGGCCATTTGGGTAATGTCGCCCGTAATTTTGTGGAGCCCCGCGGAGTCGCCGTTGCCCGTGGACACGATCGTAATCTTGTCCACGTTGGCCAGCGGCGCGGCCAGAGCCTTCACGATCTCGGGCATGCTGTTGATCAGTTTGTCGACGATGGCGGCCTGGTTGAACTCCTGGTAGGCCTCGGCCTTCACGTTCATGGCCTTGGCTTCGGCTTCGCCCTTCTTGAAAATAATCTCGGCTTCGGCTTCGCCCTGCGTGCGGATGGCGGAGGCATGGCCTTCGGCTTCCATAATCAGCCGCGACTTCTCGGCTTCCGCCAGCGTTTCGATGCGCTTCCGTTCGTACTCCGCCTGCTTGGCGATGGTGGACTGCAATTCGCGGTCGCGGCGCTGAATTTCCGCGTCCTGCACGAGCACTTCGTGCTCCTTCTCAATCTGGTGGATCTTGACTTCCTCGGCGCGCACCTGCTGCTGCATGATGTTGCCCTGGATCTCGTAGGCTTTATCGGCCTGCGCCTGCTGCTTCTTCACCAGCTCAAGGTATTCCGCCTTCTTCACTTCCAGGTCGCGCTGCGCTTCCGCCTGTTTGGTCTGCGAAAGCGTTTCGGCCAGCACCCGCTCCTGGTCTGCCTGCGCTTTGGCCACGGCCGCCTCGCGGGATGCCACGGCGCGCCGGATGGCGGTATCGCGATCGGCTTCCGCGGCAGCCACATCGGCATCGCGCTTGATGCGCGCCACATCGGGCCGGCCCATATTGGTGATGTATTCGTTCTTGTCGCGGACTTCCTTGATGGTGAACGAAATGACTTCGAGCCCCATCTTGGTCATATCGTCGGCGCAGGTGGAGCGCATGCGGTCGCCCACCATTTCCGGCTGCTTCACGATTTCTTCCACCGTAAGCTGCCCGATGATGCCGCGCAGGTGGCCTTCCATCACCAGACGGATCAGGCCCTCGCGTTCATCCGGCGGCTTGGTGAGAAACTGCTCGGCGGCGGTCAGAATGGACTCCGGGTCGGACTTCACTTTGATCTGCGCGACGGCTTCTACCGTGACCGCGACACCCTGCCGGGTATAGAGGTCCTGCTTGGGAGCGACGTCGAACGACATCAGCTCGAGCGACAGTCCGCGAACGGTCTGCACCATGGGATAGATCACCGTTCCGCGGCCTTTGATCACGCGCGTTCCGCCGAGACCGTACACAATCAGCGCCTCGTGCGGGCCGGCTTTGCGGTACAGTTTCGCCATCACGGAGGTCGCGATCAGGATCACCGCGATTAGGGAGACGGCGATGATAATGGGAGTAGCTTCGATCATATAGTTGAACGTTTCTCCTTGGGCTCCTCTGCCCCCAGGACATCTTCAAAGGGCCGCACATATGCGATCCCTTTTTCATAACGAGTGACGATCACTTCTGTTCCCTTGGGTATGGCGGCGCCCTCTTCGCTGCGCGCGCCCGCTACATGCCGTGTGCCGCCTTGCGTGAACACCAACTCGCCGGTGCCGGTGGGACGAATCGATATGGTGGTGCGGCCCAGGACGCCCACCATCTCATAGTCGGCCGGGTCGAGCGGAGCTTCGTCGGCCATCAGGACCTTGGCCAGAAACAAGAAGACGATCGCCCCCGCTCCCAGGCCGCTGAGCATCGCAACGAAGAAGACCACTACGATCCATACATGATAAAAATGTTCGAGCACATATCCGGTGCCGCCGAACCAGGCGAGGAAGGCGGAAAGAGTCCCGAAATTAAACCACGGGGCCTGTCCGCGCGCTCCCGCGCCGCCATGCGGAAGATGCACGGCATGCGCGCCGATATGCAGATGCGGCAGGTGCAGGTGCACCGAACCGGCCACCAGCGCGAGCGCACTCAATGCGAATCCGACGAAAAAACAGACAAGATAGAAGTCAGCCCAGGTCATGACCGCCTCCTCGGTTTGCGGGCAGGGGCCGCCGGCTTGAGCACTTCCAGCAGGCGTTCCGCCAGCCCGGGGTTATCCAAAATATTGGCCAACAGCACCAGGCACATGCGCGAGTCGTTATGCCGCGCAATAGTGAGCAGGGCATGGTGCAATTCCGGCTCGCGGCTGAAACGTTCCGCGCCGCTCACCAGCCAGAGATCCAGCTTATCCTCCAGGGCGCCGATGTCCGAGATCAGTTCGTTCTGAAAACCCTCGGGGTCGTCGACCAGATAGCCGGGATGAACCTTAAAGAACCGCGCGAGCAGCATGCGCGTAGAATTGGTCAGGTGCGGGCGCGCGCCGCTCTCGATCTGCGACAAGTAGCTCTGGCTGATCGATTTTCCCAGTTCCTTCAGGACCAGCCGCGCGACTTCCAGTTGGGAAAGCTCGCGGTTCAGCCCGCGAAGGGTTCCTTCCACCTCCCGCAGGTATCGCAACTTTTCACCGAGTGTCATATCGCAATATGTAATCAATATATTGCAGATTGCGATTGGTGTCAAGAGGGAAATTTTCAGGAAATACGAGCTTGCAAAAGGAGCTCAGGCGCAAAGAGTTGCGGCAGGATTTGTGCTTCAGGCTTTCAGCAAACTCTCCGCGAAGCCCCACTCTTCATCGAGCCACTGGCGCTCCAGGTGGAAGCCCGCCGAGTGCGCTACGCTTTCGATTTCGGCGGCGCGGAACTTGTGGCAGACTTCGGTCAGAATGGTCTCCCCGGCTGCGAATTCCACCGTCAGCCCCGCCTTGGCGATACATACCGATTGCTGCTCGCGCGAGCGCAAATGCATTTCGATGCGCTGCGCTTCCGGCTGGTAGCGCGCCTGATGGTGGAAGTGGCGCAGATTGAAGTTGCCGCCCAATTCGCGATTGATGCGTGCCAGCAGATTCAGATTGAATGCCGCAGTGACGCCGGCGGCATCGTCGTACGCGGCCAGCAGGCGATCGGTAGGCTTCACCAGATCGGTGCCCAGCAGCAGACCGTCGCCGGGGCAGAGACTCGAACGCAGCGCGCGCAGGAAATCTACCGCCGCCTCGCGTTCGAAATTGCCGATTGTGCTGCCGAGGAACAGCACCAGCATCCGTTCGCCGGCTCGCCGGCGGGAGCACACCTGTTCCATTCCGGCCAGATAACTGTCTTCGATCGGGTCGACCGGCGCGAGCCCTTCCATCTCTTTCGCGCACGCTGCCAATGCCGTGGCGGAGACGTCGATGGGGAAGTAGCCCACGGCTCGCTGGCGCCCCAGGCTTTCCAGCACCCGGCGCGTCTTCATGCCGCTGCCGCTGCCCAGTTCCGCCACCACCAGCGGACCGGGGATAGAGTCTGCGATGGCGCGGGAGTGGGTCTCCAGAATGCGGGCGTCGGCCCGCGTCAGCCCGTACTCCGCCAGGTTGGTGATGGCTTCGAAGAGCGCCGAGCCCACCGCGTCATAAAAGTAGCGGCAGGGAAGCGTCTTCTGTCCGAAGCCGCTGAGCCCGGCGTGGACGTCGCGTACGAATTCGTTGTCGAGAGCGGGAGCCAGCATCACGATGCCACCAGCCGGAATGTCGAATAGAGATAAGGATACGCGGGGCGGAACCAGTTGCGGAACGAGGGCCGGAGCATACAGGCCGCGGTGCGCGGCGATCCTCCCTTCAATACGTAATGCGCGCCGTCGAAAAACGGCTCGGAGTAATTCGCATAGAAAGGCATCGGCCGAAAACCGGGGAAGGGTGCGAAGATTGTCGAGGTCCACTCCCAGCCATTGCCGACCATCTGCTGCGGAGCGCCATCGTGCGGCGCTTCATCGGCATTCACCGCGATGGGGTCCCAGTAACGGAAATCGCTATTGGAGGAGACGGCGCCGGCGGACGCCGCACGCTGGAACTCCGCCTCCGCAGGCAATCGCATCCCGCGCCACTGGGCATAAGACTCCGCCTCGTCGTGAGTGACGTAGACGGGCGCGTCGAGCGGCAATGCCACGTCCTGAAACATACCGCGATAGCGCCATTGGCCGTCGCGCTCCATCCAGAAGAAAGGCGGAGCGGCGCCATCGCGCACGAACTGGAGATACTCGCCGTTGGTCACCTTGTACTTGCCGATGGAGAAGGCCGGCACGTCGGCGCAGTGCGCCTCAAACTCGTTGTCCCAACCGAACCCCTGGCCGGCCGGCAGCCCGAGCTGGACTTTGCCGGCGCCGAACTCGACCATGCGCGGCCGCAACGCCTGGTCCGGACCGGCGTACGGGGCGGAGCCGCGCGGGGCCAGCTTTTTTTCGAACGGCAGGTTGTGCAGAATGTAGGCCAAGGTCTCGGCATGCATGAGACGATGCTCGATCGCCACGTGGCGCACTTCTTCGGGCAATTCATGGAAGGCGGCGTCGAAGGCCGCGCGTACACGCCGGTTATAGTGCTCCACGTCGGGGATCGAAGGCCAGTCATGCGGCTGGTCGGCCGGGAGTTGGCCGGGCGGAGGGTCGATGCCGAAGGCGAACAGGCGGTCGAATTCCGGGTGGAACGAAGCCAATTCGGGACGATAGCCCCGCAGCAGGTTCCAGTCGAAGGCCTCCACATGTCCCAGATAAAAGACGATGCGGTGGCGTTCGGCAATCGGCCGGTCGTAAATTGCATCCGGCGCTACCAGCGAGAATAACTCGTCGGTGCGCGCACGCGCATCCGCCAACTCTGTACCCAGATCCGTCGCGTCCATAAGCTCCTTCCAGTCTACCTGGGGAAGCGGCTCCAAGAAACTGCGTTCCGGCACCTGATTGCCGCGTACTAACCCATTGAGTAAGATGTTTCACAAGACGGGAGGAATCATGAGAAATGTTGCGATTGTGTTGCTGGCCACGGTGCTGCCGCTGGTGGCGCAGGATATCAAGATGCCCGCCAGCCTGGATAAGCTGGCCGCCAAAGCCGACGAAACCGTTAATGTCACGCTGGACCCCGCGCTGTTGAAGCTGGCCGGGAAGTTTCTCTCCGGCAAAGGCGACGATGAGGTGACGCGGAAAGTCCTTGCCGGTCTACAAAGTATTACGGTGCGGAGTTACGAGTTTTCGCGCGATGGCGAGTACGATCCGGCCGATCTGGACGAGATCCGCGCTCAGGTAAAACCCCCACAGTGGATGCGAATCGTCAACGTGCGCTCGAAACGCGATAGCGAGAACGTCGACGTCTTCTTTAAAGATGGCGGCAACGGCAATCTGGGCGGAATCGTGGTGTTGTGCGCCGAGCCGCGGGAACTGACCATCGTCAGCGTGGTGGGGACAATCGATCCTTCGCAACTGGCGAGTTTGGGCGGACAGTTCGGCATCCCGCGGTTCGACTTCGAGGTCGGTTCGCTCAATGTGCGGAGGGGCGGGAAATGAAGGCGCGCCTGGTCGCCGTGTTGCTGGCCGCGGCCGCTGCGGCCTACGGCTTCGACCACGAGTTCGACCGCGTGGTGGGCGCGGTGGAGCAGCACTACGGTGTGAAGCGGATGCGCATTCCGCTGATGGGGCTGGCAAATTTCTTCGTCAAAGTGGCGCATCCGGCCGGCACGAGCGACGTCCGGGTCGCCATCTTCGAAGATCTGCCCCCGGTTGACGATCGGGCCGACTTGGAAAACTTCATGAACGGCATTTGCGCCGGACGGATGCACCCCATGGTGGTGACGCGTGACCGGGTGAAGGGCGAATCGACCTACATCCTCACCGGTGATGTGGGGAAGTCGACGCAGATGCTGATCGCCACGTTCGATTCGCATGAGGCGATGGTGATCGAGGTTACGGTGAATGTAGACACGCTGGCCCGCATGATCGCTTCACCTGATGCCGTGCACACCATGTTCGGAGACAAGCCGCACGATAACGGCGATGGCGGGCGCTGACTTACTGGCGCGGCGCCGGCTCCAGGTGCGGTTTGAAGCCGGCGCGCTCCATGACCTCGCGCGCCGCCCCGGCTGCCTCCTCCGGCACGTAAAAAAAGGCTCCCACCCGGGTACTGCTGAAGACCACCCCCCCGCGATATTCGTCGGTTTCCACGCCGTAATCCACCCCGGCTTCATTGAGTACAGACTCCAGGCGGATGGCGTCGCGCAGTTTCTTGGCGATGTAGATGAGAATCGCTTCCCGATTCTCGAAGAAAGAGGCCTCTTGTTTCATGTGGCGCTTTCCCCAGTGTAGCAACCGAGCCGGTTCTGAACGGCCCCGAAACCGGTACTGCTGACTGAGTGTGGGCCGGGTGTGGAGGCGGGTATTCGCCGACAATCAGGGGCGATGAAGCGATCGGCAAGCCGGCGAGGGTCCGCCAAGGCAAAACGCCGCAGGGATACACTGCGGCGTGCTTTGCGGCAAATAGCTGAGTTTGGCGGGGGCGGGCTACTTCACGCTGAACGGCACGGACGCTGTTACGTCGGCGAACTCCACCATGATCTTGCCTTTATTGCCGCTGGCTTTCGAAAGCTCAATCTTCAGCTTTTCCACCGGGGCACCGGGCTTTCCCATAGTCATGGCCACGCGGCCGAGTTCGGTAGCGGGGACGTCTGTGGTGGAACCGTCGCGGTTGATTCCCCAGATGTGGCGCGTGCCGGCCATCAGAGTCTTGTTGACGATGAGCTTCCAGTGGCCCTTGTCGAGATCGGCATAAAGAGTATAGTCGCCCTTCGGCACCATCAGACCGCCGAGATCGAGATCGGCGTCGGTGTGCAATACGGTGGCGTAGTCGGCGCCGAGGCGCCAGATACTGTCTTCCGGCTGGAGTGCATCGGCGGCGCCGAAGATTTTGCGGCCGTTCACCGAGGGCGAGTGGTAGAAGATCCAGATCTCCTTGTCGCCGATGGTCACCCGGGTGTCGGCATTCGGGCTCTTGGTGTTATTAGTCTTCAGCTCGTCCATCTTTACCTGGGCGGTGGCGAGCCCCGCCATTCCGGCCAGAAAGAGAGCGCTTAACAGGATTCGTTTCATTATCGGAGGGGTTCCTTTTCCATAGGTGAGTATACAACGGGCAGCGCCGTTACTCTTGCAACGTTCGAATCTGCGCGCCGGTTCGTGTGTAGGGGCCTGACAGACGGCCCATGAAACCCAGTTGCGTCAACAGGGTAGCGGACCCATGCTGCGTCCGGGAGCCTCGCATTGCATTCGGGCTGGCGCGAAGCGTTCCGGCGAGGCGGCTCTCAACGGGACGTGGAGGCTCTATCCGGCTGGCCGTGGGCGATACGCCGAATCGGCGACCACCAATCCTCAGTGCTCCCACGAAAGCAGCTACCGCGGATCTTAGAGCTTTGCCGGCAGCGGCTGCCAAAGCTCAATCTTATTGCCATCGGAGTCATAGATCCAGGCAAAGCGGCCGTAGGATTCATCCATTCGTTTGGCATCGATCTTGACTCCCTCCTGTTTCAAGCGGTCGAGCAAAGCATCCATATCGTCCACTATGTAATTGATCATGAACGATGCGTGGCTGGGATCGAAATACTTGGTGGAGTCCGGAAAAAGAGACCAAACGGTAACGTGCTCCTTTTGCGGGTCGTCGTGCTCGCGCCAGGGAAGCATCGCGCCCTGGCCTTTGTCGGCGAGTCCAAGATGCTTGGAATACCATTCGCGCATCTGGTCGCGATTGGCGGATTTGAAGAAGATACCGCCGATTCCCAAGATGCGCCCGCGCGGCTCCAATTTGGCAGCCGGCTTCGATTTTTCAGGTTGCGTAGGTTGCACTTCCTGTCCTCCTATGGAGCAGGCCGCGATGAACAGCAGTGAGGCAAGCGCGATTGTCCGGTTGGGCATTTAGTTCTCCAGTATTTCTTTCAGCTTCGTGAGGAATTCCGCCCACCCGCTCTTGGTCGCCTCGTACTCGTCATCCCACGCCGCCTCAGGCCCGAAACCGGACTGGACCAGACGTAGCCGCGTCATTCCGTCGCCGATCGCTTCGATGTAGAAATCGATGGCGATTTTTTGTGCCACGCCGGTTTCCACCGGCTTTCCCTCGCAGTTATACGCAACCGACCGCTCGGAAAACTGTGCGAAGTGTTTGGGCGGATCCCAAACCGTGATCACGCCGCTGCCTTTCATCTCCGGGGTCCACGAAATGGAGTATTCTCCGCCGACGCGTGGATCGACGCGGGCATAGGGCGCGAACCATTTGACGATTTGGGCAGGATCTGTGACGGCGCGAAAAACTTCTTCGGGAGTCGCTTTAATATCGATAATGTTCTCGTGGGACTTGCTCATATTCACTCCAGGTTGGCGGATTCGTTGCTCGATTCTTCGGTTTTCAGCGCCGGATAGGACGCCGCGATCAGGCGGAATCGCCGCCCTCCTTCGGCGCGTTCGTTGTGATACTTGGCCGCAAGCTGCGCGATCGACGCGGTCAATTCCTCGGCGAATGCGGCGCGCGATTCCGCCGACCGGAAGCGAATTTCGGTCTCCAGCGTCAGCGTGGCGATCCGTTTTCCGGCCCGGCCGGCGCGCAGGCAAAGCGTTGCCAAGTCGCGAATCGCCCGCGCCGCGGTCGATACCAGATACGCCGCGGAGAATCGATCCGCGACGGTCGCCTTGCCGGCGTGCGGCGCGACCAGGAACTCTCGCGCGGTCGCCCGAACCACCCGTTCGATGCAGTTGCCCTTGCGGCGCTCCTCGAACAATTCGACAAAGCCTTCGCGCTCCAGTTCGCGCAAATGATAGTTCACCTTCTGGCGCGGCATTCCCAATCGGCGCGCCAGTCCGGCGGCGGAATCGGGCTCGGACAAGTGTTCCAACAGATCGAGCCGTCCGGACTGAAGCAGGACTGCGGCTTTCTCGGGACTCTGAACGATCTGGAGCGCGGCCGGCATGCTCCCATTGAGCCACCGAATAATTAATTTGTCAAGAAAAATATGGCATTCAGTGGCGCACCGTTGGATTCGTGGGCCATCCTGGTGCCATACACCTTTGGGGCGTGCCGCAAGAAGTGGAGACGGCCCTCAGACGGCCGCCGGGCGGCATCGGCCAGGACCGGCGGAAATGAGGGTTGCCCTAGACCGGCCGTTTCATCGGCTGCCTGCGCGGAGATGCGGCTCGACGAATCCGCACTGGTTCGCCGTTCAATAATGTGATGGGAGCCGACACGATGGCCAAACTAATCTACTTCATGCCGATGTCGCTCGATGGCTACATCGCGGATGAAACCGGCAGCCCCGAGTGGGCGGCGCCGGACGAGGAGGTATTTGCGTTCATCGCCGATCTCGTGCGGCCCATCGGCACGTACCTTTACGGGCGTAAAATGTACGAAACGATGGCCGTTTGGGAGACGCCGGAAGTCATTCCTGGCCGGACGCCGGCCATGCTGGACTTCGCACGCAGCTGGCAAGCGGCCGACAAGCTCGTCTACTCGCAATCGCGGGAAGCCGTTTCTATACCGAGGACGCGTCTGGAGCGGGAATTTCACCCGCAAGCGGTTCGCGAATTGAAGACTCAATCGCCCCGCGATATTGCGGTGGCCGGGCCCACGCTCGCCGCGCACGCGATCCGGACCGGGCTTGTCGACGAGTATCGCCTGCTCGTCGTGCCTACGATGCTTGGCGGTGGCACGCGGGTCCTGCCAAGCAACGCCGCCATCAGGCTGGACCTCCTGAACGAGCGCCGTTTTGCCAATGGAATGGTTTATCTTCGTTATCGCAGGCTATAGCCGTGGGCTCCTGGCCGCCGTGCTGCCCGACGGTTACGGGCTATTCTGGAAATAGCCTTTGTCCATCTTCATTCCAGATTCCGAACTCACAATGACCTTTGTTCGCGCGTCCGGCCCTGGCGGCCAGAACGTCAACAAGGTTTCCACCGCGGTCCAACTGCGATTCGATGCCGGCCAATCCCGCTTGCTCCCCTCAGACGTCCGGCATCGCCTGCTCGTGTTAGCCGGCAAGCGAGCCACGCAAGACGGCGTCTTGATCATCACGTCGCGTGTGCACCGGACGCAGGAGGCCAATCGAGCCGAAGCCCGGGCGCGCCTGGACGAACTGATCGCGCGGGCGGAAGTCGTGCCGAAAACCCGCCGCCCCAGCCGGCCCACGCTCGGCTCCAAGGTCCGGCGGCTCACGGCAAAGTCGCAGCGATCGTCCTCTAAGAAACTGCGCGGCCGGGCAAACGAAGACTGAAAGTCCCCGGCAGTACAGGCCGTCTGCCTCTGCCTCGCGCCAGTGCATCTCGGGGATTTGCGGCGGCCAGAAAGATGCGAAGGCGACAGATTGCCTCGCAAAGTACGTGCCCCACGCTCGAGAAATCTCAGGCGGGCATCATACTACAATAAAAGAATGGCATTTCCTTCTTTAGGCGGCGCGAGCCGGAGGTTTGCGTTGGTTCTCCTTCCGATTGCCGCCGCGGCGCTGCTGATGGCGCAGGACTGGCAAACCATGGCGACCCTGCCCTCGGTGGATTTTAGCGGGCTCACGCCGGCGCAGCAGAAGCTCGCGCTCAAAGTCCTCCGCGGCCAGCCGTGCCCCTGCGGCTGCTCCATGAAGATGGCCGAATGCCGGATGAAGGACCCCTCCTGCTCGTATAGCAAGGGCCTGTCCGCTATGGTGGTGGGCGCGGTGCGGAAAGGCGGGAACGAAGCCACCGTCATGGCGGCTCTTGAAGCTTCGCCGCTGATGCATCCCAAGGTACCCAAGCTGCTCGAAGACCCCATTACCATTCCGGTGCAGGGCGATCCCGTGATGGGGCCGCAGAACGCCCATGTCACGCTGGTGGAATTCTCCGATTTTCAGTGTCCCTATTGCGCACAGGCGGTGGTCAAATTGGACGCCGTTCTGAAGGCGTATCCCCATGACGTGCGGCTGATTTTCAAGCAGTACCCGCTCGAAATGCATTCCCAGGCGGCGCTTGCCGCCGCAGCGGCGCTGGCCGCCCAGCGCCAGGGGAAATTCTGGCAGCTTCACGACCTGATGTATGCCGACCGCACCCACCTCACGCGCCCGAACATCCTCGCCATGGCGGAAAAGATCGGGCTGGACACGAAGCGCTTTCAGCAGGACTGGGATTCGCCGGCGATCAAGCAAGCCCTGGCCAAGGAACAGCAGCAGGGCGACGATGCCGGTGTGAACGGCACGCCCACCATCTTTATCGACGGCCAGCGCTACAACGGCGACCTGTCGCTGGACGCAATCCGCCCGATTATCGACAAAGAAATCAAACGTAAATAACCGCCGTTCGGTATTTTTCCTTCCACGCCAGCCAATATCCGCGCGTCATCCTGTTGTAGCAGCCCAAACAGGCGCACGTGACAATGGACCGTAATGGCAATGCTCCGCACTCCCTATAAAGTATCTAAGATGCTTATTTTCAACCGCTTCCTGGCGATACTTGTGACTATCGCCATGGTTGGTCCCACGCTTCCGCTGGAGGCCAAGACGCGCAAGGGCGACAAATATCTGGCCGAAGGGCGAGCTCACGAAGACAAAAAAGAGTGGGATGCGGCGCTGGCGGACTACGAAAAGGCGCTCTCCGAGGATCCCGGCGAATTGAACTACCAGATGGCCATGCAGAAGGCCCGGCTGGAGGCGTCGTCGAATCACGTCACCAACGGGACCAAGATCCGCGAACAGGGCCAACTGGGCGAAGCACTCCTCGAATTCCAGAAGGCTTACGCCATGAATCCGGCGTCCACCCTGGCGGAAACGGAAATCGTGCGGACTCAGGAGATGATCGAGCGCGAGAGGCGCAAGGTGGAGGAGAGCGGCCACGCTTCTCCGGCGGACGTCCGCGGGCTGACGCCATCGCAATTGGCGACACAGGAAACCGAAAAGAGAATCGACAGCCTGCTTCCGGTACCGGAACTTCGGCCTTTGAAGCCCACCCTGCAGGACTTCAAAATGATCAATCAGACGCCCAAGGTTTTATTCGACACCCTGGCATTGAACGCGGGCATCAACGTTCTCTACGACCCGGAATATCTGACCTCCGGCCCCAAGGAGAAGCAGACCGTCACGTTCACCAACTCCACCGTGGAGGAGGCGCTCAATTATCTCTCGCTGCTCACCAAGTCGTATTGGAAGCCGATTAATTCCAACACCATCTTCGTCACCATGGACAACGCCAACAAACGGCGCGATTACGAAGACGAAGTCACCAAGATTTTTTACCTGAAGAACATCGGCGTCAACGCAGACCTCACGGCCATTGTGACTGCGGTTCGTACAGTTTGCGATCTGCAGCGTCTCTTCCCGTTTGAAGGGCAGTGGGCCATCATCGCTAAAGGGTCGGCCGATAAGATCGCACTGGCTGAAAAGCTGATTCACGATCTCGACAAGCCGAAATCGGAAGTGGTTGTCGATATCTACGTAATGGAAGCGAGCTCGGTGTATATGCGGAGCCTGGCGGCGGGGCCGTTCTCGACGGGCGTCAATCTCACCGGCAGTTTCACGCCGCGGCAAAGCATCCAGGTGCAGGAGGCGGCAACCACGGCCACCACCAGCAGCACGACTACCTCCACCGCCACCAACTCCACCACTACCGGGACGGGATCCACAGGCTCCAACAGCACCACCACCGGCTACGCCATCCCCTTCTCGGCAATCGGGCAGACGAATTTCAACGACTGGTCTACGGTACTACCGGGTGCGGTGTTCACCGCGACCTTGAGCGATACGCGCACCAAGGTACTGCAATCTCCGCAGTTGCGGGGAGTGGATGGCGCGAAAGCCAGCATGAAGATCGGCGAGAAGGAGCCGACTGCGAGCGGCAGTTTCGCCAATACCACGGGCGCCATCGGCGGCGCCGGCATTAGCCCGCTGGTGAATACGCAATTCACCTATCTCGATGTCGGCGTCAATGTGGAAATTTTGCCGCACGTGCATGAGAACGGCGATATTTCCATGCATGTGTCGCTCGATATCTCGAGCGTCACCGGGCAGGTGAATCTGGGGGGGATCAACGAGCCCATCATTGGCCAGCGCAAGGTGGAACAGGACGTCCGCCTGCGCGAAGGCGAAGTGAACCTGATCGGCGGGCTGCTGTCCACGCAGGATAACAAGACCAAGACAGGGGTTCCGGGACTGGCGAGCATTCCGCTTCTGGGCAGGCTGTTCAGTGGCAACAGCATTGACCGCGAGCGTGACGAAATCATGATCGCCATGGTTCCGCACGTGGTTCGCCGGCCGGAGATCACTCCGGAGAATATGCGCGGCATCGATTCGGGACCGCAGGGTACAGTGACGGTGCGGCACGCGCCCATCGCTCCGCCGGAGAATCGGCCGCAGCCTGAGAATCCGCCGCCGGCAGTGGCGCCGGGCGCGGAAGCCGCAGTGCCACCGGAGACAGTGCCCGCGGTGGAAACGCCGGTCGCGCCGCGGCTCACGCCCGAGACCCCGGCACCGGCCAGCGCGCCCGCGGTACAGCCGGCTGCGCCGCCACCCGTTCCGCTTGCCGGTCCTCCGGGCATGTTGCCTCCGGCAACCGCTCCGCCGGAGACGGAACCGGCGGCCACCCGGCCGGGCGCCCCCGCTGCCGCGGCCGTGAAACCGCCGGCCGGTGCTCCCGCGGGTCCGGTAAAGATTCACTTTGCGGAGGACGAGATCAATAAGACCGCAGGCGAGACGTTCAAGGTGGATGTCGAAGTGGAGAACGCACGCGATGTGATCTCGGCCCCGTTCATGTTCCAGTACAATCCCAAGCTGCTGAGCCTGGATAACGTGGCGGCGGGGAAATTCTGGTCCGGTGACGGCACCGAGCCGCTGCTCATCAAGAACGTGCAGAACGAATCGGGCCTGGCCAGCATACGCGTGACCCGCAAGCCCGGGTCTGCGGCACTGGCCGGCAGCGGGATTTTGTTGACGTTGACGTTTAAGGCGCTGGCGCCCGGCGCCGCAAAGGTGACGGCCGCCAACATCACGTTGAACAATGCGCAAACCCAGATGATGGGCTCGGGCAGCCCCATCCTCACCGTCAATATAAAATAGGAACAGGCGATGCGCAGGGCAAGCCAGAGGGGATTGACCATGGTGGAACTGGTGGTGACGTTCGCCATCATGCTCATCCTCACCACTATGGCGGTGCCGCTGGCCAAGATTCAGGTGCGCATCGAGAAGGAACGGGAGCTGAAATACGACCTGCGCGATATGCGCCAGGCAATCGACAAGTACAAGGAGCAGTGCGACGCCGGCACGTTCGGTGCGATCAAGCAGGGCACCTTCTGTTACCCGGAATCGCTCGACGTGCTGGTGGATGGCGTGAAAACGCAGTCGGCGGATGGCAAGAAGATGAAGTTCCTGCGCCGCGTCCCGGTGGATCCGTTCACCAACTCCAAGGAGTGGGGCCTGCGCAGCATGCAGGACGATATTCATGCGGACACGTGGAGCGGAGATAACGTGTTCAACGTTTACACCAAGACCAGCGAGAAGGACGCCGACGGTAAGCCCTATGCGGAATGGTAGGCGGGCGAACCAGCGCGGATTGACGCTGCTCGAACTGATTGTGGCGTTGACCCTGCTGGCGGTGCTATCCACTCTGATGCTGCCGCTGGCGCGCATCAAGATTCGCACCCAGCGGGAGGCGGACCTACGCTGGGATCTGGAGCTGATGCGCAAGGCGATCGACCGGTACAAGGACAATTGCGACCAGGGGTATTTCGGACCGCCCAAACTGGGGTCGGACTGCTACCCGGAGTCGCTCGAGGTGTTGGTGGAAGGCAAGGAACTGGCGAACGACCCCAACAGTACGAAGTTGAAGTTCCTGCGGGCCATCCCCAAGGATCCCTTTACCGGTACTTACGAGTGGGGTATGCGAAGCACTGAAGACGATCCGAAAACGAAGAGCTGGGGCGGGCAAGCCGTGTTCGATATTTACACCAAGACCGAGGACAAAGCTCCCGATGGTACACCGTATGCCGAATGGTAAGAGTCGACGCGGATTTACGCTTGTCGAATTGATGGTGGTGGTGGCGATCACCGTGATCCTCATCTCCATGGCGATCCCGACGCTGACGCGCTCCATTACACGGAGCAAGGAAAGCGTGCTGCGCAATAACCTGTTCACTCTGCGCACGGTGCTCGATAATTATTGTTACGACAAAGGCAAGTGCCCGCAGAGTTTGCAGGACCTGGTGACCGACGGCTATCTGCGCGCCATCCCCACGGACCCCATGAACAACTATTCCACCGATTGGCGCACGGTAATGGAAGACGCCACGCAGAGCGTCAGCCAGGATGAGCCCGGAATCTGGGACGTCCACAGCGCTTCCGATAAAAGCAGCCTGGAGGGCACTCCATACGCCGAGTGGTGATCGCTGCCTGCTACGCTAACAGGGTGATCGACTTCTCGTGGCGTAGCCATGGCACGGCAGGCAAGTGCGCGGGCGCCGCCATCCTTCTCTTGCTGGTCACCGCCGGGTGTGGGTACATCGGCCAGCCTCTGGTGCCGCTGGCTAATGTTCCGCAGAGAATTCCCGATCTCGCCGCGGTGCAGCGCGGGGCGTCCCTGGTGGTGCATTGTACGATCCCCACGCTCACCACCGAGAACAATCCAATCGAAAAAGCTGTGCGGCTCGAACTCCGTGTAGGAGTTGCGGCCAATCCATTTGTGCCCGGAGATTGGGCCACCGGAGCGCAAGAAGTCTCGCCATTCGAATCGCAGAACGGTATGGCCACGTTTCACGTACCGGTGCAGGAGTGGATCGGCAAGCGGGTTGCCATCGGCATACGTTCCATCGCATCGAATGGCAAGGCTTCGGACTGGTCGAACTTCGAATCGCTTCCGGTAGTGGCGCCGCCGCAGACGCCATCGAAACCCACGGTGCAAGATACCGCTGCCGGCGAGAAAATCGGTTGGACCGGTGAAGGCGAGCGGTTTCGTGTGCTGCGGAAAGCGGGCGACGAGAACGGCTTTACGGTGGCGACCACGGTGGCGGTGCACGAATGGACGGACACCGCTATCGACTACGGAAAGACCTACAGCTACGAGGTGCAGTCGCTGGTGGACGAGGGAAGCAGCCAAACGGCGGAGAGCGAAATCTCGCCGCCCACCGCGGTGACGCCCAAAGATACGTTTGCTCCCGCCGTGCCGGCCGGGCTGCATGCCGACCGCGCGGCCACCGGCGTCTCATTGGTGTGGGAGCCGGACAGCGAACCCGATCTCGGCGGCTATCGCATCTACCGGTCGGAAGGCAGCGGGGCGTGGCAGAAACTGGCCGACGTCAGCGCAGTCCCCACGTACTCGGATAGCGGCCTGGAACACGGCAAGATTTACCACTATGCGGTGAGCGCCTTCGATAAGACAGGCAACGAAAGCGAACGGAGCGCGCCGGTGGAGGTGGTGTTCCCATGAACGTGGCGGCAGCACCAAAATTTACGGCCGGCGATGCGGAACGGCTGGCGCGGGAGCTCTGCGGAGCGTCCATAGCGATCGGGTTCCTGCCCAACGAGAGTGAGCGGACAGCGCCGGTGGAGGTCGTGTTCCCATGAACGTGGCGGCAGCGCCCAAGTTTACCTCCGCCGACGCGGAACGGCTGGCGCGCGAGCTCTATGATTTATCGCTGGCAGCCGGACCGCTGCCCAGTGAGCGCGATCAGAATTTCGTCTTACGCGATGAGAGCGGGCCGCGCTTCGTCCTTAAGATAGCCAATCGCGACGAGGCACTGGAAGTTCTCGATCTGCAGAACAAGCTGCTGGAGCGGCTGGCGGCGACGGATACCGGGCTTGCATTTCCGCGGCTGGTAGCGGCGCGCTCGGGGTTGGAAATTACGCCGGTGGCAGGGGAAGATGGCGCGGCTTACTTCGTCCGCCTGCTGACGTGGGTGGATGGCGTTCCCATGGCCACCGTCCAGCCGCATTCGGCCGCACTGCTGCGATCGTTGGGTGCGGCGGTGGCGCAAGTGGACCGGGCGCTCGAGGGCTTCGAGCATACCGCGATGTATCGCGTTCTCTACTGGGACCTGCGGCACGCGTCGATGGCCTGGCGTTATCTGGACCTCATACCCGAAGGGCGGCGCGCGCTGCTACGGCCGTTTGTGGACGCCTGGAAGGCCCTCGATTGGGATCGCCTGCCAGCGAGCATGATCTATAACGACGCCAACGACTACAACGTGCTGGTGGACCGGGCAGGCACTGGCGTGGTGTCGCTGTTGGATATGGGCGATGCGGTCTATTCGGCGACGGTTTGCGACCTGGCCATCGCCATCGCCTATGCCATGCTCGATAAGCAAGACCCGATCGCGGCGGCGGCCGAAGTGGTGGCGGGCTACCATGCGGTCCGGCCGCTGGCTCCCGCGGAAGCGGAGTCCATCTTCACGCTGTCGGCGGCGCGACTGTGCGCCAGCGTCTGCTATGCCGCGAAGCAGGCGAGGCGCGCGCCGGAGAACGAATACCTGAATATCAGCAACCGGCCGGCCTGGGATCTGCTGGCGAAACTGGCGTCGTATCCGGCCGGGTGGGCCGACGAAGTCTTCCGCCGCGTCTGTGGATACTCGGCGGGCGCGCGCAGCACGGAGCAATTGGCGGAATCGCGGCGGCGGATGCTGGGACCGTCGCTGAGCGTATCCTATAGCGAGCCGCTGCATATCATCCGAGGGTGGCGGCAGCACCTCTACGATGCCGGAGGCCGCCGCTATCTGGACTGCGTCAACAATGTGGCGCACGTGGGCCACGCGCATCCGCGCGTCAACCAGGCGATTGCCGGGCAGATGGCGCTGCTCAATACCAACACGCGGTATCTGCACGAGCACCTGGCGGAATATATCGAACGCCTGGCGGCGCTGCTGCCGCCGAGATTGAGCGTGGTGTACCTGGTGTGCAGCGGCAGCGAGGCGAATGAACTGGCGCTGCGGCTGGCGCGCGCGCACACCGGGCGGGACCGCGTCTTCGTGTTGGACGCCGGCTACCACGGCAATACCAGCGCACTGATCGACATCAGTCCCTATAAGTTCAACGGGAAGGGCGGGCGGGGCAAGCCGGCGCATGTGGAAATCATGCCGCTGCCCGATGGGTATCGCGGTCTATATCGCGGTCCGGATACCGGCTCACGCTACGCCGCGGCGGTGGCGGAGGCAGTGAGGCGCGCCGGTCCGCCGGCGGTGTTCTTTGCGGAATCGGCCTCGGGCTGCGGCGGACAGATCTTTTTCCCGCCGGGTTACC
Source organism: Bryobacteraceae bacterium (assembly GCA_036268475.1). Classification (GTDB taxonomy): domain Bacteria; phylum Acidobacteriota; class Terriglobia; order Bryobacterales; family Bryobacteraceae; genus PALSA-129. The sequence goes on along the minus strand of DATAUB010000005.1, from coordinate 7,734 downwards.
TAGCGGAAGCATTTGAGGCGGTGCGCGCGGCCGGCGGAGTGTGCGTGGCGGATGAAGTGCAAACGGGATTCGGGCGGGCGGGTTCGCATTTCTGGATGTTCGAAACGCAAGGCGCGCTGCCGGATATCGTAACCATGGGGAAGCCGATTGCCAACGGACATCCGATGGGTGCGGTAGTGACTACGCAGGAGATCGCCGCCTCATTCGCGAACGGTATGGAATATTTCAACACCTTCGGAGGGAATCCTGTCTCGTGTGCGGCCGGGCTAGCGGTGCTCGATACGATTCGCGATGAGAGTCTGCAAGAGAACGCCCGCATCACGGGCGACTACCTTCTGGAGGGTCTTCGCGAGCTGGCGGCGCGCATGCCGCTGATCGCTGATGTGCGCGGGCGCGGGCTGTTCCTGGGTGTGGAACTGGCCGCTGGCGCCGCGGAGGCATCGACGGTGGTGGACCGCATGAAGGATCTGGGAGTGCTGCTGAGTACCGACGGTCCACGGCACAACGTTCTTAAGATTAAGCCGCCGCTGGTGTTCGGCCGGGAAGACGCGGACGTGCTGCTTCACGGGCTGGAGACGACACTTCGAACTGTCGTCGAGTAATCGCCTGAGCATCGCAAGGTGTGTAGTGTTATACTCTTGGCGCAACATTCGCTGTTGCAATTCAGCGTTGGGTGTCCGATCTTATATTTGCCCTAAGGGGGTGCAATCTTGCTCGACCTGGTTCTGGTGCGTACGGTTTTGATCCTGGTCTTCGCTGTTGTTGCGTACTTCCTTCATCCCACTGGCGTTTCCCCGTGGGTAGCCGCGGGAGCCGGGGCGGCGATCGGAGTCGTGGTAATCCTCTTCGAGATCCGCCTGGAGAAAATCAGCCTCAAACGTCTGATTGGGGCGGCAGTGGGATCGGTGTTAGGGATCGCGGGTGCGTTTTTGATGTCGCTGGTCATCGGCAAAGCGGACGCTCCGCCGTTCCTGCCGGTGTTACTGCTTCTGGTGATGACATATGTCGGGTTGACTGTCGGCGCCATGAAGGGCGACATGCTGAACCTGGCTGCCCTGGGCGGCGTTTTCGGCGGAGAAAAGGCGTCCAAGAAGTCACATAAGATTCTCGATACCAGCGTCATCATCGACGGACGAATCGCCGACATCGCCGAGACGGGTTTTCTGGATGGCGTTCTGGTGATTCCGCAATTTGTCCTGCGGGAATTGCAACTGGTGGCCGATTCGGCAGATTCCATGAAGCGCAATCGCGGCCGGCGCGGTTTGGATATCCTGCAGCGGGTACAGAAGATGGCCCATCTGACGGTGCAGATTGTGGAAGAAGATTTTCCGCAAGTGCGCGAGGTGGACATGAAACTCATAGAGCTCGCAAAAGTCTACGACTGCAAAGTAATCACCAACGACTTCAATCTGAATAAGGTGGCGCAACTGCACGGCGTGGAAGTGCTGAATATCAACGAACTGGCTAATTCACTCAAGCCTATCGTGCTGCCCGGCGAAGGCATGCGCGTCTTCATTCTGAAGGAAGGCAAGGAATACAACCAGGGAGTGGCTTATCTGGACGACGGCACCATGGTGGTGGTGGACAATGCCAAGAAGATGATCTCGAAGACCATCGAGATTTCGGTGACGAGCGTCCTGCAGACCACGGCCGGGAAAATGATTTTCGGCAAGTTCGACGACCGTATGCACTCCGCGCTGCCGCCGGAACGGCACGATCGGCCGGTGCGAAAGAGCGACCCGCAGCCGATCGGCAACCTACCTCCCGAGAAAACCACGATAGAATCGTAAGACACATGAAAGTCGCCGTGATACTGCCCGCGGCCGGCCTGGGTACCCGTATGGGTAAAAGCGCCGCCGAGAAGACTGGCACCAGCCGCAAGCAGTTTATGCTCCTGGAAGGCTCGCCGATTCTGATGCATACCGTCCGCAAGTTCGCCGCATTGCCGCGCGTGAGCGAGATTGTAGTAGCGGTGCGGGCCGAAGATGTGGAGTGGGTCGGCGGGATGCTGGCGCGCGCCTTTCCCGAGAGCAAGGTGCGCGCGGTGGAGGGCGGGAACAGCCGGCAGCAATCGGTGGGGAACGCGCTCAACTCGATTGCCGGCGATACCGACCTGGTGGCGGTGCACGACGCGGTGCGGCCGTTCATCGACCAGGAGACCATCGACAAGGTATTCGACGAAGCGGCGGAGACGGGAGCGGCGATTGTGGGCGTGCCGGCGGTGGATACTGTGAAGCAGGTGAGTCGCGGCACTACCCACGTGCGGGTGCGGTCGACGCTGCCGCGCGAAAAGCTGGTGATGGCGCAGACGCCGCAGGTGTTCCGCTACGAACTGCTGAAGCGCGCCTTCGAAATGGCGCGCGCCGACGGGTTCGCAGGCACCGACGAATCGAGCCTGGTGGAAAGGCTCGATGTCGAAGTGAGCGTGGTGATGGGCAGCGATCGCAATATCAAGATCACCAAGCCGGGCGATATGGACTTGGCGCACCTCTTCTTCCGTTCGGAAATCACTAAGGACGCACAGTGAGCGAATACCGGGCGGGGATCGGCTGGGACGTGCATCGTCTGGTGGCCGGGCGTGCGCTAATACTGGGCGGAGTCACGGTAGCGAGCGAACTGGGGCTGGAAGGCCATTCCGATGCGGACGTGCTGTCGCATGCGATCACGGACGCGATTCTGGGGGCAGCCGCGCTGGGCGATATCGGGATGCATTTTCCAGATACAGATCCGCGCTGGCAGGGAGCTGACAGCCTGGTGTTTCTGCGGCATGCGCAGCAATTGGCGGCGGCCTTGGGATACCGGATCGTGAATGTGGATTCGACGGTGATTCTGGAGCGTCCCAAGCTGAAGGACTATCGGGAAGCAATCCGGCGGCGCTTGGCGGAGACGCTGGGACTAAACTTGGATCGCGTTTCGGTGAAGTTCAAGACTGCGGAGAAGGTGGGTCCGGTAGGGGAAGGCCGCTCAGCGGAAGCGCAGGCCGTGGTGACAGTTCACCGATTGGGTAGTGGGCCGTTCCACGAGATCGGGTGATTTCACCCACGGCTGCTGTGGGTGCCATATCGCGGCGAGCGAATACACACTGGCCCGCCGCAATTGGAGATGGGGCTCGACTGAGGGTACGAACGAGCACCTAGGCGAAGCTAAGTCTTAGCAGGCCTTGAGCAAACATAGGCGCCGGGCGGCCCGACGGGCCTTCAGACGCTCATTGGCTTTCTTTTGTTTTTCAGCCGACACAACGGTCTGGCAGGAATCGCAGCGCTTCCGTATCCGGGACCTGGTGACGAATTCCGCACCGCAGCGGCGGCACTGTTTCGTCATCGTCTCCTCCAGAGGGAGAATGCCCGGTTTCTTGGGCAGAAGATGGGAGTAATGGAAATCGCAGTGATTCACGTCAGGCACCTCGTGTGATTTATTGATTCCAAGACTTGCGGCAGCCAGTTGGGTGAATTAGCGCATGAATAGGTGCTCATGCTCAATATAGGAACACCCAAGAAAAAGTGCGCGGCGCTTATCCTCCCGGGCAGATTGCCCGGATATGATTCAGCACCTGTGGCTTCCGCGTTATGAGCCGATCTTCGGAAACTTTCCGGCGATCGACCCGGTCCTGGAACTGTCATGGTTCGAACGTTCTTAACTGCACGCTGCGGGCCGAACTCAGGCAGCGCTGGGGGAAGCTGGGCGGTACAGTTCGGTGGCTCCCAGAAGTTCCCATCGCAAATGATTTACGTAAAAAACGAGAAGCGGCTCCGGAAAGCGTTCCCGGAACTGTCGATACACCCGTTCCTCCCAACCTTCGGTGAAGTAGGGTTTAGGATCCATATCTTTGGCGAAGAACCCATTTTCATGCGGGACGCCCAAAAAGTCCAGGATCGCGACGATCATTTCGAGATGCGAAACCAGGATGCACTGAGCCAAATCTTTTCCGAAATCCTCTTCGCGTGCTTCCACGCGGGCCCAGAACTTCGGCACCGACTTGCGCAAGAGTTCGGTATTCACCTTCGACAAGTGGGCGCGAACTTTGAAGCCCTCGTACATCTGAAAGGTCTTCAATCTGCCGATCGAAATGCTGCGCACCAGCCGATCGAACGCATCCTGGCCCATGCCAAGGTACACGTCAGAAATATCCATAGAAAGTGTAAGAATATCACGGCCGGGGCGGTCTGCGGAGGAGGGGGTCCGGTTATCCGTGTGCAATGGCCCCTGCGGGCGGCCCAATCCCGGGTCTGTGCCGGCGTTACTTATGGGCATCCGTCTTCCGGTGCGTCCAGTTGTAGACCGCGAGGCCGAGGGTGCCCAGCAATCCCAAAACGATCAACATCTCGGGCACATCCAATTGCCACATGGCTGCTCTCCTGCTTGAATTATAGGCTCAGTGGCTCTCAAAAATAAAGGAAATTCAGTCCACAATATCCCAAATTCTTCGGGGCAGCAGGCGGGAAGGGTCCGACGCCTGTTGGGCGCGGGGCAAAGTGCAAGATCTGGTAGCATCGGTGGACATGGCGGAACAAGCGCAGCGATTCGCGAACCGGGTGGTAGTGGTGACGGGCGCCGGGCATGGAATCGGCCGCGCTATCGCCGAACGTTTCGCGTCGGAAGGCGCACGGCTTGCAGTAAACGATCTCGACGCGGCGCGGGCGGCGGAGGTGGCGGCCGCCATCGGGCCGGACGCCCTGGCGATTCCCGCCGATGTATCGTCGAGGGCCGCGGTCGACGCCATGTTCGACCAGGTGCTGGCGCGGTTCGGCGCCATTGACGTGCTGGTCAACAATGCGGGCAATATTCATGCCGCGCGTCACTTTCTGGAAGGCGACGAGGCGTGGTGGGATCAACTCATCGACGTGAACCTGAAGGGTTCGTTCCTGTGTGCGCACCGCGCCGCTCACCACATGGTGCGGCGGCGAAGCGGCGTGATCCTCAATATGTCGAGCGGCGGCGCCACGAAGGCGCACCGCGGCAACGTGGCCTACGATGCGTCCAAGGGCGGCATCGAAGCCATGACCCGCGCCATGGCGCTCGATCTAGCGCCTTACGGCGTCCGGGTGAACGCGATTGTGCCGGGATTGATCCGCACCTACGATCTGGACGAGGAGAGTGCGGTGGAGCGCGGGAAGGTTGTTCCGCTGGGGCGCCTGGGCACGCCCGAGGATCTCGCCGGTCCCACGGTGTTTCTGGCGACCGATGACGCACGGTACATCACCGGAGCCTGCCTGGCGGTGGACGGCGGGGTGCTTGTGCAGCAGCGCTCACCGCAGGTGGAGACGTTTCCGCTGAGCAGATTCCCGCAAGTCTGAGGGCCGGCCTGGTTGCCTATGCGGCGAGAAAGGTGACGATTTTGGGGGCCATGTAGTCGAGAACGTTGAGCAGGTCGTGACCGGCGTCCAGCACTTCGAGTTGGACATTGGGGTGATGGGCGGCGAATTCGCGGGAGTAGCGCACGGGAACGGCATCGTCGTGCGAGCCGTGAAAGATCAGTGCGGGCTGGGTGAAGTCGGGGCTGTCTTCGAAGCGCTCACCATCGGCCAAGAGCTGATAGCCGAGTTTGCGCTTGCGATTCTCCGCATAATGGAACACTTCAATCGTGCCGTTGCGGCGCCACGCGGCCACTTCAGCGGGCCCGAGGCGTTCCGGCCAGCGGCGCGCAAATCCGAACGCAGGGGCCAACAAGACCACCCGGGCGACTGTGGCGTGACGGGCGGCATATAGCGCCGCCAGGTATCCGCCGAGACTCGAGCCAATCAAGGCCACAGGTTCGCCAGCCGCCTCACGGTCGATCACCGCAAGTTGCCCGGTAATGGTGAGGTTTTCAAAGTCATCCTGGGCGAGATCGGGCACCGCCACGGCGGCCCCGGCGTTCTCGAGGAGGGCGCGGAAATAGCGCGCCTTGGAGGACTTGGGTCCGGAAGCAAAGCCGTGAAGGTAGACGATGCGGTTCATCTTGGGCTACCGAAGGTGATGGTGGAACTGGCGGTGAAGAGTTGGAACGGGTCGTAGCGGTAGAGATTCTCAGTGACGACGGCGCGGTTGACGAGATGGCGGTGGATCACGGATGCGGGGGTTACGAAGCCGTGCTCGGACATTATGTAGTCGACCGTCGCCTCGTCGCGAATGACGCGGGTCGCAAGGTCAGTGTACTCCATCCAGGCGCTGACGCGGAGCGGGACGCCGTCGGAGGCCCGAAGGCATATCTGGCCCTGGAGGGCACGGTGGACGGCTTCCTGGCCGTGGAACTCGGTAAGGCCGCCCTGGGTGGATTTCTGCTTCCAAGAGTAGCAGCGGGAGAGATCGGCGCCGATAAAGGCGGCGCCGGAAGGCGAAAACTCGATCTGCTGCTGGCCGCGGGCGGTGAAGGCGAGCACAATGAGGGAATAATCGGTGGCGATATCGACGAGGCCGTTACGGGCAAACTGTTCGAGGATTCGCTTGCGGGAGCGGTCGTCGGCCTGTTGGACGCCCTGGGAAAGCGCACGGAGGGCATTGCCGGCGGATTGAACGGGCTTCCCGTCCACGGAGAGCACCTGGCGGATTTCGATGAGGTCGTGGCTAGGGGAGTCGCGGAGAGCGCCGAAGCTAAACTCGGAAACTACTTCACGCACGCGAAAACGGGGTCCAGTGGCGCGCTCGGCAGCACTGCCCGCGCGGGGGCGGAATCGCGTGGGAGGCAGAAGGGAGCGCTGTTCGAGCGTTTCGCGAGTCAGAACGTGGGCAGCGTTGTGGGCTAGCGCTTCGGCTTCCTGCGCGAGACGGGTCGGAATTTGGGAGGGGCTCGTTTGGGCTAATAAGGCGGCGGAAACAGTGGCGATGAGGAGCGAGACGTGCGCCCAAGGAGTCACGAGGTTCATTATAGCGGCACAAAGTGAATTTCTGTAATGGCAGAAATAGTAGCTTTTTCAATAAGTTGCGCGCTAAATAGAATTCTATAATGGAGCGAGGCGATTTTTTCTTGAGTAAAGGCTTGCATCCGAAGTTAGCTCCTGGTATTCTGAACAGGTCGCCGAAATTAAGGGATCGTGAGAGCACGCACGCGAGGCGCGGCAGTTTCAAAATGCAGCGTGACGTGAGGTAAAAAAGCGGTCCTGTGCAAGGAATGGTAACAAAACTCTGACCGGCAATCGGTTGGGGCGGAATACGACCTTCCTGTTTGGCTCTTTTTAAATTCTAGATTTATTCCAGCTGTGCGGGCGTCCGTCTATACGGGTTCGCAGACTGGAGCAAGTTTCGAGGCCTGCAGTCGTACCGGATAATACGTTGTCCGGGCGATTCGCGCAGATCATTGACAATCTGGTTGGATGCAGTAAAGAAGAACTCGTCAGTACTCTGAGTAAACCGAAGCGATTATAACTCATTTAGTTCAAATGAGAGTTTGATCCCGGCTCAGAATCAACGCTGGCGGCGCGCCTAACACATGCAAGTCGAACGAGAAAGTGGAGCAATCCATGAGTAAAGTGGCGTACGGGTGAGTAACACGTGGATCATCTACCTTTTAGTGAGGAATAACCAAGGGAAACCGTGGCTAATACCGCATAAGCTCGAGAGAGGAAAGTCGAAAGACGCTGAAAGAGGAGTCCGCGGCCGATTAGCTAGTTGGCAGGGTAAAAGCCTACCAAGGCAAAGATCGGTAGCCGGCCTGAGAGGGCACACGGCCACACTGGCACTGAAACACGGGCCAGACTCCTACGGGAGGCAGCAGTGGGGAATCTTGCACAATGGGGGAAACCCTGATGCAGCGACGCC
>DATAUB010000004.1:0-2162 GCA_036268475.1 Bryobacteraceae bacterium | reverse complement strand
ACCGGAATCCCGCACCTCGCGGGCCAGAGACCGGGCCAGGGCCACGTCCGGCTTGTCCAGGAAGACATTCCAGGCGATCAGAAAGCGCCGCGCGCCCACCGCGCTCGCACCCGCGGTGGGATGCAGATCCGGCCCGCCGACGTCCGGACGACGTGCCGGGTCGCGCCGCGCCGCATCGCGCAGGCCTTCGAACTGACCCTGCCGCACATCCTCCAACCGCGCCCGGTCCGGGCGGGCGGCCGCGGCTTCGTAGAAATACACCGGCACGCCATACCGCCGCCAGATCTCCTCGCCTGCCTGCCGCGCCAGCAAGGCGCAGTGCTCGAGCGAGATATCGCTCACCGGCACGAACGGGATCACATCCGCGGCCCCGATGCGCGGGTGCACGCCAGTCTGCCGGGTCAGGTCGATCAGCTCCGCCGCCTTGCCAGCAGCCAGCACCGCGGCTTCCACCACCGCCGCTGGAGGACCTGCGATGGTCACGACCGAGCGGTTATGATCGGCGTCCTGCGACCAGTCCAGCAGCGAGACGCCGGGCACCTGCATCGCGCGGAGGATGGCCAGCACGCGGTCTGTATCGACGCCTTCGGAAAAGTTCGGAACGCACTCGATGATCGCCTTACTCATCCCGTGCCTGCTCTATGCCGTTGTCACAAATACCGTGTTTCATCCAGATCTGAGAAAAGCAGCTTTTCTTAACGAAAAAGCTGCGTCTGTAGTTTCTAAAAGCCTCATACCTTTCGTGAAAACGGTCTATTTCCACCAGCTGTATCCAATCTGAAACTGCACCGTGGCGTTCACGCCGGGATTGGCGTCGCCCAGCGATGCGTTCGAGATGTGCACTGCATTCGCATTGAAGGTAATCGAGCGCCGGGGTTTGAGAAAGTACTGGAATCCGACACCGAACTGCGGCGTAAAGTTCCACACGCTCGTGCCCTGATGTCCCGGCGCCGGCAGCGGGCCGACAGGCGGAAACTTGTGGTCGGTCCAGATCAAGCCGCCGGCACCCTGCAAAAAGGGCATGATCCGCCGGCTGCCGGTCAGGTCCCAGCGCAGCACGATCGGCGTCATGCTGACTCCGTTGTAGGCTCCGCCGGTCGGGTACGGACCTTTTGCGGCCGCGATGTCAGGATTGCTCGTCGCGGTGAGATTGTAGCGCTCAAAGGTGGCCGTCCGTCCCTGCCACCACGGCATGAATTCAGCGGAGAGTTCGAATTGCCCACGCAGGAGCCCCGGGCCCGATGGATCGCTCAACACCTTTCCCGCACGTGCACCCGCACTCAGGACAGTGACACTCGGAGTGACGCGGGCGCTCGCACCGCCATCGAAAAAGACTCCCCAGTTCCAGGGATGGCGGGACATGGTTTCGCGCACGGGTGAAAGCGCCAGCACCGTTCCCGTCGAGGGAGCTGTCTGGCTGCTGCTCGACTGTGCGGCAAGTGGAAGAGCGGCGCCGATCAAAACTGCGGCGGACAAAATACGGGTGCGGGAAGGAGGCATGCGTCTCATCGGATGCGCGAAACAGCGCGATTGTTCGGTAAGCCCGGTGACAGAGGAAAGGCCGCCAGGGACAGGGCCGGCGGCCTGAGTTGGATTCGGGTGATGGTCAGCCGGCCACTTCTTCCAGTTGCTTCGCGTCCACGTCGAAGTTGGAGTAGACATTCTGCACGTCGTCGTGATCCTCCAGCGCTTCAATCAGGCGAATCATCTGGTTGGCAGCCGCGCCTTCGAGCTTTGTATAGGTAGAAGCGATCATCGTGATCTCGGAGTGGGAGGTCTCGATCTTCGCCGCGTGGATCGCTTCGAGGACAGCGTGGTATGCGGCCGGATCGGTCAGGATCTCCCAGGTATCGCCTTCATCGTTCAGGTCGTCGCCACCGTTTTCAAGAACGATGTTCATCAGCTTCTCTTCGTCGGCGTTTTCCTTGGGAATGGCGATCAGCCCCTTCTTGGTGAACATGAAGCGGACCGAACCCTCGGTGCCGAGATTGCCCCCGTGCTTCGCAAAGGTGTGGCGGACTTCGCTCACCGTGCGGTTGCGGTTATCGGTCGATGTTTCGACGATGAGCGCGACGCCGCCGGGACCGTAGCCTTCGAAGGTGATCTCTTCGTACAGCGCGCCGGGCAATTCACCGGTGCCGCGCTGGATGGCACGTTTGATG
>DATAUB010000003.1:0-1661 GCA_036268475.1 Bryobacteraceae bacterium | reverse complement strand
CGCCTCCGGTGCAGGGCCAATCGCGACCGATTGCAGACCGTCGCGAACTGGCAGATCCACATGCGCAATCTCTGCGAAGTCGTGGTCCTCGCTCGCCAGCCAGAAGATCGGCACGGTGTCGAAGCCCGCCTCCGTCGCCTCCCGCGCCCGGGCAATCGCCGTCGCCGCCTTCAGCAGCGTGTAGAGCGGGCCGCCAAACAGCGCGACCTGCTGCCCGGTCACAACCGCCGATGCTCCATTGCGCAGCCGGTTTATATTTCTCGCGGTGAGCTCGCCGCCCCCAAAGGCCGCGTTCTGCGCCGCCAGCAGATCCGCCAGCCGCGCACGATGCTCCGCGCTTAGCTTGCGTCCCTCGCAGATCCAGCCCTTCCCCGCCGCTGCGGTGGAATAGAACGGCGCCAGCGGCTCGGCGCTCTCCGCATAGTCCAGGAAGAGCCGGCTGCTGCCCGGCATGATCGAGCTGGGGTAACACTCCGGTTCCACTGCGTCTCCTAATGCCTCTTCCGATTCTCTCCGGAATCCTTGCCTAGCGCCGTCCTGATTGCGGCCCGATCCGCGGACGGCAGATCCTTCGCCGCCAGACGCGCCAGGCCGTCATACACGTGTGCCACTAACGGATGCCCGGCGAGTGCCTCACGATGCAGTTTGACGGTCGCCGCATCTCCGCGTGACAGCGGCCCGCTGAAGCTCCGCGCCAGTCCCTGTTTTTGGACGTTTGCCACCGTCGCAGCCGCCATCGGTCCCAACAGCGCCAGCGCCTCGCTTTCTGAAATACCTGCCTCGCGCATCGCGCGAACGCCCGCGGACAGCGTCGCAACCAATAGCGGCGACCCGAACATCGCTCCCGCGTGGTACATCGCCTTCCCCCTGCCATCGACGGTGAATGGCCTGCCGCCTAGCTGCCGCACAAGTGCGAACAGCTCCCTCTGCGTCGTACCATCTCCCGCTTCCACGCCAAAGCGCGTTCCCTCGAGCGCCACAACACGCCGCGTCGGAAAGCTCATCATGGGATGCACCGAACCCGTCCGCGCGCCCGCTCGTTCGGCAACTGCCAGTGCGCTGCGATCCAGCGCGCCACTCGAGTGCACCACCACCTGCCCTCGTAAATCGCGACGCTCCGCCACCAGCCACGCTGCCGTGTCCCCAATCGCAGTATCCGGAACGCATAGCCAGAGCATCTTTGCGTCGAGTCCAACATGCGAGCCGCGCCGCCGCGCATGCACCCTCGCCGCAAGCAGACCCGCACCATCGAGTGCCGCCGCAAGCGACGACCCCCAGTTTCCCAACCCGATCACCGCGGCGCTGCGCCGTATCTTCATCGTCCGAACCCGAGCTACGCGCCCGTGAAGTGGATGGTACCGTAACGATTCGCTATCCCTGGAACCGTTCTCGAATCGATAATGCCGTCGTACCTTCGTCAGGAGAGGACCACGTTTGCAAACACACGCGTTGCCCACGATGAAATTCCGCTTGCCAGAAATTCGTCACACCATCGCCCGTCGCAGCATCCTCCTCGCGGCTCTCCTGCTCCCATTTCTGCTTCTTTCGTTTCCAGTGCATGCGCAGTCGGTGCGCGGCTGGCAAGGCACCATCACCATTCCCACCTACGAACTCGGACCGCCGGATCCGAATCCGCCCTTTGCCCTGGTGAATCCGCATCC
>DATAUB010000002.1:0-57650 GCA_036268475.1 Bryobacteraceae bacterium | reverse complement strand
CGGATCGCCGACGGTGCGGCGCTTGGCGCGCTCCGTGCTGCGCTCGACGAATTCGTCGTAAACTTTCTCCTCGACGAACACACGAGAGCCCGCGCAGCAGCATTGGCCCTGGTTGAAGAACAGCGCAAAATGCGAGCCTTCGACCGCTTCATTCATGTCGGCATCGGCGAACACGATGTTGGGGCTCTTACCGCCCAGTTCGAGCGTAACGCGCTTGAGATTGGTCTCCGCGGCAGCCTTCATCACCAGATGGCCGACTTCCGTTGAGCCGGTGAAGGCGACCTTGTCGATGTCCATATGGCGTGCGATGGCTCCGCCGGCGGTAGGGCCGTAACCGGGCAAAATGTTAACCACACCTTCGGGGAAACCCGCTTCGAGAATCAGCTCACCTACGCGCAACGCGCTCAAAGGCGTCTGTTCGGCCACCTTGAGGATGACGGTATTGCCGCAGGCGAGAGCGGGAGCGAGTTTCCAGGCCTGCATGAGCAGCGGGAAATTCCAGGGAATGATCTGCCCCACCACGCCCACCGGTTCGTGGCGCGTGTAGCAGAAATAATTGCCGTTGACGGGGATGGTGCGGCCTTGCACCTTGTCGGCCCAGCCGGCGTAATAGCGATAGCAGGCAATAGTGAGCGGCAAATCGGCCGCGGCTGCCACGGCGTACGGTTTGCCGTTGTCGAGAGATTCCAGGCGCGCCAGTTCCTCGGCGTGGCGCTCGATGAGGTCGGCCAGCTTATTGAGGAGGCGGCCGCGTTCGGATGCCGCGGCTTTGCGCCACGGTCCACGGTCGAAAGCCTCGCGTGCCGCGCGCACGGCGCGGTCGACATCGGAGGCATCGGCTTCCGCCACTTTGCAGATGACTTCTCCAGTGGACGGATCGATGGTGGAAAATGTTTTCCCGGACAGGCTTTCCACCCACTGATTGTTGATGAGCAGTTTGGTCGCTGACACAGCGGCCCGCGACTCCCGGTGGGGAGCGGTTACGGTTGCCATGATTTGCTCCTTCGGCCGGGACTCGAGTGCACGAGTTTGGACAAGGCCGGCCTGTGACCACACAATATCACTTCCGGCGGCACATGGATTCGCGCCAACGGTGAATCCGATACAGTCGCCGACCGGAACGGCGCGGTCATGGAAAAGGCCGGGCGCGGCCACCGTCGCGCGCGGGTTTTCGCGCCGCCGCGGGCGGTGTCAAGCCGGACTTGTGGAAAAAGCCGCCGAAGCCGTTGCGGATGTGGACAATTCCAACTATGCTGAGTGTTCCGATATGCCCACTAAAACCCCAATCACCGTAGCCCATGGCGACGGTATCGGCCCGGAGATCATGACCGCCACGCTCCAGATCCTGGAAGCGGCCGGCGCGGCTCTCGAGATCGAGACCATTGAGATCGGCGAAAAGGTGTACTTGCGCGGCAACACGGCCGGCATCGAGCCCAGTTCGTGGGAGTCCCTCCTGCGCACCAAAGTATTCTTGAAGGCGCCCATCACCACGCCCCAGGGCGGCGGCTTCAAGAGCCTCAACGTCACCACGCGCAAGACTCTCGGGCAGTATGCCAACGTACGCCCGTGCGTCTCCTACCACCCCTTCATCGACACCAAGCACCCCAATATGGATGTGGTGATTGTGCGCGAGAACGAAGAGGATCTGTACGCCGGCATTGAGTACCAGGTCACGCCGGAAGTGACGTCGTGTATCAAGCTGATCTCGCGGCCGGGAAGCGAAAAGATCATCCGCTACGCGTTCGAATACGCCCGCCTGCACAATCGCAAGAAGGTCACCTGCTTCATGAAAGACAACATCATGAAGATGACCGACGGGCTGTTCCACAAGATCTTCGACGAAATCGGCGTGGGCTATCCGGATATCCAGAAGGAAGCCTGGATTGTGGACATCGGCGCCGCCAAGATGGCCGACACGCCGGGAGCCTTCGACGTGATCGTGATGCCGAATCTCTACGGCGACATTCTTTCGGACGTGGCGGCGCAGATTGCCGGTTCGGTGGGATTGGCCGGGTCTGCCAATGTGGGCGAGCAGTGCGCCATGTTCGAAGCGATTCACGGCTCGGCGCCGCGGCGCGCCGGACAGAATCTGGCGAACCCCTCGGGGCTGTTGCTGGGCGCGGTGCTGATGCTGGTGCATATCGATCTGCCGGAATCGGCCGAGCGGGTGCACAACGCGTGGCTGCGCACGATTGAAGACGGCATCCATACTTATGACGTGTTCACCGAGGGTGTGAGCACACAGAAGGTGGGGACCAAGGAATTCGCGGCGGCGGTGATCGCCCGCCTGGGGCAGAAGCCTCATACGCTGAAACCGGTGACCTACGCCAAGCGTAAGCCCACGGCCCCACCGGCGGCTGCCGCGGCCGGCGCCAGCGTCGCCACTGAAATGAAGGGCGTCGATATCTTCGTCGAGTGGCCCTCGCGCCACACCGAAGATCTCGCGGCCGCCATCGGCAAACTGGCCGGCGACGGACTCACGCTGCAGATGATCGACAATCGCGGCGTGAAGGTCTGGCCGAACGGCAATGCGTGGACCTTCTGCACGGATAGCTATCGCTGCCGGTTCGCGGCGGCGGACCATACCGACATGGAGAAGATCGTAGCGCTATTGGGGCGCGTGGCAGCGGCCGGCATCGCCATCGGCGCCACCCAGACGCTGCGAACTTACGACGGCAGGGCCGGTTACACGCTGGCACAAGGGCAATAAATCATGAGCGAAACGAACCCGCTGGTAGCGGTAATCATGGGCAGCAAATCGGACTGGGAGATCATGCGCCAGGCCGACGAGATGTTGACACGCTTCGGAGTGGCGCACGAATGCCGCGTACTTTCGGCGCATCGTACGCCGCATCAGACGGCCGAATATGTGGGCCAGGCGGAAGGGCGCGGCATCCAGGTGATCATCGCCGCCGCTGGTGGCGCGGCGCACCTGGCGGGCGTGTGCGCCGCGCATACCATCCTGCCGGTGCTCGGCGTGCCAATGGAGAGCGCGTCGTTGAAGGGCATGGATTCGCTGCTATCCACGGTGCAGATGCCGGCCGGAATCCCGGTCGGCACGCTGGCCATCGGCGGCCCGGGGGCGCGCAATGCGGCGCTGCTGGCGGTGGCGATCCTGGCGACGAGTCGTGCGGAATTGAAAGAAAAGCTACGGGAATTCCGTCGCGAGCAGAGCGAAAAAGTGCTGAAGGAAACGCTTCCGTAGAATGTCGGCCGCTGCAATGAGCGGACTCGCATTTCCGCGTGCCTGAGCGCACGTCATCCAGTCGCTGCTTTACTGAGGCAGTGGAGCAGACTGGGAATCTCCGGTGGACTCTCCGTCTTGCTTCTCTCATTCGGCTGGCTGCCGTACAATGAAGAAGTTTGCCAAGGGGATCGCATGAGGATCTTAGTAAGCTGTGTCCTGTTGCCCGGGTTGGGCGTCTGTTTTCAGGCAAACGGCCAAGTTGCCACAAACGCCTCACCGGCAGCCTTGGAACCCCGATCTCCGAGTGTGACGCCTGCACTGAAGGCACAACTCGCCCAAAGTTTCCAGGCACTCCCTCTCAGCTTTGAAGCTAACGCCGGCCAGGCAGGCACGGGTGTGAAGTTTCTCTCGCGCGGCCAGCACTACGAACTGCTTCTGACCGAGCGAGACGCCATACTGGCGGTGCGGAAAGGCGACTGCGCAGAACAAACACGTCCCGACGTCCGATCGGGCGAAGCCGTCTGTCCGCACGATTCCGGGGTGGTGCGGATGCGGCTCGCAGGAGCCAGCCAGAGGGCGGCAGGTCCAATCGGTGAGGAACTGTTAGCTGGGACGGCTAATTACTTTGTCGGCAGTGACCAGACTAAGTGGCGCACTGGCGTGCCCACCTACGCGAAGGTGCGCTACCAGGCCATTTATTCGGGAGTCGACTTAGTCTATTACGGGAACCAGCGGCAACTCGAATATGACTTCGTGGTCGCTCCAGGGGCCGATCCGAAGCACATCCGGCTGCAGTTTGACGGAGCGAAACAGTTGGGCCTGTCCGACAGTGGAGATCTGGTGGTGACAACCGCCGGTGGGGCGATTGCCTTCCGAAAGCCGGATGTTTACCAGATAGAGAACGGCCGGCGGAAGCCGGTTCCGGGTAGCTTTACGTTGGTTGCGCGGAACACGGTTGGCTTCCGCCTTGGCGGCTATGACCGCGCAGCCCCGCTGGTGATCGACCCGATTCTGGTTTACTCGACATATTTGGGCGGCACCGCGGCGTATCCGCTAGGGGACACCGGTGGCGTCACGGACTCGGCTAACGGCATCGCCGTAGACGCAGCAGGTAACGTTTATATCGCAGGCTCCGTCGATTCGCTCGACTTACCATTGACCCAGGGGGCCTTTCAAACCACGAATAAGTCCCCGCGGGTTCCCCCGGCATTCGGTTATACCGCGTTCGTGGCAAAGCTCAACTCGGCTGGCTCGGCCCTGCTCTATTCGACTTACCTTGGTGGAACCGTCGAAGACGACGCTTACGCCGTCGCCGTGGACGGCTCCGGCAATGCATACGTCGCAGGCAAGACCTTCTCGGGCGACTTTCCAGTAACAGAGGGCGCGTTTCAGACCACCGACCCAGGAACGCCTGGACAAGATAATTTAGTGTTTTCACCTGGCTTCGTCTCCAAGCTGAATCCCACGGGGAGCGCCTTAATTTACTCTACTTACCTGGGCGGCGAAGGGGGCGCGTTCGGGCAGGGTGAACAGCCAGGCGCAATATCCGTAGACGGCGCGGGCAATGCGTATATCGCCGGCCTCACTTACTCGGCCAGGTTTCCAGTTACCCCGGGGGCATTCCAATCGTCTAATACCTGCTTCACGTGCTCGATTGCATTCGTAACCAAGCTCAACCCAGCCGGCAGCGCGCTGGTTTACTCCACCTACCTGGGTGGGAGCGGCGCCGAGCAGTTTTCGTTTGGCCCTCCCGTTTTCACAGGCGACGGAGCTACCGCGTTAGCAGTGGATCGCGCTGGGAATGCGTACATCGGCGGTTTTGCTCACTCCGGTAATTTTCCGGTCACGGCTGGGGTCTTTCAGGCCCGCAATAAGGCCTACCAAAGTTCCGGCCTGGCAAGCCAAAACCCCGGTTTGAACGCTTTTGTCAGCAAGCTAAACCCGGACGGCACGGCGCTGGTCTACTCTACCTATTTGGGAGGCAGCGGGCATGATGGCGCCAACGCGCTGGCGGTGGACGGCGCCGGCAACGCCTACGTTGCGGGCGGCGCTTCATCGACGGACTTTCCCGTCACCATGGAGGCTTTCCAGGCGGCCAACCGCTCAGGGTCTACTTACAATGCATTTGTCACACGGCTGAACCCGAGCGGAAGCACCCTGACATACTCCACTTACTTGGGAGGAAGCGGTAGCGACTCGGCGCACGGACTCGCAGTGGACGGCTCTGGAAACGTATACGTTGCGGGAGGCACTACGTCCCCCGACTTTCCAGTTACCCCCGGGGCCTTCCAGACGACGAACCCGTCGGCCGGCGGCACTGCATTTGTCACGGCGCTTAACCCGGCCGGCAGTGCCCTGATATATTCCACTTACCTGGGCGGAAGCGGCAGCGAATCGGCGAGCGGGCTGGCGTTGGACGGCTCTGGAAACGTGTACATCGCAGGAGAGTCTTCGTCCCCCGACTTCCCCGTCACACCGGGAGCCATCCAAACGGCCAACCGCTCGGCGGGCAAAGGCACCAACGCCTTCGTGGCCAAGTTGGACCCGGGCGCGATTTTGGGGGCGCCATCCATCGAGCCGGGCACCATCAATCCGGTCTTTAGCATTACGTCAACCATTCAAGCTGGCGAGTTGGTATCCATCAAAGGCGCGAATCTCGCTACCTCGACAGCGATCCGGAACGCCAATTACCCGACTTCGTTTGGCGGCACGAGCGTGACCATCGACGGGAAGGCTGCGTACCTGTTGTATGTGAGCCCCACCCAGATCAACTTACAAGCGCCGGACGACAGCGCCACGGGCCCTGTCCCCGTCGTGGTAACTACGCCCAGCGGTTCCGCGACATCGACTGTAAACCTGGCCCCCTTCGCTCCCTCGTTTCTCCTCTTGGATACCACACACGTGGCCGGTATTATTCTTCGGCCGGATGGCGGTGGAAGTTACGGGACTTATGACATCCTCGGGCCCACGGGTAATTCACTCGGTTACCCGACTGTTGCCGCCAAGGCCGGCGACATCGTTGCGTTGTTCGTGGTGGGACTTGGCCCAACGAACCGTGTGGTGCCGGCGGGGGAGGCCTTTATCGGCGCCGCGCCGGCCACCAACACGGTGAATGTTCTGATCGGTAACGCCAGCGTGACGCCGTTATTTGCCGGACTGGCAAGCCAAGGTCTCGGCCAGATCAATCTGATCGTCCCGGCGGGTCTGGGGGCCGGCGACGTTTCGCTGGTAGTGACGGTGGGCGGTGCGCAAAGCCAGGCAGGAGTGGTAATTTCGCTGCGATAAGCGGCTCCCGGGCGTGGAGCGTTGCCCTGCTCTCACCGGACGAAGGGGTACGCTCCATCGACAGGTATCCCGATGGCCGCGAGATGTTGGAGACGATGGCCGTTTGGCAGACGTTGAACATCGTTCCTGCTAGGATGCCCGCCATGCTCGTGCCCATTATGATGGGCGGAGGCAAGCCTGTCCTGGCCCTCACGGACGCTTGAAGCTGGATCTCCCTTGGACGCGGGCCTGATGGAGGCTTGTACCGGATACTCGAGGTTAGCGGGCGACCCTTCGATACGTTGCCGTGACTGGTGTTTTGCCGTCCGGCCTCACGACTGGATCCGGCGACAGCGTGAGAACGCCGTTCTTTATTGTAAATTCGGATCGGCCGTGATTGGACCCGGCGGTATAACTGAGCTGACTCTGCTCTGTACTCCACGTCCCATGGCCGGCCAACTTCATTCCTTCATAGCGGCCCATCATCTCGCCGGAAAAGGACCAGTTGCCATCGCGTCCAAATTGAATGTTCCAGAATTTGATATTCAGCGTCGACGGTGGATGGTCAGCGACGGTTTTCAATTCCCAGGCCGACACCAGCATCTCATTCTGTTCGCCATGTGCGGCGGCGATCCCCAACAGCACAATGGCAGCGAAAGCTCTGCGTAAGCCGCTACGGAGCAGGAGACCTTGCGAAGGGAGAGCCATCGTGAAATTGTTCCATCAATTCATGAGAAGGTCAAATTGTGGCGATGCGGGCGCCTGTTTGAACACCGCGCTCCGCCGCCAAGTCATATGGGCAGGCTCGACGTAAGTTTCGGGAAAGGAGCTGCGCTGCGCGACGCGAGCAACACCTTGACCTTCGACCTATCCTTGGCGTATCGTGAAATGTAGAAGCTTGAGGTATCGATGCCCTCTTCCCGTTTCCCCATTCCGCAAGGCACGCTGGACATGCTGATCCTCCAGATCCTGTCGCTTGAACCCGCCCATGGGTACGGCATTGCGCAGCG
Source organism: Bryobacteraceae bacterium (assembly GCA_036268475.1). Taxonomy (GTDB): domain Bacteria; phylum Acidobacteriota; class Terriglobia; order Bryobacterales; family Bryobacteraceae; genus PALSA-129. The sequence goes on along the minus strand of DATAUB010000002.1, from coordinate 50,189 downwards.
GCTGGAGCAGATCTCGCGCTCGGTCGTCCAGGTCAACCAAGGCTCGCTCTATCCCGCCCTCCACCGCCTGCAGCAGAAGGGCTGGCTGCGCGCCGAGTGGAAACAATCGGAGACCGGCCGCGAGGCCAAATTCTACGCCCTCACCGCCGCCGGCCGCCGGCAGCTCGCGCTTGAGAAAGATAGCTGGGCACGTCTTTCCGGCGCCGTCAACCTGATCTTCGAGGAGGGCAGCCGATGAGGCAGATCTTCAACTGGATTCGCCGGGAGTCCCTGGAACGCGGACTCGACCGCGAGCTCCAATACCACTTCGATCGGCGAGTTGCCGACCTGACCGCTGCCGGCATGCCCGAGCCCGAGGCCCGGCGCCGGATTGCCGTCGAACTCGGGCTCGCACAGGTGCGCGAAGAAGTCCGCGACATCTGGCTCACCCGCTGGCTCCGCGATTTCCTTTACGATCTCCGCTTCTCCACCCGCTCGCTGCTGCGCAGCCCCGCATTCACGGGCGCCACGCTGCTCTCGCTCGCCCTCGGCATCGGCGCCACCACCGCTATCTATTCGCTGGTCGATCAGGTCGTGCTGCACTCGCTCCCGGTCCGCGAGCCTGAGCGCCTCGTCCTGATCGATTGGAAGGGAGAGCAACTCGCCAACGGCTTCGGTTCCTACAACCTGATGTCGTACCCGATCTGCCGCGACCTGCAGCAGCAGATCGACTTCTTTCAGGGGGTTCTCTGCCGGGCCGAAACCACCGTCAATCTCTCGGCCGGCGGCGACCCCAAACCGGTAGGCGCGGAGATTGTCTCCGGCAGCTATTTCGCGGTTCTCGGCGTAGGCCCCGCGCTCGGCCGCATCATTGAGGATCAGGATGACGCCGCGCCGCTCGCCGGCCCCGTGATCGTCCTCTCCTACGATTTCTGGCAGTCGCAGTTCGCCGGCGCTCCCGATGTTCTCGGCCGCAAGGTGCTGGTCAACCAGCATCCCATGACCATCGTCGGTGTCGCCGCGGCCCCATTCCGTGGCATCGATGTCGGTGTGGTCCCGGCATTCTGGATTCCGGCCTCCATGTCGGAACAGGTTGTTCCCGGTTTCCACGATCTGCTGGATCGCCGCACACGCTGGCTGCAAATCCTCGGCCGACTGCGCCCGAACGTTACGACCGCTCACGCGCAGGCCGGTCTCCAGCCCTTTTTCAAGGCGATGCTCGAAGAGGACACGCACCGCGCCGGCTTCCCAACCGTTACCGCCACAGACCGCCGCCGCTTTCTGGCCTCCACACTCCAACTCACACCCGCGCCCCAAGGCCATTCCGGGCTACGCCGCAGCCTCTCGCAGCCCCTTTGGGTGCTGTTCGCCGCCACCGGAGTCCTGCTCGGACTCGCCTGTCTCAATGTGGCGGGGCTCTTCCTCGCGCGCGGCTCGGCGCGCGGACGGGAGATCGGAACGCGCTTGGCTCTCGGCGCCTCCCGCGGACGCATCGGGCGCCAACTCCTGGCCGATGGTCTCCTTCTGTCGTTGGCCGGCGGTGCGCTCGGCATTGCGCTCGGCCCGCAGGCCATCCGCGCGCTCATTGCCTTCCTGCCGCGCGAAGTTGCGTCCAACGCGCTGCACGCCAGCCTCAGCCCGCATCTGGTAGCGTTCGCATTCCTGGTCAGTGTCGCTTCAGGCATCCTGAGCTCTCTCGCGCCGGCTGTCCATGCCGGCCGCTACAACCTGATTGCATCGCTGCGGGAGCGCGGCGGTAGCGGCTTGGGCGGCATCCGCCTGCGCAAGTGCATCGTCACCCTCCAGGTGGCCTTCTCGCTGATCCTGATCGTCGGCGCGGGGTTATTCCTGCGCTCGCTTTCCGGCCTGCTTGCGAAAGGCCCCGGTTTCGATACCGCCAAACTGCTTTCTTTCTCCCTCGACCCCGAGAAGAATGCGTATTCGCAAGATCAGGCCCGCCAACTGATCCGCCGCGTTGAGACAGAACTTCGCGCCGCTCCCGCCACCCGGAATTCCGCCGTGGCGCGCGTCCGATTATTGACCGGCGGAAGCTGGAATAATCCCGTGACCATCCAGACGGACCACCGCTTCACCTCGGACCGCGACGTCGAGATGAATGCCGTCAGCCCCAGCTTCTTTGCCACCATGCATATCCCACTCCTGGCGGGCCGCAATTTTGACGAGCACGACTCCCGGCCTATCGGCGAAACCGGCCGGCGCTCGGTGATCGTCAACCAGGCGTTCGCCGACCGTTACCTTGACGGCCGCGATCCGCTCGGAGTCCGCATCGGCAGCGGCACTCTTCCTGAAACAAAAACCGACATCGAAATCGTAGGCGTGGTGGGGGACATCAGTTACCGCAGTCTGCGCGAGCCTTCCGAGGAAGCCTGGTTTCCGATCTTCGAGGGCGACGATGCCATGGGCACCTTCTATGTACGCGCCCGCGGTACTCCGGAAGAGGCCTTTCAAACCATTCGTCAGATTGTCCATCGAGCCGACCCGCAGCTCCCCATCCTCTCTTTCCGCACGGTGGACGAGCAGGTCGGCCGGTCGCTGAGTACCGAGCGACTGCTGGCCGCCCTCTCCGGCAGCTTTGGCGCGCTGGCGCTGCTGCTCTCGTTGATCGGTCTCTATGGAGTGATGTCCTTTGTGGTCACGCAGCGCACCCGCGAGCTCGGCATCCGGCTGGCGCTCGGCGCCACAGGCGCTTCCGCCATCCGCCTGGTGCTGCGCGACGCCGCCGCCATGATCGTGGCCGGTATCGCCATCGCACTGCCATGCGTTGCCGCGCTCGGCAGGCTGGTGCAGTCGCAATTGTTCGGCATCGCCGCGATCGACCCTGCCACGGTCGCCGGCGCAAGCTTACTCCTGGGCGGCGCCTCTATCGCCGCCGCGCTCGTCCCGGCATGGCGGGCGGCGCGATTGAGGCCAACCGACGCGCTCCGGCTGGATTGACAGATCACCGGCCGCAGCATCTGGGCTTCCCGTGTGAAGCCAGACGATCGCGATCGGCGGCGAACGCCGCCTCCGCCAAGCTTGGAGACGATTCTATAGTAAGCGATGGATTGTTGCTGCTCCTCGATGCGCGTGTGGAGAATCTTACCACTGTCCCAATCGGATGCGCGACTCAGTCGGCGCCGGCTGATATGCTGATTGTCGAATGCTATCGGTCGCGCGCCGCGGGATGCTTCACGTCGTACGCTGGGTCTCACTGCCGTTGGCGGTGTTCTGTTTCGGTGCGCCGCTTTGGTCGCTGAAGACGGACTATCGGCAGTATGCCGGTAAGAGTCCGGTGCAGGCCCATGTTCTTTCTGCGAGAGTCTCGTCGCCCCGGTCGCACGGTTCGTCCGCGGACTACGAAGTCGAGGTAAGTTACCCGGCAGGCAACCGTCTGGTCGAGAGTCGCCTCAATGTCAGCACATACAAGTTATTGAAGGCCGGGGACACGGTCCGGATATTCGCGAATCCCGTGACTGGCGACGCAGTCGATGACGGACGGTTCGGGTCCTGGCTGATGGTGGGCTGGGGAGCACTAGGGGCGATCTTCTTTGTGCTGGGCGGTTTTCGCTACTCGGGAAGAGTTTTGCGGGACGAGGCGTCGGCGCACTCGCCGCGGCGATGAACGAATGGACCCGCCAAACTGGGGATGTCCGGGTTACGGAAGAAGCCATTGGAGAGGGTCGAAGAGGCCAGGAGGAAGCTGTCAAGAGTCGAGCGAAGCAGAGCGCACTATTTGAGTTTCTGACCCTTCAATTTCCGCCCTACCGCGTAAGTCGCCTTCTCGTCGCGAGCATCCCCACCGTCTGGTAAACCGGCCTGTACCGCAAAGGTCGCCGCATCGGCCCCTTGAACCGGATGTCCCTGGTAGAAGACGATGCCGCCGCTCTTGGCGTATCCCGAATCGAGCGCCACGAAACCAGCAGGCTGCGCGCCGGCGAGCGTTACAGTCTTGACCGCTGCTGGCCCGCTTCCCATCTCCAGCCCCGAATAGAAGACGCGATCTTTATCCTTTGCGTAATGGCTATCGATGCCCGTGAACGTCGGGCCATCGCTGCCGGCGATCGCTTCTTGCAAGTAGTAGCCCGTGAATCGGTCTTTGGCAAAACTGTATTCGAGCACCGTAAACGAAGCGGCGTCTTTGACCGCAAACGCGACGCCCTCGAAATACACGTGGGAAGCGTCGCGGCCGTAGCCGCCGGTCAAGTATTGGAAAGTTGCCGCGTCGCCGCCGTCCACCATGAACGTGCGATCGTGCAGGAGCGAGAAATATTCCTGGCTCTTGCGGTAGGTATCGGAATAAAACACGTGTCGATTGTCCTTCGCGTAATGCTCGGAGAGAGCTGCGAAGGCTGGACCATCGCTACCTGCAATGGCTCGGCCGCGATAATAACCGGCAGTCGAGGATTTCGCAAATGGGCCGGCGAGGGGGACAAACGCCGGAGCTTCCTCCACCCGGATATCGTTGAAATACCAGACGCCGCCTTTCTTTTGGTAAGGCCCCTGCCGCGATCCGCAACCGAACAGCATCAGCAGAAAACCGAAGAGTAGTTTAATGGTTCTCATGGGCTGCACCAAAGGCAACTCATCGACGGCGTTGCTCTTCTGGGCACGGTCGACCGTCCTTACTTATCGACGATTTCTACTACAGGCCAACCTGACTTCCAGGTAAGCGGCATGATGGCGAGGGTCGCCTTCCCATCCATCCGGCTGTCGCCCTCAAAGTCGGAGGTGAACCAGCTTTTCCCCTTGTCCACCAGAATGCCGGCGTGACCGGGTCCGAACAGCGGCCCTTTGCTGGAAAGCAGGAGGGTACCGCCGGCCTTGAGCATGTCGACGCCATCCCGATCGAGGTACGGCCCGGTAACTTGACGGCTTCGCCCCATGCGAATGTTGTAAGTGCTCGCCACACCGCGGCAGCACGAGCCCCAATTGACGAAGAGATAGTAATAGCCGTCGTGCTTGTAGAGGCATGATGCCTCAATCGACTTATTGTATGCCAGCGAGGTAAGCGGCGCGTCGGGGGCGGACCTCTTACCGGTCTGCGGATCGAGTTGCACCAGCTTGATGCCGCTCCAGTAGGAGCCGAATGCCAGCCACAAAGTGCCATCGCCGCCGGAAAACACGGAGGGATCGATGGCATTGAAATCGCCGCCCTCATGCGATTGCACCACGATGCCGCGATCCGTCCAGCGATAGGCGGGATCGGCCGGATCGAGAGTGGGAGTGGTGGCGAGCCCGATTGCCGAGGTGATTTTGCCGAAGCTGGAGACAGCGTAGTAGAGCAGATATCGATCGCCGAGGTGGATGATGTCGGGAGCCCAGTAACTCATGTTCCGGTTCTCGGGAACCGCTTCGGCAATCCACGCGGGAGCCGTCTGGAACACCGGCGGCCCGGGTTCCCACTTCACCAGATCCTTGGAATGAAAGGAGGGAATGCCGCGGCCCGTGTAGAAGACCCAGAACTCGCCTTTGCATCTGACGATGGTCGACGGGTCGCGCGTGACCACTCCGCGGCTGGCGGTTTGCGCGAGCGGCAGCCCCACGCGCGATGCCACGGTGGTGTCGTTGGCGGCGATGGCCGGCAGAGATCCAGCCAGCAGGAGTGTAGAGGCGACGCAATACAAGGCTAGTTTCATGAGCTATCCCATTATGGTCCGATTGCGGGCCGCCGTCCCGGTGGAAACCGCCAGCTTCCGTGCCATCGAAGAAGGCCTCAATCTGGTCCGTCAATCGAACGGAGGTCTTTCCGCCGCCTACGATTACGAAGGTCATGTCCTTGGACGATAACCACGCAGAGGCTCCCACGCGCGGAACCCGCACCGTTTTCAGTCTGGGCGATGGTCGTTACTGCAGGGACTGCGCCGCATGCCAGCACGCCCTGCTGCCCCCTGCCACCGCGGTTCACGCGCGCCAAAACAGAGACGCGAGCCTGCCATCCAAATTGCGTCGTACCAATTGAACTCCCCGCCTCATGTAGAATATTGTGCTTATGACCTGGCGTACTCCGCTCGTCCTCGTCCTGGCCGCTACCACGATGTTGGCGGCCAACGAGCCGAATCTCACCGACCAATACCGCGATCCCGCCGAAAAGCTCATTCGCGCCGCCATGGCGGACAAGGATGGCTACGACCGGCTGGCGTATCTTTGCTATCGCATCGGCAATCGCCTGAGCGGGTCGGTCGCGCTTGAGCGGGCTATCGCCTGGTCAGTCGAACAAATGAAGGCCGTGGGACTGAGCAACGTTCGCGTCATCCCCACCAAGGTGCCGCATTGGGTTCGCAATAGCGAGTCGGCCAAGATGATCACGCCCATCGAGAAGCCTCTCCATATGTTGGGACTCGGCATGAGCGTGGGGACGCCGGCCGGCGGCATTACCGCCGACACGGTGGTGGTTTCGACCTTCGAGGACCTGGCCAAGCTCGGGCGCGACAAAGTGGAAGGGAAGATCGTGGTCTACAATTACGTCTTCACCAACTACGGTTCGGGCCGCAACTATCGCACCAACGGCGCCTCGCGCGCGGCGGCGCTGGGCGCGGTGGCAGTGCTGGTCCGCTCCGCCACGCCGCTCGCCATGCAGCAGCCGCACACCGGCGCCATGGAGTACGACGCCGACCAGCCCAAGATTCCCGCCGCCGCCATCTCTCCCGAAGACTCCTACATGCTGGAGCGCTTCTACACCGAAGGCACGCCCGCCCGCGTCCATCTCGAAATGGGCGCGCAGATGCTGCCCGATGCCGATAGCGGTGACGTGATCGGCGAGATCCCCGGCAAGGAGCATCCCGAAGAAGTGGTGGTCATCGGCGGCCATATCGATTCCTGGGATGTGGGACAGGGCGCGCAGGACGATGGGGCGTCGATCATGGCGTGTCTGGAAGCGCTGTCGATCGTCCACCAGCTCGGCTTGCAGCCGCGCCGCACGCTGCGCGTGGCTTTCTGGGTGAATGAAGAGAACGGCACCCGCGGCGGCGAGGCTTACCGCGCCTTCGTAGGCGACCAGCTCAAGAATCAGGTAATGGCGCTAGAAATGGACGGTGGGGCGGAGACGCCGCGCGGATTCGGCGCCGGTGTGGACGCCAATTCCATGGAGCTGCTGCGGCAGATCGGCAAGCTGCTCGATCCCATCGGCGCCGGCGAGATTCTCAGCGGCGGCGGCGGCGAAGATATCACGGCGCTGCTTCGCGACGGCGTCGCCGGCATGAGCGAACGCGCCGCCGGCACCCACTATTTCGACTGGCACCACAGCGAGGCCGACACGCTCGACAAAGTTGACCCGGAGGACTTCCGCAAGAGCGTGGCAGCGCTCGCCGTGATGAGCTACGTGGTGGCCGATATGCCCGCCCGCCTCATTCCCGCCTCCGGAGGGAGACGAGGGCGCTAGACGCACGTCTATACTGAAAAGAGATGCGTGGCGCGATTTTCGCGGGCTTGGCCGGGTGTGCTCTCTTCATCTGCACCCTTTGGGCACAAGACCCTTTTAAGGAATACCCGGCGTGGGAGTACAACAATTTCCCTCTAGCCAAGGACTACAAGGTCCCTGGCGAATGGACTTTCGCCCGGCTGATGTATCCCACCAGCCCGGTGTATGTCGACTGGCAATCCACCTTTCACGCGCAGTACGACTGGCATGAGGGCATGACCAACTGGAGCATCGATTATCCCCGCTCCGACCGCCATCTGGCGCTGGCCATCCGCCGGCTGACGCGCATCGACGCGCGGTCGGCCGAGCAGGTGGTCAATCTGGAGCAGGATGACGACGTGTTCAACTACCCCTGGCTGTACGCAGTAGAAGTGGGCCACTGGCAATTGACCGATCAGATGGTGAAGAAATTCCGCGAATTTTTGGATCGCGGCGGCTTCTTCATGTGCGACGATTTCCACGGCACGAAGGAATGGGAGGTCTTCGTCTACAGCATGAATAAGGTGTTGGGCGGCGACCTGCAGATCGTCGACATCCCCAACGACGATCCCATCTTTCATACGGTCTACGATCTCGACGAGCGCTACCAGGTGCCGGGCATGCAGTACACGCAAACGCACAGCATCTGCGAGAAGTGCCGCACCAATCCCACCTGGGGAAGCGGCGGCGACGATCCCCACTGGCGCGGCGTCTACGACGATCATCATCGACTGATCGCCGTGATGACCCATGACAACGATCTGGGCGACTCCTGGGAGAACGCCGACGAGCCGACCTATCCGCAGAAGTTTTCCTACATGGGATTGCGCATCGGGGTGAATTACCTCGTCTACGCCATGACGCATTAGTCTGGGCTTAGACAGCCTCAACTGGGAGGTTCCGCTTACCTGCTATGGGGGACACCGGCCCTGCGGAGTCTGAAGGGCCAGCCACTTCACGCACAGCAGAACTAGCGGACAGTCAGCGTGCGGAAGTCCAGCGTGCGGCGCAAATCGTGGTACTTCATCACCAGCACTTCGGAGTCTTTGGCCGATTCCAGGAACGGGCCGCCGAAAAGCGGCCACCGGTCGTAGTCGACAGGCGGAGTGCCGTAGGTGAAAGCCAACGTTTTCCCGCGCAGCGAGCGGAAGCGGACCGAGGGATTGCCGTCCATGGAGAACTCCAGCGTGAGCGCCAGAATTGCGCGCCGGAAGGCCTGCATATCGGCGAACTCACTGCGGGCGGCCACCTGGACTACCATTCCGTTCCTCAGATACGGGCTGAAAAGGCGCCTGCCGCCACCGTCGATCGGCTTCCAGGTGTAAGGCTGTAGCGGCCGGCACGCGATCAGCGCATCGCCGCCGCGCAGGAAGATCCAACCGGAGGGATCTTCGATTACTTCCGCGAGATCCTTGGAGAAGAAGCCGTTGATGTGCGGGAACCGCGCGCCGGGTGCGATGTTATAGAGGGCGATCAGCGCATCCTGGTCCTGATAGATCTGCTCGTAGGGCGAGCCGCCGACGAACTTATCGGGCGAATCGTAGCTTTTCTTGGAACTTACTACTCCCGAAATCCCGATATCGGGTGGAAAGGTGAAGTAAGTCTCCAGTTCGTGCAGCGAAGAGTGCGGATTGAGCGTGAAGAAGGTATTCTGCACGCCGCGCGGGTCGGGGACGGACCAGGTAACATCCCAGGAATGCTCCTGGATGGGCTGAAGCGTGCCGCCCTGGTCGGAACCGACGGCATATTCGCGCCGCAGGTAGGTAGTCTTATACACCGGTCCGTGCGGATCGTCGTAGAATCGCCATCGATTGCGCGTGCGCTTGAGTTCGTAATGGGTGTAGGGCTGGGAACGGTCGCCGGCGATGTGCTGGAGAATCCCGGGCGCCGGCTGCGCGCTGGCCAACACATAAAAGAGGATGGCGTTGGAGGGGGGAGCGAGCGGATGGCCGAGGCCGAACAGCACCCAGCCGAAATCGCTCGAAGGGATGGCCCATTTCTCCAGCACCTCGCGATCGTAGACGCGCGAGTGGGCCCCGACATAGACGCCGTCCAGCGTTTCGGCGGCATAATCGGCCGTCAGGTACTCAATCATCATACTGGCGCGCTTCTTCATCGCGGGGTCGCGCGCCCACGCGGCCAGATAAGACATCGAAAGGAAGTAATAACCCATGTAACTCGGGCTATCGTACTCGCCCTGCCCGCGGGTGGTAGTCAGTTTGACCCACGATTCCAGCCAGCCGGCCGCCTCGCGCATGTTTTCGGCCGACGATTTGCCGTTGTACCAGACCTGATCGGGCCAAAGCTGCGACATGAGATAGAGCGAGGTGTAGTACATCACCCAGTGGTTTTCGGTATCGCCGCGGTACGGCATATAGGTGCGCCACGCCTCATGCAAGGCATGCCGCGCAGGTTCGCTGAGCTGCCCGCGATCGAGATACGCGACGGCCGTCACGGGGTACATCCAGAACATGTCGCCGGACGGGCCGGCGGCGAGCAATTCTTCCAGACGGCGCGAGCAGAGCGCGGCATCTTCTTTCCGCGAGAGCTTGGCGGCGATGTTGGGGTAGCCCATGGCGGCCGGATTGGCGGGGCGCGCATAGGTCTCGATCACAGTACGCACACGCTGGTCGAAGGGAGGCGCCTGCGCGTACAAGAGCGCAGGCAGCAGCAGGCAGAGCCACCTCATTTCGCGGCCCCTTCGGGGAGTAAGTGGTCGAACGGCCTGCGCGCGTATCGCGCGGGCGGCGATGGCAGACATCGCGACTTCATTCTTGCTCCCGTCTCGGGGAGTAAGTGGTCAAATGGCGGCGCGGCAAATAGAGCGGCCGGCGACGGCAGACCTACATGGTGACTGTCACCAAGTGGCGCAGACACTGGTGTCACGATCGGCTGCGGCAGACAAGGGTCGAGACGAGTCTCGACCCGGCAGGCTGAAGCCTGCGCCACATCGCTGCTTCCATCACTCACTTCCGCGGACTTCATTTCGCGCCCGCCTCCGGGACGAACTTCATGCGAAAGATGGCGCTTCCGGCGAGGCCGTCGCGTTCCCACGTCCGGCCGCCGTCATGCGACACATAAACCGCGTCCTGGTGCACGCTGGCGTAGATGCGGTCGTGCCGCGCGGGATCGAACGCGACGCTCCAGACGTTCATGGAAGGCAGTCCGGAGTTCCGCGCCTGCCAGGTCTTGCCGCCATCTTCGCTGACCGCCACTCCCATTCCCCACCCCACCGCGGCAATGCGTTGGGGCGTGGCAGGATCGAAGGCGATATCGGAAATGTTGCGCCCGACCCCGAGATTGCCGCCGCTCTCGAACGTCACGCCGCAATCGCTGGACGCGAACAATCCCCCGCCCTCCGTGGCTGCCAGCCAGAAGCAGGGATCGTGGGGCGATTGTTCGATACGCGTCACCCGATTACCCGCGGCGCCGGCGAGCTTCCAAGACTCGCCGCCGTCTTCGCTCCGGAAAATGCCTTCCTCCGTGCCTGCCAGCAGCACGCCGGCATGCCGCGAATCCACGCGCAGGGCGGCGGTATACTTGCGGCGCAATCCGGCCGAAGCATCGCGCCACGTAGCGCCGCCATCGTGAGTCACCTGAATGCCGGCAGTGTGGCCGAAGTAGACGGTACCCGGCCGATTGCGATCCACCGCGACATCCAGCAATTCGGTGACGTCGCTGCCGGTGAGGATTTTCCAGCGCTCGCCGTTTTCGGTGACTCGGAGCAGTCCGTTGCCTGCGGTGGCGTAGACCACGGACGGATCGCGCGGGTCGTAATCGAAGGCGGTGATCAAGGGGTGATTGAACCCGGCGTGGCGCCACTGGCCGGCGGCGGAACGTATGAAGATACCGCTGGCGGGAAGCTTCGCGCCCACCACGTAATCCTTGGAGCTGGAACCGCAGGCGAACAGACTGTACTGCGCGCACACCGGCAGCGGCAAGACCGCCAGCAGCAGCGCAAGGCGTTTCATTTCCCGCCGCCGAGCAGAGCCTTCAGGTAGCGGTAGTAAAACTCCACGCCGTCATCGAAGGCGCTGACGCGAATGCGCTCGTCTTTGCCGTGCGCGCGCACGTCGTCCTGGTCGATGGCCATGCCGCTCACGCCGTAACTGGGAATGCCGGCGGCGATGGTATAGATGCTGTCGGAAGCGCCCGTCTCCATATCGGGAATCACGGGCGCACCCGGCCACATCTCGGCGGCGACCTTTTCCAGCGGCTTCAGGATCTCCGGGCTGGGCATCACCGGCGGGAACGATTTCTTATCGGGCGCGTTGCTGGAGACTTCGCCGGCATCGTTGACGTAGCGGATGGTGACCTTGGGGTCGTTCACGATGGCCACCAGCATGTGGCGGATCTCTTCGGGCGAATGGCCGGGAAGAATGCGGCAATTGACGTTGGCCTGCGCCAGTTGCGGCAGCGCATTATTGGCATGGCCGCCGCTGATGCGCGTGGCGATGCAGGTAGTGCGGATCATGGAGTTGTAGCGCGGATCGTGGGAGAGGCGCATCACCGCTTCGGACACGGGCGGAGTGTGCAGGAGCGCATTCATGTCGTCTTTCATCTGCGGCTTTTCGAGCGGCGCGCGGCGTTCGAAATAAGTGCGGGTGACATCGTTCAATTCAAGTGGAAAGACGGTCTTCTCCAACTTCCCGAGGGCGTCGGCCACGTGGTAAATGGCGTTATCGGGCACCGGCAGCGAACTGTGGCCGCCGGGATTAGTGGCGGTGAATTCGTAATCGGCATACAGCTTCTCGCTGGCCTCGATATCGACGTTGACGATCTTGCCTTTCTCCGACGTGACGCCGCCGGCATCGGGATTGAGCGCGTAGGCGGCGTCGATGAGATCGCGATGAGTGCGCAGCAGCCAATCGACGCCGTTCGATTTTCCACCCTCTTCATCGGCGGTGAGGGCGACGATCAGGTCGCGGTCGGGCTTCCAGCCTTCGCGATGCAGGCGGATGAGATCGGCGACCAGTGCGGCGTCACCGTCTTTGACATCCTGCGTGCCCCGCCCATAGAAGTAGCCGTCCTTCTCCACGAACTGGAAAGGGTCGGTGGTCCAATCGGAGCGCTTGGCTTCCACCACGTCGAGATGGCAGATGATGAGGACGGGCTTGAGCGTCGTGCTGGTGCCGTGTACGCGCACCACCATGTCGCCGCGCCGGTCGTTAGGGCCGAGCACTTTCACGTCGGCAGCGGGAAAGCCGGCGTCGAGCAGCCGTTTGGCCATGGCCTGCGCCGCCTGCGTGGTGCTGCCCACGGAATCGGTGGTGTTGATCTCAATGAGTTGTTTGAAGATGTCGCGCGCAAGTTGGCGGTTGGCGTCATCGGCGGCCCCGAGAGGAGCAAGGCACAGGAGGAGCGTGGCGAGCGGGCGGGCGAGCGTCATTGGGTTATGGTGCCAGAGACATAGAGGGAAGTAAAGCCGGCTCAGGTGATCGATTGGCTCTTGACAGTGGCGCGAAAGTCGATCACTCTAGGCATAGAGCAAAATAGTATGGACCAGACAGCACAGCGGGATCTGTTTCCGGGGGCGCTGGAAATGATGATCCTGCAGACGCTTCGCAGAGGGGCCCGGCATGGATATGCGCTGGCGCAAGATATCAAGGGCGCGTCCGACGACCTGCTGCAGATCGAAGAAGGATCTCTGTACCCCGCCCTGCAACGCATGTTGAAAGCCGGATGGGTCCAGGCCGAATGGGGCGTGTCGGCGCGAAACCGGAAGGTCCGGGTCTATAAGATCACGCCGGCGGGCCGCAAACAACTGGACCGCCAGATCTCCAGCTTCGACCGCATGCTGAAGGGAATCAGCCGGGTGATGAGGCTCTCGCCATCATGAATTGGATCTGGAATGCGATGCGCCGACGCCGCATGAATCGTGCCGTGGCGGAAGATATCGAGAGCCATATCGAAGAGATAGCCGACGGCCTGATGGAGACGGGCGTGCCGGAGCGGGAAGCGCGCCTGCGGGCGAGGCGCGAGTTCGGCAACGCCGCGCTGTTACTGGAGGAGAGCCGCGCGGTGTGGGGCTGGGTCCGCCTGGAAAGAGCGCTGCAGGATCTGCGCCACGGCCTGCGATTGATGGCGCGCAATCCCGGGTTTACGGCGATTGCGGTCCTCTCGCTGGCTCTCGGAATCGGCGCCAATACCGCTATCTTCACGGTCACCGATGCCCTTTTGCTGAAGCAACTGCCGGTAGAAAAGCCGGAACGACTGGTGGTCTTCGCCGGCTGGGACGACTCGCTCCGCCAGTGGACCTACTTCTTCACCTACCGTGAGTTCAAAGAGCTGCAGCGGCGCATGCAGAGTTTTTCGGGAATCGCGGCGAGCTGGACGGCCGACCGCACCAACATTGTGGTGAATGGAGCAGTCGACGAGGCGCCAACCCACATCGGCATCGTCAGCGGAAATTACTTCTCCGTGCTGGGGGTCCGGCCTGCCATCGGCAGGAGCTTCGCGGAGGACGAACCGGCCGCGGTGATCAGCCACAGCTACTGGGAACGGCGATTCGGATCGCGGCCGGATATTCTGGGGCGGACACTCGGAATGAATGGCGTCGCGGTGACCATTGCCGGTGTGGCGCCGGACTCGTTCATGGGCGATTCGGTCGGCCAGCCACTCGATGTGTGGATTCCCATCACGCTCGCGCCACACGCCTTATTCCGCTGGTCGCAGAAGGTCGACAACAACCCGGTGCGGCTGATTGCGCGGCTTAAGCCACAGGTTGCGGCGGGGCAGGCGGAGGCCGAAGCGAAGGTGGTTTACCGGCAGATCGCGCATGAACTGGGGCGGCTGGCATCGGAAAATCCCGCGCGCTTGGCGCTGCTGCCGGAAGGCCAAGGGATCTCGCGGCCGCGCGAACATTACCGGCAGCCGCTGGCAGCACTGACCGTGATCGCCGGGCTGATCCTGCTGTTGGCCTGCGCCAATGCGGCGAATCTGCTGCTGACGCGCTCGGAAGCGCGGCGGAAAGAATTTGCCGTGCGGCTGGCGCTGGGCGCTGGGCGCGGCCGCATCGTGGGCCAACTGCTGGTGGAGAGCCTGATGCTGGCGGTGATGAGCGGCGCGGCCGGACTGGCACTGGCGTGGTGGGGCACCGCCGCCTTAATGCGGCTGGCGCGCACCGGACCGTGGGCGGTGGAATTGCATCTGCGGCCCGATGGACGCGTGCTGGCCTACACGGCAGCACTTTGTCTCCTGACCGGTGTTCTGTTCGGTCTGGCGCCGGCCTTGTCGGTGTCCAAAGTAGCGCTCTACACAGCCGTCAAGGGCGCCGCACGCACGCCCGGACGATTCCCACTCGGCAGGCTGCTGGTGGTGGTGCAAGTAGGACTGTCGCTGATTCTGTTGATGGGCGCGGGGCTGTTTGTGCGCACGCTACGCAATCTGAAATCGCAGGATCTGGGCTTCGATCGCGAGCACCTGCTGCTGGTGCGGACCGACGCCGCGGCTGCCGGACAGGGAAAGGCGGTGGCCGATGTCTACCAGGAAATCGCCAGGATTCCCGGAGTCCGCTCGGTGAGCGCATCACATTTCGGGATGTTGCGGCCGGCCGTGTTCATCAATGTGACAGTGGCCGGCCATCCCATGACGAAGCCGGCCGACCGTGTAGTCGCGGTGGACCAGATTACGCCGCGTTTTCTAGAAACGGTGGGAATGCACCTGCTGGCGGGGCGCGAATTCACACCCCGCGATATGACTGATCCGCCGCGCACCGCCATCGTAAACCAGGCGATGGCCCGCCGCTTCTTCGGCACCACCGACGTGGTGGGGCGCCGTTTCGCATGGGGCGAGCAGGCGAGCGATTCGCAGCTCGAGATCGTCGGCGTGATCCGCGACGCGGCCTACAATACACTGCGCAACCGTAGCGCGGCGATGATCTATATGCCGGAAGGAGCCGATTGGCAGGACATCTCTGACGCCACCCTGGTGGTGCGAACCGCAACTGCGATTCCCGGAATCGGCGTGCAGATCCGGGACAAGTTCCGTACTCTTGCTCCCGGTGTGACGGTCCGCAGCACGGACTGGATGGACGACGCCATCGATCAGTGGCTTTCGACGGAGCGTATGGTGGCGTGGATTGCCGGGTTGTTCGGAGCGTTGGCGCTGGTGCTGGCGTGCCTCGGGCTTTACGGCATGATGTCCTACGTGACGGCCCGCCGGACCAGCGAGATCGGCATTCGGATGTCCTTGGGCGCGACACCGGCGCGGGTGATTCGCATGGTGCTGGGTTATGCGCTGACGCTCGGTGTGGCGGGCGTGGTATTGGGCGTTCCGGCGGCGCTGGCGGAGAGCCGGTTGGTGACCGGGCTGCTTTTCGGAGTCGGCGCGCAGGATGTGGCGACAGTGGCCGGCGCGGCGCTGATCATGCTGGCGGTGGTAGTGGTGGCGGCTTGGCTACCGGCGCGTCGCGCGGCGAGCATCGATGCCTTAAAGGCGCTGCGCTGCGAATGAAGCGGTCCTGGGCCAGCGGGTTAGTTCGACCGCAATGCCGCCATGGGATCGATCCTGGAGGCTTTCCAGGCGGGAATGTAACCGGCGACCGCCGCGACCGCGATCAGGAGCGCTCCCACTCCGACGTATGTGGCCGGATCGCCGGTACCGATTCCAAACAGCATGCTGTCCAGGGTGCTCGACAAGACGCGCGACCCCGCCATTCCCAACGCGAGACCTAACGCGGCCAGCGCGAGCGTCTGCAGCACGATGCGGCGTTGCAGGTCGGTGGCCGACGCTCCCAGCGCCATGCGAATTCCAATTTCCTGCACGCGTTGACTCACCGAAAACGAGATCACGGCGTAGATCCCCAGGGAAGCAAGCACCAAAGCGAAAGCCGCGAAGCCGGCCAGCAGCAGCACCAGGAACCGGCGCGGCGACACCGCCTTGTCGACGAGGGATTGCAGAGTTTTGAATTCGCTCACCGGCAGATTCGGATCGATCGGCCGGAGAGCCGTTATTACCGCGTGTGACAGCCGGTCTGGCGGAAGCGCCGTCCGCACCACCAGTTGCACACTCGAGAAGTCAAAGGTTTGCCGAATCGGCCGATACATTTCGGATCCGCCCGCTTTCTCCACAGCGTCATGCCTGACATCCGCAACCACACCCACCACGCGGCGGCCGTGATCCTGCGTCACCATCTGTCCAATCGCATCTTGCCCCGGCCAGAGGGTGCGGGCCAGCGTCTCGTTGACAATGACGACGGGCTCGCTCGCTGCGTTATCCCTCTCGGTGAATAGCCTGCCGGCCAGCAAGCGGATCCCGACCGATTCGAAATATCCATCGCTAACCACCCGCATGTAGGCCTCGGGATGCTGGTCCCTGGGATAAACCACTCCCTTGGCGGAGACCTGCCAACTGCGATCTCCTCCCAGCGGCAGAAACTCGGTGAGACCGGCTGCCTGGATGCCTGGAAGCGCGCGGGTACGCTGCAGCATCTCGTCGAAATATGCGTTCTCCTGTTCCAAACTCCCCAGCCGAAAACTCGGGTCGACTCTCAGGGCAACAGCCCGCTCCGGCTGATATCCCAGATTCACGTCCAGGACGCGCAGAAAACTCCGTATGAGCAATCCGGCGCCAACCAGTAAGATACAAGCAAACGCAACCTCAGAAACCACCAGTCCGTTGCGGACCCATGCATGCCTCCGGCCGCCGGTCGATCCGCGACCGCCGTCTTTCAGCGCTTCGCCAACGGCGAACGACCGGGCCTGCAGGGCCGGCAACAAACCAAAGAGTACGCCGATCAGAACCGCCGACAGTAGTATGAAAGCCAGCGCCGCGCCATCCAGCCGTACGCTGGCCAACAGAGGAATATTGAGCGTGTCCAGATGAGCAATCGCGCGAGTGCCCGCCATCGCGAGCAGCAGGCCAAGCGCCGCGCCGCTCAAGGAGAGCGCGACACTCTCAGTAAGCATTTGCCGCAGCATCCGGAAACGCCCCGCGCCTAACGCTGCCCGCAGCGCCATTTCCTTCTGCCTGCCAGCTAACCTCGTGAATTGCAAATTCGAAAGGTTCGCGCACACAATCAACATCACCACACCCACCGCACAGGCCAGCACAAGCAACGCCGGGCTCACGCGTCCGCTCACGTGCCGTTCCAGCAGACTCAGGTTCGGTTTCATCCCGTTCCATTCGGGATGCTCGTTCGCGACCTGTTTTGCCAGCAGCGTGAACTCAGTCTGAGCATTCCGCACCGTGGCGCCTGGCCGCAACCTTCCGATTACCTGCAAGGTATTTCCGTACTGGTTCGTTTCGGGAGTCAGGGGAAAGGGGAGGAATAAATCGACCTGAATCGCAGGCGCAAAGATGCTGGCAAAATCGAACGACGCTGGCAGCACTCCCACTACCGTAACGCTCTTATTATTCAGTGTGAGCTTCCGCCCCAGCACGGCCGGATCGGCCGCAAACCGCCGCTGCCAATATCCATGAGTCAGCAGCGCGGCCGGCGGAGAGCCCGCTCTCCCCTGGCACTCCTCGACGGTGAAGGATCTTCCGATCGCCGGTTGCACACCCAGCAAAGGGAAAAAGTTCTGGGTCACGCCCACGCTCGTCAGGCGCTCTGGTTCGCCGGCTCCGGTGAGTTCGCTGTTCCCGGCGCCATAGAAAGCGTTGTAGCCCGCCAGGTCGGAGAACGACTTGTTCCGCTCCCGCAGATACTGAACGATGCCGACCTGAGTGCTCCACTCCTGGTTGGCAATCCAGACCAGGCGTCCGGGATCGCGAAACGGCAAGGGACGGAGCAACAGAGCATTCACGACGCTGAATACGGTGGAACTGGCGCCGATGCCGAGGCCGGCGATGAGAATCACAAAGGTAGTGAAGCCGGCATCGCGCCGCATGCCGCGAAACGAGTGGCGTAAATCCTGCGCCAGGTCGCTCATCCAGCGTGCGATCCAGGTGAAACGAGCTTCCTCCGATTGTTGTGTCATATTGCCAAACTTTCTGTGCGCGGCGGCGCGCGCTTCCCGCTCAGACATGCCTTGGGCCACCAGATCCTCGGCCATCGATTCGACGTGGAACTCCATCTCTTCCCACAGCAGGCGCTGCCGGTCGCTGTGATTCCGCCAATACCGCAGACGGCGTCGAAAACGCTTCCAGGGGGAAGTCCTCACGCGAACCCCATGATACGAGCCACCGCGCCGGTGACCTGACGGTAACGGGCGGACTCGTCGAGGAGGTGTTTGCGGCCGTCGGAGGTCAGCTTATAAAATCGGGCGCGCCGGTTGTTGGCCGAAAGGCCCCACTCGCCCTCGATCCAGCCATTCAGCTCCAACCGCTGGAGAGCCGGGTAAAGCGAACCTTCTTCCACACGCAGCAGATCGTCGGAGAGCTGTTGAATCAACTGGGCGATTGCATACCCATGCAAATGGCCGCGCATCAGTATCTTAAGGACCAGCATGTCGAGCGTGCCCGGCAAAAGGTCGGCCTTCGGCTTGTCGTTTCCCATAGACAGTCTGAGTGTAGGACGACGAAGATTATCGTTCCGTTAGTTGGAAATTGAAACTTCTTTCGAGCAGGTAGGCTTTGGGAGCGAAGGGAGCCGATCAATTCGCCGAGGGCCGAGGCACATCATAGGCATGTTGGATGAGAAGGCGCAGCGGCATGTTCGCGGCAGTGGGGCCACCCGGCGATGTCTGGAGGCCGGAGGGCGCGTCCGGCGTGCGCTTCACCGATGCCACTGCGCCCACGGAATCGCCAGGGAGACCCGTCGCCGCAAAAAAATGCCGCGCTTCCCGGTTTCCCGGGTCGCGCGGCTCAGTTGTTAGCTAGCTTAGCTTCTGACGTATCTTAAACTTAACGGCGTCCGCCGAAGCCGCCGCCGTGGAACCCACCGAAGCCACCGCCGTGGAATCCGCCGACGGCGCCGCCGCGGTAGCCTCCACCGATGGCTGGCCGGCCGGCGAATCCGCCGCCCACTCCGCCACGGAATCCGCCGCCACCCAACCTGGCTCCCAGGGCCGATCCACGAACGATCGCGCCACCCGGCCGGCCGCGATAGTAACCGTGTCCATAACCGTAGAGGCCATAGCCGCCGCCGTAGTAACCCAACCCGACGTACGGCGCATATGCGCCCCAATATCCGGGGGAGAAGTAACCGAACCCGAAGGGATCCCACATGAAGCCATCGCCCAACAGGAAGGCGTACTGATCGACGTAGGGGTTCCAATACCAACCCGCTCCATACCAGCCGGGGGCACCGTATCCGGCGCCGGCGCCGTAATATTTCTCGGCCGCCGACATGTTGGCCTGCGCCATATAATCGGCGCGCAGTTTACTAAACGCATAGAGGTCGTCAGACGTTTCGGTCTGCTTCAGATCGAAGTCCTGCGTCTTGAGCTTGGGATTATTGGTTTCGAGCGCGACCTCGTCGCCCTTACTCAGGTTGCGCGTATGGTCACCCATCGCGAGTTCGAGTTTGCCATCGTACACTCGCGTCATGGGCGGGTTGGCGGAGAACTCGTAGATTCCATCCTTCTTTACAGTGGCGTCCGTTCCCGCTACGTTCACCTGGAGGTGATTCTCTTTTTCGTAATCCGCCACTTCCATCATGGCATTCCCCTGCACCAGTTGCACCGTCGTGTTGGTGAGCGTGGGGGAAATCATTCGCACCGTACTGTTGGCGCCCAGACGGAAGAAGACGCCGGGGGTGAGCAGTATTTCCACTTTGCCGTTGGCGGTCTGCAACTGCTGACCGGCGCCCACCACGGCCGAACCAACGGAATTCTGGTTGATGGGCTGACCGTCTAAACTTGCCTGTCCTTCCACATAATTGACTGTTCCCGGCTGCGCGAATTGCGTCCGCGGCGTGTTGGCCGCAGGCTGTCCATAGGTGCCGGATGTGGCCGCCATTAACGCGCCGGTGAGGAACAGCGCACCGGCTCCGAAGGCGGACCTTTTCAACAGCTTAACCATATGATTAACCGAGCCCTTTCTTTTTTTCTTCTCTCTACTCAATAAGACGCGATTTTGGCAGCCCGGTTGCAACCTTTACAAACCCATGCAATTGGCTGAAAGGGTATCGCGAAGCACAAAAAAACCGCGCCGCCCGGTGTTCCCGGGAGGCGCGGCAGATACTGCAAGAGAGCCTGTAAGAGTTTAGTAATCCATCTCGGGACCGTGACCGCCGGGGCCAGCCGGAGCGGCCGACTTCTTTTCGGGGATCTCGGCGATCATGGCTTCGGTGGTCAACATCAACGACGCGATGGACGCGGCGTTCTGCAGTGCCGAACGGGTCACCTTGGTAGGATCGATGACGCCGGTGCTCACCAGGTCTTCGTAGGTGTCGGTCTGCGCGTTGAAGCCGAAGTTGGGGTTATCGTTCTCGCGGATCTTGGCCACCACAATGGCGCCTTCGGTACCGGAGTTGGCCACGATCTGGCGGAGCGGCTCTTCACAGGCCCGCTTCACGATATCGATGCCGATCTGCTCGTCGCCCTCGCCCTTGAGGCTACCGAGCGCCTTGGAACCGCGCAGCAGAGCCACGCCGCCGCCGGGAACGATGCCTTCCTCGACAGCCGCGCGAGTGGCATGCAGAGCATCTTCCACACGAGCCTTCTTTTCCTTCATTTCGGTCTCGGTGGCCGCGCCGACCTTGATCACCGCAACGCCGCCGGCCAGTTTCGCCAGCCGCTCCTGCAGTTTCTCGCGATCGTAGTCCGAAGTGGTGTCTTCGATCTGAGCGCGCAGTTGCTTAATGCGGCCTTCGATGGCCTTTTGCTGTCCGCCGCCGTCCACGATGGTGGTGTTATCCTTGTCCACCGTGACGCGCTTGGCGCGGCCCAGATCTTCCAGACGAACGCCTTCCAGCTTAATGCCGGTCTCTTCCATGATCGACTTGCCGCCGGTCAGGATAGCGATATCTTCCAGCATGGCCTTGCGGCGATCGCCGAAGCCCGGAGCCTTTACGGCGCAGGCGTTCAGGGTGCCGCGCAGCTTGTTGACCACCAGGGTGGCCAACGCTTCGCCTTCCACTTCCTCGGCGATGATCAGCAGCGGCTTGCCGGAGCGTGCGATTTGTTCGAGCACGGGCAGCAGGTCCTTCATGTTGCTGATTTTCTTTTCGTGGATGAGGATGTAGGGATCCTCGATCACGGCTTCCATGCGGTCCGCATCGGTGACGAAGTACGGCGAGAGGTAGCCGCGGTCGAACTGCATACCGTCGACAGTGTCGAGCTCGGTGTGCATGGTCTTCGACTCTTCCACCGTGATCACGCCATCCTTGCCGACCTTCTTCATGGCTTCGGCGATGATGTTGCCGATGGTGGCGTCGCTGTTGGCGGAAATGGTGCCGACCTGGGCGATCATGTCACCCGATACCGGCTTGGAGAGTTTCTTCACTTCTTCGGTGGCAACTGCGACGGCCTTTTCGATACCGCGCTTGAGAGCCATCGGATTGGCGCCGGCGGCCACGGACTTCACGCCTTCGCGATAGATGGCCTGGGCCAGGATAGTAGCGGTGGTAGTGCCGTCACCGGCCACGTCGCTGGTCTTGGAGGCCACTTCGCGCACCATCTGCGCACCCATGTTCTCCAACGGATCCTTGAGGTCGACTTCCTTGGCGACGGTGACGCCGTCCTTGGTGATGGTCGGCCCGCCGAACTTCTTCTCGAGAACCACGTTGCGGCCCTTGGGTCCGAGCGTGACTTTCACCGCATCGGCCAATTGGTTGACGCCGCGCAAAATCGCCTGACGAGAGGCTTCGGAATATACAATTTGTTTCGCCATTTTTGCTATCGACTCCTTACTTCTCGAAAATCCCGAGGATCTCGTCCTCACGCATGATCAGGTACTCTTCGCCATCCATCTTGATGTCGCTGCCGGAATACTTACCGAACAGGATCCGGTCGCCTACTTTGACATCGAGGGAGTGCACTTCGCCCTTGTCATCGCGCTTGCCTTTGCCTACAGCGACTACTTCGCCTTCCTGCGGTTTCTCTTTAGCGCTGTCGGGGATGAAAATGCTGCCCTGTTTCTGTTCCGACTGCTCAATCCGTTTGACCACCACGCGGTCATGAAGCGGACGAATATTCATGAATTTACCTCCTGAAAATTGGGATTAAATCGGTCTACCAGGAGCGCACCCGGCGGGTTCATTCCACACACCGGCGCTCCAGGATATTATTAGCACACTCTACCGGAGAGTGACAATAATCGGCTGTAAAGTGCAGCACACCAATGATTTTTGGCACTTGACAGGAACGCACTCAAGTGAGGTTGAGCGGCTTCGCCAACAAGACCGCGACCGGCACGCACGCCAGCACCGGGGGGCGCAGCTATGCCGATACAACGCCGTCGATACCAAACGGACTGGAATTTGCGTTTCGATTTGTCGACTGAAGACACGGCGCCGGAGCTCAGCGGTCTCCCACGAGTTCAAAGATTCCCAGTTCGCGGTTCTTGCGTACGGAATGCCACGGAAAACAGCGCCCGTTCATCGCAACGTAGACGCCTGCGTCCAGTGACTGCACGAACGCCAGGGCCGTGCCGAGATTGAACATTCCGTCGGAACTGCCGAACTGGTAGGGCACCATGGCGCCCGTGAGCACGATGGTTTTCCCGGCGATTCCCCGCCCCAGCACGGCGGCCGTCTGCTCCATGGAATCGGTGCCGTGGGTGATCACGATGCGCCGGGCGCCGGCGGCGGCGCAGCGATCGAGAATCAACTGGCGGCCGGAGTCGGTCATCTCCAGGCTGTCGATCATCATCAGGGTGTCCACCTTCACGTCGAGGCGGCAGCGTCCCAGCCGCAGCATGTCGGCGATGTGGGTTTGTTTGAAAAACAGCTCGCCGGTGAGTTCGTTGTACTCCTTATCGAAGGTGCCGCCGGTGACGAAAAGTTGGATGGGTTCGGCCTCGCTTACGCTCATTCGTCTGCCACTATAGCGCGCTATAGTGGAATTAATCGCATGCGAGGTACGCGCTGGCTCCTGCTGGTGGCGATCGCCGCCATCATTTTCGGCGTCGGTGTTACTTACCAGAGGCAGAAGAAAATTGTTGAGTCGAAGGCCCTGGCGCCGCCGCCTTCGCTGCCCGCCGAATTGAGTTCCACCACCCATCGCGGCAGTTGGGTGGTGACGGACCAGAAGACCGGCTGCAAGAGCTACGAAATCTCCTCACAGGACATGCGGCAGGCATCCGACTCTTCGCATAGCGAACTGAGCGGCGTGGAACTGCACATCTTTCACAAGTCTTCCAAGAATTGCGATTCCAAGTTCGACCTGGTGCGCAGCGATGCCGCCACCTATTTCGATTCCGAGGGCCGTATGAAGGCCGAGGGCGTGGTCCACATCACGCTGGGAGAACCGGCGGAGGGCGAACCGCCCGCGAATCTCATCGGCATCACCTGCGCTGGGGTCACCTTCGATACCAACAGCGGCCACGCCGACACCGACGGCCATTGCGACTTCGAATTTAAGAATGGCCACGGCGAATCCACGGGCGCTACTTACGATCCGCCCACGCGCGAACTGCTCATGAAGAACGACGTAGTGGTGGATTGGCAGCCCGCATCCCCGCACGCCAAGCCGCTGCACATTGTAGCGCCCAGTTTGCGGTACTCCGAAAGCGCGGCGGAGATCGACCTGATGCCTACCGGAAGCATGACGCGGGGCGATATGTCGTTCGAAGGCGAGAAGCCGACCATTCACCTGCGCGAGGGTGGCGAGGGCCACAAATTCATCAAAGAGATCGACGCCGAGCACGCTCGCGGCGCCGATGAAACGCCCGGCAAGCATCTGAAATACTCGGCCGACCACGCGTGGGTTTTCTATAACGACGACCACCTGATCCAACGCATCGTGGTGGAGGGCAATGCCGCCATGACGTCTCAAGGGGAGACTTCCGAAACCCAGGTAAACGCCCACCACGTGGAGATGTTTTTCGATCCGCACGATAAGGAAAGCCAACTCGACCATGTGGTATGCAACGGGAATGCGGTGCTGACTTCAAAGCCGCTGGCCGCGCCCGGCAAGACGCCGGCCGATTCGCATGTGCTGCGCGCCGAAAATATCGACCTGAAGATGCGTCCCGGCGGGAAGGAAATCCAGACGGTGTCGGCCCATCCCGCGGGCACGCTGGAGTTTCTGCCTAATCAGCCGGTCTCCCACCATCGCACTTTGGTGGGCGAGAACATGCTGATCTCCTACGGGCCAAAGAATCATATCGACGCTTTCCACGCCACCCACGTCACCACCACCACCGACCCTACCATCGACGAGAAGAAGCACAATCGCGCGGTATCCAAAACTTCAAGCAACGACCTGCTGGCGCGTTTCGAACCCAATTCGAGCCAGCTCGCCGACATGCAACAGACCGGCAGTTTCACTTACCAGGAAGGCGACCGCAAGGCTCACGCCGATCAGGCAAGCTTCGACCAGAAGCAGAATGTGATGAACCTGGACGGCGCTGCGCAGGTTTCCGATGCCACCGGTACGACCGCGGCCGACCACATCCGGCTGGACCAGCGTACCGACGATTTCCTGGCGAACGGCAATGTCGCATCCACGCGCCTGCCCGACAAGAGTCAGAAGAACGACTCCAGCATGCTGGCCGGCGACGCGCCCATGAATGCCGAAGCGCAGAAGATGGAATCGAGCAATCGCGCCGGCAATCATCGCACACGCTACCAGGGCGGCGCCCGCGTGTGGCAGGGCGCCAACCGCATCAGCGCGGAGACCATCGAGATCGACCGCGACAAGCACACCCTCCTGGCCGACGGGAATGTGGTGACGGAGGCCTGGCAGCAGCCCAAAGATGACAGCAAGAAAAAGAACGCGGCGCCTGTGCTCACCAAGGTCTACGCGCCGCACCTGGTCTATACCGATCAGGACCGGCTGGCGTATTACTCCGGCGGAGTGCGGCTGGACCGGCCCGACCTGCATCTGAAGTCGCAGGAACTGCATACCTGGCTGGCCGATTCGAAGGCCGATTCGCAGCTCGAAAAAGCGGTGGCCGATGGCGCCGTGGAAATCTCCGGGGCGCGGCGCGAGAATTCGTATACCGGCAACTCCGACCACATGGAATATTACACCGCGGAGCAGAAAGTGATTCTGAACGGCGGCGCGCCGCAACTGGTTCGCACTGTGGCGGGCCGGCCTCCTACCGTGGTGCGGCAGCGCGAATTGATCTACTTCGTGAATGATGGGAAGCTAGTGGGTACGGGCGCGGCCAGTGACCGCATCCCGGCAAAGAAGAAATGACCTTCCCCTCCCGGACTCTCGCGCGCGCATGAAGACCCTGGAAACTCACGAAATTTCGAAGGCGTACCGCGGCCGCCGCGTGGTGGACGATGTGACAGTGCACGTGCAGCAGGGCGAAGTGGTCGGCCTGCTGGGGCCGAACGGCGCGGGCAAGACCACGTCATTCTATATGATTGTGGGACTCATCAGCCCCGATTCGGGACGCATTTCGGTGGATGGGCAGGACATCACCCGCCTGCCGATGTACCAGCGCGCGCGCCGCGGCATCAGCTATCTGCCGCAGGAGGCGTCGGTCTTCCGCAAGCTCACGGTGGAAGAGAATCTGATGGCGATTCTGGAGACGCTTTCGATTTCCGCACGCCAGCGGCGGGAGACCATGGAGCGGCTGCTCGACCAACTCGGGCTCGAAAAGGTGCGCCGCAGCCAGGGATATATGCTTTCGGGCGGTGAGCGGCGGCGCGTGGAGATCGCGCGGTCGCTGGTGATCAATCCCAGCTTCCTGCTGCTCGACGAACCGTTTTCGGGCATCGATCCGATTCAGGTGCTGGAACTCCAACGCATCATCTTCGACCTCAAGCGCTCGGGAATCGGCATCCTGGTGACGGATCACAACGTGCGGGAAACGCTGTCCGTTACGGACCGCGCCTATATCATCGACAACGGGCGGATTTTTCGCGCGGGCAGCCCGGAAGCGCTGGCGCGCGATCCCGAAGTGAAGCGTATTTACCTGGGCGAATCGTTCGAATTATAGTTACAACGCCCGGGTGCGCTTTCGCACATCGCACCTTCGCTAAGATAGAGACGTTGGAAGATAAGCGACGTACTCAACTTTATGAAAATCCCACTGCTTTTATTGCTCTGCGCCGCACCTGCCTATTCGCAGCTCTTTTCCTTCGGTGTGAAGGCCGGAGTTCCGCTCACCGACTTCGTCAATGCCGCCAGCGGAACCAACCCGGCAGGATTCGTGGACTTCGCGACGCACACCAATCGATATATCGTGGGGGCGACAGGAGAGTTACATCTGCCGTTCGGTTTGAGCCTGGAGGCCGATGTCCTGTATCGCCACTTCAATTATCAGGAGTCGACGATGGGCGTAGATACATCGACAACTGCAAGTACAACGGGCAACGCGTGGGAGTTCCCGATACTCGGCAAATATCGATTTCTGCGGACCAAGCTGGTGCGTCCGTACGTGGATGCGGGCGTGGCGTTCGACACGCTGCAGGGTGCGAAGCAGGCAGTTACGAATACCCTGTTCGCGGGCAGCAATAGCACCACGACGACCACTTCGGGGTCGCCCATGCAATTGGAAAACAGCACCACCCGCGGATACGTCTTCGGCGGCGGGATCGACATCAAGATTTTCGTGATTCATATCCAGCCGGAGATCCGGTATACACGTTGGGGCGCGAAGCATTTCTTCGATCCGAGCGGGCTGCTGCATAGTAACGAGAACCAGGGCGAGTTCCTTTTGGGGATCACGTTCTAATCGGGTCTGAAGAGCAAGGACCGCTTGGTCGCGCGCGGCTCTGTAGATTCAGCCTGTCGATTCAGAGGAAACTAGCCATGGAAGAGCGATTGCCCCCCGAGAAGGAAGCTGTGGATCGCATGCTTGAGTACGATGCCCGGTTTGTGGAAGCAGTGGAAGCCGGGCGTGCCGAAGCCCGTCGGGGCGAATTGCTCGATCACGATGAAGTCGTTCGCCGCATCGAAGGCATGTTTCAATCTTAATGCGCATTCGGTGGACCACCTCGGCCGCCGACGACTGGCGCATATCGTCGATTACATCCGCAAGGACAATCCCGCCGCCGCGTGGCACAGACCATTTACCAGAGCATTGCGCGTCTGCGGCCTTTGCCGAACGTAGGACGGATAGGTCTAGCGGAAAACACTCGCGAACTGGTCTTTGCACCTTGGCCTTACATCGCAGTTTACGAAGTCACCGATGACCAGGTGCAGGTATTGCGCATTCGACATGCTGCTCAGGATTGGCCATAGCCCGGCCGTCCCCTATCCGCCGGAGTGGACCTCATCGACATAGAACAGCCCATCGTAAAAGAGACCGAGTTGTTCGGGCTGCAAGCTGGCCAGTGGATCGTCGAGCACCCAGTAGGCGCCTAGATCGTGGAACAAATGGATGTCCGCGAGCCAGCGCGACAACGCTCCGCCAGAGGGCAACCTCGCCATATTGAGGAAGAACTGCGGAATGCCGGCGGCGCTGAGCACAGCATCGCCCGAGCCTTCGGGCGATGCCGGCGCGGCATACACGGCGCGGCCTTTCGATTCGCCCATCTCCACCCCGACGGCGCGCACCTCGCCGCGGTAGAACCCGAAACCGACCGAGTAGAGTTTGCGCCCCAGTTTGTCGCGCAGTTGCTGGTCGCGGGCGTGCGCGTTGTCGGTCCACAGCACAATCTTCGCCTGCGGATGCTCGACATTCACCAGATGCGCCACGTTCTCCGGCGTGATCGCGTCAAGCCGCGCCACCTCGGCATGCGGGCCGGCGCTCCAACCTTGCAGGTCCTCGTCCTGTGACGCGGCGACGAGGGTAAAGCTCTTGTGCGCCACCAGATAGTCCACCAGGCGCTGCTTCTCCCGGACGAATTCGCGAGTCCCGCGTGCCGCTTCGCCCAACGCTACCACGCGCGCGTCGCCCACGGCGGCGCCGAACGCGGCGAGATCGCCGTCGCCATCCGCGGGGACGGCGCGAATTTTCAGTTCCGCCACCACGGAGCGCGCCGTTTCGGCGCTCGTCGGCGGCAAGACCCAGTGGTACGATACCTCGATCGATTCACGCCAGCGCCAGCCGTCGGCGGCATGAATCCAGGTGTCGCGATGGCTGGTGATCACGCTGCGGGCACCGTTCGATTTCGGGTCCTCGGCTTCGCGCCGCACCATCACGACGGCCTCGTCGCCATCCAGGCGCAGGGCGCCCACCTCGGTGCGCGCGGTCAACTTTTCTCCCTTGGCGATTTCCGCTTTGATGGCCGGCAGCAGCGGCTCGCGGATGGTGCCGACGCCCATCTGCGCTCCCGGCATCAGCACGGCGGCGATTTCGTTGACATCGCCATGCACGAACGCGGTGTCCATGCGGGCATACTGCTTGCGAATGGCCTGGCGCGCCGCCTCCACCGCGGGCCCGGTCTCCGAGCTGGTCAGGGCCGCGAATTCCACGCCGCCGATCCACGCGCGTCCCGCTCCGTATAGCGAGAGACCGATCTGAACGGTGTCGGCATCGGGCGCGACATCGCCGCGAATCTCATACTGCTGCCATTCG
This sequence comes from Bryobacteraceae bacterium, assembly GCA_036268475.1. Classification (GTDB taxonomy): domain Bacteria; phylum Acidobacteriota; class Terriglobia; order Bryobacterales; family Bryobacteraceae; genus PALSA-129. The sequence goes on along the minus strand of DATAUB010000002.1, from coordinate 21,346 downwards.
CCGGTGACGATGGGGCGGTTGGCCATGTTGTCGACGAAGCCGGGCTGAAAATTCGGACGGCCCACGTGGAGCAGCATCTGCGCGTGGTCGGCGGGGTCCTTCTTTTCGATGCGGATCCACGCGCGCAGACGCACCGGCTGGCCGCGGAACGGCAACGCCGCGAAGCTTTGCATCAGGCTGCCGAAACTGGCGGCCGTGGCATCGGCGGGCGCCGATAGCAGTGCGCAGGGCCGATCGCCGTGACAGCTTTCGTGCTGCCACGAGGCCGCGAAACCCTTGCCCGTGGCATCGAGCACGAACCATCCCGGCGGCACGTCCCCGGGATGGCCCTGCTGAAAATCGAGATTCGTCTGGGCGAGCGCCGGCGCCGCCAGCAGCATCAGAAACGCCAGCCGCGTCATCGCTCGAACCGCAAACAGGCCCGCCCCAAATAGATCTCATCGCCGGGCCGCAATTTTTCACCGCGCCGATTGCCGGCCGGGACTTCGATGGCGCGGCCGTCGCGAAAGACGCGCGTACCGAATTCGCTCTCGTCGTCGCAGATGCGGTATTCGCCGGCCTCCAGGCGAATGTGGGCATGGCGCCGCGATACCGTGGCGTTGGCCTCGTCACCCTCTTCGAAAACCACGTCGTTGCGGCGCACCACGCGCTGCTCGGCGTCGGTGAGTTCGGCGATGCGGCCGATATTGGTGCGCGCCTTTTCAAGCGCGTACTCGGGCATGGCGGCCTTGCCTTTGACTACCGTCAAGCGGCCGGCACCTTGCGGAACGTCTTCGGGCGCTGCAAGCGGCGGCGGTTCCAGGGCGTACTCGATTTCGAATTTCTTCTCGCCCGTCTCGGCGGTCTTCACTTCCACGTGGAAGCCGCGCGGGGTCTCGCACTGGACAGCTTCAAATGCCTCGCGAATGTCGGCTTCCAGCCGACCGCCTTCGCCGAAAGCCGTCTGGTAGAGCGCGCGGCGATCGGGGTCGGGCGAGATCAGCGTGACGGCGACGCGCGAATACGGGAAAACGCGCTGGCCGCGAGCCACTGTCTGCACCTTGGCTTCGATGGCTTCCAGAATGGCGCGATGCACCAGCAGAACTTCGTCGGAATCGGCGGGGCCGAGCATGCGGTCGGTCCATTTGCGAAAGCCGCGTTCGATCGTCTTTTCGATGCCGGAGAATAAGTTCATAGTTATTGCGCCAGCCCCAACTTTACCGCGGCGTTCACGATTTCCGCCGCGGCGGGCGCGGCGTTGGTGCCGCCGTACACTCCATTTTCCACCAATACCGACACCGCAATTTTGCGCGTCCCGGCGCCATAGGGCGCGAACCCGATGAACCAGGCGTGCGAGGGCTCGTTTTCCAGCTCTGCCGTGCCGGTCTTACCGGCCATGGGCACGGTGGTGCCGCCAGCCTTGCGGCCGGTCCCCTGGGTCACCACTTCGCGCATAAACTTCGCCAGGGTCGACGCCAATTCCGGCGAGAGCACGGTCTGCGGAGCGGCGTTGCGCGCGTTGGTCTCGTCGGTAATCCAGCGGCCTTCGGGCATCGCGCCGCCGTTGGCTACGGTGGCCGCCACGCGCGCCATCTGGAACGGCGAGGCCAGCACCTGCCCCTGCCCGTAGGACGATTGCGGCAGCGACTTTTTCAGCTCTGCCGCGGTATTCGGCGTGGCCGAAAGGATGCCCAGCAGATTGGCCGTGGTCCACAGCGGTTCGGCGCCCACATCGTAGGTTCCCAACTGAGCGAAAAACGCATTGCAGGAGACCACGATTCCCTTCTCCAGGTCGACCGTGCCGTGCGGCTCGGTGTCCTGAATATCGTCGCGGATGGGCCGCTTGGAGCCGTGAATAAACTGGCCCACGCGCCCGTCCGGCAGGCGCACGCACTCATACGTCTTGTGCACCAGGTTGGGATCCTTGCGCAGCGCCGCCATGGCGGTAACCACTTTGAACGTGGAGCCCGGCGGATAGAGCCCGAAGCGCGCGCGGTCCAGATAATTCGCGGCGGTTTGCGGACTGGCGGGAGCATCGCCGGCGGAACTGTCATCCACCGGCCAGGGAATGCTCACCGACGCCAGCAGATCGCCTGTAGCCGGATCGAGAACGACGGCCGCGCCTTTGTCCTTGCCGGCGGACTTCAACTGATTCTGCAGAATCTGCGCCACCTGCATTTCGAGGCGCGCATCGATGGACATGCGCACATCGCGTTTGCGGTCGAGCACGCGCCGCACGGCGGGATTCTGCGGGTCGTAGCGATGGCGCAGCAGCGGCACCAGTTCGCGATAGTCGTAGCGGATGACGTGCGTCACCTGGCCGTTGACGCCCTTCACGTCGGCCAGAGTAGGACGGTCGTCATAGCCGCGCAGGCGGCGCGCCTGGTCGCGCTCCACGAAGGCGGTATTGGTGGCGCCCCAGCGCAGGCGCGTGCGCAGATCGCCGAGCAGGTCGAACATCAGGCCACCGAAGGGATAATAGCGGCTGTCGCTGCGCAGGCAGGTGCGGTCGATATCGACGCCGAGCGCTTTGTAATCGGCGCGATGCTTCTGCAGTTCGTCCCAATTACTGGTGGCAAGCGGCAGACCGTTGCGGTCGTAAATGCTGCCCTTGGGAATCTCTTTCATCACTTCCTGGAAGCGCGGATTGTATTGATAGCGGCGCGCGCCATCGGCCTGCATCACGAGGGTGCCTTCACCCATCACGGCGGCACTGCGGGCCACCTGCACGTAACCGGCTTTCGCCAGCACCACCGCGCCCGCCACCGCGAAAACCGCGCCCATGGCGAACGTGACACCGCGGAACGGCGTGGCGCGCGCTTCCGCGCGGCCGCGATTGGAGATGGCTTCCAGCATCCCGATGACCGCAAAGTTAGCCAGCATGGCGGTGCGGCCGTAACTGAGGAACGGCGTCACCACGCCGGTGAGGGGCAAGACCCCGAGCGAGCCGCCGGCGATGAGCAGAAGCTGCAACGCGGTGGCCGCGGCCAGGCCCGAGGCGAGGAAGAATTCGTAATCGGTACGCGCGCGCAGTGCCGCCCGCAGCGCGCGCCAGATGAGCAGCGCATAGAGCGCGAAAATGATCGCGATCCCGGCGAAGCCCCACTCTTCCCCCAGCGCGGAGAGAATCAGGTCGGTGTGGCCGGCAGGCACAAGTTGCGGATCGCCCCGGCCGGTTCCCATTCCGGTAATGCCTCCGGTAGCGAACGCCCAGAGCGATTGCGCCAGTTGATCGCCGCCGTGAATCCGGTTGTCCCAGGGCGAAAGCCACATGGAGACGCGCTCGCCCACGTTGCGCGGGATGCCGATGGCGCAGCCCACGGCGAAGCCCGAAATCACCATCGAGATTCCAACCGCCGGCACGAAAGCGCTGCCGCGCGCCATGCCGTAGAGTGCCAGGAACAAGCAGGCGAACACCAGCGCCGGGCCCATATCGCGCTGCAGAAAGAAGAAGACCACGCACAGCGCCGCGCAGACCAGCGCGGGCAGCGTGTATTCCGCCGGTGGCACGTCGAAGCGGCGGGTGAGCGCGGCCATGCGCGGGCGAGTTTCGCGAGCGTGGCGCAGCACGTCCCAGTTCTTGGCGAAATACCCGGCCAGAAACAGCACCAGCAGCAGGCGGATGATCTCCACCGGCTGAAACCCCAGTAGATTCACTTTGGCGTCGCTGGTGCCCGGACCGTGTCCGAAGAGAATCAGCGCGACGGAGAGTACGAAGCTGGCGAGCAGCGGCACGAAGGTGAGTTTTCCGAGTAGTCTCTCGAAATCGAGCGCGCTCAGGCCGGCCAGCAGCAGGCAGCCCAGCACCGCGCCCTGCGCGAAATCGACGAACAGCAGATTGTCGCGCACCGGGTCGCGCAGGGCGATCATGAGGAGCAGGCCCGCGCCCGAGAGCAGCATGGTGACCGGTAGCAGGAACTGATCGCCGCGGAACCGGCGGACGCTCCAGAAGACGTGTACCAGCAGAAACGCCGCCAGGAACAGCGCCGACCAGCGATAGAACGCGGCGGTGAACTGCGCCGGCCGCCGGACCACGAAAAGCGGCTTCAACTGGCGGAACTGTTCGCCCGTGAAGAGCCCATGAATGCGCGCCAGCGCGCCGACATTTCCGAGCCCGCCGGAGACGTAATAAATCTGGCGCGCGGCTTCTTCGCGCGCATGCGGATCTGGAATGGACTGCAAAGCGGGCAGCAGATCTTCGCGGGCGGTGAGGCTGTTCAGGTTGAGGAGTTGCTTGGAGGCGAGCCCCTGGTCGATGGCGGGCAGGTCGACCGCTTTCGCCTGGTAGACTTGGTAGAGCCCGAAGGCGACGACGAGGGCCGCCGCGGCAAGTGCAAGCAGCTCATTGCGGCGCCACGCCATTTTGCGGGCGTTCAAGGTTCGCGGCCGCTCGGCGGCAGTACTGCGAGTTACCGCCATAAATCCCTCCGGGGGGCAGGCCGGCAGCCCGCGGCCGGACGGTATCCGGCCTGCATCATTGATCGTCCTTCTTGGTCGACTTATGCCGCAGGGCGTCGATCAGTCCGATAATCGCTCCGGCCACGCGATTGTGCCGCTGGAGGGCGGACTCAGGGTCGTTCTGCCCGTCCGCGATCTGCTGGAGGCGGGTATTGGCGCTCTCCAGGCTGGACTGCATCTCGGCGATGCGGGTGCCTGCATTTCCCCAGCCCTCGCTCTGCTGATACAGATCGAGGGCGCGCTTGTAATCGTCCGCGGCGCGTTGGATTTCGTCTTTCTCCTGCGGCATACCGCGCACGCTGAACGAATCGCGCCACGCGCGGTTGGCGCGGTCGCGGTACGCATCGGCCAGTTGCGAAAGCTCGCGCGGGCCCATGCGGTACCCGTTAGTCTGCGCCTGTTGGAACGCCGCCGTGGCCTTCTCCACGTCCGCCGGCCGCAGCGAGAGGTATACGCGACCCAGCCCCAGCGGCGGGTCGGGCGATTGCGGCGAGGATTGCTGCGCCTCCTGAAAGTCCTGAATGGCGTCGTTCAACTGCGCGATATCGCCGCGCGCCGAGCCTTCGATGCGCGCGATCTGGCCCTCGCACACTCGCAGCTTGCCGTGCAGGACCTTATCGTCAGGGTCGGTGGAAAGCGCATGCAGGAGCATGGTATGGGCGCGCTGCCATTCGTTCTCGTAAACCGGCTGGCCATCGTTATTGCGATAGCGTTCGATGGTGTGTTCGGCGGCGGCGATAAATTTGTCGCGCGCGACTGCGCGCGGCCCTCTCAAAAAGATAGACGCAGGATGATTCTGCGAAAGTTCCGCCCATTGCGTCCAGATTTGGGCGGGATCGGTGATTTGCTCGGCGGTCACCTGGCGTTCGAATGCCTGCCCGTTCTGGTAGAGGTGGTAGTCGGACACGCCGGCCCAGGCGGCCATCGCCACCACCAAAAGCACCGTCGCCGCGATGGTGCGGTTCACCCAGTAGACGGCTTCGCTCTTGGGCTTCGTTGCCGCGGGCTTACCGGCGGGCTTGGCTTCCGATAGCGCGGCGCCCGGTTCCACCGTGCGGCGCGTCTCCTCGCCCGCGGTGCGGCGGGTCTCATCGTCAGGCTCGGCGCGGCGGAATGTGCGGCGCGTGGCATCGATATCTTCGTCCGCAGCCGTTACCTTTCCGCCGGCGCGGAACGAAGCCAATTCGAGCCCGATCACGGAGGCCGACTGGTACCGCAGATCCGGATCGGGCGCCAGCGCCTTCATCAGAATGCGCCGCAGCGGCTCGGGACAGGGATCTGGCGCAGGCGGCGGCGCGATGCCGGAACGAATCATGCGCTCCAGCCGTTCAGTGGACTCCGCCTCATACGGTCGCAGACCGGTCACCATCTCGTACAGCATCACCGAAAGCGACCACAAATCCGAACCCGCATTCACCTCGCCGGTATCCAGGCGCTCCGGCGAAGCGTAAGGCACGCTACCGAATTCGTTGCGCGTCAGCTTGCGCGAAAGCGAGAGCGCCTTGGCGATGCCGAAATCGAGCACGCGCACCTTGGCATGCGAATCGATGCGGATGTTTTTGGGCTTAATATCGCCGTGGACGATCCCCTGGATCCACTTGCCGCCGACCGACGCTTCCAGCTTGTGGGCGTTTTCGAGCGTCTGCGCCACGGCCAGCGCCACATCGACCGCGAACTCCACTTCGAGCTTGCCGCGGCCCATCAACTCCGCCAGGTCCTGCCCGTCGATGTACTCCATGGCGACGTGGAAGAAGCCTTCCAGATCGCCCGCGCCGTAGACGCGCACCACGCGCGGGTCCACGTCGGCCAGCCGCGCCTGTAGCGTGGCGCCGCGCATTTCGGCTTCAATCGAGGCACAGGTATCGGCGTCGGCACTGTGCTCGATGAGCTTGAGCGCGACGGTCTGGCCGGACTCGGTGTCCTGCGCCAGGTACACGTCGGCCATGCCGCCACGGCCGAGCTTCTGGCGGATCTCGTACTTGCCGAGTTTGCGCGATGCCGGTGCGATCATGGGAGCTTCTTCGCGGGGGGAGCCGTTCTGCGCGGGGTGACCGGCAGGTCGAGCAGGAGATTCCGCTCTTTCACCGCAGTCTTCATTTCGTCCGGCACTTCCACCACGTTCTTTTCGAACACATTGTCCAGCAGCGCCGGATGCGCGCCATCGCGCGCCGCCAGCCCCGCTCCTTTATTACGGCGAATGTCGTTATGCGAGATCCACGCCTGCGAGCCGCCCAAAATCAGCACTCCGTCGGTGATGCAATCGTGGATGGAATCGGCGCGCAGGACGGGACTCGCGGTTCCGCGGACTTCGATCCCGATTCCCGCGCCGTCCACTTCCACGTCGTCCACCTCCACGCCCGCATTATCGAGCAGGATCCCGGTGGAAATCGGCAGGTCCTTGGCGACGAGGATCCGGAACCCGGTAAATCTGGCACCGCTTATATTTTCGCCGATTACCGCCGGGCCGGTATTGAGCGGAGCCGCACGCAGCACGGCCTCGCGCGGCACGCGACTGCGCAGCGTCACACCGGCCGCCAGGTGCACCTGCTCATTGTATTCGCCGCCCGGCACTTCCACGGTATCGCCGGCACGGGCTGCCGACATGGCCGCGGCAATACTGGGGTAGGATGTGCCCGTCCCCACAAGCAGCACGCGCGGCTTCTCCACTACCGCCGGAGGCACCCACATAGTGCGCGTGAACCAGGCCGCTGCCGCTGCCACCGCCAGCCCCCCGGCGAACCATAATATGCGCGCCATTAGCGACTCCTCTTCGGGCTTTTCTCTGCGCCCGGGCAACACCGTCCCCGCGGGCGGAGCCGTGAAACTCTCGCCTTCCACCAGGACGACCGTGACATTATCTTTTCCTCCCGCGGCGTTGGCCGCGCCGACCAGTCGCCGCACGGCCTCTTCCGGATTGCCGGCATTGCTTTCCACCATCTGCTGGATGGCGTGCGAGTCCACCTGGTCGCTGAGCCCGTCACTGCACAAGAGCAGCGCGCTATCCGGCTGGAACAGGACGCGCTGCACTTCGATGAAATCGGCATCGTCGGGCGCATGCTCTTCCGACCCCACATCGCGAAACACCTCATTACGGCGAGGGTGACGCATGGCTTCTTCTTCGCTGATTTCGTGGTTGTCCTCGCGCTCGCCGACGGGGGAATGATCGTGCGTGATCTTACGAATCTCACCGCCGCGAATTTGATAGAGGCGCGAATCGCCCACGTGGCCGACCACGGCCGATCCATTATCGAGCACCGCGACGGTGAGGACGCACGCCATGCCGTGCCATTCGGGGTTATCGCGCGCCGCCCGCAGGATTTCGTTATTGGCCATGGCGATCGCTTCGCGCACGCGCTGTTCCGCCGTACCAGTCTGCCGCTCCAGGCGCGCACGCACGCGGCCTACCGCAATCTCCGCGGCCTTCTCACCGGCCGCCTGCCCGCCGATGCCGTCTACCACCAGGAAGATGCCACGCTCCGCGTCGACGTAGAGGGCGTCTTCGTTGTTGTTCCGCACGCGCCCTGGATCGCTGGCGCCGGCCAGGCGGAGCTTCGAGTTAGTGGGCAACGGGCCTCCGGAATGAGACGCTGTTCCCCACAGAGCGTTCCAGGGACGTGGCGCAGACACTCCTGTCTGCGGCGTCGAGACTCCTCTCGACGCCCCGGTCGTCAAAGGCTCGACACGAGTGTCGAGCCCGCAGGCAGGAGTGCCTGCGCCACGACTGTTTGCCGATGCCAGTTGTGATCGGGCGCTCGTTCACAGGTCACCCCACGAGACTGCGGAATTCCAGGAACACCACGCCCGCCAGACCGATGCGTGCCTGCGCGGGGACTGGGGCTTCCACCTGGCGATCACGCTTTTCGCCGTCGGTGAAATCGATACTGGAGGGCGCCGCCTCGCCGTTAATCGTCGTGCCCAGACGGCTCAGATCCTTTAAGAAGAATTGCCCGCTGGCGGCGTCCCGGCGCAGGCGGAAATGTTCGCGCGAAACGTCGGCCAGGGTATCGAGCTTGATGTCCGTCCAATAGTCGCGCCCGCCCCGGCCCACCACAATTTCATTCTTATTCATGCGGAACGTCTTGTGGCCGCTCTGATCCTCATACTCAATGACCGCGACCACGCCTTCTTCGGCAACTGGCGGCGGGGCGGGCGCGGGTTCGGTCTTGCGCGTTTCGTACGATTGCGAGGTGGACTGCGTGCCAGCCAGCTTGCGCGTGGCGATCCGCTTGGTCATCGACCCGGCGGAGAGTTCCATCTTCGCCGGCAGCGCGAGCTCGGAATAGATCACCACGTCGCCCTGCGACACGCCGTCTTCGGTGTTTTCCATCACGCGAATCTGCCAACCGTTTTCAGGCGCGGAGATCTTGGGATCGCCGCGCCGCGCCAGTTTCAGTCGCTCCGCCAGCGATGCGGCGAGCGATCCGCGATTCATCTGCTCGATCTCGGCATCGAGCGCGCGCCGGGCTTCCTCAACGATCTTGGGCAGAATACCGCGCAGGCGATCCATGTCGTCGGGGTGCAGGTACACGTGATAAATTGCCGGCGGCAAAGTGGAATAATGAAGGGGTTCGAGGCCTTCCTTCATATTCCGAACGATTTCTAAAATAACGTCCCGAGCGGTCGCGGGATTCGCGGTGGAGGGTCGGTCCATGAGCAGGCCTCTTCAATTCTATCAACGCAGGCACTTAACATTCCGTTCAGAATTCCTGCGCGGCCATGCGATTTCGGGAACCCGACTTGCGCAAGCTTCGTATCTTCCTGCAAAGTAGAGTTAATTATGCTTTTCTCAAGAAGTCTCTGGGTGAGTACAAGTCTTTTATTTCTAACGGCGGCGGCTTTTGCGCAGGCGCCGATTTCGTTCGAGGTGGCCTCCATTAAGAAGGCCGAGCCGCTCAGCGTCAACATGGCCATGTCCGGCAAGATGAATCTCGGAATGGTGATCGATAACGCTCAGGTCAGCGTCAGATCGATGTCACTCGCCGAACTCATGCGTGTGGCGTACAAAGTGAAGCCGTTCCAGATCTCCGGCCCGGAATGGCTCACAGCCGAGCGCTATACCATCACCGCCAAAATGCCGGCCGGTTCCACCCGCGATCAGGTTCCGGAGATGCTGCAATCGCTGCTGGCCGACCGTTTCAAGCTGGTCCTCCATCGTGAGACCAAGGACCAATCGGTATATGCGCTTACGGTGATGAAGTCGGGCCTGAAACTGCAGGAATCCCCGCCCGATGAACTGGCGTCGGCCAGCGTTCCGGGTGGAGCGGCGGCCCCGCTCGCCCCCACACCGGATAATGGCGGCGCCCAGGTCCGCGCCGAGGTCACGAGCGATACCAGCGGCACGGTCAACACGTCCAGCATCAACGGCAGCATCAAGATGATGCCTCGTGAAAACGGCATGCACATCGTAGTAACTAGAATGAATGCCAGCGGCATGGTGGATCTGCTGAGCCGGTTCGTCGAACGGCCGGTGGTGGACATGACCGATCTGAAAAGCCGCTACGATTTCACGCTCGATGTCGGCTTTGGTGACATGCTGGCTCTGGCCCGGGCTGCCGGCATGAATATTCCCATTCAAGCGCCTCCGGGTGCCATGGACCCCGGGAATTCCGCCATCTTCACCGCCATCCAGCAGTACGGACTGAAGCTCGAGCCGCGCAAGGCGCCCATCGAAATGCTGATCATCGATCACGTGGAAAAGACTCCGACCGATAATTAACTGGAAGTTGTAAGAGTTGGCTTGCTTCCGCCGTCTATAGAGAGCAGAGTAAACATAAATGCGAAGTTTCACCATTGGATTTACCGCCGCCTGCCTGTTCCTCGGAACGGGTGGAGCGTTCGGGCAGAGTGCTGCCCAGGATTCCGCCGCCGCGCAGGCCAAACCGAAATTGGCGTTCGAAGTCGCCTCGGTCAAGCCGGCCGTTCCTATCGACATGATGAAGATGGCGCAGGCCATGCAGAATGGGGAAGCGCCCAAGATCGGCATGCACGTCCACCCGGGAAGGGTGGAGTTCAACTATGTGGACCTCAAAACCCTCATCAGCATCGCCTACAAGATGAAACCGTACCAGGTCACGGGCCCGGCGTGGATGAGCACGCAGCGGTTCGATATTATGGCGACCTTCCCGGAGGGCGCCACCAGGGCCGATATTCCGCAAATGCTGCAGACGTTGCTGAAGGACCGGCTGAAGGTGGAGGCGCATATCGAGAATAAGGAGCACCCGGTGCTCGCGCTGGTAGTCGCCAAAGGCGGACCGAAGCTGAAAGAGTCGGAAGAAGCTCCGGTGCCCATCGACGAGAATGCGCCTTTGAAGCCGGGCGAGATCGAGTCGGACTCTCCGGATGGTCCGGTGCGCACAACGGTGGATATGAAGACCGGCAGCGGCATCGTGAATATGGGGGCCAAGGGCACCATGAAGTTCAGCGTGGACCGGCCGGCGCCAGGCGGGCCACCCGATATGTCCGCGATGGCCTTCCACATTGACGGCAAGCAGATGACGATGGCCGGCTTCGTGGAAATGTTGGGCCAGTTTGCCAACCAGATCGGCGGAGGCACCGGGCGTCAAATCGTCGATATGACCGGCCTCAAGGGCCACTACGAGGTTTCCCTGGCGATCCCGTTTTCAGACCTGATCGCGATGGCTCGCGCGCAAGGCATGGATATGCCGAATATGCCGGGCGCAGCAGGAGCGGCCGCCGCATCCGACCCGAGCGGCTCCGGCTCGATGTTCACTTCCGTGCAGGCCCTCGGTCTCAAGCTGGAACCGCGCAAGGCTGTGGTCGATGAAGTAGTGGTCGATCACGCCGAAAAAATCCCGACCGAGAATTAGTGGTCAGTCTCCAATCGCTCGGCGGCGGTATCGCCCTGGTGTTCGGCATCGTGGCGATCCTCCGCCGGAATTGCGCCATTGGAGGATGGCTGTTTTATTTCTTCTGCCAGGTGCTGCTGGGGCTGGCGCTGGCTGCGGCCAGCACGCATTGGGGCAACTATTCCCCGGACCAGTGGGACACGCCGCTCCGCTATTTCCTCTTCGCGGTTTCCAACCTCTCCCGCATCGTCCTGCTTGCCGCCATCAGCGTAGTCTGCATTCTAATGGCGGACACGCGGGCGTGGCATTGGGTGGTCGCGCTACAGTACGCTCTGGCAGCCTATGGCGTGCTCACCGTGGTGAAACTGCCGGTGGATGCGTACTGCTTTCCGTCCGCCACTGCGCGCGACGCGCTGTCGTTGGCATTTCCGGCGGTCTGGATGGTCTACTTCGGGGTGTCGGTGCGCGTGAAGAAGGTTTTCGGAAACGCCACTTAGTCAAATGGAAAATGCCAAAGTAAGTGCTCCCTCGCCCCTTCCAGCAAGAGAAGCACTTATTCGGCGTTCCTCTACCTTTATCTGCGGCCGTAACAACTACGAGAGGCCCGCTGATGAACGTTAAGGAACGCCGATGTTTGAATCGCAGCATCAGCGAGTAACCGAAACCGGTCGGCACTCTTCCCTGGTAAACTGAAGATTCCCATGCAAATTGACAAAGTGTACGAGCCTCAGCGGTTCGAACCGCGCTGGGCGCAATCGTGGATCGATTCGGGCATCTTTCGCGCCAACCCCGCCAACCCCGGGCGTGTATTTTCGCTGGTCATCCCGCCTCCCAATGTGACCGGATCGCTGCACATCGGCCACATGCTCGAACACACCGAGATCGACGTCACCATCCGCTGGCGCCGCATGCTGGGACACAATACGCTCTGGCTGCCGGGCACCGACCACGCCGGCATCGCCACCCAGATGGTGGTGGAACGCCAACTCGCCTCCGAGGGCATCGATCGCCGCGACCTGGGCCGCGAGGAATTCGAAAAGCGCGTCTGGCAGTGGAAGGAACAATACGGCGGCAACATCAAGAAGCAGATGATCCGCCTGGGCGCCTCCTGCGACTGGAGCCGCGAGCGCTTCACCCTCGACCCCGGCCTCTCGCGCGCGGTGCGCGAGGTCTTCGTCCGCCTCTACGAGAAAGGCCTCATCTATCGCGGTGAGTACATGGTCAACTGGTGCCCTCGGTGCCTGACGGCCATCTCCGACCTCGAAGTGACCCACACCGATGTCGCCGGGCACCTGTGGCACATCCGCTACCCGGTGAACGGAATGCCGGGAAGATTCGTCACCGTCGCCACCACCCGGCCGGAGACCATGCTTGGCGATACCGCGGTGGCCATCAACGCCAAGGATGAGCGCTATTTCGATCTGCACGGGAAGACCGTGCAGCTTCCGCTGATGGATCGCGAAATCCCGATTATTCTGGACGATCTGGCCGATCCCGAGTTTGGCACCGGCGTGGTGAAAGTGACGCCCGCGCACGATCTCAACGACTTCGAGGCCGGCCGCCGTCACAATCTGCCCAAGATCAAGGTTATCGACGAGAATGCCCGCATGACCGAGGCCGCCGGAACGTACGCCGGGCTGGATCGCTTCGAGGCGCGCAAGCGCGTGGTGGAAGAGCTGCAGAAGATCGGCGCGCTGGGGAAGATCGACGATTATAGTTTGAGCCTGGGGACGTGCCAGCGCTGCAAGACGCCGGTGGAGCCGTTGGTTTCCAAACAGTGGTTCGTCAAAACGAAGCCACTGGCCGAAAAAGCCATCGAAGTGGTGGAGAACGGCAGCATCGAATTCATCCCGGCCAACTGGACGAAGACTTACTACGAGTGGATGTACAACATCCGCGACTGGTGCATCTCACGCCAGCTCTGGTGGGGCCATCGCATTCCCGCGTGGCATTGCCAGGAGTGCCATGAGACGATCGTGGCGCGCGAGACGCCCGCGGTCTGCCCGCGCTGCGGCGCCGAAGGACCGGTGCAGGACACCGACGTGCTCGACACCTGGTTCAGCTCCGGCTTATGGCCGTTCTCCACGCTCGGCTGGCCCGATAAGACGGTGGACCTGGCCACTTACTACCCAACGTCGCTGCTCATCACCGGCTTCGACATCCTGTTCTTCTGGGTGGCGCGGATGGTCATGATGGGGCTGGAATTCATGGACGCCGTGCCCTTCCACCAGGTCTACATCCACGCGCTGGTGCGCGATGCCGAAGGTCAGAAGATGTCGAAGACCAAGGGCAACGTGATCGACCCGCTGGTGGTGACCGAAAAGTACGGCACCGACGCCATCCGCATGGCGATGCTGCAATGTGCCGCGCCCGGCACCGACATCATTCTGACGGAAGCGCGCATGGAAAGCTCGCGCGCCTTCGCCAATAAAATCTGGAACGCCGCGCGCTTCCTCTTCATGAACATGGAGCGCTCGGGAGTGGAGCCGTGGGTGCCCGAACACCTGGCGGAATTCCTTCCGCAGGCGGAGAGCGACGGCGTGCCGATTGAGGATCGCTGGATTTTCAGCCGCCTCAACGATTGCGCGCAGCAGGTGAACCGCGCCATCGAGACCTATCGCTATCACGAAGCGGCGCAGGTGCTGTGGCAGTTTATCTGGCACGAATTCTGCGACTGGTATGTGGAGTTGAAGAAGCTGCGCTTCCAGGAAAACTCCGGCCTCACTGCCGGATGGCGCAACATTCTGGCGGCCTTCGAGAACGTGCTGCGCCTGCTGCATCCGGCGATGCCGTTTCTCACCGAAGAACTGTGGCAGCGCTTCCTGCCGGAGGCCCGCGCGTCTTGGCCCGCATCAATTGCGCTGACGCAGTACCCGCAGTATCGCGCGCAGGCTACCGACCACCCGGCGGAACGCGAAATCGGCATCCTCCAGGAAATCGTCACCATGGCGCGTAATTTGCGGACCGAAAGTAAGCTCGATCCCAAGCAGCAGCTTACGGGCACGGTGTACTCGCGCACCGGCGCGCTGGAAGTGGCGCAGCGCCATGCCGAGGCGATACAAAAGATCGCCAACGTGAAGTTGGAATTCAAGGCGGAAGCGGCGCCCAAGGCCGGGGTGATGCGTTCCACGGCGGAGATCGATCTGGTGCTGGAAGTGCCGAAATCGCAGGAAGAGGCGAAGGCCAAACGCGACGCCAAGGAACTCGATCAGCTCAATAAGAACATCGCCAGCCTGGAGCGGCAGCTTTCCGACGAGGCGTTCCTGGGCAAAGCGCCGGCGCACGTGGTGGAAAAAATGCGCGCCAACCTGGCCGCTTACCAAGCCCAGCGCGACAAGCTGTTATGAACCCGATCGTGCGGCTGGCGCTGGAGGAAGACATCGGCACGGGCGATATCACCACGCTGGCGTGCGTGCCCGCATCGCAGCAGGCGCGCGGACGATTTCTGGCGCGCGAGCCGATGACTGTGGCGGGGCTCGCTCTGCTGGGCGAGTTTTACCCTTCCGTCACTCTGCGGAAGATCGATGGCGACCGATGCGCGGATGGCGAGATCCTCGCGGAAGTCTCGGGCGATGCGCGCACGCTGCTCACGCATGAACGCGTAGCGCTCAATTTCCTGCAGCGCCTGAGCGGTGTGGCCACGCTGGCACGACAGTTCGCCGATGCCGTGGCGGGCACCGGATGCAAGGTGCTGGATACTCGCAAGACTACGCCCGGGCTGCGCGCGCTCGAAAAGGCAGCGGCGGCCGCCGGCGGGGTTACCAATCACCGCATGGGGCTGTACGACGCGGTGCTCATCAAGAACAACCATATTGCCGCCGCGGGCGGAGTGAGGCAGGCGATCGAGCGGGTGCGCGATGCCGGCCGCGAGATCGAAATCGAAGTGCGAACACGCGCCGAACTCGGCGAGGCGCTGGCGTGCGGCGCGCACCATCTGCTGCTCGATAATCTGACTCCCGCAGAGGCTGCCGAGTGGGTCCGCGAGATCGCCGGCCGCGCCCGTGTGGAACTCTCGGGCAGGATCACTCTGGCGACGGTCCGCGCGTACGCAGAGACGGGGGCCGATTTCGTTTCCGCCGGCGCCATCACGCACTCGGCCAAGGCGATGGACATCAGCTTCCGGTTGGAGTTGGCGTGAGCGGTACGTTCGCGCAAGGCTTCGCCAGGTGCTCACCACAGAGACACAGAGTCACCGAGAAAACCGGCCAGCGACGTGGTGCAGACGCTACAACTGTTGCTTCCCCCGGTCCCAGGCTCTCTGGTGAATGCCGGGACAAGCCTGCCATCTTTACGCCTCAGTGGCCTCCGCAAGCTCTGCGATCTCCGGTTTTGACTTTGAATTTTCCTTCCTCTGTGTCTCCGTGCCTCCGTGGTGAATATCCCTTTGGTGGCGTCCGATGATTCCCCTCGATATCGACCGCCTGCGCCGCGCCTTCCCTGCCCGCACCCTCCACTATCGTCCGACGCTGAAATCCACCATGACCGCGGCCGCAGGCATGCCCATTGGCGACGTGGTGTTGGCCGACGAACAGACCGCCGGACAGGGCCGCCACGGCCACTCCTGGCATTCCGCCGCCGGCGACGGCATCTATTGCTCGCTGGTGCTGCCGCAATCGCCACTGCTCACGCTGGCGCTCGGGCTTGCCGCGCATAGCGCCATCTTCGAAGCTACCGGCCTGGTATGCGACCTCCGATGGCCCAACGATCTCATGCTGGGGGATCGCAAAGTGGCCGGCATCCTGGTGCAGGCCGTGGGACGCAACGCCATCGCGGGTATCGGCATCAACGTCAACCAAGCCGCGTTTCCCGACGAGGTAGCAGCCATCGCCACTTCCCTGCAATTCGCCGCCGGCCGCGCCATCCAGCGCGAAGAAATTCTGCTCGCGCTGCTGCCGGCGATTGACGCCATCGTGCCGCAAAGCAAAGCCGCCATCCTCAAATCGTTTAGCGAGCTTTCGAGTTATGCCACGGACAAGCGCGTGGAAGTGCAACTGCCCGAAGGTGTGCTCAAAGGCACCACCGCGGGGCTCGACCCAGACGGATTCCTGACCGTGCGCCGGGACGATGGAACGGTTACCCTAGTCGTTGCAGGAGGCGTACGTGCTGCTGGCTCTTGACGCAGGCAACAGCAATATCACCATCGGTGCATTCGACGAAAGAAAACTGCTCTGCCAATGGCGGCTGCGCACCGTCCATGAGCAGACCGCCGACGAGTGGGGCATCCTGCTGCGCAATCTCTTCTCGCCGGTGGGCCTCGACATCGCCGCCGTCGACGCCATCATCATTTCAAGCGTGGTGCCGCCCATCGACGCCACCCTGGCGTTCATGGCCGAGCGCTATTTCCACACCAAGCCCATGTTCGTGGGCCCGCGCACCGATCTCGGCATCAGCATCAAGTACGACAATCCGCTGGAGGTGGGCGCCGATCGCCTGGTCAACGGCGTCGCCGGCTTCTATAAATATGGTGGCCCGTGCATCATCGTAGATTTCGGCACCACCATCAACTTCGATGTCGTATCGGCCGACGGCGAATACCTTGGCGGGGCCATCGCGGTGGGCATCGACATCGCCATCAAGGCGCTTTTCAGTAAGACCGCGCGGCTGCCTCTGGTGGATTTCCGCCCGCCGAAAGATATCGTGGGCACCAACACCGTGTCCAGCATGCACTCCGGGCTGTACTACGGCGCCGTGGGGATGATCGACGGCATTCTGGAACGCATGGTGCAAAAGATGGGTCCCGACACCGCACTGGTGGCAACCGGCGGACAGGCGTCGATGATCGTCAGCGGCTCGCGTTTCCTCAAAACGGTGGATGAGCACCTCACGCTGGAAGGGCTGGCGATGATCTGGGAGCGCAATCGGCAGGCGTGAACTATTACAACTATTTCACCGAAATCGAGGAGCATTTTCAGCGCGCGCGCGGCACCTCCCTGTTTCTGCTCTCCTCGCTCGATTGGGCGATGGTGGAGAGCTGGAAGAATTCGGGCGTGCCGCTGGAAGCCGTGCTGCGCGGCATCGATGCGGCTTTCGAAAAATGGCGCACGCGCAAGGTAAAGACGCAGATGGTCAACTCGCTGGCGTTCTGTGCGCAGGCCGTGCTCACCGAAGCGCAGATCATGTCGGAAGGGGCGCCCCCGCGTCCACGTAGCCAGAGCGCTCCACCGTTCACTGTCGAAGAGCTCCGCGCATATCTGGAAATCAACGCCGCTGCGATCGCCGCGGCACACGGCGCCATCGCAGCATCGTTGCGCAAGCTGGCCTCCGAGGCCGAACAGCATTACAGCGACCTGGAAGGGCTCGAACAACACCTCACCGTGCTGGAGGAGAAGATGATCGCCGGGACGCGCGCGCAACAGAGTGAGGAACAAGCGCTGGAATCGCGGCGCGAGCTCGATCGCCAGCTTCGCCCGTATCGCGGCAAGATGACCGCCGACCAGCTTTCCATGCTCGAAAAGCAGTATCTGGAGCGACACCTGCTGGAGCAATCGAACTTACCGCGACTTAGTCTGTTCTATATGCGGTAACAGTTCGTGCTAAGTAACACTCAGACTTTGTACGGCCACGGAGCGCGTGCGAACAATGCGCCATCGATCCCGATGGTCTGCCCGCTAATGAAAGACGCGCCCTCGCTTGCCAGGAACACCACGGTAGGCGCGATATCCGCAAACACACCCACGCGCGCCATAGGGGTGATTTTCGACCACGTGCCGGCGTAATCCGGATCCTCCTGTTGTGTGCGCTCCGACTCGATCGCGCCCGGCGCCAGACAGTTCACACGAATGCCGTACTCGCCCAGTTCCACGGCCGCCACCTTAGTGAACATCTCGATGGCTCCCTTGCTCGCAGTGTACGCCACCAGCCGCGGAAAGGCGAGCTTATTGCACCCCGACCCCAGATTGACGATGGCCCCACCGCCGTGGTCCTTCATATAACGGCCGGCCTGCTGGGTGCAGAGGAAGCAGCCCTTGAGATTGGTATCGACCACGAAGTCCCACTCTTCCTCGGTCACGTCGAGCAGCCGCTTGAAGGTTTGTACGCCGGCATTATTCACCAGCAGGTCCAGGCGGCCAAAGCGATCGGTGACCTCGCCGAAGAGGCGCGCCACCTGGGCAGGTACGCGGATGTCGGCTTCCACCGCCATTGCATCCACGCCGAGCGCGCGGATTTCAGCCAGCGTTCCCTCAGCCAACGGGGACGGGTCGGCGAAATGATTGATGGCGACGCGCCAGCCATTACGCGCCAGTTCCAGAGCGATCTCTTTGCCGATACCGCGGCTCGCTCCGGTCACCAGGGCTGCGCGGCTTTCCTCGCCTGTGGGTAATTTCACCCCCAAAGTTTACCCTAAAAATCCGGCGCAGCTATGTAAGAACTCCCCTGTGCGGAGAACGCGCACGGATATTGGCTCAAACAAAAGGATAACCCTTTGGCCTCCGGCGTGCTCCGGAATTCCCGATTTCCCACACTTGAACGCGTATGAAAAACGTACTCATTGTCGATAACAATCTGGGGTTTCTGTATTGGTTGGGAGAGGCGCTTGCGGCGGCGAAGTACCAACCCTGGCCGGCCTGCAGCGCAACCGATGCCGCCGCCGTCCTGCGAACCCGACGGCTGGCGCAACTGGATCTACTCATCGTGAACCCGTCCCTGCGCGGGATTTCGCGCTTCATCGCGAAACTGCGCCGCACGCGGCCCAATCTCAAAATACTGGCGGTGGACCCGGTGAACGACCGTCAGGTGCATGGCGTCAACGCCTGGCATGCGCGCCCCAGCCGGGGCGATCGCGCGGCCAGGCAGGAATGGCTGCACGAGGTGGAGCGCGTATTCGGCTCGCACACCCGCGCCGCTTAGGGTCGAATCAGTTCCCTGCCAGCTTCAGTTCCAGCGCGATTCCGCCGTGGAACGATGGCGTCTCCATGATCTTCTCTCCGCCCCCATGGCGGAACGCCGGCAGCGGCGTGATATTTCCGTTTACAATGTCCGTCCATCCACCGCTATACTGCCCCGCCGGTAACTCCAGCGTGATTTTCGCCGGTCCGTCTCCATCGAAGTACAGGTCGTAGACTCCTCCCGGTGTCGAGAGCGCCCTGGCATAAACTCCGCCCGCATGTGTCACCGTCTGGTGGTCCGGAGCAAGCGCCTGGAGCGAGAGCGAACTGAGGAACGTGTGCAGCACTCCGAGTTCCCGCCGCAGTTCCGCGCTTCCGCCGCCCGGACCGTTCGGGCCCGGATCCGAGCCGTCCTCGTGGCCCACGGAAAACGAGTAGTCCAAGGCGTCGAACGTGCTGCCGCCTGACATCATGAAATTCCAGGCCTGGCGGCAATAGGTGAGGTCGTCGCGCCCCATAAAACCGGTCTCGTCGTAGCCGATCGCTTTGCCCAGCCCGTAGTTCCATTCCGCTGCCATCGGGTACGCGTAGTGAAAATTCACGATGCTCACACCCGGTGCCAGTTCGCGTACCGGGAAGCCGAAGTTAGAGTAATTCTGTGCGACCAGGTGCCGGTTGGCGCCGTCTTCGCTCGCGATCCATTCCGCCACCCGCGCCTGCCACGCCGTCGAAAGCTCGTCCGCCACGTCGATGGAGTTCGGATAGCGGTCGCGCGCCGGACCCTGCAGGTACGGATTCACCACCGACGCCAGCTTGCCGCGGTCCGACCACGGTTCGTTTTGAATCTCGAAGATCACGTTATCGAAATCGGCCGCCTCGTGCACCAGTTTGCGCACATAGCGCTCTTGCCAGGCCAGTATGTTGCCGT
Organism: Bryobacteraceae bacterium; assembly: GCA_036268475.1. Classification (GTDB taxonomy): domain Bacteria; phylum Acidobacteriota; class Terriglobia; order Bryobacterales; family Bryobacteraceae; genus PALSA-129. The sequence goes on along the minus strand of DATAUB010000002.1, from coordinate 1,349 downwards.
TGTGCAGCGTATTCACTTCATGCCAATCGATGGCGTTCGTACCGTTGACATTGTTGGCCGGATAGAACGGGCTCACCTTCCACTGAGCTTCCTGATACTGCGATGAGAAGAAGGTCAGTTCCACCACGATGCCGCGCTTTCCGGCTTCGCCCAGAAACTCGCGGTAGCGCTGGAAGAACTCGGGATTCCATTTATCCAGATCCAACTTGTCGCCGCTACGCGCCCACGGCGCCACGAAATGGCCTGGCTCGGGCGCGAGGTCGTTGCGGCGAATGCCGAACGATTGGCCGGGAATCTCGATATAGCTGCCGCCAAACAGGCGCGTGAAGTTCAGCCCGTCCTTGGCCAAGGTATCGAGGTAGCGGCGGTAATCGAATAAGCCGTCGATCACCGCCCCGTAATGCTCGCCGCTGGTGATCAGCGCGATTGTCTTGCCGCGAAATTCGAAGTAGTGAGGGTTCCGGGGGTCGAGCCGGATGGGCGTGGCCGCGGCCGCAATCAACGCCGCGGCCGCCGTCATCCCCAAGAGGCGGTAGAGTCTGGCTGGCACACCAGCGATTGTAACCGCCTTCGCCGATCCGGGGCGTTAGGAGCAGGCAAGGCTGATCACGGCGTGAACCACCTTCTGTACTTCCGTTACGCCCACCAGCCCGTCATGGTCGATGTCGTGCAACGGCGCGATCAGCCCCAACGCTTCGCCAATGATCGATTGCACGTCGAGGACATCGGTCACCGCGTCTCCATTGACGTTGCACGTGATGGGCGAGATGTCGGCGGAATCGTCGGCGCTCACTGCCGCTGCGCCGCCGCCTGCTACGTCGACATGATTGACTAAGATCCCCGCGGCGTCGGTCGCCACCTTCGCGATCACGCTAATCGCGGGATAGCCGGCGCCGCCATTCAGCGGATCGCTGCGGCTGCAAATATTCCCGCCGGCGGGACACGTCCAACCCGTGTCGGACACACACCGGTGCTGTTAATAACGGCTTCATGGCGCAGAAGCTCCTATCACCCAAATAGTGTAGTGCGTCAAGCAGAATGCCGATTATCCAAGGCCTTCGGGCGCGTTTCACTTTTTCCAAAATGTCTGTGGCTGTGGCAGTCCAGATGAAGGGCTTGGGTGCCCGGTTGTGATGATCGATGTACTCCCCGATAGCCATGACCAACTCCTCTACGTCGCGAAACACACCGCGGCGGATGCGCTTGTCGGTTAGGTCCCGGAAGAAGCGCTCTACCATGTTGAGCCAAGAGCTGCTGGTAGGCGTGAAGTGCATGTGGAATCGGGAGTGCTTGGCCAGCCATCGTTGAACCTTGGGATGCTTGTGGGTGGCATAGTTATCGGCGATCAG
>DATAUB010000001.1:0-139230 GCA_036268475.1 Bryobacteraceae bacterium | reverse complement strand
CGCTATACTTGTCCTTACCTTTGTCTTTGTCGCCTGCGAAAGCCGCCGCCGACACCAGCAGTAGAATTGCGAATAACCGGTACCGTTTCATGCCGCAATTCTAAGCCGCCGCCGCGCTTTCTTCCACGTTTCCGAAGACGTTTTTTGTTTTCCATGACCCCGTTGCTTCTCGCAACGGACGCGAGGGAGCAAAGGCTATGAGCAAAATAAAAGAGGCCGGAGAATCTCCAGCCTCTTTCCATTTTCACCAATTCACTTCGGCTTACGCTCCGCTCTTTTTCTCTTCCGCCTTCTCGTGGTGTCCGCCGAACTGGAAACGCATGGCGGAAAGCACTTTGTTGGCGAAGTCGGCTTCGCCACGCGAGCTGAAACGTGAGTAGAGAGATGCGGTCAGCACTGGGCATGGCACCGCTTCGTCGATGGCGGCCTTAATGGTCCAGCGGCCTTCGCCGGAGTCGGATACGCGGCCCGCGAACTTCGACAGCTTGGGGTCTTCCAGCAGCGAAGTGGCGGTGAGGTCGAGCAGCCAGGAGGCGATGACGCTGCCGCGGCGCCAGACCTCGGTTACATCGGCAAGATTGATGTCGTACTGATAATTCTGCGGATGCCGTAGGGGCGTGGTCTCAGCGTCGACGTCCTTGCCGATGTGTTTGCCGATGTCGGCACTCTGCAGAATGCTGATGCCTTCGGCGTATGCGGCCATGATGCCGTATTCGATGCCGTTGTGGACCATTTTTACGAAGTGGCCTGCGCCGTTGGGTCCGCAATGCAGATAGCCGTGCTCGGCCGTGCCTCCCATATTTTCCCGTCCGGCGGTGCGCGGGATGTTTCCCGGACCGGGCGCGAGCGTGTGGAAGATGGGGTCGAGGCGCGATACCACGTTCTGCTCACCGCCGATCATCATGCAATAGCCGCGCTCCAGGCCCCAGACGCCGCCGCTGGTTCCGACGTCGACGTAGTGGATACTCTTCTCGGACAGCTCGCGGGCCCGGCGGATATCGTCCACATAATAGGAGTTGCCGCCATCGATCAGGACGTCGTCGGGTTCGAGATGAGGGAGAATATCGGCGATAGTCCGGTCCACCACGCCGGCCGGCACCATCAGCCATATGGCGCGCGGCTTCGTCATTTTCCCTATCAGGTCGGCGAGCGAGGAACTGCCGGTGGCGTTCTCCTTCACCATTCCCTCGACGGCCTTCGGCGACATGTCGAAGACGACGCAGTCGTGTCCGGCGCGCATCAGACGGCGCACCATGTTGGAGCCCATTCGGCCCAGCCCTACCATTCCCAGTTGCATAATCCCTCCATATAGTTATCCTTACAGGTTGGAGTCGGATTTGGGGGCGCAAGGTTCGAAAATTCAAAATTTTTGTGAACTTGGCGACGGTTTTTGGAGGTTCGGTTGGGTGGATGGGGTTGGAGACGGTCGCGGTCGGAGTTCGACTGGTGGATGCGGTCGGCGGCCTCGCAGCTCGCGGTGTCGGCCGGTGCCCATCGGGATGACGATCGCGATGGGGGGCGACCGACGGATGCGGTCGTCGGCGGCGACGGGGCGGCTTCGCAGCTCGCGGTGTCGGGCGGTGCTCATCGGGATGACGATCGCGATGCCGCCGGAGTTCGACTGGTGGATGCGGTCGGTGGCGACCATCAGAGCGGCCTCGCAGCTCGCGGTGTCGGCTGCTGTCCATCAAGATGACGATCGGATGCGGCCGGAGTTCGACTGAGAGATGCGGTGACGACGGGGCCCGACGTTGGAGATCGCTGCCCGGTGGATGTCCACGCCGAGCCGGGCCTCCGTACTGGCGACGCGGTCCGAAACGCAAAACGACGGCGACGTGGCAGGCCTCGGAGAGAGTGCGATCGCCATCGGAATACCGATGGATGCGATGCTTCGCATGGCGGCCGCGATTGGATGGGCGCCTAGGTATCGCGGCGGGCGTTTGATGACTGAGCGATGGTCATTTCATCGCCGTATCGAGGGTGCTACTCAGAATGAAGCGGCCGCGAGCTACATCTCGCGGCGGCCTTCCATGGCTTTGGAGATGGTTACTTCGTCGGCGAATTCGAGATCGCTGCCCACCGGAATGCCCATGGCGATGCGGGTAACTTTCACGCCCAGCGGCTTGAGCAGGCGCGACAGGTAAACCGCCGTGGCCTCGCCTTCGACCGTGGGGTTGGTGGCCACAATCACCTCGGCGATTTCGCCCTGCCCGATGCGCTCCACCAGTCCCTTGATCTTGAGAGACTCCGGTCCGATCCCGCGGAGCGGCGAGAGCGCGCCGTGGAGCACGTGGTAACGGCCGCTGAACTGGCGGGTGGTTTCGATGCCGATGATGTTGTGCGGCTCTTCCACCACGCAGAGGATGTGCGGGTCGCGATTCGGGTCGCGGCAGAACTGGCAGAGATCGCTGTCGCTGATATTGTTACAGAGGTTGCAGAGGCCGAGCTTGTCCTTGACGTCGAGAAGCGCCTGCGAAAGGCGCTCCGCATCGTCGCGGGTGGCGCGGAGAACGTGGAACGCGAGCCGCTGGGCGGACTTCTGGCCGATGCCGGGAAGATGTTTGAACTCGGCGATCAGGCGGGCCAGCGGTTCGGCGAAATCGGGCATCGCAGCTCCGTCCGTTACATCAGGCCGGGAGGCAGGCCCATGCCGCCGAGCATGCCGCCCATCTTGGCCTGCGATTGCTCGTCGACCTTTTTGACGGCTTCATTACAGGCGGCCACAATCATGTCCTGGAGCATCTCCACGTCGCCCGCCACTTCGGGTTCGATTTTCACCGCGAGGAGGTTCTTGTGGCCGTCCATTTTGACGGTGATCATGCCGCCGCCGGCGGTGGCTTCGACCCTGATCAGCGCGATTTCCTGCGCCAGCTTCTCCTGCATCTGCTGCGCCTGCCGCATCATCTGCTGCATGTTGCCGGGTAGTTTCACGTTAAGACTCCTTGAGATTGCGAACTTTGCGGACTTCGCCGCCGAAGACTTCCTGGAAGCGGCGGACCTCGGGGTGGGAGAGCGCACGGCTGGCGGCCTGGTCCTCGCTGGCGGTAGGACCGGTGCGGAGGGGCGCGGCCGCCGGCCCGGTTTCGCCGGTGGTGATCTTGACGCGCAGGGAACGGCCGAAGACGTCGCGCACGGCCGATTCGAAGCCCGGGTCCTTAAAGTACAGCGTATATGACTTGGCGGTGATTACTGTCAGTTCGGCTCCGGCGATCTGGATGGCGGCGCCTTCCACAGCGTCGGCCAAGTGCGTCAGACCCTTTTCGTGCAGGTACGCGTGCAGGCGTTCGCGCGGATCGCCGGCGGCCATCGGCACAGGAGCTTCGGGCGCCGTCGCCACCGCAGCGGCGGTTGACGACTGCGGCTCGGGCGGGCGACTGGCGGCCTTCTTGGCGCGATCGAGTTCAAACGGCGACGGTCCTACGCGGGAAGGCGGCGGCGCGGCGGCGGGCGCGCGAGGGGGCGCGGCGGAACTTGCCGGTGCGGGTCGCGGCGAAACGGGTGCGGACGGGGGAGCAGGCGCGCCCGCGGTTACTTTTGCCAGCGCCTCTTCGATGGGCAGCAGGCGGCCGGCCTGCACCAGGCGGAGCAATCCGATTTCGAGGTGGAAGCGCGGCTGGAGCGAGAACTGGAGGTCCTTAAAGAGGTCGAGCGAGAGCTGCAGGTAACGGGTGAGATCTTCTTCCGAGAACTGCTCGGCGATGGCCGACATTTTTTCGCGCTGCTGGGCGGATGCGGCCACCAGCCGCGGAGCAGCGCCGGAGATGCGCAGCACCAGCAGATTGCGGAAATAGCGCGAGAGTTCGCGGGAGAAATGCTGCAGATTGAGCCCGTTACGCTCGAGCTCGTCGACTACCTCGAGCATGCGGTGCGAATTGCTGTCGAGCAGCGCCTGCGATACCTGTTCGAGCGACTCGAGCGAGAAGGCCCCGAGGAGCGCGCGGACCTCGGCGGCGTCGAGCTTCGAGCCGCAGCAGGCGATGGCCTGATCGAGGGCGGAAAGCGAGTCGCGCACGCTGCCTTCGCCGGCGGCGGCGAGCGCGGCGAGAACTTCCTGGTCGGTCTCGATGCCTTCCTGTTCGCAAATCCACGCCATGCGCGCAATCAGGTCTTCGAAATCGACGGAGCGAAAGCTGAAATGCTGGCAGCGCGATGCGATGGTGGCCGGAATCTTATGGGCTTCGGTGGTGCAGAGGACGAAGACCACCCATTCGGGCGGCTCCTCGATCGTCTTCAGGAGCGCATTGAAAGCTTCGTTGGTGATCTGGTGGGCTTCGTCGATGATGAAGACTTTATAGCGGTCGCGTACCGGCTGGTAGCGCACGTTCTCGCGCAATTCGCGCATTTCATTGATGCCGCGATTGGAGGCGGCGTCGATTTCGATGACGTCGACGGTGCCGCCGGAAGTGATTTCGCGGCAACTGGCGCACTCGCCGCAAGGCGTAGCTGTAGGCCCCAGAATACAATTCAGGCAGCGTGCCAGAATGCGGGCGATGGTGGTCTTGCCGGTGCCGCGCTGGCCCGAAAAAATGTAGCCGTGGGCGATGCGCTTCTGCGCAATGGCATTTTCAAGGGTAGTTTTGACGTGCTCCTGGTTGACCACGTCGCGAAAGGTCTGCGGCCGGTATTTACGAGCGATGACCTGATACATGGGGCGGAACGAAGTTTATGCCAGGCCCCGGGTAATCCGCGGCACACGTGCCGCACCGCTACCGTTGCTTCCTTCCGGACCTGGCGGGGTTTGCAGCCGCCCGTTGCACGGAGCCCGGAACCTGACAAGTATATATCGTAGCACGGGCAATGCCGCACCCTTCGATTTGCACTTGGGTGGTGGATGCAGTAGAGTGGTCCCACCAGGGTATTCTGAAATCAGAGGAGAAATCACATGACGAAAGTGCTAGCCGTGTTAGCTTTGTGCGCGTCTGCGGCGATGGCTGCGGATGTTACCGGGTACGTGATCGACAAGAATTGCTCCACCAAGAAGGCGATGTTCGGCAACGAAGAGTGCGCCAAAAGCTGTATGGGACGCGGCGCTCCGGCGGTAATCGCCACCGAAGACGGGAAAGTCTACGCCGTCTCCAATCAAGATAAGGTGAAAGAAATGGCCGGCAAGAAGGTCACCGTGACCGGAAAGGTCGAAGGCCAGACCATCACCGTCGATACCATCGAGCCGGCGAAGTAGTTAGCAGCGCCGCTATTGCGCGCCCACCATCTGGTGCATCTCGCGGACGAGATCGCGCAGGGTGGAGGCGTGTACATCCAGTTCCGCTCCGGCTGACGCACCCTGCTCAGCGCCGGCTGCGGTGCGTTGTGTCACCTGCTCCATCTGCAGGATTGCGCGAGAGATCTGTTCCATTCCGCGGGTCTGTTCCTGGCTGCCCATGTTTACCTGGTCCACCAGCGACTTCACGCGGATCGCGCTTTGCGTCATGGAGCGTACGGCCCCGGCCATCTGATCCAGTTTTGCGTTGCCGTCTCCGGCGGTGGCGATGGATTCCTCAATCAGCGCGGCGGTGTCCCGCGCCGCCTGCGCGCAGCGTTGAGCCAGATTGCGGACTTCGTCGGCTACTACTGCGAATCCGAGACCGGCTTCACCTGCCCGCGCCGCTTCCACCGCAGCGTTCAGGGCTAAGATGTTGGTCTGGAAGGCGATCTCATCGATCACCTTGATGATGCGGGCAATCTTATGGCTCGAACCATCGATCTCTTTCATCTGCTCTACCATACGATCCAGAGTGCGATTGGACTCCCCCGAATCCTGTTCCGTTTTCTGCATTAATCCAGCCACTTCGGAGGCATGATCGGCGTTCTTGCGCGTGATAGAGACGATCTCCTCGGTGGACGCCGAAGTCTCTTCGAGCGACGCCGCCTGTTCAGACGCTCCCTGCGCCAGCGATTGACTGGCGGAGGAGACCTGTCTGGCGGCACTGGCAACGTGCGCCGAGCTATCTGCAATCTTAGCCGAGAGCGAGCGCAGCGAACCGTTCGCGTTGCGCACAATCAGGAAAACTGCAGCTCCCACGCCGAGCGCCAGCAATGTCAGTGTCAAGGTGATCGCGATCATGCGCGACGACTTGGTTCGGGAAGCTTCCGAGGCGGCTGCCAGTTCGCGGTTCTCCACCTCTACCAGCGACTTCGCCGCTTTGCCGATCTCGTCCATCCGCGGCAGGATCTTTTCGCTGAAGATCTGCAGTGCGGCATCTATTTTATCGTCGGCTACGGATCGCGCCAGTTCTTCGTGCCCCTGCAAGAGCAGCGATGTCTCGCGGCTGAGTTCCTTGACGGTGGCGTCGGCTTCGCCGCCTTGAGCGAGCTTGCTTAACTCCTCCAACGCCTTCTTCGAACTAGCGGCGCGCGCGCGGAACTCCTGCTGATACTGCACCGAGTGCGCCTTGTCGGAGAGCATGTCCGAAAGCACGGTACCCTGTTCGCAATTGGCCATTTCCGAGGCCGCGGCACTGACTTCGCCCGCCAGATATTGTTTGCGCGCCGTGACGTTGGCCGCGCGATTCAGATCGTTATTCAGACTTTGAGTGACTACGAGCGCCCCACCGCTGGTCAACAGGACCAATGCCAGCATCGCCCCGAAGCCGCTCAACAGCTTCTTCCCCAAACTCATATCGCCCCTCTCTGGTTATGCGAGAATTTACATCTTAAAATCTAGGCTGACCGGCGCCAAGACGCGAATGGCTTTGCCGTTTTCCTGGAAAGGCTTGAATTTCCAGCGCTTGACCGCCTGCACCGCGGACGCGGTCAGGATCGGATTTCCGCTTACGATATCCACTTTGGCCACTTCACCGGTTTCCGAAACGAGGACCTCGAGATCGACCGACCCTTGCATCTTCAACTGACGGGCCATGTTTGGATATTCGGGTTGAATTCGGGTGGTCACGGCGCTCAGGGCCTCCGAGCGGGTGATCTTCTTGGGCGCATCCTGACCCAGTGCAACGGCGCCGAGCAGCGCCATCGAGAGCATACAGTGCCATGCGTATTTCATGAAACTCTCCCTGCGAATGTTCACGGATATAGTATCGGCAGGGTTTCGCGGAAGCTTTAGCCGGCGGTGAAAAGGGTGCAGTGGCGGCGCAGGTAACCTTTATAATCGAATGGAAGGCGGGCTGCGCCCTTTCAATGAGAAAGCGCCTGTTTTATTGGTTCGCAACGGTTTTCCTCGCCATCAGCGTGGTGCTGGTGGTGTGGGAAGGTTCCGTCCGCGTGCGCTCCACCAACCCCACCCAGACGTTTATTTTCTGGGCGATTTCCATCCTTACGTTCGTGGTGATGGTCACTCTGGGATGGATCGTCTTCCGCACCGGCGTCAAGCTCTACATGGAGCGCCAAGCCAATCGCGAAGGGTCGCGGATTCGCACCAAGCTGGTGCTGGGGGCCCTCACTCTGGTGAGCGCGCCGGTGGTTTGCCTGGTGCTAAGCAGCTATTTCGTCTTCAGCTACAACATGACCGCCTGGTTTACCGAGCCAATGACCAACCAGATGGAAACCTTCAAAGAAATGGCCCGGATGTTCAAGAAGGAGCTGCTGGACGAGACCACGGCGCAGGCGGGGTTGCTGGCGGCGCAGCCGGAAACCGTGCTGCTGGTGCGCAACGGCGTCCGCACGCCGGGAGCGCTGGCGGAGTTCTGCCAGATCAACGAATCCACCTCCGTGGCTGTCTATGGAATGAACGGCGGCGATCCGCTCGATTCCTGGGGACCTTACGATGCACCGGCCGACCCGGAGCACGAAGTGGTGGCGGACTACGCGGTGCGCGATGGCGCCCGCCTGCTGGGACGGGTAGTGTTGACGGCCGGAATTCCCCTGGACCTGCAACAGAAGCGGATATACATTGAGAACGCCGTGCGGCAGGGGCAGGAACTGCACGACCAACGCACCAGCACGCGCCTGTACTACATCATGTTGGAGGCGTTGATCACGCTGTTCGTGCTGTATGTGGCCACCTGGATCGCGCTGTTTCTGGCGCGCCAGATCAGTGTTCCGATTACCGCTATCCTGGAAGGCGCCAGCCAGGTCCGCAAGGGCAACCTGCAATATCGCGTGCAGGCGAAGGCGGTGGACGAGCTTGGGCTGCTGGTGCGGGGCTTCAACCAGATGACCGAGGAGCTGGAAACGGGCGCCAGCGAACTGGATCGCAGGCGGCGCTTTACGGAGGCCATTCTGGAGAGCATTCCCACGGGTGTGCTTTCGATAGCCGCGGACGGGTCCATCCAACGCGTCAATCAGGCGCTGCTGAAGATTTTCCCGCAGGGGCAGGTGGCGCGCGCCACGCGCCTGGAGGACCTCTTCTCGCGCGACGATACGGCGGAAATCAAATACCTGATGAAGCGAGCGCGGCGCACCGGGCTTGCCGCCCGGCAGATGGACTTGACGATCGAACGGCGCACCATCAATCTCTCGGTGACCGTGGCGGCGATCGAAGAGAAGCTGACTTCGGGATTCGTGCTGGTGCTGGAAGATACCAGCGAACTGCTGCGCGCGCAGAAAGCCGCCGCGTGGCACGAGGTGGCGCGGCGGGTGGCGCACGAGATCAAGAATCCGCTCACCCCGATCGCGCTTTCGGCGGAGCGCATCGATCGCCAGATGGACCGCCTCGACCTGCCGCACCCGGCGGCGCGCATCATCCGCGAGTGCGCCGATACGATCTCGAAGTCGGTGGAGTCGGTGAAGACGCTGGTGGACGAATTTTCGCAGTTTGCGCGTTTCCCGGCGGCGCAGCCGGTGCGCAGCGACCTGAACGACGTGGTACGCAACGCGGTGGCGGTTTTTAAAGACCGGCTGGAAGGGATCGCCATCCAGACAAGTTTCGCGACCGACCTGCCTGCGGTGAACCTGGATCGCGAGCAGTTCCAGAGAGTGGTAGTGAACCTGGTGGATAACGCCGCCGAGGCCATGCAGGATTCGCTGGTGAAGACGCTGCTGGTAGCCACCCAGCCGGGCGGTGCGGAATCGGTCGAACTGGTGGTGGCGGATTCCGGCCCGGGAGTCAGTCCGGAAGATAAGGAGAAGCTGTTTCTGCCGTACTTTTCGACTAAGAATCGCGGCACCGGCCTGGGTCTCGCGATCGTGAGCCACATTGTGGCGGAGCACGGCGGTTCTATCCGTGTGGAAGACAACAAGCCGACTGGAGCGCGATTCACGGTGGAGATTCCGGCATTGATCGACTCCGATAGTGGCGCGCCCGATAGCGTGCGTCCGGCGGTCGCGCGCACATGAAGCCCAAGCGACTGCTGGTGGTGGATGACGAGGCCGGGATCCGGCGATCTTTGAGCGGCATCCTGGAAGACGAAGGCTACGCGGTGGACGCAGTGGGGAGCGGGGAAGCGTGCCTGGCGGCGCTTCCGGGTGCCGACTATGGCCTGGTGCTGCTGGACATCTGGCTGCCGGGAATGGACGGCATGGAAGTGCTTTCGCGGATCCAGGAGATCCCGTTCGCGGAGCGGCCGGTGATCGTGATGATTTCCGGCCACGGGTCGATTGAAGCGGCGGTGAAAGCGACCAAGCTGGGAGCGTTCGATTTTCTGGAGAAGCCGCTCTCCCTACAGAAGGTCACGGTAGTGGTGAAGAATGGACTGGAACATCTCAGCCTGACGCTGGAAAACAGCCGGCTGAAGGCGGACACCGGAGGCCGCTGGCGGATCATCGGCGAATCGGTGCCCATGAAGGCCCTGCGGCAGCAGCTTTCGCTGATGGCGGGAAGCAACGGGCGCGTCCTGATCTACGGCGAAAGCGGCACCGGCAAAGAGCTGGTGGCGCACGCGCTGCACGCCATGAGTCCGCGGGCGGCGGAGCCGTTCGTGGAAGTGAACTGCGCCGCTATTCCCGAAGACCTGATCGAGAGCGAACTGTTCGGCCACAACAAGGGCAGTTTCGCGGGCGCGGCGGAGGCCAAGATCGGCAAATTTCAGAAGGCCGATTCAGGCACGCTGTTTCTGGATGAAGTGGGCGATATGAGCCTGCGCACGCAATCGAAGGTGCTGCGGGTGCTGGAAGAGCAGCGCATTGAGCCGGTAGGCGCGGCGGAGTCGATGCAGATGGACGTGCGCGTGGTGGCGGCCACGAATAAGAATCTCGAAGAGGAGATCGCGCGCGGCAATTTTCGCGAGGACCTGTTCTATCGGCTGAATGTGATTCCGTTTTTCGTGCCGCCGCTACGCGAACGGCGCGAAGACGTGCCGGAGCTGGCGCAGCATTTCCTGCGCGAGTTCACTACGGCATACGGCCGCAAGCCCAAGGAACTGACGCCGGAAGCGTTTCAAGTGCTGGCCGAATACCATTGGCCGGGCAACGTGCGGGAGCTGAAGAATCTGATCGAGCGCATCGTGATTCTCAATCCGCAGGTGCGAGTGGATGCGCGCCATATTCCGCTGAATGCGCGCCGTCCGGCGGAGCGGCCGGTGGAGCGCTTCGGCAGTTTGCAGGAAGTCCGCGAGGCGGCCGAGCGGGAATATATTTTGAAGAAGCTCGAAGAGACGCATGGGAACGTATCACGGACCGCCGAACTGCTGGGGCTTGAGCGGAGCAATCTGTATCGCAAGATGAAGACGCTGGGAATCGGGCAGGCGGAGTAGGCCGGCGACGAGGCGCCTCCCACAAGCTAACTGGATTGGGGCGGGAGACGTCTCAGGATAACCCTGAATTCGTTGCGGTCGGGGTCGTCCTCGAAGACGACGTGGGGATAGGCACGCACGGCTCGCAGGATTCCGGTCCCCAGACCCCGGTACGGAAGCAGATGCGTGGCGCTGGAGCTGAGGATCGGATTCCGCATGTTCGATGTTCCGCTGCGGATGTTCGCCACGGTCAGGTTGTTGGGCAAATGACCGGGGCTGATGATTTCGATGCGATCGTCGAAGATGAAAATCCGAATCGGTGCCGAGACAAAATAATCGCGATGGATGAGAGCATTCGCCAGCAACTCTTCGAGCGCGATTCGCGGGATCTCCAGTTCCCCCAAAGAGTTTATGCCGCGCCCGGCCTGCCGCCTTCGCAGGTGACGGAGAATGAAGCTGAGCGCGTCCTCGAACTGCCGGTCGATGCGGCCTGTGACATCGGCATTTTCCAGATATTCCGTTTCGTGGATGTCGACACCCGGGTAGGAGACAGCTTTAATATGGAATGCCGGCAGCAGGTCCGCCGGATTTTTAGCAAATAGCAAAACTCCTGTAACCGTCAATCGGTCATCCGTCAAAAGGCGCATGTTCGAGAGCACCTGAGCTAACGATAGGTCCTGTTCGTCCAACTCTTCCTCGTAGCGGGATCGGAAGAAGCGGCGAAAGACTTCAAGGTCGATGTCTGCGGCGGAGGTCCCACGTACGGGAATATCGTCCCCGTGAATGAGCTGGGAACTTTGAAACATGCGCTGCATTTCCTCGCGCGCGGTGACGCGCCGCCTATCGCTGCCGCTCTTGATCCATATGGCGGTAACCACCATCACCACCCCGCCGGTGACTGCGACATTCTCTGTCACGGGACTTACCGGCGGACGCACGGAATTCGAAACGGCGTTTGCCACAAGCTGATTGATGCGGGCCACATCCGCAATGTCGAGCGCCTGGACCGTTCCGTCGTTCGCTACGCCAATGAAAATCCGGCCTCCCGAAAAGTTCGCGAATGCGGCAATCTCCGCCGCGAGCGAAGTGGCATTCGTCGCATCGGCTTTGAACTGATGGCGGGAATCCTCGCCGCGGGAAAGTATCTCTAGGAGTTCTGCCGTTTGCATATCCGGTAGATCCTGACGATCGCGTCCTGCGGCGGGGGCGAGTCAATGCTGTCAATCAAGAGCTCGGAAGGAAAGCCTACGGACGCGCGCGACATATTGGCGGCCTTTCCTACTTCCAGCCGCCCCCCAGAGCGCTATAGAGTTGCACCAGCGTGAGCGCTTCTCCCTGCTGCGCGCCCACTAAGTTCAACTCCGCGGAGAACAGGCTGGAATCCGTGGTCAGCACTTCCAGATAACTGGTCGCCCCGCCCTGATAGCGCATGCGCGCCAGGCGGGTAGCGTCTTCCGCGGCGGCCACGAGTTTCTCCTGCTGCTCGCGCGCATCGTGCTGCTTATGAAGCGCGATGAGCGCATTCGATACGTCGCGCAACGCGCCCAGAATGGTCTTCTGGTAATTGAGGACCATCTCTTCCTTGGTGGCCTCCGCCAACTGTAGTTGGCCCTTCAATTTGCCGCCTGCGAAAATCGGCTGCGCCAGCGATCCGATCCCGTATATCGTCTTGCTGGAGAGCTCGAAGAGGTTGGCGAATTCGTTGCCGCCGAGGCCGGCGGATGCGCTGATGGAGAACTGCGGGAAGAACGCCGCGCGCGCCACGCCGATCTGTGCATTGGCGGCCACCAGCGTTTGCTCGGACTGCTGGATATCCGGACGGCGTTCGAGCAGTTGCGAGGGCATGCCGGCCGGCAGATCGAGCGGCGGCGCGTTGAGCCCGGTGGGGTCGCTATGCGCCACTGCGCCGGGCGTTTGCCCGGTGAGCAGGCGCAGCGCGTTTTCCTGCTGCTGGATCTGCTGCTCGAGCTGCGGAATCTGCGCGGTGGCGGTATAGAGCAGTTCCTCCGCCTGGCGCAAATCCGAGAGCGGCACTGCGCCGCCATGCTCCAGCCGCGTCGTCAGATCCACCGATTCCTGCCGCGTCTTCACGGTGTTGTGCGCGATTTCGAGTTGGCGATCGAGCGCGCGCAGGTCGACGTAATCGGACGCCACCTGTTGCACCAGAGAGAGGCGGACGGCGCGCTGCGCCCAGGTTTGCGCCAGGAGTTGTGCGCGCGCGGCCTCGGTCTGACGGCGATAGAGTCCCCAGAAATCCGGAGTCCAGGAGCCCGACAGGCTGATCGACCCGAAGGCCAGGGGACTGCTGAGGGAACTGCTCAGCGAGCCCGGCAAATCGGCCCCGATGCCTGTGCCACCGGCGCTAATGGTGGGCAATCCCTGCGCATGCACGATGCGTACCTGCGCCTGCTGTTCCAGGATATGTTGCGCGGCGATGCGCACGTCGAGATTGTTGGTCAGCGCGGCGCGGATCAGTTCCTGCAATTCGGGTTGGGTAAAGACCTGCTGCCAATCCCGATCGCCGAGCGAAGCTTCGCCGCCCGCCACTTCGGCGTTGTCGGCTCCGCGAAAGGTGGGCGGCGTGGGCGTTTGCGGGCGGGAATAATTCGGCCCCATGGTGCAACCGCCCAGAGCCAGCAGCGCGGCGCCGCAGAAAAGAGCGCGAGCGAGCTTCATGCGTGGCCTCCTTCCGGCGCGGGTGTGGGGCCGCCAGGGTCGGATGGATCGCGCGGATGGACGGAATCCATGGTCACCCCGCGCCCGCCGCGCGCGAAACGATGAGATAAATATTCCACCACCGAGAATGTGACCGGAATCATCAGAACGCCGATCAGGGTGGCCAGTGTCATGCCGCCGATCACCACGGTACCGAGAATGCGCCGCGATACCGCGCCCGATCCGCTCGCCGTCCACAGCGGCAGACAGCCGAAAATGAAGGCCAACGCGGTCATCACAATGGGACGGAATCGCAAGCGAGCCGCGTCCAGGGCCGACTCCGCGATACTCATGCCGCCGCGGTAATTCTCCACCGCGAATTCCACGATCAGGATGGCGTTCTTGGCGGAGAGCCCGATGAGCATGATGAGCCCAATGGTGGCGAAGATGTCGTTTTCAAGGGAGCGGGCGCTGAGCGCGAGGTAGGCGCCCAGGATCGCCACCGGGGTGCTGAGCAGCACGCTGAAGGGCAGCGTCCAGCTCTCATACAGCGCCGCGAGAATAAGGAAGACGAAGAGCAGCGAGAGGCCGAAAACCGCTGCCGCCGGGATGCCTTCGGCGGCGCTCTGTTCCTGGAAGCTCATGCCCGAATAGGAATATCCCATGGTTTCCGGCATGGTTTTGTGGAATGCCTCTTCGAGTGCCGCGCGCACCTGCCCGGAACTGTAGCCGGGTGCGCCCGTGACATTCAACTGCGCGGCGGGATACTCGTTGAATCGCAAGATGAACTCGGGGCCGGTAATCTGCCGGACCTTCACGAGCGAGCCGAGCGGCACGCGCCCGCCATTGGCGCTGCGCACGTAAAACTGGTCGATGTTCTGAATATTGGTGCGGGTATCGCCCTCGGCTTCCACATAAGTCTGCCATTGTCGTCCGAAGCGGTTGAAATAATTCACCAGATAACCGCCCATGAAAGTCTGCAGGGTGGTGTAGATGTTATTCAGGTCCACTTGCTCGGCGAAGGCTTTTTCGCGGTCCACGTCGGCATAGAGTTGCGGCACGGCGGGCAGATAGGAAGGCACCGAGGCGGCGATCTCCGGCCGCTTGGAGAGCGCGCCCAGGTACGCGACGAGATTGCGGGTGAGAAAACTGGGATCGTCGTTGCCCGAACGGTCCTGCAGGATCATAGTGACGCCGCCCGAGGTGCCGATGCCGGGAATCGAGGGCGGTGGGAAGGAGAACGCCAACCCTTCGGAGACGCCGGACAGTTCGCGCTGGACGTTGTTCTGGATGGCGGCGATCTGTTCGCTCTTCGATTTGCGGTCTTCCCACGGCTTGAGGGAGACGAAGAAGAAAGCGGTGTTGGTGCTTTGCGTCTGGGTGAGCAGGCTGAAGCCGTCCACCGCCACCACGCCCTGGATGCCGGGCGTCTTCAGGAGCGCGTTGCTCACAACCTGTGCCGCCTCGTCGGTGCGCTGCAAGGACGCCGCGTCGGGAAGTTGTAGCGCCACGAACAGGTAGCCCTGATCTTCCTGCGGGATGAATCCGGCGGGCGCGTGCTCCCCCAGGAAGACGGCGAACACCGCGATCCCCGCCAGCACCAGCATGGCAAACCACGATTTGTGCACCAGCACGCCGGACGTCGCAACATATTTCTCCTGCGTCCAGCCGAACGTGCGGTTGAAGTATTCGAACAGGCGCGCCAGTGGGCCTCGCCGACGATGCTGGCTCTTCGGCCGCAGCAGCAGCGCCGCCAGCGCGGGGCTGAGAGTGAGGGCATTGAAGGCCGAGATCAACACTGAGACCGCGATGGTAATGGCGAATTGCTGGTAGAGCCGCCCGGTAATACCGGGCACTGCGGCGGTGGGGATGAATACCGCCGCCAGAATGAGTGCAATCGCCACCACCGGTCCGCCCACCTGCTCCATCGCTTTAATGGTGGCTTCGCGCGGCTTCATTCCCTGATCGATGAGATGCTCCACGGCTTCCACTACGATGATGGCGTCGTCCACCACCAGCCCGATGGCCAGCACCAGTCCGAACAGGGAGAGCGTATTGATGGAGAATCCGAGAAGCGGAAAGAGCACAAACGTACCGATGAGGGATACCGGTACCGCGGCCAGCGGAATGATGGTGGCGCGCCAGCCCTGCAAAAAGATGTAGACCACCAGGATGACGAGCACCAGCGCGATACCCAGAGTGATAACGATCTCATGGATGCCGGAGGTCACGGCCTTGGTAGTATCGAGCGGCACCTCGTACTTCATGCCGGCCGGAAAATTCACCGACAATTCCTGCAGCCGCTTGTACACGCCGGCCGCTGTGGCCACCGCGTTCGACCCGGGAAGCTGGTAGACGGCCATGATGCCCGCCGGCGCGCCGTTGTACCGTGCCTTCAGGTTGTAGACCTGGGTGCCCAATTCCACGCGGGCCACATCGCGCAGGTAGAGGATGGAGCCGTCGGGATTCGCGCGGATGACGATCTTTTCGAACTCCTCCGGGGTGACCAGACGGCCCTGAGTGCGGACGGTATAGGTGAACTGTTGCCCGGCCGGCACGGGCTCGCCGCCGATCTGTCCCGCGGGGTTTACGTTGTTCTGCGTCTGCAGCGCGTTGATGACTTCGGTGGCGGTGACGCCCAGTTTCGCCAGCTTGTCGGGCTGTACCCAGACACGCAGCGCGTACTGCCCGCCGAAGATCTGCACGCGCGATACCCCGGGAAGACGCGTCAGCTCGTCCTGCAGATTGATGATGGCGTAATTGGTGAGGAAGTCGGCGCCGTATTTATTGCCGGGCGACGACAGACCGACCAACATTAGCGGCGAGGTGAGCGACTTGAGCACGGTCAGTCCGGCCGCGGTCACCTGGATGGGAAGCTGCGCCTGCGCCTGTGAGACACGAAGCTGCGAGAGCACCTGATCGGTATCGGCGTTGGTCTTCACGTCGAAGTCGACATAGACGGTCGCTTGGCCGTTATTGGCGTTGACGGAATACATGTAGAGCATGTTGTCGACGCCGTTCATTTGCTGCTCAATGGGGGTGGAAACGGCCTGCGAGAGAGTTTTCGCGTCGGCGCCCGGATAGATGGCTTGCACCTGAATTTCGGGAGGGACGATGTCGGGATATTGCGAGGTGGGCAGCGTCAACATCGAGACCGTCCCGATGATGACGGTCAGGATCGCGATAACGATAGCCACAATAGGACGGCGGATGAAAAATTTCGACATGGTTACGGTCTCGTGGCGGCGGGAGCGGGCGGTTCGGCGGCCGTTTCGTGCGGGGCCACGGGAGCGCCCTCGCGTAGTTTCTGGAGGTTGTCGGTGACCACCAGGGCGTTCGGTTCGAGCCCGCTGTCCACGATCCAATCGTTGCCGTACTGCGGTCCGAGTTTCACGTTGACGATGTGAATGTGATTGTCCGCGCCCACCACATACACTTGCTCGATGCCTTGCAATTCCTGGACGGCAATCTGCGGGACCAGGATGCAATTGTGGCGCACTTCGGTGGGTCCGCTGATGCGTGCGAACTGCCCGGGGCGGAGCAATCCGCCGGGATTGGCGAAGTCGGCGGCGATGCGGATGGCGCCGGTCTGCTGATTGATCTGCCGGTCGACGAAGGCGATGTGGCCGCGATGCGGGTAGACGTCGCCGTTCGAAAGCGTCATGGTGAGCGGCTCGTTGGCGTGCAGAAGATCGCCGCCATGCCGCTTGGCGCGCTCCGCCAGCGCGAGATACTCGCTATCGCTGATGGAGAAATAAGCTTTGATGGGGTCGAGCTGCGAGACCGACGTGAGAATGGATTGGGGGTTTACCAGGTTCCCCACCTGAATGGTGGCCTGCCCGGCTACTCCGTCGATGAGTGAGCGCACCTCAGTGAATCCCAGGTTGAGCTTGGCGTTGGCGAGCGCCGCCTGCGCGGCCGTTACGGAAGCACGGGCCGCGTTCACCGCCGCCTCCGCCGAACTGACGGAGGCACTAGCCTGCGCCTGTGCCTGTTTCTCGGTATCGAGCTGACTTTGGGCGATGGCGCGCGCCTCCGCCAACGGCGTGTCGCGCTTGAGATTAATCCCCGCCAGATCGAGCTGCGCCTGGTTCTGGCGGACCTGGCCTTGTGCCTGGCCCACCTGGGCCTGCGCCTGTTCGAGTTGTCCCTGCGCCTGGTCCACCGCTGCCTGGAACGGACGCGGGTCGATTTCGAACAGAACGTCGCCCTTCTTCACCTGCGAGCCTTCACGATAGTTCTGGCGGATGAGGTAGCCGCTGACCTGGGGTTGAATCTGTGCGTTTACGTACCCATCGAGGGTGCCGACCCAATTACCGCTCAGCGCCACGTCCTGCTGGCGCACGCGGACCGCCGAGACGGGCATTGGACCCGGCGCCGGCCCCTGGGCGGCTGCCGTTGACGATTTTCCACAACCGGTCAGCAGACTCAAACCAATGAAAGCAATCGGGGCGGCCGCCCCCAAATGCCGATTCTTGGGGAATGTTCGAATTCTCACTTTGCCCCTCTCCTTAGTGCAACCTGGAAATATACATGTATGTATCTTTCTGTGAGATTCTGGAAGAGGCATGCAGGCTTCAAAAAACCTTCCGGCCGTGCCCCGCGCGCCGCGTGCGCCCGCCGGTAAGAGACAGGAGCGTGCGATTCTGACGCGCAAGCTCCTGACCGATGCAGCCCGGCGGATTTTCGCGCGCTGCGGATTCGATCTGACGCGGGTGGAGGACATTGCCGCGGCCGCCGGGAAAACGCGCGGCGCGTTCTATGCCAACTTTCGAGATAAAGAAGACGTATTTTTCGCCATCTTCGAAGAGGACAAGTCGCGCGACATCGAGGAGATGACGCCGCGCCTGAGCGAAGCGTTGACGCCGGAAGATCGGGTGGAGGCATTGGCCTGCCATTTGCTTGAAGTCATGCGGGACCACGCGCGCATGCAGCTCGCGCTGGAATTTAAGCAGTACGCCATCCGTCACAAGCGCAAACAGAAACGGCTGGCCGATTTATACTCGGCGATGCGGGAGCGCTGCATGGAGACGAACCTCGATTGCTTGCTGCCGGAATTCGCGCGGGCCAGCGCGGCGGAAAGGCGGACGCAATCGGCGCAGATCGGAGCGATCCTGGAAGGCGTGGCGCTGAATTGCATGTTCGACGAAGGCGCTTTAAGCGACGAGCAGGTGCTGCAATTCCTGCGGACGAATCTGCGGGTGGCGATGGGGTTGCCTTCGCAGGCGTGTTAGTCGATCGCCGCCATTCCCGCGGGTCGGTCTGCGGTTGCGGCTTGGTGGCGCAGGCTTCGGCGGACTCTTGCCGCCAATCGGATTTACAGGCTGCCGGCGAAGTCGATTACTGCCTGGGCGAACATTTGCGGCGCCGAGATCATGGCGGAATGGCTCTGGCCTGGCAGCATTGCCAGTTGCGCATTGGGCAGCGCGGCGCGAATCGCTTCCGTACTGTGGCGCAGCCAGTGCGGGCTTTCCGATCCCAGCAGCAGGAGCGTCGGAGTGCGCAGGTCGGCGACTTGCCGAGCCTCGAACTCCTCCTGCCAAAGCATCCAGTCGTTGGGGATCGCGCAGGCCACCGACAACAGGCGCGACCAACCTCGCCCGGCAGCCAGGGCCGCTATTTCCCCGTCTGACATCCCGACCGACTCACGCATGGCGAGGCGCACCGCCGCATCCGGATTACCATCCGCGAGCAGCGATCGAATCGTGGCCAGACTCTCCGGCGCCGGACGTTCCCGCGTGCGGTCAATGATGAACCCCGGCTCGTAGAGCATCAGACTGCGCAAATCATGCGTGCGGGTGGCGGCCTGCAGCGCCAGGATGCCGCCGGCGGAATGGCCCAGCAGATGGGCAGGCTCGCCGATCTGGTGGAGCAGGGCTGCGATATCCTCACGCTCGCGCTCGGCGGCGTACGGTTGGGTGTCTTCGCTGCCGCCGCGTCCTCGCCGGTCGAAGGTGTAGACCGTGAACTGCCTGGCCAGCAGAGGGACCGCGAAATACCAGGCGAAATGGTCGCACAGACCGCCATGCACCAGGAGCAGCGGAGGACCCGAGCCTTCGCGCCAATATGCAATGTGTGTGCCGTCGGCTGAAATTGCAGTGTCCATAACTTTCTACTTGGTAGCGGTGCGCCGCCGGGGAGCACGCGTGGGCGCGGGTGCGCCGGAAATGGCGTGCGACTGCCAGAACGAGTCGACAATCCTGGTCTCCATATCCTTGGTGGGACACTCCCCGCGGAATATCTTTAGATAAAGGAGGGGGCCAAGGAGCAGCGCCATCGCCGCCTCCAGATCCAGGGACGATGGCAATAGCTTTCGTTCCATGCCGCGCCGCAGAATCCGCTTGAGCAGCACGCGCCCCGGCTCCATCACACGATGGCGCCACGCATCGCCGAATTCGCGATGAGTTGCCGAGTAAGCCACCATGGCCGGCATCAGACGATCGCGCACGGCGTCGTACTCATCCGGCGGCCGGCGGTGGAGCACAGTGATCAGGTCCCCCCGAACGTCGCCGGAATCGACGTCTTCGGGATCGCGATTCACCCCGTGAATCAGCATCATGGCGTCCATCAGGAGGGCTTCCTTGTTCGCCCAATGGTTGTAGATGGTGGCTTTGCTGACGCCCGACGTCTGCGAGATGGCGTCCATACTGGTGGCGTCAATGCCGCGAGCGCTGAACAGGTCCAGCGCGGCGCGCAGGACCCGTTCATGAGCTTGTTGGCTTCGCGATCGCGCCATGGCCCTAGATCTCGATTTTGGAGAAACGGTGCGCGCCGAACATCAGCAGCACACATGCGACTACCGCCAGCACTTCGAGGTCGAGGGTGGCGCCGAAGTACCCTTTGCCGAGCAGCACCGCGCGCATGCCGTCTACGCCGTACGAGAGCGGGTCGGCAGCGGTCGCCCATGCCAGCGCCTTGGGCAAGCCGGTGAGCGGGAAGAGCGCGCCGGAGAGGAAGAAGATGGGCATCACCAGGAAATTCATGATGAGTTGGAAGCCCTGCATGTCCTGCAGGCTGGATCCGATGGCTACTCCCAGGGCGGCGAATACCGCGGCAATCAGCAGCATGAAGACCAGCGCCATTGGCACTAGTGCGAGGCTGACTGGCCGGAAGCCGGCGATTAAACAGACCACTGTCACCAGCAGTCCCTGGATGACGGCGACCGTGGCGCCGCCCAACGTCCGTCCGATCATGATTTGCAATCGCGGCACAGGCGCCACCAAGGTCTCCTTCAGGAAGCCGAACTGGCGGTCCCAGAGCAGGCCGAGCCCCGAGAAAATCGACGAGAACAGCACCGTCATCCCGATAACGCCGGGCGCGACGAATTGCAGGTAACTGCCGTTGCCGGCGCGCTGAAAGACCGGTCCCATGCCGAAGCCCAGCACCATGAGGTAAAGAATCGGCTGGCCGAGCGAGGCGATAATCTGCACTCGCGACCGCGTATATCGCTTCATTTCCCGAAGCCAAAGAATGTAGATTGCGCTCATCGTTTGCCTCCACTCCACATGCGTGCAAATTGTCTCATCTGGTCGGCTGAATTCGCAGCTTCATCGCGAATAGTCGATCCGGTCAGCTTCAGGAATGCGTCTTCCAGGCTTTCCGACCCGGTCTGATCCTTGATGGCTTTCGGCGTGCCCTGGGCCACCAGCTTGCCATGGTCGATCACGCCGATGCGGTGGGCCACGCGGTCGGCCTCATCCATGTAATGGGTGGTGAGGAAGACGGTGACGCGTTCGGCCTCGTTGATTTTCTTGACGTGCGTCCACAACTGATTGCGGCTCTGCGGATCCAGGCCGAGAGTGGGCTCATCGAGGAAGAGAATGCGCGGCGTGTGCAGGAAGCCGCGGGCGATTTCCAGGCGGCGCTTCATGCCGCCGGAGAATTTCTTCACCTGCTCGTCGCGGCGGTCCCACAGTTCGAATAGTTTGAGCAACTCTTCACTGCGCTGATGGCGGACCTTGCGCGGTACGTGGTAGAGCACGCCGTGGATCTCCATGTTTTCCGCGGCGGTGAGATCGCCATCCAGGCTTGGGTCCTGAAAGACGATGCCGAAACGTTGCCGGGCCTCATTCTGTTTCACCCGCGGATCGAGCCCATCGAGCTCGATATCACCGCTGGTGGGCTTGAGCATGGTGGTCAACATCTTGATGGTGGTGGTTTTTCCTGCGCCATTCGGGCCCAGGAAAGCGAAAATTTCGCCCTCGGCGACGTCGAAGGAGACGTCGTTCACGGCGGTGAACGTGCCAAAGGTCTTCACCAGGTGATTTACGCGGATCATGTTGCCCTCTCTCTTCTCAATCCATACTGAACGGTTCAGTTTAGTTTGTCAAGAGGACAGGAAGACTTTCTCGCGGCGATGCGCTCGCGGTTTATGCCAGCCGCGCAGCGAGGTGTTTCGCGGTCAGTGACTCGCCGGCTTTCAGCAGCTCGCGCGGTGTCCCTTCAAACACGACGCGCCCACCGTCGGCGCCCGCGCCCGGTCCCATGTCGATAATCCAATCGGCGCTGGCGACGACATCCAGGTTGTGTTCAATCACGATCAAAGTGGTGCCATTGTCGACCATGGCATTGAGCAGGGCGAGCAGGTTGTCGACGTCGGCCATGTGCAGACCGGTGGTCGGCTCGTCGAGAACCACGATTGGCGAAGGCTTCTGGAGTTCTCCCGCCAGTTTCAAACGCTGACGTTCGCCACCCGACAGGGTATTCAGTCTTTGTCCCAGCGCGACGTAACCGAGCCCTACGTCGTTCAGGGCCTTCAGGGTCGCGAGAATCGGTTTCTCCGTAAAGTAAGTGAGCGCGTCCACGACGGACAGGTTCAATACTTCATTGATGTTCTTGCCGCGCAGTTTCAGGGCGAGAACTTCGCCGGTGAAACAGCGGCCTTCACAGCTTTCACAGCGAACCGCGACCGGATCGAGGTGCTGCAAATCGGTGTAAATGACACCCAGACCTTCGCAGGCGGGGCAAGCTCCCTGGGAGTTCGCGCTGAAGAGCGCTGGCTGAACTTTGTTGACCGTCGCAAACGCCTTGCGAATGGCGTCCGCCATCCCGGAGTAAGTGGCGAGGTTCGAGCGTCGCGATCCCGCCGCCAGCGATTGATCGACGTAGAGAGCATCGGGATAATGTTTGGGAAGGCAGCCGTGAATCAGCGAGCTCTTGCCGCTGCCCGCGACGCCGGTGACAACGGTCAGTACGCCCTTGGGAATCTTTACGGTGACGTCGCGGAGATTGTTGACGGTGGCGTTCTCAATGAGAAGATGCCCTTTTCCGGCGCGCGGTTTCTCTTTCAGAGCCTGATGCCTGGAAAGGTGTTTTCCGGTAAGCGTGCCGCTCTTCTTGAGCTGCCGAAACGGGCCTTCGAACACAACTGTCCCGCCGGCCGTTCCGGCGCCTGGACCCATATCCACCATGTGGTCGGCAATCGCCATCACTTCAGGGTCGTGTTCCACCACCAGAACGGTGTTTCCGGCGTCGCGAAGTTTGGTCAATGTTTGGTTGAGTCTTTGAATGTCGTGCGGATGCAGGCCAATGGTCGGCTCATCGAAGATATAGAGCGACTCGGTGAGGCTGGACGACAAGTGGCGCACCATCTTGACCCTTTGCGATTCCCCACCCGACAGTGTCGCGGTCTCACGACTCAAACTCAGATAGCCGAGCCCGATCTCGACCAGATGATCGAGCCGTTCGGACAGACGAGCCAGCAGTGGAGCGACATTGGGCGCGCGAAGCGAGTGAGTGAAGCCGGCGAGCTCGCTTACCTGGATGGCCGCGCAGTCCGCGATGTTCTTTCCATCGATGCGGCAGGCGCGGGCGGCCTCCGACAGGCGCGTTCCGCCGCACGCGCTGCACGGTCCCTGCGTCACAATCTGTTCAAAGGCCTCACGAAGATGCGCAGCCATCTTCTCCGAGTCCTTACTCAGGTAGAGGCGCTTGAATTTTGGAAGCAGGCCGTCATAACCGGAGCTGAATCTTTGACCCTGCTTGTTGACTTTGAACTTGGTGTCGTCGCGGTAAAGAAAGTCGTGCCACTCCTCTTTTGTATATTTCTTGAGCGGCTTTTTGGCGTCGAAGAACCCCGACTTGACGAAGGTGTGCAGATTGTAGCCACCCACGTTGAAGGTTGGAAAACGGACTGGACCCTCTTCCAGAGACTTGGACTTGTCCACCAGCTTGTCGACATCGATCTGAGAGGCGCGGCCGAGTCCTTCGCATTCAGGACACATGCCTCCGGGGTCGTTGAAGGAAAGCGTCAGGGCGTGGGGAACCGTGGGCTTGCCAAGGCGGGAAAACAAGACGCGCAGCAACGTGTAAATGTCGGTTGCCGTTCCCAGGGTGGAGCGCGGATTGCCGCCCATGCGCTGTTGATCGACGATGATCGCGGTGGAGAGATTGGCGAGATGGTCGACGTCCGGCTGGCCGTAGCGCGGCAGGAAATTCTGCACGAAGGTCGGGAATGTCTCATTGAGCAGCCGCTGGGATTCCGCGGCGATGGTATCGAATACCAGCGACGATTTCCCCGAGCCTGAGACGCCGGTGAAGACGGTGATTTTCCGCCGGGGAATGTCGACCGAAATATTCTTGAGGTTGTTCTCGCGGGCGCCCCGAACGTGTATGGCGCCGAAGCGGTCGGAATCGGAAGATGATGGGGACATACCGTCCATCCAGTAATTGTATCGTGGGGACTTTCCGGCGGATTGGTCGGCCCTGCGGAGAACTTTCCCGCTTCGCTACAATTAAATTTAATCCACTCCAACAAGGAATCCCCGTGACAGGTCACGAAATCAGACAGCTCTTTCTCGACTTCTTTGCCGCCCGCGGCCACCGCGTGGTGCGCAGTTCTTCGCTGGTTCCGGCGAACGATCCCACACTGTTGTTCACCAACGCGGGCATGAATCAGTTCAAGGACACCTTCCTGGGCGTGGAAAAGCGCGATTATTCTCGCGCCACTACTTCGCAAAAATGCGTGCGCGCCGGCGGGAAACATAACGATCTCGAAAACGTCGGCTACACGCGCCGCCACCACACCTTCTTCGAGATGCTCGGCAATTTCTCCTTCGGCGATTACTTCAAAGCCGAAGCCATCGAGTTCGCCTGGGACCTGATTACCAAAGAGTACGGGCTCCCCAAAGAGAAGCTTTACGTCACGGTTTTCCGCGAGGATGACGATGCCGAAATGCTCTGGCAGAAGGTGACCGGCATCCCCAAGAGCCGTATTTTCCGCCTCGACGAGAAGGACAATTTCTGGCAGATGGGCGAGACCGGGCCGTGCGGGCCATGCTCGGAGATCCATTACGATCTCGGCATCGAAGCCGCCGAGCCGGGGCGCGAAGGCGAGCAGTTTCCGAGCGACGCCGGCGGCCGCTTCGTCGAAATCTGGAACCTGGTCTTCATGCAGTACGATCGCGACGCTTCCGGCAAACTGACGCCGCTGCCGCGTCCCTCCATCGATACCGGCATGGGGCTGGAGCGCATCGCCGCCGTGCTGCAGGGCAAGATCTCGAATTACGATACCGACCTGATTCATCCCATCATGCTGCAGGCGGCCGACCTGTGCGGGCTGAACTATGGCGCGGACGCGCGCGTGGATACCGCGCTGCGCATCGCCGCCGACCATGGCCGCGCCACCGCGTTCCTGATTCACGATGGCGTGCTGCCGTCGAATGAGGGTCGCGGTTACGTGTTGCGCAAGATTATGCGGAGGGCCATGCGCAATATCCGCATGGTAGGAAAGGAAGATC
The DNA here is from genome assembly GCA_036268475.1 of Bryobacteraceae bacterium. Lineage (GTDB taxonomy): Bacteria > Acidobacteriota > Terriglobia > Bryobacterales > Bryobacteraceae > PALSA-129. The sequence goes on along the minus strand of DATAUB010000001.1, from coordinate 114,278 downwards.
CGTTTCTGTACAAGTTGACCGGCTTCGTGGCCGAACTGATGCGCGGACCGTATCCCGAAATGATGGAGAGCGTGCAGCGAGTGGCGCGCGTGGTGAAAGACGAAGAGCACCGCTATGCCACCACCTTCCTGACGGCGGAGAAGGAGTTCAACCAAGCCATGCAGCAGGTCTCCGGCCACACCATTCCGGGGTCAGTAGCGTTCAAGCTGTACGACACCTTTGGCCTGGCGCTTGACGAGCAGGAAGACATGGCCCGCGAGCGTGGCTTCGCCATCGACCGCGAAGGCTTCAATCGCGAAATGGAGCAGCAGCGCGACCGCGCGCGCGCCAGTTGGAAGGGCGCGGAAAAGGGCGCGGTGGTGCCGGCTTACCAGAAGCTGCTGGAGCAGGGGCGCACGAAGTTTCTGGGATACGCGGACCTGGAAGCGACCTCGCGCGTCATCGGGCTGCTGCGCGAGAAACAACTGGTGGAGGAACTGCCTGAGGGTGCGCACGGCGAGTTAGTCTTCGACCAGACGCCGTTCTACGCCGAGATGGGCGGCCAGGTGGGGGATAAAGGCGCGCTGTATGCGGCGGATGGAAACAAGGTGGCCGACGTGGAGAGCGTCTTTCCGGGCGTCCCCGGGCTGAACGTGCACCGCATTTTGGCGGCCGGCCCCTTGCACGTGGGCGATATTCTGCGCGCCGAAGTGGCGGCGCCTTTGCGCGATGCCACGCGCCGCAATCACACCGCGACGCACCTGCTGCATGCCTCCCTGCGGCAAGTGCTGGGAACCCACGTGAAGCAGGCCGGCAGTGTAGTGGAGCCCGCCCGCTTGCGCTTTGACTTCACTCATTACACTGCCATGGATCGGGCCGAACTGGAAGAAGTGGAGCGCTTGATGAATGAGGAGATCCTGAAAAACGAATCGGTGGTGACCAACATTCTGCCGCTCGACCAGGCGATCGCCACCGGTGCGATGGCGCTGTTCGGCGAGAAGTACGGTGAAGAGGTCCGGGTGGTGACGGTGGAGGGTTTCAGCCGCGAACTGTGCGGCGGCACGCACGTGCGGCGGACCGGCGATATCGGGGTCTGCAAGATCGTGTACGAAGGCAGCATTTCAGCGGGCGTTCGAAGGATCGAAGCCATTACGGGCGACGCAGCGCTCCAGCAGTATCAGGAGACCACGGGCGCTCTGCGACGCATTGCCGACCTGATGCGCGCCTCGGAACCGGAAGTGATCGACCACGTGGAAAGGATGCTGGCCAATGAACGGGCGCTCGCCAAGCAGTTGGACCAGTTGAAGGAGCGGCTGGCGCAATCGCAGGTGGGCGTCCTGGAAACGCAGGCGCGCACGGTGAACGGCGCTCGCGTGTTGACGGCGCGGCTGGACGGCATGGATCGCCAGCAGATGCGGTCGCTGGCCGATTCGCTGCGCAATAAGTGGAAGAGCGCGGTGGTGGTGCTGGCGTCGCCCGATGCCGGCGCGGTGGCCATCGTGGCGGCGGTGACGAAGGACCTGACGGCGAAAGTGCAGGCCGGAAAGCTGGTGAGCGCGGTAGCGCAGGCTACCGGCGGCAAGGGCGGCGGACGGCCGGACATGGCGGAGGGGGGCGGCAAGGACGCGGCGGCGCTGGATGCGGCGCTCGATGCCGTCTACCGCGAGATCGAGAGCAAACTGTGACGGAATCGTTCGATGCACTGGTAGTGGGCGCCGGTCCCACGGGCCTGGCCTGCGGAATCGAACTCGATAAGCGGGGCGTGAAGACGGTCCTGGTGGAGAAGGGTTGTGTAGTCAACTCGATTTATAACTATCCCACCAACATGAGTTTCTTCACGACGCCGGAGCTGTTGGAGATCGGCGATATCCCGATGACGAGCCTCAACGACAAGCCCAATCGTACGGAGGCACTGAAGTATTACCGGCGGGTCGCCGACCATTACAAGTTGAACATCCGCCAGTACGAGCGCGTGGACCGCATCGAAGGACGCGATTTGGGATTCCGCGTGCATACCACCGACAAGCTCGGGTGCCAGCACCTGCTGGAAGCGAAAAAGATCGTGCTGGCGACTGGCTATTACGACGTACCCAACTTGTTGAACGTGCCCGGGGAACAGTTGGATAAGGTGCGGCATTATTACAAAGAGGCGCATCCGTACTATAACCACGATGTGGCTGTCATCGGCGCCAAGAACTCGGCTGCCATCGCCGCGCTGGAACTGTGGTGGACGGGCGCGCGCGTAACGTTGATTCACCGCGGCGCCGGGATTTCCGACCGGGTGAAGTACTGGATCCGCCCAAACATCGAGAATCGCATCAAGAACGGCGAAATTCCGGCATATTTCCATTCACACGTCGTCGAGATTCTTCCCGATTCCATCCGGGTGCAGACACCGCAAGGCGAAATCTCGTTGAAGAACGACTTCGTTTTCGCGTTGGTGGGGTACCGGCCCGATCTGGAGTTTTTGAACGCTACGGGTGTTTCGATTGAGCGCGATACGCTGCGGCCGCGCACCGACCCCGAGACGCTGGAGAGCGAAACTCCCGGAGTTTATCTGGCGGGCGTGATTGTTGCCGGGATGCACACTAACGAGATTTTCATCGAAAACGGGCGCTACCACGGCGCTCAGATCGCGCGGTCGATCGCCTCTAAGCTACTCGGCTAAGTGCGCTTTAACTCGAATTACATCGGGATTATACATTACCGCAGTGCTGTACTATACACCGTATAGTACCGATGTACGATTCTCTGTTGAAACTTGCCCACTAAACGGCGTATCTAAGAAGGTAGTATAGGGAGGCTGAAAATGTTTCAGTCGCTGATCGATACGCTGTTTGGGTGCTCCCACCAGCGAACCACCTTTCCTTTAACTCCCGCGCGCCGAAACGGGGGCCCTGCACTTTCCGGAACGCAGCGCATGGGCACATATGTGACCTGCCTGGACTGCGGCAAAGAGTTTGCCTATGACTGGAAAGAGATGCGGGTAGGCCAGCCGGTTCCCACTGGGGTAACCTCCCCGGCGACCCAGCCATCGTACCGCTAAGTAGTAAGATCCCCTAAGATTACCGAGCGGCGAGCGCCCGTCGCGGACGGTAAGTTCGACGGTCTTCCACGCCAGGTTTCGTGCGCCAGAATGGCGAAAGCAATCGCCTCTTTGGCGTCGGCATTTACCCCATGGTCACTGCTGGTGGAAATGGCCACGTGCGGCAGGAAGGCGGCGAGGTGTGCCATAATTTGCGGATTGTGCACGCCGCCGCCCGAAGCGATCAACTCCGCCGCGTCATACGGTTGCGCCGCCCGCGCGATGCTGGCGGCCGTTAGTACGGTCGCGGTGGCGACCAGGTCGGCATGCGGCAGCCCCGTCTTCTGCAAACGCGCTATGAAGCTGGCGCCATACTGCTCGCGGCCGGCGCTTTTGGGCGGCTTCTGCCGGTAATACGGATCGTCGAGCAGTTCGTTCAGCAGCGCTGTGTTCACCCGGCCGCGCGCCGCGGTCCTGCCGCCACGATCGTAGGGCGGCGCCAGCGCATCGATCGCCATATTCCCCGGCCCGGTGTCGAACGCCACTACGTCCTCGGCGCGTCCGCCTGCCGGTAGTATCGTGATATTGGCGATGCCTCCGATATTGAGCGCGATTCGCGTGCGCGTACGATGGCGGAAGAGCAGGTAGTCCGCGAATGGCACGAGCGGCGCGCCCTGTCCGCCGGCGGCGATGTCGCGCGCGCGGAAATTTGAGACCACAGGCACGCCGGTGCGCTCTGCAATGACGGCTGCCTCACCAATCTGCAGCGTGTTGCGCGCGCCTTCATGGAAGATGGTCTGGCCATGGCAGCCGATCAGTTGCACCGGACCGTAGCGCTTTACGGCGCGCAGTATGGCGCGCGCGTACAGCTCACCTAGTTCGAAATTCAGCCGGGAGATAGCCGAGGTGTGAGTCGCGGCGTCGGAGACCGCAAGAATGGCGCCGCGGGTCTCTGCGCGGTATGCCGTCGACTGAAATCCGATAGTCTCGACGCTGCGTCCGGCGATCTCCACAACGGCCACGTCGATGCCGTCGAGCGACGTCCCGCTCATCACCCCCGCGATTCTCATTGGCGCTTCAATTCCTTTTGTAATTCGGCCAGCAATTGCAGCGCCTCGATGGGGCGAAGTTCATCCAGATTGATGCCGCGTATGCGCTCCGCGATGCCGTACCCCACCGGTTCGAAGAGCTGAATCTGCACCGGACCGGTGTCCTCGGCCTTCGAAAGTTCTCCGCTGACCACACGCTCGCTGCGTTCGTGCAGCTTGAGTACTTCACGTGCCCGCGCGATCACATTGAGCGGCAGTCCGGCAAGGCGCGCCACTTCGATACCGTAGCTGCGGTCGGCGCGACCGGGCTCCACTTTGCGCAGGAAGATGATGTGGTCGCCGGCTTCTTTCACCGATACCTTGAGATTGCGTACCCCGTCGAGTTGCTCGGCGAGTTCGGTCAGCTCGTGGTAATGCGTGGCGAACAGCGTCTTGGCGCGCGTGGCGGCGTGGATGTGCTCCACCACCGCCCACGCGAGCGAGAGTCCATCGTAGGTTGCCGTGCCGCGGCCGATCTCGTCCAGCACGATGAAGCTGCGTGGCGTGGCGGCGTTCAGGATCACCGCCGTCTCGGTCATCTCGACCAGGAAGGTCGAACGGCCGCGCGAGAGATTGTCGGACGCGCCGATGCGGGTGAAGACACGGTCGATGAGCGGAAGGTTGGCCGATTCCGCCGGCACGAACGAGCCCATCTGTGCCAGGATGGCGATGAGCGCGGCCTGCCGCAGGTACGTCGATTTGCCGCCCATGTTGGGGCCGGTGATGATGGCGATCAGGTCGGTGGTGTCGTTCAGGTAGAGATCGTTGGGAATGAAGCGGCCGGCCTCCTGATCGGCCAGCCGCTCGATTACGGGATGGCGGCCGGCCATGATGCGCATCTCGCCGTCTGCGGAAAAACGCGGACGCTGATATCGGTTTTCGGCCGCCACCTGCGCCAACGCGGCGGTGACGTCGAGCTCGGCCACGGCGGAGGCGGTGGCGCGGATGCGCTGTGCCTGCGCAGCGGTGCGAACGCGGACCTCGGCGAATAATTCGCGTTCCAGCGCCAGAATCTTTTCCTCGGCGTCGAGCACCTTACGCTCGTAGTCCTTTAACTCGGGAGTGGTGAAGCGCTCGGCGTTGGCCAGCGTCTGCTTGCGCTCGTAGTCGGCGGGAGCCAGATGCAGGTTCGCCCGTGTGATCTCCAGGTAGTAGCCGAAGACATTGTTGAAGCGCACTTTCAGCGACTGAATGCCGGTGCGCTGGCGCTCGCGCGCTTCAATCTGCGCGATGTACTGGCGGCCGTTGAGACTGAGGTCTCGCAGTTCGTCGAGCTCGGCATGGAAGCCCGCACGGATGGTGCCACCATCGGCGATGGCCAGCGGAGGCTCGTCTGCGATGGCTTCGAGAATGGCGCCGGCCACGTCGGGAAGCTCGTCGAGGCGACCGTGCAGGGAGCGCAGGCGCGCCGCCTGCTGAGTATCGAAGCAGCGTTTGAGCGCGGGGATCTTTTCGAGCGAACGACCCAGCGCCAGCAGATCGCGCGGACCGGCGGAGCCGAGCGTCACCTTCGCCAGCAAGCGCTCCAGATCGAGAATGCCGCCCAGTTCTTTGCGCAGTTCGGCCCGCAAAATAGTCTGCTGGAGTAGATTCTCGAGCGCATCGAGACGCTCTTCGATCTCCGCGCGATCGAGCGAGGGACGCAGCAGGCGCTGCCGGAGCAGCCGTCCACCCATGCCGGTCTGCGTCTGATCGAGCGCCGCCAGCACCGTGGCCTGCTGCTGCGGACCGGAGGCGTCGGCGGCGAACAGCGGCTCGATCAGCTCCAGATTGCGCACCGTGACAGCGTCGAGAATCATAGACTCGGCGCGGTCGAAGTAAGTGGGGCGGTCGAGATGATCGAGCGCGGCGCGCTGCGTGTCGCGCAGGTAGTGAAGTATGGCGCCGGCGGCGCTGACCGCAGCGGGCCGGTTGGCGAGCCCTACGCCATCGAGTGTGAGGAGCTTGAAATGGTCGCGAAGGGTGCGGTCGGCGTAATCCTGCGTGAAGATCCACTCTTCGAGCTCGGTACGGACGAAGCGCGGCGCGGCGCCAGTTGGATCGTCTCCCGAAAGCAGCGGCAGTTCGCCGGGAAACAGCACTTCGCGTGCGCCCAACTGTTCGATGGCGCCGGGCACTTCGCGCGGATCGAGTTCGGTGACACGAAATTCGCCGGTGGAGATATCGACGTATGCCAGCGCGGCTCGCGTGCCGGACCGCGCAACGGCCGCCAGATAATTATTCTCGCGCGAACGCACCAGGTTGGCGTCCATGGCGGTGCCGGGCGTGACTACGCGGGTGATTTCACGCCGCACCAGCTTCTTGGCGACTTTGGGGTCTTCCATCTGGTCGCAGATGGCGACGCGATGGCCCTTCTGAATGAGGCGTGCGATGTAGCCTTCGGCCGCGTGGTACGGCACGCCGCACATGGGGATGGCGGCGCCCTTTTCCTTATTGCGCGCGGTGAGCGTGATTTCCAGCTCACGCGCAGCGATGACGGCGTCTTCGAAGAAGAGCTCGTAGAAATCGCCCAGGCGAAACATCAAAAGCGCGTTGGGGACCTGCTCCTTGACGCTGTTGTACTGCCGCATCAGCGGCGTGGACGCGTCAGACGACATCGAGCTCCACGAACGGCGAGGCGCTTAGAAAGAAGCGCGCCGGACAAGCTGAAGCATGTCCTACCCGGCTCACGCGTAAATTCCCCGCAGGCGGATGGCGTTGGCAACGCGATCGAGCGCCACCATGTAAGCCGCCGTGCGATTGTTGACCTTGTGCTTGCCGGCGTAGTGCACGATCGCTTCGAAGCTCTCGTCCATGATCTCCTGCAGGCGTTCGTTTACCAGAGCTTCGTTCCAGAAAAAGCCCTGGCGATCCTGCACCCACTCGAAGTATGAGACGGTTACGCCGCCGGCATTGGCCAGAATATCGGGGATAACAAAGACGTTCTTGTCGGCGAGAATCAGGTCGGCCAGCGGAGTGGTGGGGCCGTTGGCGCCCTCACACAGGATCTTGCAGCGCACCCGGTCGGCGTTCTGCGAAGTGATCACGTTCTCGGTGGCGGCGGGAATCAGCACGTCGCAATCGAGGAACATGGCCTCTGTCTTGTCCATGGTTTCGCCGCCCGCGAATCCCGTGATGGAACCTGTTTCTTTGCGATGCTGTTGCAGCGCGGCGATATCGAGACCCTTCGGGTTATAGACCGCGCCGTCATATTCTACGATGGCGACGATGTGAAATCCCATGGCGCTCATTAGCATCGCCGCCATGCCGCCGACGTTGCCGAAACCCTGAATCACCACGCGTGCCTGGTCATAGGCGATGCCGAGTTGTTTCAGCGCCCGAAGCGTGACCATCATGCAGCCGCGTCCGGTGGCTTCCGGGCGCCCGCGCGACCCGCCCAACGCCATCGGCTTGCCGGTCACCACGGCTGTCACCGTATGGCGCTGGTGCATGGAGTAAGTGTCCATGATCCACGCCATCACTTTCTCGTTGGTGTTGACGTCCGGTGCGGGCACATCGCGTTCCGGTCCGATGAAATCCATGATCTCCGACGTGTAGCGCCGCGTCAGCTTCTCCAACTCGATATCGGATAGCAGATTCGGGTCGCAGATCACTCCGCCCTTACCGCCGCCGAACGGGATGTTGACCACGGCGCACTTCCACGTCATCCACGAGGCGAGGGCGCGCACTTCATCCAGAGTCACGTCAGGCGCGAAACGAATTCCGCCCTTGGCCGGACCGCGGGCCAGGGAGTGTTGGACACGATAGCCGGTGAATACCTCCAGCCGTCCGTCATCCAGCCCAACCGGGATGTTGACGGTAATTTCCTTGGTAGGCGTGCGCAGCACTTTGCACATGCCGTCGTCCAGATGGAGGCGCGAAGCGGCCTCGTCAAATCGGGCGGCGGCAGCGAGCCAGGGATTCTTTTCGTTCTCGAGCGATATGGAAACAGGAGCGGTCGACGTGGCCACTAGTTAGAGCCTCCGGTCTTTATTATGCGCGCTACGAACCCAAAATCTCCAGCGCCTTCAATACTAACGGGTCGCGCTGCAGTTCCACCTGGTCGCCGCGCTCCACTCCGAAAGCCTGGTTGAAGATCTCGGCCTTAATATGGTTGCGCAGGTAATCGCCTTCGCCGGCCCATTCGGCGGGGCCCGGCTGAATACCGACGGCGGAGACGTAAGCCTCGAATTCATCGATTGCGGAAGGCGGCACTTCCCAATCCTGGTCCACCTTGTGAGCTCGTAGGTATTGGGTGGCGAAAGTGGTAAACGAACCGCTGGCCATGAGCGCAATATGCAGCCGGGTCAAAGGCTCGGGCTCCACCACAAAGTCCGGCCGGATTCCGCCGCCGCCGGTCACAAGCCGTCCCTTATCGGTATGGAATTCCGACTTGGCATTGGGGTGCGCCGTGGTGGCGCCGAGTTCGAACCGCTTGGCATCGAGCGGCTTCTGGATCGACCGCCCGCTAGGGGTGTAATAGAGCGCCGTGGTGAGCGCCAGGCCTGCGCCGCCGCTCAATGGATACACGCTCTGCACCAGTCCCTTGCCATAGCTCACTTCGCCGACGATCATGGCGCGGTCATGATCCTGCAGCGCGCCGGAGACGATCTCCGAAGCGCTGGCGGTTTTTTCATCCAGCAGCACCACCAACTTGCACGGATACGGTTTGGCGGTGTCGGGGACCTTTTCGGCCTTCTCCGGCACGTTGCGTCCGCGGATGGTGAACACGATCTGTCCGGGTTGCAGAAACAGCGACGCGGTCTCCAGTGCCGACGTCACCACGCCGCCGGGGTTGGCGCGCAAGTCCAATATCAGATTGGCGAGGCTGGCGCCGCCCAGCTTATCGATGGCGGCCTTGATGTCCTTGCCGGTATTCTCATCGAAGCTGGTGACGTGCAGGTAGCCGATGCTCGGCCCGAGGAAGAAACACCGCTCCACGCTCGACGATTGCATCGCTTCCGGCACCAGCGTCAGGCGCATGATCTTGCCCGAGCCCGGGCGCATCACATCGAGCTGTGCCGGGTGCTGCCGCGATTCCCCCAGCAACTCGGTAAGCTGGTCGACATCCAGCCGGCCGATGATGTAATTGTTGATGGCCATGATCTCGTCCCCTGGCATGAGCCCGGACTTGGCCGACGGCGTCCCAGGCAGCGTCTGCAGCACCACCACCCGGCCCGGAACCAGCGACACCACGGAGCCGAAGCCCTTCTGCGTGGACGATTCCATCTCGCGAAGCTGTTCGAACTGGCCGGAATCGAAGAAGACAGAATGAGGATCCAGTGTTTTCAGCAGGCCGGGAAGCGCGCCGACGTAGAAGGCCTGTTCGGGATTGACCGGGTCAGCAGCATTCTCTTCCAGGAGCGCGTAGGCGTCGGTGAGGCTTTTGATTTGCCGGGCGAGATCGTCCGCAGCAGGGGAGGCGACTGCGGCGCACAGAAGAATTGCTAGGAAACGGAACATCAAGTGCTCCTATTCTATCGCGCGGCGAATTGCACATATCCCCAACGCTCGGGCACGTGCATATCGATCAGCCCTTGCGGCGACCATACCCAATTGTCCTCGGGCTTGCCGGGCACCTTAATGTACTTCCCGCCGGCGATATCGGTGAGCCACTCCACGCGCGAGAAATTCACGCGCCATTCCTCGCCGGCGGCCGGGCGCTTGACAGGAGCGCGCGAGCCGAACGCCGTCCACGGAAACGCGATCTCCACGCTCCAGCCACGGTCGCGGTCGCGCGGATGGTTGAGGGTGCCATCGACGTGGACGGCGGTCCTGAGGCCGGGAATCTCCCAACTGTTGTCGGCCTTGCCGCCGTGCTTGTAAGGCTTGGGAAGGAAGAGGTCCCAGCCGGTATTGAGGGCGTTCATCTCGAACTCGAAGTAGTTGAGCGTGTCGCCCGAGGGATTGAGGAAGACTTCGAAATCGTTGTCGTGGAAGATGACCGAATCGTGCTCGGTGAGAGTGGCCCAGACGTGCGGCTCGCTGAGTTCCGCGGCGATATAAAAGTAGCCATCGTCCCACAACATTTTGGCGCGCGTGCGCAAGCGCGGCGCGGGTTGTCCGGCGCCCTGTATGTCGACGAAATCGGAGGTCCAGGGGGCATCACGCCAGGCACGGTCTTCAAGTTTGCCATCGATACGGATGGGCGTGCGGGCGCGGTGGCAGGTGTACTGCAAGGGCGGCTGGCAGAAGGCGGCGGTGGCGAAAAGTACGGGAAGGAACAGGCGCATTAATCCGGCCAGATGGTCGCGATATCGATTTGGACGTGTGGGAAAAGTCGCGGTGTAAGGACGCCATTGGCGAGGATTTGAGAGGTCCGCAGCAACCCGTTGTCCAGATAAAGGATTTCGACGGTACGGGCTTCCGGCGAGACGACCCAGACTTCGGGGACGCCGAGGGTGGCGTAATCGGCGAGCTTTTCCGTGCGCTCGCGGCGTGTATTGGCAGGCGAGAGTACCTCGACCAGCAGTTGGGGTGCGGAATGCATGTACCCGTCTCTTTCGTCAATCGTGGTGAGATCGAATACCGCAAGATCGGGAACGCGGGAAGTCAGCGGGTTCGTCTGGATGATGAGCCCGAACGATCCACATGCCACCGAATATTTCTGCATCTCCAACTGACTGCGCAGAGCGTTGGAAAGGAGTTCGATGATGCGTTGATGTTTCCATTTTGCCGGGGGCGTAATTCGGATCTCGCCGTTTACCACCTCTTCAGTGGCATCGTCGACTTGGGGCAGGCGGAGCCACTCTTCGTACGTCACCGTCTTCGAATTTGGCAGGCTGGCCATGCGCTCTTATTCTACGCCGTACTCCTGGTTGCTATCGCGCCTGCGCTATCGGGATACTGGTAAATCGTGACTCATCATCTTCCGGCAACCAACTACTACCTGCAGATGCTCGCCCCCACGCCGCTGGTGCCCGTCCGTCTGGACGGCGGCCCCGAGATCTGGTGCAAGCTGGATTTCCTGAATCCCAGCGGGTCCACCAAGGACCGCATTGCGCGCTTCATCGTGGAGAAAGCCTGGCGCGAGCGGCGTATCGGGCCTTCGACTACGGTGGTGGAGGCCTCGTCGGGTTCCACCAGCATCGCGCTGGCGCTGGTCTGCGCGCAGATGGGCCTGCGATTCGTGGCCGTGATGCCGGAAGGCGTGAGCAACGAGCGTCTCAAGATTATCCGCGCCTATGGCGGCGCGGTGCGCATGACGCCGCACGCCGAAGGCATCCGCGGCGCTATCGCCGAGACCGAGCGGATGGCGGAGGCGGGCGATGTTTTTCTACCGCGCCAGTTTGCCAACCAGGACAATGCTTCGGCGCACCGCTTCGGAACGGCGCGCGAGATCCTCAACGACATTCCCGGCGGCGCGGTGGACGGTATCGTCAGCGGCGTGGGCACGGGCGGCACGCTGGTAGGGCTGTATCGCGGATTCTGCGATGCCGGCTGTCGCGTGATTCCCGCTTACGCGCGGCCGGTGGAAGGAACCGGGGCGGAAGATGCCGAGTGCTGCAGTTTTTCCACCCGCATTCCGGGCGTAGTCGAATCCATCTCACAGATTTTTTCGGAGCCCGAGTTGCCGGGACTGACCACCATCGAAGTGCGAGGCGATGAGGCCATGGTGACCACGCGCAAGCTGATGTGCAAAGGCTTTCCCGTGGGTCCGAGTTCGGGCCTGAATTATCGCGCCGCGGAGGTGCTCGCCCAGCGCGAAGAGATGCGCGATCGGGTGGTGGTGACCATCTTTCCGGATCGCATGGAGCGGTATTTCAGTACCGAGCTTTTCGGTACCATCTAGCCTCTCCGCGTGCGGCTCCGCACCTCGGCGGGGAACGTGCTCCGCTCGTTTGTATGAGACCGGGACAATCCGTTCCTCCGCTTGAAACCTGGACCGGGCATCTGACGAGCCTGGACGACTCGCAATTGACCGAACTGGCCGGCGACTATTGCTGGCTCATGGAAAAAAACCGGCCCGAGGACCAGCGTTCGGAGTTTCAAAAGCGCCGCGAGGCGATTCTGGCCGAATGCGAGAGGCGCGGCTTGAAAGAAGCTGCCTCCAATTGCCACCCTACCGCTGCATCCATCGATGAAAAAGAGGAATCATGAACAGTAATTACGAAATCATCACCGCCACCCGTGTGGCCGACCTTCAGGATCGCGTACGCGAGCGCATTCGGGACGGCTGGCAGCCGACCGGAGGCGTTTGTATGCTGCACGAAGAGGACGCTGTGGCCCACAAGCCGCATATTGTGTTCGCCCAGGCGGTCGTGTCGAATATGGAGTAAGTCACTACTTAGGTGGCGGGACTAACGTCCGGGCAAGCTAAAGCATACCCTGCTAAGTCAGCGTGTGAACTTAGTCGCTCGCTTGCGGCGGTGCCGATCGAGCGCTAAGTCGATCAGCCGGTCGATCAGTGCCGAGAAGCCGATACCGCTGGCTTCCCACATCTTAGGGTACATGCTGATCGAAGTGAAACCCGGGATCGTATTGATCTCATTGATATAGAGCTTTCCGGTGGACTCTTCCAGCAGGAAATCGACGCGGCCCATGCCCTCGCATTCCACTGCGCGATAGCATTCCACCGCGAGCCGGCGAAGTTCGTCCATGGTATCGGGCGGCAGGTCCGCGGGTAACTTCGTTTCGGCGCGATCGAGCAGGTACTTATCGTCGTAGTCGTAGAATTCGCGAGAGGGCAGAATTTCGCAGGGCAGGGAAGCTGTGGGGTCCTCATTGCCCAGCACCGCGCATTCCAGTTCGCGGCCGGCAATTCCGCGCTCCACGATCACTTTGCGGTCGTATTGCGCAGCCAGGGCGAGCGCGGCTTCCAATTCCGCGCGATCGTGCGCTTTCGAAATCCCTACTGACGACCCCAGGTTGGCGGGCTTCACGAACATCGGAAACGGCAGCTGCGCACAGATCTTATCGACGTCGGTGTTCTCCCTGGTGACCACGGCGTAGTCTACAACCGGCAACATCCGTTCCGCGCAGACACGTTTCATCATCTCCTTGTCCATGGAAATCGACGAGCCGAGAACTCCCGCGCCCACGTATGGCAGGTCGGCCAGTTCGAACAGCCCCTGAATGGTGCCGTCCTCACCGAACGTGCCGTGTAAAACGGGGAAGACCACGTCGATCTCGGAATGTGCGCCGGGTTCAGGGCTGATGACGTGGGGACTCCAGCGGCCCTCTTTGTCGATGAAGTACTCGATTTTCTCGTATTTCGCCGGGTCCATGCCGGCCAGAATCGCTTTCGCCGAGCGGACCGAGATTTCATGCTCGCCGCTGCGGCCGCCATACACCACGGCAACCCGTAGTTTCATAGAATTCGTTTTCCCAATCCGGACATGATCAGCTCCACCGCCAGGTCTGCCGTGCGGTTCGCCTCGTCGAGCACTGGATTTACCTCGACTACTTCCATCGACGTCATGCGCCGCGAATCACATATCATTTCCATTGCCAAATGCGCTTCACGATAGGTGGCGCCGCCGCGCACCGCGGTCCCGACTCCGGGAGCGTCCTTTGGGTCGACGAAATCCATGTCGAGCGAGCAGTGGAAGCCGACCGTGCCATCGCAGACCGCACGGATGGCCTCTTCCATGACCGCGCGCAGACCGCGCTCATCGATATCGCGCATGGTGTAGGCGTGGACTCCCGATTCGCGCACGTGCGGGCGCTCGGTGAGATCCACCTCGCGGAGCCCCACGATTGCCGTATTGGCGGGAGCGACCTTCGGTTGGTATCCGCCGAGGCCGGCGAGCGGCGTCGGACCTATGCCGAGCACGCAGGCCAGCGGCATCCCGTGAATATTGCCGCTCGGGCTGGTTTCCGGCGTGTTCATATCGGCGTGCGCGTCGAGCCAGATGAGCCCGACACGCTCGCCTCGATCGCGAAAATGGCGGGAGACGCCAGTCACCGTGCCGATGGCGACGGAGTGGTCGCCGCCCAGCACCAGCGGAACGAACCCACTGCCCATGGCGGCGTGGACGCGCCCCGAAAGTTCCTCGCAGGCGGCCGCGATTTGCGGCAGGAACTTGGCGTGCCGGTCGACTGCGGGAGCGGCTTCCGCCTGCTCCACGTGGATGTTGCCCAGATCGTCGACGTCATATCCGAGTGCCTGCAAGCGCGCATTCAGACTGGCGACGCGTAGCGCGGACGGACCCATATCGACGCCGCGGCGGCCCTGTCCGAGATCGAGCGGTGCTCCGATGATGGCGATGCGGGAGTGCGGCATGGCTGAATCCCTTCCGGCCGGTCCGGTCGGCGGCCCCAACTTACGGCCGCAACCTATTTAACATTCTCGGGAAGGCGATGGTCTCCCGAATATGCTCCAGCCCGCAGATCCAGGCGACGCAGCGTTCGATTCCCATGCCGAAGCCGCCGTGCGGTACGGTGCCGTACTTGCGCAGGTCGATATACCAGTTGAACGCTTCTTTCGGTAGCTTATGGTCCTCGATGCGTTTCAACAGTAACTCGGGATCGTGAATGCGCTGGCCGCCGCCGATGATCTCGCCGTAGCCTTCGGGTGCCAGCACATCGACGCCAAGCACCACTTCCGGACGCTCCGGGTCGGGCTCGAAATAGAACGCCTTGATTTCCGTGGGGTAGCGATCCACCATCATGGGGCGCTGCTGTTCCTGCGTGAGGATGGTCTCGTCGGTGCCCCCGAAATCGCCGCCCCATTGGATTTCGCTGCCCTTGCTTTGCAGAATCTTCACCGCATCGTCGTAGCTCATGCGCGGAAAGGGCGCCTGGATGGCTTCCAGCTTGCTCACGTCGCGCTCCAGCCGCTTCAACTCCTCGCGGCGATTTTCGAGCACGCGCCCCACCACGAAGACGATCATCTCCTCGGCGACGCGCTTGACGTCTTCCAGCGTGGCGTAGGCCATTTCCGGCTCCACCATCCAGAATTCTGTCAAATGGCGCCGCGTCTTCGATTTTTCCGCGCGGAAAGTGGGCCCGAAGCAGTACACCTTGCCGAAAGCCATCGCAGTGGCTTCGTTATACAGCTGGCCGGATTGCGTGAGGTAGGCCTTCTCGTCGTCGAAGTAATCCACTTCGAACAGCGTGGTTGTGCCTTCGCATGCCGCGGGCGTAAAGATGGGCGTATCGACCAGCGTGAAGCCATGGGAGTCGAAATAATCGCGAATCGCCTTAATGATCTCGTGGCGAACGCGAATGATGGCGTGCTGCCGCTGGCTGCGCAGCCAGAGATGGCGATGGTCCATCAGGAAATCGGTGCCGTGGTCTTTGGGCGTGATGGGGTACGGGTCGGACTCGGGCACGCGCTGCAGCACCGTCAGGTTTTCGACATCCATCTCGACGCCGCCGGCGGCGCGCTGTTCGGCGCGCAGTTTGCCGGTGACCACGATGGAGGACTCCTGCGTCAGATTCTTGATGGTCTCGAACAGTTCCTCAGGGAGTACGCTCTTCACGGCCACGCATTGCATGGTGCTGGAGCCATCGCGTACGATCGGAAACGCGATCTTGCCGGAGCGGCGCAGATTGTAAAGCCAACCGGCGATCTCGACGGTCTCGCCGATATGCCGGGCAGCTTCGGAAATAGAAATTCGCGGAATCATGGTTAGATGTTTTCCAGCCGGTCGAAGATTTCCATGGCGTTGTCCAGGGGATGCGCGGTATCGCCGTGGTCCTTCAATTCGAGCAGAAGAGGATACTTTTCCTGCCCGCTGCGGAGCAGTTCCATGGTGTTTTTCCAGTCGATGGTGCCGCCCGTCCCGATCAGCGGCGGAATATGGCTGTCGTCTTTGCCGTTATTATCGTGAACGTGCGTCGACCGGATGCGCGGCTTCATCAGTTCGAACTCAGGCTGCACGCCTTTGCCGATATTGGCATGGCCGGTATCGAAGCAGTAATTGAGTCCGACATGGGTCAGTTCCTCGAATTGCCGCAGGCGCGAGGCCGACGAAAGTTCGTTGGGAATATTCTCCAATAGGATTTCCACGCCGCGCTGGCGCGCGAATAAGCTCAGCTCTTCGATGGCCGAGAAGGCCGCGTCGAACTTATTCAAGTCGAATTCCTCGCCGCTCACACCCATGTGCTGGATCAAAAAATTGAACGGGATGGTCTCGGCGATTTCCAGCGCGCGCTTGATTTCGTCCACCATGAGCAGCCGCTTGGATTTCACCTGCTCGGTAATGGTGATCACCGAGTGCGGTCCGGAGCGGCCCCAGATCTCGTCGTTGTACATGGGCGAGTGCAGCGAATTCAGCTTCAATTCCGAGTCGCGGAACCAGTGGCCCAACTCCGCAATCTGGGCCTTGTCGCGATAATCCAGGTGCTGGCGCGCGCAGAAGATCTCGACCGCCGGTATGCCCAGCCGCTGAATTCTGGTCAGCAACGCTGACGTGAGCCGGTGGTTCACGAACAGGTGCGTCGACAGTACATGATTCATTGAGTGATTAGTAACCTTTCGCCAGCCCGCCGGTGCGCGGGTCGGCAGCGCCTTCCAGCCACCCTTGCGAAAACAGGATCGCGTCGCAATCGCCCTGCCGCTGGCCGACCCGCACATTGTAGCCCCACTCTTTGAGAAGCGCGACAGTATCCGGTGAATATCCGGGCTCCATGCTCAGCACGTCGGGCTCCCAGGCATGATGGAAGCGCGGCCAATTGACGGCTTCCTGCACATTCATTTTCCAATCGATCACGTTGACGATCGTCTCCAGCACGGTATTAATGATAGTCTGGCTGCCGGGCGATCCCAGGGCGAGGAACGGCTTGCCATCGTGCAGCACGATGGTGGGGGTCATGGAAGAGAGCGGCGTCTTGCGCGGCGCGATGGCGTCGGCTTCGCCCAGAATGCGGCCGGACCCGTCGGCGATGCCGGGCTGCGTGGCGAAATCGCCCATCTCGTTATTCAGCAGGAATCCCAGGCCGCCGGCGGTGATCTTATTGCCGTACTGATCGTTGAGCGTGTAGGTGACCGCGACTACGTTGCCCTGCGCGTCGGCGATGGTGTAGTGGGTGGTCTGGTCGGACTCGTGGCCGGTGAAGACCGTGCCCTTCACCTGCGAACTGGGAGTAGCTTTCTCGGCATCGATCTCGCTACGAAGTTTCAGGATGTGCTTGGGGTCGAGCATCTCGCTCACCGGCACTTTGACGAAATCGGGATCGCCCATATTCTGCGAGCGGTCGGCGAAGAAGCGCCGCATGGCCTCCGTCATATAATGAACGGCCCTGGCCGATCCGGCGCCATACTTCTCGAAGCCCGTACCTTCCAGCACGCTCAACATCTGCAGAATGCCGACGCCGCCGGAACTCGGCGGCGGCGAGGTGACCACCTCGTAGCCGCGATATTGCCCGGTGAGCGGCTGGCGTTCGATCGCTTTGTACTGCTTGAGATCTTCCATCGTGATCAGGCCGCCGTGCTCTTGCTGATCCTTGGCCAGCATCGATGCGGTCTCGCCCTCGTAGAAATCCCTCGCGCCCTGGCGGGAGATGCGGTCGAGTACGCGGCCGAGATCGGCCTGCACGAAGGTGTCGCCCATTTCGTAGTACTTGCCGCCGCGCAGAAAGATGCGATTGGAGTCGGGATATTGACTCAGGCCGCGCGCCGCGCCTTCCATCGACGCCGCCTCAGCGTCGGTGAGCGCGTACCCTTTCGACGCCAGCTCTGCCGCCGGTCCCACCAGCTCCACCCATTTCTTGCTGCCGAACTTCTTCCACGCGTATTCCATGCCGGCCACCGTGCCGGGCACGCCTGAGGCTTGATACCCCACCATGCTCCCGCGCGTCGCCTTGCCGGCAGCGTCCACGTACATATTGCGTGAGGCGCCCAGCGGCGCGCGCTCGCGGAAATCGATAAACGTGGTGCGTCCGTCGGCCAGGCGCAGCAGCATAAATCCGCCGCCGCCCAGATTGCCCGCGCCGGGGTGAGTCACCGCCAGCGCGAAGCCCACGGCCACCGCCGCATCCACGGCGTTTCCTCCGGCTTCCAGCACTTTCAGCCCGACTTCGGTAGCGTGCGGTTCCACTGTGACCACCATGCCGTGTTTGGCGCGCACGGGGTGCGCGGCCCAGGCCGGTATGGCGGCCGCCATCAGCAACAGAGAAAAGATGCGGCGCATAGAACTAGATTCTACTGCACTAGCGTGCGGAGCGTTGCCTGCGCCATTCGAACAGTACCACCCCGGCCGCCACCGACACGTTGAGCGAGGAGATCTTGCCGGCCATGGGAATGCGCACCAGCATGTCGCAATGCTTGCGTACCTGTTCGTGCAGGCCCTTGCCCTCGCCGCCCAGCACCAGCACCGTCGGGGTGGAATACTCCACCCGGTCGTACGCATCCGTGCCGCGCTCGTCCAGGCCGTAGATCCAATGGCCGCTCTCCTTCAGTTCTTCGAGAGTGCGATTGATGTTGGTGACGCGCGTCACCGCAAGATGCTCCAACGCGCCCGCTGCCGCTTTGGCAACCACGTCCGTCACGCCCACGGCGCGGCGTTCGGGAATGATGACCCCGCCCGCACCCGCCGCGTGGGCGGTGCGGATGATGGCGCCCAGATTGTGCGGATCTTCCACACCATCGAGCACTACGATCAAATCGGACGAGGATACTTCGTCCAGCCCGGAGTACTTCTTGGCAGCGCCCATCGCCACCACGCCCTGGTGCGCCGGCGTGCCTGCCAGCCGGTCGAGCGCCGATCTGGGTTCGAATCGCACAGTGACCGAAGCGCGCCGCGCCAGGTCGATAATTTCCTGCAGGCGCGGTCCGCCGGCGCCCTGCGCGATGAGGACGCGGTCCAGTGGATGGTGAGAGCGCAGCGCCTCAGCTACCGGATGAATGCCGCTCAGAATAGACATAGAGGCCGGAAGTGATTACTCCGGTAAGATCCCCAGCCCGTTATTGAATCGATTGGTCAGGTTCGAGATCCCGACCACCAGCGTGATTTCCACGATCTGCTCGTCGTTATAATGGGCGCGCAGTTCGGCGGCCGTCGAATCGGCGTGCGCCGTCTTCGTCAGTTCGCGGGCGTAGGCGATGGCGGCCCGTTCGGCGGGCGGAAAGGCATCGTCGTTGCCGGTCTCCACGGCGCGAATCTCGTCTTCCGTGATGCCCGATTTGCGGGCGCTGGGCAGATTGCTCTCCACACAGAATGGGCAGGTATTGGCGTAGGAGCAAGTCAGGTAGACCAGCACCTTGACGCGCCGCGCCACCGAGCCTGCGCCCACCACGGCCGTATATAAAGGAGGAAAGTTTTTCAGCACCTCCGGCCGGTGTGCCATGGCGCGAAAGAAGGGATTGGCCTGTTTGGCGCGGGCTTCCAGGCCCGCTAAGAATTCGTTTTCGGAAGGATCTACCAGTTTGACGGCAGTTGCCATAGCACCAGTATAGATGCCTTGGCCGTCAGTATAGTCCCGACGAAATGCCGCCTAGAAACTGCACGTCGCCCTCCACGAAATCGAAGGAGGCGAGGGTTTCCCGCGGCACCCACTGCATCTCTTCGAAAATCACATTGCGCGGTTCGCTCTCAAATTCCGTTACGCGGAAAAAGATCAGCCGGATGGGGTGCTTGCCGGGATACGTATACTCGTAGCGCGTGATTTCCTCGCTGGTCACACTGTGGATGTCGAGCTCTTCGCCGAGCTCGCGCTCGAGCGCCTGTGGCAAGCTCTCATTCGGCTCCACTTTGCCGCCGGGAAATTCCCACTTTAGAGGATGGGTCTGGCGCGCCTTGCGCCGGCAAATGAGAATGCGGCCTTCCCGCTCGATAATCCCCGCCACCACTTCCAGCATGTCCCTATGGTACCCTCACCCACGTTGCCACCTTGCCGTATGCCTGGTCGTCCGTTCCGTATGCCGCGATGAACGCGCGCACCGTCGCGGCCGGCGCGAAAATCTGCATCTTGCCGTCGGCGCTGTGCGCGGTGAGGCCTGCCGCTTTCTGCTTCAGCCAGTCGGAATCGAGGAACGACCAGCGTAGCGCCGCGCCATCGGTCCAGATCCGTACCACGGCGTGTCCCGGAATGCGGAAATCGTTGTCGTCGGTAGGCGCCAAATCCAGAAACTCGCTCTCCTTCACGAAGAAGACTTTCGCGCCGAACGTCATCACCGAACCGCCGCTCAAGATCGAGATCTGATACCCGCCGGAATCGGCCATCCGGATTACCGCCACCAGGTCCTTGTTGCCTTGCTCCTCCCAGGTGCCCAGCAGGCCGGCGTCCATAGCGGTGTCATTGGCGGTCGCCACCGCTTCCACCGAAATCAGCACGGGTACCGTTACGTCGCACCCGGCAAGAAGGGAAAATGCCGCCACTGCGACCACCATCGGTATGAGTTTCATGTAATGCCTCCAACCAGGAACAGCGTCGTGGAAACGCCGGAATTGCACCTCGTGCGATAATTTTTCGCATGACGGACAGGCCGCGATGGTGGCTGGTAGTGGTCGCCGCGCTGACGGCCGCGATCTTCCTGTATCAGAGCATCGGGCTGGGCGGAGCGATGCTGCTGGTGGCAGGTTCCATTGCCGCGATGGTGGTTTACCGCTTCTTTCGCTCGCGAAAACGCGGCGATCCGAGCGGCGTGCGGTGCCTGACCTGTGGCGAGACGCTCCCAGCCACAGCCCGCCAGTGCAAGTATTGCGGCAGCGCGCGATGGACGGTCAACTGACCGGCCGCTTCCGCAATCGCCCCAGCGCCACCCGCAATGCCGCATAGTTCGCCGCCGCCAACATCAGGGAGAGCCCGCAGAGCAGCAGCACGATCGGCCACCAGGCGCGATTGGGAAAGACTTCCTGCTGCAGGCGGTACACCCCGATAGCCAGGAACACCAGGCCGCTCACCAGGAAATTCTTCATCTGCCGCGGAATGCTGGCGAACACGAAGAGACAGGCGACGGCCGGCAGCAGCCATTCGAAAACGCGCTGTTCCGCCAGCGCTTCCGCGTTCAAGCCCAATATCAACAGCGACGTCATCACATGGCCGGGAATCACGAAGCGGAACGATTTCCCCACTGTGCGCATCTGCGCGGAGGGGAAGTGCTCGCAGACGCGGTCGAGCAGCAGGTATAGGGCGGCGTTGAGGATGAAGATGTATTCGATTTGCCCGCGAGTCCACGGCAGCGTGGCTTTCAGCCAATTGGCAAGCGGCTCGTGATAGACCGCCACGCCGCTCAGTCCAGCCAGCGTAAACGCCACCGCGAACGGATAAAAGTAGCGCGAATCGTCCGGCCTGCGCAGGCGCTCGAACAGGAATCCCGCGGCCATAAAGAGGAGAGCGCACGGGATCAGATCCAGATAGAAACGGCCGGAATCGCGATCCAGGCAGTCGAGCACGCCCATCCGCAGGAGCGTCGCCAGACACAGCAACGCCGACGTGGCCGCAAACATCAGCGAAAACACCGGCGCGCGCGTGAACCGCCGCAGCCACCAGCAGACCGGCAGCCCGGCGAGCAGAGCCCACCACAACTGCGCGTTAGTAGCTTCCTTGGCGAATTCCAGGCGGTGAAACAGTTCCAGCTTCACCTGCCCCTGCGTCAGCGCGGTGGCGAAGTGAACTTCTTCCAGCGTGACCAGCATGGCCACCGGCGCTAGCACGCAGAACGCCAGCAGATACGCGATCGCCACGCGATAATATCCGCTGCGCCAGGTGCGCACGCCCATCCACGCAGTAGGCAAAGCCGCCGCCCAAGCCACCAGGACCGCCGGCGCGCCGGCCAGTTTCGGATAGGGAAAGAAGGTCAACAGCGCCGCGGCCACTGCCAGAATCCACGCGCCGAAATAGAGCGTCACCTGCGGCAGAGTCAGGCGCCGCACCTCCAGGATCCACGCGTCTTCCCGCTCCACCAGGCGCTCATACCGTTTGCGGAGCGCATCGTACTCGGCCTCGGATACGATCTGGTCGCGGCGCCAGCTCTTCAGGTCGCGCAAATGTTCGCTCACCTGCCCGGCGATCAGTCGCGAGTATGCCGCCGGTTCGGCCAGCACCGGCTCGTCCGCCAGGTAGCGGCGCAGGTCGTCGGCCATCTCGCGGGCGGACGAGTAGCGGTGCTCGGGCGCTTTTTCGAGCGCCTTCAGGCAAATATCCTGCAGATCTTTCGGAACGGCCGGGTCGACTCTGCGCGGCAGCGGAGGATCGCTCTCCCGAATGTGGCGGAACAGTTCGCTCGTATTGTCGCCGCGAAATGGCGCCGCCCCGGTCAGCAACTCGTAGAGGATGGCGCCGAGCGTGAACACGTCGCTGCGCGCGTCCAGATGATTGCCCGCGGCCTGCTCCGGCGACAGATACTCCGGCGTGCCGGCCACTTCGCCGATCTTCGACAGCCGCTGGTGCGCTTCCACATCGAGCGCCAGTCCGAAATCGAGAAGCTTCGGTTCGAGATCCGGTCCCACCAGAATGTTGCCGGGTTTGAGATCGCGGTGGATGATCCCCTGGGTGTGTAGAAAATCCGCCGCCAGCACTACTTTGCGCATCAGTTCGGCGCGTTGCGGAAAGGTCAACGCCGCCGCCGCGCGGGTCAGCGGCGCGCCCTCCAAAAACTCCATCACAAAATGCGGCGGCTCGCCCACCGGCCCCAGATTGTAGATGCGCACAATGTGCGGATGGCTCACCCGCGCCAGTGCACGCGCTTCCCCCATGAATCGCGCCTGCAATTGCGCGTCATCGGCATACCGCGGCGCCAGTGTCTTGATGGCGACCTTCCGCCCCAGCGCCTGATCCACCGCCAGGAGGACGCGGCCCATCCCGCCCGAGCCGATCTCCGCGACGATCCTATGCCCCGAGAGTTTTTCCGGCAGCGCCGCCGGGTCCACCGCGCGGTCGATCTCGCCCAGCGCGCTCCATTCGGCCGCCAGCTCCGCCGGAATCGTACCGTCAGTCTTGCGATCGAGCAGGTCGGCGAACGCCTCGGCCAGTTGTTGCTCGCGTTCTGAATCGGTCATCGGTCCGCCTCGCTGAGGGCGCGGAATCGCTTCACCGCCCGATACACCAGCAGCGCCACCGCCTCCCGCGATTTCCCCATCCGTTCCGCGATTTCCGCGGTGGAGAGGCCTTCGATTTTGGCCATCAGGATGGCGTCGCGATAATCATCCGGCAAACTCGCCAGGCGGGTGAGGAGCCGCTCCACTGCCTCGCGCTGCGCCATCAGGCGACTGGGCGTTTGCGTATCCACCGGTTCCGGGCCTGCTGGATTGCTGTCCGACCGGAAGGCGATCTCTTCCCCCGCACGCCTGTCGCGCCCCCGATAGCGGACGCGGTCGACAATTACGTGGTCGGCAATGGCGGATAGCCAGCGCAGAAAGCTGCCGGGCGACTGGTAGGAGAATCGCTCCAGATCGCGAAAGCCCCGCAGCAGCGTCTCCTGTACGATATCGTCCACTTCTGCAAGAGTCCTGGTATGCTCACTGACTTTGAAATGGACCAATACCGCGAGCCGGCGCTGGTACTTTTCGAAGGCGCGGGACAGTGCTTCGCGGTCGCCGGCCTGCGCTTTTTCCAGCAGCGTAAAGGTGGATGTGGGTGATTCCATAGCGCCGGCGACCTTATAATACCTCGCCGCGATTCCCCATTTGTCCGCTTCCCATGCGAAAATTACAACTAATGGCCCCGGCACTCGGGGTCCACTTAGGTACCAGTAAAGCCCGAACTATATGCCACGTATCCTCGACCGTATGGAATCGCCAGACAACGTCAAGCAGCTCAGCATCAGCGAGCTGGAACAGTTGGCCGCGGAAATACGCGAGGAGCTGATCGCCGTTCTCTCCAATAACGGCGGTCATCTGGGACCCAACCTGGGGGTTGTCGAGCTTTCGCTCGCGCTGCACTACGTCTTCAACACGCCCAAGGACAGCTTCCTTTTCGACGTGAGCCACCAGGCCTACATCCACAAAATGCTCACCGGCCGGCGCGAGCGCTTCAAGACCATTCGCACGCCCGGTGGATTGAACGGCTTCATGCTGCGCACTGAGAGCCCGCACGATTCCTACGGCGCCGGCCACGCCGGAACGGCTCTTTCCGCCGCGCTCGGCATGGCGGTGGCGCGCGATAAAGCGGCCGGCAAAGAACACGTAGTCGCGGTGGCGGGCGATGCCGCGTTCACCTGCGGCATCACTTATGAGGCGCTGAATAACATCGCGCACCACACGCGCCGCATGATCGTGGTGCTCAACGATAACGAGTGGTCCATCGACAAGAATGTGGGCGCCATCGCCAGTTACCTGCACCATATCGTTACCAGCCCGCGCTACGATTACCTTCACGATCGCGCCGGCAAGTTCGTCGAGATGCTGGGTGGGCGCCGCGCCCTGAAGATGGCGCGCAAGGCTGAAGAGGCCGCCAAGAGCATGCTCTGGCCGAGCGTGATTTTCGAAGAGCTCGGGCTGAAATACTACGGTCCCATCGACGGCCACGATATTTCCACGCTCATCAAGTCGCTCGAATTTTTGAAGAAGGCCGACCGCCCGGTGCTGCTCCACATCCTCACGCAAAAGGGCAAAGGATTTGAGCCGGCGCTGCAGAAGCAGAAAAAGTTTCACGGGCTGGGCCCATACGATCCCGAAACCGGCGAGACCAAGCCTCTCAGCCGCCGCACTTACTCCGAAGTCTTCGCCGACACCCTGATCAAGCTGGCCAACTGCAACGACAAGATCGTCGCCATCACCGCCGCTATGCCCAACGGCACCGGGCTCGATCGCTTCCAGCCGGCCCATCCCGATAAGTACTTTGACGTGGGGATCGCCGAAGAGCATGCCGTGCTGTTCGCCGCCGGCCTCGCCGCCAAGGGCTTCAAGCCGTTCTGCGCCATCTACTCGACCTTCCTGCAGCGCGCCTTCGACCCCATCGTGCACGACGTCTGCCTGCAGAATCTGCCGGTGGTCTTCTGCATGGATCGCGGCGGCCTCTCCGCTGACGACGGCCCTACGCACCACGGCGTGTTCGACATCAGCTATCTCCGTGGCATCCCCAACATGGTCCACATGGTGGCCAAAGATGAGGACGAACTGGCTGACATGCTCTTCACGGCGATGAAATGGGACGGCCCCATCGCGGTGCGCTATCCGCGCGGCGTGGGACCCGGCACGCCGGTGAAAGACGTGCCCGCCGCCATTCCCATCGGCAAGGCCGAACTGCTGCAGCACAGCGAGCATGATCGCGTCGCCATCTTTGCGTTGGGGGCGATGGTCCCGATGGCCGAGGAAGTCGCGCGCAAGCTCGAAGGGCAGGGCGTTAGCGCAGCGGTAATCAACGCTCGCTTCGTCAAACCGATCGACAAGGAGATGCTGGAATTCTTCGCGCGCAGCGTGGATGTCGTGCTCACCATCGAAGATCATGTGCTGCTCGGCGGCTTCGGCAGCGCCGTGCTGGAGGCGCTGAGCGATCTCAGCATTCCGACTCCCGTGGTGCGCGTCGGCTGGCCCGATCAATTCATCGAGCACGGTAAGATCGACGCACTCCGCGCCAAGTACGGGCTCACGGTGGATGCCGCCATGGAAAAGTTGGCGCCGTTTCTCGCTCGGCCCGCCGTCGGCGACACCAAGGTGAAGCAGGTCAAAGCGCGGTAGCCGGCCCACTGAATCGATCGGGCCGCGACTGCCGATAGCAAGGCCGCTTTCGGCACCGCTTCCAACGCAGGCCGATCCAGCTTGGCGCGACCGCAGCTTCGATCCGATTCCGTATGCGTGATAATGAGGGAACCGATGGCCCTCGATCCCGCGTCGATCCCTCAGCGCCGACTCGCATCCGGCGCACTCATGCCCGCGATCGGCCTCGGGACGTTTGGCTCCGACCATGTTTCCGCGGACCAGGTCGCCGCCGCCGTCGAAGATGCGCTCGCCTTCGGCTATCGCCACATCGATTGCGCGTCGGTCTACGGCAATGAAGCCCGCATCGGCGAAGCGTTGGCCTCTGGGTTTCGTACCGGTCTCCGCCGCCAGGAAACCTGGATCGTCTCCAAACTCTGGAACGACAAGCACTCCGCGGACGACGTCATCGCCTCCTGCCGGCAATCGCTGGCCGATCTCCGGCTCGCGTATCTCGACATGTACCTGGTGCACTGGCCGTTCCCCAACTTCCACCCTCCGGGATGTGCCGTGGAATCTCGGAGCGCCGACGCGCGTCCATACATCCATGAGAATTTCATGCGTACCTGGCGGCAAATGGAAAAGCTTGTAGACTTGGGCCTCACGCGTCACATTGGTACGTCGAACATGACGATTCCCAAGCTGGAACTCGTGCTGCGCGACGCGCGCATCCGTCCGGCGGTCAACGAAATGGAGCTGCACCCGCACTTCCAACAGCCGGCGCTTTTCGATTTCGTGCGCGCCCATGGCATCGAGCCCGTGGGCTACAGCCCGCTCGGATCGCCCGGACGGCCGGAGCGCGACCGCACGCCCGAAGATACCGTCGATCTCGAAGATCCCGTGCTGGTAGCGATTGCGCGGCGCTTGGGCGTGCATCCGGCCTGGGTGGCGATTCGCTGGGCGGTGCAGCGCGGCCAGACACCCATTCCGTTTTCCATCAATCCGCGCAACTATCGCGCCAATCTCGAAGCGGCCGCCGGCGCACCGCTCAGCGACTCCGATATGGCCGCGATCGCCGGCATCGATCGCAATTGCCGCCTCATTAAAGGGCAGGTTTTCCTGTGGAGACAAGAGCAGCATTGGGAGGATCTCTGGGATCTCAACGGAGCCATCGCACAATGACGGGGGCCTATTTGCCCGGCGACAGCACCGTGGAACTGCGCGCCGCCCCGGTTCCCGAACCCGGCCACGGCGAAGTGGTGCTGCGCATGAAGGCCTCCACCATTTGCGGGTCGGACATCCGCTGCATCTATCACGAGCATCTCGGCAAGGGGCCGGAGGGCTATCAGGGTGTGATTGCCGGCCACGAACCGTGCGGGCAGATCGTGAAGGCCGGCCCGGGCTGCCGGCGATTCGGCGTGGGCGATCGCGTCATCGTCTATCACATCTCCGGCTGCGGGGTGTGCAACGACTGCCGCCGCGGCTACATGATCTCCTGCACCAGCCAGCGCTATCGCCGCGCCTACGGGTGGCAGCGCGATGGCGGCATGGCGGATTTCCTGCTGGCCGAAGAGAAGGACCTCATCCATCTGCCCGACGAACTTACCTACGCCGACGGTGCGCAGGTGGCTTGCGGGTTCGGCACGGTGTACGAAGGGCTCCGCAAGATCGCCATCAGCGGCGATGACGATGTGCTCATCACGGGCCTGGGACCGATCGGCCTGGCTACCGCCGCCCTGTGCCGCAAACTCGGCGCGCACCGCATCATCGGCATCGACATTGTGCCGGAGCGCATGGAACTCGCCCTCCAGCTCGGCCTGTGCGACGAGGTACTCCGCAGCGGACCCGATAACGTCGCCGAAGTCCGCAGTCTCACCGGAGGCCGCGGCGTGGAGCGTGCGGTGGATTGCTCCGCCAACGATGCTGCGCGCGCCACTGCCATCCGCGCCACCCGCAAGTGGGGCCGCATCGTTTTCCTGGGCGAAGGCGGCCGCGTGGAATTCAATCCCTCGCCCGACATCATCCACGACCAGAAAACCATTTTCGGTTCGTGGGTGACGTCCACCTGGCTGATGGAAGAATTGGTGGAGCGGCTGGTACGCTGGAATCTGCATCCCGCCGATCTGGTAACGCATCGCTTTGCGCTTGACAAGGCGGCGGAAGCGTACGCTCTCATGGCGTCCGGCAAATGCGGGAAAGTAGCGGTCTGTTTCGACGAGGAGTTGCCATCATGAAGATCAGCAGAAGAAGTGCCTTGGGAATGCTGGCGGCGGCGCCCCTGGTACGGCGCGCGGCGGCGCAAGCGCCCGCGTTCGATATCCACCCCGGGCCATTCAAAGGCACGCGCGAATCGCTCCAGACTTATCACGTGCCCGATTGGTTCCGCGACGCCAAGTTCGGCATCTGGGCGCACTGGGGACCGCAATCCGCCCCTGAACAGGGCGATTGGTACGCGCGCCGCATGTATATCGAGGGCGAGGCGCAATACAAGTGGCATCGCGAGCACTTCGGACCGCAATCGAAGGTCGGCTTCAAGGACGTGATTCCCACGTTCAAGGGCGAGAAATTCGACCCCGAACACCTTCTGGATCTCTACCAAAAAGCCGGCGCAAAATACTTCATGAGCATGGGTGTCCACCACGATAATTTCGACATGTGGAACTCCAAGCACACGCGCTGGAACGCCGTGAACATGGGCCCGAAGAAGGATATCGTGGGGATGTTCCGCCAGGCGGCGCTGAAGCGCGGCATGAAATTCGGCGTGAGCGAACACCTGTGGATCAGCTACAAATGGTTCGGCACTGCGCACGACGCTGACACCAAAGGCGAGTTCGCCAGTGTCTCCTATGACGGTACCGATCCCAAGAATTTCGATCTCTATCACGATTTGCCCAACGGTTATCCCAAGGAGTTTTCGTGGGACGACGCTAAGATTCCCGACACCTGGAAGCGTCATTGGTTCGACCGCATCAAAGATCTGGTCGATAGCTATCAGCCCGACCTGTTATACACCGATGGCGCGCTGCCGTTCGAAGAATACGGGCTGAATCTGGTGGCCCACCTGTATAACTCCAAGGCAGATGCGGTCTACACCAGCAAGCGTAAGGAAGATTGTGCCACCGGCACCTGCGTGCTCGATTTCGAACGCGGCCTGCCCGATGCCATCCACCCCAATCCCTGGCAAACCGACACCTGCATAGGCGACTGGCACTATAAACGCGACATCACTTATAAGACGCCTAAAACGGTGATCGATATGCTGGTGGACATCGTGAGCCGCAACGGCAATCTGATGCTCAACTTCCCGCTGCCCGGCACGGGCGAGCCGGACGACCGCGAACTCAAGATCCTCTCCGAAATCACCGACTGGATGGCGGTGAACAGCGAAGGCATCTATGGCACCCGGCCCTATAAGATGTTCGGCGAAGGCCCTGCCACGGACCAAACCGGCGAGGGCAAGTTCAACGAGAACGGCCGCAAGGCGCTCACCGCGCAGGATGTCCGTTACACCACCAAGGGCAAGACGCTGTACGCCTTCGTGATGGGATGGCCGGGCGCGGAAGCAGTGGCGCCGTCTCTCACGGAAAGTGCCGTTCACATCCGCCACCTCGAACTGCTTGGGCATAAGGGCCGCGTGAAGTGGGGCCAGGACGCCAACGGGCTCACCGTCTCGCTGCCCGCGCAGAAGCCCTGCGATTACGCCATCGTATTCAAGATCGAGCGGGCGTAATTCGAGCCCTATGGCGCATCGCCAGATCGAAGCCGAAATCGAGCGCCTCAACTCGCTTCGCGATGCGGCCCCCGCGGACTCGATTCCTCCCCTCAGGAAGGCTCTCGCCGATCGCGTCAACCTCATCGTCGCCAAGGCCGCTAAAATGGCCGGGGATCTCCGCCTGCACGAACTCATCCCTGACCTTCTGCGTGCCTTCGACCGCCTCCTCGAAAAGCCCGTCGAGCGCGACCCGCAGTGCTGGGGCAAAACTGCCATTGCAAAAGCGCTCGTCACCCTCGATCATCGTGAGTCCGCGCCCTTCGTACGCGGCGCCCATCATGTACAGCCCGAGCCCGTGTGGGGCGGGGAAGCCGATACCGCCGCTACCCTCCGCGGCACCTGTGCGCTCGCCCTGCCTGCCTGCTCCGATATTGCCCGTCCGCAAATTCTCCGCCACCTTGTCGACTCCCTCGCCGATAGCGCCCTGCCCGTACGTTCCGATGCGGTGCGCGCCGTCGCGCAGATGGCCGGTGATGAAGCCAGCCTGCTTCTCCGCTTGAAAGCGCGCGTAGGCGACAAGGAATCCGAAGTCGTCGGCCAGGCCTTCGACTATCTTTTCCAGCTCGAAAACGATCGGGCGCTGCCCTTTGTTGGGGATTTTCTCGATCCCAAGCTCGGACCGGTAGCCGAAGAGGCCGCGCTCGCGCTCGGATCGTCGCGGCTCGCCGGCGCGGCCCCGCTGCTCGAACAGGCATTCGGCCGCCAGCGCGATCCCGATTACCGCGCCGTCCTCCTGCGCGCCATCAGTTCCACGCGCCATCCGCAAGCCCTCGAACTCCTGCTCCGCATGGTCCGCAACGCCCGCGACGCGGACGCCGGCATGGCACTCGAAGCGCTCTCCCTCCATCGCGATTCCGCCGACATCCGCCGCCAGGTGGAGCATGCCGTGGAAGAGCGCGACAGCTTGCACGCGGCGTTTGAGAAGCTATTCGCGCGCCGCGAGAACGTCTGATACCGCGGGAGTCGCGTGTTCCACGTCGGTTCGCGAGTTACACACGCTCACACGCATCGCGCGCCCGCCGCGCGAGAGGGTGCCGTGGATGCGCTACAGGGTTGGCGCGTCCAGCGAGCACCGCAGCATCGCGAACTCCACGTGTCCCTCGGTGGCCTGCCAATCGCACACGCTCACACCCGCCAAGCTGCGGGAACGCCTGATACCGAAGCGATCGCGCGCTCCAGGTGGGCCCTCGCGATCGGCACACGCTCACACCCATCGCGCGCTTGCCACGTCACGTCGTACCACCGCGCACCTATTCGCGCGCCGCGAGAACGCCTGATACTGCGGCGATCGCGCGATCGACGTCGGAATCCGTGGTGCGCCAATTGCAGACGCTCACTCGCATGGCGCGCTTTCCCCGCCACGTCGTGCCGCCGAAAAACGCCTCGCCCGAATGCACCACCCGCGCGATCACGCGATCCGTCCAGGCATCGTCATCCAGGCCGCGCGGATCGCGAAAGCGCACCAGCCCCTGATTGATCGCCGGCTCCCACAGCAGCTCCGCGCCCGGCAGCACGCCCATCTCCCGCACCATGCGCCGCGCATGCCCGCAACAGCGCTCGATCAGTTCCGCCACGCCGCCGCGACCCAACTGCCGCAGTGCCGCATAGGTCGCCACACCGCGCCCCCGCCGCGACCATTCCGGCGTCCAGTCGATCGCGTCCCGCCCTTCGGCGGCGTGCGTCAGATACGGCGCGCGGTGCGACATCGCCGCCCGGTGCGCGTCGCGATCGGCCGCGAAGGCGTACCCGCAATCGTAGGGCACGTTGAGCCACTTGTGCCCGTCCGTGGCCCACGAATCGGCCCGTTCCACGCCCCGCAGCAGGTGGCGGTAGCGCGGGCTCGCCGCCGCCCACAGGCCGAAAGCCCCGTCCACATGCGCCCAAGCGCCGTGCTCGTGGGCCAGCGGGATCAGTTCCTCGAACGAATCGTACGCCCCGATATTCAAATCGCCGGCCTGCAACAGTACGATCGTGGGCGCGCCCGGCGTCGCCCGCAGTGCCTCGCGCAGAACGGCCGATGGCAGCCGGCCTGCGTCATCCACCGGCAAGTCCACCACGCATCCGCGCCCCAGGCCCAGCAGGCGAAGACTCCGTTCGATGGTGCCGTGGCGCTGATCGCTCGAAAGCACGCGGATGGCCGGCGCGCCGCACAGGCCGCGATCTTCCACGTCCCACCCGTGCGCCGCCAGCACGCCATGCCGCGCCGCCGCCAGGCACGTGGTGTGCGCCATCTGGCATCCCGTCACAAATCCGAAGCTGGCGCTCGCCGGCAAACCGAGAATCTCTTTCAGCCATTCGCCGGCCACTTCCTCCATCACCGCCGCCGCCGGTCCGCTGGCGAACAGGGTGCAATTCTCGTCCCACGCCGAAGTGAGCCAGTCGGCCGCCAGCGCCGCCGGCAGAGATCCTCCCACCACCCAACCGAAAAAGCGCCCGCCCGCGCAGCCGATGTGGCCGCCTGCGCTATCCTGTACCAACTCCGCCACTACCTGTTCCGGCGGCAGGCCCGCGCCGGTCAATGGCCGGGTGAGTCGCGCCCGCAAGGTTGCCAGGTCTACGGAGGCGGAGACGGGTGTCTCGTCCGAGTGCTCCAGGTGTTGCAGTGCCTGCTCCAACGCAAACTCCAGCGACGGTCGAAAGCCCATCTCTCCACTGTAAGGCAAGCTCCCGCTGGAAAAACGCAACCGAACAGTTGCATTTGGCGAAAGGTTTATCATAATATGCAACCAGGAGGTTGCACATTACCTTGTCTCCCTTGAACCAGATCCAGCGCAGCACCTTCATTCGCGCTCCCCGCTCCCGCGTGTGGCGCGCGCTTACCGATCTCGGCGAGTTTTGCAAGTGGTTCTCCGCCGAATCCGACGACTCTGCGTTTCAGCCCGGCGCCCGCATCGTGTTCCGCTCCACCTATCCCGGGCCCTATTACAAGATGCAGTTCCATGTCGATATCGAAGAGATCGTTCCCGAGGAGAAATTTTCCTGGCGCTGGCATCCCGGCGCCAAGGACCCCGCCCTGGACGTTACCGGGGAGCCGATGACGCTCGTCACCTTTACTCTGGAAGACGTCGAGGGCGGAACCACCATTACCGTGACTGAGACCGGCTTCGACCAGTTATTCGAGGCGCGCCGCGCCTCCGTGTTCGAGCAGAACGAAGGCGGCTGGAAGCACCAGATGGCGTCCCTCGAGCGATACTTCGGTGAAGGCGCCTGAGTCGCGCGTCCGGCCTCCGTCGGCGCTCTTCGCCGCACTGGGCGATGCCACCCGTCTGCGCATCGTGGTCCGCCTGGCGCGAGGCGAGCCGCTCTCCATCAAACAGCTCGCTTCCGGCGCCAGGATGACGCGGCAGGCGGTCACCAAGCATTTGCACGTGTTGGCCGCCGCCGGCGTTGCCACTCCGTCGCGCCAGGGGCGCGAACAGCTTTGGGCGCTCGATCGCCGGCAACTCGCGCAGGCGCGCTTATTCCTCGATGGTGTCGCGCAGCAATGGGACGTTCGGCTCGCGCGTCTCAAAGCGTCACTGGAGGATCCGCCGCGTTGATTTCCACGACGGGCCGGCCGGCGATGCTATCGTGAATCCATGGCCGCTACCGAATCCACCATGCTCGATCTGGGGACTGCCGCCCCCGGGTTTTCCTTGCCCGACGTAGTCTCCGGAAAGACAGTTTCACTCGGCGATTTCGCGGGCAAGCACGCCCTCCTCGTCATGTTTATCTGCCCGCACTGCCCGTATGTGAAGCACGTGCAATCCAAGCTGGCAGAGGTGTTGAAGGAATACGCTGGCACGCCCCTGGGAATCGTGGCCATCGGCTCCAACGACGCCGTGCAATTCCCCGACGACGGCCCCGCAGGTCTGCGCTCGCAAGCCGCCGAACTGGGCTTCGACTTTCCCTATCTCTATGACGAGTCGCAGGCCGTTGCCCAGGCGTATCGCGCCGCCTGCACACCGGATTTCTTCCTCTTCGATGCCGGCCTGAAACTGGTATACCGCGGCCAAATGGACGGCGCGCGTCCCAAGAACGACACCCCCGTGACGGGTAGCGACCTGCGCGCCGCCATCGACGCCACGCTCGCCGGCCGCCCGGTGGATCCCGTGCAGCGGCCCAGCCTGGGCTGCAACATCAAGTGGAAGAAAGGCAACGAGCCGGCCTATTGAGCCAGCGCCAGCGCGATCAGCGTCTCCCCGTTGAGTTCCTCGTCCGGGACGGCGAGGTCCACTGCACACGCCGCGATCTCCTCTTGGGTCGCGCCCTCGAAGCAGAGTTCGCACACGCCTACCGCGTCGCCGCCCCATTGAATCGGCGGTCCGAATACGCGGCACGTAAACGGCCGGGCGCTGTACAAATCGCAGGTGCCCGTTTCGGGATCGAGGACCGGGCATGGATCGTCGTCGCCCATCGCAGGCAGCGCCGCCGTCGCACGGGCGCGATCCCGTACGCGGTCCGCGCGCGCCGGGTCGCTCTTCTCCAGTTCGGCCAGGCCTGCGCGCAAGCGGACCGCATCGCGGTCGCTGATGGCGAACGGCCCCCTGCAACATTCGCAGCATCCCGGCCGGCACACCAGCCATGCCCCGCTCTTGCGGGCCGCTTCCGCCAGCGCGGCATCCACAATCTGGATGAACTCGCCATTTCCCATCGCGAAGCATTGTAGCAGGCCCGTCGCGCTCAATTGAGCTTGAAGGAGAACCGCAGGATGGTGACGATCTCGATGGGCGCGCCGTTCAACTTGCTGGGAGCGTAGATCCATCGCCAGGCGGAGTCCACCGCCGCGGGCACCAGCAACGGATTGCCGCTCTTGACCTTCACTTCCTGGATGCGCCCATCCACCCCGACCACGCACTCCAGTTCCACGGTGCCCGATATACGCGCCGCTTTGGCAATCGGCGGATACGGCGGCTCTGCGCGATGCAGCACCGTTCCGAGTTGCACGTTGCCGCCTTCCACGTATCGATGAATCGCAGGGACAGGCGGCGGCGCCGGCGCCGGCGGGGCCGCTACATGCGGAGGCGGTACCGCCAGGACATTCTTCGATAGATCCAACAGAATGCTGCCCACAACTCCGGTATCGGAGCCCCCGCCCGGGCCGGCCGTCGAACCTACCACGCCCGTAGTTAGAGGCTCGTCGACTATCTGGTAAACCTTCGCCGGAACGCTGGGAGGCTGATACCGGACGCCTGACCACGGCGCCGCCTTCAGCGCTCTCACGGTGGTCTTTCTTACCTGGCCTAAGTGGCCGGCCGGCGGCGGAAGTGGCGGCGCGAGGGTTTCCAGGAAGCGCGCCGTCGGCAGCACCTGCGGAAATACCATGGGCGCCAGGGCGGCCAGACTTACCAGCACAACCTGGCTGCCAAGGCCTAGAAAAGTAGTCCAGGCGCGTGTGCCTGGTGCTTGATTACTAAGTGTTGCCTGTTCGAACATAGTGATCCTCCTGGTAACGTGATCGGTTAGTTTCTCCGTAGTTAGAGAGCCGCGAACTGTAACGGTGCGGCACTTACTAGGTGTTGTGCGGTACCTGATGCTGCTGGAGTAGACACCACCCTCGCAAATAAAGTTCCAGGTAGGATGAAGTGTGCAACTGCCCGCGGCCATCCGGCAACAGATCGAAGAACGCGTCTCTCCCCTTGGCTTTCCTGCCCTGCAAAAGGCCGCCGCTGCCCTGTCCGGCGCGTACCGCGAAGGCCGCACGGCACGGCTCTCGCCTGAGGAACGGACCGCCGCTTATCTGGTCACCCGCATGCCCGCCACTTATGCCGCTGCCCGCGCCGTACTGCGCCACGTGACCTTGCCCATCGCAACCATCCTCGATGTGGGCGCCGGCACGGGCGCCGCCTCGCTCGCCGCCCGCGACTGTTTCCCCGATGTTTCGCTCACGCTTCTCGAACAGGACGCCGCCTTCGCCGCTGCCGCCCGCCAATTCCTGCCCGACGCTAACCTGATCGCGGCCGACGTCGCTCGCCTGGATCCGCTACCGCCGCACGATCTCGTGATCGCCGCTTATTCCTTGGGCGAACTCGGCGCCACACATGCCGCACGGCTCTGGAAGGCGGCGCGCGTCGCCCTCGTCCTCATCGAGCCCGGTACACCGCGCGGATTCGCCCTCATCCGCCAGGTCCGTGCCGATCTCCTCGCCGCCGGCGCCCGCATGATCGCGCCGTGCCCTGCCGAAACCGCCTGCCCCATCGTAGATCCCGATTGGTGCCACTTCGCGGCGCGCGTGGAGCGCTCTTCGCTGCATCGCCGGGTGAAGGGCGGGGAACTGGGCCACGAGGACGAAAAGTTCAGCTACGTCGCACTCGCCCGCAAGCCTGTCGATCTGCCCGCCGCCCGCATCGTGCGCCATCCCCAGCACCATCCCGGCGTCATCGAGATCGCCACCTGCACGCCCGCAGGCCTGCGTTCCGAGCGCATCTTCAAGCGCGACCGTGAGCGCTTTCGCTCCGCCCGCAAAGCAGCGTGGGGCGACGCCGGTATATCATAATCTGGATGCTCGACCGCGAACAGGCCTGGAACATTCTCTGCGAATTCACCAAAAGCGAAGGACTCCGCAAGCACGCGCTGGCGGTGGAAACATGCGTTGCCGCCTACGCCCACAAGCTTGGCGCCGATGAGCAGCGATGGGCGCTCACCGCCCTGCTGCACGATTTCGACTGGGAAATTCACCCCACCCTGGAGGGGCATCCGCAGAAGGGCGAGCCGATTCTCGCCGAACGCGGCGTGGATGAAGAAATGCGCCGCGCCATTCTCTCGCACGCCGCGCACACTGGCGTGGCGCGCATTTCTCCGCTCGAAAAAACGCTCTTCGCCTGCGATGAACTGGCCGGGTTCATCACCGCCATCTCCTACGTCAAGCCGCACCGCAGCGTGTTCGAGGTGGATGTGTCGTCAGTGAAGAAGAAGATGAAGGACAAGGCGTTCGCCCGCTCGGTCAACCGCCAGGATATTATCGACGGCGCGCAGGAACTGGACGTGCCCCTCGACGACCACATCGATTTCTGCATCAAAGCCATGCAGGCCCGCGCCGAAGAGCTCGGCCTGAAGGGCAGCCTCTAGCGGACCGCGCTATGAGAGCGTCCCGCCGCGAAGTGCTCGCTTTACTGGCCGCCTCGGGATTCCGCCTGCCCGCCCAAACCGCCACTTCCAAACCGGCCGACCTGGCTCGCCTGCTCTCGCTTTTCGATTTCGAAGCCGAGGCGCAAACCCGCGTCTCCCACGGCGCCTGGGCGCGGATTTCCGGCGGCGCCGCCGATGAACTCACGCTCCGCTGGAATCACGAAGCCTATGAGCATATCCGCCTCAAACCGCGAGCGCTGGTGGACGTTTCCAAACTGGATACGCGCGTCACCCTCTTCGGGCAGGAATTTCCGTTCCCCATCCTGCTCGCGCCCACGGGAGGCCAGCGACTTATCCATCCCGAAGGGGAGATCGCTGCGGTCCGTGGCGCTGCCGCTGCCCACGCCACCTATGTGATCAGCAGCAGCGCGTCCCTGCGCGTGGAGGATATTGCCAAGGCCGCCACCGGACCGGTCTGGTTCCAGCTCTACGTGCAGAAGGACCGCGGCTTCACCCGCAACCTGGTGCAGGCCGCTGAAGACTCCGGCTGCCGTGCGCTCTGTGTCACCGTCGATTCGCCCACTTTCGGCCCGCGCAATCGCGAGGAGCGCGCCAAATCCGAACTGCCCGAGCGCCAGCTTCCCAATTTGCAGGGCAAAGATTACCTCGACCCCGCGCTCACCTGGAAAGACATCGATTGGCTTCGTTCCTTCGCGCGCCGGCCGGTCCTGCTCAAAGGCATCCTCAACCCCGACGACGCCGCCACCGCCGTGAAGGCCGGCGTCTCCGGCATCATCGTCTCCAATCACGGTGCGCGCAATCTCGACACCGCCCCGGCCACCGTCGACGCGCTGCCGCTGGTAATTGAAAAGGTCGCCGGGCGCGTGCCCGTGCTGGTGGATGGCGGTATCCGGCGCGGTACCGATGTGGTGAAGGCGCTCGCGCTGGGAGCGGAGGCGGTGCAGATCGGCAGGCCGTATCTCTGGGGGTTGGGCGTGGCCGGCGCCACCGGAGTCACCCGTGTGGTCGAGATTCTGCGCAAGGAATTCGAGATGGCCATGGCGCTGCTGGGTCGCCCCACCATCGCGAGTATCGATCGCTCCGTGCTCTGGTAAGCTACGCATCTCGCCGCCGCATCGGCGCCAGCACCCATCTCGCCAGCACGCCCGACCCTACACTGGAGATCGCCATCACCAGCAGCACCGCCGTCCAGCCGCCGGTAGCCGTCACCATATAGTTCGCCAGCGGCACCGCCAGTGCCGATGTGCCCTTGGCAGTGTACATCAATCCATTGTTCGCGGTGGCATTCTGCACGCCGAAGGCATCCCCGCAGATCGCCGGGAAGAGCGAAAAAATCTCTCCCCAGAAGAGGAAGATCGCCGCCGCGAATACCACGAAGGCCACCGGATTCCGCCCCCACGCCGCCAGCCCTACGAACGCCGCGCCTTCCGACGAGAACATCAGCAGCATGGCGTTCTCCCGCCCGATGCGATCGGAAAGATATCCTGAAAAGGGCCGCGTGAGTCCGTTCGCCAGATTGTCGATGGAGACCGCCACGGTGAGCAGCTTGCCCACCCCGAAATCGCGCGCGAGGGGCCCTAGTTGAGCCGTCACCGTCATGCCGCCGAAGGCAATCATCAGGTAGATGATGTAGATCAGCCAGAACACCTTCGAACGCACAGTCTGTGCGGGTGTGAATTCGCGCCCCTTCACTACCGCGGCCGTGATCGTCTTCGCCGGCCGCACCAAGAGCGTTCCCAGCAGCAGGATTGCGCCGCCTTGCACCAGCCCGAACGTGAAGAAGGCCTGCCGGTAGCCGCTCTCGGCGATCATGTGCGAAATTGGCAGCACCGTCAGCGCCGACCCCAGTCCGTAGCCCGCAGCGATCATTCCGGACGCGAAGCCCCGCCGTTCCGGAAACAGCTTTAGCGCCGAACCCATGCACGTGCCGAACACGCATCCCATCCCCAGCCCGCCCACGGCCGCCGCCACATACAGCATCCCGAGCGAATGCGCGCGCGAGTTCAGCACCCAGGACGCGCCCGCCGCCACACCGCCCAGCATCACCACGAAGCGCGGGCCGAAACGGTCGGCCACCCAGCCCTCCGCGGGCGCCAGCCACGTGTTGAGGAAAATGAGAATGCTGAACGCAAACTGGATGCCCGCCGTTGCCCAGTGCGTTTCCTCGCGCATCGGGTTGACGAACAGCGTCCACCCGTACTGCATGTTGGAGAGCGCCACCGTGGACAGCACCATGACGGTAAGCTGCAGCCACCGGTTCCGAAGCGCTATCACTGGTGTTGCGTCTCGGTGAGATATTCGAGCGCGGCCAGAATGCCGCCCGGACGATGCCGCACACCGGCCAGAACCAGCCCCATCTCGATGCCGGCCAGTGTGCCCGCCAGCATGAGATCGTTGAAGTCGCCCAGATGTCCGATACGGAAAACTTTGCCGCTAAGTTTTCCCAGTCCGGCCCCCAGCGACATGTTGAAACGGTCGAGCACCACTGCGCGGAACTGGGCTTCATCGATCCCCGGTGGCAGCATCACCGCCGTGGTGGAGTTGCTGTATTCATCGGGATTCGCGGCCCACACCACCAGTTCCCAGGCCTTGACGGCGCGGCGCGTGGCCTCCGCCAGGCGGGCGTGGCGCGCGAACACATTCGACAGCCCCTCCTCCATCAGCATGCTCAGCGCTTCGCGCAGTCCGAACAACAGGTTGGTGGCGGGGGTATACGGAAAGAAGCCCTTCTGGTTGAGCGCCAGCATCTCCTCCCATCGCCAATACGCCTTGGGAAAGGTGGATGTTTTCGACGCTTCCAGCGCCTTCTGGCTGATCGCGTTAAATCCCAGCCCGGGCGGCAGCATGAGGCCCTTCTGCGAGCCCGCCACGGTGACATCTACGCCCCACTCATCGTGCCGGTAATCGATGGCGGCGAGCGAGGAGACAGCGTCTACCATGAGCAGGGCCGGATGCTGCGCCTCGTTCATGGCGGCGCGCACCGCGGCGACATTGCTGGCGATCCCGGTGGAGGTTTCGTTGTGGACGGCCAGTACGGCCTTTATTTCGTGGCCCGGGTCGGCCGCCAGTTTCTCGTGGGCCGCAGAGGCGTCGATGCCGTGCCGCCAGTCGCCCGGCACGAAGTCGACCGTCAGCCCGAGATTCTCCGCCACACGAGTCCACAGGGTGGCGAATTGGCCGGTCTCGAACGCCAGCACGCGGTCGCCCGGGTTGAGGGTGTTTACCAGCGCGGCTTCCCATCCGCCGGTGCCGGAGGCAGGAAAGATCACCACGGGGTTCTTCGTCTGGAAGATGGGTTTGATGTTTTCCAGGCACTCCTTCGCCAGCTCGGCAAACTCCGGGCCGCGGTGGTCGATGGTAGCCTGTTCAATCGCGCGCAGCACCCGGTCCGGTACGTTGGTAGGGCCGGGGATCTGCAGAAAATGCCTGCCACGGCGGCTAGTCATGTCTGCCATTGTACCTGTGAGGCTGCTTCAGTAGATCGGGCCGCGACGGCCTTTATGAGGGTGAATGTGGTTTGAGCCGCTGCGGGGCGGCAACGGCTCATTCAGGCTGTTTGCGCCACACGTGTGTGGCAAATGTCCGCCAACCGGCACTAACGTCCGATGGCAGGAGGCTTCTGCAGCATGGAAAGCAGTAAGCAAAAGAATACCAGTACGCCAAGTCCGCCGACTACGACCATAAATTAGGCTCCCAACATCTATCGGCATTGCAATTCTCGGGCCGTAGGGCGCCTACGGGCTCAATCGGCAAAATCCGATGTTCACGGCGAACGATGCGGCGCTGGTCCAGCGCTCTCCCTGGCGCCGTTCCACCAGGAACGCCTTGGTGGCGCCGTCCACCCTCACACGCCAATCGCCGTCGGCGGGAGGTGCTCCCTTGATGTGAAGCGGCGTCGCAGTCTGCTCCTTGAGCGACCAGGAAGCTCCGCCATCGGGCGATTCGTAGAGTGCGAACGGTCCTGGATCGCCGCCGGAACTGCGGTCGATCACCAGGCTTCCCTCGGTCTTCGAAGAGAAGTGCATTTCCTGCAGCGAACCGAAGTGGTAATCGGAGCTCTCGCCGAAAATTGCCGATTGCCGCCAGGTGGCCCCGCCGTCTGTGGTGAGGAGTACAAATGGATCCTGTGGCAAGGGGAATAAGAGTTGGCCGCCTACCCAGCCGGTGTTCTGGTCCAGGAACTGAAGGTGATCCAGCCCGGCGGCGCGGATCCGCGGATGGATTTCGCGCCAGCTATGTCCGGCATCGTCGCTGCCTAGGAGGACTGAGTAGAGCGTCACGGCGTCGGAATGAATGTTGCCCGCCACGAAATACCGGTTACCGGCGGCCGCGGCGGCGCCCAGATCGAGGTAAACCGGACACGGTGCGTCTTCCGAGCAACTAAATCCCGCCGACCCTGCATCCTCGTGCGTGCATTGAAACGGCAGCACCATCGGTTTGCCGGTATTGACCAGCACGGGCGGCTGCTCAGGAGCTGGAGTGGGTATAGTTTGTCCGCCGGCGGACTGCTCGCCTTGCGCCCAACCTGTCCCCGCAGCAATGCATAGAGTAAGGAGTAAGAAGGCCTTCATACACGAATGGCTCAAAAGGGCTAACTATTGGAATATTCTGTTACCGACAGATTTTTTCGGTTACCTGTAACTCTCGCGCCCATGATAGCGTCTTGAAATTAAATCCCCGTTACGACAGCGGGCGCACTCACCCCTATCACCCAAACCGCGCCCGCTTTAAACTTTTTTCCAAACTACGCATCGAACATTCCTTCGAATAACGTGGTGCTAAGATACCGCTCGGCGGCGTCCGGGAAGATGGTGACTACTGTCTTTCCCGCGAACTCCGGGAGTTTCCCTAATCGCACCGCTACCACGGCGGCAGCTCCGCAGGAAATCCCGGATAGGATGCCTTCCTCTTTCG
The DNA here is from genome assembly GCA_036268475.1 of Bryobacteraceae bacterium. Classification (GTDB taxonomy): domain Bacteria; phylum Acidobacteriota; class Terriglobia; order Bryobacterales; family Bryobacteraceae; genus PALSA-129. Next base: position 72,989 of record DATAUB010000001.1, on the reverse strand, counting down.
CCAACCGGCGCGCCATCTCAATCGACTCTTCGTTGTTCACGAGTTCGACGCGGTCCACCATGGTCAGATCGAGCGTTTCCGGAATGAAGCCGGCGCCGATACCCTGAATCTTATGCGGACCCGGTTTCATCGGTTTGCCCGCGAGTTTCTGCGAGATCACCGCGCTGCCCACCGGTTCCACGCCCACCGAGAGTAGCGGGTGGCCTTTCTCCTTCTTGATAAAGCGCGACACGCCCGTGATGGTGCCTCCCGTACCGATGCCGGAAACCAGCACATCCACTTGACCGCCGGTGTCCTCCCAGATTTCCGGGCCAGTGGTGCGAACGTGGACCTCGGGATTTGCCGGGTTATTGAATTGTTGCAGGAGGACGAAGCGCGCCGGGTCTGACGCCACCATTTCTTCCGCCTTGGCGATCGATCCTGCCATGCCCAGGGAACCTTCCGTGAGAATCAGGTTCGCGCCAAGGGCTTTCAGTACCTTGCGCCGTTCCACCGACATGGTTTCCGGCATGGTGAGGGTGATGGGATACCCGCGCGCCGCCGCCACGAAAGCCAAGGCGATCCCGGTGTTCCCACTGGTGGGTTCAATCAGGGCCTTCCCCGGCTTGAGAATGCCTCGCTTTTCGGCGTCCCACACCATGTTGGCGCCAATGCGGCACTTCACCGAATAGGCCGGATTGCGGCCTTCGATCTTGGCCAGAATCGTGGCTTTCCCGCCATCCGTCACGCGATTGAGCCGCACCAGTGGAGTGCGGCCGATACTAAAGGAATTGTCTTCGAAGACTCTCAATCAAATCTCCCAGTTCAAAACGTAGCGATTCTGTTTCTCGGTCCAGCCGTGCATGAGATCGGCGAAGGTAGTCTTATCGACGATGCCAGAAATGGCGAGGTCCACCTGCTGCCACATGTCGCCGAACGGTGTGTCGCCTTTGCGGCGCGGGCGATGTTTCCCCTGTTGCGGCCCTTCCACAAAGCGCAGCACTTCGCCCACCGTAATCGACTCCGCTCCCCGCGCCAGCAGGTACCCGCCTTCGGCGCCGCGGCGCGATTCCACGAAGCCGCCCTGTTTGAGGCCGGCCAGAATCAGCTCCAGGAACTTCTGCGGAATCGCCTGGCGGCGGGCGATGTCGCCGATCCTCACCGGTTCACCCTGACGTTGCGTGGCGAGGTCGAAAATGGCCTGGAGAGCGTATTCACCCTTGACGGAAATGTTCATTGAAATGGCCGGGCGAGGAATCTCCTCTATCCCAGTAGAGATTTTAGGCCTTGCCGAGCCAGGACCGCAAGGAGCCTGCCTACTCGCAGCGCAGCGACGTCTGCGGATCGATCCGCGCCACGCGCCATGCCGGCACGCTCGCGGCTCCCAAGGCGACCAGGGCCACCAGCACCACTACGCCGGCCAGCGTCACACCGTCCATGGGCCGCACTCCATAGAGCAACTCGCGCACCGCCCCGGTGACGGCCATCGCCACCACCAGTCCCACTGCCGCACCGGTCGTCGCCAGCAGGACGCTTTCGCGGACCACAATGCCCACAATCGCCTGCACGCTAGATCCCAGGGCCAGCCGGATGCCGAACTCGCGCGTGCGCCGCGCGGTGAGATACGCCAGCGTCCCGTACAAACCGACCGCCGCCAACAGTACCGAGGCCGCCGCGAACGCCGCCAGCACCAGTAGCAGGAAGCGCGTATCGCCGATGGAGTCCGCCACATAATCGCTCATCGGCCGGATATCGAACGGCGCCCTCCCTCCTTTAGCAGCGGCCACTGCGGCCCGAATGCCGGGCGCCATCGCGGCGGCGGTGGCGCGCGTCTTCACCAGCAATGACATCTCGCCGGGGTAATCGCCATAAGGCATCATGTAGTGCGGAATGGTCTCGGCGCGCACCCGCGTGACGCGCACCGCGGCCGTCACGCCGACCACTTCCAGATTGTCCTGCCGCCCGGTGCGATAGACCGCCAGGAACTTTCCGATGGCTCCTTCCGGCCAGAGCCGCTTCGCCATGCCCTCGTCGACGATGGTCACTGCGCGCCCCGGCGCCAGGTCCGCGGCCGTGAAGTCGCGGCCTTCAATCAAGGGAGTGCCGATCACGCCCAGATATCCCGGAATGGCGAATTGCTGGGTGGCCAGCGTGGGCGGAGCGCCGGGCTGGTCGGCCCGCCCCACGCGGCGCGTCTCCTGGTAGGACGCCAGCGGCAGCGGGCTCGCGGCGCTCACCGACTCCACTCCGGGAAGCGTACGAACACGATCGAGCACGTCACGCAGGAACGCGTATCGCTGCTCGGTGTGCGGGTATTGTTTCAAACTGAAGGGCACGGTGGCGGTCACCAGGTTGGCGGGATTAAATCCCAGCGGCGCCTGCATCAGCTTCACGAACGACCGCAGCATCAGGCCTCCGCATGCCAGCGGCGCGATGGAGAGCGCCACCTCCGCCACCACCAGGGCGCGCTGCAATCGGCGCGCTCCCGCTCCTGCCGTTTCCGTTCGGCCCGCGCGCAGGGTGCCGGCGGTCTTGCCCGACGCCAGCCGCCAGGCCGGCAACAATCCGAACAGCAGGCTGGTGAGTACCGAAAGCCCCACGGCGGCCAACGCCACAGGCGTATCGATCGAGACCCTCGATTGCAAGGGCATGTGAGAAGCGCTCAGGCGGCCGATGGCTTCCAGCCCCAGGCGCGCGCCGAACAGCCCGATGGCCGCCGATGCCAGCGCGAGCACCAGGCTTTCGGTGAGGAGTTGGCGGACGATGCGGGCCCTGCCCGCGCCCAGCGCCCGCCGGATCTCCAGTTCGCGCTGCCGAACCGACCCGCGCGCCAACATCAGATTGGCGACGTTTACGCAGGCGATCAAAAGGACAAATGCCACCGCGGCCGAGAGCAGAAACAGCGCCGCCCGGACCTCGCGCGTCATCTCGTCGTGCAGCAGCCGCGCCGTGAAACGCCCCTTGGACCCGGCGTATGCGGCGGGGAACTCCCGCTCGAACTGCGCCACCAGCGTTTGCAACTCGGCGTTCGCCCGCTCGATCGTAACTCCCGGCCGGAGCCGCGCCGCTACCGGAATTCCGCGGTAGGGCGACGTGGCGTCAATGGCATACGGGAACCAGACATCGATCTGCTCGGCGGCACTCACATCGGGCGGCAGATACAGGCGAAATCCATGCGGCAGGACACCGGCGATCTGGACGCTGAGATTGTTGACTCGTACGGTGGTCCCGATGACCGCGGGATCGGCCGAAAACCGGCGGCGCCACAGGTCGTCGCTGATCAGAATCGCCAGCACCTGGTCCTTACCCTCGTCGATGTGCGAATCGAGCGTCCGTCCCAACTGGGGACGCACGCCCAGCAGAGGAAGAAAGTCGTCGGAGATGCTGGCTGCCGGGAGGTGCTCCATGTCGCCCGCGTATTCCAGGTTGGCGTCGACGGCATTAATCATCGACACCTGTTCGAATGAGCGGCTGCGCGCCCGCAGGGCGGCCACTTCGCCCATGGTGGCGCCGGTATTGGGAGTGTTGCGCGCATCCACCTGAATCATCACGATGCGGTTGGGCTCGGGGTACGGCAGTGGACGCCACAGCACCGCGCGCAGCAGTCCGAACATGGTGAGGTTGGCGCCGATGCCGATGGCCAGCGTGGCGATCACCACCACCGTAAATCCGGGCGAGCGCCGTAGCGAGCGGAAGGCGTATCGAATGTCCTGCCAGGCGATTTCGATTCCGTGGCCAAGCCACGTCTCGCGGACTTCTTCTTTGATCTGCGCAATGCCTCCGGCTTCCAGCAGCGCGCGCCGCCGCGCTTCTTCCGGAGGCATCCCCTGCGCGATGTTGCGATCGGTCTGTTCCTCCACGTAGGAGCTGAGTTCAGCGTCGAGAGTGGCTTCGGCGCGATCCCGGCCCAGCAGGTTGCGGAAGAGGCGCGCGATCTTCTTAACGGTCCGCATCAGCCCGCCGATTCCAGCAGGGCATTCATCGCCTGCACGGTACGTCTCCAGGTCTTCTTCTCCACCGTCAGTTGCCGCTTGCCATCATGCGTCAACGTGTACGATCGCACGCGGCGGCCCTCATTCGACGCCTCCCACGCTCCTGCGATCCAGCCCTCCTGTTCCAGGCGATGCAGCGCGGGAAAGAGCGAGCCGGCCTTTACCTGGAAGGCTCCGCGGGTCACCTGCGAGATGCGGTCGGCGATCGCGGAGCCGTGCATGGGACGCAGATCGAGCGTCCGCAAGATGAGCAGGTCGAGGGTGCCTTTGAGGAGTTCGAGCGCGTCTTCCGGCATCGTTATAGGAGTCCGATATAGGTATTCTATACCAGAAGCCTATTCTTCGCGAATCGCCGCCAGCGGATCGAGCCGCGAGGCCTTGCGGGCGGGAAAGTAACCGGCGGTTGCAGCGGTCGCCGCCAGGACTCCCACCGCCAGGAACACCGTCGATGCGTCATCGCCGTGTACGCCGTATAGCATGCTGCCCACGTATTTCGTCAACCAAAGCGCCGCCAGCGCGCCGGCCAGACTTCCCGCGGACACCAGGACCGCTACTTCGCGCAGCACCAGCCGGATCACCGACGCGGGCTGCGCGCCCAGCGCCATCCGTATGCCGATTTCACTGCGCCGCCGCACCACCATATAAGACATCAGCCCGTACAATCCGATTGCCGATAAGACCAGCGCGAGCCCTCCGAACGCACCCGAGAGGGTGGCGATCAGGCGCTCCTGAATCAGCGAGTCGTCGATCTGTCTGGAAAGCAGTTTAAATTCGACGGCCGCTTTCCCGTCGACGCCGGCGACCATCTGTCTCACCCGGGGGGTGAGCGCATCGACGCTGCCGGCGAAGCGGATCTCATAGGTGCAATACGGAGCGCGATCGTCCTGGCCGAACGGTGTAAACACGGTGGGCGGACTGTCGGCGCGCAAACTGGTGTACTTGGTGTCTTTCACCACTCCGATAACTTGCGTGATCAGGTCGGGATGGCCGGGCCGCGCCTGACGGTATGTTTTCCCGACAGGATCGACGCCGGGGAAGAAGCGGTTGGCCATGGCGCGATTGACGATCGCCACGTGGGTCGACGTCTCCGTGTCCTGCGGTCCAAAATCGCGTCCCACTAAAATCGGCGTGCCCAGGGTTCGAAAGTAATTGGCGCTGACGTTATTCATGTACACCTCGGTTTCGGGCCGGGATGTGGGGGAGTATCCGTCGGTTTTCACGTTGTCGGTCATCGAGCTGCCGCTGATCGGCGTGAAATTGGAGTAGCTGGCCGATTCGATCCCGGGCAGCGATTGGAGTTGCGCGCGGAGCGCTTCATAGGCGGGCATCAGGTTGGCTTCGGCGATCGCGGACTTATGCAGGTCGAGATCGGCCAGCAGCACCTGGCGGCGATCGAACCCCGCATCCACGGTGAGCAGATTGCGGAAGGTGCGCAGGAACAGACCGGCGCCCACCAGTAAGAGCAGCGAAAGGCATAACTGCGCGATCACCAGCAGACGATTGAGTGAGAGCCGGGTGCCGCCTTCGCTCACGCCGCGTCCGCTTTCTTTGAGCACCGCGTTCGGCGAGACGCCCGAGGTTTGCCATGCCGGCGCTGCGCCGAAAAGGATTCCGGTAAGCAGCGCTACCGCGACCGTGACGCCGAGCACCGGCAGATCGAGAGAAACATTCAGGCTGACCGGCAGCACCGAAGAGGAGAGCATCCTCACCAGGAACGGCCCTCCCCACACCGCCAGCAGCGTTCCGCCCGCGGCGCCCAGCAGCGCGAGCAGGATGCTTTCCGTCAGGAGTTGGCGCACCACGCGCGCCCGCGCCGCGCCGATTGCCAGGCGGACGGCGATCTCGCGATGGCGCGCCATGCCGCGCGCGAGCAGCAGGTTCGCCACGTTCGTACACGCGATCAGGAGCACCACTCCCACCACCACCATCAGCATGGTCAGCGATTTCTGGTATTGACGGCGCAAAGAGGAAACGCCGAAACGGCCGTCCATGGCGGTGAGTTTATGTTCGCGGTACTCCTGCTTGTCCCGCCCCGACAAATAAGGAGGCACGGTGGTGCCGAAGACCTGGGGCGTCATAGCGGCGAGTCGCTCGGCCATCTGACTGCGCGAAACGCCCGGCTTCGGACGGGCGACCGCGCGCAAAAAGAACGTGGTGTAGTGATCGAGCGCGCCTACCTGATTGACGACTGCTTCGGAGCACAGGGGCATCTCGAGATCGGTATCGCGGCCGACCTCCATACCGAAGAAGCCGGGCTGCGTCACCCCCACGATTTCGAACGGATGGCCGTCGATCGGAACGTTCTTGCCCAGAACTGCCGGGTCGCCGCCATATTGGCGCTGCCAGAAGCCATAGCTGAGCACCGCCAGGCCGCGGCAGCCGCGGCGGTCGTCATCCGGCGTGAACAGACGGCCGATAGCGGGCCGCACGCCCAGCGTCCGAAAGTAATCGCCGCTCACCCAGTTCGCCCAGGTGCGGTGAACTTCGCCGTTCGCTCCGGTATTCTGGATCGTCGTGCCCCACGCGCCGACGGCGGCCAGGAAGTCCTGATGGTCGCGCAGTTGTTCCCACTGCCGGTTGGTGAGGTAGGATTTGCCGGCCAGGATGAGCGAGAGCTGTTGCGGATCTTTCACCGGCAGCGATTTCAACATCAGTCCGTTCACGATGCTGAAGATGCAGGTGTTCGCCCCGATGCCGAGGGCCAGCGACAACACCGCTACCGTGGTGAAGCCGGGATTCTGGCGCAGGGTCCGAATTCCATAACGCAGGTCGCCGGTCAGGCTGTTCAAGGCCGCTACCTCCGGTGGTAGGACGCCAATCCGCCGATTCCGTTAGGGGGGATTTGTTCGTGATTATCTACCTGCGACAGTAAGATTCCGGCGCGGACAACGAACTGCGGTCGGAGGGTAAACTGAAACATGGGCTATTCGGCTGATGGTCGCCCGCACTTCGAACCACTGCGATGTTGGTTTTGTGGAAGGACCTACGACGATGTCGGGGGGCACCTGGTCGCATCGCCTTCACCGCCGCCGTACGCCCCTGCTGCTACCTGGGGAAACTTCACGCGCGTTCAGATCTGCGTGCATTGCGTCCAGGATCTGCATACGTTCTTCGTGACCGGCGAATCGAAGTACAGCGATTGACTACGCTATAGGACTGGACGTGTAACAATTGCAGACCACCCGTCCATGGACCTGGATCCGAAGACGCAAAATAGTATCCTGAAACAAGCAGGGCTCAACTTGAGATATGCCGTTTTGTTTGAAAAGACCGATACCGGTTACAGTGCGCACGTGCCCGATCTGCCTGGCTGCGTAGCGGCCGGATCTACGCTGGAGGAGACCACAGACCTGATTCGGGGAGCCATTCGCCGGCACCTGGCTGGCATTGCCGAGGACGGGGAAGCGATTCCGCAGCTGAAAACAATCGCCGAGTACGTCGTCGCTGCGTAGGCCCGCGCGATACCCCATTCAGCGAATCACGAACTCCTGAAGATCGAGCGTGGCACGGCCGCCGTCGTCCACTTGTACCTTTTTGGCATTCGCCGCCGCCATTTGCGACGCATCCGGCATCTCGTAATCGAACGAGGCCATCAGACGATAGACACCTGCCGCGAGGCCGCTGATTTCGTACCGTCCCTTGCCATCGGTGGTGACCGAGCGTAGCGGTTCGATGCGCAGGCGCGGATCCAGGTCGAACGGTTCTACAAAGACGGGCACGCCGGCCACGGGGTCGCCGTTGGCATTCGTCACAGTCCCGCCGACGATCGCCGGATGAAGCGATAGCACGAACCGAATGAGTGTCTGCGAACGCGGCGCGAGCAGGATCTCAGTCCACCCGTCGGCACGGCCGGCCAATTCCTTGGGTTCGATTCCCACCGCGCAGTACGTCGCACCGGGCCTGACCGCCACTTCCCACCGGCCGGGCATCAGCGGGAACCCGGTCCCGATTGCCGCGGCCACAGCATCGCCTTCACCCGCCGGGTCTTTCCGGCGCAGCAGCACCGACCCTTCGGGCATCGACAGCGGCTGGCCGGCGGTGTCGGCGAAGGCGAACTGCAGCTTGGGCAGAGGAGTCGGATTGACGCGCACCGAGACGTCGCGATCGACCGTCAGCGTCTGGAAGTCTGCCGACCGGCCGCGCGCGCGGTCATCCGGGATCGCCGCAAGCAGTTCGTATTGTCCCGGCGCCACCGGCGGAAAGGTGAATCGGCCGTTGGCGTCGACGGTCGCCGGGACGGCTCCCATATCGGAAAGAAGACTGAGCACCGCCCGCCCGAATGCGATGTTCACCTCCCCGGAGACGGTGAAAAGACGGCCCGGCGAGGCGTGGAAATCCATGTGCTCCACTTCCTCGTCGAACTTCACTTCAATGGCGTGCGATTCGTTCGGCACGGGTGAATCGCGGTAAAAAGTGGGTAGGTAGGTTTCGTCGTCGTAGACCTTGGCGATGCTACGGACCAGATACGTTCCCGGCCGCATACTGCCCAGCCGGTAGATACCGCGATCGTCGGTGACGGCGCGCCCCAGCAGCCGGGGCGGACGCGTGTTGGCATACACCGCCACCTCCGCGTCCTGCAAACCCACCTCGTTCTCGTCCAGCAGCGTGCCCGAGATGCCGCCGAAGCGCGGCATGCGGATGGTGAGATCGGCCGCGTCGCCATCGGCGAGCGCAATCGGCATCCCGGGCGAATACCAGCGCTTCTGGCCATACTGCACGGGCGCGAAACCGGCCTTCGCGGCGGAAATGCGATAGGTGCCGGCAGGCAGGGAAGGGAAGTCGAAGATGCCGGATAGATTGCTGCGAATCACGATCGCCTGGGCGCCGGCTTTCGCGGGCTGGGCCGTCACAATGGCGCGCGCGATGGGGTATCCGGTCTGGTTCTCCACGACGGTGCCGTGGATCGAGGCCGCGTGCAGCGCGCCGGCGGCGAGCGTGAGTATCCATGTCTGTTTGATGTGGGCGCTCATCGAATCACGTACAGGTCCAGGTCCTGCGCGAGGTCGGAGTGCGCGTCAATCTGCAACTCTTTGGCGCGCGCCTCGACCATGGTTTTCGAATCGGGCATCTGGTATTCGAACGAGCTGAGTACGCGGTACTGGCCGGGCGCCAGGCTGCCGAAGCGATACAACCCGTGCGTGTCGGTGATGGTCACATAAGTATCGGTGATCCGCCGCGCCGGCTCCAGATCGACCGGTTCGAGAAAGACGGGCGCGCCGACCACCGGGTCGCTGTTATCGGTCACACGGCCGTGCAGGGCGCCAGGACCGCTGGAGAACCGGAACATTATACGGCCGCCCCAATTGTTGATGGCGGTCTCATTCCATCCGTCGAAACGCTTGGTCTTCAGAGCCGTGGAGAAGCTCAAGCCGGAAAAGCCCGACACGTAATACCCATCGACCGGCGTCACTGCGAACTCCCACGGCCCGACGGGGAGGGTGGCCAACCCGTTCTGCAAGTGGATCGGCTGCGTCTCGTGCGCGCCTGCTAGATCTTTGCGGCGGCCGAACAATTGCACATCGTCTGGCGTTTTCGCCGGCAGGCCGGCGAATTCGAATCGCACCGGGCTCATCCTGCGGAGCACCAACTGGGCGGACTCATTGCGCCCGACTGTAATGTACGCATATGCACCCTGCTTGACACCGGGAATATCGGAAGGCGCCTCGCCGAAGACTTCGTAGTCGCCGCGCGGCAGGCCGGTGAACATGTGGTCGGAGCTCTGCACCACCTGGCGTCCCAATTCGGAGACGAAGGTCATGGTGACAGGCGCATGGTCGGGCTGCAACGTCTCCGCTGTCACGTGCAGCGTGAAGAGTTGGCCGGGCAGCGCCCGCAGCTTGACCTCGCGCGCTTCCTCTTCAATATCGACGCCGATCTGCCGCGCCTCGTCCACCACTTCCGTTTCGTGCGCGAAGGTGGGCTTGAAGCCAGTGCCTTCGAGTTCTTTGCCCAGGCTGCGCACCACGTACTCGCCCGGCAGCAGTCCGAAAATGCGGTATACGCCCCGCTCGTCGGCGATGGCCTGGGCGGCCAGTTGCAGCGGGCGCGTATTTTTATAAGCCGCCACCGGAAAACCCGGTTGCCCGACGTCGTTTTCGTCCACGACAGTCCCCCCGATGGCGGCGAAGCGCATCATCCGGATGGTGACGAACGGCGATTCGTCCTCGTTGACTTTGAGAGGCGTGCCTGCCGAGTTCCAACGCTTCTGGCCGTAGTAGGCAGTGACGAAAGGTGCGCGCGTGGCCTGCAAAATATAGAGCCCGGGGGTGACGCCGCCGAACTCGAACATGCCATAGCGGTTGGTATGGCCGGCCATGCGCTTGCCGCCCGATCCGGGGATTGGCTCCAGCAGCACCCCGGCACGCGATAGCGGATGGCCGGTCAGGTTCTCGACTACGGTGCCGCGCAGAGTGGCGGCGTGCAAGGCGCCCGCCAGCAGCAGGAGCGAGGGCAGCGGTATCCGCATATTCCTTGCAGGTATGACGTAGCGCGGGGCCGCGGAGTGCAGGATAATTATGCAAGCCGAGTTGTGAACTCCTGGCGAGCCTTGCGGCTCTATGGAACTCACCTGGACAAGCTGAAGCTCGTTCTACACGGCGTAGGACATGCTTCAGCTCTGCTTCAGCTTGTCCCTTGAACGCGCACGGCCCGAGTCTCTTCCTGGCTTCTGCGTGTCCAATGCACGCACACGCCCGGAGTCTCTTCCTGGATGAACGCCAGGCCTCCGGCGCCCCGGCGTCACCCTGGGGAATCGTCTACCCTTTCGCCACCCGATCGATCGCCCGCAGCTTATCCCAGAAGCCGCGCAGCAAATCGAGCCGGAGCGCGTTGGCGCCATCCGACAGCGCCCGTTCGGGAGCGTCATGCACTTCCACGAAGACGCCATTCACCCCGACCGCGACCGCGCCGCGCGCCAGCGGCTCGATGAACTGCGGCTGCCCGCCCGACACGTTGCCCGCGCCTCCCGGTAACTGCACCGAGTGGGTGGCGTCGAAGACCACCGGCCATCCCGCGTCGCGCATGATCTGCAGCCCGCGCATGTCGACCACCAGGTTGTTATACCCGAACGACGACCCGCGCTCCGTCAGCACCACTTTCGTATTGCCCGTGGACGCCACCTTGTCGGCCGCGCGATGGATATCGTGGGGCGCCACGAATTGCCCCTTCTTGATATTGACGATGCGGCCGGTGCGGCCGGCGGCCAGCAGCAGGTCGGTCTGCCGGCACAGGAACGCCGGAATCTGCAGGATATCGGCAACTTCCGCGGCCGGTTCGGCCTGCGCTGCTTCATGGATGTCGGTGAGAATCGAAAATCCCTCGGCCTTTACCCCGGCGAGAATGCGCAGACCCTCGCGCAATCCCGGACCGCGATAGGCGTCGACGCTGGTGCGATTGGCTTTATCGAACGATGCTTTGAAGACGAAATCGCCCACCAGGGCGCGAATGCCGTGCGCCATGAAGTGCACGTGCTCTTCGCTTTCGATTACGCAGGGGCCGGCGATCAGGACCAGCGGCTTTCCGGCTGAAAAATCCGCGAACTCAATCGCCACGCGTGTACATTGCCTCCGGCTGCGTCTCCGACAACACGGGCGTGAGCCGGCGCCGCCGATTCTCATAAGACGCGCCGATGAACGCCTTGAATAGCGGGTGCGGCTCCATTGGCTTCGATTTGAATTCGGGGTGGAACTGGCACCCGAGGAACCAGGGATGGTCCGCCAGTTCGCAAATCTCCACATACGTGCCGTCGGGCGTTTCGCCGGTGATGCGCAGTCCCGCGGCCTTCAACCGGTCTTCGTATTCACGATTGAATTCGTAGCGATGGCGGTGGCGCTCGTGGATTTCGCGCGCTCCGTAAGCGCGGTAGGCGAAACTGTTTTCCACCAGCCGGCACGGCCAGCTACCCAGCCGCATGGTGCCGCCCAGATCGTCGATGCCTTTCAATTCGCGCAGCTTGAAGATCACGCGATGCGGTGTGCCGGCGTTGAACTCGGTGGAGTCAGCCGCTTCCATGCCGCAGACGTTGCGCGCAAACTCGATCACCAGCGTCTGCATACCCAGACAGATGCCGAAATACGGAACCTTGCGCTCGCGCGCGAAGCGGATGCCGTTGAGCATGCCGTCGATGCCGCGCTTGCCGAAGCCGCCGGGAACCAGGATGCCGTCGTACCCTTCGAGCTGCTTTTCCCAGCCCTCACCCACTACGCCTTCGGCCTCAATCCAATCGATGTGGACCTTCAAGCGGTGTGCCAGACCGCCATGCAGCAGCGCCTCTTTCAGGCTCTTGTAAGAATCTTCGTACTCGACGTACTTGCCGACGATCCCGATTGTGACTTCGTCCTGGGGATTGTCGAGCCGCTCCAGCATGGCGTTCCAGCGGCTCATATCGCGCGGAGCGGCTTCCATGTGCAGCAGCCGCATGACGATTTCGTCCACGCCCTCGGCCGCGAAACTTTCCGGCACCTGGTAGACCGACTTGACGTCGCGGGCCGTCACCACCGCTTCCTGGTCCACGTCGCAGAACAGCGCGATCTTCTCCTTCATGTCGTTGCTGATGAAGCGTTCCGACCGGCAGATCAAAATGTCGGGCTGGATGCCGAGCGCGCGCAATTCCTTCACGCTGTGCTGCGTGGGTTTGGTCTTCAGTTCCTGCGCGGCGGCGATCCACGGAACCAGCGTCACATGCACGAAGATACAATTGCCGCGACCCTGCTCATGCCGCATCTGGCGGATGGCTTCCAGGAAGGGCAGCGATTCGATGTCGCCCACCGTGCCGCCGATTTCGACGATCACCACATCCACGTCGGCGGCCACGCGCTTCATGGCGGCCTTGATTTCGTTGGTGACGTGGGGAATCACCTGCACCGTCTTGCCGAGATAATCGCCGCGCCGCTCGCGCGCGAGAATGGATTCGTAGATCCGGCCGGAAGTGACGTTGTTACTCTGCGTCAGCTTGGCGTGGGTGAAGCGCTCGTAGTGGCCCAGGTCGAGATCGGTCTCCGCGCCGTCGTCGGTGACGAAGACCTCGCCGTGTTGGAAGGGGCTCATGGTGCCCGGGTCTACATTGAGATACGGATCGAATTTCTGACAGGTAACTTTTACACCGCGGCTTTCCAAAAGACAACCGATGGACGCCGCCGCAATCCCTTTTCCGAGCGACGATACCACGCCGCCGGTGATGAATATATACTTCGCCATTACTCTTTCACCTCTTGCAGAGATAAAGTGTTCACCAGCCGGGAGACGCGTTCCAGATCTTGCGGCGTGTCCACACCGATCGACTCGTAATCGGTCTCCACCACGCGGATGGGAAATCCGTTTTCAATGGCCCGCAGTTGCTCCAAGCGCTCCGCCTGCTCCAGCGGACCGACCGGCAATGAAGAATACGACAGCAAAAAATTGCGCCGGTAGACATACAGGCCAACGTGTTTGAAGTAAGGCGTTCCTGTGGGAGCTCCCGGGTCCTGCCGTAAGTACGGTATGGGGCAGCGCGAAAAGTAGATAGCGTCGCCGGCGGCATCGGTGACCACCTTCACCACGTTCGGATCGTCGATCTCGCGCGGATTCTCGATACGCTTCTTGAGCGTCGCCATCGTCACTTCGGGTTCGTGCACCAGCGGCAGGATGGCGGTGTCTATGGCAGCCGGGTCGATCAGCGGTTCGTCACCCTGGATATTGACCACAATCTCAGCGCTTTCCGTGGAAGCGACTTCCGCCACGCGATCTGTGCCGGAGAGATGATCGGGCCTCGTCATCATCACCCGGGCGCCGAATTTCCGTGCCACGTTAAAGACCGACTCGTCGTCAGTGGCAATGATCGTGCTCGTGAGGTAACGGGCTTGCGACGCACGTTCGTACACGTGCTGCAACATGCTTTTGGAAGAAATTAGGGATAGAACCTTGCCGGGAAATCTGGAGGAGGAAAACCGGGCGGGGATCACGCCCAAGATTTTACGCGGCACACGCGATCATACCATACAAAAACGCTATGATAAACTTGGAGAACAGAAAGGCTGGCAGACCGTGATCCTGGCGCGGTCCCTTCGGAAAAGGCTCATCAGCGCTTTGGGTTTCGGCGTCGCCGTTTGGGGAATCGGCTTGCTGCCAGCCGTCGTCCGTGCGCAGGATACCGCGCCGGTCAACATCGCTCCGCGGCCCAGGCCGGCGCCCAAAGAGGAGATCCTTCCCAAGGCCAATATTCGCTCGGACGTTAACCTGGTGTTAATCCCGGTTACCGTCACCGACCCGCTCAATCGCTTCGTTACCGGGCTCGAAAAAGAGTACTTCAAGCTCTACGAAGACAAGAAGCAGCAGCAGATTACCAGCTTTTCAAGCGACGATGCGCCCCTTTCCGTCGGACTGCTCTTCGATTGCAGCGGCAGCATGGGGCCCAAGCTCCGCAGTTCGCGCGAAGCGGTGGCGCAGTTCTTCAAGACTTCCAACCCCGAGGACGAGGCCTTCCTGATCCAGTTTCATGACACTGCCGAACTCACCCTCTCCTTCACCAACAATGTCGAGGAGATTCAGAATCGCCTGCAATTCGTGCAGTCGAAAGGGATGACGGCATTGTTCGACGCCATTTATCTGGGAATTCACGAAATGAAGAAGGCGCGGAATCCGCGCAAGGCGCTGGTGATCATTTCCGATGGGGGCGACAACAACAGCCGGTACACCGAAAGTGAAATCCGCAACCTGGTGAAAGAGGCGGACGTCCAGTTATATGCCATTGGAATCTATGAGCCGATGAGTTCGCGCGCCCGTACGCCTGAAGAGAGTAATGGCCCGTCATTGCTGACGGAACTGGCCGAGCAGACCGGCGGCCGCCAATATCAGGTGGAAAACCTCAACGAGCTGCCCGATATCGCCGCTAAGATCGGAATGGAATTGCGCAATCAATACGTGCTGGGATACTCGCCGCAAAATCAGGAACACGACGGCAAGTACCGGCACGTGGAAGTGAAGCTGGTGCAGCCGCACGGCATGCCTTTGCTGCGCGCCTTCTGGAGGATGGGCTACAATGCGCCCACCAAGTAGCCCTCGGCGCCTGGCCGTCCGCCTGCGGCAGGGGCGCTGGCACATCGCTGCCGCTGTTAGCGGTCTCTTGCTCGCCGCCCTCGGGGTGAAAGCGCAGCAGGACGCTCCCATGGTGTTTCGCAGCGAAACTCGGGTGGTGGTCTGCAACACCACCGTGATCGACAAGACCGGCCACCTGGTTACCGATCTCGACCGCGACAACTTCACGGTTTTCGAAAATGGCGTGCAACAGAAGATTAGCGACTTCAAACATGAAGACGTCCCGGTGTCGCTCGGCCTGGTGATCGACAACAGCGGCAGTATGCGTACGAAGCGCGCGGGTGTGGAGGCAGCGTCGCTGGCGTTGGTGCGCGACTCCAACCCCGGCGACGAAGTCTTCGTGGTGAACTTCAACGACGAGCCGTTCCTCGACCTGCCGAATAAAAAAGACTTCACCAACAACATTCAGGAGATGGAAGAGGCGCTGACGCGCATCGATTCTAAGGGCGGCACGGCTATGCGGGACGCCATCCGCACCTCCATCGATCACCTGTTGGAGAAGGCCAATCGCGATAAGAAGGTGCTGGTGCTGGTGACCGATGGCGTGGACAACGCCAGCATCATCAACCAGGAGAAGCTCATCAAAGCCGCGCAGCAGAGCGGCGTGCTCGTTTATGCGGTGGGACTGCTGGAAGAGGAGGATCGCTTCGACGCCATCCGGGCGAGGCGCGAACTTACCGCTCTGGCGGAGGCCACCGGCGGCGAAGTTTATTTCCCCAAACAGGTGTCCGACGTGGAGCCCATCGCACATGTGGTGGCCCACGATATCCGCAATCAGTACACCATCCAGTACACGCCCTCCAACAGCAATATGGATGGCACGTTTCGCCAGATCAAAATTGTAGTGAATGCCCCCGGCCATCTCACGGTGCGTACGCGCAGCGGCTACTACGCCACTCCCGACCAGGCGAAACCTACGAAGGGAAGCAGTTTCCGTTGACGACCAGGACTACGATTCTGCATGCGGCCGGGCTGTTTGCCCTTGGCGCCGCCCTACTCTGCGCTCAGCAGACCGATACCGGCGCGGTATTTCACAGCGACACCCGGGTGGTGGTATGCCATACCACCGTACTGGACCGCGGCGGCCATCTGGTGGACCACCTGACCAGAGACGCATTCAGCGTGTTCGAAAACAACGTCCGCCAGCAGATCAAGGTCTTCAAACATGAGGACGTTCCGGTCTCCATGGGGTTGGTGATCGACAGCAGCGGCAGTATGCGCAACAGCAATAAGCGCGCCGGCGTGGAAGCTGCCGCGATGGCGCTGATTCAGGCGTCCAACCCCGATGACGAAGTCTTCGTGGTGCACTTCAACGACGAAACTTACTTCGATAATCCCGGCGGCAAGGCCTTTCTGACCAAGCCGGATGAGATGCGTGAGGCGCTTGGCCGCACCGAGCCGAGCGGGGGCACCGCCATGCGCGACGCCGTCCAGTTGGCGGTTGCGTGGATGAAGAAGTCGCACAAGGAGAAAAAGGTTCTGGTGGTGGTGACTGACGGCGAAGACAACGCCAGCAGCGAAGACAACTCGCTCGAGAACGTGGTTCGTTCGGCGCGCCAGAACGAAGTGCTGATCTACTCGGTCGGCCTGCTGAGCGAAGAGGACCACAAGGCCGCTTCCAACGCCAAACATCAGCTCAACGAACTTTCCGAAGCGACCGGCGGGGAGGCATTCTATCCCAAGGACGTCGCCGAAGTCGACGCCATCGCCCACGAGGTGGCGCGCGACCTCCGCAGCCAGTACACCATCGAATACAGCCCCAGCAATCCCGCCATGGACGGCACCTTCCGCCGCATTCGCGTGGCGGTAAAAGGGCCGGGCGGCCCCACTGCCCGCACACGTACGGGATACTACGCCACCCCCGACCAGACGGCTGGTACGGCTCCCGCAGCGGCCTCCGGTTTACGACGATAATAGAAGCACGATGTCGTGGAGAATTCTCTTACCGGCAGGCTTGTTCGCCATGGAACTCGCCGCCCTGCACGGCCAGCAGCCGAAATCCGCCGCCCCGCAAGGTACCGTTCCCATTTTCACGTCCGACACACGCCTGGTGGTTTGCCACACCACGGTGGTGGATAAGGCCGGGCGCCTGGTGACCACCCTCAAGCAAGACGCCTTCACGGTATTCGAAAACGACGTCAAACAGGACATCCTGCTGTTCAAGCGCGAAGATATTCCGGTCTCCATGGGCCTGATTATCGATAACAGCGGCAGCATGCGGACCAAGCGCGCCAGCGTGGAAGCGGCGGCGCTTGCGCTGGTGAAAGACTCCAACCCCGACGACGAAGTGTTCATCGTGAATTTCAACGATGACGCCTACATCGACAATCCCGCGGGCAAGGATTTTCTCACCAACATCGAGGATATGAAGGAAGCGTTGACGCGCATCGATTCGCGCGGCGGCACGGCGATGCGCGACGCGATTTCGAAATCGATTGAGTGGCTGAAGAAGGCGCACAAAGAGAAGAAGGTGCTGGTGGTGGTGACTGACGGCGTGGATAACTCCAGCACTGAGAACCTCGAAAACCTGGTGCGTGAAGCGCGGCAGAGCGACGTGCTGATTTATTCGGTAGGGCTGCTGGCGGAAGAAGAGAAGCGCAGCGCGGCCAGCGCCAAACGGCAACTGAACGCTCTGGCTGAGGCCACCGGCGGTTTGACGTACTACCCCAAGCAACTCCCGGAAGTGGACCCGATCGCCCACCAGGTGGCGCGCGATATTCGCAGCCAGTACACCATCGGTTATAAGCCCACCAATGAGGCCCTGGACGGAACCTATCGCCGCATCAAGATTGTGGTCAAGGCACCGGGCAATCCGACTCCCCGCACGCGCACCGGCTACTATGCGACCGGTGAGTTAGGCGGCAACACCACGGCGCGGAAAAGCAAATAATGCTGCGCACTCTCTGGGCGCTCACCGCCGGCTATCGGCTGGCCCCGTGGCGGAGTCCCTACCTGCGATGGCGCATTGAAACGTACGCCGGCCTGCACGCCGAGCGCATTGGCTTTCGCGGGTTCTGGAGCTTCGCCTGGCGCGAGCGGCGCGATCTGTTGCGATATGTGCGATGGACGGCGCGCATGCGGAGATCGCAGGCGAAGCAGAGACACTACCACCCTGCCCCTTGAGTAATGCGCTGTGATAGCTTCAATCCATGCTCTTCATGGTGATTGAACGCTTCCACAATCGCGATCCCAAGCCTATCTATCGCCGCCTGCGCGATCACGGCCGCCAGATGCCGGTCGGGCTCGAATACATCGATAGCTGGGTGGAACCGACCTTCGAGCGCTGCTTTCAACTCATGGAGACCGAGGATGCGCGCCTGCTGCAAAAGTGGGTGGCATCCTGGTCAGACCTGATGGAATTCGAGATCCGACCGGTGGTACATTCTAAGGACACCCGCCAGGTTGTGGATGCCTTACTCGATGTCGAGTAAAGAGGAGGGATGAGATGAACCGACGCCACGTGCTTCAATCGGTGTTGGCAGGCGCCGCCGCGGCCGCATTCCAGGACAACGTTCTGGAACGTATTCGCGCCGCCTCCAGCTCCGTAACCGGCCGTACCGCGGAAGATGTCGCCGCTGATGAGGACTACTGGGCGGAGATCCGCAACGCCTTCACGGTGGACCGCAACGTCATCAACATGAACAACGGCTACTGCAGTCCTGCGCCCAAAGTCGTGCAGGACGCGATGCAGCGTCTGTTGGATTACTCTAACGAGGGGCCGTACCACACCATGGTCAACGTCCTCTACCGCCAGGTGGAAACGGTGCGCCGCCGCATTGCGCACGCCGCCGGATGCGATCCCGAAGAGATCGCCATCACGCGCAATTCCAGCGAATCGCTGGAGAACGCGCAATATGGCATCGACCTCAAGCCGGGCGACGAGGTCCTCACGACCAACCAGGACTATCCGCGCATGATCGAGACCTTCAAGCAGCGCGAGCGGCGCGAAGGCATCAAGCTCAAGCTGATTTCGTTCCCGGTTCCGACACTCGGCATGGACGACCTCTACCAGCGGTACGAACAGGCCGTCACCCCGCGGACCAAGGTCATCCTGGTGTGTCACATTACCAATCGGACCGGCCAGATATTCCCCGTTCGCCGCATTGCCGATATGGCCCATGCGCGCGGCATCACCGTGATCTGCGACGGCGCCCACGCCTTCAACCAGTTCCCGTTCAAGATTTCCGACCTGGGTGTGGACTATTACGGCGTAAGTCTGCATAAGTGGACTTATGCGCCGGTGGGCACGGGCTTCTTATATGTCAATAAAGCGAAGATCGCCGACACCTGGTCATTGATGGCGTCGGGCGTTTCGCAGAAGAACGACATTCGCAAGTTCGAGGAGATCGGCACCCACCCGGCCGCCAATTTCAACGCCATCAGCGACGCGCTGCTGTTCAACGAGAACATCGGCATCGAGCGCAAAGCGGCCCGCCTGCGTTACCTGCGCGATCGCTGGGCGCACAAACTGGCCGACAATCCCAAGTGCCGTATTCTTCACAGTCCTGACCCGGCCCAGGGCGCCGGCATCGGCTTCCTGGCTTTTGCAGGGATCGATCCCGGTAAGGTAGCCTCGGCGCTGGTGAGCAAGTACTCCATTTACACCGCAGTGATGGGCCACGAGGAGTACACCGGCCTGCGCATCACACCCAATATCTATACCCCCGTGCAGGATGTCGACTTCTTCGCGGAAGCGGTGAATAAGGAATTGAAGACCATCGGCTAGCGGTTCATCCGCTCTAACTGCTTCACCAGAAACGGCACATCGCTGAAGGGCTCGCCGCCGTTTCGCGCCCAGTACACGCGGCCCTGCTTATCGATCAGGATGGTGGAATGCAGTTCCATCTCTTCGAAGTCGTCGTAAGAGTGGAAGCGATGCGCGTTGTCATCGCCGTTGTCGGAAAGCAGGCGAATGGGTAAGTCTCCGAACTCCTTCAAGCCTTCCGAATTCGACTGGGGCGTGGCGCTGCTCACCGCCAGCACAACTGTATTGAGACGGTTCCATTCGTCTTTCTTCTCTCCGATGGTGTGGAGTTGCCGCATGCAATGCGGGCACTCCTTGCCGAGATAGAAGACCAGCATCACGTTCTTTCCTTTATACTCGTCCAGCGTCACTTGCTTGCCGCTCGAGTCCTTGGCCTCGAGACGCGGCGCGGCATATGGCTCCCACTCTTCCGGCCCGAACTTTTCGAGCGATGTGCGCAGGTAATCGCGCTGCGCACCGGGCGAAGTGTCGCGCGGGGTAGCGGTGACTCCCGATGCCACCGTGCGCCGATAGAGCGCAAGCTCTGTGTCGGCATTGCCGGCCACATAAAGGAATCGCGCCATGGCGTCCTGTGCTTTGGCCGTCTCCCCCAAGGCGCTTGCCGCCCGAACCATACCGCTCAGCCCCCAGATATCGTTCTTAGTCAGCGCGAGCGCTTTATCGAATGCCTGCTCGGCCAGCAGCGGACTCTTCGTCTGTAAGTAAGCCTCGCCGAGGCTGTTATAGAGCGACTCAGGATAAATCGGCGGATCGGCATAGGTTCGCTGGAAATCGTATTCTTTTTCGGCCGCTTCCGAGAGGAATTTCAACCCCTGCAAGGTTTCACCGCGCGCCAGCTCCAGCCGCCCTTTCAAGTCCGGCACCTGGATTTCGTACAGTTGCCCGACGGGCCAGGCGTTATTCTTGTCTACCTCGGCCTTCAGTGCCGCATGTGCCACAATGCTCTTTTCCGCCTGATCGAGATCGCCCTTTCCCAGCCAGGCGCGCGCCTCGAAATAGCTGCGATTGATCTTATCGAGCAGGATGTCGCGCCATGGAATATTCCCTTCCTTTAGCAAATCGTCCCAGCGCTCGAACTTCAGCAGCGCGCGCGCCAAGGACGCGATTCCATAGGAGTGGCTGCTATTGGGGGAGTCGGCATTGCTATCCGGATCGAGCGGTGCTTCGATCAACTGGCGCGCCCCGAATATCGCCGCCCGCTCCATTCCCATCTGCTCCTGAATATAAGACAGATAGTTGCGATTGTGGCCGTAATTCCAGTTATTAAACGGGAATGTCATGCGCTGCTGCATATATTGCTTTTCGCGGCGCGTGGCGGCGTCCATGCTGATGGCGGCCTCATTCCACATCCCCACGATGCTGAAAATGTGCCCGGGCATATGCAGCGCGTGGCCGATCCCCGGGACGATTTCGCCATAGCGCCGCGCGCTTTCCAGCGCCACCTCGGGCTCATGATAGTCCCAATTGTGAATGCGGTAGTGGTGCGCGCCGGGATGGTCGGGCTGTTTCGCCAGAATCTCGCGGATCATGAGCTCGGTGCCGTACCGGTCATTGCCCATGGTGCTCAATGCCAGCAGCGCGCGTGCCTCCATGTCGTCGGGGTAGCGCACGCACAGCGTCTCCAGGGTTCGCCGGGCTTTGTCGTTGTCGCCCTCCTTGCCGGTGATAGGGTCGGTCATCACCTGCGCGGCCATGGCGTCGATATAGAGCTGCTCGCGCGGGCTCACCTTATCTTTTCGCTTGATGGCTTCGCGGATCATCTCCGCGGGACGCGCGTTGCCGCCAAGTCCGCGGATTTCGCTGGCCCGCGCCAGGCCCCAATATGCCATGGCGTTATCGGGTTCGAGCTTCAAACACCAGCGGAAGGCGCGTTCGGCCTCGTAGTCCCAAAAGGAATGAAGC
This sequence comes from Bryobacteraceae bacterium, assembly GCA_036268475.1. Classification (GTDB taxonomy): domain Bacteria; phylum Acidobacteriota; class Terriglobia; order Bryobacterales; family Bryobacteraceae; genus PALSA-129. The sequence continues at coordinate 51,281 of DATAUB010000001.1, read as the reverse complement.
AGCGCGTTGCCCTGGTCGAACCACTTCTGTACTTCGGGATTTTGAGTGGTGATGGGAAAGTGCGCGACCCCGATGCCTTCGATTACCCACGGTTTTTCGCGCGGACCCACATCGAACGCCTCTCCATGCGACGAATGGCCGAGCTTGCCGAGAATAGAATTGTCGCCGGGCTGCGCCACCAGCGGAGCAGCGGCCAGTACGCCGAGCAGGAAAAGTCGAATCTTCACCGGAATCCCCTTTCGATGAAGTATAGCAGCGGGGTTGTCCGGAAATCGGCCGGCGGCCTGGACAAAGGCGTACAGTCTGACATATCTATGCGCGGACCGCGCCCTCGCACCGTGGTATGACTAATTCGGAAGGGGAATCAGTCCTGTGATCGTTGCCCAACCGGACCTCTCGGTGAGACCGTTCGGCCTGACGGTGGAGCGCTCGATGTCGGCAGCTCCGGATGCCCTGTTCCGGGCGTGGACGGAGCAGTTCGATCGCTGGTTCGCCGCGCCCGGATCGGTTCTGATGGAGGGCCGGGTCAATACCGCCTTCTTCTTCGAGACGCACTATGAAGGCAGCCGCCATCCGCACTATGGCCGCTTCCTGCGGCTCGAACCGGGCCGGCTGGTGGAGCTGACATGGCTCACCATTGCGACCAAGGGAGCCGAGACTGTCGTGACCGTAGAGTTACTGCCGGACGGCGGCGGCACGCGATTGCGACTCGGGCGCGCGGGGTTCCCGGACGAGGAATCGCGCAATAGCCATCGGCAGGCGCGCCTCTGCGCCTCTGCGGTGAAATCTACCAAGCGGAAGGTTGACCGACGTCGGAGTCCGGGGCAGCGCCGGTTCCCTCTGCCCCCTCGGCGTTCTCCGTTTTGCGATGTTGAATTCTCCGCGCCTCTGCGCCTCTGCGGTGAAAGCGACCAAGCGGAAGGTTGACCGACGTCGGAGTCCGGGGAAGCGCCGGTTCCCTCTGCCCCCTCAGCGTTCTCCGTTTTGCGATGTTGAATTCTCCTTGGCCGGTGGTGCTCGCACAATTGGACGCCGCCATCGCCTGACACGGCATTAGTGGCCAGTCCCAGGCATACAATTACAGAGAACGTGGCACCAGAACAGAATCAAACAAGAGAGCGAGGAACCTATGTCAGACGAGATGCAAAAGTACAACAAGGCGGTAGAAAAAGCATGCACGGAGTGCTCGGCCGATGTGGGTAAATTGATTTCTGCCTGTAGAACCTCAGTCAGCGTCCGAATGGGTAAACTCGCGGACGAGATCGAAAAGCTTGCCGTGCCGAACTCGGCTGGAAGCGATTTGGCAAAGGTGCCGGACCTGGTCGCGGCCACGCTGAAAAAGGGCGGCGCCCGATATGCGGCTGTCGCCACGTTCGGGGTCAAAGTCGCCGTTTCCGGGAATAAGATTTCGGTGCCGGCCGCGGGTATTAGTGGCCCTTTGGCTGGGGTCATATAGACTCGACGTGGGTCGCCCGCTCAAAATGAGCGCAGTGGGGCGCTGCAGACCGCGTGATTGCCGGAGTAGATTGCTCGGGGCTTAACCTGATACCCTTTCACAAATAGGCCAATGGATATCTCGAACCGGGTACAAGTCTGCTGGAGGTTCTCACTCATCCTGGCGATGCCTCTGGGACTAGGCGCTCAGACTTCTTCGTCCGTCTCGCTGGCCGCCAATCCGACTCCGTCCGTCTTCGGGGCGCCCGTGACGCTCACTGCCAGTGTCACGCCATCGGCGGCTACCGGAAAAGTGACCTTCTATGCCGACTCAGTGGTACTCGGAGTCAGCGCAGTCTCGGCCGGCAGTGCCACGATGATGACGGAGTTGCTGGCCTCCGGCGCGCATACTCTACGCGCCCGTTACAGTGGCGATTCTACGTACGCAGCGTCTGTTTCCGCGACCGTATCGCAGACCGTCACTCCCAACCCGGCAGGCGGATTTCACTCCGCCAGCGACCTCCCGGGGCCCGACACCCCTCTCAGCATCGCGCTCGCCGACCTGAGGGGAGACGGCAAGGTCGATGCGCTGATCGGCACCGACAGCGGCCTGAGCATTTGCCTGGGGGACGGGAGCGGCGCATTGAATTGCACCGATGCGTATCAGGGCGGGCCCGGTTTTGAAATTGTAGCCACTGGGGACTTCAACGGAGATGGCAAACCCGACGTAGCTTTGGCGATTCAAGACCAGTCGCTCCAGATTCTCCTGGGCAACGGTGACGGAACCGTCCAGCCGCCGACCGCCCGCTACCCCGTGGGGCAATTGCCCGTCGCGATGGCCGTGAGCGATTTTGACGGCGATGGAAACGCGGACATCGTAGTGGTCAACCAGACAGATAACGATGTGGCCGTCTACCTGGGGCGCGGCGATGGCACCTTCGCTAATGGAGTCACGTATCCGGTAGGCAGCGTGCCCACATCGGTGGCGATTGCCGACTTCAACGGCGACGGCATACCGGATCTGGCGGTGGGAATTTTCGTAAGTAACAGCGTCAGCGTTCTACTGGGTAACGCCGACGGAACTTTCCAAGCCGCGATCGACTATCCACTCGCATTTTTGTCGCTCTCGATAGCGGCGGCGGACTTTAATGGTGACGGGAAGATCGATCTGGCCTGTGTTTGCGCAGGGGGTCCCACGGTAACTTTGGGAAACGGCGATGGCACGTTCCAGCCGCCCATCAGCAGCACGGGCAATTTCAACCAACCCTCCACGGCCGGCGATTTCAACGGCGACGGCAAGCTGGATCTTGCCGTTCCCGACGGCACCGGGAATGTGGCGATCCTTTTGGGAAACGGCGATGGCAGCTTTCAATCGCCGCTGCAATATCGGATTCCGGGGGGCGCCACGTCACCGGTAGCGGTCGCGGACTTCAACGCGGATGGGCGAAGCGATCTGGCCATCGCCACCAACGATGGCCTCAGCGTTCTGCTGGGGCAGGCCGACGCGAATCCCGTGGTGAATGCAGTGTCGGTAAGTCCGGCGTCCGGCGCTGGAGGTTATCAAATCTTCAGTTTCGTCTTCAGCGATAGCGCCGGCGCGGCGGATCTGGCCTCTGTTTCGGCATCGGTCTCGGCTGGCGACCCGGGATGCATCGTAACTTTCAGGAGCGCGCAAAATACTCTGACCCTCTCGACTAATTCGGCGAATGTTTCGGGCACTATCCCGATGGGCAGCGGCAACCTGCAAAACAGCGCCTGCGACGTGGTGGGGAGCCAGACGAGCGTGGCCGCTTCAGGCGGCGACTTGACGCTGAATGTGGCGATTGGGCTGAGGCCTTCCGCAGCTTCCTTTGACACCGTTTCGGGCGAGGCGTTAAGTTCCACAGGTTCCTCTTCAGGGTGGCAGACGCTGGGGTACTGGAACTACAACACGCCCAACAGTCCGCCGCAAGTAGTCTCGGTGCAGCCGGCAGGCGGAACCGGCTGGGGCCGGACTTTTTCGTTCGTCTATCAGGACTCAGATGGCGCCACCTCACTGTCGTCGGTGCAAGCGATGGTAAATAGCTCGCAGAGTACCGCCTCTTCCTGCTACCTGTCGATCGACCCGGTTAATGGATTGGTGTCGTTAGCCGATGACAGCGGCACCGTGTGGCTGGGGCCGGTCGCTTTCGGCGCACAAGGGACGCTGCGGAACAGCCAGTGCTCGGTCAACCCAACCGCCTCAAGCGGAGCCATTGCGAATAATCTCTATACCGCCAATCTGGCGCTCACCTTTATGAGCGGCTTCGCCGGCGCCAAGAGCATTTACGGCGACGCGACGGACGTCGTAAACCGGATCTCCGGGTGGCAGGCGATCGGAACCTGGACGGTGGGCGCCCCGCTGCCGTGCGATGTAGACGGCGATGGGGAGTTCGACGTCGCCGATATCCAGGACATCGTCAATCAGACGCTTGGCCTGTCGGCGCCCGCCGCGGATGTGAACGGCGATGGTGTGGTCGACGTCCTCGATGCGCAGATGGTGGTGAACGCCATACTGTTCCAGAGTTGTTCCTCGTCGATGTAGGGTAGGTCCGCTCTCGGAAGCGATGCCCAGAGATCAGGGATGAGGCGGCAATAATCCATCGCGCATTGCCGCATCGTGTCTAAGCGCGGCGAGGGCGGCATAGGCGACGTCTGGCGCGCCGCCGCTCGATCATGGTGGCCGTGCCCATGTGAAGGGCATGACGCATCATCCCCATCATGCTCTTCAATTTCTTTCGAGGAGCCGAAGCGCAGAATTCCGTAAGCCTGCACCGCGCGCCTGCGCGCTGCTATTTCACGCCGAAGGCGTACGATAGAGCGATCAGAGGCGTCACGTTCTGGCGAAGTCCCTTGTCATCCATGCGGAACAGCAGGTCAGCGGTGAGCAGAAGCTGGTGGAAGAGATTGACCTTCATGCCGACCGCGCCGCTGCTCAATGCGATGGTGTCCTTGCCGCCGGTGATGGTAGGCAAAGTCATGGACGAAAGACCGCAATAGTTGGTGCCGCCGACCACGTTACAGAGGCCGGAATCGTTGGTGGTCTGGGTGGAATCCTGGAACACGCGGGGGGCGTTAATCAACGTTTGCCCAAGATAATCGAAGGAGAGCGTCACCCGTCTGGTGAGCCCGTAGTCGGCGCCCAGGGAGTATGACAACTGGGCCGGTAGCTTTCCTTTGGTTGCCGGACCGGTGGTGATGTACACCTGCTCGTTCTGTTCGAAGACGTTGGTTCCGGTGATGTTTCCGGCCAGAATGGAACTGCCGTTCCACTCATAGCCGAGATTCAGGTGCGGTGAAAAGCGGCCGTTCCCAGAGAGGATGATGAACGGCTTCACGCCGACCGCGCCGGAGCCGAGATAATCGCGGGCGTTGCCCGTGGGGGTTCGGACATCCACTGCCCCTGCAAACTGAAATACTTTCCCGCGATACAGGCTCTGCTTCAGCCGGAAGGTGACGTCGCCGACTCCGGAGGCGCTTCCATTGGGAGTGCTGGCGTATTCCTGATTGAGCCCGCCGTTGGGGAAGGTGTGCGGATTGCCGAAAACCTGACCGGTGGGCAGCGCAAAATAGGCGCCGGAGACGCGAATGATGTTGGCGTTGGAAGAAGCATCCATACGGACGGACGCGATCGGCACGGCGACCGAAAAATCGAGGTGGTTGGTCACCCCGACGGTGGCGAACAACAGCGTCTGGTCCATATTTAGCCCGATGCTGTTGTTGGTCTGGATGACATCGGCTTCGTAGGCCTCATCGGCGCCACTCGGTCCGGTGCCGGGCACGTGGGTAAAGACGGCCGGCATGTTTTTCAGATTGATGCCATCGAGAGTGCTGAAGCGGAACCGCTGATAACTTGTGCCGAACGAGAATTTGCCGCGCCCGATGGTCTCGGCGCGCTCGCTATAGACCGGCCCGAAACTAGTGGTGGAACGTACATAAACGCCCGCCGAGGGATCGTAGGTGAAGGTGAAGCCGGAAGCCGGAGAAATGATGGGTAGCACCGCGAGTTGAGTGGCGATGGCCGAACTCAAAGTGGTGTTCAGGGTTTGCTGTGCCGCGCCCACGAAATGGGCGTAGTGAGAGAACCCGCCGGCCGGTACCGCGAGGGTCAGGCCACTGGGCCCGAAAAGATTAGGAAGCACACAGCCGGGATCGGATTCATGTCCGTGGCAGGTTCCGGTAACCACAGTACCCTGGCCGAGCAGAGTTTGGCCGAAGGCAGTGGATGCTCCAGCGCCAAGCAAAAGCATCGTCAGGCAGGTGGATCTCAGCGGGGATTTCGATTGGAGTATCAAGTCAGGCTCTCCTTAGTTCCAGGGGGAAGAAAAGTCTAGCGGATGTCTTTGACGATCCAAGATTGCCCGCTTCGAGCGAGCGTGATCGTGACAGTGACATCCTGCTTCGAGGCGCGTCCCTCGATGGTCTGCTGGGTGGTCTGACGACACTGTATAACCGCGGTATCCCCAGTGACCTCCGCGTCCCGTAGTGGTTGTAATTCTAACACAATAGACTGTTTCTGTCGAAAAGCGTCTTGAATAATCTTCTCGGTGGGAGTGCCTTTCAGCGAAGGTCTGAGCGCCAGGATGCCGTTGAGGTCCTTCGAGCTGAAAGCCTGCTGATACTGCGCGATGACCTGCACGATGGCGCGCTTGTCACCGGCGGAGCGCGCGGACTGATCGGCAGACGCGAGGGCGGCCGTGGCATCCGCATTGCCCGGGTGACGCTGCAGGAAGGCGCGGATTTGAGCGGCGTTCTGCTTATCGACATGCGTCCAATCGATCTGCTCCGCGCGGCTGCGCGCTTGGCCGGCGCGGTCGCTCTTGGGATACTTATTGGCGAAGGCCTCCAGGGCGGCCGGATCGGGATTGTTCTGCAGATTGTCCCACTCGACCTGTTCGATCCGGCTGGCGGCCTGCGCGGTGTACGCGTCGGCTGGATATTTGCGCTGGAAGTCGGCCAGTTGATTCAAGTCGTGCGAATTCTGCAGGCGATTCCACTCCTCGGCTTCGAGGGCGCGGGGATCGGGCGCAGGCGCGGTTTTGGGCGCTGGTGGAGTAGGCTGGGCGGCGGTGGGCGCGGGCGCAGGTGGGGGCAGCGCCACAAGCTGCGCCTCGCGGGTCAAGCCGATGGTGCCGCCGGGCGCGAACTGGAAGCTATTCAGGTGTACGGGCGTGAAGCCGTCCTTGGTGAGATCGATGGTATGTGAGCCGGGTTTGATGTTGTCGATACGCAACGATCCGTCGGCGCCGGTCACGCCGGCGTTCTGGCCATCGATCAGTACGCGGATGCCGGGCGATCCCTGGTGGATAGCGAGGGACGCTTGCAGGGGGGCCAATGCGAACGACACCCGCGCCAGTTCACCCTTCTTTACCTCAATCGATTTCGGCGCCGGAGTGCCGAAGCCCTGCTTCTCCACGCTCACCGAGTATTGTTTGCTGGGGACCGGGATGCGCAGCAAGCCATCGTGCGTCAGTGTGGGCTGCGGGCGGTTATCCAGGAGAACGCGAACGTCGTCCTGGCCGGTTTCCACTACCAGCGTGCCGACATCGAGGTCGGCGGCCACAAAAAGATTCAGGGTGGGATTGTCCTGCAGGGTGACCACAGATTCGCGTACGCCATCGGGCGCCGAGACGCGGACCTGATGGGTGCCCAACGTCACGCCGGTTAAGGCAGCGCGATGGTCTTTTAGCTGGCCCGCCGATTTCCCGTCCAGGGAGACGTCACCGGCGGAACAGTCGCATGTGACTTCGGCCGTGGGACCGTATCCGCTAACCACGAGCGCATGGATCTGTTTCCCCGACGGGGGATCGAGTATCTGGGGAGCCTGCCCGGCGGTATACGCGAAGCGGAGGCTGGCTTCGCCGTCCCCGCTGCGGATGTCCAGGCTGTGGGTGCCTTCGGGGACAGAGTTGAGGTTGAAATCGCCGTTGCGCAACTGGCCTACGTCGCTGCCATCGAACTTGACGGCAGCGCGCGTGAAATTGGCGCTGACGGAAAGGTGCGCCGCGAGCGGCGTCAGGGTGAGCGCGACTTGCGCCGGCGCGCCCTTCTCGATTTGTTTGGTGGTGGAGACGGGTGCGTAGCCGGGCTTCTCCGTGCGGATTTCGTAGCTACCGGGCGGCAGCTTGAGGGAGCACTGCGGCGTGGTACAGGTCTGCGATCCGACGGTGACTTTCGCGCCCGCCGGCGTGGTGGAGATTTGTAAGGTGGCAGAGTGGCTGCCGCCGAGCCACCAGAATAGGACTCCGCCGAGCACGAGGGCGCTCACGCCGCCGGCCAGCGCCATCCGCTGCGGCGAAATCGGCGAGCGGTCGGGCGGCGCCGGAGTGCTGACCTGGCGCCAGTCGGTGCGCCGGCGCTTGGCGGCTTTACCGATAGTCGCCGCCGCCTGCTTGAACTGCTTATCGGACGGATAGGCCGCTGCAATCGCTTCCGAGCGGGCCACCATTTCGTTCAGGCTCGATTCATCGGCCGCACTCGGCACGCTGAGCGTCAGCGCCGAGATTTCGGCCAGCGCCTGTTCGTGCGCCCGTTTGCGTGCGCCTTCCTGCTTTTCGTTCTCGATGCGCGCCCGGGCGGCTGTCAGGGGTTGAGCGCCGGGATGCTCACGAAGCGCGGCGTCGAGCGACTGGAGCGCTTCGTCGAACCGGCCCTGCGTGCGCAGCGTCTCGGCTTCGCGCGCGAATTTCTCGATGGCCGCGTGAGTCTGGAGCTCCCTGGTTTTCGCCTCAATGGCGGCGCGAAGCTGCTGGGTATCGACCTCACCGGCGAAGTTCGTGTCCAACTCGGACGCCAGTTTCGCGGCGGTTTCCACCCGTCCCTGCTCCATTGCGGCGCGCGCTTTATCCAGGGTCTCGTGCGCCAGGCGTGCGCGCGCCTGGTCCGCCAGAAGCTGTTCTTCGAGCTCACGCATTCCCGGCCGGGCGCCGGTTTCGCGGATGGTCTTCTGCACCAGGTCGAGGGCTTCGGAGATGGCGCGCTGCTGGCGCAGTTCGGTGGCTCTCTGAAGGGCATCGGCGGCGACCCGCGCCAGTTCCGCCTCGCGGCGACGGGCTTCAATCGCGGCGCGCGCCGACTGCAAATCCTGCTGGACGGCCGGCTGCTCGGGAAAAGCCTTCGCCAGTGCGTCGGCCTTCTGAAGTGCTTCCTCCAGGCGGCCGTTCTTCAGCAGGACATCGAATTCCTTGCGGCCGCGATCGCACTCTGCCTCGCGTGCAGCAAGGTCGCGCGCTTCGGTGGCGCGCTTCAGGTCGTCCCGTGGGCCAGTTTCTTCGGGGTAGGCGGCGGCCAGTTCCTGCGCCTTGCCGACGGCGCGATCGAACTGACGTTTGCGGATGGCCGAATCGATTTCCTTACGTCCCTTGTCAATTGCCGCCTGGCGCGCCGCCCGATCGCGGGCGATGCGGGCGCGTTCCAGATCGAGGGGCGCCTCGGGCTCGGCTGGAAACGCGGCGGCGAGTTCTTCGGCCTTGGCGACGGCGGAGTCGAATTGCAGGTTTGCGAGGAGGACTTCGAACTCCTGGCGGGCGCGTGTGTAGACGGCTTTGAGCTCGGCCTGGCTGAGGGACTCTTGCGCGCGGCGCAAGAGTTCGGGCGCGTCTTTATCTTCCGGGAACGCGGAGAGGAGCTTCTGTGCGGCGGCGACGGCTGGTTCGAACTTGCCATCGCGCATGAGGGCTTCGAAACTCTGGCGGTCGCGGGCATTCTGGGCGTTGCGCAGTAGCTCGGGCGCGTCTTTATCTTCGGGGAATTCGGAGAGCAGCTTTTGCGCGGCGGCGACCGCCTGATCGAATTTGCCGTTGCGCATCAGGACGTCGAAGGCCTGGCGATCGCGGGCGTACGCTTCCTTACGCGCGGCTTCATCGCGAGCCTGCTGCGAGCGACGCAGGAGGTCAGAAGTTTCTTTCTCTTCAGGGAATGCGGAGAGCAGTTTTTGCGCGGCGGCGACGGCCTGATCGAATTTGCCGTCGCGCAGCAGGACGTCGAGGGCCTGACGATCGCGGGCGTACGCTTCCTTGCGCGCGGCCTGATCGCGGGCCTGCTGTGCGCGACGCAGAAGGTCGGAAGTTTCCTTCTCTTCGGGGAATGCGGAGAGCAGCTTTTGCGCGGCGGCGACGGCCTGATCGAATTTGCCGTCGCGCAGCAGGACGTCGAAGGCCTGACGATCGCGGGCGTATGCTTCCTTACGCGCGGCTTCATCGCGAGCCTGCTGCGAGCGACGCAGGAGGTCAGAAGTTTCTTCCTCTTCAGGGAATGCGGAGAGCAGTTTTTGCGCGGCAGCGACGGCCTGATCGAATTTGCCGTCGCGCAGGAGCGTTTCGACACTCTGGCGATCGCGGGCTTTACGTGCGGCTTGATCGCGCGCTTCCTGGGCGTGCTGCAAGAGCGCGGGCGCCTGCTTTTCTTCGGGGAATGCCGACACCAGCGACTGGGCGGCGGTAATGGCCTGGTCGAATTTGGCGTCGCGCATCAAGGCGTCGACGTTCTGGCGATCGCGTTTGTAGGCGTCCGCCCGCGCCGCTTGGTCGCGGGCTTCCAGGGCGCGATGTAAGAGTTCGGTGTTCTCCTTTTCCCCAGGGAATGCCACTACCAGCTTCTGCGCGGCGGCGACGGCCTGATCGAACTTGCGATCGCGCATCAGAACTTCGAAATTCTGGCGATCGCGCGCTTGCCGGGCGCGTCGGAGCAGGTCGGAAGATTCCTTTTCCTCGGGGAATGCCGAGACGAGTTTCTGCGCGGCGGCGACGGCCTGGTCGAACTTGCTGTCGCGCATCAGGGCATCGAGGGCCTGGCGATCGCGGCCGTAAGCGTCCTTGCGTGCTGCGCGGTCGCGCGCTTCCTGGGCGCTGCGCAAGAGTTCGGGCGCTTCCTTTTCCTCGGGGAATGCCGACACCAACTTCTGCGCGGCGGCGACGGCCTGGTCGAACTTGCTGTCGCGCATCAGGGCATCGAGGGCCTGGCGATCGCGCCCGTAAGCATCCTTGCGTGCGGCACGCTCGCGCCCTTCCTGGGCGCTCCGCAAAAGTTCGGGCGCTTCCTTTTCTTCGGGGAACGCCGATACCAACTTCTGCGCGGCGGCGACGGCATGGTCGAACTTGCTGTCGCGCATCAGGGCATCGAAAGATTGGCGATCGCGGCCGTAAGCGTCCTTGCGTGCTGCGCGGTCGCGCGCTTCCTGGGCGCTGCGCAAGAGTTCGGGGGCTTCCTTTTCTTCGGGGAATGCCGACACCAACTTCTGCGCGGCGGCGACGGCCTGGTCGAACTTGCTGTCGCGCATCAGGGCATCGAGGGCATGGCGATCGCGGCCGTAAGCGTCCTTGCGTGCTGCGCGGTCGCGCGCTTCCCGGGCGCTGCGCAAGAGTTCGGGGGCTTCCCCTTCCTCGGGGAACTCCGACAGCAACTTCTGCGCGGCAGCGACGGCCCGGTCGAACTTGCTGTCGCGGATCAGGGCATCGAAAGCCTGGCGATCGCGGCCGTAAGCGTCCTTGCGTGCTGCGCGATCACGCGCTTCCTGGGCGGTGCGCAAGAGCTCGGGCGCTTCCTTTTCCTCGGGGAATGCTGACACCAACTTCTGAGCGGCAGCGACGGCCTGGTCGAACTTGCTGTCGCGCATCAGAGCGTCGAAAGTCTGCCGATCGCGCCCGTATTCCGCGCGGCGCAGAAGTTCGGGCGCTTCCTTCTCTTCGGGGAATGCCAAGACGATTTTCTGCGCGGCGGCGACGGCCTGGCCGAACTTGCTGTCGCGCATCAGGGCATCGAACGCCTGGCGATCGCGCGTGTAGGCTCCCTCGCGCGCGGCTCGATCGCGCGCTTCCTGGGCACGATGCAGAAGCTCGGGCGCTTCCTTCTCTGCAGGGAATGCCGAGACGATTTTCTGTGCAGCGGCGACGGCCTGGTCGAATTTCGCCTCGCGCATCAGGGCATCAAAAGTCTGGCGATCGCGCCCATATTCGGCACGTTTTAAGAGCTCCTGCGCCTGCTTTTCGCCAGGGAACGCCGCGACCATCTTCTGCCCGGCCGCGACGGCCTGCTCGATTTTGCCGCTGCTGAGGAGGACCTCGAAACTATCCCGCTCGCGCGCATATGCCGCCTGGTGGCGCGCGTCTTCCGCCAGCAGCACGAACTCGGACGGCTCCTCCTGGTCGGGGAAAGCCGAGACCATTTTGCGGGCAGCGGCGACGGCCTCATCGAACTTGCTGTCGCGCATGAGGGCGTAGAAAGCCTCGCTCTCAGTTGCATACGCCGCCTGGTGGCGCGCGTCCTGCGCACGCTGCACGAGCTCCGACACTTCCTTTTCTTCGGGGAATGCCGAGATCATTTTGCGGGCGGCGTCCACCGCTTCGTCGAACTTGCGGTCGCGCATCAAGGCGTCGAAGGACTGGCGATAGCGGGCTCGCTGGGCGTTGTTGAGAAGTTCGGCCGCTTCCTTCTCCTCCGGGAACGCCGACACCAACTTCTGCGCGGCGGAAACCGCCTGGTCGAGCTTGCTCTCGCGCAGCAGCGCCTCGAATTTCCTGCGATCGCGCAGGTAGGCGTCCTTGCGGACCGCCTCATCGCGGGCCTCGCGCGCGCGCCGCAGGAACTCGGGCAACTCCGGTTCGTCGGGAAAATCGCGAACCAATCCTTCCACCGCGGCCACAGCCATATCGAACTGACGATCGGCCATGAGCGCTTCAAAACCATCGCGGCGCCGGGCATAGGCCGTCTTTCGCTGCGCCTGGTCGCGGGCCGCGCACGCCCGCCGCCAATCCTCCTTGAGTTCCGGCTCCTCCGGGAACGTTTCGATGAGCTGTTCCACCGCCGATATCGCTTCCTCGAAGTCGCGATTCCACAGCAGCTCTTCGAAATCCTTGCGACCCAGCGAGTATGCTTCCTGTCGCGCCGCCTGACCGCGGCCTTCCATCGCCCGGCGCAGAAAATCCTGCAATTCGACTTCGTCGGGATAGGTGGACATCAAACGCCGCGTGCGGTCGATCGCCTGATCGAACTGCGATCCCTTGAGCAGGGCGTCCAATTCCTTGCGGCTTTCCGCGTACGCCTTTTTCCGGGCAGCCTGATCGCGAGACTGGCGCGCGCGATCCAGAATGTCGAGCAACTCCGGCTCATGCGGGAAGGTGGCCAGGAGGCCTTCCGCCTGAGTAACGGCCTGTTCGAATTTGCGGCTCTTCATGAGCGCGTGGAGACTGTCGCGCTCTTTGGCCCAGGCCTCCTTGCGGGCGGCCTGGTCGCGATGGTCGACGGCGCGCCGGAGGTCTTCTTCCAACTGCGGCTCGTCGGGAAAGGCGCGGGCCATTTCCTGCAGGCGCGTGACGGCCTCCTCGAACTGCCGGTGCTTCATCAGCTCCTGCACTTCGCGTCGTCCCTGCTCGTACTCCTGCTTGCGGGCCGCCTGATCGCGCGATTCCCGGACGCGACGGAGTTCGTCCGCCATTTCCGTCTCGTCTGGGAATTTCGCGAGCAGATCTTCGGCCTTCTGCACCGCCTCATCGAACTGGCGATTGCGGACGAGAGTGGCTAATTGGGTTCGTCCCTGCAAATAGGCTTCTCTGCGCGCCGCCTGGTCGCGGGCATCGAGGGCGTGGTGCAGGTCGTACTCGATTTCGAAATCGCCGGGGTATTCGCGGTCGATCCCGGTGAGGACCCGAACGGCCTCGTCATATTGCTTCTGTTTGGAGAACTGCGACGCCTCGGCGCGCGCCGCAGCCACCTTCTGGCTGCGAACGTAGGCGCCCTCCTCGCGATCGACGGCTTCCAGAAGCGTTAGGGCGTCGGCATCTTGCGGGTCATCCTTCAACACTCCCTGGACGGCATCGCGAGCCTGTTGAAATGAAAAACGTTTGCGCAGTTGGTCGGCCGACGCCAGGCTCTGCTGGCGTTGCTTCTTGGCGTCGAGTGTCTTGCGCAGAGCGGAAACATCGCGGTCGGGCCAACCGCGCCGCGCCAGCTCGCCGATGCTCTTGGCGGCTTCGGCCAGGTCGCCGGCAGCAAGCAGATTCTGTGCGCGCGCCAGCAATTCCATGCCCTCGCGCTGTTCCCGGGCCTTTTGCCGAAACTCAAGCAGCCGCGGTTCGCCGGGAAATTTCCGAAGGCCCGATTCGGCCAATGCCGTGACCGAATCCCAATCCCCGGCCGCCATTTTGGGCTCGATCTGGTCGGCCGCGGCCTGCACTTCCGTCTGCTGCACGATGCGGTCGCGCCGCGCCAGCAGCGGAACGGACTTGGGATATAGTTGCAGCCCCTGATCGACCGCCTTGAGTGCGTCTTCCCAGGACGCGGCATCGGCGAAACGTTGCGCGTTCGCCAGAGCGGCGTTTACGGCGTCGCGTTCGCGCTTCTCACTTTGTAGATGGGCGATGCGCCGCGCGAGGTCGGCGAAGAGATTGTCGCGCTGATAGCGGACGGAGAGGGTCTGTAGCAGGGTGTCGGCGGCGTCCACGTCGCCGCGATCGAGCAGGCGCTCCAGTTCTGTCTTGCGCGACTCCACTTCGCGTTCGATGGCCTCTTCGCGCTGCCGGAATCGTTCTCCCAATTCGCGGATGATCTGCTGCACGCCTGCGGAATCGGGATGGCGCTTCCACAGCGCGCGGGCGCGCGTCTCGGCCTGCTCCAGTCGGCCTTCGTCGATGAGCTCCCGGCACTCCTTGAGCTCGCCTTCGATCGCCTTGTTCTGTTCCTCGCGCTGGCGGTCGGCGAGCACGGCCTTGCGCAGGCGTATCGCCTTCTCATTGCCCGGCGACAACTCCAGGGCGCTAGCGATCAAGGCTAATGCGCGATCGTAATCCGTTTGCGCAGCGCTGGCGCCGGCCAGCAGTTTGTCGATTTCGGCTTCGCGTTCCTGCTGGTCGCGCTGATCGCGGGCGTAATTCAACAACTGCAGGACCTGCACGTTACGGCCGGCTTCCCGGTCGAGCCCGGTGAGAAGGTCGATGGCTTCCTGGAACGCGCCCTTGAGCAGATAATCACGACTCTTGGCGATGGCCGCGGCCACCGTTTTTTCGGTGGCGTCCACCGCCTGCAGGCGCTGTGCTTCTTCCAGCCTGGTGTGCACTTCCGGATCGCCGGTATATTGGCGCGCCAGTTCCTGCAGCGTATTTACAGCGTTGGCGTAATCCTGAACCAGCAATTGGCCGCGCGCCCGGCTGAGACCGGTCTTGCGGCGCGCTTCGGAATTTCGCCGTTCAATAGCTTGCTGGATCTGGTTCAGTAAATCCGCGGCATCGGAGTTGCCCGGATCGTTTTGTGCGGCTTCGTTGGCGTGCTCGAAAGCGCCGGTAAGATTCTGGCGGTCCAATTCGACCCGCGCGTCGGCCAGCAGGTTCAGGGCGCGCGCCTTCTTTTCGCGCACTACATTGATCTGATCCAGGCGAGCACGCACCTCGCTGTTATCGGGATCGATTTGCAGGGCTTCCTTAAGGCGCGCTTCGGCGGCCGAGAAATCCAGGGCGGTGGTCTTCTCGTCGGCCTCCTCGATCAGATTTTTGAGGCGCACCTCATCTTTTTGCCGGCGGGCCACATCGCGCAACTCGGTCCGCCATTTGCGCGCCTTGGAGTTGCGGTGATCGAACTTGAGAATGCGCGCCGCCATGGCCAAGGCATCGTCATACCTGGCCGCCCGAATCAGCGACTCGGTATCCTTCTCCATGCCGGCTATCTGGCCCTCGCCGAATTCCTGAATCACCATTCCCAGGTCTACCCGCAGATCGTCCATGTTGGGGTAGCGGTCCGACTTCTTCCTGGTGAGAAGGCGCCGCATGACAGGGTCGAAACTGCGCGGCAGTTGGGAGACTTTGTCGCAGACCGAAGGCGGATCCTCATTCGTGACGCGATAGATGATGGCGCCTGGAGTGTCGGCGGCGAAGGGATTTTTTCCAGTGAGGAACTCGTATAACACCACGCCAAACGACCAGACGTCCGATTGTGCGTCGGTGGAGTCGCCCATGAATTGCTCCGGTGCCATGTACTCCGGAGTTCCCACGATGTATCCCACAGCAGTGAGGCGGGTATTGCGCTGGGTGAGGCGGGCGATACCGAAATCCATGATTTTCACGGATCCGTCGCTCAGCCGCATGATGTTCGCAGGCTTGATATCGCGGTGAATGACGCCGTGCTCATGCGCGTACTGCAGGCCCTCGGCCACTTCCGCCATGATGCTCAGCTTGTCGATGATCGGAATCGCGCTGCGCTTCTCGACGAGAAGTTGCAGGTTCTCGCCATCGAGGTACTCCATCACCAGGTACGGAGTGCCGTTCTGCTCCTCAAAATCGAAAATCGTAACGATGTTTTTGTGACGTAATCGGGCGGATGTAACGGCCTCGGCACGAAAACGGCGGATCATGTTTTCGTCGTTCTGAACGTTCAGGACTTTGATGGCGACAATATTCCCAATCGTGGGATCTTCGGCTTTATAAACGTGGCCGAAACCGCCTTTCCCGAGCGCACCGATAATCCTGTACTTCCCGATTGTTTCCATTTCCCTCAGGGTGGAAAGAGCCGATGTTGGCAAAATTATATCATTTTGCGCGGAGACCGAAACCCCTACAATTGTTTATCTTACGGACTCTCGATTTCCGGCGGGGATGGATCTCACGGTACCGCCTGCCAAGGAGGTACTAGGGGAGCTTCCCCCTGTGGAAAGTGGACCGAAGTTCGAGTTTATGGCTCGTCGATGAAGATGCCGGCGGGATCGCTTTTGAGGGCGCGATTGAAATCGTTCAGGAAATCACGCAGGTTCGCCATTTCCTGCATGGCGCGATAGCGCAGGTCTTCCAATTGCTGGCCGGAGCAGCCCGCGACGTCGTCGGAAACCGAGAGTTCGGTAAGCCGGGTGGCCTGGAGGGTCTTGCGCCGTTCAATGATGGCAACAATCATCCGGCGGTCGTATTCCCGGAGGACAACGTGCTCGGCCCGGATGTGCTGGGCCAGGGTGACGAATCCCTCCTCCTGGTCACTGAGGGTTTTGGTCAGAACTTCGCAGGCCGCATTGTTCGTGGCGACGTTTCGTCTGGGGCCGGCACAGGCCCACAGAACTAGCACCAGTGCTATCGCCACAGAGGCAGAAGGAAAGTATCGTCTCACCGGGGTTAGAAGTCTAATAGTACGGTACTAACTTGGGGCGATTCTAGACTGACGTTAGGTATCAGGGGATAACAGTGGCGGCCTACGTTTGGTCTACTGGCATACCGCCAGGCGCCAGCCGGGCGTATCGGGGCGGAACCAGCCGATGTGGAGATCGCCCCACGTGCTGTGCGCGGTGAACGTTTGGATAGATGCCGCGCCTTCCAGCAGGATGGCGCACGGCACTTCGCCGAAGTGCTGTATCCGCGCGGCCAGCCACGAATCGGCCGCCAGCGGCTGCGCCAGCACGACCGGCGCGTCCGCGGCGACGATAAGTTCGGCGCCGAATGCCCGGTCGGTATGGCGGATGAAGGCGGTGAGTCCGTAGGCCTGCCGGTAGCGTGTGGCCGCGGCCTCGAGATCGTGTACGGCCAGCACCACGCGGGAAACGCAGCGATACTCGCGAGCGGTCGGCGCGCCGCTCGGGAAGGCGCGGAGATCGTGAGCGGTGAAATCCTGGATGGCGAAGGGGAAAAACGTGCCCGGCCCACCCGGCCCGGCGGCCGCGATCTGCCATTCCAGTTGAACACCGTCGGGCCGCCGGCGTCCGTTGGCGGCCGGTCCGGAGGCGGCGATGCCGGCGGCCCGCAGTCGGCGCAGTTCGCCGTCGAGATCGGTGGTTCGTACCGCCCAGGCGCAGGGGCCGGCGCTTCCGGTGAGGTATCGCGACCACGGGTGCCCATCCACAATGTGCACCGGGGCGTTCGGCGGCGGCGCGATCAATTCCAAATACGAACCGTCGGAAAAGCTTGCCAGCGCCATTTCGGTAGCGCCGTCGCGATGGCCGCCGCCATAGACGGTAGGGATTCCGATGGCGGCGAGGGCGGCGCGCATGGGTGCGAGGGCGGGGCCGGCAACGGTGACGTGATCGAGCGGGAGCATTTCACGCGACCGCGCGGACGCGCCGCGTCCAGAGGGCGACGGCGACGCGGTAGCCTAGCAGGATGGCCACCAGCGAGCCGTAGAGCAGCGGCAGGCGGACGTCCGATTTCACCAGCCAATAGTAGTGCACTACCACCGCGATGCCGGTGACGTAGACCAGGCGATGCAGAAGCTGCCAGCGGCGTCCGCCCAGGCGACGGATCCAGCCCTTGGTCGACGTCAGTGCCAGCGGCAACATGCACAGATATCCCACCAGCCCCGCGATGATGAATCGGCGCTTGCTGAAATCGTCGAGGATTTCATGCATGTCGAAGCCCTTGTCGATGGCGAACCAGGTAGCGAAATGAAGCGACGCGTAGAAGAAGGCGAACAGCCCGAGCATGCGGCGGAAGCGAATCAGGTCGGGCACGTGGATCAGCTTGCGGACCGGGGTGATGGCGAGCGTCGCGACCACGAAACGGATGGCCCAGTCGCCGGTGAAGTGGGTGATGAATTCGATGGGGTTGGGCGTGAGATCGCCGGTATAGGCGCGCCAGGCGAGACGGACGAACGGCGCCAGGCACAGCAGGAACACTGCGGCCTTGGTCCAGCGGCTGCGCAGCATCGGCCTAGTAGAACTTCCTCAAATCCATGCCGGTGTAAAGGCTCGCGACCTGGTCGGCATATCCGTTGAAGGGTAGCGTGGGACGGCGCCGGAACTCGCCCAGGCGGCGCTCGGTGGCCTGGCTCCAGCGCGGATGGTCGACTGCCGGATTCACGTTGGAATAAAAACCGTACTCGTGCGCGTTGGTGATGTTCCAGGTGGCGGGCGGCTGCTTCTCCACGAGCTTGATCTTTACCAGCGATTTGGCGCTCTTGAACCCGTACTTCCACGGCACGGTGAGGCGTACCGGGGCGCCGTCCTGCGGGGGAAGCGTCTCGCCGTACATGCCCATGGTCAGCATCGCGAGCGGGTGCATGGCTTCGTCGATGCGCAGACCTTCCACGTAGGGGAGTTCAATGCCGGCATATTTGGCCTCCGGCATCTGGCCGAGATCGTAGTAGGTCTGGAAGGCGACGAATTTAGCTTTGGGGCTGGGCTCCACTTGCTTCAGCAGCGCGCTCAGCGAATAGCCGGCCCACGGCACCACGATCGACCACCCTTCCACGCAGCGATGGCGGTAAATGCGCTCTTCGAGCGGCGCGATGTGCATCAGATCGTCGACGCTGAACTTGCGCGGCTTGGCGACCTCGCCTTCCACCGAGAGGGTCCAGGGATCGGTTTTGAAATGCTGGGCGTTCTTGGCCGGCCCGTCCTTGCTCGTGCCGAACTCGTAGTAGTTGTTGTAATGGGTCACGTCGTTATAGGAAGTCTGCGGCTCCGACGTGCTGAAGGGGCTCTTGGTGAGCGCGGGAAGCTTGGTTCCGGCGAGCGCCCGGGAGGATGGCGAAAGCAGTTCGCGCGCACCCAGAAAGGCCGCGGGCACAGCGGCGAGAAATTTGCGGCGATTGAAATAGAGGGCCTTGGGGGTGACCTCGGAATACGGAATGTCGGTAGATTTCTTGATCAGCATCGCTCTTTAACCTCTACTATATCGCCGCCGGCGCCGGGTCACTGTAAAATTCCGCCAAAGGCGCGTCTGACAATGATTTCGTGGCGCCCGACGGAAAAGTTACGGTCGGGACGATGCGTTGTGGGCATCCAGCCCGCGCCGGGCGCGATCGCGCAACTCGCCGATGTTTGAACCGGTTAGCGCGGTGGCCACCGCGCCGCCCAGCAGCAGCGGCAGCGTGAGCGCGCCGAAAAGAATAATGGAAAACGTCTTGGCGTCGGTATCGCCCAGATCGAAGAGCTTCATGGCCATCACACAAGCGATGTTCCCCAGCCCGATATTGCCGGGCGCGTTCGGCACCACCGTCGCCAGCCGCACGATGGTCAGCACGCCACACGCCACCCAGAACGAATAATCCAGCAGGTAGGCGCGCATCAGCATGTACACCGTGAGGTATTGGAGCATCAGGTACGCCAGACTGATGAACACGGTGCGCGTGAGGGTCCGGCGATTGCCCATCAGATGAAGGCCTTCCACCACGTGGCGCAGCGCCGCGGCCCACCGGCTTTCGCGGATCGCGTTATGGGCGTGCTGCTTGTGCTTGATGATCCAGCCGAGCGTGAGGGCGCAGACCACCAGCAGGGCGCCCAACAGTTGCACCAGGATCGTCAGATCCTCGGGGATTTTCTTCACGAAGATGGTGGTGATGAGGAATGCGGTCAACATCCAGAAGCCGTCGATCAAGCGTTCCACGGCGGCCGAGGCGAATGTCACCGATAGATTCAGGCCATCCCAGTGCGCCAGGAGGTAGCAGCGGATCAACTCACCCACGCGCAGCGGGAGCACTTCGTTGGCGAACAGCCCGATATAGATCGACTGCGCGGTGCGCATCAGGGGCAGCTTGGCGACGGGTTCGAGCAGGGTATTCCACCGGAAAGCGTGGACGAAATAGACCGAAAGATCGCACAGCACCGCGGCGCTAACCCACCACCAGTCGAGCGAGCGGATGGCCGGCATGAGCTGATTGAACTGGTAGCCGTGAAGCACCCAGAAAAGGCAGACTGCGGAAAGGCAGTAGCCCATTGCCTGAGGGGCCCACGACGGCAATTTGCGGCGTGGCGCGGCAGCAGTCATGCGAGCCATTCTTGTACGGCCGGACGGCATTCGCCCTTCACGTGGCAACCGACTGCGCGCCGGGCGGATTGCCCATCCGCCGCAGGTTGCCAACCGTCCTCACGATTTTCCGCGACCCTCACTAGTTCATCATATCGTGGCGAAGTTACACTAACTGTGATGAGACCACTACGTCGTGTGGGAGTTTTGGGCGCCGGGACCATGGGATCCCGTATCGCCGCGCACTTTGCCAATGCCGGGTTCGCGGTGGATTTGCTCGACATCGTGCTGCCCGGACAGCCGAAGCGGAACGCGGCGGCTCTGGCGGGATTGGAGACGGCTGCCAAACAGCGGCCTGTGGCTTTTTTCACGGACGCGGCGGCGAAGCTGATCGCTCCGGGGAATTTTGACGACCATCTCGACCGCCTGCACGGGTGCGATTGGATCGTGGAAGCGGTGGCGGAGAATCTCGACATCAAGCGCGCCCTCCTCGGGCGCGTGGCGGCGGTGCGGCAGCCCGGCACAATCTTATCGACGAACACTAGCGGCATTCCGTTGGCAGCCATCGCCGCGGGATTCGACGAGGAGATGGGGCGGCATTTTCTGGGGACGCACTTTTTCAATCCGCCGCGCTACCTGCACCTGGTGGAAGTGATCCGCTGGGCGGGCACGGACCCGGCGGTGGCCGATTGGGTGGCCAACTTCTGCGATCTGCATCTGGGTAAGGGTGTGGTGGAGTGCAAGGACACGCCCAACTTCATCGCCAATCGCATCGGGTGCTTCTTCGGCGCCACTATCCATAAGCTGACGGCCGACGGCGGTTATACCGTGGAGGAAGTGGACGCGCTCACCGGACCTTTGATCGGGCTGCCGAAGAGCGCCAGCTTCCGGCTGGTGGACATCATCGGGCTGGATGTGTGGGTGCACGTGCTGCGCAATCTGTACGAGCTGGCGCCTGACGATCCGGCGCACGACCGGTATGTGGTGCCGAAGTTCATGGAGGCCATGCTGGAGCGCGGCTGGCTGGGCGAAAAGCGCGGCCAGGGTTTTTACAAGCGGGTGGGCGCAGCGAAAGAGATCCATGCCATCGACCTGCAGACGCTGGAATACCATCCCGCGCAGAAGGTGCGGTTTCCGGCGGCGGATGCGGTCCGCGCCGTGGAAGACTTGGGCGAACGGCTGCGTGCGCTCGTAGCCGGTTCCGACCGGGCGGGCACGTTTCTGTGGCCGCTGCTGCGGGATTTCTTTTTGTATTCGGCGCAAATGGTTCCGGAGATTTCCGACCGCATCGTGGAGATTGACCGCGCGATGCGGTGGGGATTCGCCTTCGAACTGGGGCCCTTCGAGCTGTGGGACGCGCTCGGCGTGGAGCCCGTGGCGGCGCGCATGCGCAGCGAAGGCTGTGCCGTGCCGGAGCGGGTGGAGCGCATGCTGGCGAGCGGCGCGCACTCGTTCTACGAAGCGGCGGATCGCGATGGGCAGCCGGGCACGCGCTATTTCGATATCCAGCGCGGGGGATGGCAACAACTGGAGGAGCGGCCCGGCGTGCTGGTGTTGAACGATCTGAAACGGGCGCGCGGCGTGGTGAAGAAGAATGCCGGCGGGTCGCTGGTGGACTTGGGCGACGGCGTGCTTTGCCTGGAGTTTCACAGCAAAATGAACGCCCTGGGCGAAGATGCCGGCCAGATGCTGCGGGCGGCGCTGGACGAAACGGGGCGCGGATTCGGCGCCCTGGCGATCGCCAATCAGGGCGACCATTTCAGCGCCGGGGCCAATCTGATGTCGCTGCTGCTGGCCGCGCAGGACGAGGAGTGGGATGAGCTCGACGCCGCCGTGCGGCGCTTCCAGCAGGCCAATATGCTGCTGAAATACGCGCCCGTGCCGGTGGTGGCCGCGCCCTTCGGCATGGCGCTGGGAGGCGGCTGCGAAGTGGTGCTGCATGCCGCGCGCGTGCAGGCATCGGCCGAAACCTATATGGGGCTGGTGGAGACGGGCGTGGGACTGATTCCGGCGGGCGGCGGTTGCAAGGAAATGCTGATTCGCCTGGGCAACGCGAAGGCGGCGTTCGAGTTGATCGGGTACGCCAAGATGTCGGGAAGCGCGGCGCATGCGCGCGAACTCGGCCTGCTGCGCGCCGCCGACGGCGTTAGCATGAATGCCGAGCGGCTGGTGGCGGATGCCAAGGCTGCGGCGCTGGCGCTACGCGCTGGCTACGCTCCCGGTGTGCCGCGGCAAGATATCGCGGTGGAGGGTGACGCGGGATACGCGCTGCTCAAAATGGGACTCTACCTGGCGCACGAAGGCGGCTACATTTCGGACCACGACATGGTAGTGGGCGAAAAGCTGGCATACGTGCTGAGCGGTGGGCGCGGCATCGCGCGAACGGTGAGCGAGCAGGAAATGCTCGACCTGGAGCGCGAAGCATTTCTAAGCCTTTGCGGGCAGCCGAAAACGCAGGAGCGAATTCAGTACACGCTCAAGAACGGCAAGCCGCTACGCAATTAACGGAGGGGATATGGCCGAAGCAGTGATTATCGAATGTTTGCGCACGCCTGTGGGAAAGGCGCCGCGCGGCGCGCTGCGCAATACGCGCCCCGACGACCTGGCGGCGGTGACGATCCGCGCGCTGTTGGAGCGCTATCCGCAAGTGAAAGACGATATCGACGACGTGATTCTGGGCTGCGCCATGCCGGAAGGCGAGGCGGGCAGCAACATGGCGCGAGTGGCGCTGCTGCGCGCGGGTCTTTCCGATTCCGTGCCGGGGATGACCATCAATCGTTTCTGCAGTTCCGGACTGCAGGCCATCGCACTGGCGGCCGACCGCATTCGCGCCGGCTCGTCGCACGTCATGATCGCGGGCGGTAGCGAATCGATGAGCATGACGCCGCGCGGCGGGCTCAAGCCGGCGCCAAACCCCTGGTTCGTAGACCATCGCCCGGAAGTCTATATGTCGATGGGGCTGACGGCGGAGCGCGTGGTGCAGAAGTATGGAATTTCGCGCGAAGATGCCGACCGGTTCGCGCTCGCCAGCCATCAAAAGGCGTTGGCGGCGCAGCAGGCGGGGCGCTTCACGGAAGAGATCGTGCCGGTGGATGGCTTCGCGCAGGATGAAGGCCCGCGCGCCGATACCACCCTGGAAGCGCTCGCAAAACTCAAACCGGTGTTCCACGTGAAGGGCAGTGTGACGGCCGGCAATTCGTCGCAGACCAGCGATGGCGCGGCGGCGGCGCTGGTGGTCTCGGACGCTTACGCGCTCAAGTTGGGGCTCAAGCCAAAAGCGCGCTTCGTCAGCTTCGCCACCGGAGGCGTCCCGCCGGAGATCATGGGGATCGGGCCGGTGGTGGCGATTCCCAAGGCGTTGGCGCTGGCGGGATTGACGCTCGATGACATCGGAGTCATCGAACTCAACGAGGCCTTCGCCGCGCAGGCGCTGGCCGTGATCCGCGCGGCCAGGCTCGACGAGGAACGCGTCAATCCCAACGGCGGCGCCATCGCGCTGGGGCACCCTCTGGGATGCACCGGAGCCAAACTGACGGCCACCATTCTGCGCGAAATGGAACGTCGCGGCGCGCGCTACGGCATGGTGACCATGTGCGTGGGCGGCGGCCAGGGTGCGGCGGGAATCTTCGAGAGGATATAGCGATGGCGAAAATCGGATTCATCGGGCTTGGAATTATGGGCAAGCCCATGGCGAAAAACTTACTCAAGGCCGGACATTCGCTGGTGGTCTTCAATCGGTCGGCTGCCCCGATGGAGGAATTGGTGCAGGCGGGAGCGGAGCGTGGCGAGTCGTGCGCCGATACTGCCGCGCGCACCGGCGTCATCGTCACCATGCTGCCCGATGGCCCGGACGTGGAAGCCGCGGTACTTGGCGCAGGCGGCGTATTGGAAGGCGCGCGTGCCGGATCGACGGTGGTCGATATGAGCTCCGTTAGTCCGCTGGTGTCGCAGAAGGTGGGGGCTGCCTGCGCCGCTAAAGGAGTCGATTTCGTGGACGCGCCGGTGAGCGGCGGCGAGCCGAAGGCCATCGATGGCACGCTTGCCATTATGGCCGGCGGAACGAAGGAAGCTTTCGAGAAGGTGCAGCCCATTCTGGCGAAGATGGGATCGAGCGTGACCCTCACCGGCGATATCGGCGCGGGCAACGTCACCAAACTGGCGAACCAGATCATGGTGGCGTGCAATATTGCCGCCATGGGGGAGGCGCTGGTGTTGGCCACGCGCGCCGGCCTCGACCCCGAGGTGGTGTTCAATGCCGTTAAAGGCGGGCTGGCCGGCAGCACCGTGCTCAATGCCAAGGCGCCGATGGTGATGGCGCGCAATTTCAAGCCGGGCTTCCGGATCAAGCTCCACCAGAAGGACCTGCGCAACGCGCTGCTGGCGGCCGAGTCCATGAAGGTATCGCTGCCGTTCACCGCCATGGCGCAGCAGATCCTGATGGCGCTGATGAATACCGGCAAGGGCGATCTGGATCACGCCGCCATCGCAACTTTCATCGAGGGCATGGCGGGCATCGAAGTGAAGCGGCCGGCATAGACAGATCGCACGCCGTGCCGCGCAAGCCGTGGTGTAGAATGCTCTGATCGGGGAAGCTACTATCCCCACTAGGAGATTCTGCGATGTTCACGCGAGTTCTGGCGGCGACGGCCGCGTTTTCGTTGGCGCTGCTGGGTGCCGACCTCAATTCCACACTCTTCGACCGCCTGGAATATCGCAGCATCGGGCCGGCATCGATGGGCGGGCGCGTTACCGATGTGGAGGGCGTTCCCGGGCGGCCTGAGCTGGTCTACGTCGCCACTGCTTCCGGCGGGCTCTTCAAAACGGTCAACGGCGGCACCACCTGGACGCCCATTTTCGACCACGAACACACCATCTCGATCGGCAATATCGCGGTGGACCCGCAGAATCCCGACGTGGTCTGGTTGGGCGCGGGCGAGGCCAACGCGCGCAACAGCGTGAGCTTCGGCGACGGCGTCTATAAGACACTCGACGGCGGCAAGACCTGGCGCAATCTGGGGCTGCGCGACACCCACCACATCTCGCGCGTGGCCCTCAATCCTCTGAATCCCAATATCGCGTACGTCTGCGCGTTGGGGCACAACACCGGGCCGAATGACGAGCGCGGCGTCTTCATGACCACCGACGGCGGCGACACGTGGAAGAAAACCCTCTACATCGATGCCGACCACGGCTGCGCCGACATGGATATCGACCAGCAGAATCCGAACATCCTCTACGCCACCATGTGGAAGTTCCTGCGCCGCCCCTGGACGTTCACTTCCGGCAGCGAGAAGACCGGCGTGTTCCGCTCGCTCGATGGCGGCCGCACCTGGGCGCAACTCACCACCGGGCTACCCAAGGGCTGGGGACGCATCGGCGTGCGCGTGGCGCCGTCGAATCCCAACGTGGTGTACGTCATCGGCGAATCGAACGAAGGCACCATCTATCGCAGCGACGATCGCGGCGACCACTTCCACTTCATGACTAAGAATCCCGCTGTGGTGGGGCGCGGCCTCTATTACAGCCACCTCACCATCGACCCCACGGATGAGAATCGCATCTACACCATCGGCATGCGCCTCTCCTATTCCATCGACGGCGGGCGCACCATTCGGCCGGCCTCGCCTTCCATTCACGGCGACTATCACACGGTGTGGGTGGACCCCAAGAATCCCGCTCGCCTGTGGCTGGGATGCGATGGCGGCATCGCGGTGAGCTACGACCGGTCGGAGAATTGGGAATGGGTGGGCAATCTACCCATCGGGCAGTTCTACCAGGTCTTCGCCGATAATCGCGAGCCCTTCTATTATCTTTCCGGCGGCTTGCAGGATAACGGAAGCTGGACCGGCCCCAGCCGCACCCACCAGGGTTCGATTCTTAACAGCGACTGGACCAACATCAGCGGCGGCGATGGTTTTCACGTGGTGGTCAATCTCGATCAACCGTGGCTCTATCTCTCCGAAAGCCAGGGCGGCGGCCTCGTGCGGACTGATCTGCGCACCCACGAACAGCAGGACGTGAGCCCGCAGCCGCGGCGCAACGACGGCGGTCCGGTGGGCGAACTGAAATATCGTTTCAACTGGAATGCCCCCGTCGTGCTCTCACCGCATGACCACAACACCGTCTACTTCGGCAGCAACGTGGTCTTCAAATCGACCGATTTCGGCAAGACGTGGACGGCCATCAGTCCCGACCTCACGACGAACGATCCCGAAAAGCAGAAGAGCGTGGGCACGGTATGGACCGAGAACACCACCGCGGAGTACCACTGCACCATCATCCGCATTGCGGAAAGCCCGGTGCAGGCGGGCGTGATCTGGGCGGGCACCGACGATGGCAACCTGCAATTGACGCGCGATGGCGGTAAGAGCTGGACCAACCTGACGGGCAACGCGCCCGGTGTGCCGAAATTCTCCGAGATCGCCTGGGTGGAACCCAGTCGCACGGCCGCCGGAACGGCCTACGTGGCGTTCGAAAATCACTGGTTCGACGATTTCCACCCCTACATTTTCAAGACCACCGATTTCGGCAAGACGTTCACCAACCTCACCGGCAACCTGCCGCAGGACGATTACCTTTGGGTGGTGAAGGAAGACCCTAAGAATCCCAAAGTGCTCTATGCCGGCGGCGAACTGGGGCTCAACGTGTCGTTCACGGGCGGCAGCCAGTGGGTGGCGATGGGCCTGGGCAATATGCCTCCCGTGGCGGTGCGCGACATCACCATCCACCCGCGCGACAACGATCTGATAGTGGCGACGCACGGCCGCAGCCTGTGGATCTTCGACGATGTGACGCCTCTGCAGGAGATGAACGACCAGGTGGTGAACGACAGCGCGTATCTGTTTTCCCTGCGGCCGGAGTTGCGTTTCGATGGCGGCGGAGGCCGCGGCGGCGGCGTGGGGCAGGGCGGCAACAAGCCGTTCGCCGGACCGAATCCGCCGTATGGCGCGCCCATTACGTATTACCTGAAGGAGAGCGGACCGGCGAAAGTGGAAGTGCTCGACGAGGCAGGAAAGTTGGTGCGCGATCTCGGCGCCGTGCTGCACGATGCCGGCCTCAATCGCGTGGTATGGGATTTGCGATACGAGGGGCCGCACGCGCGCACCATGGGCGCTACGGCTGACGCGGCGGCGGGTGGCGGCTTCGGATTTCCGGCGCGCGGTCCGCTGGTGCTGCCGGGCAAATACACCATCCGGCTCACGGCGGGCGGCAAGACGCTCACGCGCGAACTCGAACTGAAGCTCGACCCGACGATTCCGGTGACCAGCGAAGCGCTGCACACCCAGCTCGAGACCAATCTGAAGCTGCGCGACATGCAATCGAGCGTCAACGACGCGCTGCGCGGCATCGACAGCTACAAGGGCCAGATCGAGACGGCGCAGAAGACCGTGCGCGCGCTCGATCCGCAAGCCACCCGAATGCTGGCGTCGCTGCTGTCGGAACGGCTGCAGCAGTTGTCGACCATGGAGTTGAAGCTCACACGCCCCACCGACATTCCGGGCTACAGCATGGGGCCGCGGCTGGAGGAGCGCCTGAGCGCGCTGCTCAGTGAGATCGACCGTGTGCTGTCGTCGCCCACACCGTATGAGATGGAGTACTTCAACGAATTGCGGACGGAGTTCCTGGCCGATGTGGGCGATGTGAACAAGTTCATCGAGAAACAGATTCCGGAAATCAACGACATGCTCAAGAAGAATAATGCCGGTGCGCTGATGGCGGGCAAGCCTGTCGACATCCCCGCGACCGTGCGATGACGTGCTGAGGGTCCGGTACGAAGAACTCGAGAGCACGGTGGCGGCGGCGCTGCGTGCGCTCGGGTTTGAGGCGGAGCGCGCGCAATTGTGCGCCAGGCTGTTCGCCGAGACCACGCGCGACGGCGTCTACACCCACGGCATGAATCGCTTTCCACGCTTCGTGCGCATGATCCGTGCCGGTCGCATCGACATCCACGCCGTGCCGGAACTGGTGGCCGGCCACGGGGCGGTGGAGCGCTGGGACGGCAAGCACGGCATCGGTAATGGGAACGCCTGGCACTGCATGCAGCGAGCGCTCGCGCTGGCCGCGCGCCACGGGGTTGGCGCGGTAGCGTTGGCCAACACCACTCACTGGATGCGCGCCGGCAGTTACGGATGGCAGGCGGCGGAGGCGGGCTTCATCGGCATCTGCTGGACCAACACCCTGCCGAATATGCCGCCCTGGGGTTCGTCGCAGATCCGCCTGGGCAACAATCCCATCGTGTTCGCCGTGCCGCGCCCGCCCGCGCACATCGTCTTCGACATGGCGATGTCGCAATTCTCGTATGGCGCGCTGGGCGCCTATCGCGAGCGCGGCGAGCGGTTGCCGGTGGATGGCGGCTTCGATTCCGAGGGCCGTCTGACGCGCGATCCGGCGGCCATCGAGCAATCGCAGCGCGTTCTGCCGGTGGGGTATTGGAAGGGCGCGGGGCTCGCGCTGATGCTCGATCTGATCGCGGCCATTCTCTCAGGCGGGCTCGCCACGCACCAGATCCCCGTCGAGCCGGAGCGTGAAGTCGGCGTCTCGCAGTTCTTCCTGGCCATCGATCCCGCGGCGCTCGGCGCGCGCAGCGCCGCCATCGACATGGCCAACCGCATTGTGGACGCTGCGGGGTCGCATTACCCCGGCCAGAAGGCCTTCGAACTGCGCGCCGCCAATCTCACGCTCGGCGTTCCCGTGGAAGACGACGTCTGGCGCGAGGTGTGCGCCCTCGCCGGGTAGTTGTATATGCTACGATCGTTGCATGTACAACTACCTGCTGCCTGCGCTCTGCGTTCTCGGGGCCATGACTTCCATCCCCGCGATCGCCCAACCTGCCACTCCTAAAGTCACCGACGTGCTGGTAACCCTCACCGTCAAACCCGGCATCGCCCGCGATCAGATCATGAAAGTAATGAAGGAAGAGGTGAGCGCCACCGTGCGCCTGTACCTCGATGGCAAGATCCGCCAATGGTATTCGCGCGCCGACGGCCGCGGTGTGGTATTCGTACTGGCATGCGGGAGCGTCGACGAAGCCAAGGCCACGATGGAGGGATTGCCGCTGGCAAAGCTCAATCTGATGGATTACGCGTACCTGCCGCTCGCTCCGCTGCAGCCCCTCGCCACGCTCCTGCCGGCCGCGGCGGAGCACCAATGAAGCCTGACGAACTCCGGGAGATCGACTGCGCCTGCCTGGCACTCCGCCAGGCGGCGCGCATCGTCACTCAGTTTTATGGCGCCGAACTGCACGGGCGCCTGGAGATCCCGCAGTTCGGATTGCTCTCCGTGCTGGAGCGCCGGCCCGGCAGTAATCAAGCGGCACTGGCCCGTGCGCTCAATCTCGATAAGACCACCCTCTCGCGCAATCTCAAGCTGATGGAGAAGAACGGCTGGATTGAGCGCGCCTCCTCGGATGATCGGCGGGAGCGCGGATATCGCCTTTCGGCGGAAGGCAACAAACTGCTGCGCGTCGCCCGTCCCGCCTGGAAGCGTGCGCAAGAGAAGTTCCGCGCCGCTATGGGCGACCGTTGGGACGCCATGTGGTCTGTCCTCGGCGATATCTCGGACGCGGCCGGTAGCGCGGGCGGCTAGCCCTCGCGCGTATACCCCAGTGCCTGCACCCATCCCAGATTGACCGGCATTCCGGTCAGCGGACCCTGCCACTTCAGCTCGCGCTCGATATCGGGGTGCATGCGGTACGCCTTTTTGACTTCGGCGACCTTCGCGCCGATCACGTCGATCTTCGAGCTGTCGAACTGACCCAGCCCCAGGTCGCCGCAGTACTTCACGTACCCGAGCCATTCGGGATCGATCCCCATCGTCTCAGCCGCCACCCGGTCGGCCGCCACGTAATCGGTCGACGCCAGCGCGATCCGCGACGCCACCGGCGTTCCCGAATTCGGGCCGTTGCCTTCCATGCCTTCGTACCCGTCGATCAATGACGCGCCCCAGTTTAGACGTTGCGCCATCACCATCATGTTGTAGTGCATCTGCCGCAGACCGACGTGAAATTTGCGCTTCTCATTCCAGTGCGGATTCTCACCCGTCGCCTGATGCAGCGGTGCGCCCAGCACCATATTCTTGATGGAAAGTGATGCGATCACGGAATTGTGCGTCTTCAGCATGCATGCCGAGATCACGAACGCTTCGGGGTCCACCAGCCGCGCGGCGATGCGGCAGGGAACGATGTGCAGATCGCTATCGAGCAGCGCCACACGCTCGAACTGCGCCTCGTCATTCAGGTCGATGAGCTTGACTTGTTGCCGCCGATACTCGGAGGCGAGTGCGGGATACTTGAAGTTGTCGAACGCTTCTTTCGTGTCGCCGGCCGACGATTCGGCAATGACCACAGGCCCGCGGAAACTCTCGGAGAGGTAATCGAGAATGCCGCGCATCGAGTCGGCATGGCTGGCGGCGAGCTGGTTGGTGGTGTTGACGAAGTTGGGCTTGAGCACCACGTACTTCCTGCCCTTCATCTTCGCCTTCATTTCCTTGTCGATGGACTTCAGCGCGGTGTAGACGTTCTTACGCCGCTCGCCGCTATGGGCAATGGCCACGGTCGAGCGGAAATCCGGGACGGGGAACGCTTCCGGATGCCCGCCGAAATTCACCGGTCTTGGTTTGGCCTGCTGTGCGCCCGCCACTTTGGCGCGCAGCAGCGCCGCCGCGCCCGCCAATTGAAAGAGACTTCGCCGATTCACGCCGCTTGCCATCGAGACTCTCCTCTGTAATAAGGACTTTAAGAACTGATTATATCAATATCAGTCTTCACGCGGCAAAAATTCGACGGGGCGCTCCGCGGCGTGCCCACCAGAATCCCGCTCAATGGCGGCTACCATGGCGGTGCGCGGAGGCTGAAGTGCTCTTGGATCCCGACCGGCTACCGGTTTCGCAGGCTCGAGCTCATCTCACGCCGCAAGACCTCGTTCATATGCGTCTGGTACTTCTTCCCTTGACCTCGAAACCAGGCAAGCACGTCGGCGTCCACGCGGAGGCTCACTAATTGCTTGATGGGCCGGTAAAACCGTCCGACCTCGATATCGGATGCGCGTGGCTTTACTTCCGGAATGTCTGATAGGTCAATGCGAGAATCGGGCAGAGCGGTAATTTGCTTTAGTTCGCGCCGTTGTTTAGCGCTGATTGGAGTAGTAAAGAGCCCTTTCGCGGGGACTCGCCTTTCTTGCTGAGATGATACGGATTTCTTCTTCGCCATATAGTTCCTCGCTGTTGTGTACTACCAGAAGGATCGCGATGCCGCCGGCACAACCGATTGCGTGCCAGCGTTCTTTTCGGTTCTTTTTTTCATCCCCAACGAAGACCCCGTGTATATACAAAGATGTAGCACAAATTTTGCATTCGCCGGCGTGCGCCCAAAAACGGACATCGTCGAGTATCCCGCCCCCTGTGCCACGACAGCGATATACTTGTAAAAACCATTTTCTGGGAGGGTGACTTGGTCGTTCACCGGATCGCGATTGGAGCCGCGCTGCTCTGTGCACAGGCGCTCGTCGCTCAGACTATCGATTTCGAGCGCGAGATTCGTCCCATCCTCTCCGACAACTGCTTCCAGTGTCACGGACCCGATGGCGAATCGCGCCAGGCCGGCCTGCGCCTCGATCGCCGCGACTCCGCCCTCGAACATCGCGCCGACGGCACGCCCGTCGTCCCAGGCAAATCCGCCGAGAGCCTGGTGTACCAGCGCATCAGCTCTACCGACGCCAGCTTCCGCATGCCTCCCGAGGAAGCGCACAAGACCCTGACGCCCGCGCAGATCGCCACTCTCAAACGCTGGATCGACGCCGGCGCTCCCTGGAAGGAACATTGGGCGTTTCAAGCTCCTGTCAAACCGCCGCTGCCCGCCGTGAAGGACGCCGCCTGGGCGCGCAATCCCATCGACCGCTTCATTCTGGCGCGCCTCGAAGCCACCGGACTCGCGCCCGCGCCCGCCGCCGACAAGCGCACGCTCATTCGCCGCGTGGCGCTCGACACCACCGGCCTTCCGCCCAAGCCCGCCGAAGTGGAAGCCTATCTCGCCGACACCAGCCCCACCGCCTACGAACGCATGGTCGACCGCTACCTCGCCTCCCCGCACTATGGCGAACAGCGCGCGCATTACTGGCTCGACGCTGCCCGCTACGGCGACACCAACGGCATCCACTTCGATAATTACCGCGACATCTGGCCCTTCCGCGATTGGGTGATCGCCGCCTACAATCGCAATCTTCCCTTCGACCAGTTCACCACCGAGCAGCTCGCCGGCGACCTGCTGCCTCATGCCACCCTCGACCAGCACATCGCCACCGGATTCCTGCGCTGCGGCGAGACCACCAACGAGGCCGGCATCATCGAAGACGAGTACGCCGAGATCTACGCCAAGGATCGCGCCGACACCGTGGGCGCCGTCTGGCTCGGACTCACCGTGGGCTGCGCCACCTGCCACGATCATAAGTTCGACCCGATTCTGCAGAAGGATTTCTACGCGCTCGGTGCTTTTTTCCGCAACACCACGCAGAAGATCATGGACGGCAATCTGGCCGACACGCCGCCCATCGCGTTCGTGCCGCGCGAGACCGATCGCGCCGTGTGGCAACAGAAGACCGACCGCCTGAACGTGGTCACCGCCGGGCTTGAGCACACCCGCACCGCCGCCGCGAGCGATTTTGAAAAATGGCTCGCCGCGCGCACCCAGGAACCGAAAGCCCAACCCATCGAAAAAGCCGACGACGCTTTTGCCGCCGTCAATCCGATGGTCGGCGCGGTATTAAAGGATAGCCCGCGCGCTCAAGCCGAACGGCCTTTCTCCATCAGCGTGCGCTTCCTCGCTCCCGAAAAAGCGCAGCGCTACGTGGTAGTGTCGCAGCAGAACGCCAAGGACCGTGGGCGCGGCTGGCTGGTCGATGCCGATGGCGGCGCCATCGGTTTCCGCCTCATCGGCGATAACGGGCAGGGAATCGAAGCGCGTGCCGCAGATGCCGCGTCAGTGCTGCCGGGCACCTGGAACGAACTCGTCGGCGACTATGACGGCTCGCGCAATGAGACGGGCATGATGCTTTACCTCAACGGCGCGCCCGTGGTCCTGGCGGGATTGGGCGCACGCACCGCGCGGCTCAACGGCTCCATCGAAACCGACGAGAGCATTACGCTCGGCCGTTCGCTGGCGGATGGCGCGGTCTCCGAGTTTCACCTCTACCATCGTGTCCTCAGCCAGGCCGAATCGCATCTCCTGAGCGTCTGGCCTGCCACTTCCGCAGCCCTCGTTTATCCCACCGCGCAACTTACTCCCGCTGCACGGGGCGATCTGCTCGATTGGTTCCTGGCCCGTGACTACGAGCCCTACCAGAAGCTTGCCGCCGAACAGCATCGCCTCAATCTCGATGTGCGCGAACTGCAGGGCCGCGGGTCGGCCACCTTGGTGATGCAGGAGCGCACCGATCAAAAGCCGTTCGCTTATACGCTCTATCGCGGGGCGTACGATCAGAAGCGCGACCGCGTGGAGGCGCATCCGCCCACCGTCCTGCCGCCCATGGCCGCGTCGCTGCCGCGCAATCGTCTGGGCTTGGCCAAATGGCTGTTCACGCCCGACCAGCCGCTCACCGCGCGCGTGGCGGTCAATCGCATGTGGCAGGAGATTTTCGGCGTGGGCATCGTCAAGACCGTCGACGATTTCGGCAGTCAGGGTGAGCCGCCCTCGCACCCCCAACTGCTCGACTGGCTGGCCGTCGATTTCCGCGACAACGGCTGGGACATGAAGCGCTTCTACCGCCAGGTGCTCAACTCCGCCACCTATCGCCAGATGGCGCTGGCCACGCCCGAGAAGATCGCCAAGGATCCCGAGAATCGTCTGCTCAGCCGCGGACCGCGCTACCGCATGGACGCCGAAATGATCCGCGATTACGCCCTCGCCGTCAGCGGCTTGCTGGCGCCCGAAATCGGCGGCCCGAGCGTCAAGCCGTACCAGCCCGATGGAATCTGGGAGGCGGTCGCCATGGAAGGCTCGAACACGCGCTTCTATAAGGCCGATTCCGGCACGGGACTCTATCGCCGCTCGGTCTACACGCTGTGGAAACGCGCCGCGCCGCCCGCCTCCATGGAAGTATTCAACGGACCCACGCGCGAATCCTGCGTGGTCCGCCGCGAGCGCACCGATACCCCGCTACAGGCGCTCGCCACCATGAACGACGTGCAGTTCGTGGAAGCCGCGCGCTACCTGTCTGAGACCGCCATGGAAAGCTCCATGGCATTCGACTCCCGCGTGGATTTCATCGCCTCGCGTGTCCTCATGCGTCCGCTGGCAGCCAACGAACGCGTCATCGTGCGCCATGCGTATGACGATTTCGCCCGTTACTACAGCGCCCACCCTGAGGACGCTGCCAAGTTTCTCAACGATGGCGACCGCAAGCCGGACCCATCGCTCGCGCCCGCTGAGCTCGCCGCGCTCAGCATGGTCACCAACCAGCTTCTGAATCTCGACGAGGTATTAAATAAATGAAGGGTCCCCGCTCGATCCTCTTGCCGGACGAAGACGGCCACTACAGTCGCGAAGCGTTTCAGCTCGACCGTGAGTCGCTGCGCCAGACCGCGCCGGGCGCCCATGCCATCGATTCGCTGGCCGGCTCCATGGCGGTGGAAGAGACGCGCCGCCGCTTCTTCGCGCGCACCGCGCAGGGCATCGGAGCGCTCGCGCTGGCCTCGCTGTTGCCCAAAGGGCACGCCGCCGAAGCCGTCACCGGCGGCATCCCGGGACTGCCGCATTTTGCGCCCAAGGCGAAGCGCTGCATCTATCTCCACCTGGTGGGCGCGCCGCCCCAGATGGAGACCTTCGACTACAAGCCGAAGATGGACGCCATGTTCAACCAGGACCTGCCGGAGTCCATCCGCAACGGCCAGCGCCTCACCACCATGACCAGCGGCCAGACGCGCTTCCCCATCGCGCCCTCGGTCTTCAAATTTGCGCAGTACGGCAAGAACGGAACCTGGGTCTCCGACTTGCTGCCCTATACCGCGCGCATGG
The DNA here is from genome assembly GCA_036268475.1 of Bryobacteraceae bacterium. GTDB lineage: Bacteria > Acidobacteriota > Terriglobia > Bryobacterales > Bryobacteraceae > PALSA-129. Next base: position 16,184 of record DATAUB010000001.1, on the reverse strand, counting down.
TGGACGACATCGCCATCATCCGGTCCATGTACACCGAGGCCATCAATCACGAACCCGGCATCACGTTCTTCCAGACCGGGCAACAGGTGGCGGGGCGGCCTTGCATCGGTTCGTGGATCAGCTATGGGCTGGGCAGCATGAATCAGAATCTGCCCACCTTCGTGGTCCTGCAGGCCAAGCACAATAATCCCAAGGCCAACGTGCAGGCCATCTCGGCGCGCATGTGGAGCGCGGGGTTTCTCTCCGGCGAATACTCCGGCGTCAGCCTGCGCGCCGGCGCCGACCCGGTGCTCTTCATCAACAACCCCGACGGCGTCCCGGTGGCCGTGCGGCGGCGCATGCTCGATTCCCTCGCCGAGATGAACAAGCTCCAACTGGACAAACTGGGCGACCCCGAAACGCGCACGCGCATCGCGCAATATGAGATGGCGTTCCGCATGCAAGCCTCCGTGCCGGAACTCACCGACACCAGCAAAGAGCCCGACAGCACCTGGAAACTGTATGGCGACGATGCGCACAATCCCGCTTCGTTCGCGCAGACGTGCCTCATGGCGCGCCGCCTGGCCGAACGCGGCGTGCGCTTCGTGCAGGTATACCATCGCGGTTGGGACGTCCACAGCGATCTGCCGGACGTGCTCTCCACGCAATGCAAGGAAATGGACCAGTCGTGCTGGGCGCTCGTGCAGGATCTCAAACAGCGCGGCATGCTGGACGACACGCTGGTGATTCTGGCGGCGGAATTCGGCCGCACCATCTACTGCCAGGGCAAGTTGTCCAAGGCCAATTACGGCCGCGATCATCATCCGCGCTGCTTCTCATTGTGGATGGCCGGCGGCGGCATCAAAGGCGGAGTCGTCCACGGCGAGACTGACGATTTCAGCTACAACGTTGTGCGCGATCCCGTCCACGTGCGCGATTTCCAGGCCACCATCCTGCATCAATTCGGCATCGATCACGACCGCTTCAGCTATCGCTACCAAGGGCTCGACGTGAAGTTGACGGGCGTGGAAAAGGCCAACGTGGTGAAGGCGATCGTCACTTAGGATCGAGCGGGCGCCCGAAACACAGCACGTAACCGCTATTATCCATGATCTCGAAAGCCCGGAGTCCATCGCCGGTATCGGCCAGTTCGCGATGCACCGGGGCCTGCCTGCGGGTGAATTCGCCGTACAGTGAATCGGGGTCGTCGGTCAAGATGTAGGCGTCCCATCGCGCCCACTCGTGGCGCGATGGATTTGGCTGGGGGTGAATTTCGGGCGCGATGGCCTTGAAATTCAACATCACATGGTCGCGCGCCAGGAAGACCCAGAAGTCGTTTCCGTCGCCGTCGCCTCCTCCCTTGTAGAGAACTTCGAACCCTAACCTGGATCGATAGAAGTCAATCGTAGCGTCCAGGTCGTCGACGATAAAACAGGGAGTCACACCGTTCAACATAGCGTTAGCGCCTTCGATCCGAATATATCCAACCGCAAGCCGCACGCGCAATCGGCGGGCTTATTCGTAGCGCAGGGATTCCATGGGGTCTGCGTTGGCGGCGCGGCGCGCGGGAATATAGCTTGCGAGCAGCGCCACCGCGCCCACTAGTAGCGAGACCTCCGCCAGGGTAGCGGCGTCCAGCGGAGTCACGCCGAAGAGAAGGGTGGCGATCAGCCGGCCGAGGAAGACTGCTGCCACCAGGCCGAAGCACACTCCGATGGCGGCGAGCCTGGCGCCTTGTCCCAGCACCTGGCGAAGCACCGCGCCGCGGCTGGCGCCGATAGCCATGCGGATGCCGAACTCGCGGGTGCGCTGGCTCACCAGGTAGCTCATCACGCCATAGAGCCCGATGCAGGCCACCAGCAGCGCAAGCACTGCGAATAGCGAAATCACCGATGCGCGGAAGCGCGATTCCCCCACCGACCCGTAGACCAGTTGCTGCATGGTGGTGGTCTGATCCATCGGCACTTCGGGGTCGATTGCCGCGACTGCTTTGCGCACCGCGCCGGTAAGCGTCAGGGGATCGCCGAGGGCCCGGACCACCAGGATGGGGTGGGACTCCACGTTCGGAACCTGCCCATACGGAACGTACATTTCGGGGACGGGCGCGGCATTCAGCGACTGGTGGTGCACGTCGCCCACCACGCCGACAATGGTACGCCAGGCGTGCGGGCCGAAGCTCACGCGCTGGCCGATAGGATCTTGAGCTCCCCAAAACGTGTGCGCCATCGACTCATTGACGATCATGACGAGCGCGTGGTCCTCATCGTCCCGCGATTCGAAACTGCGTCCCTCGTGGATCGGGATACCGATGGTTTCGAAGTAGCCGGCGGTTACCGGGCGATAGTGCGCGAGGTTGAACTCGCCGGGCGGCATGGGCGGACGGCCGTCGATGGTGAAAGACCAGACGTTGGTTGTCCCGCCGAGTGGCAGATGAGCGGCGAACGCGGCGGATTGCACGCCGGGGAGGGCGCGGACGCGCTCCACCAGGTCCCGCTGGAAGGCCGAAATCTGGCGATGTTGGCCGATGCCGAAGCGCATGTTGTTGGAGTAACGCGGGGGAAGCGAGAGGCGCGCACTGAGTACGTGCTCCGCCTGGAATCCGGGTGGCACTTCCAGAAGCGCGTGCAGACTGCGAGTCATCAGGCCGGCGCCGATCAGGAGCACTAAAGCGACCGAGACCTGGCCCACGATGAGCGCGTTGCGCAAGCGGGATTGACCGGCGGTGACGCCCCTGCCGGACAGGCGGAAGCCTCGGAACTGCGTGAGCGGCACCAGTCCGAAGACCGCGCCGGTGAGCAGCATGACAAGACCGGCGAAGGCGAGCACCCGTCCGTCCACTCCGATTTCTGAGGTGCGAGGCAGGTCGGCAGGCAGGTATCTCACCACTAGCGGTACCGCGAAGAAGGCGAGCGCGAAGCCCAGCGCTCCGCCGGCGGCAGCCAGGACCGTGCTCTCGGTGAGGAGTTGTTGCACCAGGCGCCGGCGGCTGGCTCCCAGCGCTGCCCGCAGCGCCATCTCCCTCCGGCGGGCCGCGGCGCGTGTGAGCAGCAGATTCGCGATGTTGGCGCAGGCGATCAGGAGCACCATTCCCACTGCGGCCAGCAAAGTGAAGAGCGCGGTGCGGACGTTGGCGATCACATGTTCGCTCATGGGTATGGCGGCGATCCAGGAGTCCTTATCGTCATTTGGATACATGCGCTGCAGATTCTGGGCGATGCGATTGAGGTCGGCTGCCGCGGTCTGCAACGGGATTCCAGGCTTGAGGCGGCCCAGCGCACACAGGGGATGAGTGCCGCGCATCCACGCTGCCGGGGGCGAGGTGAGGCCCATGTTCGTCCACAAATCGAATTGCGAACGCATCTGAAAATCGGAAGCCTTGCTGACGAAGGAGAAGTCGCGGGGAAGCACGCCGGTCACCGTGTATCCTTCGTCGTTCAGGCGGATCTGTTGGCCCACCAGGTCCGGGCGGGCGCCGAAATGATTCACCCATGTGGCATAGCTCAGCACCACCACCTTTTCTTCGGCGGCACGAAAGCCGCGGCCCAGCGCCATGCGAACGCCGAGCATCGGGAAGAAATCGGCGGTGACTTCCGCGCCTGCCAGTCGGTGCGGTTCGCCCGTGCCGGTCAGGATGAAATCGGGGTAAGGGTCGATCGCGGCCATGCTTTCGAAGGAGCTGTTCTGTGCCCGCCAGTCGTAGAAATTCGAGGGAGAGACAGTGTCGATACTGGTTCTGGTTTTGCCGGTTTCCCAGAGCGTGACCAGGCGCTCCGGGTGCGGGTATGGCAGGGGCTTGAGAAGTACGCCGTTGACCACGCTGAAAATGGTGGTGTTGGCGCCGATCCCGAGCGCCAGCGTGAGGATGGCAACCACGGCGAACGACGGATTCTTGCGCAGGCTCCGGATGGCGAAGCGCGCGTCCTGCAGGAAGGTATCGAGCGAAGCGCCGGCGCGGGCATCGCGGACGCGTTCCTTCACCTGTTCCATGCCGCCCAGGTCGCGGCGGGCCTGCACGGCCGCGTCCGGGCGAGTCATGCCGCGGCGGATATGTTCGGCAGCGGTCTGTTCCAGATAGTCGCGCAGTTCGTCGTCGAGATCCTGTTCGTTGCGGTGCTTGCGGAAGAGATTGCGGAGGAAGGCGCGCAGCATATAGTACTCCCTATGTGGCCCGGAGAGCGTGCGCCATGGCGAGCGAAATGCGTTCCCATCGCTGCGATTCCGATTGCAGACGGCTGCGGCCGCTACGCGTCAGCTTGTAGAACTTAGAGCGGCGTTTGGTTTCCGATTCTCCCCACTCGGAGGACAGCCAGCGGGCCTCTTCCATGCGGTAGAGGGCGGGAAAGAGCGACCCCGCCTTCACTTCAAAGGTGCCGTTGGAGATTTGCGCAATGCGCCGGGAGATTCCCATGCCGTGGAGCGGTTCAAGGGCCAGGGATTTAAGGATCAGCAGATCCAGCGTGCCTTGCAGCAGTTCGGTTTCCGGCATGGTCTTATAGAGAGACTATAAGACAGCTTCTTATAGAATGTCAATAAGAGAAGGACACTCAACGCAGGGGTACCGGGGAACGCCGAACGAATTCACCGCTTGCGGCCGCTGCCGCTTTTTGATATTCACCTCTATGCCTGTGTCTCCGCGGTGAATTACACCACTTCCAGAATCAGGCACTTCAGGTACAGCGTCTCGGGGACGGTCAGCAGGATGGGATGGTCGGCCGACTGCGTGCGCCGCTCCAGCACGCGGAGTGTGCGGTTGGAATCGAGCGCTGCCTGCGCCACCACTTCCAGCAACGCCGCTTCGCTCATGTGGTGCGAGCAGGAACACGTCACCAGAATTCCGCCCGGCGGTAGCAGCCGCAACGCGCGCAGATTGATCTCTTTATACCCGGCCATGGCCGGCTCCAGATTGCGGCGGCTCTTGGCGAAGGCCGGCGGGTCCAGCACCACCAGCGAAAACTGCCTCCGTGCCGACGAGTAGCGCGCCAGCAGATCGAATACATCGGCCTCCTCGAACTGAATGTTGCCGATCTCGTTGGCCGCGGCATTGGCACGCGCCGTGGTGAGCGCCGCCTCGGAACTGTCCACCGCCTCCACCGATTCGCACTTCGCCGCCAGATGGAGCGCGAACCCGCCGGTCGAGGTGAAGCAGTCGAGCGCTTTGCCGCCACGGGCGTATTGTGCCGCGGCGCGATAATTCTCGCGCTGATCGAGGAAGATGCCGGTCTTCTGTCCATGCAGCAGATCGGCCTGTAGGGTGAGCCCGTTGATGCGCAGGGACACCGCCGGAGGAATCTCTCCCGCAAGCACCGTCGTCTCCAGCGGCAATTGCTCCTTCGATCGCACCGCCACGTCGTTGCGCGCCACAATGCCGCGCGGTTGGAACATCTCACTCAGGCAGGAAGCGATCTCGTCCTTCGCCGCGTCCATGCCCTGATCCAGTGTCTGCATGACCAGATAATCGCCGTACCGGTCGACCACCAGCGCGGGAAGCAGATCGGCCTCGCCGTGCACTACACGGTACGCGTCGGTATCCCGCACCACGCGGCGGCGATGCTCTTCGGCCGCGCGCAGGCGCTGCAAATAAAAATCGCGCCCGATGTCTTCCACTTTGTGGGAGAGCATGCGCAGCGCGATCTGTGAGGCGGCACTATAGTGCGCGGTGCCCAGCGGACGGCCGCGCGGGTCTGCCACCTTGACGGCCATGCCCGCTTGGGCGCCGTCGAGTTGAGCGATGTCACTCGTGAAAATCCACGGGTGCCCGGAAGCGACCCGGTCGGCCGCTTTCCGGTTGACGCGGACTTCGTTCATCGCATTTCCTGCAGACGGCGAATACGCTCCTCAGTCGGCGGGTGGGTGGAGAACAGGTTGCCGAGGCCCAGGCCCAGGCGCGGCTTCATGATGAAGAGGTGCGCGGTGGAGGGCGTCGCCTCCATGGGAATGCGCTGCGAGTAAGTTTCGAGTTTCTGCAGGCCGGAAATCAGTTCGTGCGGCGTGCCGGTGTACTTGGCGGAGGCGGCGTCGGCCTCGTACTCGCGTGAACGCGAAATGGCCATCTGAATCAGAATCGCGGCAATGGGCGCCAGAATCATCATGGCGAGCGCGCTGAACATGCCGCCGTTGCGCTCGTCATTGCGGCCGCCGCCTTCGAAGAAGAAGGCGAACCGCGCCAGCAGCGTGATGGCCGCGGCCAGTGTAGCGGCCACTGAACTGATCAAGATGTCGCGATGGAGCACGTGGCCCAGTTCATGTGCCACCACTCCTTCAATCTCGCGATCGTCCATGATTCGCAAGATGCCCGACGTGAATGCCACCGACGCGTGCTCCGGATTGCGGCCGGTCGCGAATGCATTCGGCGAATCCTCCGGGATAATCCATAGCTTGGGCATCGGCAGACCCATGCGCTGGCACAGATTGCGCACGATGGGCGCTACCCGTCGATAAACTTCCGGGTTCTCGGTTTCGCTCACCCGCTGCGCCGAGTAGGACATCAGCGCAATTTTTTCGGAAAAGAAATAGCTGGAAAAATTCATGACGACGGCGATCGCCAGGCCGATATACATGCCGTTGTTGCCCGCAATGGCGCCGCCGCCCACAATCAACACGGCGCTCAACAGGGCCAGGAGTGCGGCGGTTTTAATAGTATTGAAGCTCATAGGAACCTCGCACGGAATGGGCCGCGGATGAACACGAATCTGCGTGTCCATCCGCGGCTCGCATCTTATTTTTCCACCAGCTCAGGCTGGTCTACTTTTTTGAACTGCAATGCAGTGGCGCCGGGTTGGGCATCCACCTCTATGGTCTCACCCTCGGTGAAGTCGCCGCGGATGAGTTGCTGCGCCAGCGGATCCTGCACCAGCCGCTGGATGGCGCGCCGCATGGGACGTGCTCCGAATTGCGGGTCGTACCCTTCGGCGATAATGGCGTCTTTCGCGGCCGGAGTGACCACCATGTTGAGTTTGCGGTCCTTCAGCATCTTGCCAACGCTGGCCAACTGGATGTCGACAATCTGCGAGAGATTCTCACGGCTCAAAGTATTGAATACGATGATGTCGTCGATGCGGTTCAGGAACTCCGGACGGAACGAGTGCCGCAGGGTATCGAGCAGCCGCTTGCGGCGGTCGTCGCCTTCCTGATCCTTCCCCAGTGCCGAGAATCCAATGGTATTCTTCTCCACCATTGACGTCCCGATGTTCGAGGTCATCACGATCACGGTGTTCTTGAAGCTGACAGTGCGGCCTTGGCCATCGGTCATGCGGCCATCGTCCAGCACCTGTAGCAGGGCGTTGAAAACTTCCGGGTGCGCCTTCTCGATTTCGTCGAAAAGGAGCACCGAGTAAGGCCGGCGCCGCACCTGTTCGGTGAGTTGGCCGCCCTCTTCGAAGCCCACGTAGCCGGGAGGCGAGCCGATCATGCGCGCCACCGAGTGGCGTTCGCCGTATTCCGACATATCCACGCGGATCATGGCCTTGTCGTCGTCGAACAGATAGCCGGCGAGGGCGCGCACCAGTTCGGTCTTGCCGACGCCCGTGGGGCCCAGGAAAATGAAGCTGCCGATGGGCCGGTTGGGATCGCTCAAGCCGGCGCGATTGCGTAGGATGGCATTCGAAACCAGCCGCACCGCTTCATCCTGGCCCACCACGCGATCTTTGAGGCGCTCATTCATGTTGACGAGCTTTTGCATCTCGCCTTCCATCATGCGCTGGAGCGGTATGCCGGTCCATTTGGAAACGATCTTGGCGATATCGTCCTCGCCGATTTCTTTCTTCAGCAGCGGATTCTCCTCCACCACTTCCAAGTCGTGCTGCGCCGTCTCGATTTCCTTGCCGATTTGCGAGAGGCGGCCATACCGGAGCTGCGCTACTTTTTCCCAATCGCCCGAGCGGTTGGCGTTCTCTTCGTCTTTCTGCAGCGACTCCTGCTCCTCTTTCAGTTGGCGGACGCGAGACAGCGCATTGCGCTCCCGCGACCACTTCTCTTTTAAGGGGGCTGCCTTGCCACGCAGCGTTTCGAGCTCATTCTCTACCGCGCGCAGACGTTCGCGCGAAGCATGGTCGAGCTCCTTGGTCAGCGCCTGCCGCTCGATTTCGAGGTGCAGGACGCGGCGCTCCAGGTCGTCAATCTCTTCCGGCATGGAGCCGATCTGGAGACGCAGCGCGGAACCGGCCTCATCGATCAGGTCGATGGCTTTATCGGGCAGGAAACGGTCGGCGATGTAGCGATGCGAAAGTACCGCGGCGGCCACGATGGCGGAATCCTTGATGGTGACGCCATGATGAATTTCGAATTTCTGTTTCAGGCCGCGCAGAATGGCGATGGTGTCGTCCACGCTGGACTCCCCTACCAGCACGCTGCGGAAACGGCGGGCGAGGGCGGCATCTTTTTCGATGTGCCTCTTATACTCGTTGAGCGTAGTGGCGCCGATGCAGCGCAGTTCGCCGCGCGCCAGCGCCGGTTTGAGCAGGTTGGCGGCGTCAATCGCGCCTTCCGCCGAACCTGCGCCCACCAGCGTATGCAACTCGTCGATGAAGCAGATGATCTCGCCGTTGGAATCGATAATCTCTTTCACCACCGCTTTGAGGCGGTCTTCAAACTCCCCGCGGAATTTGGTGCCGGCGATCATCGAGCCCAGATCGATAGCGACCAGGCGCTTGTTCTTGAGCTGATCGGGCACGTCACCGCGCACAATGCGCTGTGCCAGCCCTTCCACAATGGCGGTCTTTCCCACGCCCGGCTCGCCGATGAGGACCGGGTTATTCTTGGTGCGCCGGCTGAGCACCTGCATGACCCGGCGAATTTCTTCATCGCGTCCGATCACGGGATCGAGTTTATTCTGGCGGGCCGATTCGGTGAGATCGTGCGCATAGCGCTCCAACGCCTGATATTTCGACTCCGGATTCTGGTCGGTAATGCGCTGCGTGCCGCGGACGGAGACGAGTGCTTTCAGAATGGCGTCATGGGTGGCGCCGGCGCGGTCGAGCAGTTGGCCCGCGGGATCCTGCCGGTAATCGGCGATGGCGAGCAGGAGATGCTCGGTAGAGACGAACTCGTCTTTGAAATGGGTGGCTTCGTCGAAGGCCTTTTCGAGCACCTGGTTCATGGGTTGCGAAAGATACATACCGGGTTGTAGACCGGCTTGCTTGGGCAGGTTGACGAGCAGGCGGCGTGCTTCCGATGTGACGGCGTCGGGATGGACGTTGCACTTCTCCAGCACCGGGCGGACGATGCCCTCCTTCTCCTCGGCGAGGGCGATCAGCAGATGGAGCGGGAAGAGGATTTGGTTCTCCTGCTTTTCGGCGATGCCTTGGGCCTGCTGGAGCGCTTCTTGAGACTTCTGGGTGAGCTTATCCAAACGAAACATGAAATCCCCCTGGAAAAAGACCGGGCCGGGATGTCCCCGGCCCCACAGTGCGGCGGGCTCGACGCCCGTCCTCGATTATTATGATGCGGGCCGCGCTCTTTGGTCGCGGCCCCGAAGTTTACGCCTTGACTTCGACTTTTACCTGGCGCGGCTTGGCGGCTTCCTTCTTGGGAAGCGTTACCGTCAGCACGCCATTCTTGAAGCCGGCGTCGATCTTCTCGGTATCGAAGCTATTGGGCACCGCGAAACTGCGCACAAAGTTGCCATAGCTGCGTTCGATGCGGTGATAGCCCTTGGACGAATTTTCCTGTTCGAATTTGCGGTCGCCGGAGATGGTCAGAGTCTGATTTTCGACGCGCACATCGATGTCTTTGGGGTCGACATCGGGGACATCGGCCTTGAGGACGAGCTCGTTTTCGGTCTCATAGATATCGACGGCCGGAGACCAGGGGCGGGTAGCCCGGGGCTCGTTGACCATGCGGGTGAAGGCGTCTTCGAAGACGCGGATGCTAGCCAAGGGGTCGAAGTGGGTGAGAGACATGTTTTTTGAACTCCTCGTTGTTTCAGAATTTTTGGAGGGCCGGTAGGCCTCATCCACTGACAATCATAAAACATGAGTGCTAACGTGTCAAGTATATTTTAGTGCTTTGTTTGCAATGCATCGCCTGGGTTTCCGTCGTATACTAGCCGGAACGAAGGCCAGGGAAACCGAATCGGCTTCGTTCCGTCAGGACCGGGAGGGACTCGTATGGCAGATGCGCAACCTCTAGGCACGTATACCCGCCGCACGGCAATCGCTCTCGCCGCTGCCTTGCCGCTATACGCGCAATCGCATAAAAATAAAGGAGAACCAATGGGACAACCGGTGGTACATTTCGAGATCGGCTGTAAAGACCGCGCCAAAACGCAAGAGTTCTTCGCGGAGCTGTTTGGATGGAATATCCAAGGGGCCGGGCCCGCTGCGACCATCGACACCGGCAGTGAAAAGGGCATCGCGGGGCACATTACTTCTCTAGGGCATGAGCCCGAACACTACACCATCTTCTACGTCGAAGTGGAGGACTTGCACGCGTCGCTGGCAAAGGCAACGGCGCTGGGCGGGAAGACAGTGGTGCCGCCGGTCAAGATTCCCACCGGCACGTTCGCCTGGTTTTCCGACCTCGACGGCAATACCATCGGACTCCTCCAGAAGGGGTAAGGGCGCCCAACCGACTGGCCGGCGGTACGTCTAAACTGGCGATGCCTAATATCCTGCTGGATCTGCGTTACGCCTTCCGAAACCTGGTCAAGGCACGCGGATTTGCGCTCGTGGCGGCTGTCACGCTGGCCATCGGAATCGGCGCCAATACCGCTATTTTTAGCATCATCGACACCATCTTATTGCGCCCGCTGCCCTACGCCAATCCCGGCCAGTTGGTCACCCTGAACGAGACCGAAACAGCGCCCGGGAAATATCCGTTCGCGGGGCTCGATTTCGTCGATTGGAAGGCCCAGAACCGCACCTTTCAGGACATGACCCTGTTTTCCTGGCCGGGCGATATGAACCTCAACTCCGGCGGGCAGCCGGAGCGCGTGTTGGCCCTGCCGACCGAAGCTAATTTCTTCAACTTGCTGGGAGTGAAGCCGATGCTGGGCCGCACCTGGGCAGACGGAGAAGACCAGCCCACCAAGGACGGCGTGGCGATTCTCGCCTACCCTCTCTGGAACGGCCGGTTCGCGGCCGATGCGCATATCGTGGGCCGGACGATCGAGCTGAATTCCAAAAAATACACCGTCATTGGCGTGATGCCGGAGAGCTTCCATTTTCCGTACCAGGCGCAGCTCTGGATTCCGCAGGATATGGACGCCAAGAGCCTGGGGATACGCGGAAACCACTGGGGCAACGCCATCGGGCGGATGAAGCCCGGGGTCACGATTCAGGCGGCGCGCGCCGACCTGAAGACCGTCGCCGGCCGGCTGGAGAAGCAGTACCCCGATTCCAACGATCATATCGGCGCGGCGGTCACTTCGCTGCGCGATTCCATGGTGGGGAACTCGCGCAGCTCTCTGTTCCTTTTGCTGGGCGCGGTTGGGTTGGTTCTGCTGATCGCTTGCGCCAACGTGGCCAACCTGCTGCTTTCGCGCGCCATGTCGCGGCAGAAGGAAGTGGCCATCCGGAGCGCGCTGGGAGCATCGAGATTGCGTATTCTGCGCCAGTTGCTTACTGAGAGCCTGCTGCTGGCACTCACCGGTGGGGCCGCAGGCTTGCTGCTGGCGTGGGGACTTGTGGACCTGTTCTCGCATGCGAAAAGCTATAGCCTGCCGCAGTTCAACGCGGTGGAATTGAATCCGGCAGTTCTCGGGTTTACGTTCGCGTTGGCCATTCTGACGGGCATCCTGTTCGGTGTCTTTCCGGCACTGCAGATGTCGCGGTCCGATCTGCATGGCGAATTGAAAGGCGGCGCCGGCGCTTCCGTCAGCCACAACCGCAGGCGGCGCCTGACGAGCAATGTGCTGGTGGTGGCGGAGATCGCCCTTTCGTTGATGCTGCTGGTATCGGCCGGACTGCTGCTGGAGGATTTTGCCCGCATGCGCAGTCTGGATATCGGGGTGCGGCGGCAGGGCGTGTGGACGGCGGCCGTTCGGCTTCCCGATGCCGGGTATAAAACCGATCGCCAGCAGTACGATTTCTCCCAGGCTCTGCTCGCCCAGGCACGCCGCATCGCCGGCGCCGACGCGGTGGCCCTCACCGACCACCTGCCGCTCGAAGGCGGCAGCAATTATTATGCGAAACTGCGCGGCCAGACCGATAAGCGCAGTAATCAACTGGTGGAGATGCACGCTGCCTCGCCCGATTATTTTCGCGCCATGGGGATTCGTCTGTTACAGGGGCGAAATTTCACCCCGGAAGATACCGAGAGAACGCTCCGGCAGAATGCCCAAATCGACCCCATCTACGACAGCGGCTCCCTCCCGCCTGCGTCCATGACGGACAGCATGCTGTTTCCGTGCCTGATCAATGAAACCATGGCTAAGTTCTTCTGGCCGAACCAAAGCCCGCTGGGCAAAATGTTTTCGCAGGGTGGCGATCACGGCCCTTGGCGGCAGGTGGTGGGGGTAGTGAGCGATGTGCCCGAATGGAGCCTCACCGCCAAGACCATCCCCGAGGCGTACGATCCCTTTGCCGGCCGATCGCGGCAGTTCCTGGTGGTCCACACTACACTACCGGCGGCGTCAGTTACGCCGGAGGCGCGGCGCGCGCTGGCACAGGTAGACGCCACGCTTCCCCTGTACGAAGTGCGCTCTATGGACGACGTGGTTGCCGGGCAGGCGCAGGGGCAGCAGTTCATGAGCGCCCTGGTAGGGTGCTTCGCCGGTTTGGCGGCGTTGCTGGCGGCCATCGGAATTTATGGCGTGCTGTCTTACCTGGTCACGCAGAGAACGCGCGAGATCGGCATCCGAATGTCCCTGGGGGCAAGCCGTTTCCGGGTGCTGGGCGAACTTCTGTGGGAAGGAATGATGCTCGCGTTGATCGGTCTGGCGGTGGGGGCAGTTGGGGCATTCGCTACGGGAAGGATTCTGGCGAGCCTGCTGCATGAGGTCAAACCAGGCGATCCGTTCATTTTCGCGGCTACCGCACTGCTGCTGGCGGTGGTGGCGCTGGTGGCCTGCTATGTCCCCGCGCGCCGGGCGGCGCGGCTCGATCCCCTAAAGGCGCTGCGTTACGAATGAGAAGTGAGGCGGGCTGTTTCGCCCGCCTCGCACTGAAGACTACGCGCCTTGCGCGGCTTTCTGCTGTTGCATGGCGGCCATGCGTTCCTGCATGTGGCGGGTGAGGTGCGGGGTGATGCCCAGCATGCGCTCCACCAGCATCAACTGGCCGCGATGATGCATCTCGTGCTCCTTCGCCGAGAGCAGCATTTCGAAACGCGTCTTGCCCGGCAGTTCCGCCTGCGGCGGAAAGCTGACAGTTTCGGCCAGCACCTCATCGGACAACCCATCGAGGAAGCTGGCGAATTCCTCACCTTTATCGTGGAGTGCTTTCAAAATATCCGCCTTGGTGTGGAGCGTGGCTTCCACCGCCGCGGCGGCAGCCATGACTTCGCCGAACATTTCAAATTTCAGCTCCATATGGCGCTCCCCGTGTAAGCGGACGGGCCAGCCGGTAGCGCTAACGATGTGCTTCAGGCTCTCCCCCACAGTGCGGGTGCCCTCGGTGGGACGAAACCCGTATTGGTCCTCAGGGATCTCCTCAGCGATCTGAATGGTATTCTTGCGAACCGTGCGAAACGACTGAGCCAGATTCTTGGCGTTATATCCATGCATAGTTTTTCCCCCAAGATTGCGTTTTTCTACACCTAATTATACGGGGTCGAAATACTGCATTTGACTACCGAAATGTTGCATGCTGTAAACAATGAAGGTGTTGATCGACACCTATCCGTTGCTGATTCGCAGCGCGGGGGTCAAGAACTATTTGTTCCACTGGGTAGAAGCCTTATGGCGGGCGGCTCCCCAGGGCGCCATTGGGACTGTCCCTGGGCTGGGCCGCGCCGTGCTCCATCATGACCGCTCGGCGGTCAGTTGGTGGCGGACCGGCGCCGGCCTGGCGTCGCTCGCCCTGTCGAATTACGCCGGCGTTCCGCTGCTCGACATGGCGGCGCGTCGGGCGGATATTTTTCACGTCAGCAGCCTGGTGCGAAATCCTCCCCGCCGCCCGATGCTCACGGCTACCTTGCACGACCTGACGGCGTGGACCATGCCGCAACTGCATCTCGCGGCCAACCGAAAGGCCGACGCCCAGCTTGCCGCCAACCTGCGGCAGGCGCATCGCATCATCGCCGTCTCGGAAGCCACCCGTCAGGACGCCATCCGCATCCTGGGCATTGCACCCGAAAAAATTGTGACGATTCATTCAGGCGTCGCAAGTTCCTTCTTCAGCGTGGCGCCGGAAGCGGTGGCGCAGGTGCGCCGGCGGTATCGCCTGAAGCGGCAGATCATCCTTTCGGTAGGGACGGTGGAGCCGCGCAAGAACTTCGGCGCGCTGGTGAACGCCTACCGCGCGCTGCCGGCGTTTCTGCAGGACGAATATGAGCTGGTGGTGGCCGGTCCGCTGGGTTGGGCGGATGCGGAGACCACGCAACGCGTGAGGACGGTGCGCTATCTGGGCTATGTACCGGAGCGGGATATCGCCGGCTTGACGGCGGCGGCCACGGTATTCGCTTACCCCTCGCTGTACGAAGGTTTCGGCTTTCCGGTGGCGCAGGCGATGGCGGCGGGAGTTCCGGTGGTGACCTCGAATGTGTCGGCGCTGCCGGAAATCGCCGGCGATGCGGCTTTGCTGGTGGACCCGCGCAGCGAGACGGAGTTGCGCGATGCGCTCAACCGCCTGCTGACCTATCCCGACCTGCGCGCCAAGCTGGCCGAGCGCGGGCGGGAGCGTGCCGAGCAGTTTCGCTGGGAGAAATGCGCGGCCAAATCGTGGCAGTTTTTCCAGGACGCGGCGGGGTCCTAAGTACGTTGCAGGTGTGGAGATAGCGAATGCAAACTACCTAAAGTGAGCGTACCGCTGGTACCGCGGTAGAACCCGTATCCCTTTGGTAGGGCTTGATCCCGGCTGGCCTTATTGATTTACTCGTTTATATAAGGCTACGGCGGGCGTTCGCCGATTATTACCAGAAGAACGAGGAGTCGATGACTACAACGAGCGAGCAAAGGACCCTGGCAGTACGGATGCAAGAAGGACGGATTCCCGTGGCAGAGGCGCTGCAGACCGCCATGAGACTGGCGGAAGCACTGCGCCAGTTGCATGACACCGGTAAGGCGCACGGGGCGGTGACACCCGCTAGTATCGTGCTGAGCGGAAACACGGTGGAACTGATTCCCACCGTAGGTCCCTTGGCCGCGGCCACTCCCTACACGGCTCCGGAGCTTCTGCAGGGGCAGCCCGCCGATGCTCGTAGCGACATTTTTTCGTTCGGCGCGCTGGTCTTCGAGATGCTCACCGGCCGGCCGGCCTTCGAAGGCGCAGGCCAGACGGAGTTGAAGCTGGCCTTGTGCAACGCCACTCCGCCGTCGTCGGGAAGTCCCGCGGTAGACCGGCTGGTGGCCGCGTGCGTAGCCAAGTCTCCGGCGGCGCGCTGGCAGCGCATGCAGAAGATCATCATGGAGCTCAAGCTCCTCACGGTGGCTGCCCGCCGGGCGGATACGCCGGCGCCCGCTCGCGGCGCCGCCGACAACGCCTTACGCGCCGAACTTCATCAACTGGAAGCGCGGGTTTCGTTGAAGTTTGCAAGCTATGAGAAGACCCTCGCCGGCATGCAGCAGACGGCTGGGGAAGCGGCCGAGCAGTTGAAGCAGCAGCTCGCCGGAGTTCACGCGCAGCTTGTGGCCGTGGAGCAGCGCCCGGTGGTGGCGCCTGTCGATACCGAAGCCCTCATGCAGAAGATTCAGGGGCGTGTGCAGGAGGCCATCGCGGCGGTGACGCAGCAGATCGAGTCTCATGTGCGGGAATCGGTGGAAGCTTCCGGCCAGAAGCATTCCGCGCAGGTGCAGGAAATTGCCGAGCAGGTGAAGAGCGCGCATTCGCAGCAGGCGGCGCTGGCGGAGCAGGTGAAGCAGTCGGTGGACGCCGCGCATTCGGAGCAGGTGGCGCACGTTCACGAGACCGTCGGCGCGCTCCGGCAGGAGATTGCGGAGCAACTAAATGGCACGCATGCGCAGCAGGCAGCGCACCTTCAGGAGACCGTCGGCGCGCTCCGGCAGGAGATTGCGGAGCAGGTGAAACAGTCGGTGGACGCCGCGCATTCGCAGCAGGCAGCGCACGTTCAGGAGACCGTCGGCGCGCTCCGGCAGGAGATTGCGGAGCAAC